>NZ_JAMXLD010000010.1:0-1694 GCF_024054295.1 Ciceribacter sp. RN22
ATGTCACCCTGGATCGGGCCGGGGCGGACGATCGCCACCTGGATCACGAGGTCGTAGAAGGTCCTCGGCTTCATGCGTGGCAGCATGGACATCTGCGCCCGGCTTTCAATCTGGAAGGTGCCGAGCGTGTCAGCCTTGCGGATCATCGCATAGGTCGCCGGGTCTTCCTGCGGAATGGTCGCGAGGTCGAGTTCCTGATGCTTGTGCTCGAAGATCAGGGCGAAGGCCTTGGCCATGCAGGTCAGCATGCCGAGCGCCAGCACATCGACCTTCATGAACTTCAGGGCTTCGATGTCGTCCTTGTCCCATTCGATCACCTGCCGGTCGGCCATCGTCGCCGGCTCAATCGGTACCAGGTCGTCGAGCCTGTCATGGGTGAGCACGAAGCCCCCTGGATGCTGGCTGAGATGGCGCGGACTTCCCATCAACTGCCGCGCAAGCTTCAGGGTGAGGGCGAGACGACGGTCGTCCGGATTGAGGCCGAGGTCGCGCAGCTGTTGCTCGCCGACTTCGTCCGACCAGGACCACAGGCCGGAAGAGAGCGCCTTGATCAGGTCCTCGGGCAGGCCGAGCGCCTTGCCGACGTCGCGAATGGCGCCCTTGGCGCGATAGCGGATGACGGTCGAGCAGAGAGCGGCCTTGTCATGGCCGTAGGTCTTGTAGATCCACTGGATCACTTCTTCGCGGCGCTCATGCTCGAAATCGACGTCGATGTCGGGCGGCTCGTCGCGCTCCTGGGAGACGAACCGCTCGAAGAGAAGGTCGTTGGTATCGGGATCGATCGAAGTGATGCCGAGCACGTAGCAGACGGCCGAGTTGGCTGCCGACCCCCTGCCCTGGCAGAGAATGCCCTGCGACCTGGCATAACGAACGATCGAGAAGACGGTGAGGAAGTAGGGCGCGTATTTCATGGTCTCGATCAGCGCGAGCTCATGCCGGATCGTCTTCTCGACATGCGCCGGCAGGCCCTCAGGATACCGCGTCTTCACGCCCTCCCATGTGTAATGCTCCAGCGACTGCTGCGCGGTCAGGCCCGGGATCAGCGCTTCCTCGGGGTATTGATAGACGAGCTCCTCGAGCGAGAACTTGCAGCGCTCGACAATCTCCATCGTTCGCTTGAGCGCTTCCGGGTAGAGAGGAAAGAGCCGCGCCATCTCGTCGGGCGGTTTCAGGTATCGGTCCGCGTGTCGCTCCCGCTCGAAGCCGACATCGTCGATGGTGGTTCCTGTCCGGATGCAGGTGACGACGTCCTGCAGCTGCCGCCGAGCCGGCTCATGGAACAGCACGTCGTTGGTGACAACGGTCTTCACGCGGTGTTTTGCCGAGAGGTTCGAGAGCTCATGCAGCCGCAACTGATCATTGGGACGGCGGCGCAGGGAGAGCGAGACATAGGCGCGGTCGCCAAAGATCTCGGCCATCTTCCTGAGCTGCACGGAACAGGTCTCATCGACCAGGTCCGGCACGAGGACGCCGATCAGGCCTTCGGCATAGAGTGCGACGTCATCGAGATGGAGGATGCAGTTCGCCTTCCCGCCCCTCCCCTTGCCCAGGGTCAGCAGCCGCGTCAGTCGCGAATAGGCGGCACGATCGGTCGGATAGACGAGGATCGACATGCCATCGGCCAGATCGAGCCGGCAGCCGACGACAAGTCGCACGCCAGTTGCCCGCGACGCCTCCAGGGCGCGCACGATACC
>NZ_JAMXLD010000010.1:1704-28235 GCF_024054295.1 Ciceribacter sp. RN22
GAGCAGTTTTGCCGTCGTGAACAGCTGCTCGGCCGAGCTCGCGCCCCTGAGGAAAGAAAAATGCGTCGTCACCTGAAGCTCGGCGTAGCGCATCATGCAAAGATCCCATGCAGGAACCAGTCGTGAGACCCGGTTTGCGTATCGACGCCATCACCGGACCGGAAGATCCAGAAGCGCTCGCCTACCTCGTCCTCGACGACGAAATAGTCGCGCACCGCCACCCATTCGGCGCTTCGCTTCCACCACTCGCCGAAGATGCGCTCCGGGCCGTCGGCCCGCTTCACGCGGCGGCGCTTGCCGCGCCAGGTGAACGAGGCCGGCGGATGGTCCGGCAGCAGAGCGATCACCTCGATCGCCTCGGGACGTGCGAGAAGCCGGGCCGGTCTCGGCCACTGCAGCGGCCATGTGGCACCGACCTCGTCCGTCATCGGCGCGATCCGCTGGACGCTGCGTTCGGGCACGTCACTTGCGACCGGCGCGACACGGAAAATCCGCTGGCCGCCACGATTGCCGAGCACATCGATGAGCGGCGTCACGTCCGTCATCTGATCCTCGATCAGGGAAGAGGCCGATTGAACCTCGGGGTGTGGTTCGACGAGGGTGGCGGCAAGGCTGAGCTTCTCGATGCCGAAGCCGGGTTCGATCCTCTCGAAACGATCGCGGAAGAGCTTCATCAGCCAGGCAACATCACGAACCGGCTTTGCGGTGCCGGCCCTGAGCGCCTGCATGGTGTTGTCGACGCGGTGAATGACGAGGTCGGTGCGACGCACGCCGAGTCCGCGCTGTTCGAGCTCGAGGCAAAGCTGGCGCACCAGCCGGCCGACGTACTTCTCGATGGTTTCCGCAGCGCCGATCGGTTCGGCAAAGAGCTTGTGCAGTTCGATCAGGTCCGCCGGCCGGATCGGATCGATGGGCTCCGCGACCCTCCCGAGCATTTGGTCGAGACGGCGCCCGACCTCCGGGCCGAAGCGAAGAGCCAAAGGGGCGCGCGGCGTCGCTTCCAGATCGGCGACAGTGGCAAAGCCGAGGGTGCGGAGTCGGGCAACGGTCTCGACCGGCAATCGTAACGATGACAGCGGCAAGCGCCCTACGACGCTGGCGGTCTCTCCGCGCGGGACGATGACGGTCCCGCGACTTGTGCTCCGGGCCAGCGCATGCGCGGCGCCCCAGGTGTCGGCGATGGCCGCACGGGCCGCAAGGCCTCGCGCGCGGAAACGATTGACGAGGCCGGACAGCATTAGCTCCTCGCCACCCTGAAGGTGATCGGCGCCTTCGGTGTCCATGACGATCCCGTCCGGAGGATCCATGGCAACAACAGGAGAATATTGTGACAAGGCCCATAGCGTCAGACGTTCGAGAGCTGCACGGTCCGCCACCGGATCGGCGTCGATCATCATCAGCCCCTGGACCAGCGCCTGCGCCTTGGCCGCCGGCATGCCGACATGAAGTCCGTGTTGGAGAGCCGCCTTGTCGGCCGCGGCAATCCACCGCTTCGAACCGCTCCTGGCGATTACCGCGAGCGGGGTTTCAACGGGCAGCGAGGGATCGGCGCGTCTCACCCGATCCGTCGCCAGCGTCGGAAGAAAGACAGATACGACCCTGACCATCACATGCACCTAAGACAAATTCCGCGCTCTCTCCTGCCCTCACCCGGATCAGTTCCGCGAGCCATCGCGCCCGCCCGACGCCCGGCACCGGCAACGGTTCGGACGGCAGAACCGAGATCCGCCACCGCGTTGCCGCAGCCGTCGGCGAACCGAAGTCGGAGGCTTCGCTCTGGCGCCGCCAGCGGCGGATCACCAGACCCAATGTGCCCGACTTCTCAGCGGCAAGCTGCAGCCGGCGCGACACCGTCATCGGCAGGCGCACGAGTTCGGCGACGACGGCCCCGAGGCCGCCATAGCGCAGCGCCTCCTCGAAGCTGGCGAGCATCGTCTCTTCCTTGTCGCACTCGACGAAGATGACGCGGTCGGGGTGAAGCCCGACCTGAGCGAGTGCCGGAAAGAAGAGATCGAAGCGCGTGAGGCACCAGACCACCTTGCCGGTGGTTCGAGCAGCGATGCCCCCGACGAAGAGCGCGGCCGCCGCCCCGTCAATTGCACCGTTTCCACCACCCGCCACCTCATGCAGGGCGCCGCAGGCAAGTCCGCCACCCGGCAGGCGCGCATCGATCTCCGGCACGCCGAACGGAAGAACGCTTCGATGGCGCGAGCCCGCCCCCTCCAGGTTGGCGATCTTCTCGCGCAACTCGTCGAGGACAGTGTTCGAGATGGAGGCGGCAGTCATGGTCTTCTTTCGCAGCCCGTTTTCGGCTTGAGAAACTGGCATATGTTCTGTATTTGTTCTTTTGCTGAAAACGAGTCAATGCGCATACGACCCGTCAAAGTTGAGAGGCGATGCCAGGCTGGTGAATCCGCGAAAGGATTCAAACCGATGAACGGATCGGAAATTTTTCTCATGCGATCGCGTTTTGGCGTCAACCGGCGGGAAATGCGGCAAGCATATCCCATATTCGGGTTCATAATGCGGACGGAAGCGGGTCCATGACAGACGAAGAAGGCCAGGGCCGGCCGCGCAAGATCGTTCATATCGACATGGATGCCTTCTACGCATCGGTCGAGCAGCGCGACAATCCCGAGCTGAAGGGTTTGCCGGTCGCCGTCGGCAGTCCTGCCGCCCGCGGCGTGGTGGCAGCGGCAAGCTACGAAGCGCGTAAATTCGGCGTTCACTCGGCGATGCCCTCGGTGACGGCCAGGCGCAAATGCCCCGACCTGATCTTCGTCCCGCCACGCTTCGACGTCTACAAGGCTGTGTCGTCGCAGATCCGCGCAATCTTCGCCGAATACACGGCATTGATCGAACCGTTGTCGCTCGACGAGGCCTATCTCGACGTCACCGAAAACCTGAAGGGCATGGAGATCGCGACCGAGATCGCCGCGGAAATCCGCGCGAGGATCAAGGTCGCGACGGGACTGAACGCGTCAGCGGGAATTTCCTACAACAAGTTCCTGGCCAAGATGGCGAGCGATCTCAACAAGCCGAACGGCCAGGCCGTTATAACACCGAGGAACGGACCGGGCTTCGTAGAGCGGCTTCCGATCAAGAAGTTCCACGGTGTCGGACCGGCGACCGCCGAGAAGATGCATCGGCTCGGCATCGAGACCGGCGCGGATCTCAAGGCACAGACGCTCGCGTTTCTCGTTCAGCATTTCGGGAAGTCGGGACCATATTTCTACGGGATCGCCCGTGGGATCGACAATCGCGAGGTCCGACCGGACCGGGTGCGAAAATCGGTCGGCGCCGAAGACACATTCGCGGAGGACATTCATTCCTTTGAGTTGGCACGAGAAGGACTTCGGCCGTTGATCGAAAAGGTATGGGGTTATTGCGAGGCCAATGAGATTGGCGCCAAGACCGTGACGCTGAAGGTCAAGTTTGCCGATTTCAGCCAGATCACCCGCAGCAGGACCTTTCCTCAAGCACTGCCGGCAATCGCCGATCTTGAAGACGTCGTCGGCATCCTTCTCGCGCCGGTCTTTCCACCGAAGAAGGGAATTCGTCTCCTCGGCGTCACGCTGTCTTCGCTGGAGCAGCGGGCGTTATCGACGGAACCGCAACTGCAGCTGGCGCTCTAGATGCTGTGGCTGCGAGATGGCAGTTGGAACTCCTCGCCGTTGGCGCCTGGGCTGCCGGTATTGATGCAATCATAGTTTGCATCTATGGTGACAATTCAATTCTTTCGGCGACAAGACGGAATGGTGGCAACTCACAAGAAAAGCCCGAATGAGGCTGACGTTCGCGCGGGCTCGCGTCTCAAGAATGCGCGTCGCCTGAGGCGGATGAGTCAGGCCGAACTCGGCGGTCTGCTCGGCGTTACATTCCAGCAGATACAGAAGTACGAGAACGGAAAAAATCGGATCAGCGCCAGCAGAATTGTCGCGGCGGCAAATGCTCTCGGGGTGCCGCCGGACTTCTTTTTCGACGAAACAGAAAGGGCAACGCCGGATATCGCTGACACGTCAGCCGAAATGCGCAAGTTGGTCGACCTGATTGCCGCCGGCGATGCCCTCGAAATGAACAGGCATTTTTCCAATATCAAAAGCCCCGCGCTGCGAAGGGCGGTCGTGTCATTTGTCACCGCGATTGCCACGGCAGCGGATGACCAACCCTAGAGTTCGGTCGGCTGCCCGCGTTCGATATTGGTAAGCTCTTCAAGGACCATGGCCAAAAGGTATATCAGGAACAGATGTCCTCCCTGCCGGGCGGCTTGAACGGTATTCAGTATTTCCTGGCGCGCTTTGGAAATGTCCAAGGATGCCTCCTTTACCGAGGTGGCCATATGTTGCCTCTTGTCCATTTCTATTGCGCCGCCACGGCAGCCAATGGGGGGCCGTCCTTGAGCACCCGCTTGCTGTTTCCGCGCATGGCCTGCAGCATTTGGAGCGTGCGGTGATCGAATTTGGCAACGACAGCCACGACGCTATCTCCGCCGATTTCTCTCGGGATGCCGAGCGGCGTAACCATGAAATTGAGCTGAACCAAGCGCAGGAGCCAAATCGGTTCCATCTCGATAATGATACGGTCGACCCCAGACTCCATTCCCCATTCCACGATGGCAGACAGCAGTGCATTGGCGACCGGACTGAGTGCGCGTCCGCGCTCGCGGTGGGGTTTTGCGACGCAGTAGCGCGTCCACTCCCAAATATCGTCGCCGACCGGCCGCTCGACTTCGCATAGGTCGGCGAGGACGCTGGACAGCAGATGCGGCCTGGTGGTCGGCAGCATCCGTTGATAGCCGACAACCTTGCCGTTCTGCCTGCAAATCATGTGCAGGGCATGTTCGTTGTCGAACTGGTCGATCTCGCGCTGGTCCGCCTGCGCCAGATCACGCCAGCCCTTTTCGTCGACAAAGACATCGTGACGAAGCCGGTATGCCTCATCCATTTCGGTCCGGTAGAGGTGGATGTTTTCGGTGGTGATGATTTCGATCATGACAAGCCCCCAGCAAATTGGAGCAAGTCTGCTGTTTCGGAATGAGGCACAACAGTGGGGAAGTCCCCACCTTGACAGCCGTTAGCTGATCAGTCTCAGACGAAAAGCTTCGGCGACGGCATGCGCGCGGTTCACTGCTCCGAGCTTCATGCGGATATTGTATACGTGCTTGGCGACGGCCTTCTCCGAGATGCCGAAGATGACCCCTATTTCCCAGTCGGTCTTTCCGGCTGCGATCCAGGACAAGGTGTCCCGCTCACGGGCGGTCAGGCGCACCATCGCGCGGAGCTCATTGTTCCTGAGTTCCACCGCTCGTCCGAAGGCAAAGCTCGCGATGAGCGTCATCACTCCTTTCGCTTCCGGGCTGTCGTCTATGTGAGAGCCGGCGAATGAGAACCCCACATGGCGTCCATCGAGAGACAACAACGGAACCGTGCAGCCACTCTGCAACGAGAAGTCCCGGGCACTGTCCATGACGAAGCTCTCGCTCTTGCCGAGGTCCGGTTGGCTCCGCAGCTCGGACCAGGCGAATGTCGGCTGCATGCGGAGGACACGGCGAATCGTGGGGTCCTGGAACAGCAATCCCCTTTGAAAATAGATCGTGGCCCAATCCTCGGGCCAGTCGGAGAGGAGCACGTGGCGCAATTGCTCGCTCGGCAGAGTTCCGGGTTTTGGGATGAAACCCGCCAGAATCTTCTCAACCCCGAACATGGCCGTGGCTCGCTTTACAGCTGCGGTCAGGTCTGCGTGGTTGTTTATCTGCCGAACATCAGACAGAAACGAAAGCGTTCGGTCGAGACCAACGGAAAGCTGCTTCTTAGCCATGCCGACACGTATAACGCGTCAATCAGACACCATCCATATGACAGCCGATGCCGGCATCGGCTCCTCACCGTTTCAAACTCAAATATTGATAGACCGAGAATGGGTCGGTGCCATCGCACCCACCCCGCTCTTCGGGTGGAAGGAGTGTCGTTGAACGTTTCTCCGGGCCCGGAATTGATTGACGGCGAAAAACTTGGCGTGCCTGAAATGACTGATTTGGGGCCGCAACCTGCCAGGCCGTTTGTTGGAGGGCAGAGGGTAAAGCAGACGTTCCGCGTTGACAGGAGCGGTGTCACTTACGTCCCTTAGAGGCCATTTGCGACAACCCTCGATACTGCAGCTTCGCCGAATGGGCCATTCGCATACTCGCTCGCTTTCTGATCTTCGGTCGGGCATGAGGGAATTGAATTTCTAGGTGCAAACGGACAACCGACGCGATAGGTAGTGGAAAACAAGACCGTTTCGTGAGTTCCTGGCCCCCATGTCCGATATTTCGAACCTGATCCTGTCCCTGACACCCGAAGATGGTTCCACCATTGGCAACGGGGCTATGCTGGCGCTGCTGCGCGAGCACATGCCGGACCTTGCCGAAGACGACTACATAGCCGCGCGCGATGCGCTGACCGATGAGGGCGTGCTGGGCCGTGGCAAGGGACGTGGCGGGTCGATCTTCCGTGTCATAGATGAACCGGACGATGAGGATGGCGTCCTGGACGAGGATGAGGGCGACGAGGACGATGGGTTCGAACTGACCCACACCGAAGAGGCTGCGCCACGGAAGACGCTGGCCAAGGCCGGGAAAATGGCCGCGCGCAGGCCGGACGGGCCGGTGCAGGTCCTCTCCTACCGCCACGGCGAGACGCGGGTGAATAACCCCGAGGTCGGGATGGTCCATGCCGGCACCGATCCGGATGGCGAGAAGACGGTCTGGGCATATGACCCGCATCTGGACCCAGTGCTGAACTTCGACTCTGCGCGGGCCGGGATCGAACGGCTCATCGACGATGCGCTGGCCAGCGACGATCCGGAGCGGATGCGGGACGCGCTGCAGGAACTGAAGCGGCTGCAGGCGCCCTATCTTAACTGGACAGGCAAGGCTGAACGGACCAGCGTCGAGGTCGATACTGTCTCGCTCCATGTCCATGAACGGGTGGACCCGGCGACGATCCTCGCCAATGCGGCAAAGCGTCTGAAGGGTAAGGACGCGGCGACGCAATGGCGGCAGCCGGACCTGTTCGCGGCGCCGTTCGAGAACCTGCCACTGCGCCAGGCGCTGGATTTCTACCACCACGAAAAGGGCTGGTCGAACCGGTTGGTGGCGGGCGACAGCCTCTTGGTGATGAACTCGCTCCTGACCAAGGAGAGCATGGGCGGCAAGGTGCAGATGATCTACATCGACCCGCCCTACGGCATCAAATACGGGTCGAACTTCCAGCCCTTCACCAACAAGCGCGACGTGAAGGACCGCTCGGATGATGACCTGACCCAGGAACCCGAGATGATCAAGGCGTTCCGGGACACCTGGGAACTCGGCATCCACTCCTACCTCACCTATCTGCGCGACCGGCTGATGCTGGCGCGGGAATTGCTGACCGAGAGTGGGTCGGTTTTCGTGCAGATTGGCGAAGAAAATTGCCATTTGGTCCGAGACGTGCTCGACGAAGTATTTGGCCTTGAGAACTTCGTTTCACAGATCATCTTTACGAAGACATCGAGTGCGACATCGGAAAACCTATCTGGAACCTATGATCTCATTCTTTTCTACGCAAAAGACAAAGCGCACCTGAAATTCCGGCAGCCATACATCGTGAAAGAAGTTGGCGGCGTAGGAGGCTCGGCCTACAGGAAAGTTCGTCTTCCCAATCTTTCTGAGCGCGCAATCACAAAAACAGAACTGAGTGATCCCGCCTCCCTCGATAAGAAGGCAAGGGTATTCAGAATTGACAACCTCACCAGCCAGAGCGCTGGGCGCGACAAGGGTGAGGGGGCTGCGTCGTGGTTTCCGGTAGAGTTTGACGGGGTTGAACTGCTCCCCTCGGAAAAAGTCCGTTGGAAAACTAACGAAGAAGGAATGTTGCGCTTGAAGAAGGCGGGACGTCTTAGCGCCACTTCAACAGGCCTCTACTATGTCCGCTATTTTGATGATTTCCCTGCGTTTGCGGAAGACAACATGTGGGCAGATACCGGCATCGCGGGCTTCGCATCAGAGAAACGCTATGTGGTTGAAACTTCGGAAAAAGTCGTGGAACGATGCATGATTATGGCGACCGATCCCGGCGATCTGGTCCTTGATCCGACCTGCGGCTCTGGCACTACTGCGGCCGTGGCCGAGAAATGGGGGCGGCGTTGGATCACCTGCGACACCTCACGCGTGGCGATCACTCTGGCCAAGCAGCGGTTGATGACCGCCAGCTTCGACTATTACGCGCTCCGCTACCCGCATGAAGGGCTGAAGGGCGGCTTCGATTATGCGTCCGTCCCGCACGTCATGTTGAAGAGCATCGTCACAAACCCTGACATCGACACCATCTGGAACGAAGAACACCCGAAGATCGCGGCGACGCTCGCAGACCTCAACGCCGCGCTGACCGCCGCACCGCCGAAGTCCCTCAAGCCCTCGCACGGCTTGCGTAAGGGCAAACCGGTGGACTTCGCTAAGGGCGACACGCTGCACGAATGGGAGGTGCCTTTCGACTGGCCCGAGGATTGGCCGGAGGCCGCCCGCGCCGCTTTTGAGGCCTTCCACACCGCCCGTCAGGCGATGCAGCGCCGCATGGACCAGAGCATCAGTGACCACGCCGAGCAGGAGACGCTTTACGACAAGCCGCGCATCGACCGCTCCAAGCTGCGCATTTGCGGGCCGTTCTCGGTCGAGGCGGTGCCGGCGCCGACAGTCCTGTCGCTGGACGACAGCCTACCCCCGCAAGAGGCCGACGAGACCGTCGCCCGCTCTGGCGAGACGTCACGCCAGGCGCTGTGGCGCAACGAACTCCTGAAGACCGGCGTGCGCGGCAAGGGCGGCGCCATGCTCCGCTTCGCCGAGTTCGAGACGCTGCCGGGACTGAAGCACATCCACGCCAGCGGATCGCTGGCCGAGACCGGCGAGCGCGTAGTCGTCAGCTTCGGCCCCGAGCACGCGGCTTTGGAGCAGCGGCAGGTGGAACTAGCGCTGACCGAGGCCGAGACCCTGCGCCCGTCGCCGAAATTCATCCTGTTCTGCGCCTTCACCTTCGATCCGGAGGCCGCGAAGGACATCGACGAGGTGAACTGGCCCGGCGTGACGCTGCTCAAGGCGCAGATGAACACCGACCTTTTGACCGAGGATTTGAAGAAGGGCCGCAGCTCCAACCAATCCTTCTGGCTGATGGGCCAGCCCGATGTGGACCTGCGCAGGCGCAAGGACGGGTTGTGGGAGGTTCAGGTCAACGGTTTCGACTATTTCGATCCGCGCAAGGGCGATCTGGTTTCGGGCGGCACCAAGCAGATCGCCATGTGGTCGCTGGACGTGGATTACGACAACCGATCCTTGATGCCGCATCAGGTGTTCTTCCCGATGGCGGATGCGAAGGGTGGCTGGAACCGCCTGCGCAAGACCGTGCGGGCTGAACTGGACGAGGACCTGCTGCAGCAGTTCCACGGCACAGTCTCGCTGCCCTTCGAAGAAGGCGAGAACCGGCGCATCGCGGTAAAGATCGTGGACGACCGCGGGATCGAGTCGCTCAAGATAATGTCGCTGGAGGGATAAGCCCATGTCCCTCATCATCAATTCGCCCTTCGCCTGCCCGGCGCAGCATTGGGTCGAGGCCAAGGGCGGCAAGCTGGAGATCAAATCCGAGCGGCGACCGGCAAGCTACGAGGTCTTCGACGCGCGCAACAACACCAAGCGCACCGAGGTGCTGTACCTGGTGAACACGATCCGTACCCGCGTGGATCAGTGGCGCGAAGACGGCTGGCCTGGCGTGACCATCGTCACCCGCAAACTGCTGGAGCACTGGCACGATCGCGAGGCGCGGCAGCATCCGTTCTATTTCTGTCAGCTTGAGGCCATCGAGACGCTGATCTGGTGGGTCGAGGGCGCCAAGGCCTACAAGCAGGGCATCGCGATCCCCGGCGATGGCGGCGACTGGGAGCGGCTCTGCAACAAGATGGCTACGGGAGCGGGCAAGACCACGGTGATGGCGATGATCATCACCTGGCAAGTGCTGAACGCGCTGACCTATCCTAAGCGGAACAAGGACTTCAGCCGCGCCGTGTTCATCGTGGCGCCGGGCCTGACGGTAAAGGAACGGCTGCAGGTGCTGCTGCCCCGCGTGGGCAGCTATTACGACGAATTCAACCTGTGCCCGTCCGAGGCCCTGCGCCAGAAGCTGAACCAGGCCGAGGTGCTGATCGAGAACTGGCACACGCTGATGCCCCTGAAGGAAGCCGACCGCTCTGTGGTGAAGAAGGGGCGCGAATCCGACGAGGCCTTCACACGGCGCGTGCTGGGCAAGCTGGCGGCGCACAAGGACATCATCGTCATCAACGACGAAGCGCACCACGCCTATCGCAAGCCGCCCGAGGTGAAGATCAGCAAGAAGCATGCCGAGGAGCATGGCATCGACCTCGACGAGGCAACGCGCTGGATCGAGGGGCTCGACCGCATCCACAAGACCCGACGCATCCAGCGCTGCTTCGACCTGTCGGCCACGCCCTTCGCGCCGACGGGTAAGAAGAGCACCGATTCGGCGCTGTTTGATTGGATCATCTCGGATTTCGGCCTGAACGACGCGATCGAGGCCGGACTGGTGAAGACCCCGCGCGTGGTGGTCAGGGACGATGCGGTTCCGGATGCGAAGACGCTGCGCTCGAAACTCTACCACATTTACCGCGACCCGACCGTTTCCGAAGATCTGAACCGCAAGGCCGAAGCGCATGAGGCGCTGCCGAAGCTGGTCCAGGACGCCTATACGCTGCTCGGCGCCGACTGGCGGGAAACCTGGGCGCAATGGCAGGAGGCCGGACATCATTCGCCGCCCGTCATGCTCACGGTCTGCAATCGCACCGAGACCGCTGCCCGCATTGAGACCTATTTCAACAAGGGCGATGCGCACTGGCCCGACTTGCACGCACCGACTCGAACGCTCCGTGTCGATTCCAAGGTTCTGGAGAAGGCGGAGATCGGCGAGACCGCGACCTCCGACAAGGATTACGAGGCCCGGCTGAAAGCGATCATCGATGCGGCAGACATCCCGGAAACGCGCCGCCAGCAGTTCCTCGCCTTGAAGAAGGAGGATCTGCTGCGCGAGATCGTCGACAACGTCGGAAAGCGGGGTGCGGCCGGACAGGATCTGCAGAACGTCATATCGGTTGCGATGCTGTCGGAGGGATGGGACGCCAAGAACGTCACGCACATCATGGGTCTCCGGGCCTTCACCTCGCAGCTGCTCTGCGAACAGGTCGTTGGGCGCGGATTGCGTCGGGTGTCCTATGACACGGACGATAATGGTCTGTTCCTGCCCGAATACGTCAACGTTTTCGGTGTGCCGCTTTCCATTTCGGAGACAGGCGAAGGCGGTGAAGCTCCGCCGCCTCCGAAGCCGACCACCCAGATCGAAGTCCTGCCCGAGCGGGCCCACCTGGAACTTCGCTGGCCGAATGTGCTACGGGTTGAAACGGTCGTGAGACCGCAACTTTCCATGGACTGGAGCAAGGTAACACCGCTCGTGCTCGACCCTGCCAGCACGCCAATCAGCGCGGAATTGGCCCCCGCGCTCGGCGGCGCGACCGACATGGGCAAGGTGACAGCCATCGACCTCGAGAAACTGCCTGACGGCTTTCGTCTGCAACGTCTCGTCTTTCAAGCAGCGCGGAAGGCCTTCGCCGAACTCAGCCACGGTTTTTCGGGTAACCACGAGTATCTCGCGGCGCAGCTGGTCAGGATCGTCGAGGCGTTCCTCAACTCCGACCGCCTCAACATCCCGTCGCTCTTTCACTCCGACCCGCTTCGGCGGCGGATTCTGATCGCACTCAACATCGACCTTGTGGTTCAGCATGTGCTGAGCAACGTGACCGAGCAGAACACGGAACGTCTGACGCCGGTGTTCGACGAGGAAAACCCGATCGGCGCCACCGGCCAGATGCGGACCTGGTACACCACCAAGCCGTGCTTTCCGACCACCAAGTCGCATATCAGCCACCTGGTCGGGGATTCATCCTGGGAAGGACATGCAGCGAACATCTTCGAGAAGCGCGACGACGTCATCGCCTATGCCAAGAACGATCATCTCGGCTTCCAGATCTACTACATGTGGGCCGGTTCACGGCGACGGTATGTTCCGGATTTCCTCGTCCGCCTTGCCAGCGGCACCATTCTGGCGATTGAGATCAAAGGCACCGACAGCCCTCAGAATAAGGCCAAGCGGGGCGCGTTGAACGAGTGGGTGAAGGCGGTAAACGCGGCGGGCGGCTTCGGCGACTGGGCATGGGATGTCGCGTTCAAGCCGGCGGAAATTCTAGACATCGTCATAAGGCACGCAGCCGTTGCCGAGCCCGTGACTTAGTCGAGAGATGGCCGGGCATCAAAATCTGCTGCGGCACTCTGCCTCCGCGCACCGGGCATATTCGGGGGTGAGGAGCGAGGTTCTGCCAGAAGGGTGGGATACGGGCTCGTGAATGGCAGCAATCGCTAGTGGCTGGGGAGCGCAGCCGCAGCGCCGCATATCCGCTTTCCGCCCTATCAGGACCTTGCTGCGGAATTCAACGAATGGCTGCTTAGGGGAGCTTGGTTCAAGATCGGTAACGGCCAACTCGAAGGCGCTTTGCTCACTGGCGGGATTGGGGCCGAAATCTGCCTGTCAGGTTCTGGTGAACTAGGCGCGCTTCCGGCCCTGCGGAGCATCTCAGGCTGCAAACAAAGCTGTCTCTTCCTTGAACGAGAAGCGTTGCGAAACGCATACGCTGTCCCGACGTGGTCCACGCGATAATTCAAGCGTCAGGAGACTGTCGTCGGAAAAGGCCGGACTGAGCTCAAGCTTGAGATATTCGAAGAGCTGGCGGTCGTGGACCGCTATCATTATCTGGCGACCGTGCTCCTTTGAAAGCGTCCTGAGCAAGGCTGCGAAGTGAGCTATGTGAACGTCGTCCATTGATTGAACTGGATCGTCGAGGATGAGCCAGGGAAGTTCATTCGGTACAGACAGGTGCAGGGCAATGAATAGTGTCAGGGCCGCTGTGTTGAGGTTTCCAGCGCTCAGCATTGCGCCCGGTGTGCCACCTGCGTCCCCGCCATCTCGATGTTCTGTGATAAGCCGCGGTTGCAACTTTTGCGTCGACGATTCTGGAATCCGAAAGGCGGGGACGAATGGCTCGCCTGGGGCCAAGCGAACGAACAGATCGCGCCATAGACGATTGAGCCGCTCATTAAACTCTCGCCGGATCATCGATGAGCGAACGCGGTCAACGACGTTTCTAATTTCGTTACCCTGATCTCGTAAAGCTTGAGCACGCGCAAGCGCATGGTCAGCCAGTTCCCACGCTGCGAGGTCTGTTGCAATTTGCGCATCGACGTCTTTGCGTCGCGAAACCATTGATCGAATCGTGGCGATCTTGTCCGCTGCATTGCGTCGAGTTGACAGCCGGAGATCCAGACGGGCTGCCTTGGCATTAAGAAACGTTTCAAGGCGAGTTGCGCCCGCCGCGAATGACTCACCCTGATGTAATGGTGTGTCGCCGACGGAAAGCGCAAATTCGTTCAGGGTCTCTCGCGCTGCGACCAGCGAGATGTTGGTCGTTTCGGCCACACTTGCGATGCGGCGTGCTGCAACATCGAGGGCACGCAAACGGCTGCCTTCACGTATCGCGTCGCCCAAACTCTCAATTTCCGAAATCACTGCCACAATTGAGGCGAGCCGCCGGTCCAGCTCCGCCAAAGTCTCATCGTCGATCCTACGAGTGGCGATTGCCTCGAGCTCACGATCGATCCTTTCGATGCTGACCTGCAGTTCGCTTCGGGTGCGCCCTAGCGTTAGCAATCGCTCTGCCGAAGCAGACAGGGTACGAACCTTCATGTGAACATGCTCCGTGAGTGGAACTTGGCTGATCTCACCAAAGTTTCGATCGCATACCGGGCAGACGTCATCTGAAATGAAGGCCGTTAGTTCCGCCAGCGCTGAGCCAAGGGTACCCGAGTTTGTCGAAAGGCGAGCTACTTCTTCATCGATTGTTTGGCGCTGGCGCTGCGCCACATCGCGTTCATCTTGCGCCGCTGCGTGCCTTGAGATGTCCTTTCGGGCCTGGGACGTACGATCGGAGAGCTGTGATTGCTCGGTCCGCAGCTGGGAAACCACGATGTCAACAACCTCGCCGATATTGGGTGGAAGCGAGACATTGGCCAGCACCTCTTCGACGCGACTGCGCAACGCAATAACTTGCGCGCCATAGGCTTCCTCCCACTGCAAATATGCCTCGCGGGCTTCATCTCCATTGGTCGTTGGAAGCCCAGAATCTGCGGTGTTCTGGGCCGCGTCAATCTCGCGCCTGATTGATGCCAATCTTCGTTGCTGGTCAGTCAGAAGCGAAAAAGCCTCAGAATCTCCACGGTCAGCGATTGCGACCTCTACCTCGGACAGATCTGCCTCAGCGACCGTGTTGGTCAATCCTAGCGACGTACATAGGGCAGTAAGCTCTGAAATGAGCGACTGGACCTGCTGGTCAAAAGACTGGCGACTCTTCTTCTGATCCGACAGCAAGCGATCGAGACGCGATTTCTCGTTTTCCATCGCGAGCCAGCCGTCTACGTTCTTCCGCACGTTTCGCACGTCGACGAAGGGCTTCAGGCCAGCTTCGAGAGCATCCAGTCGATCGAGGCCGAGGAGCTTGCCGACGAATTGCGCGAGCGGCGAACCTGCGTCATTGCCGGCATCCTGATAGATTTGGAGCAACTGACCGAGCAGCGATTGCGGCAGGAAGACGCGTTCCCTGAAAAAGGAGGCGCTTTGTTGCTCGAGAGCGGAATTCGAAATGGCCCCGGTCGGATTCAATAGAGCACCGTAGCTCTGTTCGGCCGTTCCAGTAACCGTCTTGATCAAGACAGTTCCCTCGGTAGCCGTTCGATGCAGCAATTGCCTTTGATAGTCCGGATCAGCACGCTCCAGAGATTGGATCCGTCCTGTCAACGCGAGCTCAACCGCCGACAACAGGCTCGTCTTGCCGGCTCCATTCTCGCCGTGCACAAGGATCACTTTGGCATCGAGTGGAGCGTGGACTTTGCCGCGGATGCTTCGAAAATTACTGACGTCGAGGCTTTTTAGGACAAGATCACTCATGATGGATCCACTCCAGTTTCGACTTGCAGTGCTTGGTTGATGATCAATGCAGCGGCTTCAGTCACCGCCTCTTCGCCAGCGCTCGAAGCTGCGATCAAGGCGTCAACGAGTGTCTTCTGCGTGGTCGGGGGCAGCGCGCGAGCGAGCTGATCCATTGTGGATCCGCCGTCTTGGTGCGCGTCAGATGTGAGCGTTGGAAGCGTCAAGGGAAGAAGCACCCGTATACGATCGTCGAGCCATCGCTCGGCTTTCTCATCCGCCGGATCACCCTCGTCGTTGAGTGCAACGCTCTCGACCTGCAGGACGCGGCACGTCTCCGACAAGATTTCTATTCCCTCCGCGAGGACAGCGCCCGCTAGGATAACCGTAATCACATAACGTGACGCGGTGACGTCGAGAGCGCGGCTAAGCGCTTCTACTCTCTGACGAACCAAGGTGCCGTCGCGATCGCCGAAATCGCCCGTCATCGTATCGACCAGTATGACGAGATCGAGTGCACGACCCCCACGGCCCCTCATCGCGGCAGTGAACCGAAATTCGACGCCCGCAACCTTGAATGGTGTAGAAACATCATCATAACCGCCACGGCGGAGCCGCTTTTGGATTGCATTCACGAGAGGCGAGCCGGTCATAGCATGATCCCCGCGACAAACTCCTGCTGTAGAGTGGGAGCGTCAGCACAGCGCGACAACAGATTGCCCAGGCTCACGTGGGTATCTTGGATGCGACCTGTTCGACCGGGCGCTCCACGAACTCGCCGCGACGTTGCGCCTCCACTAACCATGTGATGCCATGCATCGTCGGCATGAACGATGATCGCGTTGTCGTTTGCAAAGGCGCCCTGGCTCTTGAGCGAGATCGCTTCAGTTGCCGATTTCACCAGGAAGAGCGGGCGGTCAGTTCCTCCGGGCCGTGACGGCCGCGCCGTCATAGCACCCGACGCCAAATCGTTCGACGCCGGCGGATGCAACTCCCAAACCCCCGCTTCACGGCCATGCTGAAGAAGTGACAAGGCCACACCCAGACGCCCAAGCCCCATCGCTTGAGCATTTTGGTCAGCGGCAATGAGATTGGGAGTGAAGCTGCTGAGTGTCTCGTAGGCGTCTGGGTTCACTGGAAGAACCCCACTGCGGTAAATCGACAGCATCCGCGACCAGAGGCCGATCGATCGATTTGTAAAATTTGTGCGATTATGCGCTCCGGGGTCAGGCACAGCAAGTTCGGCAATATCGTTGCGCAACGCCGTCAGCAATGGTGCGAACGCGGCGGCAATCATCCCTTTGCCCATGGGAGCCAGAGCAAGCTCCATGAATCTGGAAAGTTTGCCGGCGACAAGCTTCAGGACAAGGGCAATCAGAACTTTTTCGCCCCATGCCCGCAACAGCGTTGCCTCGTGAACAGCCGCTGGATTGTTGTTGTAAGCCTCGCCGTAGGAGAGTTTCAGCACATCGCGCTGGCCTTGCTGGATCTGGTTTTCGCAAAAAACATGTGCAGGCGCTGCTGGCGCGCACGGCCACGGCCATGCATGTATCGCCCTGGCCCTTGCGAAGAGCGTTTGGAGATTATTGTCTTGGATGGAAAGTCCGAGAACCAAGGTTTTCTGTTCGGTCGCCAATGCGACCACAGCGTTACGCATCGCGGCGAAATCAGCATTTTCAGGCCAACCCATGATCTGGGTGTAACTTCCAGTTAAGAAGCGCCTGAACACTGCAGGCTCACGTTCGGCGTGAACAATGCAGCCGTGAAACTTCAGCAACCGTGCATTGCCGGCAGGCCCACGAAGTTGGTTGGGATCGACGACGACCTGCAGAACGCCAGGCAGGTTGTTACTGAGGCGGGCTACGGCTGCCTCGATGAAACCGTCCCAATTTGCCGACGCAAGAGACCGCACGGCGCCCTCTAGTATAAGGATCGCGATGCACAGATGTTCGGCCGCCGGCGGCGCTGGATGTGAGAAAGCCTGTCGGATGTCGATTGCGTCCCAGAGGATAAAATCAGCAGCAGTTCCGGCGATCCGGATGTCCAGGACACGAGAATACTTATTCCATAGCCGTTCGATGATAGCGGGGCGCTGAGGCCATGTGGCTAGGGGCTGACCGAACTGTGGCTCGACATCAACTGGATTTACCTCAGCAAGCGCTAGCGCTTCCTCAAGCGCCGGCATGTAGTCGTCGGCGGTTGCCGCGTCGATCGCCCTGGTACGAATAAAGTCGAAAGCCCGCTCGATAAGATCTCCAAGCTTCGGCGCCTCTCTTGAGATCCCTGACCCGATCCACAGAGCAAATTCGCCATTTTCGATCGCCGTTGCCACCGCTGCAAACTCGGCTTCGAACTTGGTGAGCACTTCTCTCACTTGGATGTCATTTGCCGTCGGGATAAGCGCCACGCCCCAATTTTTCCTTCTCGCGATCGCGTCGCGTTACCTGATAAGTCGACATTATCCGTCCCCTCATAGTTGTCTAGCGCAAACAGATACGTCGCATGGGTGCTTTTGTATTTTGCGACCTCTACCTGAGGGATACGTCCCAGATGCGGCTTTGAGCTATTGGAGGAGGTCAAGATTTCAAACGGTTCGGGCCGAACGTTTGCCGACGTCTGCCATTGGCGCTTCAAAGCTCTGAGATTTGGCGCCATTCTCGGTAGATGCTACGTCCGCTTTCGGGCACCACCGCCGCAAACCCTATGTCCGACAAAGGGGCGCAAAGCTGCAGGTATGAGCTGGCGCCTAAGTTGAGGTTCGCGCTCGGACAGAAGCCGGACCCCGAAGCCATTGGAGACTTGCGGCGCAGGTTCGATACCGACCAGTTGTCGGTGCTGACGACGGCGACATGATGCCGAGGGTTTGGAATATCGGCCGCCAAAATGAGCGACAGACGCCTCGCGTCGTTGAGAACAACAATGATCGGAAACGGCGACGATGATTGATCGACAAAAATGATGGGGCAAGCTGCCAATGCCTCATTTTGCAGTTTAAAGGATTCGGACCGACGGCCCGGAAGCTTTGTCGGCGTGCTAAAAGCGCACGCCGTTGATTTCACGAAGAAACCGCCATCTGAAGGATCTTGGATGCGAATCAACGAGCGCCGAAAGCTTCAACCATCTTGACCAACAATTGCATAGGCGAAGGCTGGCTCACCGCCGACACCCTCGCCCAGGCACGGTATCGTCGCCTTTTGGGGGAGGCTGCAGACCATCCGATACGATGTTATGTTGCCGAATCCACGTTTGTAGCCGCAGCGATCAACAAATGAAGATTTTGGATTGCGCTCTCAAGATTGTCCTTGCAACAACATCGTTTGTCCTTGGTTATCTGGCCGCGTCCAGCGAGACTTTCGATCCCAGCATAATTGAGGCGACCATCGTCAACACCGAGGGTCCAATACACCGCGTCGCTCTGGAAGTCGCGGCATCACGAAAGCAGCGAACCCTCGGTCTGATGTATCGCAAGCGGCTAACCAACGGATGGGGGATGATCTTCGTATTTCCCGAGCCCCGTGTCGCCAAAATGTGGATGAAGAATACGCCTCTGCCGCTTGACATGCTCTTTGTCGACGACGAGGGCGTCGTTCAAGAAATAAGGCCGCATCTTGCCCCGGATAGCGAGACAGTGGTCATGTCGAGTGAACCTACCAAATATGTGATCGAGTTGAATGACGGAGCTTCAGCCGATCTTGGAATACGAGCGGGCAGCAAAATAGTGGCTTCGAATGTCATTGGCACCGGGCGTCGCGGCGGCGAGGCAGAGACTGAGGAGCCCATGTCGACGCTTGCGTGGAGCGCGCTGCGATGACGAAGGCCGTGGACGATACACTGCGTCACAACCTCAGTCTATGCCGAGCGCGCAGACAATGCGGGGACCAAAACGCCGTTGGACGGCGCCAAATCGCCTTCACCAAGGAAGACAGTCTTCGTGACAACCGGCGCGCGGGGGAGAATGCGATCAAGACCGTGCGGGCCGCGACCGAACTCAAACGCCCATTCAAAACGAACATACAAACGAACGATGAGGCGTGCGACGCCTCGAACAAACAAACGGACATTACATCTTCTATATCCTGCCAACCAAAAACCACGTGACTGCACCGCCACACCCTCAGCGATCGCGACTAGGCAGGAGGACTAATGCTCGGCAGGACGCCGAGATGACTAAGCGATCCGAACCCCGGTACCAGGCTTGGATACTTTCTGGAAACTCACAAACCCATACGGCATGACATGGTTCAAAGGCCAAGCACACGAAACTAATCCCTCTGCATATCAATCTGTATCTACAGTCTCGTCCCCATCATCGTCCAAATCCAGTTCCTCCTCCCCGTCCGGATCGCCAAATTCCCATTCGTCATCGAAATCAGTCATCGTCTCTTCCTCCGTCGCCGCTTTGAAGACATCGGCCCATGTCGTGCCAGCTTTCAGCCAAACATCCTGAGGACGACTGCCGTCATTGGTGCCAATACCCTCGACGCGAATGGCGACATCGACCTTCTTCGCTAGCGGCAGCATTGCCTCATGAGTGATGACCCCGATGGTCTTTGTCCGGCCAAAAGGCCGGGTGTTATTCAATTTGCGTTTGACAGTTTTGAGAGCGTCGAACGCCTTTCGAATATTCGGGCCCTCGGGAAATGTCACATCGATTTCGAAGGGCTGGCGCTCGATCGAAAACATAATTTGACGGCCACCATCCGCGATAACGGCATCGAAGTCATTCATGACCAAGGTCCTTTCCCCACGAGAGCGCCTTATCGCGCAAAGAAGCGATTTGGCCTGCAATTTGCTGCATAGCTCCAGCGTCTCTTCGCTTCTGACGGCGCTCCCTCCTCCTCCGAAAATTTCAGCCATGCTAAGGAACGTGCTGGTCTGCAAAATGTCAGTCTGATGATAGCAGTGGCGAGGGATGAGGGCATACCGTTCCACGGCCAGCAAAAAGTGCCGCGATCCTGGGCTGAACTTCCTTCACTGAACGAATGTTTGGGGTTCCGGCAGCGTTGTCGGGGCAGTTTTCAGCCATTCTGTCTGGATATCCAAGGCTTGCGACTTCCGTTGGAAAAGGAGCGATGGAGAGCTGAGCCGAGCATCTTCACCATACGGGAAGAGGAGGCTACTTAACTACTGGAAAACCGTGGGCGCTCCGCGCCAAGCCGATAATACGGTTTCATCTTGCATGCCACGTCAGCCCATCAGGCCACCATGGCGACCCGAGGTCAGCTCGCATTCCCCATATCGGTCGATCGCCTGCATGATCACCAAACATCGATGCCCGATGGGGAAGTCCGGCACGATTGAAACGCCGAGCTGAAAGGCCGCGTCAGCTGCTAGCCCCGGGTGCAATGCCTTCCGGCTTGGCGAGGCAGAACGGGAGCGGGACAGCCAATCCCAGAAGGATCAGGGAGCTCTACTCAACGCCGAGGATAGCCGAGAAAGCCCTTCGACCAAATTTCATCATCACAGACGAACCGGAAAGGGCCGCCTTGCCCTGGCTGTGGAATTCCGGCTGACGCTTCTCTTGGCTTCATGCATCCTCGGTTCGACACTGTGCTGAAGGAAAACTCCGACACCGCTGCTGCTCAATACACGTAGGCAAGGTGTGCACACTCTTCACTGACCGGAACGTTTGTTGTGGCCTTCGGAACTGGAACACATTGGATTTGATAATTTCATTCTCTGGGATCTCGAAAACTGAAAAGCTAGAAAACTCCGGTGGGCGCGTGCGAAAGCCGGGCAGTAGATAGCTAGCTCTGACAATACAATCCGACCGTCTACTGTAATATTTTGCATCCACCTGCCATGTTCTGACACGTGACCGATCGTATGGCTTGCAGCCTCTAGCGCTCCCTGGATATGGGCAAGCCGATAACCACCGGAGACCCTTCGGCGCAGCCAAGCTTCCCCTTCCTCGATCCATCCCAGTGTTTACATCAGGATCTATCCTGCCAGCCAGCCAGCCAGCCAGCCAGCCAGCCATTTAGGAGCCATGAGATTCAATGCCAAGAATGCGGTTGCACAGCATCATAAGCCGACTTCGCAGGACATACGGGCCCCCGGGCAGTTGCCGGTAAACCAGCTCCGTGCACCTATGAGCTGCTGTCGTTGTGGATCGCCCGGCATGCTGAGATCTATGGCACTCCACCCCTCGAGCGGCTTCGGCCGCGTGATCGCCAACGCCCTGACAGCATCAGCGCGCACCCTTCAGGAGATCGGGAACCTCGCCAAAGGCACGAAAGACATTGGCCCTTTGCTGATAGGGCCCGAAGGCGAAATCGAAGATTTCGGTCACGGCTGATCCCTCCTCATCAGCAGGGCGATACGCGGAGCATCAGGCGGTCATGACCCAGCCGCGAAATGAAAGGGCGGCGTAGAACAGGCTTGGTTGCCGGAAGCCCGCTTCGCGAAAGGACGCTTCTTCCTGATCTTGCGAAAGCAGCGGCAGCCGCTCAGCCATGGCCTTGGCGGACGCTGCGGCATGGCCAGGCGCCGAAGTCGGGCCTGCGGCAAATGTCGCAGACCTCGCCAGCCAGAGATCCGCTTGTCCATCGATCTTGGTGTGATGGGCGGCGACAAAAACGCCGCCCGGTTTGAGACGCCTGCGGATCTCCTGGAGGGTCTCCAGCCGTTCGTGCCATTCGAGGAAGTGCAATGTCAGGAGGCACACCGTCCCATCGAAGGGACCATCAGGTGCATCCACCGCCGTTCCGTGAATAAGATGCGTGCGCTCGACGCAACGCAATGTGGTTTTGCGGGCGATGTCGAGCATGGCAGGCGAGGGATCGACACCGGTAAATCGCCAGTCCGGCCGCATCTCAGCCATGGCCTTGATCTCCAGGCCGCCGCCGGCACCCACGACCAGCACGTCCGCGGCGCCCGGCGCCCGTTCGGCAAGAAGCAGCGTCGTCATTTTGTGAAGGTCTGCGAGCCCTGGCACCTTGCGCGGCGTTTCGTGGACATAGTCGCTCACGGCAGCCGGATCTGAGAATGGATTGGGATTACCGCTCATGACGAACCTTCTTATGTATCAGTTGAAGATGCATAACATGGTTTGGCTTCTTGTATCAAGTGATGCTACATGAACAGCGGCAGGAAGAAGACCGAATGAACCGGGTAAGCAATGAACAAGGATACGAGACTGTCTGACGTGCTGCATGTGCTCTTGCACATGGCGCAGGTGACGGAGCCGCTAACCTCGGAGGTTCTTGCCCGAAGCATGGGCACCAACCCGGCCGTGTTCCGCAGGACGATGGCGGGCTTGCGTCGCGCGGGCCACGTCGTCTCGGGCAAGGGTCATGGCGGGGGCTGGCAACTCGCGCGGCCCCTTGAGGAGATCACGCTACTAGCCATTTATGAAGCGCTGGAGCGGCCGACGCTCTTTGCCATCGGCTCGCGTGGGAGGCATCCCGAATGCAGGATCGAAGGGACCGTCAATGCCGCGCTGGCGGAGACGATGCAGCAAGCGGAAAGCCTGTTGATGGAGCGGTTTGGCCAGGTGACGCTGGATCAATTGATGCCGTCGCGGGCAAAGGCGTTACCGCAGACTTGCGGCAGCGCCTTGCTCGCTGAGCCGAACCATGAGGGCTGAATAGCTTCGTGTCCGCATGGTGTCGCAACCAGGGTCATATGAACGATCATTCGCCTTTTGGATTGGCATATGGACGTCTCCTCCCCACCGCGCCACCTCAAAGCCCGTAAAAGCCGCGCCAGACCGTTCCGCCTCGGAACCGCGAGAAACGTCTTCAAACGAGATCTGCCATTGGCAGAGCAGGAGACCATCCGCGAGCAGCTCATTCGCATGTGCCTGTCCTCCCTGGATATGTCGGGCGGCTAACCCCATATCAATCGGCATCCAAAATTCACCCCATATCGGCGTCCAATCTTGACCCCCTGATGATGTAGATCAGCGCTTGGCCTGCCCGGCGCTGGCCGGGGTTGCAGAGGGTAGGCCAAGTGCGGGTGATGCCGTTCGTCGGCTTTAGCTTTGAGAGCGGTTCTTGAAGCGCCAGGATTCGTTTCCGGTTTCGACGATCTCGCAGTGATGGGTCAGGCGGTCGAGGAGCGCCGTCGTCATCTTGGCGTCGCCGAACACCGTCGGCCATTCTCCGAACGCCAGGTTCGTGGTGACGATGATCGACGTGCGCTCGTAGAGCCTGCTGATCAGATGGAACAGGAGCTGACCGCCTGCCTGGGCAAATGGCAAATAGCCGAGTTCGTCGAGGATGATGAAGTCGAGACGGTTGAGATAGTCGGCCGTCCGCCCTTGCTTGCCGCTGCGCGTTTCCGTCTCTAGCCGATTGACCAGATCGACGACGTTGAAGAAGCGCCCGCGTGTTCCGTTGCGGATCAGCGCGCGAGCAATCGCGATGGCAAGGTGACTCTTTCCGGTTCCCGTGCCGCCGACGAGAACGACATTGCGCTGATCGGCGACGAAGGTGCCGGTAGCCAGCTCCCGCACCAGGGGTTCATTGACGGGCGTATCGGCGAAGTCGAAGTCATCGATGTCCTTTGCGAGCGGCAGCTTGGCGATGCTGAGCTGGTAGCGAATGGAGCGGGCCTGCTTCTCGGCGATCTCCGATTGCAACAGATCGCCAACGATGCGCGGCGGTTCGTGCTGCCGTTTGATGCCGTTGCCCATGACCTCGTCGTAGGCGCTGCGCATTCCATAGAGCTTCAGCGTGCTCATGAGTTCGAGAACCTGTGTGCGTTCCATCAGCTTGCCCTCCTGAGGCTGTCGTAGCGTGCGCAGTCGGCGACCGGTTCATGGGTAAGCCGCAGCGCATCCGGGGTTTGCAGAGTTGCGGCCGGAGCCGGATCACGGCTGCGGGCGAGAATGTTGATGATCACCGAGGCCGAGCAGACGCCGTGATCCAAAGCCTCCTGGCAGGCAGCATCGACGGCCGCCAGGCCGTCGGTGGGAACACAGCCAAGGATAGTGACCATTTGCCGATCACCATCATGGACGCTCTTCAGCCGCCGGCGCACTTTCTCCATCGCTGTGGGTAAGACCCATTCACGGAACGGCGCACCATTGCGCAAAGCACCGGGTTTGCGCGCCAGAACAGGGACATAATGCCAGGGATCGTAAATCGTCTCGCCACGGCCAAAGCAACGAGGATGCTCACCGACGTTCATACCGTCCTGCCTGATGACGATCTTCTCGGCATAGGCGTGAACCTCGACCGGCCGGCCGACCGCAGTTGAGAGGACGGAGTATTTGTTGTTGTCGAAGCGGACAGTACAGGTCTTCGACACCGAGGCCGGGACGCAGTGGAATCCGTCGAACGGCCCGACGTAATGGACGAGGCTGCCGCGCTCCTCCTCGAACATTTGCCAGATCATCCGCTCGGTCTGCTCGGGATGGCGGTGCGCCTTGGCGTAGGCGATGCACTTATCGAGCAGCCACACGTTCAGCTCTTCCAGGCTTTTGACGCGAAGGCGTGGGGTGAAGAAGCGTTCACGCACGAGGCCAACCTGGTTCTCGACCTGTCCCTTCTCCCATCCGGATGCGGGCGTGCAGGCGACGGGGTGAACCAGATAGTGGCTGCACATCTGCAGAAAGCGGCGATTGTATTGCCGCTCCTTTCCAATGAATACGGCTTCGACCGCCGTCTTCATGTTGTCGTAGATGCCGCGTGTGCAGGTGCCACGGAAGAAGGCGAAGGCCTTGTCGTGCGCATCGAACACCATCTCCTGGCTTTCGCGCATATAGGCCCTGACGAACATCATCCGGCTGTGGCAGAGCCGGACGTGAGCGACCTTGACGGTCGTCGTCACGCCGTTGATCAGAATGATCTCGTGGCTCCAGTCGAACTGGTAGGCCTCACCCGGCGCGTAATAGAGCGGCACATAGGCTTCCGCCGTCACGGCTCCACGGTTCTTCGCCCAGGTCTTGGCGTATCGCCGGATCGCGTCATAACTGCCGTCGTAGCCGAGTGCCCGGACCTCCTCGTAAATCCGGATCAGCGTCAGCCGTTCGCGCGATGGCTTGCCCTCGTTGGTCGTCAGGAACCGCTCGATCTCGGCCTTCCACGCTCCGATCCTCGGCAGCGGTTGTCGCTCTCGTTCATAGGTAAAATCGGTCTCGTCGGAACGCAAAATCTTGCGGACCGTGTTGCGCGACACATGCAGTTCCCGGACGATCTTCTTCACCGACCAGCCCTGCACATGGAAGGCCCGTCGAACACGCGCAATCGTATCCACTCGCTTCAACTCCCACTCCATCCGCCGCCAAAAGCCGGATGGTCAGATGAAATCTGAGGGGGGTCAAAATTGGACGCCGATTACCCCGCCAAGGGGGTCAAATTTGCACGCCGAAACACACCAGTGGCCACAGGCGCTTGCACATTCCGAGAGCAACCAGGCGGTGAAGCGCTAGTGATTTTGGGCGTCTGATGCTACATCCTTGGGAAGGCAGCGGTCTTGGTAGACGCATTGCCTTCCCAATACCTTCATTGATGCCGGGGTTATCGCGGAAAAGCAGGCCGAAGGTCTTGATGGGAATCGAACCTAAAACCACCCCCCAAGTTCGACTAACCCACTCGTTTGTTTTGCATTTCTGGAAAATGGCTCGAACGTCGTCCAGATTCGCATCTCAACGACATCAAATAGAGTCTTTCAAGGTTAGATTGTCGGTCGGCGGCGCGCCCTAACTTCGTTTACGCTTCAGCGCAGCCGCGTCGATCGGCTTCAGAGCCTAACGTAGACCGTGCTCTTTCATCTCCTTAGACTTGTAGCGCGGCAGTTTGGTTCGCAATATAATTGCAATTGATTCTTTGGGAAGTTTGGCGGCTCTCTATTTCGATCGCTCGATCACCCACACCCCGGGGACGCATTCCTTGCGGTTAGTCGTGAAGCTCCGCTACGGTTTTGACGACCAAACGACTACTTAACGGAGACGCAGTGTCACAAAACTTCTTGGACAACGATCGCGTTGCTGCTTGGCTCGGACGGTTTGACGATCGAGAACGAACAAATGCTAGATTGCTGCTTTCCCTTCTGAAGCTCGTTTCCGCTGACGAGTTTAGGGACGTAGTGACTGGCCTCCTGGAAAAGCAAGTTGGTGAGGGGGGCGTACCGCTCGCGCTGTTCAACGAAACTGAGCGTGCCAAACGGAAGGGAAAACCGCACCGGCTTTTCAAGGAAACAAGGATCGGGAAGACCCTGCGCGCCGAGGACAATGTTGGCCCACCGCTGGTACCGCGCCAACGTCATGTGGGAGAGCAAGTCGGGAGTGAAGGCATCCTCGCCAATATCCTTACCCAGTTCCAAAAGCTGCATAGTCGTGACGTGGTCTTAAGCCCAGGGGCACAGATTATGCGGGAACGGAAAGTTGGCCTGCTGCCGGTTTTTCGGACACCGAGTTAAGCTAATCCGACCTTGTTTTCAAATTCCATCGGGCTAAGATAGCCCAGTGTCGAATGCCGACGC
>NZ_JAMXLD010000011.1:0-4952 GCF_024054295.1 Ciceribacter sp. RN22
CCCCGCTCGGGCTACGCCCTCCCGGGGCTCTCATGCGTGCGCCACAGTGGCCGACTTTTGCGCCGCCGCGTGGCCGGTTTTTACTCCGCCGTTGACACTTGCGGTATTCGGCGAGGTTCATCATCAAACCGACCTCACACCCCGAAATGCGCCGGGTAGCGCAGGTGGCGGCGACCGACATCCACGAACTGCGCGTCGCGCCTTGCTGCCCAGACGGCCGCGACATGGCCGATCGCCCAGATGGCAAGACCAGCGAGCCAGAGGCGAAGACCGAGACCGACGGCGCCGGCAAGCGTGCCGTTGACGATCGCAACCGAGCGCGGCGCACCGCCGAGCAGGATTTGTTCGGTGAGCGCCCGGCGGACCGGCGCATGGAAGCTGCGGATTTCGTAGTGTTCGGAGCCGAATGCCGTCATCAGACCAGCGCTCCGCCGCCGAAGGAGAAGAAGGAGAGAAAGAAACTCGAGGCGGCAAAGGCGATCGACAGGCCGAAGACGATCTGGATCAGCCGGCGGAAGCCGCCGGACGTGTCGCCGAAGGCGAGCGCCAGGCCCGTGGCGATGATGATGATCACGGCGATGATCTTGGCGACCGGCCCCTCGATGCTTTCGAGGATCTGCTCCAGCGGCTCCTCCCAGGGCATCGACGAACCTGCGGCATAAGCAGGTAGCGCTGCGAGCGAGACGGAGACCAGCACAGCCGTCCGCAAGACGGGCCGACGGCTTCGGTCAAACAGGCAAACGGCGGGCAAGCTCATTTCTTTTCTCCTTCGGGAAGGGATTGCGTTGCGAGAGGAATCTGCGCGTTGAGGGTCCGGTAGTCCCCGGTCACCGGATCGAGCCCCTCGACAAGGGCGATCTCGGTCAGGCACCGGGCGGTGCCGCGACCGGAGAGCACGGCAATGAGGTCGATCGTGTCGGCGATCAGCGCCCGCGGCACAGAGACCACGGCCTCCTGCACGAGCTGCTCCAGACGCCGGAGCGCACCGATCGCGGAACTGGCATGGATGGTGCCGATGCCGCCCGGATGACCGGTGCCCCAGGCTTTCAGGAGGTCGAGGGCTTCCGCACCACGCACCTCCCCGATCGGGATACGGTCGGGCCGGAGCCTGAGCGATGATTTGACGAGGTCGGAAAGCGAGGCGATGCCGTCTCTGGTGCGGAGCGCCACGAGATTGGGCGAGGCGCATTGGAGTTCGCGTGTATCCTCGATCAGCACGACGCGATCCGAGGACTTTGCGACTTCGGCGAGAAGCGCATTGGTCAGCGTCGTCTTGCCGGTCGAGGTTCCGCCGGCAACGAGAATATTCCTGCGCCGCTCCACCGAAAGCCGCAGCACGTCGGCCTGCGCCTCCGACATGATCCCGGCCGCGACATAGTCGGAAAGCGTGAAGACCGCGACCGCGGGCTTACGGATGGCGAAGGTAGCGGCGGCGACCACAGGCGGGAGGAGGCCTTCGAAGCGCTCCCCGGTTTCCGGAAGCTCCGCGGAGACGCGGGGGCTCCCGGGATGGACCTCGGCGCCGACATGGTGGGCGACGAGGCGGACAATACGCTCGCCGTCGGCGGCAAGAAGCGTCTCGCCCGTGTCCGCAAGCCCCTCTTTCAGGCGATCGACCCAGAGCCTGCCGTCGGGGTTGAGCATGATCTCGACGACGGCTGGATCGGCGAGATGACGCGCGATCGACGGACCCATCGCCGTGCGCAGCATGCGCGCGTCACGCGAGATCCTCTGCAAAACCTGCTCTTCATGTGCCGGCATCTGGTCCCCGTTTCCGGCGATCGGGTCAAATCTTCGATCGCGACGGGGATAATCAAGAAAGGCAGAAACAGCCGGTCCGCAACAGGATAATCGCCCGGTTCGTAAGGGGTCGTAGACGGTCGCAAGAATACTTGTCGGATGCGGTCAGCCCGAGCCATCAGCATAGCGCAGGCCCCAAGATCTACTCCGAGACTCATCACCGCCTACCGGAAGAACCCGACTGCCACGCCTCAAACGCACGGTGAGGCACAAGCCACCTCGGCGACCGCCGGTCCGTCGGATGAAAGCATCCGGCTTCGCCATCCGGGATGAGAAATGACTATTGGTGTTCCTCGGAGATTTCGTCTCCCAGCCTGTGTCCCGCGGCAAGGCGACGCCCAAGCGCCGCGACAAAGGCATCATACCGCTCCCCACCCTTCGCGCGAGCGGCGGCTTGTGCCGCGTCCGGAAGAGGGATCGTGGAATTCAGCCAGGAGCGGACGAAGAGCGCCAGCGTCTCGTTGGTGATCTCGACATCGCGCTCCAGCCGCTGAAGGTGACGTTCGATCCGGTCGAGGCGCTTGGCGACGGCCGCCTCCTTTCGCTCGTCCGCGTCCGGAGAGAGGAAGGAGGCGATCGCAGCCTCGGCGATCAGCGAAGCAGATTGCATGCGCCGATCCGCAGAATCCGACAGGCGCCGCTTGACATCCGCGTCCAGATAAACCGACAGACGTTGCTTCTTATCCGACCTTATCGCCATGTCCTATAGCTCCAGACCGTCGCCCGGATCCATGGACGCCTGCCGTGCGACCCGGCGCATCGCGCGTTGAAGCGATCGACCGAGATCGGCCTCGCGGTCAGGGCCTTCAGCATCCGGATCAAACTCGTTGATGATGGGTGCACGCGCCGATTCCGGCACCATCGCCTCGTGCTGCTCCAGTCCCGGCTCGCGCCGAATGCCCGAATTGGCCGCGTCACTCCCGTCTTTTCCCATCTTCGACGAACCAGCCTCGACTCCTTCATCCGGGCATCCGCGCGGTGGTTCGGCCTTTGCAGGGACGGTTCCACTCCACCACTCATCTTTCGCGGTTCTGGGTCCACCGGGCCCACCGGCCGCCGGTGCCGGAAGGATCCGGTCCCTGAAACGCTGGTCCTCGAAATACCTCGCCTTCTTCGTCCGGATCGGGGGAATGCCTGCGACCATGACGACCTCCTCGTCCGGCGGAAGCTGCATGACTTCGCCGGGCGTGAGAAGCGGCCGCGCCGTTTCCGCACGGGAAACCATCAGATGCGAGAGCCAGGGCGCCAGCCGATGTCCGGCATAGTTCTGCATGACGCGCAGTTCGGTCGCCATGCCGAGCGAATCCGAGACGCGTTTTGCCGTCCTCTCGTCGTTGGTCGCGAAGCTCACCCGCACATGGCAATTGTCGAGGATGGAATTGTTGGGCCCATAGGCTTTCTCGATCTGATTGAGAGATTGCGCAATGAGAAAAGCCTTGATGCCGTAGCCGGCCATGAAGGCGAGCGCGCTTTCGAAGAAGTCCAGTCGCCCAAGCGCGGGGAATTCGTCGAGCATCATCAACACGCGGTGACGGCGGTCGCCAGCGTGAAGATCCTCCGTGAGGCGCCGGCCGATCTGGTTCAGGATGAGGCGTACCAGCGGTTTCGTCCTCGAAATGTCGGAGGGCGGCACCACCAGATAGAGCGTCGCGGGACCGTCTGCTCCGGCAAGATCGGCGATCCGCCAGTCGCATCGCCGTGTGACGGTGGCCACAACGGGATCGCGGTAGAGCCCCAGAAACGACATGGCGGTCGAAAGCACGCCGGAGCGCTCGTTGTCGGACTTGTTCAAGAGCTCGCGCGCAGCACTTGCAACGACCGGATGCGGCCCGTCCTCGCCCAGATGCGGGGTGGTCATCATCACCGAGAGCGTGGTTTCGATCGGCCGGCGCGGATCGGAAAGAAAGGCCGCAACACCCGCCAGTGTCTTGTCCTCTTCCGCATAGAGGACGTGCAGGATTGCACCGACGAGGAGCGAATGGGACGTCTTCTCCCAGTGGTTCCGTCTTTCGAGCGAGCCCTCCGGATCGACGAGCACATCGGCGACATTCTGGACGTCTCTCACCTCCCACTCCCCCTTCCGGACTTCAAGCAGGGGATTGTAGGCGGCCGATTTCGCGTTGGTGGGATCGAAGAGCAGGACCCGGCCGTGCCTTGCCCTGAAGCCTGCCGTCAGCCCCCAGTTCTCCCCCTTGATGTCGTGAACGATGGCGGAGCCCGGCCAAGTCAGAAGCGTGGGCACCACCAGACCGATGCCCTTGCCTGACCGCGTCGGCGCAAAGCACAGGACATGCTCGGCACCATCGTGGCGGAGATAGGCGTCCCCGTAGCGGCCGATCACCACGCCGTCCTCGCCAAGGAGACCGGCGCCTTCGACTTCCGTGCGCTCCGCCCAGCGGGCGGAGCCATATGTGTGAGCTTCCCTGCTTTCGCGCGCACGCCAGATCGACATGGCCATAGCTGCAATAATGGCGATCAGTCCCCCGGAGGCGGCAATGGCACCCCCCTCGAGAAACAGCTGCGGCGCGTAGGCGTCAAAGGAAAACCACCACCAGAAGAAGGCAGGGGGAAGGTAAACTCTCTGACCGGCCAGCACAAACCAGGGATCTCCGAGCTGTGGCTGAAAGCCGAGCCGCCACGCGGTCCACTGGGTCGCGCTCCAGACCGCGACGAGAACGATCAGAAGGACAACGAAGATCTGGCCCCAGAGCACGCGCGCAGCCGACAAGGAAGTTCTTCTCCACACATGGTTCAAGCGTCAGAGAAGAGGAACTCCCGACAAGACTTCAATACCAATCAGCACCGCCGGCGTGGCCCGGCGAAGCCTGTCGGAAGAATACTGGCAGGTCGCGGCAACCCAGGCTGCGGTTTGACGTCATTGGAAAGCAACAAACCGAACCTTGGACTGGCATGTCGCGCCGCTCAGAACGGGCCGCGCGCGTCTAAGATCAAGTACCCGAAACGGCGCACTGGCTCAGGGAACTCGGCAAATCTCCAACGCCACCAGGCTACTCGCTTGTTTTTTAGATTGTTGAATTGCGCAGCGGGCGTAATAAGAAAGCAACGGTGTTAAGTTTCAAGCACCGTTGCTCGATAGTCTCGCATCCTGGCATTGAGGATGATGATCATCCTGCGCATGACGGCGACGATGG
>NZ_JAMXLD010000012.1:0-1887 GCF_024054295.1 Ciceribacter sp. RN22
GGGAGCGGACGTCACGGTGTGCGCAGGAGCCTCGTAACCTATTGATATAAAAGACATTTATCAGCGACAAAATCGGTCGATTAAGACATAAGCATTCAAAAGGGCCGATTCAATGCCCACCGCGCTGCAAGTTATTGATTCTGTTGAATACGTGTTCATCTCAGCAACGGCCGTTCGGGCGAGGATAGAAAGGACCCATTTTGTCAAGCAGGTCGGTTGAGTGGCAAAAATATGAGCAAACAAAAAGTAGTATCTGGTTTGAGCGATCTCCTCTCCGGCATCCCGATCCCCGCCCGCCGCCAGAAGGCAGGGCGGAGATGATCATCGGCTATGCACGCGTATCGACGGAAGAGCAGCGGCTCGACCTGCAGCTTCAGGCATTGAAGGCCGCGGGATGCGAACGCATCTTCAGCGATCACGGAGAATCGGGCACCCAGTTCGAACGGACCGGTCTCGATGCCACGCTGGCGCAACTGCGCCCCGGCGATACGCTCGTCGTCTGGAGGCTCGACCGGCTCGGACGATCCCTCTCCGCCCTCGTCGGCCTTCTCGAGAAACTGGGACGGCGCGGCGTCAGCTTCCGCTCGCTGACCGAGAATATCGACACAGCGTCTTCGGGTGGACGGCTGATGTTCCACATGATGGCGGCGCTTGCGGAGTTCGAGCGCTCCATCATCGGCGAACGGACTCGTGCCGGCATGGCCGCCGCACGCGCCCGCGGAAAACGGCTCGGACGCCCCAGGGCACTCACCGAAGAGCAGCTCAGGTTCGCATCCTGTTCAATCACCTGCAGACAACTCGGTCTCCATGAGGTCGCCAGAGAACTCAACGTCTCGTCGCGAACCCTGAAAAGAAATCTGGCCACGACAGACAGTGCCGTCCTCTCCTGCGGCTCCGATTGCCAAATGTGCGGATACGACATCCCTACGTCCGTCCCGCTGGCAAAGGTGGAGCACGCACAAGACAGGCACTCTGTCCGGCGGGCATCGGCGGGACGATGAACCCTCCGACCGGCGCGGATAATATGCGGGCAACGCCACAAGGGTTACCCTCTCCCAGCTGGTTCCATTATCCCTTGTCGCCAGGTGCGAAAGTGATCGGAACCTTCTCACTCAGTCCCCGACGAGACACCGGAGCGGCAATTGAATGCATCGGGTGACGTTACGACAGTGCACAGAGCACGGGCCGGGCTGGCGGGCGCCTGCCGAACAAGCGAACTACCAATGCCGGCTCTTCGCCTTCCCGAAAATATCGCCCCACAAGGGTGTTTCGATCTGTTTGCACGACAAACCGTCGTAAAGCAAAAATTTACTATGTTGAAATAAATGGTGTCTTGGCAGAATGACTTTGCTCGAGAGCTTCAATGACCCTGAAGAATAACGCCTCTGATTCGCCTCATCACATCCCCACCCTGATTACACGCCGAAGCCTGCTGCAGTGCGGTGGGTTGTTATCTCTGGGCGGCTGCTCCAGCAGCCTACAGCTTCCAGACCTCGGTCTCGACACGCTTACCACCGCATCGATCGTTCCCCGGCTCGGCCTCTTTGGCGAGGCCGGCGAAGGCGCGACAGACTACGCCGCTGTCCAGGACGAAGGCTATCTCCTGCCGGCGATACCCTATCAGAAGGTCAAGGCACGATTTCGCCGGCAGCGGGTCGTCGACCCGACCGGCGAAGCTCCCGGAACCATCGTCGTGGTGCTGCAGGAGCGACATCTCTACTTCGTACTGCCGGGCGGCGAAGCGATCCGTTACGGCGTCGGGATCGGCAAGGACGGCTTCCGCTGGTCGGGCCGCGCCCGTATCCAGTACAAGAAGAAGTGGCCGGTCTGGACCCCGCCTGAAGAGATGATTCAGCGCCGGCCGGACCTCGTCAAGTACCGATCGGG
>NZ_JAMXLD010000013.1:0-3814 GCF_024054295.1 Ciceribacter sp. RN22
GGCCCGGTGACATCATAGCTCGATTATTTGGCCACCAAATCGAACAATTATAGAACGGTACCTCCGCAATTGACTGTTGCCATTAAATTGTGCTGATAATCCGTCGCGGGCGACGGAGCGGTTTATGGCAGAACTTTTAGACGGGAATGCGCTGTCGTCGTTGTGGAGTATTTCCTTCGAGGAATTACAGCTCGTCACGGAACTGGAATCCCATATGCGGCTGGGTTTTGCGGCACAGTTGAAGCTTTATGGTTCGACGGGGCGCTTTCCGGAGCGGGCAACGGATATACCGGAACAGGCGCTGGAATATCTCGCGGAGCAGGTCGCAGCTTCGATTGCCGACATTGATCGTTATAGCTGGAATGGGCGATCAGGTCGGCGTCATCGACAGCGGATCTTCGAGCATCTCGGGGTTCGCCGTATGGAGGCTTTGGACATCGGCGCTTTGTCCTCCTGGATTTTCAGCGAGGTTTGCCCGACTGGGGTGACATTGGAGACCATGACCGAGCGCGCCTGTTTGTGGTTTCGCGATCATAAGGTTCAAAGCCTGGCGCCCGGCGAGCTGACGCGCTTTATAAAATCGCGCCGCCGGGATTTTGAGAGCGAACTTCTTGCTCGCGTTGCCGCCAGTCTGTCGGCGCCGGCGATCGCATTGATGGAAGGCTCGCTGAACGAGCCGGACGGCGTGACTGGTTACAATGCGATCCGATCGGACCCGGGCCAGATCGGACTTGAAAGCCTGCTGTCCGCAGCGCGGCTGCTCGCCTTCATCCGGTCATTGAATATTGCGGCCTGGGTTCGAACCTGCGCCGGGCCAGTCCTGCTGGGCGAATTGCGCCGGCGATTGTCGCACGAGACGGCCTGGGAGATGCGGCGTCATCCAACCGAGCGTCAGCTCGGGCTTTACGCCATCTTTCTGGCGCACCGCGAACAGGAGATCACTGACGGCCTGGTCGACCTGCTGATCGAGACGGTTCACAAGTTCTCGACCAAGGCTGAGCGCAAAATAGTGTCGGGCATGACACAGGACTTCAAGAGGGTGCAGGGCAAGGAACGGATTCTGGCGCTGATTGCCGAGGCTTCGATCTCGCGGCCGGACGGGGTGGTGCGCGAGGTGGTGTTTCCGGTTGCCGACCAGAACGTGCTCTCGGCTGTCGCGCGGGAATACAGGGCGGAGGGCTCGTTCCAAAAGCGCGTGCATGCCGTGCTTCACTCCTCTTATGCCAATCATTACAGGCGAATGCTGCCGCCCTTGCTGGAGGTGCTGGAGTTCAGATCGAACAATACGCACCGGCCCGTGCTTGAGGCCGTAGACCTGATACGCGGCATGCTCGATGACGGTAGCCGGGTCGTCCATCTTGCCGAAGGGCCGGCGATCAGCGAACTTATTCCGGTCAGATGGCGGGACGTGGTGTTGGAGAAAGTTGATGCCAGCGCCTGGCGTATCAGCAGGATCAATTACGAGATCTGCATCCTGACGGCATTGCGCGAACGCCTGCGCTGCAAGGAGATCTGGGTGCCGGGCTCCGATCGCTACCGCAATCCGGATGAGGATCTGCCCCAGGACTTTGAGGAGCGTCGGAGCGAATATTATCGGGAGCTCGGCCAAACCGAGGATGCCAAGGCCTATGTCGCCAACCTGAAACAGGAATTGGAGACAGGGCTGCGTCGTCTCAACGCCAGCATGCCCGGCAATGCCAAGGTGCGTTTGACGGCGAAGGGGCGCAACCGCATCGGGCTCTCGCCGCTGGAGCCTCAAAAGGCGCCTCAAAACCTCGACGCGATCAAGGCCGAACTGGAACGACGCTGGTCTGTGACGGGATTGCTCGACATCCTGAAAGAGGCGGCGCACCGGACCGGCTTTCTGGATGAATTCCGCAGCTCGGGCGATCGGGTGGTACTGGATGAGGACACGCTGCGCCGTCGCCTGATCCTGTGCCTTTATGGGATCGGCACCAACGCCGGCCTTAAGCGGATCAGCGCGGCGACGGACGGGGTGAGTTATTCCGACCTGCTCTATGTGCGCCGTCGCTTCCTGCACAAGGAGGAGTTGCGCAGGGCGACAGCGCTGGTGACGAACGCCATCCTCTCAATCCGGAATCCGGCGATCTGGGGCGAGGCAACGGCGTCCTGCGCCTCCGATTCAAAGAAGTTCGGCGCTTGGGACCAGAACCTGATGGCCGAATGGCACGTGCGCTATCAGGGCCGCGGCGTTATGATCTATTGGCATGTCGAGCGGCGATCTACCTGCATCTATTCGCAGCTCAAGCGCTGCTCTTCGTCCGAAGTGGGCGCCATGATCGAGGGTGTGCTCCGGCACTGCACCGATGCAGAGATCCAGAAGCAGTATGTCGATAGCCATGGGCAAAGCGAAGTTGCATTCGCCTTTTGCCGGTTACTGGGCTTCGAGCTGGCGCCGCGCCTGAAGGCGATAGCACGCCAGCGTCTCTATCTTCCCGATGCGCACCTGCGCGAGGAGTTAGGCAATCTCGGCGCCATCCTGACCAAGACAATAGATTGGGAGCTGATCGAGAAGCAGTACGATCAGATGATCAAATACACGGCCGCGCTCCGCAGCCGGACCGCCGAGCCGGAGGCGATCCTGCGCCGGTTTGCGCGGGCGGCCGTCAAGCACCCGACCTATGATGCGTTGTCCGAGCTCGGACGCGCCGTCAAAACCATATTCCTGTGCCGCTATCTGGCCGAGGAAGCGTTCCGTCGTGAAATCCACGAAGGATTGAACGTGGTCGAGAACTGGAACAGCGCCAACGGCTTTATCTTCTTCGGCAAGGGCGGCGAGATATCGAGCAACCGCCTGGAGGATCAGGAGCTCTCGGTGCTGGGCCTGCATTTGCTGCAGAACTGTCTGGTCTATGTGAATATCCTGATGTTGCAGCAGATCCTCTCGGAGCCGGCTTGGGCGGGCCGGATGACGGAGGAAGATTGGCGAGGGTTGACGCCGATGATCTATGGCCACGTCAATCCATATGGCGAGTTCGATCCGGACATGGAGCAGCGCATTGCGTTCGAGCCCGCTCTTGCCGCGTAAAGCAGTGTGCTATCGGCGGCTGCACAAACGAACGTTTGAGCAACGTTCCGGCGGCTCACCAAAAATCAAGGGTTTGGCATGCGCGAAAACCTGTTGCCAAACCAATATTCAAGGCAACAGGTTTATGCGATGATTCTAGGCTATGCGCGCGTCTCCAAAGCAGACGAACAGGACACAACCACCCAGGTCGAGGCTCTCAAAGCCGCCGGGTGCGAGCGTGTGTTCGAGGAGAAGGCCTCGGGCGGTCGTTGGGACAGGCCTGAACTCCATCGGCTTCTCGACCAGGTGCGCGCCGGCGACGTCTTGGTGGTCTGGAAACTCGATCGACTGTCGCGCTCCCTCAAGGATCTGCTTCATGTCCTGGAACAGCTCGACAAGGTCGGCGCCGCGTTCCGCTCTCTGACCGAAGCGATCGAGACTGCCGGCCCGGCCGGCCGAATGATGATGCAAATGCTTGGCTCCTTTGCAGAATTTGAGCGCGCGATGGTCAAGGAGCGTACCCAGGCCGGCCTGAAGAATGCCCGCGCGCATGGCCGCGTTGGTGGTCGTCAACCCAAGCTCACATCCGATCAGAAGATCGAGGTCCGAGCCATGCTTGACGCCGGCAGAAGTGCCGCCGACATTGCCAGAATATTCCGCGTCCATCGCGCAACCATCAGCCGCATCGTCGCGCAGGACAGAGCCAGCGCCTCGACCCCGCTACGCGCCGTTCCCTAAATGTTCTGTTCGATGGCCAAAAAATCGAGCTATGATGTCACCGGGCCT
>NZ_JAMXLD010000014.1:0-842 GCF_024054295.1 Ciceribacter sp. RN22
CAGGCCGACATCGATGCCGGCCAGGTGGAGAACACCGCAACCGGCACGGGCACGCCGCCGTCCGGACCGCCGATCGAGAGCCCTCCGGACACGGTGGTGGTTCCGCCGGACCAGACGCCCGGCATGACGATCGACAAGACCGGCACGCTGAATGATTCCGATGGCGACGGGCTTATCGATCTGGGCGAGACGATCAGCTATTCCTTCCGGGTCAGAAACACCGGCTCGGTGACGCTGACGAATGTCACCGTCGACGATCCGATGCTCACCAATGCCGGGGTCTCCGTGTCTCCGGGGCCGCAAACGCTCGGACCGGGCGGCAGCGTCACCTTCACGGCGACCTATACGCCGACGCAGGCCGACATCGACAACGGTCAGGTCGAGAACACGGCGACCGGCACCGGCACGCCGCCCTCCGGTCCGCCGGTGGAGAGCCCGCCCGACACCGTTCTGGTGCCGCCGGACGCTGCCTCCGGCATGACGATCGAGAAGACCGGCACGCTCAATGACGCGGACGGTGACGGCTTCATCGATCTCGGCGAGACGATCAGCTACTCCTTCCTCGTTCGCAACACCGGCAACGTGACCCTGACGAACGTCACCGTCGACGACCCCATGCTCACCAATGCCGGAGTCTCCGTCACGCCGGGGCCGCAGACGCTGGCGCCCGGTGGGACGGTGACCTTCACGGCGACCTACACGCCGACGCAGGCCGACATCGACGCCGGTCGGGTCGAGAACACCGCAACCGGCACCGGCACGCCGCCCTCCGGACCGCCGATCGAAAGTCCGCCGGACACGGTGACCGTGCCGCCGGACCAGGCGCCCGGCATGACCATTGA
>NZ_JAMXLD010000014.1:912-19442 GCF_024054295.1 Ciceribacter sp. RN22
ACGGTGACCGTGCCGCCGGATCAGTCGCCCGGCATGACCATCGACAAGACCGGCACGCTGAACGACCTGAACGGCAACGGCCTCATCGATCTCGGCGAGACGATCAGCTACGCCTTCCTCGTCGAAAACACCGGTGCGGTGACGCTGACGAATGTCACCGTCGACGACCCCATGCTCACCAATGCCGGTGTGAGCCTCGATCAAGATCCGCAAACGCTCGCGCCGGGCGCGACCTTCACCTTCACCGCGACCTATACGCCGACGCAGGCGGATATCGATACCGGTAGCGTCGAGAACACGGCGATCGGCACCGGCACGCCGCCGTCCGGACCGCCGGTCGAAAGCCCGCCGGACACCGTTCTGGTGCCGCCGAACCCGCCCCTCCTGCAGGTCGAGAAGACCGGCCGGTTCGAGGATACGAATGGTGACGGCTATACGAGTGTCGGTGACACAGTGGCCTACACGATCACGATCACCAACGTGGGCGGCGCGACCGTCACCGAGGTCGGGCCGCGTGATCCTGGCCCGACGTTCAATGGCAAGCCTGCGGGAGGAACACTCTCCGGCTTCGAGCCGGCGCCCAAGACCCTTGCGCCGGGTGAAGCCCAGGCCTTCACCGCCACATACACGCTGACGCAGAGTGACGTCGACAACGCCGCGGGCCTGAGCGACAGCATCAAGAACACCGCGACCGCGACAGGCCAGTGGAACGGTGGTGAGGTCCCGTCGAACACCTCGACGAGCACGATCACACCTCCGGCGGCCACGCCGTCGGATATCACGGTCATCAAGCAGGCTCAGGTTCGCTACATCCGTCGCGGCGAACGGGCGCCTTACGTCATCCGCGTGACCAATAATTCCGACCGGAATGTCGGCGGCATCACCGTCATTGATACGATGCCGGCCGGCTTCCGCTACGTGGAGGGCTCCGCGACCATCGACGGGGTCAAGGTCACGCCGGTCGTCAACGGTCTGCGACTGCGGTTTGAGAACATCACTCTCGGCCCGAATGCGGAAGTCACCATTCGCCTGCAGACGCTTGCCCTGAGCTCTGCGGGTCCCGGCCGGCACATCAACCGCGCAAGTGTAACCGACCCCGGCGGAACACCGCTCGCGCCACCGGCTTCGGCCACCGTGGAAATCGTCGCCGAGCCGGTCTTCGACTGCGGTGACATCATCGGCAAGGTCTTCGACGACATCGACCGAAACGGATACCAGGACGAAGGCGAACCGGGCCTGCCCGGCGTGCGTGTCGCGACCGTCACGGGCTGGCTGATCACCACGGACAGGCATGGCCGCTTCCATGTCGCCTGTGCCGATCTTCCCGAGCAGCGCATCGGCTCGAACTTCATCATGAAGCTCGACACGCGGACACTTCCGACCGGCTACCGCCTCACGACGGAGAATCCGCGCGTCGTTCGCCTCACCGCCGGCAAGGCCACCAAGCTCAACTTCGGTGCATCGATCGGCCGGGTCGTGCGGGTCAACATCAAGGATGAAGCCTTCGAGCCGGACAGCGCGGAACTCACGTCCCGCTCGAACGCCGGCCTCGACCAGGTGCTTGAAGCACTTCGCTCGGAGCAGTCGATCCTGCGGCTGAGCTACGTCGATGCCCACACGGACGAAGAACTCGCAAAGGAAAGGATCAAGGGCCTCCGGGAGCTGATAGCCGACCGCTGGAAACGGACGGGGGCAGGCTACGAGCTCGAGATCGAGACACGCATCGAAGTGGGGGAGTGAGACCGATGTCCTTCGTTACAAAGCCTTCCGCCGCCATCGTTACCCGCGGTGCGGTACTCTTCGCCTCCACGGCCCTGTTCGGCATGACGGTGCTTGCCGGCAGCGCGTTTTCCGAAGACCGCACCTGCATCGGAGAGGCATGTGACCTTCGGTTAGACGGCAAGCGGTTGAACGACGGTTCGACGAACGATCTCGTCATCGGCGAAAACACCGAACGGGAAAGCCTCGCCGACGAGGGCGATCTGCCCTTCGAGATCGTCGTCGATGGAGAAACCATCATCGACAACGCCGAGGCGGCGCCGAGCAAGGGAGACAGGCTCCCCGCTCCGCAGCCGGGGGATGCGGGGCCTGCCGCCAGCCAGGTGGACCGCCAGCGTCAGACAGATGTCGGTCTCAACCGTGTCGACATCAACATCAAGTATGACGGTCTGCAGGCGAACCCGCTGCTCAATGTGGCCACGACCACCGGCCGCCGGAGCTTCCGCGGCGGCGAGCCGGTGCGCTTCCTTGCCACGTCCAACTATCCGGGCTTCATCGAACGGTCCGAGATCCGGATCTACCGCGTCGACGAAGGCAAGGGCCGGGAGAAACCGCTCGCCGTCGTCGGGGTGCCGATCAATGGCGAAGCGACCTGGGCCATGCCGGCCGTCGAGGACATGGGCGAGTACAGCTATGTCCTGCGTGTGTACGATGCAAAGGGAAGGTTCGACGAAACCGAACCGCTGATACTGTCCCGCAGCGAAAGGGAGCTGAAGCCGGAGCAGCGCGAGCAGCCCGTCGCGGCGGGCATGGGCGAGGACCGCACCGCGGTCCGCAATATCGAGATCCGCGGCGGTGCCGTCACGATCTACGGAAATCATGTGCCGCCGGGCTTCGTTGTCGTGGCGATGGGAGAGAAAATTCCCGTCGACAAGGATCAGGGCTTCGTTGTCCAGCGCATTCTTCCCCCCGGCGATCACGTCGTCGACGTCGGCGTGACCGGTATCTCCAAGAGCGACGGCCTGCATTTCGACCGCGAGATCAACATTCCAGACAACGAGTGGTTCTACGTGGCGCTCGCCGACCTCACCGTCGGAAAGAGAATGGGCGACAAGAACATCGAGACGGTTCGCCCCGGCGAGTACGACGAGGTGTACACGAAGGGGCGCCTGGCCTTCTATCTCAAGGGCAAGATCAAGGGCGAATATCTGCTCACGGCAGCGGCCGACACCGGCGAGGACGATGTCGAGGACCTGTTCCGGAACCTGAACAAGAAGGACCCGCGTCAGCTCCTCCGGCGTCTCGACCCGGACGACTACTACCCGGTCTACGGGGACGACTCCACCTTCGTCGAGGACGCACCGACCAAGGGCAAGTTCTATGTTCGCCTGGAACGCGGCGACAGTCACGTCATGTGGGGGAACTACAAGACGACGATCACCGGAACCGAATTCCTGCGACAGGAAAGGGGCCTCTACGGCGGTCACGCCGCCTACCGCTCGGCCGCAAGCACCTCCTTCGGCGAGAGGAAGACGGAGGTGACGGTCTATGCCGCCCAGCCCGATACGCTGCCGCAGCGCGACGAGTTCCTGGCGACCGGCGGTTCGGCCTATTTCATGAAGCGGCAGGACATTGTCGAGGGCTCCGAAACAGTCACCATCGAGGTCCGCGACGAAATTACCGGTCGGGTGATCGAACGCCGCGTGCTGCAGTACGGCGAGGATTACTCGTTCGATTATCTTCAGGGTGTGCTGATCCTGCGGCGGCCTCTTTCGTCGACGACCGGCACCGCCGGTCCGGTCCGCGACGGGGCGCTCGGCGGCGAGAAGATCTATTTGACGGCTCTTTATGAATACACGCCCGTCGCCAGCGACGTCGACGGATACGCCTTTGGCGGGCGTGCCCAGCACTGGGTAGACGACAAGGTGCGTGTCGGTGTGACGGGCATGAACGAAAGCACGGGCCTTGCCGATCAGAAGGCGATGGGTGCCGATGTTCGGATCCGTCATTCGGAGACCACCTTCCTCGAGGCGGAGGTCGCCCATTCCAAAGGCCCCGGTTTCGGGCTCTCCCGTTCGACCGACGGCGGTCTCACGAACAGCGATACGGCCATAGCCGGCAGCCCGGGGCAGTCGGCCACAGCCTGGCGCGTCCTCGGACAGGTCGACCTCGAAGACCTGCCGGGAAGCGGAATGAAAGGCATCATCGGCGGTTACTATGAAGAGAAGGAGGCCGGCTTCTCGAGCCTCTACGATCAACTGAACGTCAGCAAAAGGACATGGGGGGCTCACGCCAATGTCGCGCTGACGGACAGGATGGACGCAAAACTGACCTACGACGATTTCCATGACGGAGCGGGTCAGATCAAGCGGGAGGGCGCGTCGAGCCTCAGCTACCAATGGGACCAGTACTGGAAGGTCTCCTTCGGCATTACTTATAGCGAGCTGATGTCTCCACTGGCAATTTCGTCGGGCAAGCACGGTTACGACGGATCGCGCCTTGATGCCGGCGTCCGCGTCGACTACCGCCCCGACGACGATCACCTCTTCTATATCTTCGGACAGGGTACCGTCGACCGGTCGGGCGATATTGCCCGCAATGATCGGGTGGGTGTCGGCGCGGAAGTGCAGCTCACAGACAAGATCGGAGCGAAGGCCGAAGTGTCCTACGGCTCGGGTGGCCTCGGCGGCCTCGCCGCGGTGACATACGACCCGAATGCCGATGACCATTATTACCTCGGCTACAAGCTGGATCCGGACCGGGCCTTCGACCTCGACCGGTCCTACGACCTTATCGGCACGGACAAGGGTTCGATCGTCGCCGGCGTCAAGCGGCGCATGGGCGACCTCGCATCGGCCTACGCCGAGAGCAGCTACGACATGTTCGGCCAACGCCGCGCGCTCACCCAGACCTATGGCGTCGTCTACACGCCGGATGACGTCTGGACGGTCGACGGTGGGTTCGAGGCCGGCCGGGTTCGCGACGAGACGAGTGACAGCACCGGTGTTCAGCGGTCGGATTTCGACCGGTACGCACCTTCGGTTTCTGTCGGCTACAAAGACGAGGAGGCGGGGATCGCCGCCCGCGTGCGTGGCGAGCTCCGCATCGAGGATTCCCGTGACAATACCCGCGACCAGAACACGTATCTGATGGCGGCCGGCCTCTCCTGGAAGACCAGCGAGGACTGGCGGCTTCTCGCCAATATCGATGCCGTCCTGTCGGATGCCACGTCGAGCGAGACCTCGTTTCAGGACACCGACTATGTCGAAGCTTCGCTGGGCTACGCCTACCGGCCGATCGACAATGACCGTCTGAACGTCCTCTTCAAATACACCTGGCTCTACGACATGCCCGGGAACGGTCAGCTTCTCAGCGGATCGACCGGTGACACGCTGGCTCCAGCCCAGCGCAGCCATATCCTGTCGGCGGACCTCACCTACGACCTGCTTCCCTGGCTGTCCGTAGGAGGCAAATATGGCTATCGCTTCGGCGAGGTCCGGTACCGCTCGAGCGGCGGTACCGGACAAGAATTCGAGGATGACTGGCAATCCTCATCCGCGCATCTCGGAATCCTTCGCGCCGACCTGCACGTCGTCAAGCGGTGGGACGTGCTTCTCGAGGGACGCGTTCTCCACATGCCGGAAGCCGACACGACAGACATGGGAGCTCTGGCAGCGGTGTACCGTCACGTCGGCGACAACTTCAAGCTCGGAGTCGGCTACAATTTCGGACGCTTCTCCGACGACCTGCGGGACCTGACCCTCAACGACCGTGGTGTATTCTTCAACATCATCGGCAAGTTCTGACGGGATTCCGGGACTGTCGCCCTCTTCGGGCGGCAGTTCGTTCCTCGGGGCGCATCGCCGCTTCGACATTCGACCGACCACCAATGATCCGGCTGTGCGATGTTCGCCCAAAGTCCCAGAACTGCGATGCGGCCTCAAAGCATCGACTTCTTCCCTGATCTTCGCCCCAAAAGCCGAGTGATTAAGGCACACCCCGCCGGGGCCCTGCCTCCCTCCGAGCTTCATGGAGTCCCGGGCTGCTGTAAGTGACGCTCATCACTTTGAAGCAAACGGAAGCCATCTATTGGATCGCGCAACTCGGGAGGCCTCGCCGGACCTTCCGTTCTCGTGAACTATGACCAGGAACGTCTCCCCCATGCGATCGCGATGATCAATCTCGCCAAGTTCAGTGGCAAGAAAGCCATGCCCCGCAATGCGCTTCTTGCCTTCTTCAATCACGGCATGATGCGCATCATTCATCATATTCCCTTCGCCCGCAATTTCTTCGAGGAGCTGGGAATCAAGCCGAGGAGCCGCTTCAGGGCAGGCCTGTTCCGCAAGGCGAAATCGGCGTGCGGGCTGCTTCCCGGCGCACTCCTCCCGCAGGGCTGGGTCCGGGCGCAGGACGGGCGCTTGCTCCTCAGCGACGATGCTCTCGGCGAGGGCTTCGCGCTGGTCGACTTCGGCTGCGACCCCTGCCGACAGCTCGACGGGGATGTCGCTCGGCGATTTGCCGGCGTGAAAGGCAAGTCGATCCAGATTTCGTTCCGCGGACAGCGCCTCGGGCTCGCAGCCGACGAAGTCTATGAAGACCTGGAAGGCGCATTCTTGCCGCGCGTCGCAAAGGCCGGCCGGGTCGCCGTGATCCGCCCCGACCGCACCGTCATGCACACGGGACCGGCTGACGACGTGACGAGGGTCGTCGGGGAATGCCTCGATCTTCTGCAGGCGCCGTAGACGCGGACGAAATCACCTGATCGAACAATCGAGTTACCGGAGAAGGAAGATGAAGGTCACGACGCCCCACCACGCCCGCCACCCGAGCCCCACGGCAAAGGCGAGCTCGCCTATGCGACAACCGTGCATCCGCATCTTGCCAATGCGGACCGCCTCGGCCTGCTTCACGGAGCAGCGCGGTCCTGCGCCGAGTTCAGCGTCGGCCGGCGGCAGGCGCGAGCCCGCGGCGCACGCTGCGGCTGGACCGTCTTCAAGCCCCCCGGGCGATGACGGTGATGGCGGCGCTTCTGGACCGCGGCGTCCCGCAGTTTCTGCTCTCACGCTCGGCATCGTGGCGCCGGCCGGCGCCGCCGACCGCGCCTTCGAACATGTCATGACCCGCAGGCACGGTCGCGCCGCCATTCTCATTGAAACCGTCCCCGCCTCGACGACGCCATAGCCGGCAAGCCGACGATACGCGTCTCGGGAACGACTGCTTCTACGGCTCGTCGTTGATGACAGTGCCGGGCGCTCGGCACGAATTCGATCGGTGACCGTGCCGCGCAAATGATCTGGTTGAACAGGTTGAAACGTGGTCAGCGGAACATGGAATCCCTTGGCCCGGCCGCCCAAGACACAACAGAACGGCGCCGCTCTACAGTGGCGACAGGCAGGCACGGCGGGACTGGCCGCCGGGCGACAAACCAGTTCAACTGAGGTTTTCGTCTGACCAGGCTGGCCTTACGTCCCGATATACACCAGGTCTATCGCGCGCCGTACCAGCCTATTCCAAATCCATCACCATTGGTCTCGGTCTTGGCCTCCGCAGCATGGAGCGACTGATGCACCAAGGAGTGCACGGAATCGTAGACGAGTTCATTGAGGAAAACCGGGTTGCCGAAATAGGCGAGAAAGCGGCACATCGTAGCTCCCTACACCTTCTCTGTCGGATTGACGAAAGCTCCGACCGTGGTTTGCCGTCCCCGACCCGGGGCCCAGACCTGGTCGGGCGCGGACCAGAGCCGTTCGTTGCGTATCGCCTCCACCAGCAGCCTCTCGTGAATGGCAAGCAAGGCTTCTCCCTTCTCTTTTGTCGATCGCCGCGGATCCCCCAAAGTACCCGTTTCGGGTGCCCGCTCCGAAAAGGAATAAAAGCGGGAAAACCCTGGCGGTGCGTTGTAGGCTGGCGCTTCCTGGGCAATGGCAGCCTCGAACCTATCACGACGCACGAGCTCTCCCGCGATCGCCATCATCACCGAGGTTTCACCCTCGCAAGCATGCCCGGGTGCTTTGCTTTCGACAATGGCGGTTACCTCGTCACGTGCGAGCATCCAGGGTGTTGTCGCAACGATCGGCATTGCGAACGTTACCGCGAGCTCCCGGGCAGCGAGAGACAAGGCGTCGATGTTGCCGCCATGGCCATTGACGATGAGAAGTCTGGAAAACCCAAGTGCTCGAAGCGATCGGACCACCGAGCTTATGATGGCATGATAGGTCTGATGATCGACGCTGATGGTGCCGCCGAACGGAAAATGATGCTCACTCATGCCAAGCCAAAGCCCGGGCAGCACCGCGACGGGGATCTCCTGAGATACTTTGCGGGCTGCTCCGATGGCCGCAGCACTTGCGCTGACGGTATCGGTGATCACAGGCAAATGAGGGCCGTGCTGCTCCAAAGCGCCCGTGGGCAGGATAGCCAGCGAGTTCTCTCGCGCCGCGAGCGACTTAAGCTCCGGAGCTGTCATTCGGCCCCATTCAATCTCAAACAATATTCTTCCCTCCTGTTTCCAGCCTGGGCTCGATATGTCAGGCTCCGTTGCTCCACGAACAAATCCGAAAACCCGTTCCGGTGAAAGCTCGCTCCTGCGAGCCTCTCAAATATCGGACGTGATTTTCGAATCCATTCCTTTGTCTGTTGGCTCGCCAAAGCCCCGCCCTCGTTCAACGGCTCCTAAAGGCTGGGCATCAACCTCAACAGTTCCTTGGTGTAGTCGGACTGCGGGCGCTCAAACAGATCATCGACATCGGCCTCTTCAACAATGGCGCCCTGCCGCATCACGATGACGCGGTCACACATTTGCCGCACGACCGGCAGGTCATGGCTGATGAACAGCACGGTAAGGTCAAGCGCATCACGCAAGTCTTTCAAGAGGTTGAGAATTTGAGCCTGAATCGAGACATCGAGCGCCGAGGTCGGCTCGTCGCAGATCAAGAAGCGCGGACGCGTTGCCAAGGCGCGCGCAATCGCGATTCTCTGTCGCTGACCGCCCGAAAACTCATGGGGGAATTTCCGTGCTGCACTGCCGCCGAGCCCGACAATCTCCAAAAGATCGTTCACGATCGAGCGGATTTCCGCGTCGGTTTCAGCAAGCCCATGGTGGCGGATCGGCTCTGCAATAATCCGCTCCACCCGCATGCGCGGGTTGAGCGATGAATAGGGATCCTGGAAGATCATCTGGATCTGACTGCGAATAGCCGCACGCGTACTGCGGCTGCTTTCAGAATTGATGGCATGTCCGCCAAACCTGAATTCCCCGCTTGTCGGACCGTAGATCTGCGCGAGGATTTTCGCGATTGTCGACTTGCCGCTACCCGACTCGCCGACAAGCCCCAAGACTTCTCCTTCCCTGATCTGGAAACTGACGTCTCTTACCGCCTCGAAATATCGGCGGTTGCACGCCAGCAGCGCGCTGCGGGTTACAAATCGCAGCCTCATCTCCCGCACATCGACAAGAGGGGCGAGCTCGCCCAAATCGATGTTCTTCGCTGACGTCTTGCTGCCCAGCCAGTGTGAACTGAGATCCAGTTGCGTGTGGGTCGCCATGCTGTCCATGGGATAGCCGACACGGGGAAACCGCGTCAGTCGGCGATCACCACGGGGCACCGCCGCAATCAGGCTCTTGGTATATTCATGCACGGGTTCATGAATGACCTGGGACGTAGCCCCCGTTTCGACGACTTCTCCGCGATACATAACCACAACGCGGTCGGTGGTTTCGGCAATCACCCCCATGTCGTGGGTGACGAGTATGACGCCGACATTGCACTCTGCCGCCAGTTGCTTGATGAGGCTGAGGATCTGCGCCTGCACCGATACATCCAGCGCCGTTGTCGGTTCGTCCGCGATGATGAGATCAGGATCGGAACACAGGACGAGTGCGATCACCACGCGCTGGCGCATACCGCCGGAGAACTGGTGCGGATACTGGTCGATCCGCTCCTCTGGCGAAGCGATTCCGACCGAGGTGAGAAGCTCGATGGCCTTCCGGCGCGCGGCACTCTCATCCAGGGGCTGATGGGTGCGGATAGTCTCGATGAGCTGCTGTCCGACTGTATATAGCGGATTGAGGCTCGTCATCGGATCCTGAAAGATCATAGAAATACGCTTGCCCCGCAAGGCGCGCATTGCTCTGTCGTCGGAGGGGTCGATATGCTTGCCTTCGAAGACGATTTCGCCCTTGGCCACGCGGCCCGGTCGGTCGAGGAGCCCCATGATTGCGTTGCCGATGGTGGATTTTCCCGCTCCTGACTCCCCCACGATGCCGACAATCTCGCCACGGTTAACCGTGAGATTGACGTCCCTCACCGCGACGAAGGTGCCCAATGGCCCAGGATATTCGACCTTGAGATTTGATATTGAGAGAAAAGACATGGCGGTGGCCTTCCGGATCAGCGTAGTTTCGGGTCGAGCACATCGCGCAGCCAGTCTCCCACAAGGTTGACCGAGAGAACGAGCAGGGCCAGCGTCACACCTGGGAAAACGACGAGCCAACGCTCCCCGGAAAAGAGAAAACCGTTGCCAACGCGGATGAGCGTGCCAAGCGAGGGTTCGGAGGCGGGAATGCCGACGCCGAGAAAACTCAGCGTCGCCTCGCCCAGGATTGCGACACCCAGGTTGATGGTGGCGATGACCAGGACGGGACCAAGTACATTCGGCAGAACGTGACGAATGAGGATCAAAGGCGCCCGAATACCGATCACCTGAGCCGCCAATACATAATCACGTTGACGCTGAACCATCGTCGATGCGCGAACCGTGCGCGCCACCTGCGGCCAGATCGAGAGGCTGAGAGCGAAGATGATAACAAAGATGGCAAGCTGGTCGTGTTGGTCCGCAGGCAGGATGCCCCGGCTGACTCCGTCGATCAGGAGGGCGACCATGATGGCCGGAAACGTCATCTGGATATCGACCACGCGCATGACGACGGCATCGGTGAAGCCGCCGAAATAGCCGGCGAGAAGTCCGAAGAACAGACCGAGAAGGACCGCGGCGCCGACCGAAATGCCGCCAACCATGAGCGAGGTTCGCGTACCGTAGAGGAGTGCAGAGAAAAGGTCTCTACCCTGATCGTCGGTGCCCAGAAGGAAGGCGGGATCACCTCCCACGTACCAGGATGGTGGCAGCAGGGAATTGAGCAAATCAAGGGATGCCACATCGAACGGGTCGTGTGGTGCAACAAGCGGCGCAAAGACTGCCGCCAGCACCATCATTCCCCCGATGATGGATGCGATCACCGTGAGCGGCGAAGACAAAAAGCGGTAAAGCAGAGGCCGGCGGGCGATGCGGGCGCGCAAACCAAAAGTGTGTTCGATTGCCATCAGCGCACCTCCTTTAATTCCTGCCAACCCGCAGACGCGGGTCAACGGCATAATAAAGCAGATCGACGATGAGGTTCACCGTGACGAAGATTACCGCCACCAAGAGGAGGTAGGTGGAAATGACCGGAATATCGACCGAAGAAATGGCCTGCAAAAACAGAAGTCCGATGCCCGGCCACTGAAATACGCTTTCGGTGATGATGCCAAACGCGATGATCGAGCCAAATTGCAGCCCAGCGATTGTCATGACCGGAACAAGTGTGTTTTTCAGCGCATGACGGAAATAGACGCTGCGCGCCGGCAGTCCGCGTGCCTTGGCGAAGCGGATGAAATCGGCGCGCATGACCTCCAGCATCTCCGCCCGCACCAGCCGCATGATGAAGGTAAGCTGAAAAAGACCCAGCGTGAAGGCGGGAAGAATGATCGACAACCAGCCGGATCGGGTCAGGAGTCCTGTGGTCCAGAAGCCGAGGTCGACGGTGTCGCCACGGCCAAAGGTCGGCAGGATGGCGAGCTCTACACCGAAATATACCATCAGCATCAATCCGACAAAGAAGGTCGGCATGGAAATCCCCGCGAGCGACAGGATCATGATAATCCGTGCCGTCCAGCTGTCGGGCTTCAGACCAGCGAAGACCCCCATCGGAATTCCGATGGCCAACGCCAGCGAAAATGCGACGACGCTGAGTTCGAGAGACGCCGGCAGCCGCTCGGCTATGAGGCGCGAGACGGGCTGGCCCATCTGGTAGGAGAGGCCGAACTTCCCCGTAACTACCCGACCGACGAAATGGGCGAACTGCATCAGGACGGGATCATTCAGCCCGAGGCTCTCCCGCAGTGCCGCCCGGTCCGCAAGGGTTGTTTCCTCACTCACCAATTGGGCAATCGGGTCGCCGAGATAGCGGAACATGACGAAGGCCGCGAGCGCGACCACTACCAGCACGATAGCGGCCTGAAAAAGACGACGAAGAAGATAGAAGAACATGAGACTCCGACCTTGATAGGAGGCACGGTGCCGGGTATCGGCCGGCACCGCACGGGTTCTGTCCGAGTTACTTGCCGATCGTCACATGGCGCCAATCAAATACGTTGTCGGCCCGGCGTTCCAGCTTGACAGCGCTGCCGGTACCCCAGGCAGCCCAGGTCTGGTGCAAGGGAATATAGGCGACTTCATTGGTGGTGATAGTCCAAGCCTGGTGGATCAGCTCGCTGCGCTTCTTTTGATCGGCTTCCTTCAGGATCTCGCCAGCCAGTCTGTCGACGTCAGGATTGCAATAACCCGCAAAGTTTGATTTGCCGGCCACGATTTTGGTCAGATCATCCTTGTCCCAGAGCGGTCGATCTTCGGCTGCACGCGGACACATGTGCAGCGAGTAGAGCGCGATATGGCTGTCGAGGCTCGAAGGTGTCGTGCCCAGCATGGCAAGGCCGAAGTCCATGTTCGGGGCAGTGACGGCTTCGAGATACTTGGCGCGAGGTTGAATGTTGGGCTTGGCTTTGATGCCGACCTTGGCGAGCATGGACGATATGGCAAGGCAGGTTGCCTCGTCATTCACATACATATCGTTTGAGCACTGGTAGGTCATCGCGAAGCCGTCCGGATAGCCGGCCTCGGTCAAAAGCGCCTTGGATTTGGCAGGGTCATAGTCGTAACGCTTGACTTCGTCGGTGTAACCGTTGACGCCCGGCGCGACCATCAGCGCGGCAGGCGTCGCCAGACCGCGCATGATCTTGTCACGAATCGCATTGATATCGATGGCGCGATAGATGGCTTCGCGGACTTTACGGTCCTTCAGCGGATTGACACCGTCCAGACCAGAGCCCGGCAAGGTGTCCTTCCACTGGTTCATGGAGAGGTACATGGTGCGGACTTCCGGACCGGTGACGACGCCCGCGTTAGGAGCGGCCTCGAGACGCGGAATGTCTTGAACCGGGATCGGGAAAACCACATCAAGCTGTCCCGAGAGAAGGCCAGCGACGCGGGTGGCCGGGTTAGGTACCGGCGTATAGGTCACCTTGTCGACATCGCCCACCTTGTCCTTGGCGCCCCACCACTGCGGGTAGGCTTCAAGCACGGTCTTGATGCCTGGTTCGCGCGCCAACAATTTGTAGGGGCCAGTCCCGCTTTCGTGGAGCGTGGCATAGTTCTCGGTGTCTCCGCCTTTGACAGGTGGCGCGATCTTGTTTGCCTCGGCCCAGGATTTGGACATGATGTACCAGTTGGCCCAGGTGAAATTCAGGATCGGATTGGGCTCTTTGGTGATGAAATCGACTGTATAATCACCGACTTTCACCACTTCGACACCAGCCGGAAGACGGTTCTTGAAGTCTGAGGCACCGGAACGCACGCGCTCGGCGGAGAAGATCACATCGTCTGCGGTAAATGGGCTGCCGTCATGGAACGTCACCCCTTTGCGCAGATGGAAACGCCACTGGGTTGGCGAGACCATTTCCCAGCTTTCTGCGAGAGCTGGTTCAAGCCTCAGATCCGGTGTGCGGCGGACAAGACCCTCATACACGTTGCCGAGAAATCCAGAGGTGAAGACCTCTTCCACAACGTAAGGATCCATCGACACTAGATCTCCCTGCGAGGCAAACCTCATCTCGCTGGCTACAGCAGGAGAATGCATCAGAAGCAGCGCAGTTGATGCGAGAAACGAATTTAAGACTCTATTCGGCATGATCATAAGTTCCCCTTTATGGATCGTCTTGTGTTCAAATGATAGGCAATAGGACGTTTTCTACGTCGGATAGGAAGACCATGCCGTCAGCGAGGATCGCCTGCGAATAGAGGCGATTACAGCAGGTGTCTTCGTGTCGCTGACATGTAACATCGAATTGGCCTTTATGATGCCGCCTGCAAAAGGATTTGGCATGGTTGTAGGAACAAGCTTCAGAAATTGCTGCTGTTCGAGGGAAGCAAAAAGTCTCCGTGGTCAAGGAACCGGTCCAGCATTCGCCGGTAGGGACCTATGTCGATTTTGTTGTCCTTGAGCCAATCAGAGTCGTAGAAAGTGTCCGTGTACCTTTGCCCACTGTCGCAAATTAAAGTTACGACCGATCCGCACCGACCATTGCGCATCATGGTCGCCGCAATCCAGCAGAGGCCAAAGAAATTTGTCCCCGTAGAGCCGCCGATCTGCCGGAAGAGGCGCTCGGACAAAACATGTGCCGCCGCGATCGAAGCGGCGTCTGGAACCTGAATCATATGGTCGATCACACCGGCAACGAACGACGGTTCGACGCGAGGGCGGCCGATTCCTTCGATCCTCGATCCCGATGCAGTTGTCTGGAGATCGCCTGTTCGCCAAGCATCATAAAAGGCGGAATTTTCTACATCGATCACGCATAGCCTTGTCTCAAGGTTCTTGTATCGTATGTAGCGACCCAGCGTGGAGCACGTTCCGCCTGTCCCGGCACTCATCACTAGCCATTCGGGAACCGGAAATTCTTCTCCTTCCATCTGTCGAAAGATACTCTCGGCAATGTTGTTGCCGCGCCAGTCGATTGCCCGCTCCGCGTTCGTGAACTGGTCGAGATAGTAGCCATCGGTCTGCTCAGCAATCCGCAACGCCTCACCGTAGACATCGCTCGCATTTTTGACGAAATGGCACATACCGCCGAAACTTTGGATCGCCTGGATTTTTTGCCGACTTGTGGAATAGGGCATCACTGCAATAAAGCGAAGTCCCAATAATTGGGCAAAGTAGGCTTCGCTCACGGCCGTTGACCCGGACGAGGCCTCCACGAGTGTCGTGCCCTGGTGAATCTTCCCGTTGCAGATCCCGTAAAGGAAGAGCGAACGGGCCAGCCTATGCTTCAGGCTCCCGGTCGGATGCGTGCTCTCGTCCTTGAGGTAGATAGAAATCCCTTTCAACCCCGGAAAGAGCGGCTTGAGCAGATGCGTATCTGCCGACCGCCTCCCATCATTTTGAAGAATTGCCATGGCCGCTCGGGACCATCCCCGCTCGGCGCAATCCGGCAGGGGAACTAGCGGTGGGCAAATGGTTGCGTTGGCGGCCATGAGCGATTGTTGCATGTCTTCTTTCCTCCGGCCGCCGCATAGCAGCTATCGTGCTTCGCACTAGCCAATCAGAGCGGTAGCCGCTGGCGAACAAGTTCGCACCAATAAGAGCAACCCCAAGCAATTGCCTCGTCGTTGAAGTCATAGGCCGGATGATGAAGACTGGCGCTTTCTCCGTTGCCGATCTTCATCATCGCACCGGGAACCTCGTTCAGCATGAAAGCAAAGTCCTCGCCGCCCAGCGACTGCGGCATGTCGCGGCATACGCTACCGATGCCTGCGACCGCCTCTGCTGCGAGGGCAGCGAATTCGGTTTCCTGCTGGTGATTGACAGTCACCGGATAGTGTCGAGAGTAGTCGAGCTTACCTTTGGCGCCAAAGGCGGCGGCGATGCCAGCGACTGCCTGCTCCAGCCTCGCTTCCACATGGTCGCGGACGGCGTCTCTCAGCATGCGAACCGTGCCCGTCAAGCGAAGGGTCTGTGGAATAACGTTGAAGGCGTCTCCTCCATGGATGGAGGTAATCGAAATCACGGCGGAATCCATCGGGTCTATTGTCCGGGCGGTGATCGTCTGCACCGCCTGGATTAATGACGCTGCCACCGGAACAGGATCTATAGCTTGGTGTGGTGAAGCGGCATGACCGCCGATACCCTCAATTTCGATGTCGATCATGTCGACCGAGCCCATAATCGGGCCGGGCGCGGTGGCAAATTCTCCAACCGGCAGGTTCGGCCGGTTGTGCATTCCATAGATCTCGTTGACCGGCCAGCGACGGAAAAGCCCATCCTCGATCATCGCGCGTGCCCCGGCACCTCCTTCTTCCGCAGGCTGGAAGATCAACACGACAGTACCGTCGAACGCGCGGCTCTGCGCAAGCCCGATGGCCGCGCCCAGCAGCATGGCGGTGTGGCCGTCATGACCGCAAGCATGCATCTTGCCGGGCATTTGCGAGGCCCAGGGCTTGCCGCTCGCCTCCAGAATGGGCAGGGCGTCCATATCCGATCGCAGGCCGATCGCCCGGCCGGACGTGTTGGACTTGCCGCGAATAACGGCAACGACACCGGTCTTGCCGATCCCTTTGATGACGTCGTCGCATCCGGCGGCGCGAAGGGCTTTTTCGACTTCGGCCGAGGTCCGGGGTAGATCGTAAAGCAGCTCCGGCTTGCTATGGAGATCGCGACGGAAGGCGATCAGGTGATCCAGATGCGCGAACACCCAGCGATCTACAGCCATGTTGCGCTCCTTCGTTTCGATGCGTCGTTTTCTTCGCACCGAGAGTTCAGGCTATATCGGAAATAGCAGCGGCTCGGCTCCACCGCACGCGCTTCCGTAGCGACCACGATTGCTGGAAAATCCCTGCCCGCATCAGAAGCTGCCCCTCGCACCCTCACCTTGAACCCCTCTGATTAGCAAATCCGCATTCAATGCGGTTTCATAAACTATTTACAAGGGTGAAAGGCATATCAATATAGTTCTATAAAAAAGCAATTTTCTTGCATTTATGATCTCGCTTCGGTACCATTTTGTAGATATTCATTGTCGCTATTTTTGATATTCATAGATAAAAATATCATTATGCGGCGCCCTTCCACTTTGCGCAAAACTGAGGATCAGCAACTGGGTTGGTATATTGCTTTCACAGAATCTACGCTCCGGATGGAAACCACGAATTGGACACTCATTTTGCCAAGAGTAGAGTTTCTGGCCGCGAATACCGAGCCCAACCTCCCAATTCCAGCAAGAGCAAGGTGCCAGCGGCACGTGAGGTCAGCATGAAAGGACCACAAGCAATAGCGCGATGTTTGAACATAAGATCCTGATGCTGCAGATGATGGCGCCAAGTGCCCCATTCATAGGAAACAGCTAGGAAAGCCTTTTAACGCCTCCTCTCCGAGCAAGGTAATATTCTGGAGCACATACAAAAATGACGACACGCTTTGACAAGATAGATCGAAAGATCCTCGACCTGCTGCAGCAACGCGATCGCCCCGTCGGTGAGATCGCTGAAGAGGTCGGCCTTTCGCAGACACCATGCTGGCGACGCATCAAGCGCATGGAAGAAGCAGGCGTAATCCGCGAGAAAGTAACGCTTGTTGACCCCAAGAAGGCCGGCGTCCCGATGATCGTTTTCATCGCCATCACCGCGCCTCGTCATGAAATGGCGTGGTTGGTCAGGTTTCGGGAATTAATAGAAAGCATTCCGCAAATCGTAGAAGCATATCGCCTGACCGGAACCGTTGATTACATTCTGAAAGTGATGGTCCCCGATGTCGCAGCATATGACCATGTATATAAATCAATGATCGAAAAACTTGAATTTTCTCAAATTAATTCTTCTATCTCTATGGAGGAACTAAAGTTCACAACAGCAGTTCCAACGAACTACTTATAGAATATGTTTTTATATCTACTTTATCTTTCTGTGATCCTTCGACCGACAACCCAGCGGCGCGGAAGAACCACGAAGCCCTTTGCGGCATCGGACCGTTTGACGATTTCGATGGTCCACTTGCCGATCCGGCGGAGCGCCTTCCTGAGTTTGTCACCCGCATAGCCGCCATCAGCGAACACATGGCGCAGCCACGGGAAGCGCTTGATGATCTCGGTCAACACCAGCGGTGCGCCGTCACGGTCCTGGATGTCGGCGGTGTGGACCACGGCGTGGACCAGATTGCCGCAGGTATCCGTCAGGACGTGCCGTTTGCAGCCCTTGATCTTCTTGCCCGCGTCATAGCCGCGCGGCCCGCCGCTTTCTGTGGTTTTCACGCTCTGGCTATCGATCACCCCAGCGCTGGGCGAGGCTTCGCGCCCTGCCGCCTCGCGCCCGATCAAGAGCAGGGCATGGTTGAGCGACAGCCATAACCTGTTGTCCCACCACAGGTAGAACCAGCGACGCACCGTGGAGACCGGCGGAAAGCACGGCGGCAGCATCCGCCACGGCAACCCGCCGCGCAATAGATACAGGATCGCCTCGACAATCCGCCGCAGCGGCCACTTGCGCGGGCGCCCAACATTGGACGGCGGCGGAAAGAACGGTTCCAGCACCGCCCATTCGGCATCGGTCAAATCGCTTGGCAACGCGAGGTCTGCACGGGCATACTGCGCCCGAGTGGTGTCAGTCCACATCGTTGATTTCCTTGGGTTCGTTGCAAAACCGCTGAATCAACGATCAGGCGCAGCGTCAAGCTAACCAACTGATACCACTCAACTTAATTTCGGATCAGGCTCTCAAGTTTTCCGACTTGCAGAACTGGAGGCACAGTCCTGCCTCTGCGGTGGTCCAGCCAACCGTCGAAATGAAAGCTGAACTGGCGGCACGTGAAGCAGATTCCAAGCAACTGGTGGCCGAGGCGAAGGCCGAACGCGAGATCGTGTCCCAGCGCGTGGTGTAGCTTAGACGACCACGGCTCATCTGGTAGGGCCGGATGAGTGTCAGCTTGCGGCCGGCAGGCTGATGATTGGATC
>NZ_JAMXLD010000015.1:0-1233 GCF_024054295.1 Ciceribacter sp. RN22
TGTCGTCGCAGAAGGGTAAATAGGTGGCCGACTTTTACGCCGCCCGCAGCAGGACAATCCCGCCGCTACCGTGGTCTAATTTTGCACCGCCGCTCTCAGAGGACATCTGTTCCTGATATACCTTTTGGCCATGGTCCTTGAAGAGCTTACCAATATCGAACGCGGGCAGCCGACCGAACTCTAGGGTTGGTCATCCGCTGCCGTGGCGATCGCGGTCACAAAAGACACGACCGCCTTTCGCAGCGCGGGGCTCTTGATATTGGAAAAATGCCTGTTCATTTCGAGGGCATCGCCGGCGGCAATCAGGTCGACCAACTTGCGCATTTCGGCCGACGTGTCAGCGATATCCGGCGTTGCCCTTTCTGTTTCGTCGAAAAAGAAGTCCGGCGGCACCCCGAGGGCATTTGCCGCCGCGACAATTCTGCTGGCGCTGATCCGGTTTTTTCCGTTCTCGTACTTCTGTACCTGCTGGAATGTAACGCCGAGCAGATCCCCGAGTTCCGCCTGGGTCATCCGCCTCAGGCGACGCGCATTCTTGAGACGTGAGCCCGCGCGGACGTCAGCCTCATTCGGGCTTTTCTTGTGAGTTGCCACCATTCCGTCTTGCCGCCGAAAGAATTGAACTGTCACCATAGATGCAAACTATGATTGCATCAATACCAGCAGCCCGGGGGCCAACGGCGAGGAGTTCCAACGGTCATCTCGCAGCCGCAGCATCTAGAGCGCCAGCTGCAGCTGCGGTTCCGTCGATAACGCCCGCTGCTCCAGCGAAGACAGCGTGACGCCGAGGAGACGAATTCCCTTCTTCGGTGGAAAGACCGGCGCGAGCAGGACGCCGAGGACGTCTTCAAGACCGGCGATTGCCGGCAGTGCTTCAGGAAAGGTCCTGCTGCGGGTGGTCTGGCTGAAATCGGCAAACTTGACCTTCAGCGTCACGGTCTTGGCGCCAATCTCATTGGCCTCGCAATAGCCCCACACCTTTTCGATCAACGGCCGAAGTCCTTCTCGTGCCAGCTCAAAGGAATGAATGTCGTCTGCGAATGTGTCTTCGGCGCCGACCGATTTCCGCACCCGGTCCGGTCGGACCTCGCGATTGTCGATCCCACGGGCGATCCCGTAGAAATATGGTCCCGATTTCCCGAAATGCTGAACGAGAAACGCGAGCGTCTGTGCCTTGAGATCCGCGCCGGTCTCGATGCCGAGCCGATGCATCTTCTCGGCGGTCGCCGGTCC
>NZ_JAMXLD010000015.1:1311-6028 GCF_024054295.1 Ciceribacter sp. RN22
AGCGTTCAGCCCCGTTTCCTCCTTGATCCTCGCGCGGATTTCCGCGGCGATCTCGGTCGCGATCTCCATGCCTTTCAGGTTTTCGGTGACGTCGAGGTAGGCTTCGTCGAGCGACAACGGTTCGATCAGTGCCGTGTATTCGGCGAAGATTGCGCGGATCTGCGACGAGACAGCCTTGTAGACGTCGAAGCGTGGCGGGACGAAGATCAGGTTCGGGCATTTGCGCCTTGCCGTCACCGAGGGCATCGCCGAGTGAACGCCCAACTTACGCGCTTCGTAGCTTGCCGCTGCCACCACGCCGCGGGCGACAGGACTGCCGACGGCGACCGGCAAACCCTTCAGCTCGGGATTGTCGCGCTGCTCGACCGATGCGTAGAAGGCATCCATGTCGATGTGAACGATCTTGCGCGGCCGGCCCTGGCCTTCTTCGTCTGTCATGGGCCCGCTTCCATCCGCATTATGAACCCGAATATGGGGTATGCTTGCCGCATTTCCCGCCAGTGACGCCAAAACGCGATCGCATGAAAAATTTCCTTTCCTCTCATCGATTTGAATCCGTTCGCGGATTCACCAACCTTGCGTCGCCTCTCAACTTTGACGGGTCGCATACGCATTGACTCGTTTTCAGCAAAAGAACAAATACAGAACATATGCCAGTTTCTCAAGCCGAAAACGGGTTGCGAAAGAAGACCATGACTGCCGCCGCCGCCATCTCGAACACTGTCCTCGCCGAGTTGCGCGAGAAGATCGCCAACCTGGAGGGGGTGGGCTCGCGCCCTCGAAGCGTTCTTCCGTTCGGCGTGCCGGAGATCGATGGCCGTCTGCCGGGCGGCGGACTTGCCTGCGGCGCCCTGCATGAGGTGGCGGGTGGTGGAAACGGTGCAATTGACGGGGCGGCCGCCGCGCTCTTCGTCGGGGGCATCGCTGCCCGAACCACCGGCAAGGTGGTCTGGTGCCTCACGCGCTTCGACCTATTCTTTCCGGCACTCGCCCAGGTCGGGCTTCACCCCGACCGCGTGATCTTCGTCGAGTGCGACAAGGAAGAGACGATGCTCGCCAGCTTCGAGGAGGCGCTGCGCTATGGCGGCCTCGGGGCCGTCGTCGCCGAACTTGTGCGCTTGCCGATGACCGTATCGCGCCGGCTGCAGCTTGCAGCGGAAAAGTCGGGCACCTTGGGTCTGGTGATCCGTCGCTGGCGGCGCCAGACCGAAGCCTCCGACTTCGGTTCGCCGACGGCTGCATCGACGCGCTGGCGGATCTCGGTTCTGCCGTCCGAACCGTTGCCGGTGCTGGGCGTCGGGCGGGCGCGGTGGCTCGCGGAACTGATCAGGGTGAGGGCGGGAGAGAGCGCGGAATTTGTCGTAGGTGCATGTGATGGTCAGGGTCGTATCTGTCTTTCTTCCGACGCTGGCGACGGATCGGGTGAGACGCGCCGATCCCTCGCTACCCGTTGAAACCCCGCTCGCGATAGTCGCCAGGAGCGGTTCGAAGCGGTGGATTGCCGCGGCCGACAAGGCGGCTCTCCAACACGGCCTTCATGTCGGCATGCCGGCGGCCAAGGCGCAGGCGCTGGTCCAGCGGCTGATGATGATCGACGCCGATCCGGCGGCCGATCTCGCGGCTCTTGAAAGGCTGACGCTCTGGGCCCTGTCGCAATATTCCCCTGTCGTCGCCATGGATCCTCCGGACGGGATCGTCATGGACACCGAAGGCGCCGATCACCTTCAGGGTGGCGAGGAGCTGATGCTGTCCGGCCTCGTCAATCGTTTCCGCGCGCGAGGCCTTGCGGCCCGTGCGGCCATTGCCGACACCTGGGGTGCCGCGCATGCGCTGGCCCGGAGCACCAATCGCGAGACCGTCATCGTCCCGCGCGGAGAGACCGCCAGCGTCGTAGGGCGCTTGCCGCTGTCATCGTTACGATTGCCGGTCGAGACGATCGCCGGTCTCCGCACCCTCGGCTTTGCCACCGTCGCCGATCTGGAAGCGACGCCGCGCGCGCCATTGGCCCTTCGCTTCGGCCCGGAGGTCGGGTGCCGTCTCGACCAGATGTTCGGGAGGGTCGCGGAACCCATCGATCCGATCCGGCCGGCGGACCTGATCGAACTGCACAAGTCCTTTGCCGAACCGATCGGCGCTGCGGAAACCATCGAGAAGTACGTCAGCCGGCTGGTGCGCCAGCTTTGCCTCGAGCTCGAACAGCGCGGGCTCGGCGTGCGTCGCGCCGACCTCGTCATTCACCGCGTCGACAACACCATGCAGGCGCTCAGGGCCGGGACCGCAAAGCCGGTCCGCGATGTTGCCTGGTTGATGAAGCTCTTCCGCGATCGCTTCGAGAAGATCGAACCCGGTTTCGGCATCGAGAAGCTGAGCCTTGCCGCGACCCTCGTCGAACCACTCCCCGAGGTTCAATCAGCCTCTTCCCTGATCGAGGATCAGATGACGGACGTGACGCCGCTCATCGATGTGCTCGGCAATCGTGGCGGCCAGCGGATTTTCCGTGTCGCGCCGGTCGCAAGTGACGTGCCCGAACGCAGCGTCCAGCGGATCGCGCCGATGGCGGACGAGGTGGGTGCCACCTGGCCGCTGCAATGGCCGAGGCCGCCCCGGCTTCTCGCCCGTCCCGAGGCGATCGAAGTGATCGCTCTGCTGCCGGACCATCCGCCGGCCTCTTTCACCTGGCGTGGCAAGCGCCGCCGGGTGAAGCGGGCCGACGGCCCGGAGCGCATATTCGGCGAATGGTGGAAACGAAGCGCCGAATGGGTTGCGGTGCGCGACTATTTCGTCGTCGAGGACGAGGTAGGCGAGCGCTTCTGGATCTTCCGATCCGGTGATGGCGTCGATACGCAAACCGGCTCGCACGACTGGTTCCTGCATGGGATCTTTGCATGATGCGCTACGCCGAGCTTCAGGTGACGACGCATTTTTCCTTTCTCAGGGGCGCGAGCTCGGCCGAGCAGCTGTTCGCGACGGCAAAACTGCTTGGCATCGAGGCGCTCGGTATCGTCGATCGCAATAGCCTTGCCGGTATCGTGCGCGCCCTGGAGGCGTCGCGGGCAACTGGCGTGCGACTTGTCGTCGGCTGCCGGCTCGATCTGGCCGATGGCATGTCGATCCTCGTCTACCCGACCGACCGCGCCGCCTATTCGCGACTGACGCGGCTGCTGACCTTGGGCAAGGCGAGGGGCGGGAAGGCGAACTGCATCCTCCATCTCGATGACGTCGCACTCTATGCCGACGGCCTGATCGGCGTCCTCGTGCCGGACCTGGTCGATGAGACCTGTTCCGTGCAGCTCAGGAAGATGGTCGAGATCTTTGGTGACCGCGCCTATGTCTCACTCTCCCTGCGCCGCCGTCCCAATGATCAGTTGCGGCTGCATGAGCTCTCGAACCTCTCGGCAAAACACCGCGTGAAATCCGTCGTCACCAACGACGTGCTGTTCCATGAGCCGGCACGCAGGCAGCTGCAGGATGTCCTCACCTGCATCCGGACAGGAACCACCATCGACGATGTCGGCTTCGAGCGGGAGCGACACGCGGACCGATACCTGAAACCGCCCGATGAGATGGCGCGGCTCTTTCCTCTCTACCCGGAAGCGCTCGAGCGAACGATGGAGATTGTCGAGCGCTGCAGGTTCTCGCTCGAGGAACTCGTCTATCAGTACCCCGAGGAAGCGCTGATCCCGGGCATGACCGCGCAGCAGTCGCTGGAGCATTACACCTGGGAGGGCGTGAAGACGCGCTACCCGGAAGGTTTGCCGGCACATGTCGAGAAGACGATCCGGCATGAGCTCGCGCTGATCGAGACCATGAAATACGCGCCCTACTTCCTCACTGTCTTCTCGATCGTTCGCTATGCCAGGTCGCAGGGCATTCTCTGCCAGGGCAGGGGGTCGGCCGCCAACTCGGCCGTCTGCTACGTGCTCGGTATCACCTCGATCGATCCCGAAACCAATGACCTCCTCTTCGAGCGCTTCGTCTCCCAGGAGCGCGACGAGCCGCCCGACATCGACGTCGATTTCGAGCATGAGCGCCGCGAGGAAGTGATCCAGTGGATCTACAAGACCTACGGCCATGACAAGGCTGCTCTCTGCTCGACCGTCATCCGCTATCGCGCCAAGGGCGCCATTCGCGACGTCGGCAAGGCGCTCGGCCTGCCCGAGGACCTGATCAAGGCGCTCTCTTCCGGCCTCTGGTCATGGTCCGATGAAGTCGGCGAGCAGCAGCTGCGCGACCTCGGCCTCAATCCGGACGACCGTCGTCTCGCCCTCACTTTGACGCTTGCGCGGCAGTTGATGGGAACGCCGCGCCATCTCAGCCAGCATCCGGGCGGCTTCGTGCTCACCCACGACAGGCTCGACAACCTGGTACCGATCGAGCCGGCGACGATGGCCGACCGTCAGGTGATCGAATGGGACAAGGACGATATCGAAGCCCTGAAGTTCATGAAGGTCGACGTGCTGGCGCTCGGCATGCTGACCTGCATGGCCAAGGCATTCGCCCTGATCTTCGAGCACAAGCATCAGGAACTCGACCTCGCGACCATTCCGCAGGAGGACCCGCCGACCTATGCGATGATCCGCAAGGCCGACACGCTCGGCACCTTCCAGATTGAAAGCCGAGCGCAGATGTCCATGCTGCCACGCATGAAGCCGAGGACCTTCTACGACCTCGTGATCCAGGTGGCGATCGTCCGCCCCGGCCCGATCCAGGGTGACAT
>NZ_JAMXLD010000016.1:0-3142 GCF_024054295.1 Ciceribacter sp. RN22
CCAGCCGGTCAGATCGGGGCTGGTCGGAGTGCCGTGCGGCAGCCCAAAGTGACATTTCAACTTTGCGCCGGAACGGACATTTCAATCTGGCCGCCACAGACGAGACCCCACCCATTCTGCAAAACCGGTCGGCGCAGATGCGTCTGCGCCACTTGCCCCAAAACTCTCTCGATCTTAAAAAAAATGCCGCACCATGAAGGCCGCGCCGAATCGGACACTCGCACCTTCGTTGTTAAAAAATGCAACAGAATCAATCAAAAAAACACAATCCGTTCATGCCAATCGTCTATTAATTCGCGACAAATGAAAACGCCTCTTCCATTTTGAACTGCACACATATATGGCGGCGACGATATCTGGGGATCATGATTATGTTAGGCGGAAAACAGGAACAGCAAGTCTTCCCTATCGAGGCGGCAGCGCTGCAGATGGGGGAGTTATTTGGCATTGATTCTGTCGAAATCGCGCGCCAGGCGGGGCTCTCCCTCGAAGCATTGCAGAGCGATGGCGCAACTCTTACGGCAGAGCAATATGGCGCGCTTTTCGACACACTTGAAAAGTTGTGCGACATGCAGACCTTGCCGCTGATAATTGCCCGCGCGATGGCGTCCACACCACTGACCGGTGTTTTGCTGGCGTTTTCGGCCAGCAAAACGGTAGGCGCCGGCATTACAAATTTTGCCCGTTATGGCGTTCTTCTCGGCCCCACTCATCTGCGTATTCAGCAGTCAGGCGACCGGTGCGAACTATATCTGACACATGCCGCTCGCGACTTTGAATTGCATGAATGGGTTGAGCTGACCACGCTTTTGCAGCTTCTTGAATGCTGTCGCAGATTTTCCAATCGGCACATCGTTCCGCTTGCCATGCAAGTCAGGGGAAAGCGGCTGATCAATGATGCAGTAATCGAACATGTGGGTGTTGAGCCAACGGAGGAGCAGGTCGCCGCGCTCATTCTGGACAAGGCTGATTTGGACCATCCGCTATTGACAGCAAACAGCGATATTCTCGCTTCCATGGAAACGTATTTGCAGAAGCGCCTGCAATTACGCGTCAAGGATATGTCGCTCTCCGCCCAGATAAAGCTGATACTCCAGGACATATTGCCAAACGGAGAAACCTCGATTGAGGATGTGGCCTTGCGTCTCAATCTCGGCACTCGCAGCATTCAGCGGCGGCTGAGCGAGGAAAACCAGACCTTCAGCTCACTCCTGCAAGAAACCCGCAAGTCGCTCGCAATGCACTACCTTTTGGGTGAGGGATTGCGCAACGAGGAAATCTCCATACTGCTTGGATACCGGGAGCCAAACTCCTTTTTCAAGGCGTTTCAAAACTGGACCGGAATGACGCCCGCCGAAATACGGAAAACAAAGGCAGAGGCCTTATAACGCGACACAAGAGACAAGCATTTCTAAGTCGCTTCAATAGCCCGCTTTCATGATGGAGCGTTCGCCACGCTTTTGGTGACGGGCGGCATCCTTTTGATCCTTTTTCAATCCGTCATTGCCGATAAAGCGGACGAGCCATGGGCAATATCACTCCGTTCGCGGGCCGATAGGCGGCCCACGTCCGTGCGCTTGGCGATAACCTCATAATAGGTGGACGGGGCAATCGGCAGCAGTCTGCAGATCGGCTCGACCCCGAGCACCGAGCGGTGTTCGTCGATGAAGGAAATCATCGCTTCAGTGGGCGGTCGAGCTCCGCCTGGGCAAAATACGCCGAGGCTTTGCGTAAAATCTCATTCGCCTGACGAAGCTCGCGGTTCTCCCGTTCCAGAGCCTTCATCTTCTCGGCGAGATCGCTCGGCAGACCTGCTCGCTTGCCGCTGTCCACCTCGGACTTTTTCACCCACTCATACAGCGTGTGGGCAGAGCAACCGATCTTGGCCGCTATCGATGATACCGCCGCCCAGCGCGATGAGTGTTCGGCTTCATGTTCTGTCACCATTCGAACGGCGCGGGCGCGGACTTCAGGAGAAAATTTGTTCGTCGTTTTGCTTGTCATAGACCCTACTTCTCACGAGTTGGGGTCTCCGCCAAACCCGGGACGGTTCATGTGCTCGAGGGGATCAAGCGCCGATTGCTGGCGCCGGAGGTGATCGCGGAGTTCCTGAGCGAATACCAGGCGGAGCAGAAGCGGTTGAATGCGGTGCTGATCGCGAGCTGCGCGAAGGCGAGAGGCAACTCGGCAGACTGGTAAAGCAGATCCGGAATATAGTCGATGCCATCGCCGACGGAGCAGCGACGATCTCGCTGAAGGCAAAGTTGCGCGAACTGGAAGCGGAGAAGGCACGGTTGGTCGCCAGTCTCGACTTCCTGCGCGCGTCAACAAAGGTAGTCGAGCTTCGACCCGCATCAATCGACTCCTATCGTGCCAAGATCGAGGAGCTGCAACTCGGGTTGCAATCGAACGACTCGATGCAGATGGCTTGCGAAATCCGCTCCCTGGTGACCTCAATCGAGGTTCACCCGTGCGAGGAACGAGGTCAGGTCGAGCTTTTCGTGAAGGGAGCAATAGCGGATCTTTTGGACCTTCCGAAGAAGAAACCGCATGCTGTGCTTAGCACTGTAATGGTGGTAGCGGGAGAGCGTTTCCGCCAATACCGTGCGACGGTCGATATCAAATGCTGAACTGGTACCACGAGGCGCTTGGCCGCGCGCCCACAGCCAGTTAGCTGCTTGTTAAGCCTGACGGCTTATCTGTCCTCCGTGAAACATGAGGTTTCAGATGAGGGCCCGCATGAGCGATGATCAGGACGACAAATTTGATTTTAGGGTCGAACACCGTTCTTCACGGTGGATCTGCCGTCCATTCAACTTCCTGATCTTGGTGGCCCCGCTCGTCGGTACCGTTCTGCTCATCGTTCTTTCCCTCGAGGATCGAAGCAGCGCGACCGGCCCGGTCCCGTTTTTGGATGACGTCGTGACGTCGTCAATTCGGAAGGCGAACTGAGGCCGCCGAAACGATCGGCGAGAAGGACCGATCGCACCAGCGATCAGTCCGGCGATGGCCGATGTCTCGACAAACATTGTTCGCCATCTGTTACCGGCGGGTGCGCATACGGGGCCACGGTACCTCCAAGGTGCCGGCGATCGCCACAGAAGAAGGGGCGATCACCGGCCCTTGCGGGAAACCCTCCTCT
>NZ_JAMXLD010000016.1:3152-4033 GCF_024054295.1 Ciceribacter sp. RN22
TTCCGCGCGAGCCGCGGCGGCTTCCCCGCACTCTCGTCGACAGCCCCTTCAGCCTCGACCCCGGTACCGGCTGCCGATTGCCAGCGCAGCTATACCGACGATCACGCCTGCGAAATCTGGCGACCTTGAGGGAGGCGTAACAAGGGGAACAGCTCCTGGCCGGTATCGAGGCGGATGCGTGGTTCAAGCGCTCGAGCGCCGATGTGCCTGATGGAGAAGTCGAGGTTTGCTGCAGTTGTCGCCTCCCCATACATCGGGAGATCCTCAGCATCCCACTTTTGCGAAAGATGGTCCAGGAGTGCGGTAGCAACGCCCGAGCCTCGAAGGCGCGAGCCGATAAAGAGCAGATATGCATGGACAAAGTCGCGGGGATGGTTGTCGTTCAGCGCTTTCATCATTGCGACCACGGTACGCGCGTCGTGCCTGCAGAGCGCATACGCCTTCGCGGTCTCACTCCGCACTCTCTCTTCACCGATATCGAGGTTGTCGGGTGTGAAATGCACTGCCGCGCCGACAAATCTGTCATCGCCACGGCTGGCAATCAGCATGTGCCCGGATTCGGAATAGATCGAAAAATAGATCGGAAGAAACTTGGCCCGCCGTGATTTGTCGGGAAACATGTAGTCCACGAACGGATCTTCGAAGAAGGCGTCAGCGAGTGTATCACACAGATTGGAGAACTCATGCTCGCCGCCAACCCGTACCGCAATGCTGTGTCCATTCTCCATTGTCGCCCCCGACCATAATCAACCACTGATCACAACCTCGCAGCTTTGACTTCTTCCGTATTTCAAGAAGGGCGCATGTTTTTCAATATGATGCGGTCTTTCGAAATGGTGGCCGCGCATCCTGACTACCGTCCTCGTCAGATCGAATGGCCT
>NZ_JAMXLD010000016.1:4043-4504 GCF_024054295.1 Ciceribacter sp. RN22
ACGTTCGGGTGCTTGCCGTAGTCTCTGGCGGCGCGCCGCACCGAGAAGCAGCCGAACCTTTCGTCGACCGTGCTGGCCGGCGCCAGCCGCCCCGCGAAAGTCCGGGTCCAGGTGATTTCCGTGATCAGGCCTTGTCCGTCGCTGGTCGGACGGGCCTATCCGACTACGATGGTCGCGCCGGCGCTGACCCGCTCATAGAGATCGACAATGTCCTGATTGATCATCCGGATGCAGCCGGAGGACATGGCCTGACCGATCGTCCACCACTCCGGGGAGCCGTGGATTCGGAAAAGCGTATCGATGCCGTCATGAAAGATATAGAGGGCTCGTGCGCCGAGTGGATTGGTTAGCCCGGGCGGCATCCCCGATCGGTACTTGACGAGGTCCGGCCGGCGCTGAATCATCTCTTCAGGCGGGGTCCAGACCGGCCACTTCTTCTTGTACTGGATACGGGCGCGGCC
>NZ_JAMXLD010000017.1:0-17908 GCF_024054295.1 Ciceribacter sp. RN22
GTTCCATGCTGCGAATATCAAGGCCGGACACATGTGAGCACTCTACCGGAGTTCATTTTTATCAAATCAGGCCTTGACCGAAGGGGTGTCCACACATGTCTCGCGAGGAATGACGGCCATCCCGGGGTCCCCATGCAGCAAGCTGCATGGGGTGGGTGCCGGCAGGGGAAGAAAGTCGGGACGCGCCGTTGCGGCATAGGCGGTCGAGGCGGAGCCGGTCTTCGGCCAGATCAGCCCATTGAAGAGGCCGTCCGGAGCGGTCGGTGGACGGAGGATCGACGGAGATGATGGCGACCTGGCCCGACAGACATAGAGACTGAACGATCTCTCACCGGCTTATTCCTCCCTACCGTCAGGCCGTATGTGCATCCTCGCCGCCACGCTCGTCCCGCCGGGAAAGTCTGACTGCGCCACGGCCTGTTGTTTCGGACCCAGGCGCCTCTGCTTCGGGCGGACCACCGGGATTGCGAGTCTCGAGCCTCGGGTCCGATGATATCCCATAACCGCTCCGCGCTCACGTCTCTCCGCACCGAGACCGGTTTGCCGGTGGCCGCGTTGGTCCAGCCGGGGCGACGTATCGAGAAGCGAGCAGGCCCTCTACCTTGGTCGGACCGCTTACCGCGATGGCCGCGATGCCAGCCGCCCGCACGAGCCCCGTTATTCCGACGGCAATTGCGCCAACGAAGACAAGGCGATCTCCCATATCTCCGACGGCACGATGTGCTTCACCACGCCGCACGTGGCGTGATCGCGGGCCAGTTCGGCAGGTGCGACGAGGACGGGCGCGACCGGTGGTCGCGCACACACGGGACGGGCGAACATGAACAGGACCCGGCTGATGCCGATCGAGAGCTCCGCCACCAGAATAGGCGCAGTCACCGAGAGTGAGCTGGCGGCGCTCACGCGCCGCCGGAACCGAAGCGATAGACCGGGATACCGAGCTTGCGGGCCTTGTCGGCGAGATTGTCCTGGATGCCGGTCCCGGGGAAGACGATGACCCCGATCGGCATGACGGCCAGCATCTGGTCGTTGCGTTTGAATGGTGCAGCCTTTGCATGCTTCGTCCAGTCGGGCTTGAAGGCCACCTGCGGCACCTTGCGCGTGTCGGCCCAGCGGGCCGCAATCTTCTCTGCGCCCTTCGGCGATCCGCCATGCATCAGTACCATGTCCGGGTACCTGGCGTGGACCTGATCGAGCTTGGCCCAGATCAGCCTGTGATCCGTGCTGTCGCCGCCGGAGAAGGCGATTTTCGGCCCGGCAGGCAGCAGGACTTCGACTTCTGCACGGCGTCTGGCGGCGATGAAGTCGCGGCTGTCGATCATCGCCGCCGTAAGGTTGCGGTGATTGACCATGGAGCCGGTGCGCGGGCGCCAGCTTGATCCGGTGTGCCGCTCATATTGGTCGGCAGCCTGGTCACGCATCAGCTCGAAGGCGTCGCGACGTTCGAGAAGGGTCTGGCCCTCGGCGGTGAGGCGCTCCAGCTCGACGGATTTCACCTCGCTGCCGTCCTGTTCGCGCTGGCTGCGGCGCTGTGCCTGCTCGTTGTCGTCCAGTTCGCGACCGATGCGATCGGATGCGCGGTGGAAGAGATTGACGGTCGACCAGAGGAGATCGTCGAGGTCTGGCTCGAGGCGGGTGTCTTGAAGCGTTGAGATCAGGGCGTCGAAGATGTCGGCGATGGCACCGGCGACGCGGTCAGCTTCCGGGAGCGGCCGGGAATCTGGTTCGTCCTCGAAGGGACGATAACCGTAGAGCTGAAGCTCGTGCAACACGTGGGCGGTCGGGGAGAGGCTGTGACGGGGTTCGTGGTCGTCGTGCTCGTTCATGGGATGCTCCGTCGGTCTGGACCGCAACCATCGCGGCCTTCATGGCGACGAAGCCCGCGGGCGGGGCGGCCTCGCACCCTGACGCGAAGCGGCTGGGCCGGAGCGAAGCGGAGGATGGCAGAGGCCGGCTATTTTGCCTCGCGATGGAAAGGCGCGGCTTCGGGGTCCCCGCGCGGCCTGGCCCGCGTGGGGTGGGCCGGCGCCGCCGGAAAATAGTCGGCCGCCGCCATTGCCGGGCCGCCCCGGCTGTGGGCCGATCGCCCTCTGGAAGGCCGTGGCGCGGTCCTCTTCGGATGGATGAACGCATCCGGGCGAGGCACGATGACAGCGCACCGTCATCGCTTCCCCATTTCCCGGCTATGCCGTCAGCGTCATGAAACGGGTAACATCCTGTGGAGCAAGCTGCACCCGGACATTGGCACGGAGCGCGTCAATGCCGAGAACCCGAAGATCCCCATTGAAGTCCCCAAGCCTGGGCGAGAGCACGATGGCCTCGATTCCGGCGGCGTCCGCCCGTTCAATCAGGCTGTCCCGTGCGCCGTTCCCGGCCGGGTCGTTGTCGCGAGCGATGTAGAGTCGGCGCAGGCTGTCGGGAAACAGGATGGCGGCGAGATGAGCCGCGGAGAGTGCCGCCGCGCTCGCCATGCCGGGGATGGCTTCGCGAACCGACAGGACGGTTTCGATGCCTTCGCCTGCCGCCATGGCTTCGCCGGGGACACCGAAACGAACGGCGTTCCCGAGGAGGTCGCCCATCGCCTTGCGCTGCGTGTCGATGGGAGCCTTGTCCAGGCCATCGGGTGCGAGCCAGGTACGGTGCGCGCCCGTGATCCTGCCGGAAAGATCGGTGACAGCGGCAATCATGGCAGGCCAGGTTTCGGTCGGGCTGTGCTCGTCGGGCCGATAAAAGCAGCGCGGGTGGAAACGGAGGTTTCCGGTCCCTCGGAAAGCCGTGATCCCCCGGTTGCGGAGATAACTTTCCACGAGCGTACCGCCGATCGACTGCGACATGGCGATGAGCCGCCGCGCCGCCTCAGCGGAGCCTGACGGCACTGGCGTGGCGGCATGCTCCTTCTGCGCCGGTTCAGATTCGGGATGTGGCATGCTGAGAAAGGTCCGAGCTTCTTCGACGATATCGGCGAAGTCGTTCAATCTGCAGCTTTCGCGGATCACGTCGAGCAGGTCGCCGTGCTCCCCTGTCGCAGCGTCGGTGAACTTTCCGGCCGGCCCCTTGGGCGAGTCCTTCAGCCGCACGAACATGGATCGGCCGGGCGTGTTGCGCACATCCCCGACTAGCCAGTAGTTGCCCTGCTTGAGGCCGGCGGAGAGATAGTACCGGCACACTGCCTCGGCCTGCCGGCCGAGACGGTGGGCAAGATCGGAGGCGACGAGACGAGCCATCAGCCTCTCTCCCGCTCCGAGATGCGCTCTATCGGAAAGGTGTCGAGCAACTTGCCAAGGATCGCGGGACCGGATGTGTCGACCGGCACGAAAAAGCGCAGCTTCCACGAGATGATCTCGGTGAACAGGCCATAGGCACGCAGACGCTCCCGCATCGCTTCGGTGAAACCGGAGAGCTCGATGCGGTTCGCGCCCATGACGCGGACGCGGCGAAGCTGGAGCCCTCCGGCAAGATCAAGGATGGTCCGTCCGTCAACAAGTGCTGCATAGGCGTCGTCCGCCGTGAGGCTGGCCCTGCCGGTCGATGCCGCATCCGCCGCCCAGGCCGGGGATACACGGCGCCCGATGATGCGCTCGCCGTCATCAGTCTGGAGCCGATAGACCCGCGTCGACTCGTTCGGTAGGCACTTCCACACTGGCAGGAGCAGTCCGGCGACGATGTGGATGGTGCTTTCGCTAAATTGCGGCGTTTCCTGCACCTCGCGGTGCCAGGCGGAGGCGAATCTCGAATGATCGGCGTCCTCCCAATGGCTGTCCGCCATCATCCGGAGCGAGGCGTGATGGTGCTCCATCGGCCGGATCAGCCGGACGCGCCGCTCGATTTCACCGTCGTCGAGCATGATCGCGGGCGCTGGAACCTGAACGGCGGCGCGACCGGATTTGCTGTTCACCAGCAGTTTGCCATAACCACCTTCGAGATGTAGCAGGACCTCATCGAGCGACAGCGGCCGGTTGCGGCGTCGCTCGGTGATGGTGAGGAGCCGGGTTTCAGCGCCGGTTGCCGGGTGAGTGTAGATGGTCTTTCGGTCGGTGACGACGAAGCTCTCCGCCGTCAGCGTTTCCAGCCCGACATCGTAGGTGCCGCTGGCAATGGCGCCGGCCACCTTGGCGTCGAGAAGCTGCTCGAAGGCGGTGAAGAGGACGCCCTGAAGCTCGATGGTCAGTGCCAGCAGCCGGTTGAGGAAGGTGGTGATCGGCGGGAGTTCGTCCTTGATGCCGTTCGCGTCCGTCAGCGTGAGGCCGGTGGCGGTTTCGAAGCGATGGAGCGAACAGCCCTCGATCTTGCCGCGCACGACCAGCAGATAGAGCTGGCGGAGCGCATCGCGTGCATAGGACGATTCCAGATTATCCTCGGGCCGAAACAGGCCCTGGCCGCCGGTCTGACGCTGGCCGCGCGTGATCGCGCCCAGCGTATCGAGCCGCCGGGCGATGGTGGAGAGGAAGCGCTTCTCTGCCTTCACGTCGGTTGCGATCGGACGGAACGAGGGCGGCTGCGCCTGGTTCGTCCGGTTGGTGCGGCCGAGGCCCTGAATGGCGGTATCGGCTTTCCAGCCTGGTTCGAGCAGATAGTGCACGCGCAGGCGCTGGTTCTTTGCCGACAGGTCCGCGTGATAGCTGCGGCCGGTGCCGCCCGCGTCCGAGAACACAAGGATCCGCTTCAGGTCGTCCATGAAGGCGGCCGTCTCGGCGAGGTTGGCGGAGGGAGCCCGATTCTCGACTACCAGTCGCTCCCCGTGACGGACGATGCGGCGGGACCGGCCTGTCACTTCGGCAACCAAGTCGGTGCCGAAGCGCTGCACGATCTGGTCGAGCGCGCCTGGCACCGGCGGGAGCGAGGCGAGCCGCTCGATCAGTTCGTTGCGCCGCGCGACAGCCTCCCGGCTTTCGACGGGCTGGCCATCCCGATAGACAGGCCGTGACGACAGATTGCCCTCGCTGTCGGAGAACGGCTCGTAGAGTTGCACCGGGAAGGAATGGGCAAGGTAGTCGAGGACGTATTCCCGCGGGGTGATGTCGACGCGGACGTCGTTCCATTCCTCGGTCGGGATCTCGGCCAGGCGACGCTCCATCAGAGCCTCGCCGGTAGAGACGATCTGGATGACGGCGGCGTGCCCCTCTTCGAGATCGCGCGCGATAGAGGCGATCAGGGTCGGCGTCTTCATGCTGGTCAGAAGATGACCGAAGAACCTCTGCTTGGCCGACTCGAAGGCCGAGCGGGCGGCGGACCTGGCCTGGCGGTTCAGCGTGCCGTCGCTGGCGGTGATGTTGGCGGCCTCCATCGCCGCGTCCAGATGGTTGTGGATGACCTGGAAAGCCCCGGCATAGGCATCGTAGATACGGCGCTGTTCGTCGGAGAGCTGGTGTTCAACCAGCTCGTATTCCACACCGTCATAGGAAAGCGAGCGGGCGGTGTAGAGACCGAGCGAGCGCAGGTCGCGCGCGAGAACTTCCATCGCTGCGACACCGCCGTCCTCGATGGCTTCCACGAATTCGGCGCGCGTGGCGAACGGGAAATCCTCGCCGCCCCAGAGGCCGAGTCGCTGGGCATAGGCGAGATTATGGACCGTGGTGGCGCCGGTGGCCGAGACATAGACGACGCGGGCATCGGGAAGCGCGTGCTGCAGCCGAAGGCCAGCGCGTCCCTGTTGCGAGGGGGCGACGTCGCCGCGTTCACTCTTGCCGCCGCCGGCATTCTGCATGGCATGGCTCTCGTCGAAAATGATCACTCCGTCGAAATCGGCGCCCAGCCATTCGACGATTTGCCGGACGCGCGAGACTTTCTCGCCGCGGTCGTCGGAGCGTAGCGTCGCATAGGTCGTGAACAGGACGCCTTCCGTCAGCGTGATCTCTCTGCCCTGGGCAAAGCGCGACAGCGGTGTGATCAGCAGGCGCTCCATGCCGAGCGCCGACCAGTCACGCTGCGCGTCCTCGATGAGCTTGTCCGACTTGCTGATCCAGACGGCCTTGCGGCGCCCGCGCAGCCAGTTGTCGAGGATGATCGCAGCCGACTGGCGGCCCTTGCCCGCGCCCGTGCCGTCGCCGAGCATGAAGCCACGACGGAAACGGACGGCGCCGGCCGCACCATCGCCAGCGGCGGAAACGAGATCGAAGGTCTCGTCCACGGTCCATGAACCGGCGAGGAACTCGCCATGCGCTTCGCCGGCGTAGATGACCGTCTCGATCTGCGCATCGGAGAGCAGTCCCTCGGCCAGGATGCGCGCGGGCAGCAGCGGTCGATAGCGGGGCTTCGGCGGCGCGACGCTTGCCATAGCCGCGGACTGCACGAGCCTTGTGGGATGGGCCGCCGAAGCGGGGATGCGGATCGACTGCAATCCGTATTCCTCATAGATGGCGTCCGTCAGCCGGGCTCCGTCGGGCGGCGTCCAGTCCAGGGTCTCGTAGACGAGTTCGACGCCTTCGGGATCGGAAACAGCGGTCGGATGCGCGGCTGACGGGCGCGCAAGGTATCCGCGCACACTCTTTGGCGTTGGCGCCGGGTGTAACGCGGGTGCCCCCTCCGGCAGGCTGACGGACAGACGCGGCGGGATGTGCGCCTCGATCCAGCCGAGCAACGTAGCGACGTCCGGCGCCGCGCCGGGTGAGGCCGGGAAAACGGTCGGATCGTCGGCGGGCAGCTTGTCGATGACGGTGAGCCGCGTCGGAAACGTGGTGCCGTGCCTTGCATAGACGGAACCATCGATCGCGGCCGAGAAGACGACGCGGCCACGCGCCTGCAAGCGAACGAAGGCGTCGTGCCAGTTCGGGGTTTCTGGTGCGAAGTTCGCGCCGGTGATCGTCACGAGCCGCCCGCCAGGCGCAACGCGGGCAAGCGCTGACGCAACATGGCGATAGCAGGCATCGGCCATCCGGCCGGAGACATGCGCCATTGTCGAGAATGGCGGGTTCATCAGCACGACGCTCGGGATCGCCATATGCTCCAGGTGATCGTCGATCTGGGCCGCGTCGAAGCGCGTGACGGGAGTGGCTGGAAAAAGATGGCCAAGCATATCCGCACGGGTCTCGGCCAGTTCGTTGAGCAATAGAGTGGCGCCTGAAATTTCGGCGAGGATGGCGAGCAGGCCCGTGCCGGCGGAAGGCTCCAGTACGATGTCGCTTGCCGTTATGCCGGCGGCGGTGGCGACGGCGAGGCCGAGCGGAGCAGGCGTCGAGAATTGTTGAAGCGCCTGGCTCTCCTCGGAGCGGCGCGTCTGCGTCGGCAGGAGCGCCGCGATCTTTCCGATGGCCGACAACCGCGCAGCCGGAGATCCGGCTTTGCGGAAAAGCGCCTTTCCGTATTTGCGTAGAAACAGGACGGTCGCGGCCTCGCAGGCATCATAGGCAGTCTTCCAATCCCAGGCGCCGGCGGAGTCCGAGACGCCGTGGGCGGATTCCATGGCGGTGCGCAGCACGGTCGCATCGATGCGCTGCCCGCGTTCGAGAGGTTCGAGGAGGTAATGTGCGGCAGCCAGAACGGAAGGCGCGTCCGCAACGTGGACGGGAGACCGGATATTCATGGGATGAGCTTTCAGGAGAGCGGGAACGGGAAGTCCCGGAAGGCTCTCTCTCTCTCGACCGGCCGGGCTCACTTCCTCCCGGCGGACCTCTTCCTCTCGGCGTCGGCGACCGCGACATGAATTCAGCGCCCCGCCGTGGGGCGAGGCGCTGCAAGCCAGAGTCCAGGGCAGCGGGCGATGCCGCGTGGGACTGCGGCACGCGCCCTGCACTTCACCTGCAAACATGCAGGTTGCGACGGAAGCGCCTCCTCGGGATCATTCCGCGTTCATCGGCGCGTCTTCGTCCCCGATCTCATCCGCTCCATCGTCGTTACCGATCCCGTAGAGGAATTCCGGCAACGCCGTATCTTCGGCGCCTGTCTCGGTGCACTCACCTTCATCGGGAGCGGGCAGACGCAACGGCTCCGGCAGCCAGCCGGTGTCGGCAAGAAGGCGCTCGGCCTCTTTGGCCATGTCGCCCTTCTTGAGATGATCGATGAGCTGGGCTGCTCGCTCGCCCGCGCCCTCGCGGACGGCGTCGAGAATGCGCGGCTTGGTGACGCGCCCGAGATAGTTGCCGACGGTGGGCTTCCAGCTTGCCGCAATGTCGAGGCCGGTCGCGCGCGCCAGCCGGTCCGCCTGGGCGAGGCGCGCAGCGAGCCCATGCTCGCTGACGCCTGATCCGCCGTATGGGTTCGGCCGCTCGCAGAGCGCGTTCACGCCGAAGCTGACGCAATGGGCGAGAAGACGAAGCCGCATGCCGTCGTCGAGACCGGCCAGCCAGTCCCACAGTGCCTGGTCATCGGCGGGAACGTGATCGCCCCATTGCTCGTGCCGCTCGGCGACCTCGCGTGCCGGCACGCTGTCCTTCAACTCCTCCGACTGGGCGGAGAAGAAGACGTGGCGGACGCTCGCCTCCAGGCAGCCGGTCGGCGCGGTAGGCCGGAAGGTGTCGCTGACCAGCCTGTGCAGCAGCAGGGTCATGGCGACGTCAGGATGTTCGGCAACAGCATTGCGCAGCGCCAACGTCCGGTGCGCGGTCAATTCGACGACGAGGCGCTCGGGCAGCGGCTTTATGCCCTCCTCCTCGTCATTTTCCGGCTCCGTGATCTCGCCGTCCACGGTGACGGTCGCGCGCTGAACGAGGGGAGCGACCGGCTGGCCGGTACGGTCGTCCGTCTCCTGCGCGCCGTCCTCGTTGCGGGCAGCCGGACGTTCATCCTCGGGGCGGACATAGCCGCGATCGATCGACAGCGTACCGTCGACATTAACGCTGACGAAGACGCCGGCAACGGCAAGGTCGGCCGGAGCGTAAACCGCCGGGCGTTGTTCGAGGGCGTCGACCGCCCGCTCGATTTCGCCAAGGTGTGCGTCGATCTCGTCCGGTAATTCTTCTGCGCCCTCGTATTCGTCAGCCAGACGAGCATATTCCGACCGCAAGGCCTCGAGAGTGGTCCTCTCCTCCTCCGTCAATTCGACCGTCGTCCCGGCGAGCGCGCGAAGCCGGTGCTCGTGGCCATAGGGGAAGGTCGATGCGGCCTCGACCCACTTCCAGCCTTCGCCTGCGATCTCGTCGGCAACGGCCCTCAGCTTCTCGCCGACCAGTCTGTCGAGCAACGCGACATCCTGAAACCAGCCTCCGTCATCGGACTGGAAAAGGTCGCGCAGCACCACGCCGCCGGCCTCCTCGTAAGCCTCGATGCCGACGAAAAGCGCCCGCCTGTCGGACGCGCGCACCGACGTTTCCGTCAGCATGCGGCGGATCTGGTAGGGTTCCTTCTGCCAGCTGTCCTTGACGACTTCCCACACCTGTTCCTGGCGGGCATGGTCCTGACTGACGCTGAACGCCATGAGTTGTTCGAGGGTCATGCCGTCGCCGGCATAGATCTCCAGCAACGCCGGCGAGACCGAGGCGAGGCGCAGGCGCTGTTTCACGACGGTGGCGCTGATGAAGAAGGCGGCGGCGATCGCCTCCTCACTCATGCCCTTTTCGCGCAGACGCTGGAAGGCGCGGAACTGGTCGAGCGGATGAAGCGGCGCACGGTCGATGTTCTCGACGAGCGACACTTCGTCAATGGTGACGTCGCTGTTCGGGTCGCCGACGACGCAGGGGACCGGTGCGGACCTGGCGACGCGCTTCTGCTTCACCAGCAGTTCGAGCGCGCGATATCGGCGCCCGCCGGCAGGCACCTCGAACATGCCGGTCTCGGCTCCGTCGGCATCGAGGACCGGTCGCACGTGAAGGCTCTGGATGAGGCCGCGACGGGCGATCGACTCGGCCAGCTCCTCGAGCGAGACGCCGGCCTTCACGCGCCGGACATTGGACTGGCTCAACACCAGCTTGTTGAAGGGGATGTCGCGCGCCGACGACAGGACGATCTTCTGAACGGCAGTTGCCATCTGAGTTACTCCGCGACAGGCGCCGAGAGCCTCTCTCTCGACCAGAAACCCGTCACGAAGAGAAGCGCCGTCCTCTTCCTCTGAGGGGGGGGGCGCCGCCGTACCGGAAAAACGTGGAGACGGAGAAGCACGAAGCCGGAAATACGAAGAGGCAGATTTCCGGCTCCGTGGGAGTCACGAGGCTCGGTCCAGAAGCTTCTTCGCCTTCGCCTCCATGTCGAGGCGGGCATCCTGATGGGGCTTGGTGCGGGCGAGCGCGGTGATGCCCTGGACGAAATCGAAGATTGACTCGGGCGGCCGACCTTCTTCGGCCAGCACCGTATCGATGATCTTGCCGGTCTCCGCTTTTGAGAAGCCGCGGCGGCGCAGGAAGTCCGTGCGGTCCTCGTCGGTCTTGGCCACGATCCGCGCCCGGGCCGCCTTGATACCATTGACGAAGGGCACGGGCGACGAGTTCGCGAAGTTCAGCAGTGCTGGAGCCGCCTCATGGGCGAAGCGCGAGGCGGCGTATTTGCTGTGGCGGATGGCAATTTCCTCGAAATCCTCCACCCCCCAAAGCATCCTGTTTTGGCAGACCGCACGGAGATAGAAGGAGGCGATGCCGAGAGTCTTCGAGCCGACCTCGCTGTTCCAGGCATAGAAGCCCCGGAAGAAGAGATCGGGCGATCCGTCCGGCAGGCGGCCGGCCTCGATAGGATTCAGATCATCAACGAGGAAGACGAACACGTCGCGATCGGATGCGTAGAGCGTGGTGGTATCCTTCGAGATGTCGACGTGGGGATTATATGTCCCGCTTGACCAGTCGAGCACGCCCGGGACCTTCCAGCGCGTATCGCCGGTGCCGTTGCCGGCGATGCGTTGAATGGCTTCCACGAGCTCGTAGTCATGAATCCTGCCATAGTCCGGGCCGGTCACAGCGCGCAGTTCGACCCGGCCATCCTCGGTTTCGAAGGTCTTGATCTGCTCGGCCCTGTGGGAGGACAGGCCATATTGCATGTTGATTCCTGCAAGCGCGGCGGGAAGCTGGCGCAGATAGGCGGCCGGCGCACCGATGAGGCTGGCGAGTTGGCCGAAGCTCCAGTGCGTCGGCGCGACGGGGGTGTCGGCGCCCGGCAGGATCAGCCCCAGGCGCTCAGGGTGCGAGCGGCTTGCCTCGACGTGGATCAGTTCGCTTTCCACGACGCGCGTACGGCTGCGCTCCGAGCGGTCGCGCACGGTCTGCGCCAGGTCCGCCAGGGAGAGAAAGCGCTGGTCGTCGGGACGCGAGAACCACTCGGACGACACGCGGCCGACGCGCTCGCCGCGGGTGACATCGACCATATAGCCGCCGCTCGCGGCACCACAAGCTTCCGGAAACTGCATATCCATGGGACGAAACTCCATGACGGGCGCCGGAAGCCACTCTCCCGGCCTTCAACCCGTCACGGAAATCCCGTCCAATCTCTCACTCTACGGATAGGTTTCGAGGAGATCTCGGCAAATGGACCGTGCGAGACCCTGGCTCCGGCATCGGAGGCAGCCGTTCGGGTTCACGGCCCGCCGCTCCCAAAGGTTCCGCCACATACGGTGCCCTCGCCCTCGCCCGTCGCATGGCTGCCGCACGCAACGGGAAGGCCGCTGCCGAGGTCGATGCCGAAACCCGCACCCGAGGAGGTCGCGGAAAAGCCGGTGCTGCTGGCCCCCTGCGCCGCCGCGAAGGCGGGTTGCAGGGCGAGCACGATGGCGAGGAGGCCGGTCAGGAAAGCGGAAGGCATGATGAACTTGAAACGACCGCGGTCCTGATGGGCAAATAAGCAGAGACCGCCCTACCCTGTCCGCACCTGCGGCTCGGTGATCACCTCGACCACCTCCCGCGAGCGGATGAAGCCGCCGAGCTTTCCGTTGAGATCGTTGAACAGCGAGACGAGCGCGTGGCGAGTCACTGGCACCGTCTCCATGCGGACGATCTTCATGTCCGGCAGCGGATCGCTGCGATCCTTGTCGGCCAGCAATTCCCTGCGAAAGGTCACGACATCCCGCCGCGCCAAATCCTGCGTGTCATAAAGGCGGCGGCTGGTCCTCGTGAGATCATCGCCGAAAACGTAAGTGTAGAAGGTGAAGCCTGAGCCGGTGGCTTGTGGGAAATCAGCCATTGTTCGGTTCCGATTGGAGCATCCGCGGTACGCCCCCGCGTCCATGCTCATTGACCCCTGGTGATCGGGGAGTTCGAAACCGTACCAGACGGCCCTGTAGCCTTTAGCCGGAGGCCTGTTGCATACGCCACAGGCTCCCCGACCATAGGTCAAGGAGTGTGGTGCCGTATCAGCCGGCACCAGCTACTGGTAGGGGTTTCGACGCCCCAAGGCAGCGCGTCACTGCCTTATGTTCACTCTAGTATGCCGCTCTGCGGTTGTCGCCCGCTTTTTCGCGAACAACCCTCAAAGCTCTCAGCTGCGAAGTCCATGTGGTTTCATGACCTGGATTTCTTTGCTGACTCACCGCCTTTCAGCGACGAAAGAAAGATACGCAACAACTCTTGGCCCTGTACCTCGTCTTCCTTCACCACCAGATATAGATCCGGGGTTTCGAGCAGAAAGGACACCTTGCGCCGGACAGCACTGAGGACCATGCAAGGATGACGAACAAAGGCTCGCCCCGTTGCTTCGAACTTCTCGAAGATATCTCCTTCGGAAGGAAGATCGCGGTCTAGGGTCACGCTATCAAGCCACATGGCGCGCGCTTCGATGTAAGAGGTAATCAGCCCCTCGAGTTCGGGATCCGATGCAGATCGAGATCGGCTCACGCCGCGATGCCTGCGCATTTCGCACGCCCCTTTGCAACTTACCCTTTTCGACGCTAAGTTTTGATAAGCATAAGTTATATAACTTATGTTTTCAAGGCAAAACTTTCGTAAAAGGTAAGTTGTGATTACAGCAGAGCAGTGTCGGGCCGCACGTGGCCTCCTTGATTGGACACAAGCAGACCTATCGCGGCACGTGTCGATCAGCGTGGTGTCACTGCGCGCGTTCGAAAAAGGCGGAGAAATGCGGGCTTCAAATCTGAAGCTCTTGAAGCTGACTCTTGAACGAGCAGGCGTGGTCTTCATTCCGGAGAATGGCGGCGGCGCCGGCGTCCGCTTGGCAAAGCCGCGAGACGCGGAGTAGACGACCGTATGGATTGCGGCAGCCGAGCCGATGTGGCCCCAAGCGCGACTGGTGTCGCATTGTTGGAAACGTCTCAAGACGCCCGCTGCGCGGCACACGCCACCTCTGCACAGCCTGCGATCCCACATAAGCGCTCTTCGGAAATCCAGCCGCTACTCTCGTCGATCGCCGGATCGGCTCAATGTTGACGGTATTCACGTCGCCTAGCCTCAGTTGGTCTCGTTGGACAAACCGTAGATCCTCCTGTACTGCCGCTTCATCTTTGGGCCGAGCAATCCAATAGCCCAGTGCTCAGGCGTTGCGGGATCGGGCAAATTCTCGATGAACGAGACTGCTATGACCTCACTTACCTCATCATCAGTTTCCGAAAACGCATCCTCAAGGTACTCGAATAGCTCGTTGATCCAGCTGCTAGACTGATCCCGAGCGCATACAAACCTACAGTATTCCGACATCAATATGTGAGGCAAAACTTCACAACTGTTGTCGCGCAGATGCTGGTCGAGCGGAGAAAGAAGCTGCTGAAATCGAAACGCAAGATGACACGAAAAGGAGACCGTTAGCGCACTCATCATTGCCCCTTCAACGCTCGCTCCAAATCGGAAATGATATCAACTGCCACCGCACGATCAACCGCAAGCGCTTCCGGAGTATTTCTCAACCAGTTCTGCAATCCACGGATAGTCTCTTCCGCCTTGACTATATGACCTCGTCCGTGAACTTTTGTTCCTGAGGCCAGCTCGTACCGAACCGCATCGCCCAGCGTCCCATTGCCGACCATGTTTGGATTATTCACTCCTTTGTAGACATTCTGAACAAAATTCGCGAGCTTGGCGTCTACCACCTTTGGCACCAAAGCCGGGGAGACGCTGTTTGGATGCCCGCCCTTCGCGCCGACGGCTCCGATGATGACGGCGGTTGTGACGCCGGCGACGAGTTTGAGGTCCTTCGTGTCCTGTGCCGAGAGCCCATGATCGGACGCTATGCGCTCGATGGCAAGGCTGGCTGCTTCTTTTGTCAACTGACCGGCCGTAGCGAGCGGCTCGATCGCCTTCTTGAACTCGGCATAGCCGTCCTCCCCCAGCGCAAGCCTGACGGAGAGATCGCGAATGAACGCCGCGGACATGCCCGCCGCCTGGAAGCCGGCGACAAGTTCTTCGTCCGAGCCGATCTTGCGCAGGGCCGAGGCAATCGTCCTGACCGTGCCGGGCAGTTCTCCCTTCCCCGCACCGCCGACAAGGTACTCTTCCGAATACTTCGCCATGAGCGTCGCCAGCATCTGCACGCAGGCTTCGCGCTCATTGGGCGTCAGCTCGGTGATCTCCCTGCCGTTCCTGTCGAAGAGCACGCAGCCCGACGCCGCATGCGCCGGGGTGAAGAAGAGATCGAGGAGATTGAAGCCCTGCCTGCCCGAGCACGTGGCGAGCGCCTCGAGGTCGAGCGTTCCCGCATCGAGGGCCGCCGCCACCTTCTTCGCCGTCTCCAGCTCCTTCGGCGTCAGGTCGCCGGAGGCGGCCAGCCTGCCACCGAGCGCTTCGAGTGCCTGGCCGAGCGAGCGGCCGACCACTTCGAGACCCTTCGCCGCGGCTTCGAGGCTGTTCGACGAGATGTAGGCATCGATGTTGACGTGGGTGTCGCGGGTGATGGTGTAGGCCTGGTCAGGGTCGCGGTTGAGCTCGTCGAGCGGCAGGGTGGAGGTGCCGTCCTTTTCCAGCGCCGCCTGCTGCTCGCCGTCACGGATAGTGATCTCGCCCGGCCCGACCGTCGCCTTGACGCTCTGGCGGGTATCATCGAGCTGATAGGACCCCTCGAGCGTATGGTTGGCGGTGGAATTGCCCGCCGCATCGGTGCTGCCGGAAAGATCGAGCCCGAGTTCGGCGCTGAAGCCTTCATACTCCTTCGAGCCTTCGAAGTTCCGGTAGGTCAGCGTGCCGGTGTCGAGCGTCAGCTCGCCGGACTCCGAGACGATCTTGCCGGCGTCGAGATCGGTATTGCCGGCAACGGTGACCTCCATTGCGCCCCGGGAGACGAGGCCGGACTGCTCCGAGATCCAGTTCGTCGAGCCCGAACCCGCCCCGCCGCCGATCTGAACGCCCGAGATCAGGCCGCTGCCGCCGCCGATGGAAAGGCCGCCGGAGACGGACTGGTTCGATTGCGACCCCGTGTCGGCGACGGAGGCAATGTTGAGATCGCCGCCGACTTTCGCCGTCACCGTCTCACCGGAGACGACGGCGCCCTTCAGGTTGGTGTCGCGGCCGGACCGGAGCGTCACATCGCCGGTACCGGTCACATGGGAGTTGAGCTGGGTCACCGCGGTTCCGTCCGACGAGCCCGACGCCGCCTCGGCATGGCCGGTCAGCCCGGCGCTTATCCCGGTCGTGACATTGAGGCCGATGCCGACGCCGATCCCCGCCCCGGAGGATTGCGGGCTGGACGACGAGGACGAGCTTGCTCCGACGCTCGAAAGATTGATGTCGTTGCCGGCCGAAAGGCTGACATCGCCCGCCCCGCCGGTCGGAAGGCCGTTGGCATCGAAGCCTGCGGAGATCTGCGCACCGTGTGCATTGATGTCTCCGGTCCCGGCCGTGACGGAGACGGAGTTGCCGGCGCTCAGCGTCGTCACCACAGGCGTGGTGGTGGAGGCCGTCTCCGAGGTCTTCTGCGAACTGAACCCGATCGTCAGGGAGGCGGACGCAATGTCGCCCTTGGCGACGGGCGTCAGCGCGTCATAGGCTTTCAGCCCTGCAAAGGCGGCATTTGCCGCCGAATAGCCGTCGGAGACATTGGCGACCTTGTTCGCCAGGTCGCCTGTCGCCTCTGCGGCGCTGACGAGGCTCGACTGGACGTTGAGGCTGATGCCGGCGAAGAATTCCTCGTGCCGATGCGCATAGTTCGTCTCGTCCTGGGCAGAAAGGAGATTGACGTCGTTGACCGCGTAGAGGGCGATGTCCTGCCCGGCCTCGACCTTTGCCGCCTGCAGGTTGACGTCGTTGCCGGCCGTGATGGTGATATCGCGTCCGGCCGAGAGCGTGGAAAGCGCATTGGTACCGGAGGACTGCGTGACCTCATCCTCGGCCGAGCCGTAGCCGATGCCGATGGAGGCCGAGCCGTTGCCCGACGAGAGGCTGATGCCGAAGCCGGAACGCTTCTCCGTCTCCTGTGACATGGCGCTCTCGGCGCCGGGCGTCACGTTGACGTCGTTTGCGGCGGAAAGCGCGATGTCGCCGCCGGCCGCAATCCCGGAACCGACGATGTCGATGTCGCGAGCGCGGGCGGTGACGGAGACGTTTCCGCCCGCCGTGATCGTGGAGCCGGCATTGACGACGGTGCTGCCGCTCTTTTCCTTCTCCTCCTCGCCCCAGAGCGAGAAGAAGCCGTCTCCCGAACCGGCGAAGAGGCCGGAGGTTTCCTTGCCGATCGCAAGGTCGTGCGCCTCCTGCGCGCCGATGACGGCGACGCTCTCGCCGGAAATCGCGATATCCTCGCCCGCCGTGACCTCAGACCCGGCGATGGCGACCGTCTTGTCCGCGTAAAGCGTCACATTGCCCGAGGCGCCGAGACGGGAGGCCGGCACAGGAGAATACACCGCACGTCCGGCCACCGCCGCGAAAGCGGGCTGCAGGGCAAGAAGGGCGGCGAGAACGCCGGTCAGGAATGCGGGAGGGTGGCGGAGCAAGGACATGATGAACTTGAAACGACCGCAGTCCTGATAGGCAAATAAGTAGAAACCGCTCTACCCTGTCCGCACCTGCGGCTCGGTGATCACTTCGACAACCTCCCGCGAGCGGATGAAGCCGCCGAGCGTGCCGTCGAGATCGTTGAAGAGAGAAACGAGGGCCTGCGGCGTCACCGGTACCGTTTCCATCCGCACGATCTTCATGTCCGGCAGCAGATCGCTGCGATCCTTCTCCGCGAGCAATTCCCTGCGAAAGGTCATGACATCCCGCCGCGCCAAATCCTGCGTGTCATAAAAGCGGCGGCTGGTCCTCGTGAGGTCGTCGCCGTAGACATAGGTGTAGAAGGTGCAACTCACTGCGCGTCGGTATCCGGCGTCGGGCATGGTGGGTCTCCAGTGGAGGATAGGCGGGCGGGATGCGGTTGACTGTCGGCGCCTGGCGAACCGTTGGCGGGTCAGGCGCGAAGGTCATCGTTGCCGATGCCTATGAGGTCGGTCATCACGGCACAGATTTGCGGCCACGGGAATTCGTCGGAGGAGCCGTCCCCATCGCCGATGAGAAGGATGGCGTGAAGCTTCGCGACGGTGCCCGCGACAGAGCAAGCGGGAACTGACCAAAGGACATCCGCAGCTTCTTCCTGCGTGGCGAAAGCGTCGGTCTCGGCGATCTTCGCGTGGCTGTATCCGAGTTGCGCGTCCAGATCGTCCCAAGCTCTCCGCTGCTCGGCGAGTGCTGCTTGTGCTTCGGATCGAGGAACGGCGAAATCTGGCCTGTCGCCATGCAGGCCATCCACCTCATCCGGTGTAGAGACGCGAGCGGTCCGGGCCTCACCGGGCACGGTCACATCGATGTAGGGAAAGCCGACGCTCTCGATCAGTAGGCGTTCGAGACGCTGCTGCCGTCGACAAAGCCGTTCGGCCTCGCCAAACGCAGCAATCCACTTTCGCCATAATACGAGAGCCGGATCAACTCCGGCAGGGGAATCCGCCTCGACGCCGATATCGGCCGCTGCGCCGCCAGCTTGCGCCATGAGCCACGCCAACGACGTGGAAAGACAATTCGGTTGGGTGACGTCGGGCAAACTTCTGCTAATGTCGGAATCAGATGGGGTATTCGGCTTCGAGCCCCATCTTCACGGTGGAGAAGGTGTGTCGTTTCGAGTTGATGGTAATGTAGTCTGAGCAATCAGT
>NZ_JAMXLD010000003.1:0-46507 GCF_024054295.1 Ciceribacter sp. RN22
AGCTTATATTCGCGGCTGAACTTCCTTCGTTGCATTCCTTCGCTCCAGTTTCATTGGAAACACCTTAACTCGGTGTCCATGAAACCGGCAGCAGGCCATATTGCCATCGCAGTCGGCGCGCCGACATCGTCAGAGCAATTCGAAAACAATCTGCGCTCTTGCTCCCAAGCCGCGTTCGAGCAAGGCGGGCAGGACGATCTCCTGTTGCTATACTGGCTAGTTCCCAGAACCGCCGAGGCCTACGATTTTATAGATATCTTTCGGCGCCAGCATCGTCCCTTGCCCGGCCTGGTTCCGCTTCTTCTCCGATAAGCTGAGATTAAGCGGCAAACTGCCAGCGTCGCCGAGTTGCGTTGACTGTTCATACGAAGCTCTTGCTTGACCGCCCGACTCAGTGCAGGTTCATATTGAGGTCAGGCACCCATGACTTGTCGCCGAGTCAAACGCCACGGTTCAAATTCTTCCAATTGCCACTGCATCCAACAGCGGTGTGCTGCGTAATCGGCGAACGGCATGCCACAAGCTGGAGATGCCTATGTTTAACCTCACTATCCTTGCGAACACCGCGAATCTCGCTGCCATAAAAGGCGAACTTTTGATTTTGCTACCCGACGTAAAGTCGTCACATCGCTGCGAAGCCCTCGGCAGGGGCTTGGGCTTCGAGAGTTATGCTTCTGCACGAGAAGCCGCGAAACGGAACTCTTTTCCGATCACCGCAAATGGAGCGGCCTTTCGCGACTACCTTGAAAGCCGCGGTTTTGCGGTCAAAGCCAGCGTTTTTTACCAAGCGGTTGCCAAAGTCGCGATCGCGAACGTGGTGTCGGCCAACGAACATCTAAGCGTCTGGGGAATTGGCTACGGCCGGTCGCAGCGAAAGCAGGACGGGAAATGGGAAAGCTCTGAGGAGCGGTATTCCCGCTTTCTGCAAGATCGGTCTGAACTTCTGAGCACGGATGCGACGCGACCATTCCTGGCCTCACTTGCTTTACTTGCGAAGGTGGTCCGTACAAAGACCGTCAGAGAAGGTACGGGCAGCTATTGGGTAAAGCATATCGCCGAAAATTTCGAATGCACATATCCTGAGGGGGAGCTGCTTGGCCCACACTACGTTCCCAATGGCGTCCTCATTGCGGCTGCGATCCATGCAGGTTTCCTAACAAAATCGCACTATGACGAACTTGGCTACCACTCGCTGAATGTGACCTTCAACATGTCCAAACCGTGCTTGGAGGATCTCGACTACGCCATCCGGCCCGACAGTGGTCGCTCTCAGGACCGGCGCCGGGAAGAGGAAAGACGGGCTTTGAAACGGAGCGGGCGACGCCGGTGGGTCTAAAGAGTGAAAAGCGGACTCGGCTTGTCACGGCAAATCACCAGCGTCAAAGTTTTCATCGCCCTGCTCAAACTGACATACAGCAGCCGCCGCTTGTACTCGGTGTCTGCAAACGATTGCTTGTCACACATAATGACCAGCGCGTTGTCGCACTCAAGCCCTTTTGCTTTGTGGACGGTACTGATGCACTTCGCTGGAGGTTGGGGATGGGAAAACGTTCTCCGCCTCGTAATTTCGATAAGTCCTTCAGTGGCGGAAGGGTAACCCCCCAGCTTGACGGCGTCCTGGAACTCGCTTTTCAGATCGATGGTGGCTTTGGCGAAACCTGGCGTCTTCGATGTGATGTGAGTTCGTAGAAGGCTAAGGCCACGACTGATTCCGCGATGGTCTGGCTCATCCAAGATAACGCGGCCAATCGCCTGCAGGTGGGCGGGCATCCCTCTCGCCGGTTTACAGCACCCATCTTGTACCTCTTGCCGCAGCCGCCGGCCATGAAGTGATGCGGAGAACCCGGTGCATGTTTCTTCGACAAACGTCAGCAGCGCTTCGACAATCCCGGATGCCGAGCGCGGGTTTTCTTCGATTGACTTGACCAGCGAGGAAAGTGCCTCACGTCCGTGCCCTTCCCAAATCCGAACTGAACGATTGAAAAACGCGTTCAAATGATTAACACGGTCATTCCCGACGGTGAGTACGAATAGCTGCGAAGTTTTCCGAGTAATCTCTGACACTTCGCGACGATCGTCAGCAGTCATGGTAATGGCCTTGTGGGCGACCGGCGCAGAATTTGCCGCATGCAGCACTGTAAGGCCAGCTGGTAGCATTCCGGCGAGGTTTATCGTCTTGCCGGAGGCAAGTGCCTCTCGCGCTGCAAGCACCCATTCCCCGAGCTCGATCGAGCCCGAACGCCAACGATGGGGATTGGCCAAATGCCCCCACCCCCCTTCGTTTTTGAGCGCTTCCCAACGCTTTATTGCCGCTGAAGTAGTGCCCGCGCCGCCGTAAATGATCTGCATCGGGTCCCCGAGCAATCGGACGCGAGAGCCAGCTCGGTGGATCGCCATGACCGCTGCGTGCTGATCAGCGCTGGCATCTTGATGTTCGTCACAAATGATTATCGGATACCTGAGAGCCGCGGCACGTGCGACATTTCCCGAGCACTCGAGAAGTTGTCTGCACTTGGCAGCGACAACGTCATACGCTGAATTCTCGCGGGCCCAGGACCCTACATCTAACGGAAGATCGAGGGTTCGGTGATACATCGCAGCGATTTCAGTGAGAAAGCTGTCGAGGGTTCGGATTTCAACTCGGTCGAGCAGCTTGCGGGTTCTGTTTGCGAACACTGATCGAGCAGCATGGGTGTGGGTAAGGATCAGCACGCGACCAGCCGCAAGCGAAGAGGCAGCGTCGAGCGCGTAATTGGCGCCCTGAAAGGTCTTCCCGCAGCCGGCCGGTGCCTCGATCGTTGCTAAGGCAACATCGCTGCGGAGAAGAAATGCGACGTCTTGGTCCGTCACAGTGTCAGCTCTCCAGGATGCAGGGCGACCTCACCAACTTCGGCCCGGATTGCATTAAGGAACGGCAACAGGGCTGGCTCAACGAGATGCCACAGCCTTAAGCCGATCATTTTCTCGCACAGCTCCGCGCCACCAGGCAGCGTCTTGAACCACTTCTGACTATGTTTCGACCATTCTTTACCAATCGGCTCGCTGGGCGCTCCGCTCCTGTCACCGGTTGCAGCCTGAACGATCAATTTCCGCAGACTGTCATAAGACCCACATGCGCTGAGTATCGCGCTCTCGCTTTTATCCTGAATAGCAAGACGATCAGCCAGCGTCCGAAGCCGATCTCCGCTCACACCATCGTTGTCGTACGCAAGCGAAAACAGAGATAAATTGGGAACGTGCGCAATGATGTTTTCCTCAAGGCAGCCATTTTGCCACTGAAAAAGCTTCGGACCCGCGGCAGCCTTAAGCTTGGCCCAACGGCCCGGAAATTTGGCTTCATCGTCGCAGAAGCCCCCAACACTGATGCCCGCATCTTTAAGTGCCTCAAGCACGCCAAGCATGGCCTCGTTGCCGCCCCCGTCCACCACTCTTATGCCGTGAACCATATCCTTGCCGTCGAAGACGAGCTTGAGCAGGACCCGCAGGAAGCCGACCTCCGTAATCCCCTCAGCAATGATCGGAACTCTTGAGAGAAATGTCTCCGGATCGCGCGACTGCTGGCGGGCGATCTTATCCTGAGGGAGGCGCCCAACCCGGCCGCTGGCATCGATGTACCAAAGCGCAGCCTTCTTTGCGGCGGCCAAGACGACAGGGCTGTGCGTGGTCACGAAACACTGTTGTTCGTCCACCGAAAGCGTCTCTAGGAGCTGACGCAAGCGGTACGGCTCTAGTCCGCGCTCGATCTCGTCGATCACCGTTAATCGAGTCGATGCTTCCGTCGCTCTGGCAATTTCGAGTGCAGCCATTCGGCGTGTCCCCGCGCCCCAGCTTGTCACCGGAAGCAGCGTACCAGTCTTTTCCGCGAGCAACCCGACAAGTGCTCCGATCGACAGGCCCTGACTACTCGTCAGGCCGATATCAAGGCCACTCGGAAGACCCGCGGCCGCCATCGACTTGTCGAGCGTCTCAAGCGACCGTTGCTCATCATCTGTCATTGCGTTGGATAAGTCAGCCGCTGACACTTCCTTGCTAATTCGAGATTTGAGGTTTCCCTTCGATAGTAACCGATCGAGCGCCGAACCCGATACCAGACGCAGGTCGCGATCGTTTCGATCGTCGTTGGCCAAACGCACGATGCCGACCCTTCGTCGCAGTCCAGTCGAAAGGCTCACTGGTTCCAAGTTCGGCTGGATAATCTGCCAGACGAGGTCCAGATCGGAGGTGCCAACCAGTTGGAAAATATAGACTGGATCTCGCAGCGCCCCTTCCCGCTCGTTGTCTGGTAGCACCGCTTTCTCGCCATCCCATTCCCATGGCCACAAAGCCTGTTGGAAGTTTGCCAGGCCAATATCTTCAGGGAGTGAAATCGTTGCTTCGATCGTAAAGCCGGGCTCCAGTAGCCGATTGTAGTAGTCGGTTTCCAGGAGTTGGACGGCGTTGGTCGGACTGAACAAGAGCGATAGAGCATGAAGAAGCGTAGACTTCCCCGAGTCGCCGCCGCCAATGATGATGTTCATACCCTCAGCCGGCCACCACTCCGTATGGGCGAGGCCACGGAAATTTGAGACTGTCAGACGCCGAACTCTTGGCTGCACTACCATCCGGGATACCGAATCAAATAGAAGAGGATTTCCTTAGGCTGTAGGGATTGCGGATAATATCAAGTCAATTCCAGCGGTATGCCCGGTTGAACCGCTTAGACGAAGAATACTAACAAATATTTCGGCGTTGCCAGGCGGCACGATCCTCTGCCGCCGGGACGATTGAGCTCTAAAACGGGAACCGCATGTTGGACTTATTTGAGCCTCGTCTCCCAGAGGCAAAACTCCACGATCACTTTCGGCTCATCTGCTCGGATCCGACCTATGCAAAGGTCTTACCCGTTATCCAAAGCTGGGCAACCGGCTTGCTGGACCGAAAGGGCGAAAGCCAAAAGTTTATCAAGGAACTTCAATCCACCTTCAATTCCTCAATGTGGGAGCTGTACCTCAACAGAGCCATGGTTGATTTGGGGTGCAGCGTCGACTACTCCAAATCCTCGCCGGACTTCGTGGTTCGTGGACCAGGAAACTACGAATTCAATGTCGAGGCGGTCATCTCCGACCAACCTCCGACCGCCTTGCAACAGAAAACCTTTACTGAGCACGAGTTCAAGACCCGCGGCGCCCTGAAGCTCATTGCAAAAATAAGAGATAAACTGAGCCTCTATCGCGGCGTGAACGGCAAAAAGCATCCCTATTCATCCCTGAGCCACGTGCGTGGCAGGCCGTTTATCATCGCGATAGCGCCATTCGATAGCAACATGTCGCTCTTCCAAAACAACGAGCTTATCAACATGGTCCTATTTGGGATTGCGCCACCCGTGCTGACCGGTCCTGATCGTGGGAAACAAGAAAGGATAGGATCTCTCCTGACGCCATCGGGCTCGCCGGTAGAGATGGGTATTTTCACAAACGACTCCTACAAAGAGATCAGCGCTGTGTTCTTTTCCACCGTGGGTACTTTCGGGAAGGCCGTCGTGGAGAGCGGCATTGAAAGGCTGGTGCGTTCCACCCGATATAGGGTGATCGAGAAGGACAAGATCGAGGCCGGCTCCAAGCAGTGGCAGCTCGGAACGCGTCGGCTTCTGCTCGGTCCTTCCGACTTCCTGACCACACTTCGTTGGGAAAATGGCAGCCAGATCAGCGGCGCGGATATGCACATCCAACATTCGTCTCTACATCGTGAGACACACCTGGACGGACTTCAGGTCTATTTTAACCCATACGCCGAAATTCCCTTCGATCCGACTTTCACTTGGCCATCAGAGGTCGCACTGAATTATTACGACGTCGAAAGCGCAAACCACGTAGCGCCGCATCCTGACGGCGCGCTGGTGTCCCGTCAGGTATTTGAGCCGACCCCTGATTTTCTCCGCGTCCTGCTTGAGTCGAACGCATTTCTCGCAGAATAAGCGCCGCCTTCTTATCCCAGTTACATGCAAATTCTGCAGTGAAGTCTGCAATTGCCTGACATTGGGAATTTACCAGCGGCCTCGGTTGCTGATCAGAAGCGATCTTTTTTGTCATTCAAGCGCCCTCCAATCTCAGCGATTGATTAATGTCATCGCCGATCCACGTCCCATTGCACTGCCACAAGTGAGATGAAGAATTGGCTGCCGGTTTACAAAATAAACACTGGTTGACAGAATCTCAAAAAAGCCCATTATGGCTAGCGATCAAGAGTGGAGCTTTCAGTGGCAAAGATTTATCCGTGGGACTATCATCCAGACCTTACCGAGGACCGGCTTTGTGCAGTTGCGGCAATGATCGTCGATGGTCGCCACGCCGCACTTGAAAGGTACGACGAGGAAGCGGGTGACAACGGTTGGACACACGGATGTCGTGCTTTTCAATTCAGCCGCGCCCGCATTTTGAGAGCGATCGACGGCTCCGAGAGCCCTTGGCTAACGGCAATTGATCGCAGCCTGCAGCTCATCTTCAAAATCGGTGAAGTTCCGGTGCGCATCTACAAGGGTCTGCCGGAGGAGCCTACCGGCCGCACCTTGCGGCAGAGTTACGGTGAGCTTCAGCAACTGGGTTTACTTTTCCCGGATCGCGATGAAGGGCACGATCTTGCCTATCGCTTCGCGATCGAAACAGATGTCGAAGGTACCGTCATCGCTGTCCATTTTGTCGGTCTGCACGGTGAAACAGCTGTCCTCAATTGGAGCGTGCCGTTCGACAACACCCTTGGGTTCACAGGTGCGGTTGGTCGCGAAGCTTCCGAGAGCGTTGAACTTGAGGCACCGCCTGTCGGATTGCGGTCTGATCGAGTCGTTAAGGACGAGAGCGATGATGCTTGAGGCACTGCTTTTATCCGAGAGCTGAATCATGCCTGAACAAGAGACCTTTGACGGCGAACGATTGCGGCTCGCGCGTGTTGCACAAGGACTCACCCTTGACGAGTTGGGTGATCGAATAAGTGCGACACGACAGTATCTCAATCAGCTAGAGCAAGGCACAAAGCTACCGACCGAACAGATGATCGCCGCGCTGGCCGCAGCTGTTGGCGTCACGCCGCGTTTTTTTGCGATGACGACCAAGGGTGGTGTGCGTCCGGAGCAGTGCCACTTTCGTAAACAAAGAACAACGCCTATGTCTGTGGTCAGCCAGGTCCTCGCGCGTGGAACGCTGCTCGACAGGTTCATCGACGGACTCGACCGTGAGCTCGAACTTCCAAGGGTGTCATTCCCTGATATTCATGTCACCAATTCAGCGGAGATCGAGGGGGCGGCCGAGGAGGCACGCCGCGTCTGGAGACTCGGGTCTGGGCCGGTTTCAAGCATGATGCGTGTTGTCGAAAACGCAGGTGCCGTCGTGAGTTTCTTCAGCGGGGTATCGGAGCGCGTCGATGCGCTGTCCATCGATCGTCCTCGACCTATGATCATCAGAAGCGAAGCCAAGCCTGCTGCGGTTCGCCTTAGGTTCGATCTCGCTCATGAATGCGGCCATTTGATTATGCACCGAGGGATTGAGACCGGAGACAAAGCGACAGAAAGCCAAGCCAACCGGTTCGCGAGTGCATTCCTCCTTCCCCGATCTTCTTTCATTCACGAGTTCCCAAGGGGACGGCTTCTAAATTGGCAAGCAATTTATGCCATGAAGCTTCGTTGGAAGGTTTCTGCAGCTGCAATAATCCGACGGGCTTACGATCTGGGAATCATATCTGCGGACCAGTATCGTACCGGCTACATCCATCTTAGCAAAACAGGACAAAAGAAGATGGAACGCCACGACGACGAGATTGCCGCAGAAGAGCCGGAGCTTCTCCAATCTGCAATGGCCGCTCTCGAAAAAGCATTTCCAGGTTCCGTTCGGCGTCTTGCCGCGGAGGCGGGATTGGAGGCAGAAATGTTCTGTAACGTCTCGGGCCTCAAACTTCCTGAGCCAGAGGCGCCGAATCCGAAAGTAATCAATCTCTTTGGCCATTAAGGTCGGCTTGCTGATTGTTGATTTCCCCAGAGATATGACCAGGCAATCGATCACTCCAGCGAAAGCCCGGCGCGCTGTTCACTGAGCTATCGGACCTTGCGGCAATACCTGCTCAAAAAGCCGAGGGCTACTGGGAGCTAGCTTCATCTTGGCGCTTGTCCTGCAGCACGATTAGCAGGCCATGCGCAACGATACGAATTAGCGCGCGATGAGTATGCTCCCTTCAAAGGACACCCCACGCCCGAAACCTCCCCCTCCCCGTCATCTCGCGGAGGCCCAGCTCCAAAACGATCCGCCGCGCCGCCTGCGGCGTGACCTCGAGCGTCTTCGCCACCATCCCGGCCGACACGAGCGGCTTTTCCATGACGAGCTCGACCAGTTCCGGCAATTTTGACGATGTCCGGCGGCCCGCCAGTTTTCGGTCCATCATCGTCTTCGCCAGCGTCAGCCGGTCATGCTCTTTCACGCCGATCTCGGCGGCCGCCAAGAATCCGTGGGCGATGGCCAGCAGCCGGGTTTCCCGATCGCGATGCCGGCGCCGATCCACCGGGATGGTTCTGAGGCCGGTATTGATGGCGGCGAGATGGGCACCGGTGGTGATCCCGGCATGGCGCAACATCGACGCGGCCAGCAGCCGGCCGAGCCAGGGCGCGTGCTGAAGGACAGACAATTCGTTCCAGGCATCTAGGGCAACGATGGTCTGCAGCACCGCCGGCAGGTTTTCCACCTGGCGCAGCACGCCGCGCCATTCGTCGAGCCGGGCATCCTCGTCCCAGTCGAGATCATAGACCAGCGCATCCTTTTCGGCAGCACGGCTGCCCGCGGGGCGCCCCGGCCGCGTGGCATTCTCGATCGCCGCCTCCGACCGCGTCAGCACCGCATCGATGGCGGCATAATCGACGCCGGGCAAATTCTCCGTATCGTCACCATCATCCCCCTCCCCTTCCCGCTCGACCATTTTCGCGGGCTTGGCGTTGCTGTCGTCCGCGGTGCTCTCAGGACCGTCTGATGATCCAGGCCATGCCTGGGGCTGTCGCAGGGTTCGGATACCGTCGGCGGACAGTGCCCAATCCGGCGACTGAGCGGCAATGCGCCGGCGGGTGCGCAGCACGTCGCGGGCGATGGTGAGTTCATGTGTAGGTGTGCGAATATCGCGCGTGGCGTCGTGGAGAACGAGGTCTTCGAGATGGACGAGTTCGCCGTCGATCCACAGCGAGGCGCAGGCGTCGGCGAAGTGGGCCCGCTCGAGGAAGCCCGCGCCGACGGGCGAACGGGCGATACGCTCGTCCAGACGCGTCAGCGAGATACCGGCGCGAAAAGCCGGTTCCATCAGGGCTGGCATTCTGATTTTCGCAAGATCGTAAGCCATTGAAATTATGGTAAATGATTATTTAACAGAACTCTATCGTAATATTACGGTTCCTCACATGGTATGATTGGCGGTTGTAAGCCTAACCATCGATAAGTAACCCTTATCGAACGTCAGCTATTTTTCTCCACTGATGCACCGAGCATTACGATAGTTTCTCGACTTCCTATCCATATGAACGATACGTCGGCATACGCGTTGTGAACTATATTTCACAAATTCCAGCGCTATACGCTGGGAAATTTCGCTCTCCATTGAGCAGTGATCTGAGCATGGTAGGCTCGTGTCGCCACCAGAATTACCTGACAGCAACCCACAGCACCGGCCAAGAGACCGGCGGCAAAGCCGCACCGGTGTCAGTTCGCGTCATATCGCGTCCATCCTTTGTTAAAGGACAACTCCTATCTCCGCTCGCCCTCTGTGTTGGCGCCGATTTAATGGAAAGCGAGCATGTCAAAACCACATCCTTCATCACGTCATTTTCAGCGAAAGATCTCGGCGTTCGGCGAACTGCGCATTGCTCCGACCACGACGAAGCGAGCGACGGAGGGGATCAACTCCTATCTGGTCAGCCTTATCGTCCGCCGTAGGTCGCCCGCACTCGTGAACGGTCGCATCGACTGGACGGAGATCAGCCATACCTGCGGGATTGACGGCGAATTCTCCGACAGTTTGAAGAAGCAGGTCCGTATTGCGTTCGATGCTATTCTCCGGTGGCTCGGCGCTGCACCTGCAGCAGAAGACCTTAGGCCAACGAGGAGCACACCACGAGCAGGCGAACCAGGTCGGAGACGGGCGTCAGCTACAGCGTCATCAACCCGCAAACCACAGCGGATCGGCGATGACACCCGCGAGACCCACTCCACATCGATGCGGAGAGGGCCAAAACCGAAGCCGATCCATCCATTTCCGGATCCGTTGTTCGAAGCGGATGAAGACCCCGCAGAATTCCAGGACGCGCTCGTTTATCACATGCGCCGGTTCGGCGAGAGCTATTGGCAACTTTGTCGCGCCGTCGTTCGCCTGGGAGAGACGTTCGATCCGAAGACCCTACTGTCCTGGATTGAAGGAGACCGCGTTCCCCGATCCGTCGCGAGCGTCGACATTCTCTCTCGTATCGAACGACGATACCGGCTGCCGGCGGGATATTTCAAAGGGAAGTTGCCCCATCAGACGCGCTCTCTTCGTGGTCATGATATTGGAGAAATCAGCCCCGCCGAACGGCGCAGACTGGCGTGGCACCTGCCGGACGATTTCAGCAGCCTGCCTTTTTCGAAGCGCGAGGAAATCCTCGACTGGGTGCGGCGGGTCATCATCTCGGGCTCGACCGATTATCGTCGCTACCAGGCGGCGGCTACCAAACAGCGATACGCCATCCGCTTTCCAGGTGTCACCTATGGCGGAGGAGCGTTGTCACCGCGAGCGACCACGTCGGCGGTGAACGCCAGGCACGATGCTCCGGAAACCTTCGAAGATCCCGATCTCCTGTCTGGCGTCGTCGATGCGCCGCCGCGGCTGGCGATGGAGATGGCGGACCTCATCCGGTTCAAGACCTCGACACTGACGGCGATCGGCTTTCAGCGAAACGGCGTGTGGGGCGACGAAACCGCGTCGCAGAAGATCGAGCATCTCGGTCTGATGTTCGGGGCGCTGGCTGCCTCGCCCGCCGGCATCGTCAGGGGGCGCGGCATCCCGCTCAGCCAGTTGACCTTCGGCCTACTGATCTTCCCGGGCGTCTGGGACTGGTATCTGCAATGGCGGGAGCAGCGCCGTGGCTTCTACACCAAATGGGAAGAGGACATGTTGATGGTCGCGCAGGCTCTCACGCGCTCGGAGGTTGGCTGGATTCGCCAGCATCCCGAGCTCTTGAACAATGTCCGACCGATCGAAGGCCTGATCGCCCCGGAAGAGATCGAACTTGCATCCCGCGACTGGCACGGCGCCTGCGACGCCTTCCATCGGCACGCCGCGAACCGCTCCAAGGAGATCCAGCGTGTGATGCGTGTGCATCGTGATCCCTTCGAGCCGATCATGTGCATCCTGGAGGCGGATAGCCCATTGGCCGAGTATCGCAAGATCACCGACGAGATCGTGAAGCGCATGCCGGATGAAGATCGCTATCCTCGAGCGGCCGCGGAGGCTGTGCGATCCTTCCTGCTGCTTCGGCTCGGCCTGCATCTGGGGCTTCGGCAGAAGAACCTCCGCCAGCTTCGCGTCTGCCCTCGTGGTCACTTGCCGACGTCGGAGCGACGGCTGGAAGACATGAAATGCGGTGAGTTGCGCTGGAGCGATCGGGAAGGCGGATGGGAGGTGCTCATCCCGTCGGTCGCCTTCAAGAACTCTGGTTCGTCCTTCTTCGGGCAAAAGCCCTTCCGGTTGATCCTGCCGGACCTGCTCGATCTCTACAAATACCTCGAGGCGTACATCGATCGCCACCGCGGTGTGCTGCTCGGACCGGCAAAGGATCCCGGCACGCTCTTCGTCAAGACCGTGAAGACGACCAGTCTGGACGCGGCATACGACTCCGCCAAATTCTACGAGGCATGGCGGACGGTGATCCAGCGTTATGGGATCTATAATCCGTACACCGGTCGCGGCGCCATCAAGGGCCTGCTGCCGCACGGCCCTCACAACCTTCGGGATATTCTGGCGACCCATATCCTCAAACAGACCGGGTCGTATGAACAGGCAAGCTATGCGATCCAGGATACGCCTGATGTGGTGCAGCAGCACTACGGTCGCTTCCTGCCTCAGGACAAGGCCGCCCTTGCTGCCCGGATTCTGAATCAGGTATGGGAGGCGGCATAGCGTTCCTTTCGAACCTTGCTGGATATAGCACTTAGCGCTACATGGCCCGATGTCAGAACGAGGTTTCAAGACAGCGTGGTTCACCAAGGCGGCAAAGAAGGCGCGGCTCTCCGACAATGCCCTAACGAAGGCAATCCGTCAGGTTGCCGTCGGTCAGGCCGCCGATCTCGGCGGAAGCGTCTTCAAGAAGCGGCTCAACGAGCACATACATCGTCCAATCGTTCTGCCAAAGGCCGGAGAGTTCTGGATGTTCGCCTATCTCTTCGCCAAGAAGGATCAGGCGAACATCGAAGACGACGAGCTTCTGGCATTCCGGAAGCTCGCCGATTTCTACCGCCGCAAAACGAATGCCTACCTCGAAGCAGAAGTAGAGACCGGCGCACTGTTGGAGTAGACCGTGGCGACTAAACGGGAGTTCAAGAGCGACGCCTTCAAGGCGATCCATAGTGCGGTCGAAGGCATGTTTGCAGCTGGGACCATCGACAAGGAAACGATGCGGACCTTCGATGAAAATTGCCTTGTTATCCCGCGAGCGCTGACGTCCGCCGAAATCAAGGCGTTGCGCGAGAGCAACCATGTAAGTCAGCCAGTCTTTGCCCGCTATCTCAACACAAGCCCGTCGACGGTTCAGAAATGGGAAACCGGTGCGAAGCGTCCGAGCGGGACGGCGCTAAGACTGCTGTCGTTGGTGCAGAAGTATGGACTGCAGGTGCTCATTTAGAGTAGTCTGCCGAGGAGCTGTTGGACAAGGCTGTAAGGGAACTTTTCTCTTGATAAGGCTCGAGTTGTTGTGACAGGCTTTCTCTACTAGAGGGGGAGAGAATGTGATGGCAGCTTCGGTCGATTCACCGGCGGCAGTCCCGGTAGCCACAGAGTTTCGCCCGCACTTGGAAAAATCCTTGGTCCGGTTTGGGTACATTCGACCCGCCGTTGAGGTGACGATCGCCGAGAACGGCGCGCTCCTCTACATTACTTCTGTCGAAAGCGAACTCGCCAGCGCCATCCGAGACCTCCAACACTGTCTTTACCGGGAGAAAATCTACGCCGAGACTCTCGGACTTCGCGAAGCGCTTATCTATGGCCTGATGGGGAAATGAACGTATTCCCGCTGAAGTTCCGGGAGGTGACCGGCGGAAGTGTCCTGTTTGCCGACGACGCCGGAGGCTTCTTCAAGTCAGATGCTGACTTCTTGGAGCGTTATGCAACAGACCGCCTCCAATCAACGGACTATCGGTTTCTTGAGCGCAACGGTCATGCATTCTCTGAAGTCGGGGACTTGGCATACACCGGGTTTGTCTACCGATGGGCGAACCGCCTCTTTCAACCTGGCGAACTCGACTACGTCATCCTCGTTCCGACGCTTCGATGCAATCTAAACTGCAGCTATTGCCAGGTGAGCCGTGTGAACGAAGGGACGCCCGGTTTCGACTGGACATCCGAGACGCTGGAAGCGGTTCTCGGTTTTCTTAACGGCCTGCCAACGAAGACGTTGAAGGTCGAGTTTCAGGGCGGAGAGCCGCTTCTGGCTCTCAACATCCTGAAGGAGGTGCGAGCCTTCTGCCGGGAGCGTTTTGACAAGGTCGAATTTGTCGTTTGCACCAATCTACAAAGGGTGACCGACGACGCTTGGGAGTTCCTGAGCGACGACGACACATTCATCAGCACATCCGTGGATGCCAACCCTGAAACCCATCAGCGCCAGAGAACAGTGTCCGACGAAAAGACGACCGAATTCTTCGGCAATCTGCGGCGAGCCCTCGACCTCTTCGGCACACCAAAAGTATCGGCGCTGCCGACAATCGATATCTGCAACTTGCCCGATCCGGCGTCGATCATTGAGACGTTCACCGGGTATGGCCTCAACTCGATCTACCTTCGACCCGTCAACTATCAGGGATTTGCCCGTAAGCGGTTCGAGGCAAAAGATGTCTCAGTGCAGTGGAATGCTTATCACGCGGCATTTCTGGAAGCTCTGATCGAGCACAACTGGACCGCGACCGAGCCAGTCGAAGAGTATTACTTCGTTCACTGTCTCCGTCGGGTCGTAAGGTCCGGCCATCACGGCCACGCCGATCTTCGCAATCCAAATATTCTGGGACGGAGCTACATCGTCATCGATCACGACGGAACGTTCTATCCGACAGATGAGGCGCGGATGGTCACCCGGCTGGGGCAGATCGACCTATCGATGGGCAACGTTCGAACCGGTCCCGAAGAGAGCGTAATCGCCACATTAAACGAGGAGGCCTTCAATAACTTCCACCCGGACTGCGTCCACTGCCCGTACCAGGCATATTGCGGTGTCGACCTGGTGGACGACCTTTCGCGATATGGACGCATCGATGTGCCGAAGCACCTGACCGACTTTTGCCAACGGCATACCTATCTGTTCGACAAGGTTTTCGAACTCCTCTACTCGGATGATCCGAAGGCCCAAAAGTCCATCGCTCTTTGGGCTGGCATGCCTCAATTCGATCCCGGCGTCGCCAAGGTTCACCCATGATCGAACTTCGGCTCATCGTTGACCCCTTGCCGATCACCGAGCCGATGGTGCTGCGACTCCAGGATGAGCAGGCACAATCGGAACACGATGCGATATTGATCCACAAGGAAGACGGACGGCGAGAATATGATTACAACGGGTTTTCTCTCGTCGTGCATGCGCCTGAAACCATCGATCTGCAAGGAGACGTGCTGCTTTTTTTGCCGGGCCGGAAAACGGCCCATCGGTTGATCCGAGCTAACTCCCCGCACAACACATTTCTGCTGACGGAGCAGTGCGATCAGCTCTGCGTCATGTGCTCGCAGCCGCCGAAAAAGAACCACAACGATTTCTTTGATCAGTTCGCCCTAGCTGCAACCCTGGCGCCCGCCGGAGCTTACATTGGCCTGTCGGGCGGTGAACCGCTCTTGCACAAGGGCAGACTCTTTGAATTCCTCTCGGTGGTCGCCTCTTCTCGGCCGGATTTGCGATTTCACATTCTGACGAACGGGCAACATTTCAGCACGGATGACGAGAGCTTCCTTACGAACATCGGCAGCGAGCGCATCCTGTGGGGCATCCCGCTCTACGCGCCCGAACGCGAGCTCCATGACCTTATCGTCGGAAAGTCAGGGGCTTTCGAACGACTTCAGCAAAGCTTGGCGTTCCTCGCAAGATCCGGGGCGGCGATCGAACTGCGCACGGTGGTCATGAAGCAGAACTGGGCCGCCCTACCTGCACTTTCCGACTACCTGGCAACGAGGTTGCCGTTCATCCGAAACTGGGCCTTGATGCAGCTTGAGAGCATCGGCTATGGCCGGATGAACTGGGACAAATGTTTCCAGGATACTTCGGTGGATTTCGATACGTTGGCAACAGCCTTGAACCGGTCCATTGCCAGAGGCATCGATGTCAGTCTGTTCAACTTTCCCCTCTGTTCGGTCCCGGAAAATTACCGCCACCTTGCACCCTCGACGATCTCGGACTGGAAACGCAAGTACCTACCGCAATGCAGTGACTGCGGTCTGAGAGCTACTTGTGGTGGCTTTTTCGAGTGGTATAGTCACGAAAAAGGCTTCATGAGGGTGGGGACATCATGAAACGTAAGCTTTTTCTCATTCCGTCACTATTGGCCGCGGGCTTTCTACCGAGCCGTTCAGATGCAATGCAGGTTCCGGGCTTGACTGAGAAAAAAGACCCGCCTTTCACGTTGTTTGAGCGATTTCGACTTCACCACATTTATACGCTAGCAGCCCATCGTTCGCATTCCAGTCACCGATCCCATTCCAGTCACCGGTCCAGTTCGGGCGGCGGCTATATTTACACGCCACCCAGCCGCAATTCGACCAGTACACCACCGTCATCGGTACTTCCGAGCCCCGGTTCGAATGTCTACCAAGCGGTACCTAATTCGTCCTATCCACCTGCGCCTGCCGCGCCGTTGAAGACCTTGCCGGGGAATACGGACAAGTTCCGGCAAATCGCAATTCAGGTTCAGACGGCGCTGACCATTTACGGCTATTATACTGGTACAATCGATGGGAAAATCGGACCGGAATCGAAGGTCGCGATCTCGAAGATGCAAACCGACTACGGTCTGAAGGTCACCGGCACAATTACCCCCGAGTTGCTCGATGCGCTTAAGATCGTCGCAAACTAGCGTTCTCCTTATCCTGGTCTTCGCTCTGGGTGTTGGTACCGGCATTATTAGCCAACCCGCCTGGAAACTGGCTGTGATGAACCTGAATCAGGAGGAGTTTTCCAAACTGACGTTCAAGTGTGACAACGCTATGCGAACGCACTTGATCGCGAAGCAGGCCGTCGTGAATGACCCCTCCGAGCAAACGGTGCGGGCAGTTGAGGCGGCAGAAATCGGCCTCCTGGACTGTCAGGACTACGACCTCAAGCGAAAAGAGCTTTCCAGATGGGGGCTGGCCGAGAACGAAATCAGCGAAATGTCGCTGCGCGCTGTTGAAGAACGCGCAAATGCTCTTCCTGACGTCGTGAAAATCCATGAAATCCGCTACTAGAGCGTTTGTCGCCGCGTTTATTTTTGGGGCGTCGTGCTCACCGTCGATGTCTGAGGGTGGTCTTAGAGATCAGGTGTTACGACAAGCCGCCCTCAAGGCGGGCCTGGTGCCGGCAGCAGCCACACACGTTCCAGTCGATCCAGCTTATGTGGAAGCCGGAAGACTGGTTTTTCAGACGAAGAAGCTGTCTCTCGACCATGAGACGGCTTGTGCGTCCTGTCATGTCGATCGCTTCGGATCATCCGATGGCATCCCGAATGCCGTAGGTACAGGAGGCAGAGGCGAAGGCGTCCAACGTCTCATGGGTGGAGGCGATATCATTCCGCGCAACACCTTGCCATTTTGGGGACGCGGCGGGGTCGGCTTCAATGTCTTCTTCTGGGACGGCAAAGTCGACGCATCCTCGGGAGAGGTTCAAAGTCAGTTTGCCGGTGCTGTCCCATCCGATGATCCGCTGGTGGTTGCCGTTCATCTCCCGCCTGCCGAGATCGGAGAAATGATCACCGATAGTGCCGTGAACGACGCCCTGAAAACAGAAAGTGTTTCGACCGCGGAGGCACTCTATTCCGAGCTGATGGCGCGGCTGATGGATGATCCAGAGATCAGGGAAAAGCTGACGAGCGCCACCGGGAAGGACGTGTCCGACATTGTGTTTCGCGACGCGGCGCTTGCTGTCGCAAGTTTCATTCGCGAGAATTTCAAGGTCCGGTCGACGCGCTTTCATCGGTTCGTATTCGACGGTGAACCCCTTTCCGCAGAGGAACGAAAGGGTGGGCTGATATTTTACGGGAAGGGAGGATGTGCGACCTGCCATAACGGGGCCTATTTCACGGACTTCGATTATCACGCCTTGCCATTCCCCGAGGCCGGATTCGGCAAGAATGGCTTTGGGATCGACTACGGGCGCTTTAACGTCACGCTAAACCCCAGCGATCGCTACAAGTTCAGAACCCCGCCGCTGTTCAATGTCACCAAAACGGCCCCTTATTCACACTCCGGTTCGGTCAGCACCGTAGCCGATGCCATCCGAATTCATGTCGATCCGTTGGCGGTATATGACCCGCGAAAGTTTACTGATGTCCAACGCGCAGAATACTATCACGCCTTGAAGGTTTGGTCCCGGGAGCCTCTTGCCGGGATCGCTTTAGACGATGATGAGATCAAAGCGCTCATCGCGTTCCTGGCAACGCTGACTTATGATAGCCCTCTGCCTGTCCTCGAGAGGGATTGAATAAGGTTCCAGAGTGTCCATGGCCAAGCTGAAAGGCGGGAGGTTATCAGCCTAGAATGCGGCCATTATGGGAACCGCCCCCGGGGATAGCTCATGGCATCGCGGTTCGCGATCCAACGTTGTGGGACCTACGGTCCCTGTACAAGTCACGCCCCGCTCGGTGGATTGCCGCCGCATGAATTGACGTGCCTCGCGACCCATATCCTGAAGCAGACCGGCTCCTGGGAGCATGCGAGCTATGCAATCCGACCTTTCAGTTATTGCAGTTACGGATGATGCGCACTATATTGGCGATCAAGGAGACATCGCCATGGCCAGCCAGATCGTTCATTTCGCCGGATTGTCGGATCGTGACCGCAAGACAGCCTCGCCGTTGCCGAAGTTAGCTGCCGGCGACAGATTGGAACTTCATGTTCGTCATGCAGGTGGCCGGGAACAGATGCTCTCGATTCCGCCCTCTGCCACTGCGGCTGTCGAAGCGCTTCTGGCGCATATGCTGCGCGGCGAACGCGTCGCCGTACTGGCCGAAGATCAGGAACTAAGCCCGACCGATGCATCCGCGATCCTTGGCATCTCGCGTCCACTCGTCGTCCTGCGCATGGATCGGGGCGACCTGCCATTCCGCTATGTGGGCAAACACCGCCGCGCCCTCTTGAAGGACGTGCTCGCGCTGAAGTCGAGGCTCGACACCCGACAGGCTGCAATGGACACGCTAGCCGACGATACCGAGGATCTGATCCAGTCCCATCGCCTCTAACCCGCCCGTCGCGGTCTACGACGCCTGCGCCCTCTATCCGTTTCGTCTGCGCAACGTCCTAATCCAGGGCGCCTTCGACGACCTCGTCGAGGCACGCTGGACCGACGACATCCATGATGAGTGGATGGTAAGCGTCCGGTGAGGCAGCTTCGCGCTGATGCCTGCCTTTCTACTTTGCCGAAACGGCTCGACCGCGCTGCATGGACCACCTCGCCCCCATTCTCCCGCTTCGGACATTTCGTCCCCCGAAACTTGTCGTGGTCGGCAAATGTGCTATATGTAGTTACGTACCTACATCGGAGTGCGCGATGACCGTCACAACACTTTCGAGCCGCGAGCTCAACCATGATGTCAGCAGCGCCAAGAAGGCGGCACAGAGCGGACCTGTGATCATCACGGATCGCGGCAGGCCATCGCATGTCCTGATGACCTATGAGGAGTTCGAGCGCCTTTCTGGAACCCGTCGCAGCCTTGCCGCTGCTCTTTCGATGCCGGGTCTGTCCGACATTGAGTTTGCGCCCGCACGGATCGCCATCAAACCTCGCGAGGTCGACCTGTCTTGACTTTCCTCCTGGATACCAATGTCATCTCCGAGCTTCGCAAGATCGGAGACGGCAAGGCTGATCCCAACGTCGTGGCCTGGATCGAAGCGGAGGACGCAATCCGGTTCTACATCTCGGCGATTACCATTCTCGAGCTGGAACGGGGAGTGCTTGGCGTGCAGCGTCGGGACGCGAGCCAAGGTGCACGCTTGCGGTCATGGCTTGACGATCATGTCCGGCCCGAATTTGCCGGGCGTATCTTGCCGATCGACGACGCCGTCGCCACCCGTTGCGCACATTTGCACGTTCCCGACCGACGCAACGAAGCCGATGCGCTGATCGCCGCCACGGCGCTGGTTCGTAACCTGACGGTCGTTACACGCAACGTGAAGGACTTCGAAGGAACCGGCGTAATTGTCGTTGATCCCTGGCTGGCCTGAATCGGCGATGAGCGCTTTGTCTGGAGTTTTGGCGCCAAACCGCACCGCCCGTCTTCGACATAAAATGACTGATAAGATTGCCTTATCGTTCGTTTCGTTCATTATAGAGAAATGACCCGAATCGTCGACGAAAACAGCGAAATTCACGCTCAGGAACACGCAGCGCCGTCTGACGGCACGGCGGTTTCCGCTGATGTTTCCGCGGTCGAGGTTCCGTCCGGCCTCCCCTCCTCTCTTCCGGATACCAGCGCCCAGGTTCCGGTGCATCTGCAGGACCTTACCGATCGTGCCCGCACCTACGTCGAGGCCGCCAGCTCCGCCAACACCCGCAAAGCCTACGCCGCCGACTGGAAGCACTTTTCCGCCTGGTGTCGACGACAGGGCCTCTCTCCCCTCCCCCCGGATCCGGAGATCGTCGGTCTCTATATCACTGCCTGCGCCTCTGGCAGTGCCGCTGGCACGCCTGCGCGCGGTGGCAAACCGAACAGCGTCTCGACCATTGAGCGCCGCCTCGCCGCAATCGGCTGGAATTGTGCCCAACGTGGCATGCCACTCGACCGCAAAAACCGGGCGATTGCCACGGTAATGGCGGGTATCCGCAACAAGCACGCCGCCCCGCCCCGTCAGAAGGAAGCCATCCTCCCCGAAGATCTGATCGCCATGCTGGAGACACTCGAGCGCGGTTCGCTGCGCGGAATCAGGGACCGTGCCATGCTCCTCATCGGCTTTGCCGGTGGTCTGCGCCGCTCCGAAATCACGGGCCTAGACCTTGGCCGTGACCAGACGGAGGACGGCCGCGGCTGGATCGAAATTCTCGACAAGGGTTTGGTGGTGACGCTGCGCGGCAAGACTGGCTGGCGTGAGGTGGAGATCGGTCGCGGGTCTTCCGACGCCACCTGCCCGGTCGTCGCCGTCGAAACCTGGATCAAGTTCGCCAAGCTCGCGAAAGGCCCCCTCTTCCGCCGGGTAACCGGCCGGGGCAAAGATGTCGGGCCGGATCGGCTCAACGACCAGGAGGTGGCGCGCCTCGTCAAGAAGACGGCTCTGGCAGCAGGTGTGCACGGTGATCTTCCCGAGATCGAGCGGGGACTGAAGTTTGCCGGCCATTCGCTGCGCGCGGGCCTTGCCTCCTCGGCCGAGGTCGATGAACGGTATGTCCAGAAGCAACTCGGCCATGCCAGCGCCGAAATGACTCGCCGCTACCAGCGCCGGCGCGATCGCTTCCGCGTCAACTTGACGAAAGCGGCTGGGCTTTGAGCCTCCCCTCCCCCGCCGACGCCCCGCTCAAGACTTTGAAGCGCGTCGGGCAGGCTCCGCGATGCTGGATAGATCGACCTTCTTGCCCGCGACGTTCGCGACGATTTTCAACGTGCCGTCGAGGGATTCGACATGGTCGCGAAGCGGCTACAGCTTCATGTCGACGCGCTTCCCCAGTCTTGAGACGTTGGTCTGCTTGAACCCGGTCGCAGCAGAAACGTCTTCTTGCGTCCGTCGGACAAGCGTCCGCAATTCTTGCAGATTGTGCGCCGTGACAATCTGGTCGGTACGCTTCGCAATGGCGCGCTGTTCATCCTCAGGCAGCATCTGTATCGGCTAGGATCATCCATGTTCTCGAACTCGCTCAGATACTCGTCGTACCGTTTGTCCGCCAGATCGATCAGTCGTTTAGATGAAGAGTTTTTGGCTCACAGGGCTCTTCAGAATCAATTTTCGTAGACATGACCTCAATGTCATCGAAGTTCATTGCCCCTAACCGAATTTCATGAGAACGTCGCTGAGAGACTAATTTTCAGACGCGGATATCAGGATTCATGGAGCATGGACAAATAAAAGCCGTTTTCAGGCGCCGTCAGCATTTTTCACGGCCGGTGGATGCCGGAAGCCGCCATCCCTGTCGGCTATGCGGCCCTGATCGATGCCTTCGAATTATCGGCGCCTGTGCCAATCACCCTGTCAGCGATCGGTCCACGCCACAAAGTCTATCAGGCCCGAGGATGGAACATTTACACCCCGCGCCACCAGCCGGACAATGACCTTGCCGGACACCTGACCTTCGCGCTGCGCTATGAAGGACTGGATCTTGCGGTTCTGAAAGCCCTGTTTCTGGAAACAGGTCCTGTACCGGTCACAAACATGGTGCGCGCGGCGCCTACTGGTGCATATGCGCGGCGACTGTGGTTTCTCTACGAATGGCTGCTCGATACACGGCTCGATCTGCCCGACGCGGCACAGGGCTCCTATGCCCTTGTCGTCGATCCCGAGCGGCAATTCGCGGTGAGCGGAACGAGTACGACAAGACATCGGGTGAAGAACAATTTGCCCGGCACACCAGCCTTCTGCCCGATGATCTTCCGCACGCCCGCACTCGATGCGTTCGTTGCGCGCGGACTTGGTGACGAAGCGCAGAAGTTGATCGCCGAAGTGCCGGCGGACTTGCTTGCACGCACCGCTGCATTCCTGCTGCATAGGGACTCACGCTCGAGCTTCCAGATCGACGGAGAAGATCCGCCGCAAGATCGCATCCAGCGCTGGGGCCAGATAATCGGCGAAGCCGGCCGTCGGCCGATAGACCGCTCCGAACTTGAGCGGCTGCAGCGCATTGTCATCGGCGACGCGCGCTTCGTTCATCTCGGCCTGCGCGTCGAGGGCGGCCTCATCGGCGAGCATGATCGCGTGACGGGCGCACCAATCCCCGATCATGTCAGCGCCCGACATGAAGATCTGCCCTCGCTGATCGACGGCCTGACCTCTTTCGACAGCGGCGCGGCACAACGCCTCGATCCTGTCCTCGCCGCCGCGGCTCTCGCCTTCGGCTTCGTCTACATCCACCCTTTCGAGGACGGAAACGGTCGATTGCACCGCTATCTGATCCATCATGTTCTCGCCGAGCGCGGGTTCAACCCTCCCGGTCTGGTCTTTCCGGTCTCGTCAGTCATCCTGGACCGCATCGATGCCTATCGAACCATATTGGAAAGCTACTCACGCCGCCTTTTGCCGCTGGTTCGCTGGCAATCAACGGATCGTGGGAATGTCGTGGTGCTGAATGACACCGCAGACTTCTACCGCTACTTCGACGCGACGCCGCACGCCGAGTTCCTGTTCGAATGCGTAGCCCGGACGATCGATGTGGATCTGCCGGCCGAGACGGCATTCCTGCGGATCTATGACGCATTCAAGAGCGAAGTGCAGCAGATGGTCGACATGCCCGATCGACTGCTGGACCTCCTGTTCCGCTTCCTACGCCAGAACGAAGGGCGACTGTCAAAGCGGGCTCGCGACAAGGAGTTTTCGGCGCTCAGCGACGCAGAGGCCGCTCGGATTGAGACAATTTACGCCGAAATCCGACGAGGCCCAACTAGTAGCTCTGCACAGAGGATTTGACGATTTCGCTGGGTCGTAGCCTGGGCAGGATATCTGGCTCGATGAGCAGTTCAATGGTACGCGCGATACCCGGTTGCCTGCGGATCAGTTGGGCGCGCTCGAGCGTGAGCACCATGTGGTGGACAGAAGGCACAGTGACGCCAAAGAAGCGCTGCACATCGCGTTCGGCCAGCGAGTGCCCGTTGAACAAGCCGCAATTCCACATGAAGACGAGATACTGGCCCTGCTTCTCGGTGAAGAGGGGCGGTCTGGCGGCCGTCAGTCAAGTAATTGATTCATTTTTCGACTCTTCCGGAGCCTCAGTAGCCTAGGGAGGCATCGGGATGAATCTACGTTATCTCGTTGATGTCGACCAACCCGAGCGCGATGAGCTCACAGCGCTGCTGCGCGGCGGGAAGCATCCGGCGCGCAAGCTCAAGCCGGCCCGAATCCTGCTTGCGACCACTTCTGGCCAGAGCGACGACGGTGTTGGTCAGTGGCTCCACGGTTTACCGCACCAAGCACCGCTTCGCGGAGATGGGTCTGGAGGCGGCGCTCTGCGAGGGGCCTCGCCCTGGTGCAGAGCGAAGCTGACCGATAAGGACGAAGCCCTGGTGGTGCCACCGCCTGCTCCAGCCCGCCGCCGGGCTGCACCCGTTGGACGCTGGAGCTACTGGCAGACGCGTTCGTCAAACTGACCCGGCACGAACAGCTGTCGCGCGAGACGGTGCGCCGCCGTCTGGCCGAGAACGATCTCAAGCCGCGACGCAAGGACATGTGGTGCATTCCCAACACCGACGCAGAGTATGTCGCACGCATGGAGGCTGTGCTCGACCTATATGCCGAGCCCCCCGACTCGGCGCGGCCGGTGGTGAGCTTCGGCGAACGCCCTACCCAACTCATCTGCGAGGTGCGCCAACCAATCCCGCCAGCGCGGTCTCGGTTGGAACGAGACAACTGCGAGTACAAACGAAATGGCGCTGCTAACCTGTTCGTCTTCCTCGACGCGCATCGCCCCTGGCGCCGGGTGAATGTCACCAATCGGCGTGCAGCAGAAGACTTCACCCAATGCACGCGCGACCTCATCTACCTCCATTGCCCCAAGGCCGAGCGCATCCGCGCGTCCTCGATAGTCTCTCCGCCCACTCGGTCGCTGCGCTCTATCAGTCTCTGCCGGCTTCAGAGGCGTGACGCGTCAGCTGTCGGCTGGAGTTCCACTACACCCACAAGCATACCAGCTGGCTCAACATGGTCGAAATCGAGATCGGTGCCCTAAGTGGCCAATGCCTTGACCGTCGAATCCCAAGTCGTGACCACCTCATAGACGAGTTGACCGCATGGGAACGCCGACGCAACGCAAGCGGCGCCCGCATCAACTGGATGCTCTCCAGCGAACAGACCCGCGTCGAACTCGCCAAAGCCTACCCAAAACCGAGTACACTCAAAGAGTCATAATCTCTGTGCAGAGGTACTAGCTCAACGCCGCCCAGCACGCCTGCTGCCTGAAGTAGGCGAGGGCAGCGCGAGGAGCGAACATCATTGTATCGATAGGTGATGAGCCACGATCTAGCTCTTTCGATGAGAGACCCCATCGAGGCCAGTTGTTGATCGACACTGATCTCCAAGATCCGGAACAAGAACAGCGTCATCCGGATACTAGCCTCTGCATACTCCTCAACGAGGCCATCAGCGACTGCTCGCGTGTCGAGTTTGGCATCGGGCGTGTCTTGACCATCATTGAGATCGAGGGCTTCCGTTCGGCAGCTAGGTCTGGCCGAGAGTATGGGCCTCCTGGTCTGACTGGCTGTCTGGTCATTCTGGACAGCGCGATCCCCGTATCCTGCTTGGAGGTCGCTTGGCGAGCTTCTTGCCGGGCGCGTGCACCTGGTTATCGGCCGAGCAAGTCCTACAGTTATCCGATAGCCGCGTCGGTACCGGGGTTGCATTTCTTTGTGTGGCTTGGCCAGGTTCGCGGTGGAGGTCTCGTTCAACCTGGCGATGTCCGGCCGGAAATAGGTATCGCGCACTGTTTTACCGCTGGGTATCCCCGGCATACTTGGATAAGGTGTGGAGCACGTATCGCCCGAACGTCTCACCATCGCGCGCAGACATCCTCTCGCTTTACCGGAGATGCTCGGGAGTACTCAGCGCCCTTCCAGAGACCTCCACTCAGGGCGCGCAGTTGAAATGCTTAGAGTTTCCGTTGACACGGATGATACCTGCTATTGGTCCTGCTACCCTGAAGTGCCTTGCCGGATTTGATGGTTTGCGGGGAGCTATCGAATTAGCCGAAAACCCTGACAGCTGTCAGGGTTTTACCGTCTCGGCTTCTAATCATCCAACCTGTTCATCGCCTAATCCTCGCGCTCTCAGAAGTGCCATGAGAACCGGACCTAACGAAAACTCGCCGCGCGCCGCTCTGCGCGTCAAATCTCGAAGATACGCGCCCGGCGAGTTGATGTGTCCTCCGCGTTCCAGGATGCACGCGACCGCAACCGCTGCGTTCTCAGGGCCCATCACTTCACAAGCCTCTTGATAGGCTGATGGGCTAACTCCAAGCATCGAACGAACCACGACAGCCGCAGTCATCATCTCACTCCAGTTACCGATGCTACCACTTCGTCCATACATCATCATCTCTGGGCAGGCTCGCAGCACCATACCTAGTGGGAAGCTACGTATCTGCTCTCTCTTCGATCCATTGTTGCTCACCAATTTCACCCCTTGCCCATCTTCTTGGGCAGGTTCAGATTCATTGATGGATTCGGATTTTGAATTCTGTTTGTGGCGCTCATTATGGGCAGCATTGGTGGTCGTTTTTTGGCTATTTTCCTGAAGTTTCAAGTCGTTAACCACTTTCTCCAGAAGCTGCTCCATCTCACTTAGTATTAACTCGACGTCGGTAAGTGTCGGCGATCTCGGAATTCTGCTTACCAAGCCGACGTACATCCCCTCAACAGCTTCCCAGTCCCCCGGAGCTCCCTCCTCGACAGCAGCTGAAATGAGTTTGCGGACGTGGCGACGACAAATCGTGAGAGCCTCCTTGGCTTGACGAAATGCCGCTCGGTCCGCGACCACCTGCTGTGCCATGCTCGCCAGTTCTTCAGCGCGAAGAAGAAGGGGAGAAATATCAAAGCCGAATGCGCTCTCGATTGCGCCAACCTTATCCTTCCTCGCGTAACGCTTGCCATTGGCACTGTCCCTACGGAAAATTAAACCGGCATCGACGAGTAGCGCGAGGTGCCTACGAAGAGTCGCTCCTGCAATGCCATGCGCCCGCAGAGACAACTGCACGTTGGAGGGAAATACCACGAGTTGTGAATCTTGGCGCAATTCATTCTCAGGGTAGAACGTAAGCAGTGCGTCAAGCACCGCCAGGCTGCGGTCCTGCAAACCAAGTAGCTCACGCGCTTCCGCAATATCCCGAAAGACTTTCCACTTCTCAGCCGACTTTCCGCGTGCAATTTCAGTTGTCGCGATCTGCCGCTGCACCAAGGCAAGGGTTATTGGCCGCCTCCCGAAGGGAGTCGATACACTTCCACTCTGCATCTTCATTTACCTTCAAAAAGGCAAAAGAAATCAGGCCGCCAAAAAATGGCGTCAAAACCCTTGACTAGGATTCATGGAAGTGCGATTCTCAAGTTGCTAATCAGAGAGAGGCTTCCACGACGGCAACGTTTGGGGGCCTTTTTCTTTTGCTACGTTTCCTTTTCACGATCGGTTTAGAAACCCTGACAAATGGCGGGGCTGTTAGTGTCCTCGCTGTCGGACGAACCGCTCAGCGAGAACGGGGAGTTCCGCCTCGATAAACTTCAAGAAATCAGTTCCAAGCGGTCCCTCGGCGGAAATTCGAACCTCTCTCGGTGAGGACACCAAAGCGCCAAGTCTTGTGCCGCTGCCATCCGAAATGGATGTTGGCTGTACCTCCGCCTTCGCAGAGGGCTTGATGGCGTTAAGGATACGCTGAAATCTCTGGTCGGAAGTTTCAGCGCCTTGGTCTCCACGGTTCAACGCTGTACGAATGGACGCAAGTGAATTCGGGTCAGCCGCAACCGCCTTCGCAAGATCAAGCCACCTCGGCCGACCAATTTTGGGCGCCCTCCCAATGGCTTCGATGATATCCGCCGGAAGCGTCCGATAGACACTCCGCATTCGCGCCAACTCGGCGTCCTCAATGGAAAGCGCTGCGTAAATATGTCGAGGCTTAATCCCCGCATCGTCCATGCGCGACGCAAACAATGCACGTTCGATCCACGTCAGGTCTTGACGGCTGGCGTTTTCGATACCCTGAGCCAGGACCAGATCGAGATCGGAGATCTCCACTTCCAAGGCCCGCACGGGCACGCCGAGCTGCTTTGCGGCGAGCCACCGCCGATGCCCGTACACGATCTGGTATCGGCCAGGTGAGGTTGGATGTTTGCGCACCTGAACGGGAACCTTCTGGCCCTCCGTCTCAATCGATCGCTTGAAGGCCTCGAAATCCGTGGCGTCATCGTCTGGCAGTCTGTCGGGAAAGGGGGAGGGATCGATGAAGGAGGTGTCCAACTCGCGAACGACACCGCCACCCGACTCGAGAAGAGCCCTCAATTGATCTCGCTCTGATCGGATGTCATCGATCGCACGGTGAGCCGCACCAATAACACCAGCCCCGACGCGGGCTCCAGAGGGCGGAACAGGAGCCGCAGTCTGATCGTCGGTCGCCAACTTGCTCTCGAGTTCGGCGGAAAGAAGGCCGAAACTTGCGACAATCGATTTGCGAGACGATTTGCTCATGTCCGCCCCCAGCTATCGTTGAGAAGACGGACAATCGCGTCGTTTACCGCGTCAACCGCCTCACGCGCGCGCCTGTGAGTGTCGCGCCCGATTTGTCCGATTTCAAGTTCGTATATCGAACGCTTCGCCAAACCAGCCGCCTCAACAGCCGTGCTCTCGATCGCGGTCGGCAACAACACATCGGACCCAAACAAATGGCGAAGCATCGCAACGACCTGCGACTGAGGTGCGTCATTCGGGTCGTGCCGCGTAACTAGATAGCGAATGAAGTCTTGATCCAACTTCGCACCGCTCTCATTCAGAACGCTGATCAAGTCGCCCATCATGAGCAAGAACTGACTCATCGACGCAACGTCGAGCATCGCCGGGTGGACCGTGATGATCATACTGGTCGCCGCGTATATGGCGCTCAGCGTCAGAAAACCAAGCGACGGCGGAGTATCCAGGATCACCACATCATAGTCCGCGTCGACCTCGGCAAGGACAAGCTTCAGTCGCTCAAAGAAGATCGCTCCAGAGCTAGACTTGCTCGCCAAAATACGTGGCGTCTCGTGCTCATATTCCATGACTTCCAAGTTGCCAGGAATCAGGTCGATGCCATCGAAATATGTCTTGCGGATAATATCACGCACCGAACGGCGTTCAGCCTCGTCGTAACGCAGAGCGGCATAGATCGTTTCATTCGCTCCAACGTCGACCTCTGGCTGGGCCCCAAACAGAGCCGACAAGGAGGCCTGTGGATCCAGATCCAGCGTGAGAACACGATAACCCTGAAGAGCGAGATAGTGAGCAAGGTGAACGCAGGTCGTCGTTTTTGCGCTGCCGCCTTTGAAGTTGGCGACTGCAAGAATCTGCAGATGTTCGCCAGCCCGCCGGCGGGGCAGGAAGCGCAAGGCATCGACCGGCTTCTGCTTTGCAAATAGCTCCCGCAGTTCGTTGATCTGCGCCAGAGTGTAGACGCGGTGATTGTTCTCCAGGCGGCTCGGTATCGGCCCGCGTCCTTCTGTCGACATGAGCTTGAGGGTCGAGTCGGGTATCGACGTCAGCTTCGACACTTCATTGGTCAAGAACGGACGCAACGTCTTTTCCGATTTCGGCGGATACATGCGAGTTCTGAGCTGCTGCAATTGACCCGACAGAAGCCCTGCATGGCGCGTGATCTTGCTACCAGCATCTTCTTTCGAGCCAACAACTGAATCTACTCGGTGCGCTATCGCCATCTGTTCCTCTTGGCGGCATTTCGCCGGTTTGCCGGCCTCTGTCCGCCAAAGATAGAACACGATTCTCCTGAAGCGTCCAGAAGTATAGGCTTAACAAGCGGTTAACACCAAGAAACAAGCTGCATCGCATAATGCTGTTTTTCCCTGTCAATTCAGCTTATTAGGAAACTTCCTCCATCTCCCTCCACATGTGCTGATCTCCTGTGAATTCAGCACTGCCATCCTAGAACGGGGAGCTCCTAACGATACGAGCACCCGACTCACGACAGCTGTTCTTCTCGGCTTCGATAGCCGCATTGTGCACTTCGCCCGCAATCACGAACGACGGAAAGCCACAGCCTACGCCTGCTTCAGGCACGGCTCTCGTCGAGTTTGCGGCAGCGAAAGATGCGGACTTGGCAGCTGCAAGTCAGGCGATCAGATCGCCACGTGGCCGAAAGGGGCGGTCGTTCCATAAGCCTGCAGCCCCGCAGCAACCCAACAGACGTCCCGACGGCTATCGGCCGCAACGCCGCCAAAACCTACGGATCAGGGCTACTTTGCCTTGGACCCGGTGATGTTCAACACGCACCGAACGCGAATATCCTATGGGAGGAGATTGCCAAAGACGGGCGATCGCTACGCCCTCTCGTGCGTTCGCGCCCCGATCTCGCAGATCCTTCCCAAAACGTTACCATCAGATATCCGACACTATGTACTTACTGTCCTCTGCCGAGAGTTCGACCTCAATCGCTCGAAAACCTCCGGAGGAAACTCGAATTGTCTCGCAGTCCCGCGACCCATCGAGTTTTTCACAAGCGTCTCTCTGAGTATTCCTCGAGCGACGAGTGGGTCAATCGAGTCCAGTACCGCATTGCGGGTCAGGCCGGTGACTTTAGCCAGATTCGAGAGCGTTAGCCTTTCGTGATTCTGATGCATCATGTAGAGCACCGTCATCATTCCAAGCTGTTTTAGTCGTGATTGAGGAGTCTCTCCCTCGACCGGTCTATCGAGGATTTCCTGCAAGGCGTAGGCCGCAAATAGCTGGCTTTGCCAGTGTCCGTTCAGTGCGCTTGTCATTTGTTATACTGTCAGATATATGATAGAAAAACGGATCCGCATAGTCGCTGGTTAGAGGCCCCGCGGAATCGCGTCGATGAAGGTTGGCGGTCATGAACACGTCTCTCGAACGAATATCCATCGCTTTGATCAGCTTAACGTCTATTTGCGTTGCTTACGACAGCAAAGTACGTGCAGACGATTGGGGATGTCAGGTAATCCTGTGCCTTTCCAATCCCGGCGGTCCGACGCAATACGCCGAATGCCGTCCACCGATCGAAAAGCTGTGGCGCGAACTTGCGGAAGGCCGGCCATTTCCGAGCTGCAGCGGCGTGGGATTCCATGCATCTCAGTCGGGATATGAGCCCTACTATTGCGACGAGGGCTACCGGCTGACATTTCGCTACGGCGACCGTGGACGGGAGGCGATCTGTGTCTCGACCACCCCGCGGACTGTCCCACACAATGAATGTTACGCCGACCGAGATGGTGCGGAGTTCTTTACCGGACAGCATAGGAATGGCGGGGAGCGTCCATGCCGGCGCTACGTGACCACGCGGCCGAACGTCCGCCCGCAACCCCATTATGTCGACGTGACGATCGACGGCGTCGGCAAACAAAGGGTGTGGTACTGAGCCATGCCTGTTGCTTTCCTCGATCTGACTCAAGCTTGCGCACCCATAGTTGCGGCCGAGACACTCGCGGGCGTTGTCAGCCTTGAAAGCCAATTCGAGCCATTCGCCATTCGCATCAATAGCGGAGCACCGCTCGCCAAGCAGCCGAAGTCAAAGGCTGAGGCGATCGAGGTTGCGACGACACTCGCGGCAGAGCGGCGCGATATTCAACTCGGTCTCGGCGCGGTAGGCATGGAGGAGCTTCGGAAGCTGAAGCTCTCGATCGCCGATGCGTTCGATCCGTGTGTGAACCTTCAAGCCACCGCGACGCTACTCGACGGATATTACCGGCTCGCGGTGAAGGCTGGCGCGGATCCGAGCCAAGCCGAGCGGATCATGCTGCAATCCTACTACGGCCGGGACGATCCCTCCGTCGGAGCCATAGTCCAATACGACGAGCAAGTCCGCGAAGAAGTGACACGGCTCGGCAAAACCCTTGCGACTGTCGTGATCGGAGATGGGGGACAGGGGAGGGGGCTCACCGAAGCTAGCACTGTCGATGTGGCGGGTGCGGAGGCGAGGGGCGACCGGCCTGTCGACGAGACGGCAGCGGCGCCGTCGTGGGATGTTTTCAGTTCGCGACGGAAATCTTCCGTCCTCGTGTTTCAGGACAGTCAAATGGAGCAGAGTGAATGACCTTCAGTCCCCGTATCCGCCCGATCGCCGCATCCGCTGTCATGGCAGCGGCCATCGTGGCCACCATGGTCGAGCCCGCCTTCGCGCAGGCCGCCGGCATCGAAACCGTGTTGCAGAACATCGTCGATATTCTGACCGGCAACATCGCCAAGCTGCTGGCGGTCATCGCGGTGATCGTGATCTGCATCGCCTGGATGTTCGGCTACATGGATCTGAGACGGGCAGGATTCTGGATCATCGGCATCGGCGGCATCTTCGGCGCCACCGAACTCGTCAACACTATCGTCGGAAGCTGACGCCATGGCGAACGCACGGCCGGCGCTCGAGGAAGATACACTGTTCATTGCCTGCACCCGGCCGGCGATGATCGCCGGCGTAACGATGGAAGCCATGGGCATGAATATCATGCTGACGACCATCCTCAACATCGTCGCCGGCTCGATCGCCTACGCTCTCGTCGGTGTCGTCATGCACCTGGTGTTCCGCGCGCTCGTCAAACACGACCACAACATGTTTCGCATCTTGCTGGCCTGGGTGGAGACACGCGGTCGGTCGCGCAACAGCGCCTATTGGGGCGGCACAACGCTTAGCCCCCTGAAGCTTGCCCGCAAATACGATGAAAGGGACCTCGGATTTGCTTGAGCGTACCACACTCAGATCTCGCGAACTCGGTCCGGAGACCTTCATCCCCTACGTTCGCCATGTCGACGAGTCGACAATTGCGCTCGATTCCCGGGCGCTGATGGTGATGATCGCGCTCGAAGGCGTCTCGTTCGAGACCGCGGATGTTCTCGACCTGAATGCACTGCATCGCGACCTCAACACGCTCTACCGGAACATCGCGGACGAGCGGCTTGCCTTGTGGACGCATCTCATCCGCCGTCGCGACAACAGCTATCCGGATGGCACGTTCGCGACACCGTTCTCGGCGGCGCTCAACGATAAGTATCGCGCGCGAATGGTGGGCGAGGACTTGTTCCGCAACGACCTCTATCTGACGATCCTCTGGACTCCCGCGCGCGATCCGGCCGACAAGGCGGCAAGGCTACTGGCGCGCCTGCGTCGGGCCCGCCGCGCGCGGGCCGAACTCGATGAGGAAGCCCTCAAGCATCTCCGCGACAAGGTCGTCGACGTCACGGCGGCGTTGAAGCGCTTCAGTCCTCACGTGATGTCACTCTACGAGAGCGATGGCCTGCTGTTCTCGGAGCCGAGCGAAGTGCTTCATCAGATCGTCGGGGGCCGGTGGGAGCCGGTTCCCTTAACTGAGGGGCGTGTCGCGTCGGCGATCTACTCGGATCGTGTCATCGTCGGCCGCGAAACGATCGAAATACGCCACGAGGCTGAAAGCCGCTTTGCCGGCATGTTGGGCTTCAAGGAATATCCGGCCCGTACCAGGGCCGGCATGCTCGATGGCGTGCTCACCAGTCCTTTCGAACTGATCCTGACGCAGTCCTTCTCATTCGTCTCGAAGGCGGACGCCCGCGTGATCATGGGCCGCAAGCAGAACCAGATGGTCAGTAGCGGCGACAAGGCGGCCTCGCAGATCGAGGAGCTCGATGGGGCGATGGACGATCTGGAGTCCAACCGCTTTGTGCTCGGCGAGCATCATCTCTCGCTTTCCGTCTTTGCCCCATCCGTGAAGGAACTGACGGACAATCTCGCCAAGGCACGCGCCAGCCTGACCAGTGGCGGCGCCGTCGTTGCGCGCGAGGACCTTGGTCTCGAGGCGGCCTGGTGGGCGCAACTGCCGGGCAATTTCCGCTATCGCGCCAGGTCTGGCGCGATCACGTCGCGGAACTTCGCCGCATTGTCACCCTTCCACTCCTATCCGATCGGCCAGAAGGACGGCAACGAATGGGGGCCTGCCGTCGCCCTGCTCAAGACCGCATCCGGGTCACCGTACTACTTCAATTTCCATTACGGCGATCTCGGTAACACCTTCGTCTGCGGACCGTCCGGCGCCGGCAAGACCGTGCTCCTCAATTTCATGCTGTCGCAGCTCGAAAAGCACGATCCGCATGTGGTGTTCTTCGACAAGGACAGGGGCGCCGATCTCTATGTGCGCGCCGCCGGCGGCGCCTATCTGCCCCTCAAGAACGGCGTGCCGACCGGCTGCGCCCCCTTAAAGACCCTCGACCTGACACCAGAGAACAAGGTGTTCCTGACGCGCTGGGTCGGCAAGCTCGTTGGATCGTCGTCGCGCGAACTGACCGTCACCGAACTCCGCGATATCGCGTCCGCCGTCGACGGCCTCGCCGACCTGCCGGTCGAGCGTCGGACGATCGGCGCGCTCAGGACCTTTCTCGACAACACGAACCCAGAAGGGATTGCGGCAAGGCTGCGGCGATGGGAGAGGGGCGGCCCACTCGGCTGGGTCTTTGACAACGTCATCGAGGAAATCGGTTTCGGCGAATTCGGCATCGGTGGCAAGTTCGTCGGTTACGACATGACCGACTTCCTCGACAACGAGGAAATTCGCACGCCCCTCATGGCATACCTCTTTCATCGCGTCGAGCAACTGATCGACGGCCGCAGGATCATCATCGTCATCGATGAGTTCTGGAAGGCGCTCCAGGATGAAGGGTTTCGCGATCTCGCCCAGAACAAGCTCAAGACGATCCGCAAGCAGAATGGGCTCATGCTCTTCGCCACGCAGAGTCCACGGGATGCGATCGTTTCGCCGATCGCTCACACCATCATCGAGCAGTGCCCGACCCAAATCTTCCTGCCGAATTCCCGCGGCAATCGTGCCGACTATGTCGACGGCCTCAAATTGACCGAGCGTGAATTCGAACTGGTCGCGCGCGAGCTTTCCATCGAGAGCCGGCGGTTCGTGTTGAAGCAGGGACATAACAGCGTCGTCGCCGAGCTTGATCTCAAGGGCTTCGACGACGAACTCGCGATCCTCTCCGGACGAACCGCCAATGTCGAACTTGCCGATGCGGTCCGTGCAGAGGTCGGCAACGATGCCAGGAATTGGCTTCCCGCTTTCCAGCAACGAAGGAGTGCGAGCTGATGGCTTCCTTTCGAATTAATTGTGTGGTGATTGCCTCTGCGCTCATTCTTCCCGCCACCGGTGCGGCAGGGCAGGGGATCCCAGTGATCGACCAGACGGCGATCGCCAAGCAGATCGAGAGCATCACGCAGCTGAAAAACCAACTCGATGCGCTCAATCAGCAGATCGAGCAAGCACAGCAGCTCTACGGTTCGCTCAACAAACTCACCGACATGGCGGATGTTGCCGGCGTCCTTAACGATCCCGCCATTCGCCAGGCACTGCCGACGGCCTTCAGCGCCATCGAGAGCCTGTTCAATGGCAACGGTACGGGCGTCTTCGCTCACTCGTCCTCAACGTTCCTGGAGAGCAATTCGACCTATCGCACCAGCGCCGACGACTTCTATGCGCAAGAGCTTTCGCGCATCCAGAACAAAAACGCCGGGCAGATGAGCCTCGGCCAGCAGATTTATGATGCCGCAACCAAGCGCGTCGACGGCATCGACCAGTTGCGCGAGAAGATTTCGACGGCAAGTGACGCCAAGGAAATCGCCGACCTTCAGGCGCGGTTGCAAGCTGAGCAGGCCTTCCTTCAGACTGATGTGTTGCGGATGGAGGGGCTCCGCATGGTGCAGCAGGCGCAGGTTCAGGTCGATGAACAGCGCAAGGCCGAGGACTGGCGCCAGCGCATGGACGCGATCAAGGCGGCCCTGCAATGAGGAGACTTATCCTTCTTCCGGCGATGTTTGGCCTGGCCGCCTGCTCGGAGCAGACTGAGCGGACCTACACGGTTGGAGAACTGGTGGCGGACGAAGCGCTGCTTTCCAGCATCGTCACGAAGTGCCGCAACAATCCCGGCGAGCTCCGCGATACCCCGAACTGCAGGATTGCGGAAGGCGCCGACGGCAAGCTCCGGCTCCAGCGAATGCGGCAGTCGTTGGGAGGGTAGGCCATTGTATGAGGTGTTCACTTTCGTCGACGAGCAGTTCAAGACACCGTTGGAGAACTTCATCTCCACTGGAACGTCGAACATCTCCGAGTGGGTCTCAAGCCCTCTGACGGCGGCGGTTACCCTCTATATCGTGCTCTACGGCTATCTCGTCCTTCGCGGCTCAGTGCAGGAACCGATCCTCGACTTCGCATTCCGCGCAATCAAGCTCGCCATCATCGTGATGCTGGTGAAGAACGCCACTGACTACCAAACCTATGTCTCGAACATCTTCTTTGACCTACTCCCGCGCGAGATCTCCCAGGCTCTGAACACCGGTATGGCGCCGAGCGCATCGACCTTCGATAGCCTGCTCGATAAGGGACAGGCCTCTGCCACCGATATCTGGTCGCGTGCCTCCTGGCCGGTCGATATCGTCACCGGCGTCGGTGGCATGATGGTGATCGCCGCTAGCTTCATCGTTGCCGGGATCGGCTACATCGTCTCCCTCTATGCACGGCTCGCGCTCGCCATTGTGCTCGCGATCGGGCCGATCTTCGTTGCGCTCGCGATGTTCCAGTCGACGCGACGCTTCACCGAAGCCTGGATCGGGCAGGTAGCGAACTTCGTCATCCTCCAGGTCCTCGTCGTCGCCGTCGGCTCTCTGCTGATCACCTGTATCGACACCACCTTCACGGCGATCGAGGGGTATAGCGACGTGCTGATGCGGCCGATCGCGCTTTGCGCCATATGCCTGGCCGCCCTCTACGTCTTCTACCAGCTTCCCAACATTGCCTCTGCATTGGCTTCTGGCGGGGCGTCCTTGACCTACGGCTACGGCGCGGCACGCGACGCCCACGAAAGCACGCTCGCCTGGGCGGCATCCCATACCGTCCGAGCGGCCGGACGCGGTGTCCGCGCCGTTGGTCGAACCTTCACCTCGAAAGGCGCCGGATCATGACGCTTTTTGCACGAACAAGAAAGTGGCTCTTCCGAAATGATCAGAACAATTCCGTTGCTCTGCATGGCGGCCGCCTTAAGCAGCTGCGCGTCGCTGACCTATCCGCTCCCGAAATGCGACGGCTATTCGCGCCGCCCTCTCAATCGTTCCATGTGGCGGTGGGAAGACAACAGCAATCTGAAACAGAAACAGTCCGATGCGGGGCCGGTAAGCCCGTCAATGGCCGCGGCCTATGCCGAAGAGGACAAGGAGCCGCCGGCTTTTGCCCATCTCGAGATCGACGCCTCCTATCGTCCATGTGAGGACTGACGCCATGGTCTTCAGGGACGAACTCAAGGCATATTTCGAGAAGGCGCGGCGCTTCGATCAGGACCGCATGATCGAGGTCGAACGTTCGGCGCGCATCGCCTGGTCCATTGCCATCGTAGCCAGCATCCTTGCCGGTGCTTCGATCTTCGCCGTCGCCGGCCTGACGCCACTCAAGACGGTGGAACCGTTTGTTGTGCGGGTCGACAATTCGACGGGCGTCGTCGATATCGTCTCGGCGTTGACATCGACCGTCGGCACTTACGACGAGGCCGTGACCAAATACTTCGCCGCAAAATATGTCCGCGCCCGGGAGGGCTATGTCTGGAGCGAGGCGGAGGAGAACTTCCGCACCGTCGCGCTTCTCTCGACGCAGCCGGAGCAGGCTCGGTTTTCGGCGATCTATCGCGGCAGCAATCCGGAGTCGCCACAGAACATCTACGGGCGCGGCGCCACCGCGCGCATCAGCATCGCCTCGATCTCGCTGATCAATCCGCATGTCGTATCCGTCCGCTACATGCGCACGGTCACCCGCGGAGAAGAAGTCCGGACAACCCATTGGGTTGCGTCGCTCACCTTCTCCTATGCAAACGCGCCGATGTCGTCGACGGATCGGCTGGTGAATCCTCTCGGGTTTGCGGTCAGCGAATACCGAGCCGATCCGGAGGCAATCAACTGATGCGAAGTATTTTGGTCGCCACCCTCCTCCTGACGGCCTCAGCCTCCACGGCGCTTGCCCTCGAAATTCCGCGCGGCGCGTCGCAGGACAGCCGCGTCCGTTTCGTCGACTACCAGCCCTACAACATCACCCGCATCATCGGCTCGCTACGCTCCTCGGTGCAGGTGGAATTCGCTCCCGACGAGGAGATCGCGCATGTCGCGCTCGGCAACAGTGTCGCATGGGAGATCGCGCCGGCGGGCAACATCCTGTTTCTCAAACCGCGGGAAAATCAGCCGGTCACCAACATCTCTGTCGTCACCACCCGGCGCGACGGATCGAACCGAAGCTACCAGATGGAGTTGACGGTGCGGGATGGGACGGTGGAGGTCGGCCAAAACACCTACTTCTACGTCAAGTACCGCTATCCCGCCGACGAAGTCGAACGACGGCGACAGGCTGCGGCGGCGCGAGCGATCGCCGCGCAGGCGAAGGAGGCCGACAATGTGCTTGCTCTCCATGAAGCCTATGGGCCGCGGAACTGGCGCTACTCGGCGCAAGGCGCACAGGCCCTGGAGCCGCAATCGGTCTACGACAATGGCAAGGTCACGACCTTTGCCTTCGTTGGCAATCAGGAGATGCCGGCCATCTACATCGAGAATTCGGATGGCAGCGAGAGCCTGGTTCCGAAGTCGGTCGACGGCAATCTCGTGCTGGTCCACGCCATCAGCCGGAAGTTCATCCTGCGCAGGGGAGGGGACGTACTCTGCGTCTTCAACGAGGCCTACGACCGCATCGGTATTAATTCCGACACCAGCACCACCTCGCCATCCGTCGAGCGCGTCGTAAAGACCGACGTCACAGCACAGTAGGGAGTCGTCATGGTTCAGGAAGACGAAAGCCGGATACCGGGCGAACGAGCCGAAACGGTTCCCGGCAGGAGGATCGACAACAACCCTGTCCTGAAGCGCGGCGCCGTTGCGCTTGCCATCGTCGCCTTTGTCGCCTTCGCCCTTTGGTCGATGCGCGGCGAGGGGAAACGGCAGGAAAATGCTCAAGCCGAGCGGGTGGTCATCCGACAGACAACAAACTTCGAACCGGCCAAGGAGAAAGTGGAACCGGTAGTACAGCCGGTACCGGAAGTGAAGCTGCCGACCCCTTCCGTAACCGAGGAGGTGAAGGAGGACGATCCTCTGCTCGACTCGGCGCGACGGGCCCCTGTTATGGCCTATAGCAGCGGACAGAAGAACGCGACATCGCACCGTAGCACCGAAAATCCTGCCACGTCGGCGGAGAGCAATTTCCTGCCGCTTGATGCAAACACGATGGGCCAGAATTCGGCCAATGCCGATGAGCAGCGTTTCGACGGGTTGCTACGGCCGACCAAGCTTGAAGGCTCGCGCGCCGGCACGCTCGGCAATCGTGACTTCATCGTCGCTATGGGAACCTCGATACCCTGCGTCCTAGAAACTGCCATGGCGTCAGATCAACCCGGTTTCGCCAGTTGCGTGATCAGCCGGGACGTCCTCTCGGACAATGGCCGCGTCGTGCTGATGGAGAAGGGAACCCAAGTTCTCGGTGAGTATCGGGGCGGCCTTCAGCGAGGACAGAAGCGCCTCTTCGTGCTCTGGAACCGCGCGAAAACCCCCTATGGCGTCATCGTTGCATTGGCCTCGCCGGCGACGGATGCGCTCGGCCGGTCCGGCATCGACGGCTACGTCGACACTCACTGGTGGGAGCGCTTCGGAAGTGCGCTTCTTCTTTCCATCGTCGGCGATGCCACAAGCTATGCCAGCAGCCGTTTTCAGGACAGCGACGTCGACGCGCAGAACACGACGAGCGCCGGCCAGCAGGCAGCGGCGATCGCCGTCGAGCAATCGATCAACATTCCGCCGACGCTCAACAAACATCAGGGTGAACTGGTCTCGATTTTCGTGGCGCGCGATCTCGACTTTTCCGGAGTCTATCGATTGCGGGTGACGGAGCCGAGGAACAAGATCCTCGACCGGGCGGTGCTGGGGGATTTCAGTCCGCGGTCGACGCTCGTGACGAAGTAGGGCGGGGACTATGACCGAGGGACCTGACGCTACGGTCGTTCGTGAGTTGCTCTCTCCGCTCGCCCCGTTCCTGAATGACCCGTCGCTCTACGAAGTGATTGTGAATCGGCCCGGGCAGGTGCTGACGGAGGGCTCCGGTGGTTGGCGGCCTCATGATCTGCCGGGGCTGACCTTCGAGAGGCTGATGCGCCTTGCCCGGGCCGTGGCCAGCTTCTCTCATCAGGCCGTCGACGACACACGACCGATCCTCTCGGCGACGCTGCCAGGCGACGAACGAATCCAGATTGTCATCCCGCCGGCGACGACCCGGGGCACCGTCAGTATCACTATTCGAAAGCCATCCTCTGTTGCCTTCACGCTTGACGATCTCGACGAGAGGGAGTTCTTCGCGCAGACGCGAGCAGCCGATGATGGCGCCGCGACACAGGACGTGGAATTGCGCGAGTTATACCGCGCCGGCCGCTTCAAGGAGTTTCTGCGGCAGGCCGTTATCGCACGAAAGAACATAATTATTTCTGGCGCAACCGGTTCGGCCAAAACGACCCTTTCGAAGGCGCTGGTCAGGCACATTCCAGATGATGAGCGGATTATCTCGATTGAGGATACGCCGGAACTGGTAATTCCCCAGGCGAACCACATACGCTTGTTCTACTCAAAGGGCGCTCAGGGGCTATCGAGCGCCGGCGCAAAGGAACTGCTGGAATCGAGCCTGCGCATGCGGCCCGACCGCATCCTGTTGCAGGAACTTCGTGACGGCACGGCCTTCTACTACATCCGTAACGTCAATTCCGGTCACCCGGGATCGATCACGACGGTGCACGCCGGCTCTGCGAGACTAGCCTTCCAGCAGTTGATGCTACTCGTGAAGGAATCTGAAGGTGGGCACACCCTGGAGCGTGAAGACATCGACGCAATGCTGAGGCTCTCGATCGACGTGATTGTTCAATGCACAAGAGCAGGAGGGCATTTCCGGGCGAGCGAGATTTACTTCCGGGGTTGAAAGGGCTACCGCGGCGGTTCAACACGAACCGGTGGCGTGAAACATCTCTTCGCCGAGATCGCGAGACCCGGCAGAGTGTCTGTTCAGCCACCAATTGAACATACTCCCGCGTCTCAGTCGCCGATCGGCACCGGAGAGCTGGACTTCAGACGCTCGGTGAAGACAGTCATGCGACTACATCCGCGGTTCCATTCCAATTGGCATTCCGAGCGCCGAAGCTGCACTTCAGCACGTCGGCAGATGCGCGTCATTATTTGCCGATAAGCCCATCATCCGCGATGAATGCGGACAATGCATGAGCGGCTGTCGACCAGGGCAGGAATTGTCGGCAAGGGGAAGCACATCACCAGCCAGCATCAGTTCCTACCACCTTCCGGCCCCAGGCGGGATGACATGGAGAGTCGCTGATGCTCGACAAGCCGGAACAGGAGATAGACTGTCTCGCGAAACGCCGTGTTCGTCGTCAACCGCAGCCAACGTCGACCTTCGTCAGCCGAAAGGAGTGCCAATCAACCAACACTCCTGCACTATATGTAGCGGATCAGATCGACCCCTCCGGTGTGACGTGGGCCCGCCTGTTCACGGGGATCAGCAGACGACGGCTACTTGGTATAGCGCTGTTATGCCTCATGACGATGTTGCCTGCAAACGTTCTCGGACAACAGGTGCCTGGCAGCGAAGAAGCCAGACACTGGGCAACAGTCACCAAAGACGGAACACGTCGCGCTACACGGAGATATGAGAGCTGGACTCTCATACGGGAGCAACGCTCCGTCGGTCCGGCAGCCTCTTGCGTGTTGCGCCAAGTTATTGCAACGCGTGGCGAAGGCGGGTCAATCACCTGGACCGTAAACCCGACGGTCGACAGCGGGGTCTTTTCGATCATTGCAGTCTCCGCGGTAGCGAGGAACCGGCAACGGTTGGTCGTCGCTCTGTCGGATGGGTACGTACTCTATCGAGGCTCGCTATCGGGCTGCGACAGCCAGGCATGCGTGGCGGCGTTTCATCTGAGCCGGGAGGCAATCGATAGAGCGGCTCATTCGTCCGAGGTGGTATTCGTGGTGGACGAAGCAGTAATTGCCGGCGCACGCCCCACCGGGATCAGTGACGCGCTCCAATTCTGTGACCTGGATCTTGCAGAACACCATTCCGGTGCCGGACGGTGAGAACAGCAGGAGCTTGCCTTCCCCGAGCGATCTCCATCAACCGCGCGGTTTTTCCTTCAGATCCTGTTCGACCTGCTCGATGCAGTCGTGTGGGTTTCGGTTTCCATCACTCCGCCCCGTCGTCCGTGTCAAGGACGTGGTGCGCCTGACCCACCGATCGGCCCGGATATCGACCGCGAGTGGACTACCAACGATAACACGCTCCCATCCGTCCGGGCATATCGTGATCGTCTGTTCTACCCATCCCCACCACCATGTGGGTGACGGCATGACAAACCGAACCATACCGATTGCATGGACGCAAGCCTAGGGCGCTCGGCCGACCAAGAGGTCGGCTCCACCCAAGACAAGCCACCGCTTCGCCTTTCGTATGATGCGAACCCGTAGCGCCGTGAGCTGGTGTGCTCGATGAGCCGACTGGGCGAACCCGCCGCAAAATTCGTGAACGCTGTCCGCAGCTTACGGAAACGACCGCCTATCTGCCCGGCCATCCCGCTTATTTGCCTATAAGTCCCTCTCTGAGGCCTTCTTAGGTCGAATCGAAAGATCCGTCGCGGCAAGCGGCCCACGGCATATCAACGTGGAGAGTTTAACGAGGTGCCCGTTCAGGACAGGAACCCCTTATTTTCAGATGCGCACGGGCGCACGGAGTTTGACACAGGTAACGCACGGCAGAGGGCTAACGATGCAGGCATATTCAGATCTTGGACGGCTATCCTTGGGCACAATACGGTGCATCCGCGAGGTTCTGAATTACAGGAGTGTCACGCTGGCTGCTGAGCGGCTGGGCATCACACAGTCAGCCGCTTCGCAGCAAATTGCTCGTTTCGAGAAGCTCTCCGGCATTCCGATCATGACGCGCATCGGCGGCAGGATGGCTGTACGTTCCGACAAGGTTGCGCAGCTCATCTCCACTATGATCGAGACGGCAGACGAGCTTTCATGCGTTGCTCGCGACGGGGGCAAGACCCGGCTTCGTTTGGGGATATGCGGATATCTCGCGACCCGTTACTGCCTCGATATGAAGCGATATCGCAAGCTCGCCGACGAGTTTGATATTCACATCGGGGGTCCTTCCGAATTGATCGAAATCTATTCTCGTGGAGAGTTGGATATCGTCGTTCGACCGCTCTTCCATCATGAGCCGGAGGTCGATCTGATGACGGACCTGCCTATGGTCTGGGTCGCCTTCGACGAAAGCAGGTCTGGAGACCTCGCTCAGGAGGACAAGCCTGTACCAGTTATTCTGGAGACGCATCTTTCGCCCTATTCGTACTACGTGGAGCGGCCGCTCAAAGAGAGTCGAACGCCGCATCACATCGTGGCACGGGTCGACAACTATCTGGTGAGATCGCGCTTTGTTGCCGAAGGGCTGGGCTGCACATCCATTCCCAAGTTTCTGACCCCCTCCCTTCCGCCGGCGATCAAGACAGTCACCAACTTGCCCAAGGTGGACAATATCCGGTTGGGTGTAATCTATAACAAAAAGGCAACGTCTTTTAAGAAGGCAGAGGGCGTTCTTGATGCGAGCATGGAAATGCTCTGCGATTGAAGCGAACGGATTGTGCTACTTGATAGGCGTGCGTTGTCGGACTTCGTTCTCTGTCGATGTTCGTGGGAGCCAGATCGCGGCATAACTTGTCCAACGGGCAAGTTGAGCGTTACATCCACCCCGCGGGTTATCCGGTAAATCGAGCGATCGAAACGGCGATGGACGAGTGCTCCGGACAGGGAGCGCTATGGCGACGCAAACCACGAGCCCGTGACGGCGCATTCAAAGGTTCGGCCCCTCGACCGGGCAAGCAACGGCATATTTCCATGTAAGAGGCTGACGATCTTTCATGGGTCGTCATTTGCCGTACTGAAATGTCTCTCTACGTTCCGCAGCCTGGTATCTGGACGCCGAAACGCGCTTCAACTCAGCCATGCTCAGACAGCCGTTTCTGGACGAGGGTCGGCAATTGAAGCAGCCTGCTATGAGTTCTCACATGTGCAACCATGACGCTATCTCCCGCGAAGCGACTCTCCCATCCTGGGCAACAGGTCACCCTTCGGGCCGAATTTGCTAATTTGCGCATAAGTTAACGGCTGTGCACTGTGGCTCCGTATTCTGGAGTATGCATGTGATTACGCCGAGGACCAATTTTACGTTGACGCGCGCAGGAGAGAGTCTTGCTTCGGTTTCGTTTTGGAGGTTGGCCGCGGTATTGAGTGTTGCGGTATTCGGAACCACCGCGCCAACCGCTGCAGCAACGGCTGAAACACAAGAACCAGGACGTGCAGACCAAGCGGAACAAGGCGTGGCGGCGGGCATCCGGTCGCAGCGGTTCGACGACTGGACGCTCCGTTGTCGTGACGTGAGAACTCCCGACGGCCGGCCCTCCTCGGTATGTGAGGTCGCGCAGGTGGCGCGCGTCGAGCTTGAACAGAAGCAGGTCACGGTTCTGACGCTGGCGATCTCCAGAAACATGCACCAGCCGACCGATGAGCTTCTTCTGACGGTTCTCGTTCCCCTCAATGTGTTTCTGCCTGCGGGACTTGATCTCCATGCCGGAGACAGGTCGATCGCCCGGCTTGCCTATCGCAACTGCAACTCCAGCGGCTGTTGGGCTCAGCAACCACTTGACGCAAGCATGGTCGCCTCCCTCAAGAAGAGCAATGACGGGAGCCTAATGCTTCGCCTCATGAATGGGCAGAACGTCAATGTTTCGTTCTCGCTGAAGGGCATAACGGCGGCACTCGCGCAACTGCGCAATACGTGAATGGCCGATTGAAACCATGGCCGAGTTACGACCCTTCATTGTCATCATCAATGCGTGTGCCCTCATCATTCTCTCCTCGGTGAGCGTTGGGGCGCAGTCACCTGCCGATCAGTTTGCACGTGACCGCAGCGCCTCTGAACGCCGTGACCGGCTGGGCGTACTTGCGGGACGAACGCCCGAAAGGCTCGATGATGCCTCTTCTGCCCGGCCCGCTATAGGAGATGGGGGCCGCTGCTTTCCGGTTGACAAGATCGTCGTCGACGACGCCAGCCTGCTCCCCAAGCAGGACATCGCGACGGTTACCGGAAGCTTCTCGGGACGCTGCATCGGCCTCGGCGCAATCAATCTCCTTCTTCGCAACATGACGGACCTCTACCTTGATCGGGGCTACATCACCTCCAGGGTCTACGTGCCGGAGCAGGACATCGGGAGTTCCCGCACGCTGAGACTGAAGGCCGTCGAAGGTGTGATCTCGGATATCTACCTAGACGGCAAGCCGGCTCCGCATTCGGGCGAGCTAGAGACTGCGTTTCCCGGTTTGCGCGGACGGGCCGGCAACATCCACGATATCGAACAGGGGCTGGACCAGATCGATCGCCTGGCATCAAGTCAGGCAAAGAGCACCATGCTTCCCGGCGCCGACCCAGGGACCGCCATTCTCAACGTCGATATTGAGCACGGTCTTCCGTGGCAGGTTTCTGTCGGCAACAATAATCTCGGGCAGGAACAGACCGGCTTGTCGAGAAGTACCGTCCAGATCCGGAGAGAGAACCTCTTCGACCTCAACGATCTGTTCTCATTCACCTATGAACACAGCGGTCCTGACTATCCCGGAAACGGCGACGGCCGGGGTAAGGCTGACAATTATTCTGCCCTGTTCAGCATTCCATGGGGCTATTGGACATTTTCCGGGAGTGGCGCCTGGTATGAATACAAAAGCGAAGTTCCCGGAAATTTCGCTAGTCTTTCGTCATCCGGAACCTCTGGAGAAATCGGGGTATCCGTCGACCGCGTTCTCTGGCGTGGCCCGAATGCGCTGACGCAGCTTCATCTCGCCTTGACCTATAAGGAAACCGAAAACTTCCTGCTCGGCAACCGGATCGAGGTCGGAAGCCGCCGATACACCGTCGGCTCAATCGGTCTCACCCACTCCCGACGCATGCTTGGTGGAGTCTGGGCTTTCGACGCCAATGTCGAGCAGGGCCTCGACCTGTTCGGGGCGGTCGACGAAGGTGAGCCTTCGGCGGGAGGCGCCGACCCGCGCTTTACCAAGTTCACGGGTTCTATCAGCGCCGACACGCCGTTTGAACTTGGCAACCAGAGCTTCATCGCTTCTTCGATTGCGAACGCTCAGGTGTCTGGGGACAGCCTGTTTGGAAGCGAGCAGATGTCCCTCGGCAGCTATTCGAACGTTCGTGGAACGCGCGACGGCGTCTTGTATGGAAACAACGGCTTCTTCATTCGCAACGACATTGTCTGGCGCATCAGGCCTTGGTCCGATAGCCCGCAGATGGGTGAATTGTTCGGAGAAGTACAGCCTTATGTCGGATTGGACTATGGCCGCGTGTTCTCTGAGGCTCGCCATGACATCGAAGGCGGCTTCCTGTCGGGCTGGACCATCGGCATGCGGCTTTCCGGCGGCAAGATCAATCTCGACTTCGGTTACTCCGACATCCTGGCGACCAGTTCCGAACAACGTGGTGAAGGGCTGATGTTCTTCAGCGCCAACGCGAGCTGGTGAGTGATGCGCACCGGTCACCAACCTTCACGTATTCAAATGACGGGGACTCCAATGGCGTCACGATCCACGAACCAGGTAAAACACGGCTTGACGAACAGCGTCACGCTGTTGGGGCTCGCGTTGATGCTCGGGGGATGCATGACACATGACCCGCGCCTCACCAGCGCGCTGAAGACAACTTCGGTCTCGACAATCAGCGTCGAGACCGCTCCGGACGTTCGGACGAGCGGTCTGTTCGTAACGGGTAAGCCGGACCCGCAGCTGCCGGCGGTCGTCCGCACCCTGCAGAGTGCAATGAATAAGGAAATCACCGGCCTGCCGGGCGGACCGACCAAAGGTCGATTGATTGTGACGCTGCATGTCGTCGACGTCAGTGGCAAGGCCGCTCGTATCCTCGCCGGCCATGACAGTCACATCGTGGGATCGGTTCGTCTTGAAAATGCAGCAACCGGAAAACTGGTCGCCCAGGCTCCGACCATCCGTGCCGAGGACAACGGCGTAAAGGGACGGGGCCTCGGGCTTGTTGTTGCGGTTGCGATCAACACGGCTGTCGCGTCGGAAGACGAAGACGCGCTCGCGCGACGCTTGGCTCAATCCTTC
>NZ_JAMXLD010000018.1:0-1633 GCF_024054295.1 Ciceribacter sp. RN22
TGTGGCCGCAAAGTTGAAGTGTCCTGTTTCTGCAAAGTTGGAATGTCACACTCCCCGTCTCTGATTGACGTCTGGGAGATTGCAGATGGGATTGATTGCGATGAGCGCGCGCGATCTGCAGCGGATTGAGGTTTTGTCGAAGGTGGTCGACGGCCGGATGACGATGGTGACGGCAGCGCATGTTCTTGAGTTGAGTACGCGTCAGGTGCGTCGACTGCTGGAGCGGATCCGGACGGATGGTGCGGCGTCGATCCGGCACAGAGCGATCGGCCGACCATCGAACAACCGGATCAGCGACGGCGTGCGCGATTATGCCATGGCGATCGTGCGCGAGCGCTATGCGGATTTCGGTCCGACGCTGGCGGCCGAGAAGCTGGCCGAGCGCGACGGGCTGACGGTGTCGCGCGAGACCTTGCGCCAATGGATGGCGGAGGCCGGTCTGTGGCTGTCGCGCAAGCAGCGCCGCACCTTTCACCAGCCGCGGCTGCGGCGCGAGGCCTATGGTGAACTGGTGCAGATCGACGGTTCCGAGCATCGCTGGTTCGAAGATCGCAGTGACCCATGTTCGCTGCTGGTGTTCATCGATGATGCGACCGGCAAGCTGATGCAGTTGCGGTTCGTACGATCGGAAAGCGCGTTTACGTATTTCGAGGCGCTGGAGCTCTATCTGAAGGCGCATGGTGCTCCGGTCGCCTTCTATTCCGACAAGCATTCGGTGTTCCGGGTGGCGAAGAAAGACGCCAAGGGCGGCCAGGGCATGACGCAGTTCGGGCGGGCGCTTTCAGAGCTAAACATCGAGATTCTTTGCGCAAATTCGAGCCAGGCGAAGGGCCGGGTCGAGCGGATGAACCGGACGCTACAGGATCGGTTGATCAAGGATCTGCGTCTGGAGGGCATCTGCGGGATGGACGACGGCAACGCTTTCCTGCCTCGGTTCATGGAGCGCTATAACCGGCAATTTGCCATTTCCCCTGCCCGGCCTGATGACCTGCACCGGCCGATGAACCTTGCCCCGGATCGGCTGCGCGAGGTCCTGTGCAAACGTGAGCAGCGTTATGTCGGTGCGCAACTGACATTCTCCTACGAGCGCCAGCGGATCATGCTGGAAGAGAACGAGGTGACGCGTGGGTTGGTCGGACGCTATGTCGAGACCTACGCTTTCGCCGATGGTCGGCTGGACGTGCGCTGGAAGGGGCATTCCCTGCCCTACCGGGTGTTCGACAAGGACCAGCGGGTGACGCATGCGGCGATCACCGAGAACAAGCGGCTTTCCGATGTGCTGGCCTATATCAAGGAGCGGCAGGAGCAGCAGACGAAGCCGGCCGTGAAGACGAACAGCGAGAAGATTGGCTACAAACCGCGGGGCCGCAAGCCGGGCAAGCGGACGGATTTCATGAACGATCCGGCTGTCATTGCTCGGCGGCGGCAGGCGCTCTCCATCCTCGATGCCGCAGAGTGATCGACTGCTCGGGCTGTCAAAGCTAAAGCCGGTCAGCGGCCAATCCACCCGCCCCGATCTTCCCTTGCAACCCGGACCAGCCGGTCAGATCGGGGCTGGTCGGAGTGCCGTGCGGCAGCCCAAAGTGACATTTCAACTTTGCGCCGGAACGGACATTTCAATCTGGCCGCCACA
>NZ_JAMXLD010000019.1:0-10931 GCF_024054295.1 Ciceribacter sp. RN22
ATCGGTGGTGTCCTTCAGGTTGGATCTAAGCAACCCGACCCTACCGGAAATCACCGATGGCTATGAAATCCAGCTACACCACGCGCTGGGACACGATCTGTCGGCGCGCAGCTGTGTCGCCTACCGGTGGCGCATAGCGCCGTGTATTGACAACCGATAACAACCTTGACAAGAATGTCTCACGTTGTCATAGAAAGGATAACTTTCACGGGAGGCAACACACAGCGCGCACTCTTGCGTACTCCAAGCAAAGCTGTAGGCGAACTAATTCTAAAGAAAGCGAACGCACTTTGGGCGTATTTTCGTTTATTTCGACGAAGTAGCCAAGCTTCAAACTAGCTTCCGCTAGCGACAAAGAGACGCGCAAAGCAGGAAAAATACACGAACATAGGACAATCGAGCTCAGAATTATATCCCACAACACAAGTTTCTTCTAAATATAAAAATAGAGAATTTGCCAAAATGCACATGATATTCTCAGGTTATTGAGGTGATTACTGACCTATTTCCATGAAATCCATTTAGGAAGAGAAATATGATTGTTGGATACGCCCGCGTTTCAACAGAGGAGCAGAGGCTTGATCTTCAGTTGGAGGCATTGGAAAAGGCAGGGTGTCATCGCATCTTTCAAGACCACGGTCAGTCCGGACAGAATTTTGATCGAGAAGGACTGGAAAAGGCTCTCTGCAGCCTCCAACCGGGGGGCACGCTTGTTGTGTGGAGGCTCGACCGTTTGGGCCGGTCCTTGTCAGGTCTCGTGGAAATAATAGATGGCCTCGGCAGGCGAAAAGTGAACTTCCGATCAATTATGGAGAATATCGACACCCATTCGGCGGGTGGACGGCTCATGTTCCATCTAATGGCATCTCTTGCAGAGTTCGAAAGAACGATAATCAGCGAGCGCACAACGGCCGGCTTGCTGGCCGCCAGATCTCGTGGGGTCCGTTTGGGGCGACCGAAGGCCTTGACTGACGAACAGGTCCGCGAGGTCATCGACGTCATCCATCGCAAAGACGCTTGCGTACCGGACCTTGCAAGGCGGCTGAATATATCCGAACGAACTCTGCGACGCTACGCTCACTCGATCGGCCAAGGCCAGTCGAACCGCCTTCGTGTTTTGGACGCCAGCGGGACGGCTTCGGAAGACGCGTCCGACTGGGGAGAGAGCCCGAACCCTGGCTCAAATATGAGCAGAGGCGTGTGATCGTCGCCATACGTTCACCCTTCATCTGTCTCGTTCCGGCGGACCACCCTCACCGTTCACCGAACTGGCCCGAGGTGCTTCCAGATCAAGCTGACGCAGTCTGCGCGTCCCGGAGACGTCACGCACGAAGGCGACCGCCTGACTGCGAACAATCGCCTGCTTGCCGGTGTGGCTTTATCGTCGCCCGCGCTCGCGGACGGGCCGACATATGACTCCGGAAAATACCCATCGATCTGACCTTCGAAAAACATCTCGGCGGACCGTCCGAAGCAATCCGGCAGCAACACCTTGAAGGTCCCGCCCGGCCGGATGGGCTTCTTCAGGTTTCGCATCCGTCGGCATGCATCCTGGCCTCACGAGGGCGGGAACGAAGCACGTGCTGGTTTGGTTGCAACGGTCTGACATTGACAGTTGGGCCGTCAACTCCGCCATGACGCGACTGCCAAAATTAGCCGTCCCGCATGGTGCTGACATTCCCATCACCCGATCCGGCTGGTGTGTACGCCAGGCCGCTCGGACAACGCCGGTTGATGCCTGGCACTTTGATCGCGACGGCATCAAGATCACCGAAGTCTTGCCTTTCACGGTTGTGCTGGTCCCCCGAGCCCGTCGCCGCTTCCTGGTTGCGGCGCTCGCATCAGGGGATACAACTCCTGTCCATTGTCGAGGCGTACCGGCGGCCTGACGACTCCGTTCGTAATCCGCCGATAAAAGCCGCGGATGCGAGTTGTCGTGGCTTCACCATAGAGGTGCAGGCCCGCCTGGTCGCATATGTCCATGACATGGTTGAGGAGAACGATGCCGGCCCCGCGCCCCTCCGGCCGGACGCCCAAGAACAGTACATATATGTGGGCCGGATGATGCGGGTGACCGTCAGCCAGTGCCGTCATCCCCCTTATGACGGTTGGGGCGTCGTGCCCACACGAACCAAAGACTGCTTCCCTGTCCGCCGCCGCGCGCTCAGGACTGAGATCCAGGCTTTCAGGCGTGAACTTCACCGCCACACCGGCATAGTCGGCAGTGTCCGTCCGAGCGATCAGCAGTTCCGAGCCGGCGCAGTAGACCGAAAAGTAGGCAGGCAGAAATTGAGCACGGCGGGCAGGATCCGGAAACATATACCCGATGAACGGGTCATTGAAGAAAGCCTCGACAAGCGTGTCGCACGCCGGCTCAAAATCGGCCGCGGTTCCGGTGCGTACGGTTGTCTTCATAGGATCGATTCGGGTTTTCACAAGCTCACCTCGATAATTGCCTGCCAGAGATCGTCGAGGCGGATGAGGCGACATTCCCTCACCCGGCATCCGGACAGCGTTCGAAGCACCGGTTGCGAGATTCCGGGCAGTTGCTGAGTGGATGCTGTCTATCGACACTGTACTCACACCGGTGACCGCCGGCGACTACACCGGCGGTCTACGCACAAAGGCGCTGGGGGAGGACAGCACGTCGAAGAAACGGTCCAGCAGCTCTTGCTTGACATGTGGCATCACATAGATGTGGGCTTGGTCGCCCTCGCCGCTCAGGCCGAAGCGAGAAAAGACCGGGGATCTTGGACGGGCGAACCGGAGTGCGAGTGAATTTGGTGAGCGCTGGGCGTTGAGGAACGGCATCTTCTCATTCAGCTCAAGCAGACGTGAAAAGCCATACTCCGCAAGCCGCGAGCAATAGGCCGCATCGCGGACCTGATTGTCCGTCGGCCTCGTCATGAGCGCATACCATAGGATAAGCGCAGAAAGGCCATTGCGGCTGCCGGCAAACGTCGTGTCTGCGGATGCGATATAGTCCGGTCGTGACGGAGGCCTCAGGCGAAACTTTTCCTTGCTCATGTAAACACCACCCGGGAAGGGCGCGCCGAACCATTTGTGCGAGCTCGTGACGATCGAGCAGACATAGGGAAGCCGAAAGTCGAAAATCGGACCGGTCTCCTCGACGAGGCCCTGGCCACGCGCCTTCTCGAGGAAAGGCAAGTAGCCGCCTCCCAGTGCTCCATCGATGTGAATCCAGAATGCCTGCCGATCGCCCGCCGCACCGAGCGAAAGGCCGCTACGATCGAGAACAGGCTGCAAGGCCTGCCAAACCAGACCCGGGTCGTCATACGCGCCCTTGAAGGTGGTTCCGACCGTGAGGACGATCACCGGGGGATGACCACGATCAAGGAAGAACTTCACAAGCTCTGCGAGTTGGAGTGGGTCGATCGAACCATCATTGCTTGCGACCGCGAGCGGCCACGAACCGTCTTCCGTGACTGGGCATTCGCCCGGAAAGCGCCGGCTTCCGAGTTCATGAAACGTAGCCATGTTGAGCAGGGACGCACATTTCGTGACGGAATAATGAGTATCTTGCGAGCAAAAGATCACAGGCTCCGGCATCTTTTCAGTAGGCCAGATCGTTTCGTGCAGGAGGGGCTTTCCGGAAAGATAGTCACGAGCATTCCACAAGGCGAACATGGTCCCTTCCGTGGACCCCATGCTGAGAACGTAGCCCCAGTAGGAGTCGGGCACGAGAGGATGCCGTCCCTCTGCGTTCCAAAGGTCGGCAAACATATCAAGAACGATCTGCTCGAACCGCCTTGTGCCAATCGTCTTGCAGCCGGACGAGAACGGATCGCCGAGATTGTTCAGGTGGACATTGAGGAACGGCGAAAGGGCAGAATAGTCGAACACGGAATTGAACTGATAGCCGAGGAATTCCTCGCTACGACCATGCAGTTCTGACGCGAGCCTCTCAACTTTCGTCATTATGCTTTTGTCAGAATTCGTGAACTCTTCGTGTCGCAGATCAAAGACGGACATCAGCATTCCTCCAGAGTGGGAAAACGACAGGCGCGTTGGCCGGATTGAAGGGGGCGGCGAACGGTTGCCAGCCGTGTCGGTGGTAGAACCCCGTCGTGCTTCGATCGGTCGTCGCCTCGAGATAACCGGGCTGGCCCGCGGCATCCCATTCCGCGGCCATGCTTTGCATCAGCAGGGCGCCATATCCACATCCTCGACGCTCCGGTCGGACGGCGATGAAGAGCAGATACTGGTGCGGCGGAGCCTTCGGATGATGGGCCGTCAGCGCATCCATGGCGGCGACCGCGGTCAGGGCATCCACTCCGCTTGCCTCGTATACCTGTTCATCCAGCTCCGCGGCCGAAGCGTGGCTGTGCCGCAGAGAGCCCGGGTAGAATTCCGGCTCAAAGGTGACCGCGGCACCGCAAATGGACGCGCCATCGTCGCCATCGACCGCCTGAATGACACGGACCTTCCCGCAGGCAAGGGCAAGCCGGACATAGGGTGCGAAGAACCGGGGCAGATTCAGACGGCGCCGTTCTTCGGATGGAAACATGTATTGGAACAGGGGATCGTCATCGAATCCGGCTGCAAGAGCGCTGCAGACCGCCTCCATGTCGGTGTGAGCAGCAAAGCGAACCGTCGCCCTGTTTTTGAGTTGAGACTCCATCGCGTTTGGACCCTTCCTTTGACTGGGTGGAGAACCGTTAGGAGTGAAAGTAGAGGTTTGCGGCAAAGACGATCGCAACGCCCGACGCAAGCGCTAGGTAGGGCAGAACCCCGGCCCTGGGCTTTTCGAGAGCGCCCGAGGCAAGACGAAGGTCCTTCAGCATTTCGGCGGGGAACTTTCCCTTGTCCAGGACGTAGTGGCGGAACCAGAATATCGGGAGAATGAGGAGGAGTACGACGATCCCGCTCGTCAGTGTCCCCTCACCCCAGACATTTGCCCCGGCTCCGAGCAGGAAGGCATTGACGAAAGCCAGACCGACGCCGGACGCCATCAGCCAGTTGGAGCAGCGAAACGGCCGCTCGATATGGGCATTGTCGATGCGGTGGATCCAGCCGGCGTTGAGGTTCAGGAAAATGAAGACGAGATAGCAGATGTTTGACACTGCTAGTACGAACATCGAGTCCGACAGCAAGAGAAGAACGACATTGAAACCGAGATCCGTCCACATGGCGTTGGTCGGAGCGCCATTGTGATTCACTCTCCCCAGAAACCGAGGTAGCCAGCCGTCCAGACTCCCCTGGTACAAGGTCCTGGAAGATCCGGCCATCGACGTGCTGATAGCAAGCAGGAGGGCCAGTATGAGGAGGAGAAGAATGATCTTTGCGAGAACACCATTACCTCCAACCATCGCGGCCATGACGGCGCCGACGCCCGAACCGTCGACGATATCCGGAGCGGACATCCGCTCGACTCCGAGATAACCCTGAAACGCGAGCGGAACGAGCGAGTAGGCCGCAAGGCACAAGATGCCGGACCAGAATATCGCCTTGTAGGTGTCCTCCGAAGGCCGGCGAAACTCACGTGTGTAACAGACCGCCGTCTCGAACGCGTAGGAGGACCATGCCGCCAGGTATACTCCGCCGAAGAAGAGCGCCCATCCCGTGCGATCCCAGGCGCCGCTCAAGGGCACAAACGGCACAAAGTTCGCAGCCACGACATCCCCTGTGAAGAACGGTACGATGCCGATCAGGAGGAGCGGTGTCAGCGCAACGATGCCGATCACCATCTGCACTCTCGCCGCGCCAAGAATTCCACGATGCTGTACGCAAAACGTCGCGAGCAAGAGTGAGGTCGCAATCAGCGACGACGCAGTTACCCGCATCTCAAGACCGGCCTTCACGAAATCCAATCGAAGGAGCGTCAACCGATAGGTCGCGACGGCCGAGTCCGGCGGGAACAACATTGTCAGTATGTATCCAGCCGCAACGCTCGAGCCGACGGTCAGGACCGGCGTCCATGCAAGCCAGTTCGACCAGAGGGACAGAGGCGCGATGATCTTCCCATATCTGACCCAGGCGGCCGCACCATATACGGAGGCTCCGCCCGATTTGCCGGGAAAGAGCCCCGCAATCTCGGCGTAGACGAACGCCTGAACAAAGCCGAAGGACACAGAAAGGGTCCAGCAAAGCCAGGAAGGTGGCCCAACCAGCGCCGCGATCCCCCCAATCGAGAATAGTACAAGTGCGGGGACGCCACTGGCGACCCAGAAGGCGTGCTTCCAACTGATTGTTCGCAGAAGATTCGACTGGCCGGGCCCTGAGGTTTCCCGGTCCGTTTGCCCGATGCTGGTGAGATCCATCGCAGTCTCCTCTTGCAGACCCAGGTTCACGTCGTAGCGCCGACGGCGCCATTCAGCCGGCCGAACGGCCGGGGAGCATCGTCCAGATCTTGCTCGCTCGACCTTCCGTTCCGGCAAGCGTAACAAGAGGGACCCTGCGGCCCCACGAACAGACGAACCAATGTGCCCCGCGACGGGTCGACGCTTCGGGAAAGTCGGCGTCGTGTACGTGGTGCATCCCTTAGGGCTGCGACAACTGGACGACGGGCGCCACCGATTGGAATGACTGTCGGCGAGGTTATCCGCGTTGCGACGCAGAGACCGGACGTCCCTTCCGAAACCAGATCGACCCCTTTCGCGTCCCCGTCGAACCTCGTTCGGGCGCAGGTGTGTGCCGGTTTATCCGTTGGTGCCTGCCCTGAAAACCAACGGCGGCCCTGTCTTCGGGAATGTCGAGAGGAGCGCTGGCGGATGCGCCGTTTTGCAGAGGCTATTTCGAAACGCAACAACAGGTATTCCGCCGCCCGGGTACAGAAGCCACAATATTCTCGCATTGCCCACCGATCGCTCGAAGAACCGAATTGAGGTCATATTGGCTTCCCGCATCCGCTACGTATTTCAAAACAGAGTCTCGTTTTGCAGAATCGGCACCTTGATTTGCGTCCGGCAGGCAGTTCTGGAAATCTGCGCGAACCCTGCTGCTCTTTGCTGGAATGACCATCCGAATGGAGCTTGGCGAGGATCTTGCGACGACCGGGAATCTCGACAGCCAGCCCACAAACAACCTGGAACACCCCTCGTCGAATGTAAGCGCGCATTTCCATACTTGTTGGCGCGATCCGTTTCGCCGGGGTCGTTTCGGATGGATGCGTCGGACAACGCACGCGGTCTCCGTCTTGAAGTTCGACAACGAGCGTTTGTGCGGAGCAGGTTGCTGCCGATCGTGACAAGGATCAGTGCGCAGGCCGAGTCGGCGCACCCGAGCCCGCGGACGATAGGCCCGAAGGTTTTCTCGATCGTTCAGCTGCGCAGCAAAACCTGGACCCTTCCTGGTCATCGGGTCGCGGATGACCTCGATCACGAAGGAGAAGAACGGACCCACCGATCATGACCTCGTGATCATGAACACCATCGAAAACGGACGATCGACCCAGCGCCAGCCGGAAGGATTGCGTGCAGGATCATTTGTCCGCCGGGTATCGGAGATGTGAGCGACCGTCAATTGGCCACCAGTCGCTGCTCGCGCGTACCAACGGAGATTTGACGCATGCGCCAGTCGATCGTAAGCGCACAATTCCCCGCACCTGTTCACTGGACGGAGAATGAAGGAGTCTCGCTCCACAAGGGAGACTGTGGACACAATGACATTGGATATCTTGACGGACTCAGGGGGTCTTCGGTCTGTGAAGGTTCTTTCCAACGAGAAGCGGCGTTTCGATCCCGTCGAGAAAGACCGGCTGATCGACGCTGCCCTGATGCCCGGGGGCTCGGCCGCCCGTCTGTCTGGCACAGGCGCACGGCGTCAACGCCAATCAGTTACGCAACTGGGTGAAGCTTCGCCAAGCTGGCCAGGCCCAGGGTGCTTTGACGGTTGTTGCAGGGCAGGAAACGTCGGCCTTGGTTCCGGTGGTTGCAGCGTCGCCGATTGCGCAGCAGCCCGACATGCCGGCCCCGCCATCATCGGCAGGAATGCGACTGATGGCGTCTTTGCCAAATGGTGTGCGGCTTGAGCTTGAGAATGTGGATGAGCGGGCCCTATCGGCGATGATCGAAGCTCTGGGACGGTGCAATGTTCCGGCTGGCTGACGATCCTCGTGTCTATCTTCACCGGGACCCGATCGACTTTCGGGCGGGGATCAGCAGCCTGGCGATCTTGGTCGAGCAGTCGATGGGCCTGAGCCCGTTCGCGCGTGCTTTCTTCGTCTTTTGCAACTGCCGGCGCACCCGGATGAAGCTCCTGTTCTTCGAGCGGTCAGGGTTCGTGTTTGTATTGAAAGCCTTGTCCGAAGATCCGTTTCGCTGGCCCCGCCGCGAGGCGCCGGTCGTGACGCTCGATACCGAACAGTTGCGCTGGCTGCTTGACGGCATCGATCTCGACGCGATGGTGCGCCATCCTGTTCGGCAATATGAGTTTGCCGAAGCGCGTCCAAATTGGTGTCGAGAATGGTCAAAATGATCCTGCTCATCTGGTGTGCCGCAGCCGGGCAGGTGTGACTTGCCTAAATCGCTTCATGACGCTGGTCAGATGGCTCTGGCTCGAGAAGCCGCTTTCGTAAGCGACCTCGGCAATCGGGTGATCTGTTCCTAGCAACAGGTCTTCCGCGGCCAGGAGGCGAAGATTGAGGAGATACTGATGAGGCGCAACTCCAAATGATCTCGCAAAAGCGCGAAGGAAGTGACCGCGTGAGAGCTGTGCCTCTCTCGCCAACTCAGCGACCGAGATATCTTTCGCCAGGTGCTCGCGCATGTAGGCGACGACCCGCTTGGCGCTCGCTGCCGACAGGCCCGTCATTGCAGGTTTGGACGGATTCCGCTTGGCGCTCGAGTATTTGCGGATGAGATGCACGCCCAGAACTATGAGGAGGGATTCGATATGCAGGGCATTGATGGACGTTCCTGCGAGTTCGCCACTCAAGACGCGTGCGAGACGCAGCGCATTCACATCGACATGACCGAAGGCCGGAGGGCGAAGTTCCCAGGTCGCGCCGTCGAGTTCCGCAGCCGCAAGTTCGGCATAGGCGCGTTGAGCGAACGCGATAGAGACGTTCTTCTTCTCGGAGTCCCAGCGCAAAAAACGATCGATACCCGCTGGATTGATAATCAGTGTGCCGATCCGCGCATCGAAGGTCTCGACCCGGTCGCTCGCGAATGCGGACTGCATTCCTATTGACGGCGCAAGCATTACGGTGGCGAATTCCGCGTTTGAACGAAAACTCATTGATCCTGCAGGCCGGGAAGCATCAATGATGGCCCCCGACGGCGTTTCGGTGCGCTTGCCCACCGAAGCTGGAATGGAGGCGAAGATACCGCCTTCATGGTCCAGCCGCAGATCCACATTGGTGTGGTTTTCAGCTGTGCGGGGCGGTGAATGGCTTTCACACGGAAATGCATCGGTCATTGCTCTCAGTCTCCCCTGGTCGGAGAAAAACAAGATGGCATTGGCCGCCGGCATGGGTCAGTTCAATCGGAGAAGGAGATTGAAACCCGGCCTGCAACCCTTTTGGTCTTCGAATCCGTCACCGCGCGGAGAACCCGTTGCGTGAACAAACCGTGCACCCTTAAAGGTGTCGCGCGTCAGCAATCCCGTCGCATCGTCAACGACGTTGATGCCTTTCAGGAGGGAGCTTGAGATAATGTTGGACCTGGCGCCTGCCAGGCACCATGAAGTTGCATGAGAGGTCTGCGACGATGTGGTCGAGGAGATGCTCTTCGCTCGCCGTGATGAGGATGCAACCGTCGCGCTCACTACCTCCACGAAGGACATAGAGGCCAGTCCGGGCATCGATCTCCACCGTCAGCGACGAACCGACGCATGCGTCGATGGCGTGCTGAGGATCGTTGTCGCTGGACAGCGCCAATAGCCCGCTACCCGTCTCGCTGCCATTGCCAAACAGCAGACCGATCTCTGCCCCGAGAATGCTGAGTCTGACGACATGGGTCCTCCCGTCCGGATCCGACGAAGACGGGCGCCCGTCTGCAGGGACCCGCAGGGGGCGCGCTTTCCTTCGTTGCTCGGCAATGCTTCCGGGGGCCGTCTTGCGTCGGGAGAAACCGGGAGAGCGCCCACTCATAGTGCATCTCCCACCCACCTGCCGGCGGGACCGACGGACAAAACCAAGGCACACAGGAAAATCCCGAGAAGAGGTTCAGCGCGGATCAGGCATCGGACGACGATGCCAGACACGCCGCCGACAAACAGACGCAAGCAAGAAGCCTCGCGACAGGACCCACTGGGAACCAGCGGCAACTCCAACGCTTTGCCGCGCCTGGGGCCCGCGATTGTCGCCGTCGCAGGAGCCCGTTTGGACCACATCACCATCAGAATCGCACGAACCGCCCGGAAGCGACGTAACGTACTGTTATTATTGCGTAATCCCTGTGACAAAATCGGTCGGTTAAGACATAGGTGTTTCGCGACGCAAATCAATGGTCATGCTGGCCATAAGCCATTGTTTCTGTTGAAGCCCGTTATCTGCGCCATGAGGACTTTCGCCACAGGACAGAAGGGACCCATTTTGTCAAGCAACAAGTTGAGTGACCGGACTTTGGACAACCGAGACGTGGTGTGGGGTAGCAACCCTCTCATCGTGTCGATGCGATGTCTGCGATCACCGAAAGGCGAGTAGGATGATTGTTGGATACGCCCGCGTATCGACGGATGAACAGAAGCTCGATCTGCAGCTTCAGGCGCTGAAGGCCGCTGGATGCGAACTCATTCTCAGCGATCAGGGCGAGTCGGGAGCCCAGTTCGAAAGAGCCGGTCTCGGTGCGACCCTGGTACAACTGGGGGCGGGTGACACGTTGGTGGTCTGGCGCCTCGACCGGCTCGGACGCTCCCTCTCGGCACTCGTTGGCCTTCTTGAGCAACTGGGACGGCGCGGCATCGCTTTCCGCTCCCTGACCGAAAGTATCGACACAGGTTCATCTGGTGGACGATTGATGTTCCACATG
>NZ_JAMXLD010000020.1:0-18627 GCF_024054295.1 Ciceribacter sp. RN22
GCCGGTCAGATCGGGGCTGGTCGGAGTGCCGTGCGGCAGCCCAAAGTGACATTTCAACTTTGCGCCGGAACGGACATTTCAATCTGGCCGCCACAATGCATGTAGCCGGGGTACATTCCATTTTCAGATGCAACGAAGATGCGCCCTGCCCATCGAGCTCGTCACGAGGAGCCACTCGCGAAGCATGATACCGACAAGATGTCGGTATCATTGCGAACTAGAAAGGCAGGTGCGCTCCAGTATGCCGCTTCTTTCAGTCCAGCGAAAAGTCGAACCGATAGGTTGCGGAAACTCCGATCAAAAGTTGATCTGGAGACCCCTTTTGCCGCACTAGACTGCTGTTGGCTGCTACGCCCACCATGCGCTTGTATTCGATGAACGCACTCGTCTCGATGTTCTCGGTCGCCTTCCACGTAACCGCGCCGCCCACTCCCACGGATTGCCAGCCGCTGGCGGGCGCGTAGAGGGCGAGGCCGGATGCGAGCGCCTCACTGGCGTCAACGCCATAATAGGCACGGCCGACCTCCGACGTGGCATACGTAGCGCGGGGTCCGCCCGAAATTCTGACCTGCGGCGTAATATCGGTGAACGCATCCACCGAGAGGTCAGCGACTGTGCCGGTATGGCTACGGATGCCGTGACGAAGCTCGGCGCGAGCGCGGACATTGTCAATCGGATAGACGTCAATGAAGCCGCCAACCTCGGCGCCGAACTTCACCTCTGACAGTCCTTTGAGATCCGTCGAGGTGTCCTCATTACGGCCGGTGATCAGCTTCCCGGCGAGACCGGTTCTGATGAAATCGTTTTCGTAGAGAGTGAGACCGGCGCTGTCGTTGCGAGAACTAAACCGAGGTGCCTGTCCCTGTCGTCCAAGCGATATGACAGGAGAAAACAGGAACTTGCGATCTTTGGCGCCTTCAAAGGCCGGACCGTGGGCCAAGGAGCCTCCCACGGTCAACGACCAGTCCCCGGACCAGAAACGGTTTCCGTCGCCAGCAGTAGCGACGGAAACGGGCATCAAGCCTGCGGCGAGGCAGGCAAATAGGCGAACCGACTGCATCATGCAGTACATCCTTTGAACACAATACACAATCATTGGGCATACCACCCATCGCAATCGATAAAGGTAAGCTGTTAAGATGTTCCTAACCAATTCTCTTAAGCTAAATGACTTTGGCCCGCTGGATCCGGGGCGGATGTTAGCGTTACATTTACCAAGATTTTATAGGGTGGACCGGCAAAATGAATTTGCCTATGCGAGGTCCCTCCTTGTCCGAGAATGTAAACTCCTGTGACATTGGTCACGTTCTGCAAACTTCCCCCAAAACCTGTGTTTTTTCGAGACGAAGCCTGCTCGGGGCACTGGGCGGGTTGTCTCTTCAGTCCTGCACACGCGCCCTGCCCCTCTCCGAATGGCAACTCGATGAGATCACGACCGGCTCGATCGTGCGCAGCATCGGGGGCGGCGGCGGGACAGCGGATTACGACCGTATTTACGGTCCACTGAATGACGGCGGTTTTCTGCTTCCCGCGATACCCTACCGCAAGATCAACTCTCGCTACCGCCGACAGGAGATAGTTGATCCGACAGGAGAGCCCTCGGGAACAATCGTGGTGGCTCTCCAACAGAGGCATCTCTATTACGTGTTGCCGGGAGGACGTGCTGTCCGGTATGGCGTCGGCGTTGGAAAGGATGGGTTTCGCTGGTCCGGCCGTGCCCGCATTCAATACAAGAAGGCGTGGCCGACATGGACGCCTCCAGAAGAGATGCTCCAGCGTCGACCGGATCTTGTTCAGTATCGTTCTGGGATGGCGCCGGGATTGACGAACCCGTTGGGGGCGCGAGCGCTCTACATTTTCAAGGACGGTGTAGATACTCTGTTTCGGATCCATGGCTCCCCAGAATGGTGGACAATCGGCCAGGCGATGTCATCGGGCTGCATCAGGATGCTCAATCAGGACATCATCGACCTCTACGATCGGGCAGGCGCCGGAACACCCATTGTCGTCAGCTAACATAAGTGTGTCTACGACAGCATCGCGCGATGCGTGTCGCGGTGAAGCCCTCCGGCGACATTTCCTTACGGGTCGCCAACAGCGATTTTGGCGGGATGTGTCGTCGGGATTGAGTTCAAAGGAGGGGGCGAAGACCTTCACCGCACCGGATCAGAGGATTTATGCTTACGGCGGTCTATCTGGTCCGGTTCTATGTGTGCACTTGTCATCTCCTCCCCGTGATCGGGGAATGGTGACGCCGACGTCGGTGACATCTTCCCTGCTCCCCACTTTGACAAGGATATTACCAAAAGGAAGGCCGCGAGCGATTTCGCTCCGCCGGAAACCACGTCATGAGTTGGCAAGCCTACGATCACTACCTCTATGCCCTGATCGCTCTCATTGGTACGCTGGGTGGCGCCTTGCTGCTCCTGTGGGTGTTACGAGCGAAGCGCTGGGCCGCGCATACACGTTCGTTCTCCGGACTTGTTCCACCGTTCATCAATATCCTGGGAGTGTTGTTTGGCCTTACCCTCGCATTCCTCGCTAACGATACGTGGAGCGCACGCGACCGAGCCATCGCCGCCGTCAGTCGTGAGGCAGATGCTATCGAAAGTATCGCCATACTCGCGGATCACTTGCCGGCATCCTACGGCATCACAATCAAGGATGCGGAACGCGCTTACGTAAGAGCCATGATCGAGGAGTGGCCGCTATTGGCCGCACGGTCCACGAGCGCGGCTGCCGCAGGCAGCGGGGACCATCTCCTTTCGCTACTTTCGGATCCCGTCGTCGTAGCCCAAGCGGGCACGGTGATCAGCGGCCAGCAGATCACCATGGCAATGGTCTTGCGTGACTCTCGCAGTACCCGGATTGCCCTTAGTCAGACACACGTCAACCCACTAAAATGGGCGGGGATGGCGATCCTCGGATTTCTGACGATGGTGTCGACCGCCTTCGCCCACCTCGACCGGCCTCGCGCGATGATCCTCGCAGTCGGTATATTCGGACTTGCCGCCGCACCGATGGCCGTAATCGTGTTGATCCATGGTAATCCGTTCCAGGCTCCGGCGGCCGTCTCCGCTGCACCCTTGCACGAGGCGCTTTGGAGGCTCCAGCAAAACTGATTACATGCAGAGCGTTGCTTCTGACCAATGGCGCGGTACTCTAGCCACTGAATTGAAATGCACTGCTCAGTATTGTGCTTCAGTGCGAAGCGTACTCGCAGCGTAGCTCTCCGCCGACGGCCGTCTGCCCTGATTCGCTATAAGTTGACCTGCCACCGGTAACGCATGGCTTGGCCTAAGACGCCAGCATCGGTCGAACCTTGTGGCCCAGCGCCAGGAGGGTCGGAGCCCATTGGGCCCCGGTTGCACACGCCTCAATTCCGATCAGGCATGGCAGCAATGCACTGAAGAAAGCGGCGACATCGTCACTTCGCAGCATTCGGCGGACCATGTCCGCGCCCAAAGCATCCACGCATGCGCCTGAAAGACGTGCTTGGCGATATCCAATCCGATTGCGCTAACCTGCAGGGTGGACGGCTCTCCCTCATGTGACTTTCTACAGCCACGCTTTGGCATATTGCATGCCGAGAGCGAAGGCGCCCACCACATCAGGTCAGTGGATACTTCAGAGTAAGCAAGTGACCTACTTCGATCAGGCTGAGGCCGCGGCCTGTCGTTTAGATGGAAGCGGCAGACGAAACGGTTCAGTCTCTGTGGGCAGACAACTGTCTCGCGGTGCGTGGCGAGGACATGACGGCTTCATAGACCGCCTCGGCATAGTCTCGTGGGCTCTTAGCAGAACTGGCGAAGAACAATGCTGACATAAGGCGTGCCAGCACAAAATACGCAACGGCGTCCTTGCTTCGCCCCTCACCCTCTGCGACGGAGTAATGGCGATCCAACTCCCCAATGTAATGATCAAAGTCGAAACACTCAGGCATCAGTCCGGTCTTAAGAGATTCCTCAAGAAGAAGGTCATCCATATAGGCAAAGACGCTCTCATCCGTCTGGCGAACACAGGCGTTGAAAATGCTTTCGAATGTCCGACGCGCGTCACCAATATCTTCGAATGCCAGAAATCGCCGAGCTAAAGTTGGATTTATAGTTTCCAGCCGCATGACAATTATTCCAAGTTTCTTCAAATGGCCACCCTTCTAAGCTCCGGCAGAGATGTCGCGGCTAGGTCGAGTGGTAACCTTGCTCGAATTGATATCTGTGAAGCCGGCGATAGAGGCCGTCTCGCGCGAGCAACACGTCTTGGTGTCCTTCCTCGACGAGCCTGCCATCTTCCATCACGATGATCTTGTCTGCCTCCGCGATCGTCGTCAGTCGGTGCGCGATGACGATCGTGGTCCGCCCGGCCATGAGCTTGTGCAAGACGCTGCGTATCGATGCCTCAGATTGAGAGTCGAGAGCGCTGGTGGCTTCGTCCAAAATAAGGATCTGACTGTCGCGCAGCATAGCTCGCGCGATCGCTAGCTTCTGTCTCTGCCCTCCCGAGAGATTGCCACCGTTGTCCACTATGTGGGTGTGGTATCCGTGCTCTAGCGAGAGAATGAATTCATGCGCGTCCGCGGCCTTGGCCGCGTCGACAATTTCAGCCTCGGTGGCGCCGGGTTTGCCAAGTCCGATATTATAGAAAACTGTGCCGGCGAAGAGAAACGTGTCCTGGCTCACATACGATATGCGTTCCCTGAGCGAGGGAAAGGTGACGTGTCGAACGTCAACTCCGTCGATTTCTACGGACCCGCCGATCGGGTCATAGAGTCGCATTACCAAGTTTATGACGGTCGATTTTCCGCTACCTGAAGGTCCCACCAGCGCCGTCATCTTACCCGCCGGAAACTGAAGGGAGACATCGTGTAGAACTACCTGCTCTCCGCTATAGCCGAACTGCACATTCCTCAACACGACATGACCGGGCCCTCGAGGAAGCGCCACAGCGTTCCTGCCTTCCAGCAGAGAGACGGGATGATCGAGAAGCTCAAACATGGCGCGAGCGCCGATCAGGCCGGACTCTATCCCGACCCGCATCCTCGCGAGCCGCTTGGCCGGTTCATAAGCCAGCAACAGGGCGGTTATGAACGACATCAACTCACCTGGCGTCCGACCCTGCTCCAACACAAGCACGGCACTTAAGGCAAGGACTCCCGCAATTGCCAGTCCCGAAAGTGTCTCCATGATCGGACTTGTTGCGGACTCGAGGCGCGCGATCCCGTTCGCACGCCTTTCAACGTCAGCGACCGCTTTGTTCATCCGGTCTGACATCGGGCCTTCCAGCGCGAAGGCTTTGATGACACGAATCCCGTTGGTCGTTTCCTGCATGATCTGGATGATCTGCCCGAGCGATGCCAATTCGAGCTCCATGATCCGACGCACACGTCGCAGTAGCAGACGGACGCCGAATATAGCCATCGGGCCCAAGATAAGCGCGACGAATGAGAGGACCGGCTGCTGATAGAACATCACCGAAACAAGGCCCAGAAGAGAAAATAGATCTCGAACAAAGCCAGTCACGATGGTGTCGATAACCGAGCGTGCGGCCTGCGCATTATGCGTGACCCGCAAGAGCAATTCGGACGACGGGATGTTCTGAAAAAAGGACACACCCTGACGCAAGAGGTGCCCGTAGATCTTGCGTTGTTGTTCTGCAACGATGCTGTTGCCCGCCTTGCTGAGATAGTAGCCTTGTGCGAACGTGCTCAAACCTTTGACAATGAAGATGACCGCAACCGCGATCGCGATATTGAAGACCTGCGCGACATCGCGTGAGACAACCATCTCGTTGACGATGTCTCGCATGATCCAGGCACTCAGTGCGGTGGTGGCTGCCGTAACGAGCATCGCGAAGACTGCGAGGGCGTACCATCGCGCGTGGCTCTTGAAATTGTCACGCAGAAGACGCCAGAGCAGCGCTTTATCCAACGATGAAAGAAACTTCTGAACGGGCAAGCCGGCTGTTCCTTGCTAAGGTCCTATGGTGGATGCTGCCATGAATTCGGGAATGAGCGTCGTAACGACGCCTTGCGCGTCACCTCTATTTCGGTCACGGGTGATAGACATTGCGCCAGAATCGAGCGTCGGTCATTGAGGGCAGAGTTTCGCGATATCTGTGTTTCAGCTCGGCATAGCTGAGAACGAGCTTCAGGAGTTCTGTTGTGAACAGGATAATCTCGTAGAAGAAGCGACCCCGATCGAAAACGGCGATGTATCCGGTCTCGCGCGACGGTGAGATGTAGAGGACGCGGCGATAGCGGAAGATCTTGCGGAGATCACCTACGAATTTCTTGTCATCCAGGACGATTGCATTCCGAATCATGAAGGATGGCAAAAGGAAGCCATTTGCCGTTACGAGACGGACGATGCGTCGCCCTATCCCCTCGCGTTGAGATTTGACGACAACCTCCTTCGGAATTTCGATTGCCTCCATCTTCTCGCCCGCAGCGTAGGCCGATATTCTCTGCCGAACCGCCACAAGGTCGAGGTTGTCGTGCCAAAACTTTGGGCCGGCCCTGACGTCGGAAAGCGCAGATGTCACCGCGCGTGCCGTCCCGTAATTGTAAGAAAGGAGAGCACTCCGAAAGAAGCGAATTGCCAGTTTCGCCGACGAGAGCGCTCCGCGCTCCGTATTCACCATTCTCTGGACAAGGTGGCTGCGGACATCGAGATAGACTGGAAGCGGCCCACTCTTGAGCCCGAAGTCCTCTCCCCAACAACCAATTCCGTTCTGAGTGACGATGTGAAATTCGTTCCTCATGCCGAACATGATGTCATCGCCACGGACGAAGAACGGAAATGCATAAGACCTTACATCGGCAATTGAAAAGGCGAAGAACCACCAGGCGCCGTAGTTCGGCATCCGATCACGTCGCTCGGCTTCAATGAGATCGGGCACTTTTCTCATGTCTAGTCCGCTCTTGAGGGGCTGACATGTCCCGTTGAAGACGGCGCCCTTTTCAAACAACCGATAGGGCTCGAGTTCTCGCATGAGCGAGCCGGCGATCGCGAACCGCCCAGTGCCGGCGAATTGCATCAAGGCATATGAGCGGCGAATGGATTCTATTTCGCATGTCGCATCATCGTCCATGAAGAGACAGTGCGTATAACCGTGGTCCTTGAGGTGGAGCAGCCCACGCATAAAGCCGCCAGAGCCTCCAAGATTCCTGTTCGGGATAACCGTCGCCCGGCCAGCCTCGGCCGGTGAGATGTTCTTGGAGTTGTCGATGACAACCAGGTCGACTTTCCCGCTAAAGCAGGGGTCATCCAGTAATTCGTCGGTGATGCGTTGGATGGCGGGGAGTACGTATTGCTTACGGTTGAAGTGGGTGACGACGATGCCCAGCCTTACGTCCATCACCGGTTCCGTCACCGTGTAGAAGTACCCACCGGTGAGCGCGCTGTCGTCAATCGCGGTGACGCACACATAAAGCATGCCATCGTCGAGCGAATTCCAGAATGGGAGTTCTACCCTCGCCGGGACATCGGCAGTCAGCGTGAGGTCCTGTTCGGACAGCCAACGATCTCCGCCACTCGACAGGTGCAGCCCGAAACGCAATCGGATCTGTCCGGTTCCGAGAAGCGAGAACGCCAGGTGGGCAATTCTGCAATCACGTTTCCACGTGGCTACCGTAAATCCGTTGAAGAATGTATCGAGGCTGACAGTGCTGTGCTTCGGCAGAGTTATACTTTGCGTAGAATAGCAGAACGACGAAGAATTTTCGACGAACCGGAAGTACATATCTTCTGTCGCGTAGCTGGTGAGTCTTGGAAATATGATATTTTGGAGCCTGTGCATATTTCGTCCGTTGAGTCCGGTCACCGGCGCTGGGCCGGGCGTATGGCTGGCTTCAGGTCAGGGCTATCCGGGCACGCCATCCTCTCGTTCATCAAGCAATGACAAGTCCAGACGTCTGATCAATTGCCGCTTCAGCACCTGGGCCGTTTTCCGACGCGCCAGTCTGCGGTCGCGAAAGGAGGACATGTCGGAGCGCCAGGATCTGAGCATTCTCCAGCCCATAGCGATTTGGCCGGCAACCGCCTGTCCATCGGCCGTTATGCCTGCATAAGCGAGCGGGACGATCCGTGACGCGAGGCTGAAGCGGGCCTTCATCGCAGCTTCTTCATCAAGTGCACTGACTCCTGCCGCCATTATCGCGTGGCGGAGCTGGCTTCCCACTGGTCGCGTGTGATGCACGGCAATATCGTCGAGGATGGCAGCACGAAAAGGGCCGCTCTCGGGCCATCGGCACCATAGATAATCAAGACCGAACCCGCTCATCGTCTCCCGAAAATATGGCAATGCTCGCCTCAGCAAGGAGCCACTCAGGCAGGGGACCATGATCTCCACGTGATTAACGTAGCGCAGACCGAACGCAGGGCAGTGACAGAAGATGAAGTGCGTGTAGTAGCTGTCATGCGTCAACGATGGCTGGCAGACCGCCAACCCATAATTGCCTGCAATTTCGAACATCCGGTCGATCGTATCGCCATCGGTCGCAATGTCGTCATCTGGCAGCCATACGTGCCGATAACCGTCAAGATCAGAGACAGCACTAAGGGTATGGTAGAGTCCGTCCCACTTGCCGCCCTTCACCAGGACCGCGCGAACACCGCGTTCCGCCGTGTGGGAGGAAAACGCACTCTCCGAATAGTAGCTCACAACGAGATTGAAGGAACGATCCTCGTAGGCGCGGTTCAACCATCCTGCGTGCAGAGAATTATCTCCCGCGCGTACGACCACCAAGTTCCTTTTGCGATTTCGTTGTTCCAGTCGGGCGGTCATGGCAGATGAACAAGCCTCCTGGTCGCTTGATGGCTGTCTCGCCTTACATCCTGGCGGTCGGCCGTGTGCATGGCCCATCGAAACGCGAACTGATACTTCAGGTTGCACCAAAACCGCATTGTCATTGAGGGCTTTGCGCCTGTGCGTCCAGCTGCCAGACGGCTCTCGCCCGCATCGCGCTCCCCGATAAGCGCGTGCTCCGTCACAAAAATCGGCACGCCATGCTCCCAGTGATGTTTGAGATCGATGTCAACCGGCCGAAAGAAGTGACTTCGCAAGCCCAGCATTCTCGCCGCGGCACGAGCGCCGACGACGTATCCCGTCGTCCTCGGCGGCAAGAGCCTGCTCTGCATCAACCAGTTCTCCTTGATTTTTTGAAATCGGTAAGCCCCCTGCGGGGCACTCGCATCGAGCTTCACGATGACGTCGGAGAGATCGAATTTTGCGAGCGCCCTCAAGAACTCGCAGGGCTCCCGGAGGAAGCGGAAGTCATCTTCCAGGATCAGGGCGGCATTGGCTCCGCAGCTTGCGATATGACGCCACATTTGTAGATGCCCCAGATAGCAGGCGATCTCCCCATTCGAGAGCGGGCGCTTGAAGCCGCGTACATTCGCGACCGCGTCATAATGAAAATTACGCGCCTCGTCTGAGAGACTCGCCCCGTTCACTGCATCGAAGAACCTGAACTCAAGCCCGTAACGATCGAGTATTTCGCGAGACTGCCTTCGTCTCGCCTCGTCCGAAGGCAGGCTCAACACCAGCGTATTGAATCCCATCACTCTCACCCCGGGACTCAGAGCGGAGAGGACATGAAGGCAGGCATTCTCTCTCCCGCGCTTCTCGATGACAGATAGGCTCTTGCAGCATCAAGAGCCTCACGGATCGTGACGTCCATGTCGAGATATCGATAGGTCCCGAGCCGCCCCACAAACGTCACGGATGTCTCCTGCTCTGCGCGCGTCACATACGCGGCGAGCAGGGCTTTTTCATTCACCAAACGTATCGGATAGTACGGGACGTCGCCTGGGCCGCAGTCGCGGGAAAACTCTCGGTAACACACAGAACGGGAGTGCTCTTCCCACGGTGCAAAGTGTTTGTGCTCCGTAATGCGCGTGAAAGGCGCGGAGGCATCCGCATAGTTCATCACCGCACACCCCTGAAAATCTCCGCCGTATGTGAACCGTTCGAAGCCGAGCGTTCTGTATCCGAGGCGCCCCATCTCATATTCAAAGTACCCGTCGAGAGGACCGGAATAGAACACATGGTCGAACTCTTGGACCTGACCGCGTTCGAAGCGCTTGCCGAGATGCACAGTTATTCCGGGATGATCGAGCATTCGCTCGATCATCGGCGTGTAGCCCCCCTGAGGCATTCCCTGAAAGGAATGGAAGAAGTAATTGTCGTCGTAGTTGAAACGAATGGGTAGTCGCTTAAGAAGCGAGGCCGGAAGTTCGCTGGGTTCACAACCCCATTGCTTTTGAGTGTATCCTTTGAAAAAGGCCTCATAGAGCGGCTTGCCGATAAAGCGCATTGCCTGCTCTTCGAACGTCTTGGGTTCCGCAATGCTTCCGTCGGCTTGCTTCTCGATGAACGCGCGCGCTTCGTCGGGTCTAAGGCACTTGCCGAAGAACTGATTTATCGTATGTAGATTGACAGGCAGCGAATATACCTGCCCGCCACTCACCACTTTGACGCGATGCTTGAACGGCAGGAATGTCTCGAACGCATTGACGTATTCCCAAACCTCCGGATCGTCGGTATGGAAAATGTGAGGGCCATGTACATGAACCATCACACCGGTCCCTGTGTCGCGCTCCGTGTAACAGTTTCCGGCAACGTGATTGCGGCCTTCGACCACGATCACCTCGCAGCCCGCGTTTGCCAGCTCTCTCGATATCACGGCCCCGGATAGTCCCGCGCCGACCACAAGAAGCCTACTTCCCATTACCCCTCGCCACCCTGTCATCACGTCTGCGCTTCACCCGGCACCCAAGTCGCATGCGACGACGTGACGATGCGACCTCGCGGCGCGAGATCTGCCTTATCCCTTCACGGCGACTCAGCGAGGAAGCGGCAACACACTTTGTTTCCAGCAAGCTGCACTAATGCGCAAATAAGAGGCCGCGACGTGCTATGAGACCCCTCTCGACCGATCGGAAGGTCGAGGGTAAGCCCCATTTCAGCGGCGATCAGAACCGTGACCACGTGTCATTCTGCACAAGCTCAGAATCTGAACCGGTCACGGAGTTCACGAAGGGGCCCACCGTTTCGCACTCGTCAAGCCAGCGCGTGCAGCTATTGGCCGTCTTGCGGCGCGGCGAACGTCACGCCGGCGTTCGGGATCTTCCGACTTCGTATGGTCGGCTCGTCCTTGACTCCGGTTCAGGGTTCTCTGACCCCGAAGGCCGCATCCGCGCCGTCGGGCGCGATGGAGGATGGCGTAACGGCATAGTCGCGGGCCGTCACCGTCCACGTCGCACAAGATCACCGCTCGGCTTGGTTAAGGAGCGGCCGTCACGTGTGAGGGGTTGATGCACTGCCTTGCCCATCGGCGCCGGGCTGCGCCTGCGTGGAGCCAACATCGCACTGGCGATTTGGGTCACATTACCCACCTCGGCCTTTCGGCAAGTCGGGACGGCAAGGGCCGGTTCAGTCCACCAAATACGGGCGTAAGCGTTGGCTCCGAGAACAGAAATCCTTGAACATGGGTCGCTCCGGTCGCCTTTGCCAGTGAAAACTGATCATAGGTTTCAATTCCCTCTACCACGACGATGGGGGCAGCGCAGGCTGCCAGGCCGATCATGTGGGCTAGAATGCGATCCGTCTTGCCGCAACGATTGCGCCGCACGAAGAAGGCGTCAATTTTCACGATGTCCGTAGCTATCGAGAAGAGTGTCTCCGGTGTCGAGAAGCCGGTTCCGAAATCATCGACCGCTATCCTGAATCCGAGGTTACGGACTTCCTGGATCCATTCCGCAGTCATCGAGAGCAACGCCATCGGGGCGCTTTCTGTGATCTCCAGAACAAGACGAGAGGAAAGCGAGCTGTGTCGAGACAGTTGCCTATAAAGCCTGTTCCAACGTCTCTCGTCGGCGAAGTTCTCCGTCGACAAGTTTACCCCCAACGACGCGTTCTCATTTGTCGCCAGGTAATCGAAGGCGAGGTCCAGAATATGGTGGTCAAAGTCGGAGGCCAAACCGGTTGCTTCCAACTGCGCGACGAATTCGCCAGCGCTAACAATGCTTCCATCTGCAACGACGAGGCGGCCCAAACACTCAGAATAGAGAACGTCGCCATGTTCGGTGACTGCGTTCACGTGCTGCAGCGAGAAGCCCACACGGTCCTGCTGCATGGCAGAAATAACGGTATCGATCGTCGCGTCGAATTTGTTCACGTGCACCCCCGAAGCTCCTGAAACCAAGATGCTCAAGACGTTGATTATCCGCAAATAAGTGAGATTGCGCAGATCTGCTGTTCCCGCTCCACGGTTCATGGCCGCCGGTCCGTAGGTCAGGACGGTTCTACGCTCGGCCTGCATCTGAAGCGCCGCTCGACTCAAGCCCTTCGCTCACGCGGGGGAGAGTCCGGTGAGTGCGATGTTCACCCTCGGCTATTCAGGTAACCAGATCGAGAATTGGTTCTCTTCGAAGCTTGTGCGTTCGTAGCGCACCTGCCCCCCATGGGCTTCTGCAATAAGGGCAGCCGCCCAGAGGCCGACGCCATGGCCCTTTGAGTCGCGCCCGCGCCAGTGGCGCGCAAACATGTTGGCCTGCACTTCATTGGAAATCTGTGGCCCTGCATCGAGGACATGAAGAACGACGGCTCGGCGGCCGTCGCAATCTTTCCGCTCGACTGAGACCCTCACAGAGGTGGGTACGCCGCTGTGGATCAGCGCGTTGTCAATAAGCTTGCTGAGAGCAATCCGAAGAACATCGGCGGCACCGCGGGCGGTGATACCTCGCTCGCCGACGACGTCGATCGTGCCCGCGCCTGTCGGGAGGCTCGAACGTGCGAGTTCAAGCGCATCAAACGGATAGTGCCTGCGTTCATTGAGCCTCGCACGAATATCCTCGACGTGAAGCAAGGAGTGAACGAGTTCGTCGATCTTGCCTGCATTGCTGGAGATCTTGCGTGTCCGCTCCAGAATGTCGGGCTGGGGCACGAGCCTCTCGATGTTCTGACTGCTCACCTTGATTACGGCCAGAGGCGTTTTGATCTGGTGACTGAAAATCTTGACCCAACTGTGGTGGGTCTCGGCGGCTTCCCTGTTTAGTTCCGCGGACATTCGTTCCATGGCCAATTGTGTCTTGGTGCGCCGGTGCTCCTTCGCTGTCGCCATGCTTTCGCATACAGCAAAGGCGAGGTTCAGCACGAGCGAAGCCAGCAGAGATATTTCAGCGGAGTAGAACGCAGAAAACGAAAGGTTGACGTCGCCGGTCACCAGCAGGAACGAGACGCAATAGCCAGCCAAGGTCCCCAGAAACCCGCCGCTCAGCAAGAGCGAGTGATGGAGGCTCTTCCTGTAATGTGCAAGGAAGACGGACAGCGGAGCCCATCCGACTGACATAATCAGCCCAAAGAACTGGAGCGGTCGCGCAATAGTAGGATAAGCGCCTATCGCCGCCACGACTGCGCCGCCGACAGCAAGCGCTACGGCAAGACGCGACGCGCAGTCGAGGGCGCGCGACACAGCTCGGATCTGCGTGGCAGTCCTGTAGAATGCTATATTCGCCGCGACCAGGAGGCAGATGGAGAGCCCGACGCTGCGATTCAGGAGAACGGGCGATACTCCCGGGATGAGGGAGAGGTAGCCATCGCGGGCGGCCAGAAAGAAAAGCGCGGCGGCCGCGTAAGTGGCAAAACTGCGGGAAATCGCGTCTCCGTGCACTCGCCAGCGGACAACACCGACCACAACCGTGAGCAGGAGACCGAGTGCCAATGCGCCGGCGATGAGACTTTCTACCAGCAGGTAGCTCGAAAAGCCGACTTGGGTATCGACCCGCGGCCAGAACAGCACTGTGGTTCTTGTGCGCAAACGAACATATGCGATGTCGCCTTCGCGCCCGCTGAATGGTATAGGCGCGGCAAAACCCCGCCACCGGTAGACCTTGTCTGTGAGCGGCTGCTGATCGCCTTGCTGGTAGTGAACCAATTCGTCGGCGTGCACCGCGGCCTGGCGCGTGCCCGCATGCGGATCAGGAACGAAGAGTGTTATGTCGTTCAGATAGGTGGGCAGCACGAAGACGACTCCCTGCTCCTGAGGAGGGCCGACATAGCGGAGCCTGAACCAGAAAGTGTCGGAGGAGAACCCTCCGACGAGGCCGCCGTCTGGGAGGGGGCGCCATGACTGCGAGGCGGCAACGTCGGAAATTGTCAAAGTGTCATCATCGACTCGAAGCATTTCCACGCTCAGCAAACGTGCTGTCGCTGCATATGCGGGCGGCGCTACAGAAAGACATATGCCAAATACAATAGCCAGCATTGCAAGAACGTGCGTCTGCCGGACAGGTACGCAAGAAAGGCCGGCGCCAATGAACGCGAATTTAATTCTGCGCTTCGTGCGCTTGCTTTCGCATTCGGAAAAGGTCCACAGCATGAGACGCCTGGCGGAAAACTGTTTATATTTTCGTAATGTCTGCAGAAATACTGCATTTCATGCGTTATACGCAGGCAATTCGTTGTTTGATATGAACTTTCAATTCCATCGCTCCGGGGTAGCGGCCAATGCTTTTGCTTCTTCTCGGTATAACTCGCCGCGACCGTAGTCGCAATAAAGGCACATGCCCGAGACATTGTCGATGGCATCGGTCGATACTCTCGTGTCGAGCAGCAACAGGGAATGACACGCAAGACCATCCAGGTATTTTCACCCGGCATTTTCCTCAGGCGCTATGTCGATCGCCGCCTTCCGCAGGATTGGCAAAGTGAGCATATATTCCGACCTGCTCCGGCCAATGGTGGAGTTCCTTTCGTTACAGGACGCCCGGACCAGGGCGCCCTTGACTGTGGGTGGACTTCAGCATTGGTGATAACCGTCCTGTTGGGAGACGACGGCGTCCTCGATCGTCGCATTTGCACCGGAATTCGGCACCGCCGTTCCGGGTCGACCGCGCGGAAGCCAAGGGGAAGACTCTGATCTCGGTATCCCGGACAAGATGAGCGCTTGCAACAGAACACACGCAAACTGAGTTCGTCCCGAAAGGAGGTTACCGGGTGTGGAATATTGCAAGGAGCGGACGATGGGGATCGCCGCTGGAGAGGGCGATCAGAATGCGCCAATAGAAGAGCGCTCGGCCCTGGACAGCAAGGCCGAACTGCCCTGCCCGCCGACACCCGTTTAGTGATCTCTGCGATTACTGCACAGGTGTGGAGGAAGCGGTCGGGTTTTCGTTCAGCTCGCTGAAGAGCGGGACAGACGCCTGCCGGCGAGCCTGCGTCATCCCCGGGGCAGGATTGCAGATCGAGGGCGGGCGCTCACTCGCTCCCTGTAGACGATCTTGCTCCCGTCGGAACGCGGCACCGGTCTGTTTCCGGACGACAAGACTTTGCCATTGCCGAAAACTCTAATGCTTGGAACGAGGCTTCCAGCTGAGAAAGCTGCGCAATCTTTGTGCCGCCGTCACATGAATCATCAGATCGGCCGGAAGGTCTAGCTTGGTCGCAGGGAATCGACTCATGCAGTGATCCCAAAGAGACAAAGCCTCTTTGAAATGCCGGCGGACCCGGCCCTTGTCTCGCCGGCTGAGAGTACCAAAGTGGGCGGCCAGAACTCGGTTATCCGGAGAAAACCTGCTCAATCGCTCAAGATGAGGGTAGTCTCCATCGCCGGACTGTCCAGGGTTGAACATCAACGCGAAAGCTTTGCCGACCTTGGCATCAATGGTGACGAGATCCTCACGTAGCCTCCGCAGCGCTTCAGTTTCTCGTTTCGCATGACGGTCTTCGACGTGCTGGACCCACCTCAGGGCGCCGCCACTGAGTGTGTCGATTACTCCTGTGATAATTCTGATGATCATTCTGTCCCAACAAGTGATCTCGGCGAAGAGTGGATGAAAGCCGTCGTTACGATCGACCCGCCTCAGGTCGGCGTCCATGACTGCTCTCTCTAAACCCTAGAGCGGTTGCGTGATTATGCGCAAATTAGCGATTGAACCCGGCGCTGGAGGTGGAAGCGCTCGAGCTGTTCGTCAGGTCGGAATAGGTCAGGTGATCGGCGGAGAGCGAGCTGTTGCCGGTCGTATCCGTCGAGGCGATCACCCCGCCGACGAGATCGACGCCGCCTTCGACGACGACATGATAGCCGCCGGAGCCGGCGACGATACCGCTCTGCTCGGTGACATTGGCGAAGTCGCCGGTGACGGTGCCCTTGTTGAAGCCGCCGGAGAGACCGGACGGGCCGAAGCCTGCGGAGACGGAGAAGCTCTTCTCGTCGTAGGCGGCGGTGTCCTGGAGGCTCTCGATCAGAAGATCGCCGCCGACATTGGCGATCACCGTCTCGCCGGAGACGACGGCGCCCCTGAGGACGGTATCCGCGCCGGAGTTGAGTACCACGGTGCCGGTGCCGGTCACATGGGAATTGAGGTTATAGACGCCGGTGCCGTCGCCCTCACCCGTGGCATAACTGCCGTTGGCAACGGGAAGGCCGGTGCCGAGATCGATGCCGAAACCCGCACCCGAGGAGGTTGCGGAAAAGCCGGTGCTGCCGGACCCCTGGGCGGCCGCGAAGGCAGGTTGCAGGGTGAGCAGGACGGTAAGGAGACCGGTCAGGAAAGCGGAAGGCATGCCGAACTTGAACCGACCGCGGTCCTGATGGGCAAATAAGCGGACGGGTGGCGGGGACTGCCGGACCAGACCACCCTCCCCGTGCCGATCCTGTGCAAATCCTCATAGATTCGCTAGTGGACGTGGAATCGGCTTTGTCCTATCGGTTGGGGCATGAAGACATCCCTCGACCATCTTCCGGAGAAGAAGCAGCGCGAGCTTGGCCGCGTGGTGGAGATCATCCACGAGGAGTTCGCCGATGCGCTGGAGGGAGCCGCCGCCGAGTTCAAGAAGCGCGGGCGCATCCAGAAGATTCTGCTCTTCGGTTCCTATGCCCGCGGCACCTTCGTCGACGAACCGCATACGATGAAGGGCTACCGGTCGGACTACGACATTCTGGTGATCGTCAGTTCGAAGAAGCTGGCCGAGCCGCAGTACTGGGACAAGGCGACCGACCGGCTGCTGTGGGATAAGGCGATCTCGACGCCGGTGGGGCTGATCGTCCATGGGGCGCGGGAGGTGAACAACTTCCTTGCCGACGGGCAGTACTTCTTCGTCGACATCCTGCGGGAAGGCATCGTGCTCTACGAGCTCGACGACCGTCCGCTGGCCGAACCGAAGCGGCTATCGCCCGCAGATGCCCTCAGGGTTGCGACGGAACATTTCGAGAGGCGGTTTCCTGATTCCGCAGATTTCATGGACATGGCGAAGTTGCTCGTCGAGCGCGGGAATTTGCGACTGGCGGCATTTCAATTGCATCAGTCGATAGAGATAGCCTACTCGGCGTTTCTGCTGACGCTGACGAACTACAGTCCGCCGTCGCACAACCTCAAATTCCTGCGCGGTCTCGCCGAGGATCACGACCGTCGCCTGATCGAGGCCTGGCCTCGCGACCAGCACCGCTTCACCGCCTGGTACAACATCCTCAACGAGGCCTATGTGAAGGCGCGCTATTCGAAACACTTCGAGATCACCGAAGAGGCGCTCGAATGGCTGCTGGAACGCACCGAGCATCTCCACCGTCTCGTCGAGGCGATCTGCAGGGAACGGCTCGCCGAGCTGGAGCGGGCAGCGGGCGAGGGGTGAGGTCTGCCTGGTCCCGTCTCAGGCTAAATTCGTTGGCGCCTTGACACGCGCCAGAACGAGGCACCGTCACGTGAATACCACCTCTATACAATCAAACTGTGTATCAGGAGCAATTTTGGCATTAGAAGTAGGTAGGAGTCTGAGATGGATTATTCTCCAGATCATACTCACGCCGAGCATATACAAAGCCATCCAAACGTTCCAAATCCGCTTGCCGGCATTGGGAAAAGATACATTCCTCAGCCACAGCGGAAATGTCTTTGGAGGAACTAGTCTTGCTTAACAACTCAGCAACCACCATGCTGATACTATCGTAGTCAAACTCAGTGGGTTCTCTGTCCAAATAATACCGAACTGTTATTTCGTGTCCTTCTGAGTACTTAACTGCGATCGCCCGAATTTGAGGATAGATCTCTGTGATCAGAGCTTCCTGTAGCCAAATCTTGAGCGAGTCTGGCAGGCTTCCCATATTGTCCTCCTAGTACTGGATGGGATTGGCAGGAATGATATGGACGCCATTTTTCCCTTGGACAATCTGACCATACTGAGTTGGTCCGACAAGAGTGCCATTACTCTTAAATTCCCCAATGGGAGAGCCAAAGTCAACAATATACGATGTCGTGTTTCCTCTCGGAATCTCACGAACAATTGTATATTGCCCACTATGAACGCCATCCAAGAGCGACTGAGGATCGGCTGTCAAAGTGCTTCGAGACGGATCATAGTTATTGGTTCCCGGAATGTGCTTGTCTTGAGCGCCCGAATGTATGGTTCTTCCCAGATTTTCAGGAATGGGAAGTCCCTTTGTAGCTAACCCGCCCTTCGCGCCGACGGCTCCGATGATGACGGCGGTTGTGACGCCGACGACGAGTTTGAGGTCCTTGGTGTCCTGTGCCGAGAGCCCATGATCGGACGCTATGCGCTCGATGGCAAGGCTTGCGGCCTCCTTTGTCAGTTGGCCGGCCGTAGCGAGAGGCTCGATCGCCTCCTTGAACT
>NZ_JAMXLD010000021.1:0-2126 GCF_024054295.1 Ciceribacter sp. RN22
TTGTCGGCCGACACGAAGGTCGTGTTGGCGTCGAAGGCGTCCGTCACACCGAAATTACTGGCCTGCCCTCCCGTGTTCGAAAGCGTGATCTGATAGGTCAGCGTCTCGCCGGGTTCGGCAACACCCGCGAGAGAACCGCTCTCCGACAGAAGGCTCTTCGCCATCGTCACCGTCGGCGGAATGTCGTCATTCGTGATCGTGCAAGCCGCATCGTCGCCGACAGCCAGGGTCAGCGTATTTCCGACCACCGGGGCCTGGCCATTGATCGTGCAATCATAGATCGCGGTATAACCAGCCGGGCCGGTCTCGCTCAGTGTGTAGGTGCCTGCCTCGACGGGCACATTGGTGACAGATGCACTGCCGCTGACCCCCGAAACCGGAGTCGGTCCGGAAGCCGCCAAGGTGAAGTCCGAAACCTGAGAGGTACCGCCGCTACTATCGTTTGTGACCGTCTTCACCAGCGTGATGCTGGTAATGTCGTCCGTGTCGGTCGCGGTGTTGTTGCCGCTATCAGGGTCCGGCACGTCGCTCGGACTGGAAATCTGCGCGGTATTGACCAGTTCGCCGTTGAAATCGGCCGGAACGGTCATGGTCGCCGTGTAGGTCAGCGTGGCGCCCGCAGGCAAATCCGCCTTCTGGTCGACGATCGCTCCCGAACCGCTGGCCTCTCCGCAGACAGCCCCATTGGTCGGATTGCCGCAGGTCCAGCTGGCCGTGGTGATGCCGGCCGGGAGGGGATCGTTGACCAGCGCGTTCATCGCACCGAACGGCCCATCGTTACGGACGACGATCGTGTAGGTTACCGTGCCGCCCGGCGTATAGGTCTCGCTAGCGTCCGTCTTGGTGACCGCGAGATCCGCCGGGAAGAGAAGCGGCGTGTTGACGCACTTTGCCCCGTCGTTGCCGGCAGCCGAAGGCGAACCGGAGATGAGGGTCGCCGCCCCCGTCAAGGGATCGAACCTGTAGAATCCGCCGCCATTTTCCGCACCGAAGATGCCGTTGGTCGCACCCATCATGCCGCCGAACGCTACCGGGTTGGAAACGCCGGTCGGGCCTATCGTGGTCACCTGTCCTGTGGAGGGACTAACCCGAATTAAATTCCAGTTGTTAGAGTCTACGCCCCACAGATAACCGTTGTACCAGGCCCAATCAGAGGGGTTAACAGACTTGCTGAGCGTAATCAGCGTCGACGTTCCCGTCGTCAGATCGATACGGAACGCCCTGTTCGTGCCCTGAAAATGGACGTAATAGTAGCCATCAGCACCGATCTCTCCAACAACGATAGTCCCCGCTTGAGTATTGATGCCGCCGCCGGCCACCAAGCCTGCAAGTTGTACGGAGCCATCGGAAGAGATCCGCAACAACTGGAACTGCGTCCCATTCCACACGATCGAGTAGAGATAGTTGTCGGCAGGGTTGAAGGCGATAGCATTATAGCCGGAGCCCAAATACGAGGTGCTGCTCGTACCCAGGACATCGTAGGTGAAGGGATTGGACGACGTATCGAACTGATAGAGCGTCGTGGGGGTGCCGCCAGCAGGGTATTGCGACAGGAACATCGCGCTCGTGCAAGAGCCAAAACTGGCGGCCAATGTCCGATCGGCACCGCCGGCAAGGTAGGAGAGAACAAGCAGGAGAGGGAACAAGGCGCCGGGAATAGAAGCGCGCCTAGTATGTCCCGACCGACCGGATGGTCTCGCCTCTGGTATTGGAGAGGTCGATGCGAAGGGACTGGGTACCAAGGGACCCGAACAGCCAACAATTGCCCGGACAAGGTTTTTGAATGCTCGAACAGCGAGGTTCTTCATGGTCAACACTTTCCCTGGCCCCGTCGACCCGCTGTCGGGTCGGGAGCTTTCTCTCCATGCGAATGCGTGATGTCTGAGGGGGACCGGCCCCGGGCGGTTGCGTCAGCAGCGGCGGGGCGGCGGATGGGGCCGCACGACAAGAGCTGGGCGTAGTGGCCCGCGGATCGAAGCCTGATCGGAACCGGTTCCTGCGGGATGCCGCCGGTTGACGGCGAGCGGGGCCGGAGCGGGGTGGAGTTTGGCGGCGAGCCTCATCAGCGCCAGGCTGACGGCGGCTGCGCCGACGCCGACGCGGCGGGTGAAGCGGACAAGCGCGCT
>NZ_JAMXLD010000021.1:2136-4428 GCF_024054295.1 Ciceribacter sp. RN22
AGTCTCGCTGCGATACGGAAAATGGTCACGAGCTTGCATCATCCTGCGACCCCCAGACTCCGGCGGCCCTCGTCCGCCACATGCACGGGCGCCGTTCCCGGCTCGATCGGTTCGCTGGCGGCCGGATCGTCCATCTCGCGTATTGCGTCCCCGTCCCGCCGGCCGGCCTGTTCGGCGACCGGCAACATTCGCGTGCAAGCACCCTCGCCCGTCGGCGGCACGGTGTGGAGTGCGGCGGTCACAGCCTCGACCGGCAGCACCAGTCCCCCGAGATGACGCACCATGCCGAGGCGAAACTCGGGCGAGGCGTCGCCCATCACGGACGTGACAAGTCCATAGAGATAGTGGGCGAAGATGAGGTCCACTTCGGCAGCGCGCAATTGTGCCGACGAGCGCTGCCGCAGCATGGCCTCGGTCGCTCGGGCCTTCTGCTCGAGCCGATCGAACATCCTGGAGGACACCCATCCCGCGACGATCGGAGCAATCTCTTTCCGCATCAGCGCTCCCTCCCCGACAAAGGCGAAAACAGCGAGCGCAGCCACTGACCGATAGCCGGCCCACCCGGCGCACCGGTGATCCTTGTGCCAGCCCGGACGGGCTCATCACGCCCCTCAGGACCTGCAGGCCGATACGCCAGCAGAACCCTGCGCAGCGCATCGCCGGCATCGCCGTCGAGTTCCTTCCAGCGTTCGGGACCCGGCGCGGAAAACAGGAAGCCCTGCCCCCAACACAGGCCCGCGGCACGGGCGCGTTGCAGCTGCCTGGGCGTTTCGATCCCCTCGACGACGATCGTGGGCGCCAGACAGGCTGCGAGCGCGAAGAGAGACCGCAGGCTCTCCCGTCCCGAAGGCGTCCTGCTGCGCGATCCGGAAAAGCAGCCGCGGTCGATCTTGATGATGTCCCAGTCGACATTGATCCCGTGAAGGTGCCGTATCGACGCACTGCCGGCCCCGAAGTCATCGATGGCGATGCGGCAGCCGAGCGCCTGCACCGCCTTGAGCCGGGCAGGCGCTTCGGCGATCTCATCCAGCGGACTGCTCTCGGTGATCTCCAGCACCAGCCGCCAGGCAAGTGAAGCCCGCCCGGCGATCATCTGCATGATGACCCGCCAGGACGCATCCGAAGCCAGCGTCAGGGGAGAGATGTTGCAGCCGAGGACGGCCTGCGGATCGTCCGCGAGTGCGTCGAGCACCAGTGCGACCATCGCGGCATCCAGGAGCCGGATATGGCCGCTCGCCTCGAGGCCGGGGATGAAATCGGCGGGTGCGAGCCTCATCTGCCGGCCGAAACGAACCCGCAAGAGGCACTCTCTGTAGAGGGCTGCGGCGTGGACATGAACGAGATCGACGACGGGCTCGGCGACAAATCCGAGGGAGACCGCCTCCGGCCCGCCGTCCGGCCTGCCGCACGGGGTATCGCAGCAGGAGGGCGCAGTTGTGATCGTCATTGGCGTTCTCCCGCGGAGGAGATCACGCGGCGGCGGGTGAGCAGCTGCATCCGCAGCTTCGACTTGAGCTCCTCGGTCGATATTCCGAGGGCGAAGGCAACGCTGCGCATGTCGCCGCCAAAACGCCGCAGCGCCCGCAGGATCAGCCGCCACTCGACTTCTTCGAGGCTCCGCCCGACGAGAAGATCCACCGCCGCATCAAGGGTTCTGGGGGCGAGGTCGTCGGAGCCGCTCGCAAGCTGGCTGACGATATGGTCAAGCAGCCGCTCCTCGCTCGCGGTGATGATGGTGCAGCCGGCGGCACCGCCGTCCTCGTGAAGAACGTAGAACCCGGTCTCGGCATCCACCACAACCTTCAGCGACCGACCGGCATCGGTCCCGATGGTCAGGCTCGGGTCGCTTTCGCTCGGCATCGACACCAGTCCGCCGTCGGCCACCTCCTCTCCACCGAGAAGAAGACTGACCTCGCCGGCGAGAACGCTGAGATGCACGAGACGGGCCGAGCGTTCACGATCAGGCGCGGAGGCACGCTTGCCGAAGACCGTCCGCTGCAGAAGCGCCGTTCCGGACTCGCCGGCCAGCTTTCCGGCAGAAGCGCCGGCTTCGGGGGAACGGGGAGGACGTCGCGTCATCACGGAACCCTCCCCAGGGAGAGCGGAAACGTCGGTGCATTCGGGCCGCAAGCCTTGCCGTATCGCCCGGGACAAACTGTCGCAACGGCATCCGAACGACCCGGCAGACGCGGGTGGGAGCGGACGTCACGGTGTGCGCAGGAGCCTCGTAACCTATTGATATAAAAGACATTTATCAGCGACAAAATCGGTCGATTAAGACATAAGCATTCA
>NZ_JAMXLD010000022.1:0-9559 GCF_024054295.1 Ciceribacter sp. RN22
GTCGTCGCAGAAGGGTAAATAGGTGGCCGACTTTTACGCCGCCCGCAGCAGGACAATCCCGCCGCTACCGTGGTCTAATTTTGCACCGCCGCTCTCACTAAGGAGGCCCTCGCTCATCGGGGACACTGAAATTGCTTATTCTTTTCGGCATAGTTCCTGCCGTCGGAGCTGTCATGAAGGAGTGGGCATTTCTTATTCCCTTGGTCTGTGCTCTGGAACTGACAAGCTTCTCAAAGGGAATCACCTCATAATCGTCGTCAAGCTCGAAATATCGGGATGATTAGGTAGGACAGGTGAACAAAGACTGCGGGCGTTCAAGTTTCTCCTCGGTTTTCCGCAGTTCCTCGATGCCGGTGCGATACAATTCTATGTAGCGGTGACCAAGAGCAGAAAACTCCGCTTCATTCTGGGTGATCCCGAGCGATTCGCGCAAATGTTTGACACAGGTCATCCCGGAAAGCGCCATGATGCTAATCGTGTCGAACATTTCGAAGTCCGTCAGTTGAGGATCTATCTCCAGACGAGTTCCGTCGGGCTCCTCTTGGGGATGGCGACAAAGGGACGTCCAGGTCACATGCTCGGCATCCGCCGATATCTCACGGTAAATGTGATGGTATCGCGGGAAGTCGCTACTCTTTGAGAAATCACCTAGATTCAGGCTCTGAGGCTTTGTTCCGTCACCCATGACGAACTGCTGAAGCTGGCGGTTTGATTCCTCAGTCAGGTTGACCGCGATCTTCTGAAATGCGCGTCCCCTGGAAAGCCGGCTCGCCTTGTCATCGTCGAGCAAGATCTTGAGATACTCCGGCTTGGTGGAGGCAGCTTCCATGTGCATTGCGCACTCAACGACCCCACGCACAATAATGCGGAAGCCGAGTGGTTCGCCTTGTTGAAGAAGCGTGAGTGCGGATCGAAACAGCGTGAAGGCCCGAGCTGCAATCGCCAGCATGGCCGATTGTCTTCGCGGATCTTCGCCATATTGAGGATCGATCGCAGCGTCCTCTATGAACCCCCGCGACAGTTCGTTGAATATCACCAACCAGTCGACCCAACCCGCCTCGGTGATCTTCGTCATGTCGATTTTTTCGCTCATCAGCAGTATCACCCAATGCCACCCCCGTCGGTCCGCTGCGAACGCGTCTCCTCCGCGATCAGGCATCGGGAATGCAGAGCGGCTGGACATATTTGTCTATTCCGGCCGGACGAGGAAACTTCTGGCTTAGCAGATCAAGAACAGTCACGCAGAGCCCCAGCGACCACGCGCACCTCTCGGAAGTGAAAGCCACCTCCTCGTCACGTGGCACATGCGCATTATCGTCCTGGATGTGAACCTTGTTCCGGTATTTGCGCAAGGTGTGCAGCTCATCGTAGATGCATCCCCCCAGTTCAACCAGCAGGTCGTATTTGCGCATCACATCGATGATGTTATTGAGCTTGTCGATCTTTTTGCCTTCGATCGCCTGACGGTCGGCTTCGGCGATGTTAGGCACGCCTTCCCGGTTGAAATTCTGGGCACGGTAGATGATTTGCCCGAGGGCCGCCTCGAGAATAGCGCCAACCTGAACAACAACGAGCTTATTCAGGCTGCCATCGCCATTGTGCTGACAGAGTGACCGCAAAACACCGGCGTTGTAAACGAGATTGTCGCCGATCTTGAAATCGCCGATGAAGTTTGACGGTATCTCGACCATGTTCACTTTCCTCGACTATGGAGCCGCCCGCTGCGCCGGACGCGGCTGAACCCGGTTTCTCAACTGATCATAGAGCCTGAGTTCGCCGGGCATTGCCAGCGTGACAGCCAGGCCGAAAGGCACCAGATCGTCAATGGGGGAAGCCGGATCAGGCTCTCGTTGGATTTTCAGGCGTAAGTTCATGCCGTCGGCGACGACCGCGGCCTGCGCCCCACTCCACACCCGAGTGAAGACGGTGCCTCGATTGGTCTGATTGCCGTCCGGTTGCCAGGCGTCCGCGGAAACGCCAAGGCCTGCGATTTCGGCTGGATCGAGGATCTTCATCCTGACAGCGCGATAGGATTTCCGGCCGGGATTGACCGGTGTGAACCAGGCCAATGTGGCGGACAGCGAATGAGCACGTGCCTGCCCGCCGATCGCAGCCGGAATCGGCACCAGCACATCGACGCTGCGTTCACGGCCGAGCGAACCAACGCACCAGAAAGTGGCGCGGTCCGCAGCGCAGGCAACCGCATCGTCGCTGTCAAATACGCCATAGCCGAGGAAGCGGCGGATGTTGTCCTTTTGTCGCGAAGCCTGACCCTGCCCAAATGGCCCAAGGAGCTGCTTGACGAGATCGGCCGCCGCATTCGGCCAACGCGCGGGGTGCACAAGCAGGGCCTTGATCAGAACAGCCCGCTGCACATTCGTCAGCTGAAGGAACTCCTGACCGTAAGCCGCCTCCAGGGCGTCGTGAATGCGATGCGCCGTGCGGGAAGCCAGCGCGGTTGCCGCACTTGTGCCGTTGGTAAACCCTTCGGCATGATCAAGGCCCGGCCGCGGCGGCGCGGCGACTTTCAGCCCCGCTCCTCGACTTGGACCCGCCGGCGCGACCATGATGCTCTCCGCGCTCGCTACGACGCGAAGATGTTCTCGCGCACCCGGCATCAGGATATCTGGCTTTACCGAGCCGGCGAAACCCGGCCCCAAAGCGCTGGACGGGTTTGCCGTGTCCAGGTCGGAGAACGGATTTACGTTCGCGCGCGCCAGGGCCCGCTCAGGTACCGGCACCCAATCGAGGTTACGGGCGCCGATCGTCAGCCCATTGATGGTCTCTGACGGAGACAATAACCGGCGGTCGGCAACGATAGTTGCGACGGCGTTGAGAACACCACGTGCGCGCTGATCGGCGTTGGCATCCTCGAACGCGACCCTGTTTGCAAAGGCGGCCACAGGAAATTGCGCCGTGATATTGCCGGCACTGACGAGGAACAGGATGCCGAACCGAAACGCTAGCCTGTCGAGAAGTCGTGCCCAGGGCGATAGCTGCCCGTAAAATGGTCGCCTGACATTGCCGAGCGAAATATTGACGATGATGACGTGCGGTGCCGACGGTTGAGCGCCAGCACGCATACGCATGACCGCTTGATAGATCAGATCGATGATTAGCCTGTCCGAGGGAAAGCGATCATTGTTGCCGAGCACGGGAATGCAATGCACCTGGCGTGGCAGAGGTGGTTCTGGTCTGTTGCGATCCCCATGAACAATGAGGGAAGCCATGGCCGACCCATGGACGCGCTGAGCGACGAGCGTGCCGGGCTCAAGCCCGAAATGATCTTCGACGCTCAGATGGGACTGCAGCAGCGGGTGCCCCGCGACGGGAACACCGTCAAGAAGTGCAAGGATCGGGTCCGCGGTGACAGGCCCCGGAGCGGGGGCGGGAGCAGCCGGCAGAAGATCGTTAGCGTCAATCTCCGTCACCACGCTTTGCGGGCGAATGTGCATGATCGGGTCGACGCCGGCCAAGCCGCCAGGACCACGCTCGACCACTATTCGAACGGCTGCGACAGGCAGTTCGGCCAGGATAGCGTGGTAGGAAATGTCGTCGAGCCTAGAGCGACTGAGAACGCGACCGCCGCTTTGCCTGATCGCTGCCGTTACCGTCGCTTCACTGATCGCACCTGCCTCGGCAGAAACACGGAACACGAGTTCGATTTCGAGAGGAACGAGCTCGTCATCTGCTCGACCTTCGATCTCCTCAACGAGGACATCCACATCCAACGGTTGGACACGGTCGGCGGGCCCCCAAACACGAAGGTCACGAAGACAGGCGAAAACGTCCCGCCAGGGAGTGAATCCTTGTGGCAACACTCGACCCGCCACCCATGTGCGCCATAGCGACTCGATTTGCCGCAGCGCCCGCAGGTCCGGCACGAGCAGATAGGCGACAGGTGCCTTGTCCTCATCGTCCGGCAGCTCTTCCTCGTCGATAAGTTCGAGACCCGGGACGTTGTTGATTGCCCGGGCAAAGGCCGCAATGCTTCCCTTCACTTCGAATACGAGGAGTCGCTCAGGCGCCAGCGCTGCTGGATCAGCGCGAAGCGCGAGACCCGCCGGGTCGCGCTGCAGCACGTCTGTCAGGCGCTTAAATTGCGGGCCAAAGCGCTGGTTCTGGTCAGCGGTCGAGTTTGGTTGAGGGCCGCGTACGACCGCTTGACGGCCGGGTGCTCTTGGCTGCGGGGCGCTCGGATGCAGTCTCAGTATCGGTTTGGTCGGATCGCTCGCCATTCAAAACCTCGGGGCTAACTCTTGTTGCCCAGAGGTCCAGTTCTGAACGAAGTGCATCGTCGATGGAAAGCTCCCCCAAGCCCAATATCTGCCGTCTTCGCACGTTTTGGCAGAAATCCAAAGCCTCTGCAAAACTTACGGTACCCAATTTCGCGGCGATCGATTTCGCCGCAGCCTTAGGCGCATCGGGCCATTGCGAGATAATGCGGTCGAGGAAGACCTCGATCCTCTGCCGGTCCGGGGCCGGGAAAGCCAACCGCATCTGGAAGCGGCGCCAGACCGCACGGTCCAGCAGCTCGGCGTGGTTGGTTGCGGCGATCACGACCACGTAGCTGGGCAGCTGGTCGAGCTGCATCAGCAGGAACGAAACCACGCGCTTGATTTCGCCGGTCTCGTGGGTATCGCCGCGTTCCTTGCCGATCGAATCGAATTCGTCGAAAAATAGAACGCTCGGCCGCGTGCGGACATAGTCGAAGAGCTTGCGAAGGCGCGTATTCGTCTCGCCGAGATAGCTTCCGATCAGGGCATCGTACCGAACGACAAAAAATGGCAGCCCGAGCGCCTCCGCAATCGCCTCGGCAAAGGAGGTCTTGCCGTTCCCTGGTGGTCCGGAGAGCAGAACCCGATGGCGCGGCTCATAGCCATGAGCGCGCAAGACATCGGCGCGCGTGTGTTCTTCGATGAGCTGACGGCCGCCCTGTTCGACAGGAAGCGGAAGCATCAGCTGCTGGAGCTGAAGCCGCGGTTCGAGCTCAAGTATCGTATCCTTGCCGGAGCCGGCAGGGCTCGAGGCGGCGGTCAGCGCCGGCGGAGTGACCGCGACCGTTGAGAGGGCCCGCTCGAGTCGATCGGCAACGATGTGGTGATTCTGCGCCCGCTCTTCGGCAACGAGCGCTTCCGTAGCAGATTTCAGCATCGCCCGATCGCCGGACGCACCGGCGCGCACAAGGGAAATGAGAAGGTCGCTTCGGGCCATGTCGGTCACGTTTCTGAAGGTTCTGAACTTAAACTCGCGGCAACGCGAATCGTAACTCAAATAGTTGAAAAAGTCTTCTCACGCCTGCCGGTGGCGGGTCGCAGAGCAGGTCTATACATGAATTTATAGCGTCGCCACCAGCCCGCATCAAATCGCGCTGGCGCCGTTCACCTGCCACAACCCTGTGTAATCGCCTGATGTTGAGCCCAGAGGCTCAAGCCGTTCGCCGAATTCGCGTGCAAAAGCTCTTAAAAAGATTGACGTTCGGCCTCATCGCTGAGCCGCTTCCAAAGAAAGTGGCGCGGGAGTCTTGTCAAAGCGCAAGCCGATCGCGTCAATCTCGAGGCGATAACCATAGGTAGCAGCAATCAGGATCGCCGCCACGATGGCAATTGGTGTCGCGACCGCGAGTGCGGGAATGCGCACGAAGAAGGAGAGCCAGGTCATGCTGCATTTTCCTTCTCCTGTGGCGGTGGCGGCGGGACGATAACCGAGGCCTGAGCCGCAGCCGCTGCGGCCGCAGCGGCGGCCGCCTCTGCCTGCCAGATTTCCCGCACTGCCTCGATTTCGCCGTAAGCACCGACCTCGACGAGCCGATCCAGGAACCGTCCATAAAGGATATCCTGAACCTTGCCTTGAGTTCTCATCCACTCGACAGCTGCGTTCGGGTTCACCAGCAGAATGTAGTGAAACTCGCCTGACGCACCCGGCTTGGTCTGAATGAAGAGGAGGTCGCGCAATTGCCGCATCCGCTTCCGCCACGTATCGACCGCGCGCTCACCGATGAAGCCTGCCTCTGCCGCAAAGGTAGCAGGGTTCTCAATGGTGATGACGGGATGGTCTGGAGACCGCGCCCACAGACAAAACAGGGTGTGCCCAGCCGGTTGCCCCTTTGTCTGAGCATCGATGATCTGCATCACCACCGGCATCATGCGCGGCACGGTAAAGAAGCCGTCGTTTGTCTTGCGTGTCCAAATCCACGCTGGGTGGAAGTTCGGGAAATGAACATCCATCTGTTGCTGCGCACGCTCCGCCATTTTCATGCGTTTCGCGCTTGCTTGTCTTCCGTTGGCCATATCTTTGTTTCCTTTCGACTTGCCGTCGACCATGCTTCAAGCAAGCGCCAGGAACAATGATTGGATACGCTCAGCTTCGCGCTATACAATGGGATGAATCTGGCTATTCCACAATAGGCGTTAACGCGGTTTCACCCTATTGTAATGCACCAATTGCGCGATATCGCGCAGCCTATGCCATTTTTCGGCTTAAAATCAATGGCTTGTATTTTCCCGGTGTGCTCGACGTGTTCGCGTGCTTCACGTCCTCTGCCGTGCTCACCGTGCTTCTGGGGTTTCCAAGGGGGCAAACGGTAGGGCTGGAGCGGTACAGTCACGCGATTTTTTTGCCGGAAAAGCTATGCCTAGTGGAAGTTTCGAACCTTCACCTTCAGCGTATCGATGTGAAGGTCGGGCGTGAACATGTCCTCGGCTGGAATACCGGCCTTCGGGACATCACACGGGTCCGGGCCGCCTCCATGAGCGAACTCATCACCCCAACCTGCAGACATCTTGAACTCGGCGTCGCGAGATTGCCATGCCGGCCCTGCTTATGACCCCGAAGGAGGTCAACGTCTGGATGGAAGCACCCTGGGACGAGGCGAAGAGCCTCGCACGTCCACTACCGGATGATGCGCTGGTCATTTCGTCACGCGAGCCGTATGGATCGACAATAGATTCCGAGTCCGGGGAACCGGTAGAGCAAGTAGATCTGCCGTAGCCTGATCTTGTAGGCTCAACCCCTGAACCGGCAGCTATGACTTCCTTGCCGCTCACAACTCAATTTTGGTGAACAAGTGACAGTACCCAGCAATCCCAATGACCCGTGCCCCTGTAATAGCGGTCTCTTATATGGTGAATGCCATCAGCCAGTCGTCGAGGCATCGGACGAAGATCTATTGGCGGTCGGCCATCGGGAATACGCTAGGCGTTGGGAAGGAAACACGACGTTCTACGAGGAGCAGGGGCTATACCAGTCACTTGCGGAACACCTCGCGAGCTTCGGCCAGTTTGAGCGGATAGTCGACGTTGGCTGCGGTCGAGGACAGGGGATCGCGGCACTGCGAGCGCTAACGAACGGGTCGCACTTTTTCGTAGGAATTGATGAGAACCCTGCATGCCTCACTGCAGCGACGGAGCGGTTAGATGCTGCCGCACCTCTCCTCCGGCTTAAAGAAAAGCATCTTGGGCCGCGCGCATACGAACTCGAACCCATACCCGGAAGACTGCCGCTGTCCGCCCCGATTGTCCTCGTTCATACGGATATCCTGCGCCCAGACCCGGAGTTCGAAGATTGGATCATGTCGCTTGCTCCTTTCGACGCAGTTACGATGTGGTTCACGGGTGCGCATGGCGCCCGTCAGTTTGACGCGCTTATGAATGAGCTGGATATTAGGAGCGACCGCGTCCACCGGATGGCGATAGATCTTGCCGCGCTCGATCTTGCTGGCGGAGTTTTGCCCCCGGGCGGCTTACTGCAAATCGTTCAACGCGGATACACAAATCATCTTCCCACGTTGACGGCCGAAACCAAAGACGAAATGGAAGCGCTTTCCACACACGGTCCCTTCTCGCTGGTCGATCTGAAGGCGTTTCCCTATCGTGAACCAACAACAGGGCCGCGTATTGGAGTGGGTGGGCCAGGTACAGGTGGATTCGCTTTTTCGGCCATCTTTCGGCGTCAGTAGAACAAGCATGTCAGCTTATCCAAACTACCTCCTATTTGACGGCCCCCGTCGCCGGATTTACTCGGTCATATCCCCTATCCTCGAACAGGCTGGGCTTGCACTTCCAGACATGCGAGAGCTGTCAGTTACGGAGAAGTCGATCAGGGAAACATCCCATTATGACGGCCTTTCGCGGGTAATTCTTGGCAACGACCTCCCCAAAATCCAGACGCCCGTGCGGCTTGATCACTACACTGAAGCGCCAGCATTCTGGAATATCGTCACCACCGGTGAACTGCATTTGCATGCACTTTCGGGTCGTCTCAACCAAGGCGAGTTTTCACCATTTGCGTGGGAGCACGGTCTTCATGGATACGTTGAACCGAACGGAGCACCGAAACAGGCGCTACTAGACGCGAGCGCTGATCTGTTCTTCGCTTCGTTCAGTTCACCACCTCAAAGCGACCGGCTGTGGGATCGGTTCGGCAATTCGGGAAACGGATTTCGCTTAGGCTTCGAAGTTACTGCGGATTCCGGAGCGGATCTTTGTGCCATCCGATATCCTCAGGGGCCCACGCTTTTGAAGGAGATCAACGATGCGCTCACAGCAGAGGGATGTCCGCCCTTCATCTTGAAGGGCGTTTCGCGCATCGGTGCATATTTCCTCCCGGCGGCATGGGAGGAAGAGAAGGAAGTCCGTCTACTTGCAAAGCGCTTCCAAGGCGGCGGCGCACCGGTGACGCGGCGAAACGGCATTGAGATCTGGCCTATACCGATAGACAGCGACAATGACACTGCATCACTCTCGCTGAAGGAAATTGGCGTCCGAAAGCTCGATCCGGCAATCGTGCGGTCAAGATTGGCCGCCCGGTGGGCTGCCGTACCCGTAGTACAGGACTAGGCCGAATGCAAAAGGCGGGATTCCCGTTTCCGAGATTGCATGGTGGTCATTTGTTGCGCCAAATTAGCCGCAAGATTAAATGGGCGGGAGAATAGATGGCGCAGCTTACAACGACCGACATGGCGCTGATCGATAAGATATTCGGAATGTACGGCGGATATGTCCTGGACTTCAGCAATGATCGTTTTGCGGCATTCTTCAACCGGGACCTTAAGATCGATATCTACCACGATCGCTTTTCGGTTTACGGCACCTCGAAGGGAAAGCACCTCCGCGCATTCCTAGAGATTTCCTCCAACGCGGAGGTCGTTCGCGCACTGAATGCTTTATGGGAGTACCGCGAAACCGGAATGCTCGATCGCGGGGAGGAAGAGACCGTGCCGAACGCGCGACAGCGATTGAGCAATCTCCTGGAGAAACTAGGCGGAAAGCCACTTGCCCCCGATCTCAGCGCGGCATCTCCGCCGCCGGTCGCCCCCGAGCCGAGGGGACCGAGCGAGGGGGTACTCATTGCGCTTGAACAGGAGTTTCTCGCTCTGACGGCAATGGATGAAGCTCCTCACCAACGCGGATATGCCTTTGAGCGCTTCCTGAAGCGTTGGTCTGATGTGTGGGGTCTGGACGGTGAGAGCGGCGGTGCAAAATTAGACCACGGTAGCGGCGGGATTGTCCTGCTGCGGGCGGCGTAAAAGTCGGCCACCTATTTACCCTTCTGCGACGAC
>NZ_JAMXLD010000023.1:0-22137 GCF_024054295.1 Ciceribacter sp. RN22
GTTCCATGCTGCGAATATCAAGGCCGGACACATGTGAGCACTCTACCGGAGTTCATTTTTATCAAATCAGGCCTTGACCGAAGGGGTGTCCACACATGGACCGCGAGGAATGCGAACCTGTTCGCAGGGGAAGAAAGTTGCGGATGGCCGTTGCGGTCGAGGCGATCGAGACGAAGGCGTCCTTCGGTCACACCCAGTCCATCGAGGTCTGCGCAGGTGCGCCCAGCTTCAATCGGGAAGGAGTTCGGCTTATGGCCTGGATTTCATCGGCGATCCCCGACGGCGACCGTGATGATGGCACCGCTCTCACAACGGCTCACGCCTGCAGGGCCTACGGTGTCCGTCGATCCTTCACCGACGCCCCCCGGCATCATGTCAACGACAAATGCGCCGGTCGTCGAAATGGCATGACGGTTCTTGCATCGGCCGCATATTCCCGGACATGCGGGCGACCCGGGTCTCACGAGTTCTCCCTGTAGGCTGGTCCAGAGGAATTAGACGTCGCTCGGCGAAATGAGCTTCGGCCCTCTCGTCGGGAGCGTCGGCCCGGGAATCGTCCAGGGCCTCCTGCGCCTTCGCCCGGAACCAGCCGTCGTGGCTGGCGGCATCAGGGCACGGTTTCAATGTCTGTCTGTCTGAACTCATCCGCCGTCGCCAGAATCGGCACGTTGTAGTATTTGGCGCATGCGTAATGCAGGCAGTCACCGAGATTGAGGCCCCGGCGGCCCGCGCGATAACGATCCGCGGCGGAGAGAGCGATCCGGGTCGTCGCGGTCGCAGGTGGAAGATCGCGGATTTCGATCCCGCGCTCATCGAGGAACTCGATGACGATCGGTTCTACCTCCGCCACGGTGAGGCCGAACTTGTCGGGGCGGGCAAGGCCGAGCACAGCCTCAAGCACGGCGACCGGGGAGGTGAAGGCGACCTTCGCGGACGCGATCGCATTGGAGACGCGCGCCGCCTCCGGTTCGTCGGAAAGGAGCGCGATGATGGCGCAGGCATCGACGAACATCAGCTTTCCCACAACTCGTCATAGGCTTCGTGCGGAAGCGGCTGTCTCTGAGCCTCATCGAGTTTGACGCCATGTTGTTCGCGGAGCCGGGCGGCGGTTTGCAGCGGCGTCTCCTGGTGACGGCGGCGTTCGATCGCCTCTTTCATGGCAATCACGATCGCATCGGTAATGCTGACGCCGGCCATATGCGCGAACTTACGCGTGAGCGCGTCCGCTTCAGGATTGTTGACGTTGATCGGCATGGGTCACTCCATGTAGATAAATTCAGGAAACAATGTAGATCGCCTCGCCCCTATCTGCAAGATTCCTCAAACGGGGGGACACGAAGGTCGCACCGCCGACCGGGGAAGGCGTCTCGCCCTCCCCTTCGATATTCGAGCGGACAACATCAAGCGGCCTCCCGCTCCGTCTCGGCCTTCGGTTGGAGATCGTGGAGACAAGCGACAGCGCGTTGGGCATGTGCGGCCGCCTGGAAGATTGCCCGGCGGTCACCGTCGAGCAGCTTTAACCACGAGGCCACGTAGCTCGCATGATCGGGCCGCGGCTCCAGTTCCGGGACGATTCCGAGATCGGCGCAGAGGAAACAAGCCCCTATATCGGCACAAAGCTCTTCGCGCGCGCGATCCGTTCGATCCTTGTGATAGCGACTCAAATCCCGGTTCAGTCGGTGGCTTGCGCCAACCCAGTGGGTGACCTCATGTCCGAGGATTGCGTAATAGCTCTCGGCATCCCGGAACGTCTCGAAACCCGGCATCTGAATGCTATCGCTGGATGGCTGATAGAAGGCCTGTGACCCACCATGCCGGATCACCGCGCCGGTATTGGCGAAGAAACGGTCCGCGTGCTCGATGCGCTCGAGCGGCTCTGCGACCGGTTCCGGGCGGCGATAGTAGTGATCCGAAAGCCCCTCGATTTGATCGCAATTGAAGACCGTGTACGCCTTGAGGAACGGAATGTCGCGCTCGATCTCGCCGCCGCCCGCATCCTTTTCCGCCTTCGTGAAGCGGCTGGCGTAGACGACGGTCGCGCCGCTTTCGCCCTTGCGCACATGGGCGCCGAGTTCGTTCGCCTGCCGAAGGGTCATCCATGTCGCCGACATAAGCCCTCGCGTGATACTCTCCGACCAGAGCAAGAGCACATTCAGCCCGGTGTATGGTTGTCCGTTATGGCGGAGCGGCCGGGTGATCCGTCCGGCCATGTTGCCGGCACTCCAGGGCTGCACCCAAGGGCGCACGCCCTTCTCCAGATCTGCTACAATGCGCTCCGTGATCCGCGTATAGACGTCGATCCTCGTACTTTCTGATGTCCGGCTCATTCTTCTGCCCTCTGTGGGAAACCGCGCCGATCGCGGCCCGTCGCGGAGGGCCGATGGCAGGAGCGGTCAGGCGGCATGTGCACCGGAACGGCCGGAATGAAGAGAAGGACGGCGCAGCCGTTGCGCCTGCCGTCGACTCCTGCAGGACCGACAGAAGGGACAGGACCGCAATGGCGCCTGTCTCTCGCCCTGGTTTCTTTTCTCTCTCTCACCTCCCCTCATGCGACTTTGCCGTGACGTCGAAATACGGAAAGCCGCCCCGTAAGGAGACGGCTTCTTCCTGGATACGATGAAGGCGGAGCCGAAGCTCCGCCAGGTCGGCCTCAATCGAAGGCCGACATCTGCGCCGCGGCCGCCTTGCGGTCGAGGGACTGGCCCGGATTGTCGACAGGCCGGTCGAAGGGCTTCCAGACCTCGCCGACGATTTGGCTGTAGGCGGCGACGGCACCTTCGGCGGCTATCCTGAGCGCGTGCGCCTGGACGCCCATGTCGGCCGCGAACTCGCGCTTGCGCTGGGCGGCGCTGTCATAGCCGACAGGGCCATCGAGGTCCTCGTCGCGGGCGTCAGCAGATCCCTTTGCGGTAGCGTCGCGCGCTTCGGTGACGGCTTTGCTGTAGAACTGGCCGGCGCCATGGGCCGATCCGACATAGGCGCCGACGATGCGCTGGAGATGAATCTGCATTGCCCGTTCGCCAAGGCCATCGGAAAGAGCGGTCGCGGTCTCGACGATCAGGCGCTCATGCAGGTCACGGATGCCGTCGCTGTCGAGGATGGCGGTGCCAAAGCTTTCGGCGATCTTCAGCGCCTGGGCTTCATCGGGGCATGTGAGGCGGACCATTTCGATGGTGGCGCCCTTGCGCAGTTGTACGACACGGGCTGCAGGGCGAGCGGTTCGACGGGATGGGGTTGCGGGCTTTGCCATGATGGTTTCCTTTTCCGTTTGCCGAAGCGGTTCCGGCCCCTTGGCCGATCTGTCCTTCGGTGCGGTCGAAAGGAACCGGCAGCAGCCGGGCGGTTCAGGGTCCGGTCGGGCCAGGTCGAGCGGGGCGACCAAGCGGTCAAGCGGGTCTCACAGACCTGCGAAGCCTGCTCGGCCGCCTTGTCGAGAACGGCATGACCGGCCGCCCCGCGGCGCGCGAGCGGCCTTGAACCGAACGGGCGCCGGTTCAGACCGCCACGAAACCGAAGGACAGACCGGCCACGGGGCTCTCCGAGCCGGGGCGGACAAGGAAATCAGGCAAAGCTCGCACCTGACCTCCACCCAACTGCCCAGCCCCGTGACCTCGGCAAGCGCAACAATCAGGGTCTCGGATCGTCTGCGCCCGCGTGGCCGCACTGTCGAGCATAGCCGGACGGTGAACTCCTGGCACGCAAAGACGCGATTGCCGCTTCCTCTCTTGCCAGCTTGCGCGAGAGCGCGTCGATCTCCGGCTGGCGCTCGGCGGTGGTCGCCGCAAGATGGGAGCGTTAGCGGCAGAGTAAGGCGTCCGGGTTAGGCGACCTGCCGCGACGACACCCGGACCGACGCGACGAAAGCGACGAGATCAATGCTGTCGTATTGCGGATGATCCGGCGTTCGATCATGTCGAGCTGGTGCCGTGTCTGGCGGCAAGCCTCCTCCATCCGCCGCAATTCGGTCTGGCGGTCTCCTGAGGGCATCATGCAGCGCCCCTCGCCGACCACGACACGAAACTCGACGGGCCGTCATACGCCGCATGCCGTGCCTCATCGATGACGAAGCCAAATCGGCCGACCGCGTATTCCGCAGACGGCACCAGATAGCGCCGTTCCTCGATAAGAGGATCGCGCCTGCCACCGCGTGCGGCGATGACCTCCGTCATGCCGGGATGATGGTCCGACCGGATGGCTGATATGACGACCCAGTCAACGGCATGCTTTGCCTCGAAGGCGCGACGGTCCTTCACATGGGATTCTCCGGGCGCCAGGATCGTGCCAGAAATCTTCTCCCAGGCGTCGGGCCACCAATCCTTGATGGACCGCTCCGCGCATTGCCGCTCAAACGCGGTGAACAGATGGGGAAAGGTGATCGCAACGATCGCCCAGGCCGAGTCTTCTTCATAAAAGCCGTCTTTCGAACGCAGTAGCGGGTGAACATCGCGATTGCGCGTCGCCGAAAGCTTGAAGCCGCCGTGACCGGCAGTCGTATGGCACTCGACGCCTTCAGCAAAAACGGTCGTTCGTTGCGATGGTCCCCACGGTGTATGGACGCGGGTGGCGATTTCGCGACGGCCGAGTGCCCGCCGTTCGCGCTGATGTTCGGTATTCTCGATCATGCCGTCTCTCCTAAAGTCTTGAGGGCGTTGAAACGAAACCGCCGCCGGTGCGAGCACCGACGGCGGAACGTCATTCGGAAAGAAAGTGGGAGTGCGGCTATTCCGCCGCGACGCGATAGGCATCCTGCATATCGGCGGGCTCGGGCTCGGCCGCGTGTGGAGCATCGTCCAATGGCTCGGGCAGATCGCCGTCACCCTCGGACGGATCGAGAGCTTCACCTTCATCGACAGCGCTCCCATCAACCGGAGCGCCTTCGCCTGTATCTGCAACCGTCTCGGCATTGGCTCCGGCACCTTCAATGCGCTCGACGTCGAGCCCATCCTCGGCGACGCCGGCCGGGGATACCTCGTCATCGAGAGTGTCGGCTTGCCTGATCAGATCGGCGACATCGTTCGGATCGGGGGCGAAGAACGCCGACGCATGGACGAAATGACCTTGCCTGAAGTGGTCGACCAGAGCCGCACGGGTTTCGCGCACCTTCGGACGCGGCAGGACATTGACCTCCTTCGCTGCCGCCTCCAGCGCCTGCCGCGACAGGCACAACAGGAAATCTTCCGAGCCCATGTTGGGCAAGAAGCTATCGGCGCCAATGGCATCACCGGCGATGCAGGACACGACGCCACTGTTTGACATGCCTCGGCGGCACGACAGGACGTCGATCAGCATGGAGCGGGCGGCGGCGCGCACCGTTTCCACGTCGAAGGCGAGCTTGCCATCCTCGGAAAACAGGCGCGCGGCATGGCGCCGGAACCGCTTCGGCCCGAACACTGTGTCATTGGCACCGGAGTCGATGCGGACGTTCTGGCCGGCAAAGGCAAGAACGAGCAAGGCCATGAGCATATCGTCCTCGATCGGCGCGCGGCCGAGCGCCTCGTGCAGGGCGTCAGTGCGGAAATCACCAATCATGTCATGGCCCTTCTGGGTGACGTCGGGGCGGGGCTTCGGAGTATCGATGATGCTGCCGTCATGGACGTCACCTTGCCCACCTGTCGCTGAGACGCCACCCTTGCCCCTCGGTTTGCTGTCCTCCGGCATGCGGAAAGCAACCGACTGGACCTTGCCGTCGCGGTCGAGATAAATGGCCACATGGTCGGACTTCGAAGGCTTGCCGTAAACGCGTTCCGCCTTCTTCGGCAATTCCGGCTGGCCCCAGCTGTTGACCTCGACAATCGCCCCCTTCTTCGGAAGGTTGCTGGTCATCCATTCCTGCTGGGCTCCGAGGAAGGCTTCGACATTGGTGGTATAGCGGGTGTCTTCGTCGGCCGGCGAAAACAGGTCCTCGATCCACTCGATGCCGTAGGCGCTGGCGAGGTCGTCGCCGAAGCTCGCATCCTTCGCATACATGCGGGTCTTCGAGAGGGCGCGAGAGATGTTGTACCAGTCGGCCCGCTCGGTCTTCTTCGGCTTATGCGCCTTCCACACCTCTTTCTGTTCGTCGAGCGAGGCCGCAGCGACAGTGCGGAGCTGCTGCTCGTTCGGCATGTCACCGAGCGCCATATGATCGAGCATGGCCGGCAGCACATTGGCGAGCAGCCTGAGTTTCCGGATCTGGCGGACCGGCAGAGCGAGTGCGACGGCAATTGCTTCCTCTGTCCAGCCCAGCGCGACGAGACGTTCGATGCCGCGCCATTGATCGACAGGATTGAGCGGTTCACGGGCGATGTTCTCGACCATCGAGCGCATGGCGCCGTTATCGTTCGCCGCCTCGCGGACGATCACCTCGATTTCCTCGAGGCCGGCGGCGATCGCTTGGGCGACGCGGCGGTGACCGGCCTGGATGATATAGCCGTTGCCTCCGCCGGTCTCCGGCGACACGACCGGCGGCTGGATGATGCCGACCGCCTTTACCGTCGCCAGAAGCAGGGCATCGGATTGCGGCGAGGATTTGGACCGGCGGGCGTCGTCGGGATTGTCCTTCAGCGCACGGGGATCGAGTTTGAGGATCTGCATGGGATTGCTCCTTCCGGGGTTCGGAACCGGCACATCACCGGTTCTTGTCCGTCTTCAGTTCTTTCCGAAGACACTTCCCGGACCGCAGGGCGGACACACCGGCGCAACTGCGCCCGAGCGGCCCTGCCGGTCAGGGCGAGCGGGGCAAAGCCTTGCGAGAACGAGCAGCAGGGGTGCGGAGGGAGCAGTTGAGCGAAAGCGGCGACGGGGAGGCCGGTCTGCGAGAGAGTTTCCCTCCATTTTTCCCGTTTTCCCTTTTCACCTCACGCATTGGGAATGCGGGTGATCGCCAATGAGATTGATAATAGTTGATAAAATGCCTATCTTCTCCTCCATCACATTCTATGGAGGACCGCATGATCAGTGCCGATCTGGGAAAGCAGCTCGAAAGCTATATCCAGCAACTCGTCGACACAGGTCGCTATGGCTCGAAAAGCGAAGTGCTGCGGGAAGGTGTGCGACTGGTACAGGACCGCGAGACCCGGCTTGCCGCACTGGATGCTTCCATCATGCGCGGCATTGCCGATGCAGACGCTGGCCGAACGAAGCCGGCGAGCGATGTCTTCGATCGACTTGAGGCCAAGTACAGTGCGATGGCTGACAAGGCCGAAAAATCGGCATGATCCTTGAGTTTTCCAGCGAGGCGGAAAACGACCTTGAGCAGATCGCCGACTATATCGCTCAGGACGATCCCCGGCGCGCGCTGTCATTCATCCGGGAGCTGCGCAGCAGGTGTAACGATCTCGTCAATAGTCCGAACGGCTTCGCCCTCGTCCCCCGCTACGAGAACCATGGCGTCCGCCGGCGCGTTCATGGCAATTACCTGATCTTCTACCGCGTCGAAACTGCGAAGGTGGTCATCATCCATATACTGCATGGCGCCACCGACTATGGCGCCATCCTGTTCGGTGACTAATTTCGGCCGGCCAGTCTGGGGCGATCTCGCACGTAACCGCTAAGCCGGCAGCGTTTCGCGGTTCCGGCATAAGTATCACCGTATTCCCGCTGATATCGTGCCACTCTGCCTGCACAGTTTCACAGCCTCCAAACAATGAGCGAGACAAATCGCTTTTATCGCTCACATTATTGCGACATTGTGGGCGATAAATATGGAGTTTATCGCCCATGGCATGGAATTGGGAATTGGCGGGGTGGCCGAAATTCGAATGGAACCCTGAACTTCTGCGAGTCAGGGAGCAGGCATTCATGGAGAATGCGGCTATCGCCATCGGCACCATGCGCCATCTGGGGAAAGACGACCGCGAGGAGGTCGTGATCGAGCTGCTCAGCTCCGATGCTTTGAGCACATCGGCAATCGAGGGTGAAGTCCTTGATCGCGACAGCGTACAATCGTCCCTTCGGCGCCAACTCGGAATGTCTGCAGCCCCATTCCACAACAGGCCGGCGGAGGCTGGCATTGCCGAAATGATGGCGGACCTCTACCGCCACCCGTTTGATCCGATAACCGAGGAACGGCTGTTCGAATGGCATAGGATGGTCATGAACGGCCGCCGTGACATTGTTGATATCGGCAGCTATCGCCGCCATGACGAGCCGATGCAGATCGTGTCAGGCGCATTCGGTCGCGAGCGTGTGCACTTCGAAGCGCCTCCCTCCGATCGCCTGGCGGCCGAGATGGGCAGGCTTCTAGAATGGCTCGAACGGACTGCCCCCGAAGGGCCGGAACCGCTTGCCGCTCTCACCCGTGCCGGCATCGCCCATCTGTGGTTCGAGAGCATCCATCCTTTCGAGGACGGCAACGGCCGTATCGGTCGGGCGATCGCCGAAAGCGCGCTTGCGCGCGCGATTTCCACGCCGACCTTCAGCGCCTTGTCCAAGTCGCTGCTCAGACACCGCAAGGACTATTACGCGATGCTGGAGGCGGCGAGCTCCACACTTGTTATCGATGACTGGCTCTCATGGTTCGCGGACCGGGCGCTCGAAGCCCAGAAATCGGCGGACGAACTGGTCCGCTTCCTGATCGAGAAGACGCGCTTCATGGACAGGCTGCGTGGCGCGCTGAACGAACGGCAGGAGAAAGTGCTGCTGCGTATGCTGGCCGAGGGGCCGGAAGGTTTCACCGGGGGCTTGAGTGCCGGCAACTACGCGACAATCACCGGCGCTCCGCCCTCGACCATTACACGCGACCTCTCCGATCTGGTCGAGAAAGGGGCGTTGTTGCGCACCGGAGAACGCAAGGCAACGCGCTACCGGCTGAACATAGCAAGCGATGGTTAGGAGGCTTGGTGAGGCCGTTGCATGAGCGAACGGGTCAAGCGGCGACTCTCTGCGCCTCAGTGTCATCGCGGGCCGAATTGGCGAGCGCCTCCTCGACCTCTCGCAACTTCTGACGCTTCTCAGCCAGTTCGTCGGCAAAGGCGAAGGTCCCGCCCTGCCGCGACTGGTAGGAGGCAAGCCGCCGCCGATTTTCCTCGAGCCGTTGGCGATAGCGCTCCCGCTCCTCCTCGAACCCGTCGAGCGCATGTTCGAGGCGGGAGACCGCGCCGAGCGGCGTGACAGTGACGGCGAGATCGATCTCTTGGGTCGCGCCGGTGCGCTGAAGCAGGGTCTGGTAGTGGTAATTGTCACCCCGGCCAAAACGCTCGCCGTCATAGACGAGATCGAAGCCGCCGATGGTGGCAATATGAACCTCGCCTTCCTGGTTGAGCTGGACGAGGGTGAGGAGTTTCTTCATCAGGGCGCGGCCGGCCTCTTTCCGCTCCGTGTAAGGCTTGCCCATCACGGTCATGTTGAAGGCGTCGCCTAAGATCGGGAGCCGGCGTTCGATGTCCTGGCCGATTTCGCCAATGCGGCGGGTCGCCGTTTCGATCTCGCGCTCCGCATCACGGATCTGGCGGCGGACCGCAAAGAGATCGTCGTCATGGGCCGCGCGCAGACGCTCGAGGCGAGCAATGTCGGCCTCCAGCCCGGCCTTCTGCATCAGGCGCTCGTCACCGGATGCGATGGCTTTCGCCATGGCGAACTGATTGGCCTGGCCTTCATTCAGATCGTCCAACCGGCGGATCGAGGTGTCGCCGGATAGAGCGGCGGCGATAAACCGGGCTTTGCGCTCGTTGTTCTGCCACATCGTCGCATCAAGACTGCCTTGCGTGGCGTAGGCGAAAATATCGACCTCATCATGCTGGTTGCCCTGCCGAACGATACGACCCTCCCGCTGCTCGATCTGCGATGGGAGCCACGGCACGTCGAGATGGTGCAGCGCCTTCAGCCTGAGTTGGGCGTTGACGCCGGTACCCATGGTTTCCGATGACCCGATCAGGAAGCGGACTTTTCCCGCGCGCACATCACCGAACAGGCGCTGCTTCGCCTCGGTCTTCTTGAAGTCCTGCATGAAAGCGATTTCGGGCGCCGGCACGCCCATGCGGATGAGTTCGTCGCGGATCCAGCGATAAGCCGAAAAGCCCCTTGTCTTCTCGACATTGATCGTGCCGAGATCGGAAAAGATCATCTGCGCGGCGCCGGGAAGCTCGTACGGCTTGCCGTCCGGGCGGACATAGCTGTTCTGCGCAGTTTCCTGCCAGATCCGATGCGCATTGCGGATGAGAAGATTGAGCTTGTTCTCCGCCTCGTCATCCATTGCCGGCATGACCAGACGCAGGTCGATCGCCGCATGGCGTCCGTCGGTGATGACGGAAAGCAGGATGTCGTCACCGGGCTCGGGTGGACGGTCGCGCTCCTCGATAGCCTTGATGCGCATTTCGAGGATTTGCTGGTAGGCCTTGAAGGCGGGGGTGGGTGCCGCGGTCAGAATCTGCCGCTTGCCGGTGGTGATGTCAGGCACCTTCACATAGGCCTTCAGGTCCTCCGGCATCACTACGTCGGCGAAGGCGCGGAACATGGCGATCAGTTCGGGGACGTTGACGAAGCTCGCAAAGCGGCTCACCGGCTTGTACTTGCCGGAGGGCTGGAGCTCCAGTTCGGTGCGCTCGTCGCCGAAGTTCGAGGCCCAGGCATCGAACTCGTGCAGGCCGCGATCGCGCAAATCCTCGTAGCCGAGAAGCCGCTGGACGGAAAACATTTCGCCGAGCGTGTTGGTGATCGGCGTGCCCGACGCGAGCACCAGGGCGCGGCCCGGGTTCTTCGTCTCGATGTAGCGAGATTTCAAATAGAGGTCCCAGGCCTTCTGCGAACCGTTTGGATCGATCCCCTTGAGCGTCGACATATTGGTGGCGAAGGACAGCTTGCGGAACTCCTGCGCCTCGTCGACGACAATCTGGTCGACGCCGATCTCGGAGATGGTCAACAGGTCGTCCTTGCGGGTGGAGAGGGATTCCAACCGCTCCTGCAGACCTTCCTTCAGCCGCTCGAGCCGCTTGCGCGAGACCCGGTCATCGTGGTCGACCTTCAGCAACAGATCCTCGTAAAGCTCCAGCTCGTCGTGGATCATCTGTTGCTCAAAGGCCGATGGCACGCCGATGAACCTGAAGGCAGAGTGGGTAATGATGATTGCGTCCCAGACCGCTGTCGCCGCCCGCGACAGGAACCGAGCACGCTTGTCCTTGGTAAAGTTGCTCTCGTCGGCGACGAGAATGTTGGCCGAGGGATAGAGGGCAAAAAACTCGCGGGCCGCCTGCGCGAGGCAATGACCGGGAACGACCAGCATCGCCTTTGCGATCAGGCCTAATCTCCTCTGCTCCATGATGGCGGCTGCCATTGTCATGGTCTTGCCGGCGCCGACGGCATGCGCAAGATAGGTCGAGCCGGAAGAGATGATCCGCCAGATGCCGCGTTTCTGGTGCCCATAGAGAACGAAAGCGCCAGAGGCGCCCGGTAACTGCAAATGCGCGCCGTCGAACTTTCGCGGCGCGATGTTGTTGAAGCGGTCGTTATAGACCCGCGCCAGCCGGTCGGTGCGATCCGGATCGGACCAGACCCAGTTCTGGAAGGCTTGCCTCATTCGCTGGAGCTTGTCGCGGGCCGCCTCCGTATCGACGACATTCAGCACCCGGCGCTCGCCGTCGACATCCTTGATCGTATCGAAGATCTGCGGAACGCGGCTGTTCAGCGCATCCGCCAGCAGTTCGCCGGCATGCCGGCGGCTGGTGCCCCATTCGGAGGTGCCGGCGGCCGTATAACCAAGCTGCCTTGCCTCGACCGTCCACGACCCCAGTTCCGGCATATGATGGATGCGGATTTCCACTCCCATCATCTCACGCACGAAGGCAGCGACGTCGGAGGCCGGGATCCACGGTGCACCGAGGCGCGCTGTGATGTCCGATGGACCGAGATCAGCCGGCTGCACCGCCTGAAGTGCCGCGACATTGCGCCGGAACTCCGGGTCGAGCTCGGCCGCGGCTTCCGCAACGCCAAGCTTCGCGCGCACCGAACCGGAGAGGTAGGCGTCGGAGGTCTGCCAGGAACCGTCGGCGGGATCGCGGAAGATGGCGTCGCCCAGTTCCGCAATCACCGCCTCCGAGTCACGATGGAGGAGCTCGGCAATGTGATCGACATCGACGCGGCCGCGTTCGTTGAGGACGACGGCGAGCGCGTCCGCAGCGCTGGCGATATCAGGCGGGGCGGGAGGCGAGATGACCCGCTCGGAAAAGACCGGACCCGGCCGCGCCGTGTCGGTCTCGAGATCATAATCCTCGATCGAGGCGACCAGCCAGCAATCAGGGTCGTCACGAAAGGGTTGCAGGTTCGGCTGCCGGTGGATTTCTCGGACTTCTCCGGTTTCCTCATTCTCGGTGATGGAAACCGTCGTGTGGTTGATGGGCCCGAAGTCGCGGACGAAGGACGACCAGGCGATGCGCAGGCGAACCTGGAGATCGCGCCAGGGGCGATCCTGCTCCTGGGCCTTCAAGACCTCCCGCACCGCGTCGCGGACCGGTATCAGTTTCCGGATGATCCGAACTTGCTTCTCGGAGAAGCCTTCGCTACTGCGACCCTTGCGATTCTTGACCGGAACCGGTGCGCCACTCACCATCTGCGTCAGGCCGCGCTTGGCATCGATGAAGAAGCTGCCTTCGCGTATCGCCTCGTTTCCGGGACGGAGGTCGACGATGGCGCCGAGGTCGTCCTCCAGGTCGGGATCGACCTCGGTCGGCTCGCCATCGTAACGGTCTTCCGGAAGGAGAGAAATGACGGCCGTCAGCGCCGTTTCGAGCTCGACGCCGGGACGAGCGCGGCAGGTATAGGTCTCGCCAAACGGGCCTGACGTCAGCGCGTGGTCGCCGAGTACGAAGCCGGGATGCATTGCGAACCAGCGATTGATCCGGATCGCACCCTCGTCTTCAGTCGCCGGGCGGACCTCCTCCAGATCGAGCCAGGAAAGATTGCCCTCCGGCTCGCCGGACTTGCGCCTGCGGAAGAACAGGATGTCAGCGACGACATCCGTGCCGGCATCGCGCCGGAAACTGCCCTCCGGCAACCGGATCGCCGCGATCAGATCGGCGGATTTGGCGATATGCTCGCGGGCGGTCGCGTCAGCCTTGTCCATCGTGCCCGACGAGGTGACGAAGGCGGCGAAGGCGCCGGGCTTCAGGAGATCGATGGACCGCGCGATGAAGTAGTCGTGCAGCCTGAGACCCAGCGATCGGTATTGCCGGTCCGAACGCACGCTGCGATCGGAAAAGGGTGGATTGCCGATGGCAAGATCGTAAATCGGTGAGAAGTCGCTGCGCGCGAAATCCCCCTCGACGATCCGGGCCTTCGGCTGCAGCAAACGCACAATCCGCGCGGTGACGGGATCGAGCTCGACGCCGGTGACATGCGCCTTGTCGCGAAAATCTTGCGGCATCAGCGCCGGAAACAGGCCCGTGCCGATGCCCGGCTCCAGGATACGGCCGCCGCGCCAGCCCAGGCGCTGCAAACCCGCCCAGATCGCCCGGATGATGAATTCCGGCGTGAAATGGGCATATTGCGTGCAGCGGGCGAGGCTCGCGTACTCGCGATCGGTGACGGCACTTTCCAATGACGAGCCGAGATGGTCCCAGCCCTCGCGAAAATCAACCTCACCCGGCCGGCGGAACATGGTGTTGGCGAGTTCCGAGGCGCCGAAGCCGGTAAAGCGGACAAGCTTCGCCTGCTCGTCTCGCGTTGCGGCGCGCTCCTGTTTTTTGATCTCATCGGCCAGCAGGATCGCCGCGACATTGGCCCTGGCCCGTTCCTTCCAGGATGTGGCGAGACCGCGATCCTCGCTGTCGTCGAGATGGAAGTTGCTGCGATCGCCCTCCCCGCGGGCAGCAGCTTTCCGCGTGGCCGAGAGCGCCATCGCCGGTGCGGGCGCCGGCGGCGTCGGATCGGGATCGTCGTCATTCGCCGGCTCCGATGCGAAGCCACCGAAGGCGGTGACACCGAGGCTGAGCCCGGACGACAGCGCGCTCGAGCCGAACATGTCGAGGGTGAAGGGATCGTCATGCGCCATTGAAAGGTTCTCCTGTGTGAAGACGCGCACCGGCTTGCCCGCCGGCAAAGCAGGCGGTCCGGTCGCGCGAGGATTGGTGGATGAACGAAGCGCCGCGGTCAGCGGCGGATCGGGGTGAGGGATAGGGAGGTATCGTCCATGGTGATCAGAAGATGCGTCGCGTCCGGCGCGGCTGCCGTCAGCCGTTCAAGTTCGACGGCGTCGATGAATTCGACTCCGTCATCGCCGCCAAAGTATCGGCGCTTGGTGTGCCAATAGTCCGGATCGGTCTTCGGATTGCACTCCTCTGCATAAACGACGAGCGGGCGCTGACCCTCGGCGAGTTTGCCGGAGGACATCACATAGACGCCTTCATCGCCGACCAGCCACAGTCCGGGTCTGGCGTCTGTTTCCGACGACATCCCGCGAAAGGGAACGCGATATCCGCCATTGGCTTGAGCGTCGGCGCGGCCGCGCTCGAGCACGGCGTGAATGTCGGTGACGGAGAAGGTGAACATGATCCGCCTCCTCATGCCGCGATGGTGTCGGGCAGGTAACGCAGATGCACCGGCAGCTTCGCGGAAATCTCCGCGTCGGTGAGTTGATGGAGGAGTTTCAGGAATGTCCCTTCCTTGCCGCCATAAAGCAGAACCGTGCGTTTGCCGCGATCGGCTTTTGGCCAACGTTCGCCAGCGTAGCCACGATAGTCGTCCGCCGTGCTCGACCAGATATGCTCGAGGCGCTCCTCGCGCGTCATCGCCCGGACGGGCCGGGATTCGCACTCGATGATCGCGGCACGCATGCGTTCGCAGGACCCCTTGTCGGCGAGGTCGCAATAGCCGTGGAAATGGCGGATGCGGCCGTCGATCGACAGGGTGAAGAAAATCGAGGTGATCGAACTGGTGAGGAATTCGCGCATGGCGAACATCTCAGCCTTCAGCCAGAGCGGCGGCAGGATCTCCAACATGTAATCACGGGACGGCTCACTGATTTCGAACCACTCGCCACGGTAGAGCGCGCTGTCGTCGCCCTCCCAGCGGTTCGGGCGCTGCGCGTGACGGTCGAACATGCGGAACATCTGGTGCCGATCAGCGACACCCTGGAATACCTTGCGGATAGGAGAGAGGGTCATGAGCGGGTTCCTTCTGGCCTCGTCGGGCCGAAGCGCGGCACATCCTCATGGTCGCCATCTTCTCTTCAGCCCTTCCTGACCCCTCCCCTCAAGCCGCCTCTCCGATCGGCCGAGTCAAGGGCCGGCAAAGCCGGGCGAAGCTTCACCCTTGACGCGGCCGGCGGGCATGCGGCAGGCCTCTCCTTCCTTCCATTCTCCTTTCCTTCCTTTCCTCTACCCGCGCACGCAGGGCATCGTTCCAATCCTCGGCCGGCGGCTTGAGGCGAAACCAAGCGCAGCCGAGCTCTTCGGCAATGTCGCGCAATCGGGCGGCGAAGGTTTCGCCCTGGCGGTTGGCATCCGTGGCGGCAAAGAGCTCAGCGCCGGGACGCGCGGCAAGCCGACGCACCGCGTTCTCGGTCGCTGGCGACCATCCTCCGCCGGTGCTGAGATAGAGGCTTCCCGCTCGCATTCCTTCGAACGCAGCCAGGCTCATGGCGTCGATCGCCGCCTCGGTGACGCACAGACGCTCAGCATCGAGGGAGCCGAGGCGGAACAGAACCTTCGACCCTCTCGTCGAAAAGCCACGCCAGTCGGGGCCGCGTTCCTCCCAGCCGGTGACACCGCCATCAGCATCGACGTGCGCCGCCCACATGCTGCCTTGCGGGCCTTCCCGCAGCACATCGTGACGAATGGCATCGCGGATGATGGTTTCCGGGAGGTGTCGCCCGTCGTGCAGATAGCGCCACGTCATCGACCCGCGCCAAGGCATGCGGCTTCTTGCCCATCGTTCCGGAATGGAACCGAGCAGGACGGAATCTCGAACGCTTCGCGTCCACACCGGCTCCTTGGCAACGAAACCGACCAATGCGGCGACCTGGTCGAGAGCCTCGACGAAGGACACTCCCTCGAGATGCGCGGCGAGACTGAAGACGTCGCCCTTCGCGTCGGACAGGGGATCGAACCAACCCCTCCCGCCATGGATGACGATGACGATTTCCGCGCCGCGCCGGTACTTGACGGCCCCGCGAGTGCTCTCCTTCACGTCGACCGCAAAGCCGGCCTGCTCCAACATGACGCCGCACGGGACACGCTCCCGCAAGTCCTCCAAATCTTGTTTCTCCATTTTCGTGCCGGCGCTCTCGCGTCCGCCCTTTCTGCCTGTTTCTGTTCTCCCCGTAGTTTGCGGGGCCCTTTCCAGCGGCCGCGAAGAGCGAAGGGGGCAAGGGCGCGGCCGGCAAGGTGCAGATCTGCACCTTGCGAGCTGGCCGTGCCGGCCGCGGCGAAGCTTCCCTTGCGGCCTGCCGCGCGCAAGCGGCACCAGAAGAGGGAAAGCCGGATCAATGAGCCGGCCCGTATTCGAAGGGATCGAATTCGGCGTTATGCAGATCTCTGCATAACGCCGATTATGATCCGTGGGAGATTATGTGCGGCTGACAACCGCGCCCACCCCTTCAAAGGTACGATGCACCGAGTTTTCGCCCCGTGGCTGCTCAGTGGAACTAAACATAATACGGTCGGCTGCTCGTCCCACAAAGGAGTTCAAGCATGCCCGTCCCCTTGCACACTCGTTATAAGTTCTACGATCCAGACAACATTCTTTGGCCTGCAATAGGCCTCTACCAAGACCACCTGTCACGAGGTCGCTATACCGATCTACACTCCCGAAGGTGTATTGCGAGCGTTCTTCATTTCGGCGGCTGGCTACGCGCCGAAGGAATTGGCCTTAATGCCATCGACGAAGATTGCGTCAGCCGGTTCCTTGTTGGTCACTTGCCGACATGCGGATGCCGAAGGCCGGTTCCTGCAGACCTCATCCTGAACCGGGCTGCGATCAACGCCTTGCTTCGTATTCTGCGCCGGAATGGTCTCATTCCCATCGCCCCACCCGACAACATCGAAGCGGAGATAGGGCGTTTCCATGTGCACATGGAGGAAGTCTGGGGTCTCCAGAGGAGCACGCGTGACGAGCGATGCCGTGTCATCCGACGGCTATTGCGAGAACACTTCGACGGCGCGTCCATCGAACTCGGCAAGATTTCGACTGCCAGCGTCCGTCGCTTCGTACTGGGGACCGGTGAGAGAGGCACCCATGCCATCCGTTTTGTCGGGGGATCCATCCGATGCTATTTTCGCTACCGCGCCATGCTCGGCGACCAGGTTACGCATCTTCTCCATGCTGTTCCGCGTCCAGCTTGCTGGCGGGATGCACAGCTGCCGGAAGCCCTGTCGGCCACCGCTCTGGAGCAGCTCTTGTCGGCCTTTAACGAGCCCTGTCCTTCACGCCGACGCGGCTACGCCATCGTCCGATGCCTTGCAGACCTTGGGCTGCGCTCGAGCGAGGTCGTCCGGCTGACGCTCGATGACATCGATTGGAAAGAGGGCGTCGTGAGGTTGGCCGCAGGCAAGACGCGGAGGTCCTACGTATTGCCGCTTTCGGTCACGACCGGCGAGGCGATCGTCGACTACATCCTCCACGAACGGCCGGAGACGACGCGTCGCGAGGTATTCGTCAGGCACGTCGCGCCGCTCGGTGAACCCGTCGGAAGACGGGTCGTACAGAAGGCTCTGCACGCAGCCTACGCCCGGCTGGGCTGGGATCGCAGCCGCGTCCACATCCTTCGACACACCCTCGCCAGCCGGTTGGTCAATTCCGGCGTGCCAATGAAGCAGGTCGCAGACCTACTTCGTCATCGAAGCATCGACACCACGGCTGGCTACACGCGCCTCGACGATGCGCGGCTGTCGGCTGTCGCGCTGCCCTGGCCGGGAGCGATCGCATGAGCTCCTCGATCACGATGCTCGCCCGCGTGGAAGCTTACCTCGACGAATGCCATAAGCTCGGGTTCAAGATGGACAGCCCAGGGAATCTGCTGCGTGGCTTCGCTCGCTTTGCCGATGGGCATGGCCATGAGGGTCCATTGACGTCCGGGATCGCGGTCCGCTGGGCCAAGGAAGAGGCGATCCATTCCGATCCGTTTACCTGGGCCGGACGTCTTGCGAGACTCAGGCCCTTCGCAAGGCATTTGGCCAAGACGGAGCCGAGGACCGAATTCCCCGCAGGGATGCCCTTCGGGCAATCGACCCGGCGGCTGGCACCGCATATCTACACCGTGTCGGAGATCGACGACATCATCACTTGCGCACAGGAGCTTCGTCCGGGTTTCGGGTCGAGAACCGCAGCGTTCCCAATACTTCTTGGTCTGCTGGCCGGAACCGGACTGCGGATATCCGAAGTCCTTGGACTTCGTTGCGGTGACATCGACCTGGCCAGAGGCCAGTTGAAGGTCAGGAACTCGAAGTTCGGACGAACACGCATTGTGCCGCTCCATCCGACAGCGCTGACAACGCTTCAGGACTTTATGCGTATGCGGGCGGGGATAGCGCCGGCCTCAAACTCCGAACCCTTCTTTATCGACGAGGAAAGTGGCGGCGAGCTCGGCTATATGCGGGTGTGGCGCTCCTGGAACCGGCTTACAAGGAAAGTCAGTATAGTGCCGCGCGGCGGCCACCCGTTCATTCGCCTTCATGATCTGCGGCATACCTTCATCTGCCGACGGCTCATGCTCTGGCAGGCCGATGGCACAGACATAGACAACGCCGTATTGGCCCTTTCCGTCTACGTGGGCCATGTCAGCCCCAAGGATACCTACTGGTACCTGCAAGCCGTCCCGGAACTGATGGCGCTGGCAGGCGAACGATTCGAGCATCATGCTTACCGTTTAGGGGAGAACCGGCATGCCTGATCGCTCGCCCTCCTTCCCAGTGCTGGTGCAGCGCTTCTTCGTCGACCACCTGCGCCAACAGCGGGCGGTCAGTTCATGTACGATTGCCGCCTACCGCGACGCCTTCAAATTGCTGTTCGCCTTCGCGGAACAAAAGATCGGGAAGGCTCCGACGGATCTCACCTTGGCGGACCTGAACGCTCCGCTGATACTTTCCTTCCTCGATCATCTCGAACGCGAGCGGAAGAACAGCGTGCGTAGCCGCAATGCCCGGTTGTCGGCGATACGAGCGTTTCTCAAATATGCCGCCCACGAGGACGTGACCGCGTTGGCGACGATCGAGCGCAGTCTTGCCGTTCCGCAAAAGCGGCACGACAAGACAGTGTTGGGCTTTCTGTCGCGATCCGAGATGGAGGCGATCATCTCCGCTCCCGATCTGGGCTCGTGGGCAGGATGCCGGGATCAGGCGTTGTTCACGTTGCTCTACAACACCGGAGCGCGTGTATCTGAAGCGATCAATCTCAAGGTCGGTGACGTGGAGCTCGATCTGTCGCCGGTCGTGCATCTCCACGGCAAGGGGCGAAAGCGCCGGAGCGTCCCCCTCTGGAAAGCCACCGCGACAACGCTGAAGCATTGGCTCAAGCGGCTGCCGGACGCCCGATCGGAAGCATACCTGTTCCCGAGTAGCGCAGGAGGGCGGCTGTCCCGGTCGAGTGTGACACAACGGCTGAGCTTGGCAGTGGAACATGCCGTCCTGAAGTACCCGGAACTCTCGAAACGTTCGATCTCCCCCCACACGATCCGGCATACGACGGCGATGCACCTTCTGCAGTCGGGCGTCGACCTGACGGTTATCGCCCTGTGGCTCGGTCACGAGGATCCGAGCACGACACATATCTACATGGAGGCCGATCTCGCAATGAAGGAGGCCGCGTTGAGCCGCCTTCAGCCCATTGCGGCGGCGCCGGTCAGATATCGGGCGCCCGATCACCTGATGGCATTCCTCCAAGCACTCTGATTATGCGCAGCTCGGTCAAGCCGAGCTGCGCCTCAATGCGGCTATCTCAGTAAGAGCCGCACATAATCTCCCACGGATCATAATCGGCGATGGTCTCGACTTCGCCGTCTTCGAGTTCGTCGCTCGGCAGGACGCCGAACTCATCGCCGGACCTGAAGAGCGTGACCGGGACCATGAGGGTGCGGGAGAGCGCGAAAGCATGGCGTTGAGCGAGTGTAAGATCCTGTGCCATGTGAGAAACCTCCGTTCGGAGCGGGCCGATCCCGCTCGATGGCTCCTCGAAGGACCGGGGACGGTCGCGATCACCGCGAGGCGAATGCCGAGCGGCCGCAGCTTGCTAGCGGACCCCGATAGAGGGTTGATCGACGGAGATCCGGAACTGGTCCAGGACGCCATCGATCAAGAGCGGGATTGGTTCGCTTCGGATGGCCAGGTGAAGTCCCGGGACAGGTCTCTCACCTTCACTGCAGCTACAGCCACGACCCTCCACACTCTCCGCCACGGCATGCTGGTGCTCAGCGGCGACAGGTGGTTCCGACGATTGCCTCGGCGAGTTAAGGGCTCATCGCAGTAGGTTGTTCGATGCGGACGACATCGCTGGCGTGTTTCTGCGGCGAACTCGTCCGCGGGACCATGTGCGATGTGCCTGGTGGTCGATGATGACAGGCAAGGCTAGGATTGTGTGTAGCTCACATGTGCCATCACGAATGGTGCACCCATCTTGAGGCGCGCTTTTGTCTGTCCTGGGCCTCAAGGCGCAGTTCGAACGGCAACTCGTGCTGGATCCTGAGCCGCTATCCGGAGGGCCGACCACGCCGAGTGCGAAACAGCGACCGCGAAAAATGAGGTCAGGTCGTCTCGCCTTCCGTCTGTTTTGGTCAGCAAATGCGACCCCTCCGAGTGAAGCTTCGGCAAGTTGGGTAGCTCCCGGGTGGACCCTGATGTCACGCCGTGTCGACGGCTTTTGGCGCTTTGCTCACGGACAACTGAAGTTGCAGGCGCTGTTGCACCTGCCGGGCATCCCATGGTTAACCAATCGTAAAATTGCAAATCGACTTCTGCGCGCAATTCTGCTTCCTTACCCTCGGGTAAGGGGAGTTATCATGTATTTCAAAGTTATGTCTGTTGCCGCGCTCGCCGTGGCTCTTTGTTCGTGTGGCTCGATTTCGCGCGGCACGAGTGAAAACGTCGTCATCTCGGCGCTGCCGAACGATGCCAAGCTTACGACATCTCTGGGCCACGCGTGCCCGCAGTCACCGTGTACGATCAAGGTCGAGCGGAAGGCGCAATTCACGGTATTCGCGGAGAGAGAGGGATACAAACCGGGTCGGCTCGACGTGAAGACGAAGGTCAGCGGAGAAGGGGCTACCGGCTTTGCCGGAAATATCCTTGTCGGCGGCGTGATCGGCATGGGCGTTGATGCCGCGACGGGCGCTGCGCTCGATCACTACCCGAACCCGGCCTATGTCGTGCTCGAGCCGATCGATCCGAAGAACCCGAAAACGCCGGTGATTCCGAGCCCGGTGATCGAAACGCCGAAGAAGGCAACTGGAACGCCGGTCGCGTAGCTGGCCCCGCAAGAGAGGAATCGATCAAATCCAATTGTTCCTGATGCGGAGGGAAGGCAGATTTCGCAGCAGATGTAGCCATTCAAAATGACGTGGTATAGGACGATGTCGCACAGCCTGTCTGCTCTTAAAGCATTGTCTGACGAAGAACTCATTCAAGAGCATGACACCTTGGCGACTAGCACAGTGGCCGGGGTCAACTACTATCTTGATGAGCTGCGCCAACGGGAGCAGTCACGTACAGCTACTCGAATGGAAAACCTCACCAATCGCATTTGGTGGCTAACCGTTATCGTAACATTTGCGACTGTTGTGAATGTAATCTTAGCAGCAATCTACCTATTCAGAGATTAGGTAGTGGCCCTCTACCCGTTGCGCAAAGGATAGGTTTCGAGCAGACGGAGCGGGTGATAGCATGCACCCGCCGTCAACCTTGCGAGGCGACCGATGTGCAATCTCTACAACATCACGACCAACCAGGAAGCCATTCGCGCGCTGACGCACGCCTTCGACCGGCTCGGCAATCTGGAGCCGTCGCTCGACATCTATCCCGACCAGATGGCGCCGATCGTGCGCAACCACAACGGTGAGCGCGAACTGACCCGCGTACGCTGGGGCATGCCGAGTTCGAAGCAGGCGCTGTTCCAGGCCGCATCGAAACGCGCGGACAAGCTTCGTGCCAAGGGCAAGGACGTCGATTTTCAGGAGCTGCTGAAGATGGAGCCGGACGGCGGAACGACGAACATCCGCAACACCGCCAGCAAGCACTGGACGCG
>NZ_JAMXLD010000024.1:0-1216 GCF_024054295.1 Ciceribacter sp. RN22
GCGGATGCCGATGCAGACGCCGACGCGGATGCCGATGCGGATGCAGATGCCGACGCAGACGCAGATGCCGACGCTGACGCTGACGCCGATGCTGACGCGGATGCTGATGCGGACGCTGACGCTGACGCCGATGCCGACGCGGATGCCGATGCAGATGCCGACGCCGATATCGGGATCGACACGCCGATTGCCGGCGACGACATCGTCAACCTGGCGGAATCGACCGCTGTGACGATCACCGGCACGACCACCGGCGTCGAAACCGGTCAGACGGTCACGGTCACGATTACCGACGGCACCAATACTGTGACGACGACGGCGACGGTCCTGGCCGATGGCACCTGGCAGGCGGCTCCGGTCGATGTCAGCTCGCTCACCGATGGCCCGATCACCGTGACGGCCGACGTGACCGACCTCGACGGCAACCCGGCCACGGACACGGCCCCGGCCGAACTGGACACCACGCCGCCGCTGGCGACGATCGAGGCCATGTCGAACGACTGTGCGACCTATGGCGACTTCGTCTCTGCAGCGGATGTAACGGAAGTCTCAGGCTCGGCCGATCCGGGCTCGGTCGTCACGATCTCGGTCGATGGCACTGTGATCGGCACGGTCACAGTCGATGCGACCGGCGTCTGGATCTCTCCGCAGATCGATCTCAGCGGGTATACGGCGGGTACTACGCTCACCGTGACGGCCGAAGTGACCGATGCGGCGGGCAACACGACCACGGCCGTGCAGGATATCACCAAGGTGGATCTCCCGCCGGCGGGCTTTGACCCGGCGCAAGCCACCGCGACCGACCTGTTCGGTGCAATGTGGAACGGGAATACGGACTCCTTTGTCGGAGACTTCAACGGAGACGGCAATCTCGACTACTTGGTCGTTAACAACGGCGGAAACGACAATCTCTTCCTGGGCAACGGAGACGGAACGTTCGATCCAGCTCAAGTGGTGACGACCGATTTGTTCGGCGCCTACTGGGACGGAAACACCAAATCGTTTGTGGGAGATTTCAACAACGATGGAGTCCTTGATTACTTAGCTGTAAATAATGGCGGTGTTGACAATCTCTTCCTCGGAAACGGGGATGGGACCTTTGCTGCCCCACAAGCCATCGCGACCGACCTGTTCGGTGCAATGTGGAACGGGAATACGGACTCCTTTGTCGGAGACTTCAACGGAGACGGCAATCTCGACTACCTGGTCGTTAACA
>NZ_JAMXLD010000024.1:1343-3539 GCF_024054295.1 Ciceribacter sp. RN22
CGGCTGCGTGGTCACGCCTCCCACCGGAACGGCTGCGGCCGACTGGTTGGCCGGTTCGGACAAGACCGATACGCTGACCGGCGGCGGCGGGGCGGATGTGCTTCTCGCCTTCGGGGGTGACGATACCATCAATGTATCGGATACCGGCTTTACCCGGATCGACGGCGGCACGGGCTTCGACACCCTGGCGCTCGACGGAAGCGGCATCGCGCTCGATTTCGTCAACTCGGTCGCTCCCGGCGTCGTGACCAATATCGAGATGATCGATATTGGCGGGACGGGCGCCAACAGCCTGACGGTCGACCAGCAGACTGTGCTCGACATGTCGGGGACCAGCGACACGGTGGTCATCGTCGGCGGGCCGGACGACAGTGTGACGGCAACGGGCTTCACCCCCACCGGCACCACCGCGACCCTGAACGGCATGACGTTCAACGTCTATACGAACGGTCCGGCCACGGTCTGGATCCAGCAGGGCGTGCAGGTCAACGGCATCGCCACCCCCGTCATCGCGATCGACACGCCGATTGCCGGCGACGACATCGTCAACCTGGCGGAATCGACTGGTGTGACGATCACCGGTACGACGACCGGCGTGGAAGCGGGTCAGACAGTGACCGTTACCTTGACCGACGGCACCAACACCGTGACGACGACAGCCACGGTTCTGCCCGACGGCACCTGGCAGGCGACCCCGGCCGATTTGTCGACACTCACCGATGGTCCGGTGGATGTGGCGGCCAATGTGATCAATGCCGGAGGCACCCCGGCCACGGATACGGCCCCGGTTACGCTCGACACGGTGGCGTCGGTGACCATAGATAGCGTCACCGACACCGACAGCGACGGCATGCCGGAAGTCACCGGCACGGCCGATCCTGGCTCGACGGTGACGATCACCTGGCCGGACGGCACGCAGACCACCGCAACGGCAGATGGCAGCGGCAACTGGACGGCCGAGTCTCCGACGACTCAGCCGGAAGGCACGGTCACCGCCACCGCGACCGATCCGAACGGCAACATCAGCGGTCCGGCGACCGGTTTCTACGATGTCCTGCCGACCATCACGATCGGCACGCCGATCGAGGGCGACGACATCGTCAATGCGGCTGAAGCCGGCGATGTTGTCATCACCGGCACCACGACCGACGTGCCGGCAGGCCAGACTGTAACTGTGACGCTAACCGACGGCACCAATACGGTGACGACGACGGCGACGGTCCTGGCCGATGGCACCTGGCAGGCGGCTCCGGTCGATGTCAGCTCGCTCACCGATGGCCCGATCACCGTGACGGCGGATGTCTCCGACACCCAGGGCAACCCGGCCACCGACACGGCGCCGGCCGAACTGGACACGACACCGCCGGTGGCGACGATCGAGGCCATGTCGAACGACTGTGCGACCTATGGCGACTTCGTCTCCGCCGCGGATGTAACGGAAGTCTCAGGCTCGGCCGATCCGGGCTCGGTCGTCACGATCTCGGTCGATGGCACTGTGATCGGCACGGTCACGGTGGATGCGACCGGTGTCTGGATCTCTCCGCAGATCGATCTCAGCGGGTATACGGCGGGTACTACGCTCACCGTGACAGCCGAAGTGACCGATGCGGCGGGCAACACGACTACGGCCGTACAGGATATCACTACCGCGGATCCGGCTCCGGCTGGGTTCGTGGGGATTGGCACGGGTGCGGATCCTGTCGCGCCGTGGACGAGCGGGCAGGGCGTGTATGTCGGGGACTTCAACGGTGACGGGATCGACGATAACCTCTTCGTAAACACCACTGCCGGCATTGCCAATGATATTCTTTATCTCGGCACTGCGGGCGGCGGCTTCACAGCGATTGTTCCGAGCTCGGATCTTTACCTGCCGTGGACGAGCGGGCAGGCCGTGTATGTCGGGGACTTCAACGGTGACGGGATCGACGATTACGTTTTCGCAAACAACGATGGCAGCATTGCCAGTGAGACGCTTTATCTCGGCACCGCGGACGGCAATTTCGCGGGGATTGGCACGGGCGCGGATCTTGTAGTGCCGTGGACGAGCGGGCAGGTCGTGGTTGTCGGGGACTTCAACGGGGACGGGATCGACGATCTTCTCTTCGTAAACACCACTGCCGGCATTGCCAATGATATTCTTTATCTCGGCACTGCGGGCGGCGGCTTCACAGCGATTGTTCCGAGCTCGGATCTTTA
>NZ_JAMXLD010000024.1:3549-4715 GCF_024054295.1 Ciceribacter sp. RN22
CGGCGGGACGGGCGCCAACAGCCTGACGGTCGACCAGCAGACGGTGCTCGACATGTCGGGGACCACCGACACGCTGGTCATCGTCGGCGGGACGGATGACAGTGTGACGGCAACGGGCTTCACCCCCACCGGCACCACCGCGACCCTGAACGGCATGACGTTCAACGTCTATACGAACGGTCCGGCCACGGTCTGGATCCAGCAGGGCGTGCAGGTCAACGGCATCGCCACCCCCGTCATCGCGATCGACACGCCGATTGCCGGCGACGACATCGTCAACCTGGCGGAATCGACTGGTGTAACGATCACCGGGACGACGACCGGCGTAGAAGCGGGTCAGACAGTGACCGTTACCTTGACCGACGGCACCAATACGGTGACGACGACGGCGACGGTTCTGCCCGATGGCACCTGGCAGGCGGCCCCGGCCGATCTGTCGACGCTCACCGATGGTCCGGTGGATGTGGCGGCCAATGTGACCAACGCCGGAGGCACCTCGGCCACGGATACGGCGCCGGCCGCACTGGACACGACGCCGCCGCTGGCGACGATCGAGGCCATGTCGAACGACAGTGCAACCTATGGCGACTTCATCTCGTCTGCGGATACGACGCAAATGTCGGGTACGACAGATCCGGGTGCGACGGTCACGATTTCGGCCGGCGGCACCGTGATCGGAACGGTCACGGCGGATGCAACGGGTACCTGGATCTCGTCGTCGATCGATCTCAGCGGGCTGGCCACGGGCGCTACGCTTACCGTCTCGGCCGAAGTGACCGATGCCGCGGGCAATGTGACCACGGTGACGCAGGATATAACGGGGGCGGATCCGGCCCCGGCTGGGTTTAGCCCCGAGCAGCAGATCGGGGTAGCTGGGGGTGGGGATGATCCGAGCGGCGCATGGAAGACAGTCATTGGGGACGTCAACGGTGACGGCTTCGCGGATCTAGTCACCCTCGACAGCAACCCTGCCGTTCAGGACCGGGTCGCATTTGGCAATGGGGATGGAACCTTCGCTCCCGAGCAGTATATCGGGGAAGCTGGGGGTGGTGATGATCCGACCGGCGCATGGAAAACAGTCATGGGCGACGTCAACGGTGACGGCATCGCGGATCTGGTTATCCTCGACAGCAACCCTGCCGCTCAGGACCGGGTCGCATTTGGCA
>NZ_JAMXLD010000024.1:4742-39836 GCF_024054295.1 Ciceribacter sp. RN22
GCCGACCGCAGGAACGAGTAGCGCTGACTGGCTCGCCGGCTCGGATGTCAACGACATCCTGACCGGCGGGGGTGGGGCCGATACGCTCCTCGGCTTTGGAGGCAACGATACGATCCACGTCTCGGATCTCGCCTTCGCCCGGATCGACGGCGGGGCGGGCACCGACAGCCTGGTGCTCGACGGAAGCGGCATTTCGATCGTCTTCCCGGCGCTCGCCTCCGACACGGTCACCGGCATCGAGATGATCGATATCGGCGGCTCCGGCGCCAACAGCGTGACGCTGGACCTGCAGTCGGTGCTCGACATGTCGGATACCACCGACACGCTGATGATCGTCGGCGGGACGGACGACAGCGTGACGGCGGTCGGGTTCACTGCTACCGGCGGCACCGAGACCTCAGGCGGCGTGACGTTCGACGTCTACACCAATGCCGGGGCCACGCTCTGGATCGACCAGGACATGCAGATAGCGGTCTGACGCCGGACTTCAACTCCTGTCGCCAAATCTCCCGGGGGGCTTCGCCTCCCGGGTTTTTCTTTTTCGAGGCCGGCGATCCTGCCCTGCGCGACGCGAACATCGGCGAGTCCTGCTCACGCCACAAGCACGGCGAGCCAGCTCGAGCGTGTCTGTTCGGCGCTTTCAGCCGATTTCCCGCTGAGTTGTATCTCGTAACTACACGTCAACTATGCTTGCATTGAGAGCATATTCCGGAGGTGTAGCAACTATAGCGCGCATCGCTCTCAGTACATGGACTTGAGTTCTCGCTCGTCGGTAGTGTCAGGGGGAAAAGTCTGAACCAATTTGGAACAAAGGTGCTCAAGTGCCACCTTTTAAGTTCTAACTAATTACTATATTCGCTACATATTCAGTTGATTATTCTTTCACTGCTCGGCGGCCATATCGCGTGACTTATCCTTTCGAATGCGGCGATGGCGGCAATGTGCACAGCGCGGCCAGATCCGGTCCCTTCCGTTTTGCGTCCGTCAGGAGATTGTGCATTCGTGCGCTCATCGTGCATGCATTATCCACGTGCATGTTCCACACGTTCCTGTCGCCAACGCATGCGGCCGAAGCGCGTCTGTTGGCCGTAGAACTGTTACGGGACGAGAACGGTTCCTTGACGGCCTCCGAGGTAGCCGTGTCGCGGTCGTGGCGTACCCTCCCAAACAGTGGCTTTGCAGCGGGCTATTCCTCTGACACTTTTTGGGTCAGGCTCCGCTTCGTCGGGCCTGCGGGCAAGGCGGGAGTAATCTTCACACTTCCAACTTTCCTGGACGAGGTAACGTTCTTCGTTCCAAATCCAGGCGAGGGAAGTACAGTCTCTGAGGCAGTCAACGCGTTTGAGACCTATTCCCAAGGAGATACGAGGCCCGCATCGGGCCGGATCTTCCGATGGCGGGGTTTTGCTGCCCCGGTGCTCTTCAGTGGAACCGATCGCGACATCGCATATGTCCGCGTGAAGTCAAAGAGTTCGGTACTCTTCTGGCCGCAGATCGACACACAGGCACGCTACTCCGGCTATCTGCTGGTGGAAAGTCTCCTCGCCGGCGCGCTTATCCTGGGCGTCCTGGCTATGTGTGCGGCCAGTGCGATCCACTGGGGGGTGCATCGCCTTTCGATCTTCCGCGGAATAGCCATATATGCAGCCGCAGCCTTCATTTTCCTGCTCACCCGCGACGGATACCTGTCTCTTGTCCAAGCCGCTCCACCGGCTCTGTTGGACAGAGGGGTTGGTGTCTCCATGTGTCTTTTGTTAGCCGCCGCTATCGTTTTCTACAGGGATGCCACCCGGATTACGCTCGTTTCGAGCTTGCTTGACCATGTCTCGCGCGGCTTGCTCCTCGTCAGCCTCGGCGGTGCAATCGTGGCGGTGGCAGGAGGCTACAGTAGCATTGCCTATTTGTCCCTGTTGCTCGGCCTCGCAGTGGCCCTGGGCTGGGTTCCAGCGTGCATCCTCCTTTCTCACCGCAAGAAGGCTCTCCGTCATCCACGGGTCCTCGGGGCTGGCCTGATTGGAATTCCCATCGGATTCATTATTACCTGTTTGCAGTTAGTCGGCGTCGTCGGCCCTTCTCCCCTTGCTTTCTATTCGTCGGAAATCTCGTTGTTGGTTTCTGTCCTGTTTAATTTCACCTTCACCGTCGCTGAAAGCGTGACCATGAGGAAGGAGCACCGAGAGGCGAAGGCACATCTGGCGATGGAGCGGATGGCCGCCGATCTCAGCAGGCAGGCTGCCGAAACCCATGGCAACTGGGTCAAGATATTCAGTCATCAAATCAAAACGCCGCTCGCCATCATTACGGCCAGTAGCCGAAACATCGAGAGGATCGAGCCCCGGTCCGAGATTCTCGAGCGCACTCGCAGGATTTCCGGCAACGCAGGCAAGATTGACGAACTCGTCCAGTCCTTGTTGCATATCGAGGATATCCGAGCGAGGCTCAATGAACGCCGGACTCTTCCCTTCGATGCGCTGGACCTGGCACGCTCCTGCCTCAAGGCCGCGGGGCACGAAAACGGCCCTTGCGGTGAGGTGGGAATCGTCGGTCATGGCGATACTGATATTCTCGCCATCGGGCTTAGCAAGCTGATCGATAACGCGCAGCTTCATAGCGGGGCACGGGCGTCGGTTATGGTAGAAGTTGCCCAACGGAATTGGAAAGGGCGGGCCGGTGTCGTCTTTCATGTGCGCGATTCTGGTCCGCCGCTTGACGAGGAGGTTCGAACCAACATGTTCGCCCGTCACTGGCGCGGAAAGGGGTCGAAAGGCCATGGCGTCGGGCTGTGGGCCGCCGTCCTCATTGCCGAGGCCCATGGCGGGCAGGTCCACTATGAACGAACCCAGTTCGGACAAAATCAGTTCTCGATTTGGATACCCGAATGAACGACAAAGACGCAATGCGGCCCAGCGCGACTTTCTCTGATTAATCCTCACTTGGCGACGATCGGCGATCTTTGACATTTCGACAGCGGTGTGGCCTGCCGCGGCGCTTTCGGACAGTGCGTTCAAGCTAATCCTACTTTGTTTTCAGATTCGATCGGACGGAGATAGCTACCCGTGCGCAGCTTCGGAATGCGCAGCTCGACGGTGGCCGTCCGTGTCTCCCAGTCCCTGTTGCGGTCGCCGTTATGCCAGGCCAGCCGGAAGCTATTCTTCTCGCCATCGCCTGTGCCGGTTTTCGTGCCGACCTTCAGCGCCATCAACCACTCGGCGTTGACTGACCGCCGGATGATGGCCAACGGCGGCGGCACCTTCGCGACTGCAGGTGCCGGTCGCGACCGAGAGCCACGCTCCCGAATACTAGAAAGAACTATGGCAGGTAAATAACGTCTAATATTGTGTATTAGTAAATAATCTCCCTATTTTTATAGTAAATTTATGTCGATTCGAGGAAGTCACAGCGTGCCGGAATGGCGTAATCATACCCGGATATCAAACGGCATCCTTTGCAGCCCACCTGGCGGGCGAAGCGACGCCGGCAGTCATGCCATGCGCGCCTTCGCCAGCGGGAAGTGCGAGGGTCCTTCTCGCCGACAGCAGGCAGAGCAAGCCGTCGTTATCCGTTCCGTCCGCAACTTTGTCGGCGCGGTGGACCACATGACGCCGGATTGAACGCTTTGGGCAGCCTCCCCATGGGAGGCAGGAGGACAGGACAATGAAACCTATTTCCGGATTGTTTGCAGCCGCAGTCGTTGCGCCGTTGATGGTCAATTCCGGGGATCCGGCCGCGACCGGGCCGGCACGCCAGGAGCCGCGAGGGATATGGGGAGCCATCGCCTATTCACCCGCGACGGATCGGCACGGCTTCTTCTGGGGCGCGGACAGGCAGGCGGATGCCGTGGAGCGGGCAATCAGCGACTGCCGGACGGCGCACGGCACCGATTGCCATACCGCCGTCGTCATCCTCAGCGATCTGAACGGTAACGATGCTCCCGCCGCCCGACGCTGGCACTGCGCGGCCTATGCAGTAGGCCGGCCCTCCACCGACGGCCTGCCTTCTTGGGGAGCCGCTGCCGCTCCGACGCGCCGCGAAGCCGAGCACAGGGCGATTCACGAATGCGGCGGCGAGGAAAATCAGTGCCGTATCCATGAATGGGTCTGCACATAACGCAATGACGCCGTATGGCAGGCCGACGTACGCATGCCGGACGAGCGGAGCGATGTGCCGAGCTCGCCTGTGCTCTTCTTATTCAGCAAAGGACCACCAGGATGCAGACTTCCCCTATGCACCGCCCAAACGGCATTTCGAGCGGAAAGAGGCGGTTGCGCCGGGCGGTCGCCGTGGTGCTCGCCGTACTGGCATGCAGTGCGGACGCGCCTATGGCGCTTGCAAAAGACGGCGCGCTTCGGCCTGTTTTGGGTCGCCAACCCGATGCGCGGGCCGCGGCAGAGCCGGACAAGGGATCGCGATCCGGCGGCCTGCCGGATATGGCGATGGGAGCGGCCCGCGCTCCCGTCACGATCATCGAATATGCGTCGCTCACCTGCGGGCATTGCGCGCGCTTCCATGCGACGACATTGCCGGTCATCATGAAGCGCTACATCGACAGCGGAAAGGTTCGCTACATTTTTCGGGAATTTCCCCTCGACACACGCGCGGAGGCCGGTGCCATGCTCGCCCGCTGCGCGAAGGATAGCTATTTCGATGTCGTTGCTGCCTTGTTTCAACAGCAGGGAAAATGGGCGCACGCGATCGACGCGCAAAGGGCGCTCCTGCGCGTGGTGGCTCCCCTCGGGTTTTCGCGTGCCTCGTTCGAGGCATGCCTGACCGACCGCAAGCTGCAAGCGGATGTCGAGACGGTGCGCGCCCGCGCGACCGCGGAGCTCGGCGTCAGGGTGACCCCCACCTTCTTCGTCAACGGGACGAAATACACCGGTGCCCTTTCTCCCGAAAAACTTTCGGCCATCGTCGACGCGCTGCTCTAGCCGCTTTCGAGGCACAATTGTCCCGCATCCCGGCGAGCGGATGCGGGCAGCACGCAGCCGTGAGGGGAGGAGCCTCCCCTTATGTTGCCTATTAGCGCCGCCGCGGGGCTCACTTCTCCAAAGCCGCAAATCATCAGCAGAATTGGAAGTCTTGGAAGGCTGAATGACGAAGAATCGGACAGGTGGAGCCGGGATCCGGCTCTTTTCGCGCGGGCGGCTTCGGCTTGCCCTCTCCCCGAGCGGGGTGTCCCTCCGAAACGGGACGGACACGGGGCGCGACCTCGCCGGGGCCGGCAAGTGAGGCCCGCTGCTTTGCCTATCCTCCTTGCGAGGCTTCGCCCCGAAGTGGAGAGCGGGATTGTCGCGCTTGCAGATCCCTTGCCCTCCTACGTCCTGTTCTTCTCGGTGAGCGACGGGGTGAGACGGGCCGAGGTCGTGACGGTTACGGCTCCGGATTTCGCGACCGCGTGGCGGCGGGGAACGCAACGCGTCGAACGACTGGTTGCCTCCAGGAAGATGACGGTGCAATTCTTGCGCGTCGACTGGGTCGAATACGCCGAGGCGATGACCTGGCGCGACCTGCAGAAGCGCCTAGAGGTGACCAAACGCAACTATTTCCGGCGTGGCATATCGCTGGATGACAAGTTCAAGCACGCCTTTCTCGAAGCCGAACTCAACAGCAACGCGATGCTCTATGGGGGAGCCACACTCGCGCATGCCGTTGTGAACCAGGGCAATTTCCGCAGATATGCCACTATCCGGCATGGGCTGAAAGATCTGGCGTTTCCGGAAGAGGAGACCGTGTGGGTCTTCTCGAGCCGGGGGGCTTTCGCCTCCGCCGGATCCCCGGATGTTCACCTGCTCGGCGGGGCGGGCCTGACCGCCGGACGGCGCATCATCGATCGTCTGACGGCCGATGACGTGACCGGGCTGATCCGCCGCGGCAGCGCCTATCTCGCCTCGCAGGTCGGACCGCAGGGCCGGTTTCATTACGGCTGGCATCCATGCTTCGACCGGCCGATCGATGCCTATAACAGCCTGCGCCACGCCAGTACCCTCTATGCCATGATCGAGGCGTACGAGGTGACCCGCGACCTGCAACTCAGGCAAGCCATCGATCGCGGCCTCGAATACCTGACGGGCGTCCTCATCAAGACGGTCGAGCGCGAAACCGCTTCGCTCGCGTTCCTTGTCGATCCCAGCTCCGAAATCAAGCTCGGGGGGAACGCCGTCTGTCTGCTTGCCCTCGCAAAATACAGCGAAGTCACAGGAACCGACCGCTATCTCGATCTTCTGGAACGGCTCGCGCTCGGCATCCTGCACATGCAGGATCCGGAAACCGGCAGGTTCAGTCACGTTCTCCTCCATCCCACGCTCGAGGTGAAGGACGAGTTCCGCATCATCTACTATGATGGCGAGGCCGCGTTCGGCCTGATGCGCCTCTATGGCCTGACGGGCGACGCAAGGTGGCTGGCGGCAGTGAAGAAAGCGTTTGCCTATTTCATGGAGGCCGGGCACTGGAAGGCGCACGATCACTGGCTCGCTTACTGTGTGAACGAACTGACGCGCTACGAACCGGACGAGCAATACTATCGCTTCGGCATCAAGAACTTCGTGGACTATCTCGATTTCGTCATCGAGAGGATCACCGCCTTCCCGACGCTCCTGGAACTGATGATGGCGGCTGAGAAGATGATCGTGCGGCTGCAGGGCCAGCCGGAATATCGCCATCTCCTGGACGAGGTGGATCTCGACAAGTTCTATCGGGCGCTCGAGACCCGGGCGCGCCATCTGCTGAACGGACATTTCTGGCCTGAACTGGCGATGTTCTTCGCCAATCCGGCGAAAATCGCCGGCAGCTTCTTTATCCGCCACCATGCCTTCCGTGTCCGCATCGACGACGTGGAGCACTATCTGTCCGGTTTCGTCGCCTACCTGCGTTTCCTCCAGGAACGAGAGGCTTCGAACGAACCGGCGGCGGTGGACATCGCCGGCGAGCAGCCCGATCTGCTCGTCTCCGCCGCTATGTGACCGCACTTCGCGACGGCGAATGGAGGACACGCAAGCCGTGGAAATCGCCGCCGAGGTTGGCGTTGAGCTTGCCGTAGCCGGTGTTGACCGTCAGGGTGAAGGAGTCGCCGCCGACCTCGACGCGGCGGTTGCGGGCGACTTGGCGAAGAGGCGGCAGGCCGTTGCGTTGGGATCGGTGCTTTCGAGACCTCCGGATGTCGGGACAGGTGAGGAGTGCTCCGACGCAGCAGGGCAACCCGGGGCGGGGCCGCGCGACGTCGACGCGCTTTCTTCCGCAACCGCCGCGTCGAGATCGGCCGAATCCGGAAAGTCAGACGAGTTGGGTACGGTAGCCCCTCGCGAGGATCGCTGCAGGCAATGTCGTGACCGCGATCGACACTGCGTTGTCGCAGCGAGCGGCGTCAGTCATGGTGGCGACATTGTCGATCTGATGAACGTGCGCGAATTGCTCCCGCTCTTCCGGCGGGGTTTCCAAGCCGAGGCCGAAGAGCTGTTAGGGTGTCCGAGGGGAAGGGCCGAAGGGGGTTCCCCTCGCCCAGGCCCGTGCCGCTCGATGCGGACGTCGAGCGGCCCGGACCTGGTGCCCGGGCACACCGGACTCAGGCGCGGATCGCCTGCGCCACCGTGTCAGGGGCTTTTTCGATCACCTTCAGCAGCAGCATCGCAGCGCGATCCGGTTGGCGGCGTTTCTGCTCCCAATCCTTGATCGTGCCAGCGGGCAGACCATACCGCTTCGCAAACTCTGCCTGCGAAAGTTTCTGGCGCTTGCGAATGGCCGCAACGTCGATGGTGTCTGGGACGAAAACAGCGGCGGGTTCTGCGCGGCCCTCTGCGATCGCCAGTGCTTCATTTGCGCTCTGGATAAGCTCTTTTCCGAAGGTCATGCCTTCTCCTTTCTCTGTCTGTAGGCATCGGCCAGCTTAGGAAGGATGCGGGCCAGTTCGTTCCGTTCAGCTTTCGAGAGGTTTCCCTTCTCGTTCTTCCCGTAGATCGCGAGGGCAAAGACGGGAATATCCCCGCCCCCGTAATAGTGAATGGTACGGAATCCTCCGCTTCTTCCTTGGCCGTCGCGGGCATGGCGCAGCTTTCGCGCCCCGCCCGTCCCGGCCATCAGCGCCCCACCCTCGGGGTCGGCCGCGATTACGGCGACAATCTCTTGAAGCTCGTTGTCGGACAGGCCGCACCGCTTGGCCTGCGAAAGAAAGTAGCGGTTTGAATTACGCTTTGCATAGGGCAAATATACGGCACTGCCGTCCATTGGTCAAGATGAGTATGCGGCGGTGCCGTATATATGCGGGACGCTTGGGCCTTTAGCTGAAATGCACCACCCCTCGGCCATTCTCTGCCCGATGATCCACAGCGCCCTGTTGAGCTTGATGTCCTGATTGATGCCATTGACGGGTCGGGACTTCATGCGGCGCGGGTGACCGAACTGGTCGCGGAAAACGCCTCGCAAGCCGCCCGTGATGCAGTTTTCTTGCGCGACGTCGAAGACGGTCCAGAGATCGCATGCGCGGTCGTCATGACGGCGGGGATCAGGAGTTGTTCCGGCCTGATCGGGGTTGTCGTTTCGCCCTCGCTGTCGCCGAATCGGACGAGATCGGCGGCCTCGGCCATGATGGTCTGTTCGCTCTTCCGGCGGGATTTCCGCGCCGAGGCCGAAGAGCTGTTAGGGCGGGCAGGGGTGTCCGAGGGGGCCGAAGGGGGTTCCCCTCGCAGGTCCGCGTGGGTGCCACCAGGCACAAGCGGCCCGGCCTTCGGGCCGGGGTTGCGGCGGCGATCAGCAGCAAGGCGGCCGCCAATCAATCCGGTCGATTCTCCATGCAGGATCGATTCCGTTTTCTGATTGGACATATGCTCTCCAAATGGCGAGTATCGGAGAATGGAAGGATTGGATCAGATCTACGGCGAACGGTTCGACGAGGAGCGGAACATGGCGCGTTATTACGCGCTGGAGATTTCGCCGAACCTGTTTGGCGAAGTCGTCCCTGAGCGGCGTTGGGGACGGATCGGCGCGAAGGGCCAGAACAAGGTCGACGCATTTTTCGAAAAGCCGCCCTCGAAAGCGAAGCTGTCCGGGAATACTTCGGCCTAACCCTTCACGAATCTGCCTAACCGATCAATCCGGAAACCGAGCTCGCCGCTCGATGCGGCGAGAGAACGGAGAATGCTTGGAAAATGTGAGGAAAGTCGCTATATTCAGTTCCGGAGTGAGGAGCGACCTTTCGGCCGCCCCCCGTTTCCTAGGACATGAATGAGACCCGGATCGTGAGTAGCCAGCTCTTCCGGGTCTTTTTCAATTCTAGGGAAACACTCAGTGGCAAGAACCACATCGTCTTTCCTCCGTTTGAGGGCAAAGCCTGTTGCCTCAGCCAGACCGGCTTATCCTGTCTGGTTGGCGCGGGCTGGCTCCGCGCCTGCTGCTTTAGCCCTCAAATTTCGAATCTCGTTTGCGTCTTTAACACATCTGTCGGTTTGCCGCATGAAGAATGCGCTACCCTTGCGAGCGACGCCTTTTCCTCAATTTTCCCTCTCACCTCTCACCTCTCACCTCTCACCTCTCACCTCACGCCTTCATGTCGGCCATTCTCTGCCCGATGATCCACAGCGCCTTGTTGAGCTTGATGTCCTGATCGATGCCATTGACGGGTCGGGACTTCATGCGGCGCGGGTGACCGAACTGGTCGCGGGAAACGCCTCGCAAGCCGCCCGTGATGCAGATTTCTTGCACGACATCGAAGATGGTCCAGAGATCGCATGCGCGGTCGTCATGACGGCGGAGACCAGGAACTGTTCCGGCCTGATCGGGGTTGTCGTTTCGCCATCGCTGTCGCCGAATCGGACGAGGTGGGCGCCTCGGCGAGAATGGCCTGTTCCTCGGGTTGCAGGCAGGTGCCGGACCAGTCCTGCCGGGCGGCAAGGGTGCGCTCGGCCTCGCCAAAGACCTTCCAGGTCCCTTCGATGAACTTGTCCTAAACGTCTGCGGAATGACGGACCCTGATTGCGTCGATGGTGCCGGTTTGCGTGACGAGCGAATTGAGGCAGCGGATGCTAAAACAAGCCTGCCATCAGTTCGTAGGCGCTGGTTCCGTCGTTGGTGTTCTTGAGGAGGATTTCGCAGACGGTGTTTCCGACATTGTGGCTCTTGCCGTCGTCTACACGCGCCGCCAGTGCGCCACGCTAATGTTGTTCATTAGAAGCGCGAGGTTCTAACAAGCAGAGGAGGGCCCCGATGCGGCGCGGCTGCGGGTGAGCAATCTCAGTTGGGAATGTCTGACGCTTTGCGACGAATGACCATGCGCCCGATCGCACTCATCAAAGGCCAACCGGAAATCTGACATGCAACCTATACTTTGGACCCCGGCCGAGCTCGCCCACGCTGTTGAGGGCGTATGGATCAGAAGCCCCGGCGTACGATGGCGGCCGACCTCCGTTCGTGCGCAACTCCCCTCGCGGGATAATCTGCCCGTCTCGGAACATGCGATCAATTTCATCTATGGCGAATCGCGGCTTGCGAGCGCGCTCGAAACACTCTCCGGAAAGCGCGGGGGCAGGGGATGTCTCGTCCTGCCGAGCAACCTGATCACCGCGCAGGTGCTCGAACGGGCTGAATTGCCGATCCTGGCATGCCCTCCCACCGCAAGACCTCTCGCCGATCTCGCCCGAGCCGCGCGGGCGCGGTTTTCCGGCAGGCTCGTCCTTGTCGTCGGGTCAGTTGGCAAGACGACCACGCGCCAGATGATAGCCCATGCCCTGCGGGAATACGGGACCGTCACCGCCAATTACGGAAACCTCAATCTCGCCACCCATGTCTACGAGATCCTGGCCTCGAGCAGCCCGAATACGGGTTACGTCGTGGCTGAGATGGGGCTGCTGCGCGGCGCCAACTTCGCGGAAGCCGCCATGGTTCTGAAGCCGGATGTCGTGGTGTTCACGCATCTGGGCCTGGCTCATATCGACGCGGTGGAAAAGCAGGAGGAAGATCCTGACCATCTGGTCGAGCAGATTCTGAGGAAGAAGGCGCAGGCTTTTCAGGGGCTCACCCGTTTCGGCGCGGCGATCGTCAACGAAGACATGCCCCTCGCGTCGCAGGCGAGCGACATCGCCCGCAAACAGACCGGGAGGGTGACCACGTTCGGCCGGAATCCCGAATCCGCCTTCCGTCTGCTTGATCTGACCCTTTCCGGCACTGGCAGCCGCATTTCCTGCCAGTGCCGCGACAGACGGTACGAGTTCGAGATAGGGACTGTCGGCGCCGCCCCGGCGAGCAACTGCATGGCGAGCCTTGCAGCCGTCGATGCCCTCGGCCTCAAGCTCGAACCGGCGATTGCCGCACTCGCGAGCTTCTCCGGCGTGGAAGGACGCAGCCAGCTTCGACGCTACGACTACCGGACCGGATCGGTCTGGATCCTCGACGACAGTTTCAATGCCACGCCGCTTTCGATGCGGGCCTGTCTCGATACGCTGGGCAAGGCCGCCCGTTTCCATTCGGCAGGACGGCGTATCGCGGTCCTGGGCGATATCCGCCATCTCGGCCCGCAGTCGGGCGAACTCCACGCCGAATTGTCCGAGGCCGTCGCCGAGGCGCGTATCGACCGGCTCTATACGATCGGCAGCGAAACGCCCAGCCTGCAGTCGGCGGTTCCCCCTGCGATACGCGCCGGCCATTACGAGACGCGTGAGGACCTGGTGTCGGCCCTGCTTTCGGACCTGCGGACCGGCGACATGGTGGCGTTCAAGGCATCAAGCCCACTGAAGTTCTGGGAGCTCGTCCGCATCGTCGCCCAGAGGATTGAACAGGAAGAGCCGGCGTTGGCGAGTTAGGCAGGTGACCGGTGTCCGGATCGCTCCGGTCACTCGGACCGGGCGCGCAAGGTATGAAGTCATGATCTATTGGCGGATCCTCTTCTTCCTCGCAACCGCGATGGCCGCGCTGGCGCCCCTCATCGCCGCCGCGAACGAACTGAAGTGGAACGGTCCCGCCGACCGGAATGACTGTCCGCTCGGCGATAATGCCGTCTGGGTCGAATTCGGCGCCGGAGAGGGCTGTATACGCTATTTCGTCGGCGGAGAGGTGAGGGATGCCACCACAGTCCTCGTCTTCCTGCGCGGAGACCGGGACGATTGGGCGAAGCTGAACCCGGACGATATCCCGCTGAACTCGGTCGAGGGTCAGGAATCGCTTGCACGGAAGATGGCTGAGAAGACGGGTCTGCCGACCATTCTCCTCGAACGCCCCGGCACTTTCGGCTCGAGCGGCAATGTCTGGAACCGGCGGTTGCCGGGCGAATACCTGGCCGTCGATGCAGCGCTCGATCAGTTGCGCCAGCGCTACCGCATCGCCCGGTTCGTGCTTCTTGGCCATAGCGGAGGCGCCACCCTGGCGGCGGGTCTGATGACGCTGGGCCGCAAGGATATATCCTGTGCCGTTCTCACCTCCGGCGCCTTTGCGCTGACCGAGCGCGCGCGATTGATGAGTTTGCGGAATGGCTGGCAGATGCCGTCGAACGACTATCTGTCGTCCCTTTACGACCCACTCGATCATGTAGACGGGATCGTTCCCGACCCTGATCGCGAGATCATCGTGATCGGCAACACGCGCGACAGCAACACGCCTTTCGCGTTTCAGGAACGGTTCGTCCAGGCCGTCCGGGCCCGGGGGCACCGGATTAGGCTGATCGACTACCCGGCCGCCGAACCGCGTTATCACAACCTGAAGGACCAGATCGGCATCAAGATCGCGGCCGAATGCGGAGCAAGGAGCTAGCCGTTGGCGCATGCATCGGCACGAGGGATAGCCGGTCCGCCGTTCGTGGCGAGATACAGATGGATGGCTGGCATCTACCGGATCGTTCTCCTCGACACTCCAGTCCAGTCGACGCTCTACGTCCTCCTCTTCGTCCTGTCGCAGGTAACCCTCCTGGCAATGTTCCTGTTGCCGTGGAAGATCCTCGTTCTGTTCAGTCCGGGAGTGCCGTCGACCGGCCTCGAACAACTGTTCGGCGCCCGGGATAGGCACACGGTCCTTCTCCTTCTCAGCGCCTTGCTGGCCGCTTCCTTCCTGCTTCACTTTCTCGCCGACATCGGAAGACGCGGTCTCGTCGGCCAGGGGGCCGGACACATCCTGCGAGCCCACGGCAAGACCGGTCTGTTCAACGGGCACCCCCAGCAGATGGAACGGATTTACAACCGGTTGCTCAGCGGTATCAGTGCTGCGTTCTGCAGCCTGCTGGTCTTCGGGTGGCTCGGTGCCCGCGACCAGCTTCTCCTTCTCTCGGTCTTTTTCTATCTGGGCCTCAGCGCGATCTTCATTCGCCTGCGCGGAGACGGGCTTGTGTGGCCGCTTGCCTCTCGCGTCGGCGCCGACGTCATCGAAAGGTGGTGGGTGGGGGCCGGATTCCTGTTCTTCGTCGGATGGACGATCCTCGGCTATATTCGGGACGAACATCTCGACGTGTCGGTCGTCTTCATATCTCTGGTCCTGTCCCGACAGGTTCTGCTCCTCATCCTGCTCGGGTCGAAACAACTGGCGTGGCTGCACGGTCAGGCAAGACAGGTCGAAGCGCTCCTCTTTGCGAGCACCCCCTGGCTTCCACAGACCAGGGAGGCCGACGGTTTCGAGCGGCTCGTTTCCCCCGAGGAAAGAGCCGGCTGGATCGGCAATCTGCTCAACGCCCACTACGCGGCGGCGCCGGCACGCGAGGACCTGGACATCCGCTGCCGGCCTGTCGAAGGCGGTATGATCGTCTACATTACCGTCGTGCCGAGCGGCAAAGGCGACCACCCCGCATTCCTTCTGAAGCTGTTCCACTCTTCCTTCGAGTCCGTCGCGCGGCACGAGGAGGAGCTGCTTACGCTCGAAAACGTCCTGCCCTGTGTGCCACGTCTTCTCGGAAAGCACGAAATTGACGGGCACATCGTTTTTGTCCTCTCCTTTGCGTCCGGGTCGAAATGGGCGAGTGCCGGCGACCGCGGTCCTGCAAGGATGTCAGCACTGAAGGCGAACCTGCTCGAATGCAGTCTGCCACCGGCGCTTGTCGCCCGCTACGACAATAGCCAGCCAAGCCTGTCGCGCAGGCTCCGGGAGATCGATTGGGCGGTCCTGAATGCCTTTGCACCCGATCCTCGCGTCGCGGATCTTTGCATGGAGATCGAGACCGCCTGGCCGGCAATCCTCCAACGCCTCGACGGAATGCCACGGCACCTGGTCCTACCGGGGCTCGAACGCCGGGTCGTCGCCGTCACACCGACGGGGGACCTTATCCTGTGCAGCCTTATTCGTTGGCGGTGGGAGCCGCTTGGCGCCGGCTGGCCTGCCAGGGGGCAAACAATCGAAGCCTGGTCGGCCATGATCGGCACGGCGAGCGTCGCCCGTCCGGAACTGGCTGCGGTCAGTCCCGCGGACACCAGGCTCGCGGCCGTGGCATACGAGTTCGAGCGGCTTGTGGGCGCGCGGGATTTCGCCGCCGCGCTCGAACTGGCCGAACCGTTGCAGGCGTCGGCAGGTGCACTCATGCATCCGGTTGGGCGACAATAGATCGGACATGTGTGTCGCCGTGCCGCCTTGCGAGCGCCGCTCGCGGCCCGATCGCCAAAGCAGAAGAGGCGCTCCATTGCTTCCTTAAGTGGCCCATTAGCGAAACCATCCGGTATCAGGGCGCGTGGCGAGGTTGCGAATCGCTGACTTGCCACCCCTTGCCGAGTACGAACCAGGGGTGTTCCCATGGACCGTCGGTGAAGAGTTGGACACCGTTTCCTGCTCAGGCCCGTCTTGGCTTCAGGTCGGCGCGGGCGATCCGGGAACCTGCGGCTCTTCGGGCGGTCGGCGGGGAACTCGTTCGATATGGGGGTAAAATGGCCAAGTCGGTAAGATCATCCGGCAAGACGTATTCCGCAACGATCGCCTGGGGTGGCGATGTCAATATCGGGCGCCGGCTGCACGGCGCGAGGGGCGGAAACTACGCGGATGCGCTGGCGGGTCTTGCTCCGCTGAAGGAGGCGGATCTTTCCATCGTCAATCTCGAATGTGTCGTCGCGACATGTGGCGAGCAGGGCTTGGATAAGGGCGAACGAAGCTCCTACTATTACCGCGCCCGCCCGGAAATGCTCGCCACCCTGATCGATGGCGGCATCGACCTTGTCGCCACGGCGAACAATCACAGCGGCGACTACGGACCGGAGGCGCTTCTCGAACAGGCTGACTGGCTCGACCGGGCGGGCATTGCGCATGCCGGAAGCGGCGCCAACCTCGAACAAGCCTTGCGACCGGCAATTCGGCGGGCCGGACACTTCAATGTCGCCGTCTTTTCGATCGACGCCACCCAAGCCTCCTTCGCCGCGACTGCGGATCGGCCCGGCCACGCTTATCTCCCCCTCTCCAATCCGGCAGCCTGGCGCGAGACGCTGGCACCATTGATCCGGCAGGCCCGGCAGAGCGCTCACCTCGTCCTCGTGGCGGTGCATTGGGGCGGCAATCACGAAGCCGTGCCATCCGAAGGAGAACGTCAGGCGGGCCACGCCCTGATCGATGCCGGGGCCGATGCCGTGCTGGGCACATCTGCCCATCGGCTCCAGGGTCTGGAGATCTACAAGGACCGGCCGATCATCCATGATGCCGGAGATTTGCTGTTCGACGCATATCAGCGGGAGACGAACGACACCGGCGTCTTCGTGCTCGATGTCGACGCCTCCGGCGTGCGGCGGGTCACGTTTCATCCCGCCCATATCGGCTATTGCGCAACGACATTGCTTGCCGGGCCGGACGCCCTAGCTGCCGCGCGCAACTTCGCGGACCTGAGCGCCTATTTCGATACGCCGCTTGATCTCTCTCCTGACGGAACCTGCGGAATCGCCCTTGCGCCGCCACGCCGCAAGCTCGCCTCACTCGCGTCCGCCCCCGCGACCCGATACGATCTGGACGCCCTGCAGCGACCGGCTTCACCAAGGCCGGAATGGATTGCCGAGCGCGTGCCGGACGAGTGTCGGCTTGAAACGCCGGTCACCCTCGGCCCGCTGGAACTGCTCGGAGCACGTCTGACGCCCGGTCTTCTCGACAGGAGGGGTCTCTTCTTCGTAGAATCCTACTGGCGCCTGTCCGAACCGACCGAAAAAAATTGGAGGCTGGATTTTCTCGCCCATCCCGACAAGGCCGCGGGCCTGCCGGATTGGGGACAGTCCTGCGATCATGATCCCTGCGACTGGATGTGGCCGACAAGCCGATGGGAAGCCGGAACAATTTACCGCGACTTCTATAGCCTTCGGCCGTCGCAGATCCGGCGATGGAAAGATGCCTCCGTCCAGCTCTCGGTCTCGGTAAAATGTGAAGGAGAGCAGTCGGAACGGGTCCGGCTTCCGGTCTTCGCGAAGTTTGCCCTTGGCCGGCAGGAAGCCTTGTCCCTCCTGATCGCCAATGTCCCGAGCTACAAGACCTGTACGGACGCCGAGATCGCTGCAAATGCACCGGACGAATCGAAGGGCAATTGGACCGCACAACAGCTCGAGACGATTACCGGCGGCAAATGGCTGGTTCCGCCTCCACCCGGCTGGCATATGCGCTCGGTCATCTACAAGGGGGCCGGTATCGATCCGAAGGATGCCGAACGCCCCGCCGTCTACGCCGCTATGGACATGCGCACCGCGGCCCGCCACGAGCTCTGGGGCGATCTCGACCAGAAGCCCGACTGGGACACCCATGACCGGCTTCCCGTCATCCAGAAGCAAATTGACGGTGCCATGGTGATCCGGCCGGTCGAGGGGCTGGCGCCTTCTCTTCCGGTGTTTCAGGTCGATGATCCCATGCAGGCCGTGATGGAACTCGGCGTCGCAGGCCGACAGCGCCTGGCCGGACGCGTCGTCGCGGTTACCGGCAGTTCCGGCAAGACCTCGCTGACCAATATGCTCGTCCAGTCGATGCAAGTCGACAAAAAGGTAGCAACGAACCGGGCCAACTACAATTCAAGAACCGGCATCCTCTTCCTCTTTGCCAATATCGCACCCTCCACCGACGTCGTGGTTCTGGAAGCGGCCGTCAGCGCAATCAATGCGCCGGGATTCCGCAACATCAAGCTCGTTCGTCCCGACATCGCGGTCATCACGAACATCGCCCCGTCCCATCTGCCGAGGGGAAAGACGCTGAAATTCGTGGCGCAGAGAAAAGCCAATCTGTTCGAAGGCGTTCCCGAAGGCGGTTGGGCCGTCATCTACCGCGAGACGGAGTATTTCGACTATCTCTGCGAAAGGGCGCGCAAGCGCGGGCTCAACCTGATGACCTACGGCACGGGCGCCGATTGCGACATTCGCCTGGAGACCTACGATCCCGCCACGAATACGGTCACGGCCACCCTCGGCGACGGAAAGCAGCTGCGTTACGAGATCGCGGCGGATGGCATGCATATGGCTCTCAATAGCCTGGCTTGCCTCTGCGTCCGCAAGATTCTCGGCTTTGAGCTCGCGCCGTTCCTTCCTGCGCTGAAGAATTTCACGCCGTCCGCCGGCCGCGGCCAGACCCGCAAGCTCGACTATCGCGGCAAGGCCGTGACGCTCATCGACGAATCCTACAATGCCAATCCGGTTTCCATGCGGGCCGCGCTCGACCTCGTTCGCCTGAAGCAGGAGCCGGGAGCGAGGGATGTTCTGGTGCTCGGCGACATGCTGGAACTCGGCGACGACGACAAGAGATATCATGTCGCACTCGCTCCGCAGATCCGTGAACTCCAACCTGATCGGGTTCTGCTCTGCGGCTCCCGCATGCAGCATCTCTGGAAAGAACTCCAGGCCGATCCTGCCGCTCCCGTGAAGGGAAGCTGGTATGCCGATGCGCCCGGGTTGATGAGGGAGCTCGACCGCTGGGTCGAGGACGGGGACCGCATCTTGGTGAAGGCCTCGAACTCCATCGGCCTCGGCGCGCTGGTGAAGGAGATGACGAAGGAGAGCGACGCTCGCCCCGGTGTTCCGTCGATCATCTCACGTCCGATTGGCGCACATGTCGGCTATGCCGTCTTCAACCATAACCGTCGAGAACTTCTCGTGCAAAGCCCGGGCCGAGAGCCCTTCGTGCCGGGGACCCTGCAGAAGCTCATGACCCTGATGGTCGTTCTCGACCTCGTGCGGGCGGAGGGCGGAGACCCCGCCGACCTTGTCCACCTCATTCCGGCCGCACCAGCGGGCGCGGCCGCGCCACTGTTCGCGCCCGGCAGCCTTGTTTCGGTCGAGACGCTGGCCCGTGCCGTCATTGTCGCCGGCTCCAACGAGGCCGTGAAGCATCTCGTCGAATGGACGGGCTTCACCAGCGCGGATTTCGTTCGAATCATGATGACGAAATCGGTCGAAATCGGTCTTCGTGATGCCCTCTGGACCACGCCGACCGGCCTCGGCGCCACGGCGCGTATCAGTGTCGCGGATACAGTCGCGCTCACGTCGGAAATCGTGGAATCCTATCCCGAGCTTCTCGAATGGGCATCCCGGCCCGACTTCGAAAGCGGCGACCGGCGTCTGCGTAACACCAACGGCCTTATCGGAACCGTCGACGGTGTGGACGGGCTTCGCGCAGGCGAACTGAAGGGAAGCGGCGCCAATCTGGTTGCTACGCTGCGACGCGGCGGCGAACGCTGGTCTGTTATCGTCCTTGGTGCTTCAGGCATGCCGGAATGCTTCTCGACCGCGCGAACCCTCATCGCGCGCGATCTGGCGAAAGCCTCATGATGCGGACGGTCCGAACCTTTCTCTCAAACATTCTCTGCCCATGCGTGCCACGCGCAATCCTGAAGGAGTTCGCACCGGCATGACCAGGATTTCTATTGCTGCGGTCGGCGACGTATTGATGTGGGCACCGCAGATCGAAGCGGCGAGAACGGATAACGACAGCTTCTCCTTCGATTACGTCTTCGAACCGGTTGCGCCTTTCCTGCGCGGCGCCGATCTCGCGATCGGAAATCTGGAAACAACTCTTTCGGGCCGCGAAGAAACCTATGTCGCGTCCCACCCGAATGGTCCGTGGCCCCGCTTCAATTGTCCCGACGAACTGGCCGACGCGCTGAAACGGGCGGGATTCGGCGTCATGACGACAGCCAACAATCACTGCATGGACCGTGGTGGGGAGGGCGCCTGCAGGACGCTCGACGTGCTCGACGGCCGGGGTATCCTGCATACCGGCACCTACCGGACAGAAGAGGAATCGAACGAGGACCTGATCGTCGAGGTAAAGGGGATCAAGATTGCGATCCTTGCCTACACTTACGGGACCAACCTCATACCGGCTCCGGCGGGCAAGCCGTGGATGGTCAATCTGATCGACCGCAGGATGCTCCAGCGCATCCGTCGGGCAAAGCGTGATGCTGATCTTACTATCCTCTGTCTACATATGGGGGTCGAGCACGCCGAATGGTCGTCCCCCCGCCAGCGGTACTGGGTCAACGCCTGCTTCGAGCATGGAGCGGATATCGTCCTCGGCTGTCATCCGCATGTCCTGCAACCCACAGAATCGGTTCTGGTCCGCGATCTGGACGGCGTCGCGAAACGCCGCTTCGTCATCTATTCGCTCGGCAATTTCTCCTCGCGGAACATGGGATCGTTCCGCACGCTCACCGGTGTGATCCTGGAATTGTCGGCGCGGCGGAGGGTAGACGGCCTCGTCGAGGTGGAAGAGGCCGGCTATACGCCCACATGGGTAGACGAGACGGACGGATACAAGGTCGTGCCCCTTGCGCGGCGGCTTCGGGACGACCCGCCCAGGGACAGCCGAGCGCGAGCCATGCAGACAGCCCTCGACTACGCCACACGGCATCTCGTTTCCTCCCATCGCCCGAAACGACCGCTGTGGACGCCCTCGGAACTGGCGAACCTCGCGCGCGGCAGATGGTTACGACAACCGAAGCTGCCCTTCTGGGCTCCCGACAAGGTACGGGCGCCGCAGAAGGGGCCGGATGCCGATCTCGATGCCCGTTGGCTGCAGGGCATCCTGTTCGTCCGAACCGAAAAGCAACTGAAGCGATGGTTCGGCGACCGACGCAACGAAGGCGTATTTGCCTCCGGATGTGTGGTCGTGCCGCCGTCACTCGAGCTGAGCGCAAACCTGCCGCGGGCGCGCGCTGTTCTCGTCGCGCCCGGCGTCGAAGGTGCCCTGCAAGCGCTTGCCCTCTGTGCCCGGCGCCGCTTTCGCGGCAAAGTAGTCCTCGTGGCGGGTACCCATAAGCGGACCGAAGCCCGCAAGGTCCTCGTGAAGATACTGGAGGGGCGGGCAGCCAATGTTTCCACCAATGTCGACGGGTTGGCGACTTTTTCTCACCTCGTTCAGTTCCTCGCCTCGGCCGATCCCGAAGCGGATTACATCGTCTATGAATGTGCGGCCCCGGCGGGTTCGGGCGATTTCCGCAGCCTCTCCGCCCTGCTGGAACCCGATGTGCTCCTCGTGACGGGTATGGGCGAAGCCGACAAGCGCCGGCCGGAGGATTATCTGCAACTGGCCGAGGATTTGCGGCCGAACGGTTGGGTGATCCTCAATACACAGATGCGCGCCTTCGAACGTCTGCGTCTGCTGATGGCCGGCGAGCACAAACTCCTCACCTTCGGAGGCCCCGGCGGCGATATCCGCGTCCGGGAAGCCGAGGACGGTTTGCTCGACGTTTCCGTCGGCGAGAAGCGGCTCGGCAGTCTCACCGCCGACGGGGAGGGGAGTGATGTCACGGCGGGGCTTGCCGCAATGGCGGCCGCCGCCGCCCTCGGCCTTTCTCCACCGATGCAAGGCGACCGGTTATGAAGGGACGGGCCGGAGTATCGCTGCAGACGCACGTGGCAGAGGGAAGGAGCCGACAGATGGAGGGGGATTGCGGTATGAGCGGAACCCTCGACCGGTCCGGTTTGTGTGCCGAACAGAATGGAGGCCCAAGGCTCTCTGCGCGGTCGGCCGTGGTCCTTCGCCTGCGCGGCCCCCGTTTCGAGGAATGGGTTCCCGTTTTCGCGAAGAATCCGGAAATGCGCCTTGCGCCGATGTCGATCACCAAGGTCCTGACGGCCGCTGCGGCGGTCTCGGTCGCCGAATGTTTCGACCTGCCTTTGGACTATGCCGTCACTGTGGCTGAAACCGATGCGGCGGGAGGATCAGGCAACAATCTGGTGGCCGGCGATGTGCTCACACTCGACGCGCTACTTGCGGACATGATGGTCGTCTCCTCCAATGTCGCCGCCCGCGTCATCGCCCGCGCGATGGGGGAGTTTCTGCCCGGCGGCCCGCGGAAACAATCTCCCCGGCTGAGATTTCTGGCGGAGATGAACCGTACCGCGGCCGCCTTCGCAATGAGGGATTCGGCATTCCTCAACTCGCCCGGCTTCAAGGCCGAGGGTCAGTATTCGACGGCGATGGATCTGTCGCTGCTGATGTCAGCTGCCAGTCGCGATCCCGTAATAGCGCGTTGGTGGGGCGTCGCGGGCTCCAACATTTCCGTCGAGGGACCCCGGGCCCGCTCCATCCGGCTCGTCAACACGAACCGGATGCTGGTCGCAGGGGATCCCAATATCCTCGGTGGCAAGACGGGTACCTTTCCAGGTCAGTACAATCTCGCGCTCTGCTCGAGGTTGCCCGATGGAGACCGTGCCATTACGGTCCTGCTCGGCGCGCCGGACGATCGCGCACGCTATGGCGATGCCCGCGCACTCCTCGACTGGGTGCAGGCGGGGCAGGTATGAACTTTCGGCAGTGTCGTGGCTCCTCCGCCGACGAGGAGCCATAAGCTGGGAGTGCCCAGTGGCGCAATGTCGCCGCCGACCAGATCAGGCCATCGACTTAAGCGCGCCGCCAAATGGGCAGCGCAACGCAGGATCTGCCGGATACATGGCGTTTTCCAGGGGCGCACGGGACCGAACTCCACAGCGCGGCCAGCCCGAGCTCCTGAACAGGTGAATCAAGCGACGAGCAGACGTCATGGGCGTCCTCCCCAGCGACGATGCCATCATGCCTCGTTGCCCGCGGCACCGGAGCGGCTTGAGGATCTCCTAGGCCATCCCCGGCAGTCCACCCAGGTGCGATCTCAGCACCTGGACGGGCATCGTGGCCGAGGTCTTCGAAGATGGTTCGGCGACCTCTTCGATGAGCTCTTCGGCCCGGAGAGTGGATCGTCCCGTGTCCGGTCAGAACGGACTTTGAATTTGGTACCATTTAGTGATACCGACTTCCCCATGAAAAAGCGTCACAGAGCCACACTGGAACTGATCTTCGCTCGCCCGGTCAGCGGCTCGATACGCTGGGCCGACATCAAGGCACGATCTGAAGCGCTCGGGGCAGAGGTCAGTGAACGCGAAGGTTCTCGCATAGGTGTCTTCCTGTTTGGCGAAGTACGTGTCTTTCATCGCCCGCATCCTTCTCAGAACACGGACAAAGGTGCGGTCGCCAGCGTGCGGAAATGGCTGGGCGAACACGGAGTAAAACCATGAACAATGTCATCGAAATCAATAGCGAGAAGGCGGTTATCGCCTTTGACCCCGAGATCAAGATGCTGCGCGGCGAGTTTGTCGGTCTGAATGGTGGTGCCGATTTCTATGCCGAAAGCGTTCACGAGTTGATTGAGGAAGGTCGCAGGTCACTGGGCGTCTATCTCGACATGTGCCGGGAGAAGGGCATTGAACCGCGTCGGAAATTCTCCGGCAAGTTCAACGTCCGCCTCACGCCTGACGACCACGCGGCAGCGGTCATTGCTGCGGCTGCGGCGGGCAAGAGTCTGAACGAATGGATCGTCGGGACGATCAGGGACGCCGCTGAATAGCGGAAATGATACGCCTTGCGTGCGCATGCGGGCGAACCGAGAGGTGGCTCGGTTTGTCTGAACAGCTTCGGGCGTTTCGCTAAGTGGATTTCCGCCTCGATTATGCCGCCACCATCATTGGTGCCAGCGCGTTGAAGTAGGCCTGATCCGGTGTTTGCCGGTCAAGGGATGAATGTGGGCGTCGAGTATTGTAAAAGGTCAGATAGCGGCCGATGGCGACGCGGGCTTCGGACACGGTCTTGTAGGCGTGGAGGTAGACCTCCTCGTATTTGATCGACCGCCAGAGCCGCTCGACGAAGACGTTGTCCCGCCATGCGCCCTTGCCATCCATCGAGATGGCGATCTGCGACTTCTGCAGCACAGCGGTGAAGTCGATGGAGGTGAACTGCGATCCCTGGTCGGTATTGAAGATTTCCGGCCTGCCATGACGGGCAAGTGCCTCCTCCACCGCCTCGATGCAGAAGGCTGCTTCCATCGTGATCGACAACCGCCATGACAAGACCTTTCGGCTGAACCAGTCCACGACGGCGCACAGATAGACAAATCCCCGCGCCATGGGGATGTAGGTCAGGTCCATCGCCCAGACCTGATTGGGCCGGGTGACCGCCAGCTTTCGTAGGAGGTAGGGATAAATTTTGTGCCCTGGCGCTGGTTTCGAGGTGTTCGGGCGGCGGTAGATCGCTTCGATGCCCATCTTCTTCATCAGCGTGGCGACGTGTAGCCGCCCGGTCTCCAGACCTTCTCCTCTCAAGAGCCCTTGCAACATCCGACTTCCGGCAAACGGGTAGTCGAGATGCAATTCATCGATCCGCCGCATCAGGGCAAGGTCGCCATCAGGCACCGGGCGTGGAGAATAATAGACGCTTCCACGGCTGAAGCCGAGAAGCTTCGCCTGGCGCACGACGGATAGCTTGTGCTCGCGGTCGATCATTTCTTTCCGCCCAGCAATCCCGCCTTGCCGAGCGCACCGGATAAAAAATCGTTCTCCAGTGTCAGCTCGCCGATTTTCGCGTGCAGCGTTTTGACATCGATGGTCGGACCCGGCGGCTCCGCCTTCGTTTCATCGCCGAACACACCCGTCGCCCCCTCAAGGAGCTGGTCTTTCCATTGCTTGATCTGGTTGGCGTGCACATCGAACTGCTGGGACAACTCCACCAGCGTCTGCTCACCTCGGATGGCGGCAAGTGCCACCTTCGCCTTGAAAGCCGGGCTATGGTTCCGGCGCGGTCGTCTCGTCATGGTCTCTCCTGTTCCCGGCATCTAAGCCGAAGTCAGGCAGAAATTCCACTTATCCTAGCTGTGCAGATTTCCCGAGCCAGCTCTCCGTCCGGTCCCTGACCCCGCCTGCAAACGAAATCGAGCATGCCTGATTCCGCCGTGCCGCAGCACGCCGCGCTTTATCTCCGCGTCTCGACCGCGCGGCAGGCCGGGCATGATGTCTCCATTCCTGCCGACGACCGCCGTCCTGAGTCCAGTGCATGATTTGGTTCTGCCACCCTCGGCGTCGCTTGGGAAGATTTGCCCTGCACTGCAAGGACGTCAAATCGTTTGCACGAATATTTGGCGAAGCGTGTCTGCTCTGTTGTTGCTGTTCGATCTCAGCTCGACAAGCATTTGGCTATCTGACGTCTTTCGGAAATCGTCTGCGATATTGCTGCTCATTGATGAAACCAGCTCACATAGTTCAGTGGTTCGCCGCCGTAGGAGCGGAAAGCCAACTCCTGCCTCCTTCGCGAAAACTTGCCACGCTTCAGCATCCATCTCGGCGAGCGTGGCGCGCTTGCCGATTCTCATTGCCATTTTCGGTGAAAGCTCCGGGTACGCGACCGTGGAGAGAAGGTCATACAACGGCGCCATTCTCGCCCCCTGATCGTCGTAGAGAATCGAGAAGTTCTTCCCATGAGCGTCGGCGTTTCCGACGATAAGATTGAAGATTGCGGCGTCCAACAGCTTCAGGACATCCGTGGCCGGTCGCGATGACACCTGCCGTAAGAGCTCGAAGCAGTCCTTGAAGGTCGGGCCGCCCTCGGCGGCGTATTTCGTTTCAGGTGGTACGCCGAGCGCCTGACAAAAGTCTTCCTGGTGAATTCGCTGGACGACGCCGCCGTTATCGCGAACACGGTCATATCTCTCGACTAGAAGGAACGAGCGCCCCTCCGCAGACCTCGACTCGACAGGAGCAACGTCGAGGCCGATGGCGGCAGCGAGCCTCATCACAAAAGCTTCGTTCTCTGTTGTTTCCCTGAAGCGCGCGATGGGTGGCTTAAGTATGTGCGTGGTCGCCTGGCCGGGAAGTGGAAGCGCGATCTGGCCGTCGATTAGAACAACCGGTACCTTTGACTGTGCGCCAGCCAGCGAAAGCCTCAAGCCTTCCTGGCCAGCCAATAGCGGCCGCATCGGAAGTGCGTCCAGTATCTGAACGATTCCGGCCTCCTCCAGAGGTGTTGGCTGCTGGTCAGCGATAGGCCCTGCTTCTATGGGCTCCTGATCTTCCGGCAAAAGCTGAAGTGCGCCGGCGACGTCACCACCTAACCGGTCGAGAAGTGCAAAGTCGTTTGCGGGTGAAACGCCTAGCGCCTGGGCGGCAGCCAGGCGCTGGCTTTCCTCGGGCAGCAGGCCGCCGAAAAATGGTCGGCATTCACGACGAGAAAAGCGTTCCGGGCGCTTCGGGAGGGAGGCAGACAGAGGAAGCGTGTTGTCGTCATCAAGCCAAGCTTTGGTGTAGGCGAAGCCGATATCGCCGTGCCTATCTTGGGTAAGTTGCCCGACAATGTGGCCATCCCACCAGACGTTGAGAGTCCTTAACGTCATTTTCTACGTTCCCCAGGAGCCAAAATATCGATCGAACAACCGAGCGTTTGCAGAACCTGCAAGACTTTTCCGATCTGTGCTGTCGGCTTACCTGCTTCAAGATCGACAATGAACCGGAGGCCGACACCCGAAACGCCGGCAAGCTCGTCCTGTCGCAAGTTTTGCTCCTTGCGTGTGCTGCGGACCAGGGCGCCGATATCGGCTGGACTTCTGACTTGTTTTGCCATCTTTATTTCCCGATCGGGAAAGTAGCAGCAAATCAGGTGTCTTGTCGAGTAAATTTTCCCGATCGGGAAAACGGATGGCGCAAAGTGGCGCTTGACGGAAAACGTTCCCGATCGGGAAATTCAGGTGGAGCCGAAGCGATGTCATGAACTTCGGCAGTAGCCTGCTGCCGTCTTTTCGGATTGCAAAAGCGCTCGATGTATTCGAACACATCCGCTCTGGCATCATTGCGCGTCCGATAGACCTTCCGCGCTGTTCTTTCCGTTTTGAGCGATGAGGAGAAGTTTTCCATTGCGGCGTTGTCCCAGACATTTCCGGAGCGGCTCATGGAGCAGGTAATACCATGCTCGGTCATGAGGCGCTGGAACTGCTCGTTCGTGTATTGGGCAGATTCAAGCGGTCGTCGCAACACCAACTGATTGGAGGTTGTAATGGCGGTCCAGAAGCGTGCATCGGACAGATGTACACGAGAGAAAGTTCGTTCCCCAGGACGTCCGTCCGCATGGCAGCGTGAAGAGCGCGGCCGGTTCTGGCAAGCTATTGCCTTGGGGCGGGCAAGTGAGGAAGCTGCGTTGGATGCCGAAGCATCCGCCCCGCTCGGCCCGCGCCGCGCTGCCCGTCGACCGCGCGCATGTAAATTGGCGAGCAATCCGATCCTCCGCCAATATGTTGAGGAGCGTTTGGCTGGTAAAGTCTCCAAGGGAGGTGGTCTCGCTTTCAACGGCCCGGTAGTGATGTGGAAGAAGCGGCGAGCGGTTCACCGTCAGAGCCGCAGGTGTTCGACGGCGTGGAGCCCAGAGCAAATCGCGCACCGCCTCAAGATTGACTATCCAGAGAATGATGCCATGAGGATCAGTCACAAGGTGATTTATCAGTCGCTGTATATCCAGGGGCGCGGAGCGTTGCGCAGGGAACTTTCGGGATGGTTTTCTTCGCTGCAATGGGGGCCGTTTCGCTCATATTGTTCGATGCGAACAGCGGTTCCGATGCTTGGGTGAACCCTGTGCTGAGCATGTCGTTGATGCTGTTCGCCTGCGGTAGCGCCGTCAGGGGCTGAAAGATGGTCAGCCGGATCAGTTGCTTCAACGACCGCTTCGGTAGTTGGCAGTTCTGACGGCAATTATTCAACCCATTTTGATGGGTTGAATAATTTCGGAAAATGCATTATTTGAACCATTGAAAGGGTCAATTAATGCGCTTAACGCTCCAAACCCTTTTAATGGTGACTGGCATCACGCCGCGACTCTGGAACTCCAGGACGACGCGGCCGGCTTCCAGGGCGCGTCTCCGGACATTCTGGATCGTGCGATGGAGCGCTGTATCGCGATAGCAGACAGCGTTCTGGCGGCGTTTCAATAATGGCGAAGGACCGCCAGATGGCTCGCTGGAAGAAACCGACGAAAGACGAGATTCTTGAAAACCGGCGAACACTGGCGGAGCGTGCGCGTAATGGTGACTTAAGGCTGCCTGGTGCGGTGGCCGAAATCCGAAAAGGCTTCGGCATGACTCAGGAGGAGTTCGCAAAAACGCTTGCACTAACGCGGCGTCAAGTCGCAGAGATCGAAGCCGGCACGGCAAACCCAACATTGGCGACTATGGAAAAGATCGGAAGGCTTTTTGGGTTCTCGGTAGGCTTTGTGCCGAGAGAACCTGCCTCTTATAAATAACTCGAAATATAGATCTTTTTGGCTGAAGTCGGAGAACGGAAGCTTTCTCGCGCCTCAGTCGAGCATTTGAAGAACCTGCAGGACTTTTCCAATCTGAGCCATTGGCTTGCCGGCTTCGAAATCCACGATAAACCGGACATCTACGCCAGACGGGCCAGCAAGTTCGTTCTGCCACAAGTCTTGCTCACTGCGTGTGTTTCGAACCAGAGTGCCTATTCGGCTGCACTTTTACCCCATTTCGCCATCATGTTCCCGCTCGGGAAAATTCCAGCCGAAATGGTGTGGAGTTGAGTCTAATTTTCCCGATCGGTAAAGTTCGGCAAGCAGAGCCACTAGAAGCCGTTTCTATCCCTCCGCTGAAAAGCGTCACACAGCTTTGCGATTTCGGAGTCGCGAGCAGCTCCCCCTCTGCGCCGATCGTTTGACGCTGTTTGTATACCTCGGCGGCCTCGATATCGCGTTCCTGCAGAGCGAAGGTGCGCGGCCGCCGGTCGCGACGTTCCCGAAATGCTGGGTGATATTCTGGTGCGGGCCGGCCGCAAGGGCCAGAAGACGGGCGGCGGCTGGTACGACTACGAGGCCGGCGACCGGCGACCGCTTCCCTCACAGGATGTTGCTCAGCTACTCCGCGACCAGATCAAGCCCGGTGCCGCCCTGGACGCCGCCACTATCGCCGATCGCCTGGTCGGCGCCATGTCCCGCGAAGGCGAGGCGATCCTGAGCGAAGGGGTCGCCGAGAGGCCGTCCGATATCGACCTGGTCGAGATCCACGGTTACGGTTTCCCACGCTGGCGCGGCGGCCCGATGTTCTGCACGTCGGCTGGCGATTGAAAGACAAGGTATGAGATCCTCACCCCGGATCGCGCGAAAGCGTCATTAGCGGATTGCAGAGGACGTCGAAGTCGCAGCCTTCGAGAAGACGGATCGCATGGTCCTTGACGCTGAGCGCGATCGGCGTCGGAGCCGCCTGAGGAATTGCTGGGCCATCCCTGGCCCTTTCCCGGCAGATCGCCCAAACACGATTTCTGCACATGGACAGTCACTGACGACTGGCCCGTTCCCGTCACCGAGGCCGACATCGAGGTCGTTCGAACGATGGTTCGGCGACCTGTTCGATGAACCCTTCGGCTCATCCGGTCCTCGATAAATCCGGCAGTATGCCGTATATAACCTTTCCAAGGAGATCCGCCATGCCCAGACCCGCAAGTGAAGTCGAAACCGCCCGCCTTGAGGCGCGCGTTCCCGCCCATGTCTATGAGCAGTTGCAGCGCGCGGCCAAGCTGCGCGGCATGACGCTGACGGGCTACCTCATCGCCACGGCGGGTGAGGATGCCCGCCGCACGGTCGAGGAAGCCGACGTGCTGCGTCTGGCGACGGAGGATCAGGTGCGCTTTGCGAAGGCACTGATTGATCCGCCCGCGCCCAACGCCCGTCTGGCCCGCGCAGCAAAGCGTCATGCCGACCTGATCGGCCCCCGGTGAGTGCAAGGTTTGCGATAGAGGCGCTGACCAAGGCCCACCAGCGCAAGACGTTCTCGTGCGGCAACGAGCGGATAGACCGCTATTTCCGCGAGGCCGTCACGCAGGACATCAAGCGCCGATATGCCACCTGTTTCGTCGCCCGAGACCTCGAGGCCGACCGGGTCGCGGGCTTCTACACGCTCTCATCGAGCAACATTCCGTTGACGGCCGTGCCCGAACCGCTGGCAAGCCGGCTTGCCGCGCTACCCGACCGTCCCCGCGGTGATGATCGGCTGGTTCAGACGAGACGAGTCCTATGCCGGGCTCGGACTCGGCGAGGCGCTGCTGTTCGACACGATCAAGACCGTCGCCGAGGCGCCGATAGGGGCTCACGCAATATTCGCCGATGCCATCGACGCGAAGGCCGCCGCCTCCTACGCGGCCTTCGGATTCACGCCGCTGCCTGATCGGCCACATACGCTGTATCTGCCCATTGCGACGGCACAGCGCCTTTTGTCGGGAGAAACCTCATGACAACTTTCAACGACGGCAAATCTCCGCCTCGGGTGCCGCAGCGCGCCGCGCTCTATCTCCGCGTCTCGACCGCGCGGCAGGCCGAGCATGAAGTCTCCATTCCCGACCAGAAGCGACAGGGCGAGAGATAGTTCCAGCACCATGTCGAATAGCGTACGAACGTCGTTTGTGCGGCCTTCGTATCGGCGGGGAATTAGCGATTGTTCCGGCTTGATCGGAGCCGAGGTTTTGCCTTCGCCGCCACCGAAGCGAACGAGATGAGCCGTCTCGACCAAGATGGCCTGTTCTCGTGTCCAGATCGCCTGGCGACAGCGTCAGCGAGAAGGTGTGTCCAAGGACAACGTCCAGACTGTAACGAAGTGCGGCGGCACTCTTCCGCTTGATGAGTCCCTGCAGGGAGCGTCCGACGTGGCGAAGGATGGCTCCGCTGGTTCGTGATCTGCGCACTCCGTATCATCTGCGCTCGTGCAGTACTGTTCCAGGCTACTGACTGCCTTGTACCTTCGCCAATTCCGCTAATTTGCCCATTAGTGAGCGCATGTGCAGTCTGCCCCTGTGTTTTGGAGCATACCTGTGATCACGCCGAGAATCTTTCTTCCGCTCGCGAGAGCGAAAGTGCGCTTTATTTTCTTTGCCGTTTTGGAATTTGGCTCGGGCCGCCGCGCTACGAGGTACGGCTCTGTCGTTTCGATCGCGCCCGGTGCAGAAGTTCAGAGATCCGGATAGATGCCATGCAACGGCGCACTGCGTCAGGCGTTCGCTTGCAGCGCCTCGCGACCCATGTGCTTCGCTACCGCGATACGAAGACCTCCCATCCGCCGAACCCCGGACACCGGCGTCAGGATACGGGGTTGGGAGGATTGTTGCGGTGGCAGAAAATGCGGTGGTCACGTTGGTGGCGGAAAACGCGCTTGTTCTTGAGTTTTCACGCGGCAAGTCCAAGCCAAGCGGACACAGAAGTAGGCAGCGGGGCGTCTTCGATGATCGATCCTTTACAAAGCGAGCGCGACTATGAACCGAAGCGAGTGCGGCCTGAACACGGCCCGGGAGCTCCGCAATTGGCCCTAAAAGGATACTACAAGAAGGGGACAGCTGTGATGACCACATTCCTGAAGCATTTGAGCGGTTTTCTGATCGGCCTGTCGTTGACGGCCGGCTTGGCCGCCCCGGCCTTTGCCGACACGAAGCTGCTGAATGTCTCCTATGATCCGACGCGTGAGTTCTACAAGGAATACAACGCCGCCTTCGCCAGGCACTGGAAGGCCGAGACCGGCGAAGACGTCACCGTCCAGCAGTCCCACGGTGGTTCGGGCAAACAGGCCCGCTCGGTCATCGACGGGCTCGACGCCGACGTCGTGACGCTGGCGCTCGAAGGCGACATCGATGCGATCGCCAAGGCGACCGGCAAGATCCCGGCCGACTGGCGCAAGCGCCTGCCGAACAATTCCTCGCCCTATACCTCGACGATCGTCTTCCTGGTCCGCAAGGGCAATCCGAAGGGCATCCACGACTGGGGCGATCTGGTGAAGGGCGACGTGCAGATCGTCACCCCGAACCCGAAGACGTCCGGCGGCGCTCGCTGGAACTATCTCGCCGCCTGGGCCTGGGCCCACAAGGAATTCGGTGGCGACGAGGCGAAGATCAGGGAATACGTCGGCGAGATCTTCCGCCGCACGCCGGTCCTCGACACCGGCGCCCGTGGTTCGACCGTGACTTTCGCCCAGCGCGAGATCGGTGACGTGCTGATTGCCTGGGAAAACGAGGCCTATCTCGCCGGCAAGGAGTTCGGTGACGATGCCTTCGACATCGTCGTGCCGAAGCTCTCGATCCTCGCCGAGCCGCCGGTCACCGTCGTCGACGGAAACGTCGACGCCAGGGGCACCCGCAAGGTCGCCGAGGCCTATCTCGAATACCTCTATTCGCCGGAAGGCCAGACGCTCGCCGCCAGGCACTTCTACCGTCCCGCCAAGCCGGAACTGGTGCCCGCCGACCAGCCGACGCTGCCGAAGCTCGACCTCGTCACGATCGATGACCCGATCTTCGGCGGCTGGGCCAAGGCGCAGCCGACCCACTTCGGCGATGGCGGCATCTTCGACCAGATCTACAGGCCCGCCCGGTAAGCGGCGCTTCTGCCGAAATCGGCAAGTCCCGGCCGCAGGGCCGGGGCTTGCTGCCGGGTGATTTGAAGGCATGATAGAAGACGCGACGGGGCGATGGCGGGAACATTCATGAAGAACTGGCGACAGCCGAGCATATTGCCGGGCTTCGGCCTGACGCTCGGCTATACGATCTTTTACCTGACGGCGATCATCCTGATCCCGCTCGCTGCCCTCGTCTGGCGTTCGGCCTCGCTCGGCTGGGACGAGTTCGTCGCCATCGCGCTCGACGAGCGGACTTTGCTGGCGCTGAAGGTGAGCTTCGGCTGCTCGCTCATCGCCGCGTCGATCAACGCCGTCTTCGGCGTCCTCACCGCCTGGGTGCTGGTGCGCTATCATTTTCCGGGCCGCCGCCTGCTCGATGCGATCATCGACCTGCCGTTCGCACTGCCGACGGCGGTCGCCGGCATCTCGCTCGCCGCACTCTATGCACCCAAGGGCTGGGTCGGCTCGCTGTTTGCGCCGCTCGGCATCAAGATCGCCTTCACGCCCCTCGGCATCGTCGTGGCGCTCGTCTTCGTCGGGCTGCCGTTCGTCGTGCGCACCGTCCAGCCGGTCATGCAGGAGATCGACCACGAAGTCGAGGAGGTTGCCGCCACCCTCGGGGCCAACCGCTTCCAGACGATCGTCCGCGTGATCCTGCCGGGTCTCGTGCCGGCGATCCTCACCGGCTTCGCGCTCGCCTTCGCCCGCGCCGTCGGCGAATACGGCTCCGTCATTTTCATCGCCGGCAATATCCCTTACGTTTCGGAGATCGCGCCGCTCCTGATCGTCATCCGGCTGGAGGAGTTCAATTATGCCGGCGCCACCTCGATTGCCTGCATCATGCTTATTATTTCCTTCGCCATGCTGCTGCTGATCAATCTTCTGCAGATGTGGAGCCGCCGGAGGTACGCCAATGTCCGCTGAAGCCGCCGAAACCCGCACCGCCTTCCACGAAGTGGCGAACGAGACCGCCGGCTGGCGCCTCGCCCTGACGCTGATTGCCGTCGTGTTCATGGCGCTCGTCGTGCTGCTGCCGCTCGTCGTCGTCTTCGTCGAGGCTTTCCGCAAGGGCGCCAGCGAGTTCGTCGCAGCGCTTGCCGAACCCGATGCGCTCGCGGCGATCCGGCTGACGCTGACGGTCGCGATGATCGCCGTGCCGCTCAACCTCGTCTTCGGGATTGCCGCCGCCTGGGCGATCGCCAAGTTCGAATTCCGCGGCAAGGCGTTCCTGACGACGCTCATCGACCTGCCGTTCTCGATCTCGCCGGTCATCTCCGGCCTGGTCTACGTGCTCCTCTTCGGTTCCCAGAGCCTCATGGGACCCTGGCTGAAGAGCCACGGGGTCGAGATCATCTTCGCCGTACCGGGTATCGTGCTCGCAACCGTCTTCGTCACCTTCCCCTTCATCGCCCGCGAGCTGATCCCGCTGATGGAGCAGCAGGGTTCCGGCGACGAGGAGGCGGCGATTTCGCTCGGCGCCACCGGCTGGCAGACCTTCCGGTACGTGACGCTCCCGAACATCAAGTGGGGCCTTCTCTATGGCGTGCTGCTCTGCAACGCCCGCGCGATGGGCGAGTTCGGCGCCGTCTCGGTCGTCTCCGGCCATGTCCGCGGACTGACGGAGACCATGCCGCTCCATATCGAGGTTCTCTACAACGAATACAACTTCGTCGCGGCCTTCGCCGTCTCGACGCTTCTCGCCCTGCTCGCCCTCGTCACGCTCGCGCTCAAGACCATTCTGGAGCTGCATTACGGCGAGGAAATCGCAGCCAGCCGCAAACACTGAAAGGTCCTCGCGAATGGATGTCACCATCACCAATATCCGCAAGGAATTCGGACAGTTCCCGGCGCTGCACGACGTTTCGCTCTCCGTCGGCTCCGGTGAACTGATCGCGCTCCTCGGCCCCTCCGGCTCCGGCAAGACGACGCTTCTGCGCCTGATCGCCGGGCTCGAACAGCCGACCGCGGGCCAGATCTTCTTCGGTGAGGAGGACGCCTCGCTGAAGAGCGTCCAGGAGCGCCACATCGGCTTCGTCTTCCAGCATTACGCACTGTTCCGCCACATGACGGTCGCCGAGAACATCGCCTTCGGGCTCAAGGTGCGCCCGGGCGCCACCCGCCCCCCGGCGGCCGAAATCCGCCGCCGTGTCTCCGATCTGCTCGACATGGTGCATCTGAGCGGGCTCGAAAAGCGCTATCCCGCCCAGCTGTCCGGCGGCCAGCGCCAGCGCGTGGCGCTCGCCCGCGCCATGGCGATCGAGCCGACCGTCCTGCTGCTCGACGAGCCCTTCGGCGCGCTCGACGCCAAGGTGCGCAAGGAGCTTCGCCGCTGGCTGAAGGAGTTCCACGACCGCACCGGCCACACGACCTTCTTCGTGACCCACGACCAGGAGGAGGCGCTGGAACTCGCCGACCGCGTGGTCGTGATGAGCCAGGGCAAGATCGAGCAGGTCGGCACCGCCGACGACGTTTACGACCGCCCGAACAGCCCCTTCGTCTTCTCTTTCATCGGCGATTCCTCCAGCCTGCCGGTGACGGTCAAGGATGGCGCGGTGCTCTTCGAAGGCAGACGGATCGGGATCGGTGACGACGGGCCGGATGGCGAGGGAAGCATCTTCTTCCGCCCGCAGGACGTGACGGTCGCCGAGGACGGCGATGCACTCCGGGGGCGGGTCATCGCCAGCCGGCGTCTCGCCGGTACCCGCATCGCCGAAGTCGACATCTCGACCAACGGCACCGGGCACCACATCGAGATCGAGGTACCGCTGGAGGCCAATGTCGCCGTCGGCGGCGATATCCGCTTCCGCCTGCAGCACTGGAAGCTGTTCCGCTAGGGCAGAGCGATATCGTGAATAGCGGCCACATCGGGCGATCTTGCTGATCGCTCGAGCCCGGGACGATCGGAACAAGGACGCGATCCTTGAATGGGCTGAAAAGGCCCCGAATTGGGATATTGCTTATGCACGCGACCGCCAAAATGGGCAGCGAGTGGTCGCGATATGCCGGGTATTGTCATCGGCTGGTCTTGCCGGGCGGACAATCTTGACCTTGTTAGCCCAACGGTCTCTCTGCCTCATTTCGGATGCAGATCATGGTCTGACGCGCGACACCCCCGTCCAGCTAATTTGCCTATAAGTCAGTGGTTATGCAGTCTGTCTCCGTATTTTGGAGCATGCCTGTGAACACACTTGGAATTCCCTCCGCAATTGCGAGGAAAAGAGCGAGAACTGTTTCCTTTTCTCGCCCGGAATTTGTCGCGGCCGCGAATCTTGCGAGGTTCGGAACCGCAGTTCCGATAACAACCAGAGCAGCCGAAGCACAAGAACCCGGATATGCGAATGCGGCGCAAGGAAGCGCGGCCAGGCATTCGTTTACAGCGCCTCGCGACCGATTGCTTCGCCGTCGTGATGTGAAGATCTCCGACCATCCGAACTGCTGATCGCGACATCGAGGGAAGGGGCCTCGGGCTTGTTGTTGCGGTTGCGATCAACACGGCTGTCGCGTCGGAAGACGAAGACGCGCTCGCGCGACGCTTGGCTCAATCCTTC
>NZ_JAMXLD010000025.1:0-9899 GCF_024054295.1 Ciceribacter sp. RN22
ATTCGCGGCTGAACTTCCTTCGTTGCATTCCTTCGCTCCAGTTTCATTGGAAACACCTTAACTCGGTGTCCATGAAACCGGCAGCAGGCCAGACGATGGCGGCCTCATAGAGCTCCCGTGGGAGTTGCGAAAAGAACTGATAGAAGAGGAAGGTGTAAAGCGGACTTGCCACCCAGGGCACTATCTGAGCGACAAAGGTGTCCGACAAACCCATTCGGGACACCATGACCAAGAGGGGCATGAAAATTCCTTCTTGCGGTATGGCGTAGAGCGCGATCACAATCGCGAGGACAGCTAGCCGCCCCGGCAACCGACCCGAAGCGAGGACGAAGCCCGCCATGGAGTTGACGATGAGTCCCAGGACGACGGTGGTCGCGAGAATGAACAACGAATTCAACAGATAGCGGCCGAAAGCGAATTCGCCGGAGAAATGACCAACGTCGCGGAAATTGTTGAGCGTCGGGGCGTCCACCCAGAAGGCACGAGAGCTTCCCATGTCAGAGAGTATCTGAAAACGATCGTCCTTGAGCGCGGCGACCACCAACATGAAGAGAGGCGAGAGGACCACGAGTGCGACAACAAAGACGCTTGCCGCCTGAATGATGCGCAATCCGCCGGATGGGGCAGGCCGCACGCGTTTCCTCGATGAGGAGGTGAGTGTTTCAGACATAGAAAAGCCTCGTGAGCCTGCGTTGCACCAGAGCGATCACGAGAACGATAAGGGATAGGATCACGGAGACCGCCGACCCGTAGCCAAGCTTCTGCTCTTCGAAACCGACGCGGACCATGTAATGAACGACAGTCTCGGTTGTGGACTTCGGACCACCTTGGGTCAGAATGGCGACCTGTCCATAGAGCTTGAACGCCTGGATAGTCGTGACTACCAGAACAAAGACATGTGTCGGCCGCAAGCAGGGCATGGTGACGTGCCAGAACCGCCTCAGTGGTCCGGCGCCGTCGACGCGCGCGGCGTCATAGAGCTCGCGGGGGATGCTCTGCAATCCGGCGAGATAGATGACCATCTGGAAACCAAAGGCCTGCCAAGCCGATAGCAGGACGATCGAGAACATTGCCCAATCGGGATCTCCTAGCCAATCGATGGGCTGCAGGCGTTCGCCCGAAATGAACTGGACAATCCTGTTGAGGGGTCCCGCCGGATACTGGAAAAGCGTTCCCCATATCACGCAGACAACCACCACGGAGGTGATCGACGGCAGAAAAAGCATGACACGGAACACGCTCCGGAACGGTAGGTTCTGGTTCAGGACCATTGCCATCAAGAACGCGAACCCGCACTGAAGAGGCAGTACCCATGCCGCAAAGCGGGAGGTGTTCCAAAGAGATGTCCAGAACAGGTCATCTTTCAGAAGGCGCAGGAAATTCGTCACGCCGACAAAGCGAACCGGTGTCGGTCGCGGCACCAGGGGTTCATTGGTCATGGCGGTATAGAAGGACAGAAGAAATGGCGAGATCAAGAACACTGTCATCAGGATCACCGCCGGCGCCAGCATCACAAGCTCCTGAAGGATGCGGCGCCGGGCAAAGCTCGCGATCATGTTGGGTCGAGGCCTGCCACGACACGACGTGACGGAGGATTTTGACATGGGTTCCTCTCCGAGGGACTGGAAGGTGGAAACGGCTGAAAGCCGCCCCGACTGCCAAAGCTAGACAAGGTGATCCGCGCGGCTATTGAAGAGCGAACGGCGGATAACCGTCATTGTCGGCAATGTCCTCGTCAATCCGGGTCGCCGCAGCACCCAGCATTTCCATCACGTCACTGCCATTCAAGATCCGGTCCACCGCCTGCATGAAAGCCGAGGTGATGACCGGATAGGCCGGATGAGGCGGGCGCTGCTGCGCAGATCTGGATGCCTGGTCAAAGGCAATAGCGAGAGGCCCGCCGGGCGCGTAAAGCGGCGATTGCCGTGCAAATGTCTTGAGGCCCGGAAAGCCGCCCTGGCTTGAAACAAAATCACGAAATTCTCGGTCTTTCAGGAGGAAACCCAAAAACTTCCCGGCGAGTGCAGGAGACTTGGAGCTTGTTGTGATTCCGAAAATCCACGTGCCGTTCGGGCTGACGCTTCTCGCGCCGAACTTCGGCAACGGCATCACGACGATGTCATCCTTCATCGTCGCCGCCGCTTCGGCATAAACCCAATGACCACCCCAGGCGAGTGCTGCCCTTCGGCCAGCGTAGAACTGGTTGGTGCCCGAGGACATCGGCACTACCCAACCTTTCCGGACCCATGCCTGCAGCATCGTCAGGGCATCAGTGCATGGTTGGCTGTCGAGCGCTCCCTGCGCTTTCCACGTCGTCCGATCGATGAGATCGCAGCCGAACGAAGCGAGGATCGGCTCGAAGGCATAGGTGACCCACTCAGTCTTGATCCCGTAGCCCCGGAAGAGGTCGATTGGCCACTTGACATCTTCGAGGTCCGAAAGCCGATCAAGATAGTTTTCGAACTCTTCGCGTGTCCAGGCCTCGTCCACCGATCTTGGAATGCGCGCGCCTATCCTTTCCAGATACTTCCTGTTCCCGTAGAGGACGACGGTGCTGTCGGTCAGGCCAAGAGCGTAGAGCTGTTTGTCGATAGGATAGGTCCCCTGAGCCACGTTTGAGTCGGTCATGTCGTCGAGTACCTCCTTGTCGAGGTACGGCACGATCGGCCTCAGATATCCCGACCAGACATAGTTTGCGAGATACGGCGCATCGAGTTCGATGACGTCAGGGAGCCCTCCCGACATGACGACTGCCGAAAGCTTCTCGTTATAGGCGTCATGCGGAGCATAGATGAATTCTATCTCAACATCAGGATTGGCCGCCTCGAAGCGCTCGGCAACCTTGTTGTAGAGCATCGCCCATCCGGGATCTCCCTGATGCATGACCGTGAGTGTCGTCTTTGGTTCCGCGTTGACCGAGAGAGCGAGCAGAACGACAAAAGTAATCGACAACGAGAATAGCCGTTTATCCATCGTGATCATCTCCGCATCGTGCCCGTTGTTTCCCGATTGAATGGATATTCACCTGAGCAGCGGAATGGCTCCAAAGATCTGCTTGTAGCGATTTCCGTGGCGACTGCCTCTCCTGTATTTCGTGCCGCCGGGTGGTAGGCAGGGCCGCATCGGGCAATAAAGGATCGAATGACCACGGTATCAGCCGCGCACAGAGTGATCGCCCCGGGATCGCAGGGGATGGATTCGTCGGCGTAGTGCTCTGCAGACCTCCATGGCCGCTTTGCCTCCCGCGTCACGTGAACGGCGACCGGATCGGCAAGCTGGTTCTTACCGATCCGAGACGATGATGTGAAGCCGGCCTACTTTTTCAGGGCGTCCTTCAGGTTCTTTGCGGGGACAAATGTCAGTTTGGTGGTCGCGGGAACTTTCATTGCTGCGCCGGTCGCGGGGTTCCAACCCTGACGTTCGGGAAGTTGCTTCACCTTGAACTTCCCGAAGCCGCGGATCGCGGTCTCGGCGCCGGAGGCCGATGCAGCGGCGATGGCGGCGAACACATCCTCGACGATGGCTCTCGCATCGATCTTCGTCAGATGATGATCAGCGGCGATCTTGTCTGCGATTTCATTGATGGTTGTCATGTCTCTTCCTTTGCATTTTTTGGGCCTTCGGATGATCGGGCCGCTTGCGGCGGCGCGTCATACGCAAAGCCACTCTTTCGACGGTGGCTGCGACGCCTGAGCCTTCGGCATCTCCGGTGTGCGATGCCATGCCTTGCAGCCCGAAGGCCACGGGCAGAGCCACGCATGGGCGTGAGTGCCGGTATGGGGGCGGCGACAGATCAGCCTTGCCGGACAAGCCTGAGCAGAAACAGGAGGATGATGGCGCCGACGGTGGCGGCGATGATGCTGCCGAGGATGCCGCCACCAATTCCCAGTCCCAAGGCAGGGAACAAGAGGCCGGCAAGCAATGCGCCTACCACGCCGACAACGAGGTCACCGATGATGCCGAAGCCGCCGCCGCGGACAAGTTGGCTGGCAAGCCACCCGGCCACGAGGCCCACCAGCAGCAAGATTATCAGGCCTTGTACATCCATGGTACTTTTCTCCTTTCGGGTTGATCTGCAGATTGGATCGGAAGCTCGCCGGCCGCGGACCCCGACGGTTCGAGGATCATGAGGGCATCGATAGGCGCATTGAGACCGCGGTTATCGTCCTGGCGAACTGCAGGACGGATGAGGAGGATTGTGCGAGGATTACGGACGCTGGTTCTTCTGGTGCTGAGGAAAGAGCATTCGGCAGATGAGGCCGCCAACGGCTCCCCCGGCCAGAGGGGCGATCCAGAACAGCCAGAGCTGCTCCATCGCCCATCCCCCGACGATCAAGGCCGGCCCTGTGCTGCGGGCCGGATTGACGGACGTGTTGGTGATCGGAATGCTGACGAGGTGAATGAGGCAAAGGGCCAGCCCGATCGACAAGGGAGCGAACTGCGCGTTCGCGTCACGGTGCGTGCTTCCCATGATGATGAACACGAACACCATGGTCATGAGGAATTCGGCAGCGAAGCCCGCGTACAACGAATAGTGGCCCGGCGAATTCTCCGCATACCCGTTGGCTGCAAAACCCCTTGTGAGATCGAAGTCGGCAGATCCGCTGGCGACGAGCAAAAGGCAATAGGCACCCGCGATGCTTCCTGCGACCTGCACGAGCATATACGGAAGTACCTGGCCCGGAGGAAACCGGCCGCCGACTGCGAGGCCGAGCGTTACCGCCGGATTGAAGTGGCCTCCCGACACGTGTCCGACGGCATATGCCATGGTGACGACGGAGAGACCGAAGGCGAGGGAGACGCCGAGCAATCCAACCCCTGTGTCAGGGAAGCCGGCAGCGATCACGGCGGTTCCGCAACCGGTGAAGGTAAGCCACATGGCGCCGATGGCTTCGGCGATATATCTATCTGTTTTCATGATGTCCTCGGCGATGTTGCGTGACAGACGGGAAGGAATGGCGTGCAGACTAGAATTGATCTGGCCTGATGCGCGATTTGGAGGCTGCGCATCGTTTGACAGAGTCGGGATCGCGGATGACGGCAGCCAACGCCAGCCTGATGTAACGGGGGGCCTGGCGCTCACGCCAGAGCCGAAGTGCACGCGGACTGAGCCCCAGCCATGCGGCGAGTTCGCGTTCGGTGCATGCACGGACCTGACAGGCTTTTTCGATCATCGATCGCGTATTGGCTGGAACGGACGGATCACTCATTGGTCGGCTCCCGAGAACAGAAATGCGACGAGCAGGCAGTCCATGCTGACCGGCCGCGGCGCGGCTGTTGGTCGCAAAGGGAACAAATATCCGCGGAACATCGGCGAACCGTCATGACGTCAGCGACCGGACCAGACGATGGAAATGGCGACGCATCCGGGATTTGCCGGCATCAGCATGGCCTGCCCGCCTCCCGGGAGCGAGTAGACGGGAATTCCGTTGAGAGGCGACCGTGGCGTGGTCCCCTTCGGCAGAAGGGCCGCGGTTGCCTCGCAGGTTTCGGGAACCGGGACCACCCGCACCATCTGGCCTTCGCAGGAGGTGCCGACGGGCGCCGCAAACACCAGCCCGGCCGCGGGACCGACATATCCTGTCTCCGAGCGGTAGTTCATCCCGACGACACCCTGGAGTGAATGGAGGTCTGCATTCTCCTTGGCGCTTTGCGTCTGCAGCATGAACGGATTTCCGTTTGCGAGCGCCTTGCCAAGTGATCCGTAAACGCCGGCGCATGTGTTGATGCCGGCGCCGGACGCGTGTTCCAGAAACAGATTGACGTTGATGGGCCCGGCCTCCCCTTCGGGTTTCGCGGAGGGCACGGGGGGTGTCTCTGACGGTTGCTTGTCAGCACCGGCAGCATTCGCCGGCGATACAATGTGAACGGTGTACGGCTGTGGAATGAACGCGTCACCCGCAATCAGGCACAAGCCGGCGATTGCGACGGCTGGCCCGTGTCGGCGCCAGTGCCGCTTTGCCCAGAAAGGGGTCGCCTCTCCCGCGTCGCTCGCTGCCCACAGACGGTCACCCGACGCTATATTCTCGAGATGAAGTGATTTCGTCACAATATGATCCTTTTCCAATCAGCGCTTGTCTTCTCAGGCGATGGAAGTACCGCATGCCGGTTCAGGTGGCGGCGCCGGGTGAGGGCTCACCGACGCCGCCACCCCGCTCTGTGTGAAGCATGGGGGAGTGCTGCCACACAGATTTGAGAAGGCGGCAGGACATCGGCACGCGCGAGGCGGCCGGCTCGCCTGTCAGGTTTTACAAAGCTCGCAAGCAAGAATGCCGTCTCGCCGCTGCCCCCTTATTTTCATGTGCAGACCCATTCGCGAATGCGGCACTTGGATCCTGATGCCTGGCATTCGGCGAGCGACAAGGTCTCCGCTTCGTTTCTGGTCGTGGCGGATTTCGCGGCAAAGGCGGATCCGTCAATCACCCCGTTCCGATCCTGACCAACAGCCAGTGCCGCGCAATGGTTGTAGGGAAACCCGCTCCCGTCATCGTCATCCCAATGGCGGTGATTTCTGAACACACTGACCACGTCGCAAGCGCCGCCGCCCGTCCGCTCGCAGTGCTTGCGCGCGACGGCCTCGGCTTCGTCACGCTTGTCGGCGCCCCAGAAGAAGCCGTGTTTGCCGTCAGGTTGCGAATAGGCGATCGCACCCCAGATTCCCCGCTCTCCGAATGCCGGGGGCGCAGGAATATCCGCCTCCACCGCAAGATCGGCGGAGAAAGCGGCGCCGGCGCAGGAACACGCCAGCCACGCGGTGAGGAATATGACCATTTTCTTCATTGCGGGCCTCCTTTTGATGACAAGCCACGGCCCGTATTCGATGCCTTGGCCGGGATGGATGAGATCGTGGCGGATCTAACGGCTGTCATGGGGCGCCGGCCCTGGCGACGGAGACGACGATGCAGGTTGTGCCTGAAGGCAGCAGCAAGGCCTGACCGCCATTGTCCGCCAAGTCGAACACAGAGCTCTCGCCAAGGCTGCGGATAAGCTTACTTCCCGTCGGCAAGCTCCCCGAAACGCTGTCGCAAGACGCCGGAAGCGGGGCGACACGGACCATCGTTCCTTCGCAGGACGAACCGTTCGGCGCCGCAAAGACCAACCCCGCAGCCGGTCCGGTGTATTGCTCCGACTGATAATCCAGGCCGACCAACGCCTGGACCGGATGCCGGTCGGGTTCTTTCTCGTTCCATTCGCTCTGAACGGCGAACCGTGCCCCGTCGGTCAACATCTGGCCGAGGATGGGGAAAACCGTCGCGCACTTCTCAAGTCCCGCTTCGCGCGCGTGCGCCAGAAAGGGTGAATCGGGAAGGGCAGGTTGCGGCGCTGCGGGGACAGACACCGTCTGCGCACGCCCTCCGGAAGAGGCGAACGGGTTCGAATACTGCAGGAAGGCGATCGCTGCGCCCGCAGCAAGCGCTATGGCGAGAAGTGCGGCAAGCACGACCCAGAACGCCAGGCCGAACCCCGACCGGACCGCGGGTTGCGGATCGCCGGAATGTCGGACATTGCTCTCCCTGTCGCTTGCGGCCATGATCCGGTCATGAATGGATAGCTGGTTCATTGTTTCAGGCCCTTGTTCATTTGATCGCCTTGAGAGCCGTGGCGAGGCCCGCCAGTGATGCCGTGACCGAGACGGTTCGTCCCTCCTTCAGCGTGTACGAGACCGTCGGAGCACCTTGTTTGGCGATCTGCTCGCGCATGATCGGGCCGACCGGCATGACGCCGACGCAAACGGTCTCATTGCAGCCATCCAAGGCGACCTCGACGGCAGCCTTTCTGTCGGCGAACCCGAGAGAGATCTTCCCGTCCGCGGTCGCCGACGGCGGTACGCGCAAGATCATGAACGGCTTGCCCTCCCTTGTCGCAGCAAGCGACCAGCTGAAGGCAAGCCTGCCCGAGGCATCCTCTATGGTCTGGCTGATGTTGCAGACCATCTGATGGGACTTGAGGTTTTCGTCGCAGACCAACGTCCAGTTCTCGAACGGCCGGATGATCCTGCGATATTCGCCCACGGGTACGTCTGCAGGCACGATCACCTCCGAAGGTTTGATCCTGTATCCGGATGGAGGAAGGTCCTGACCGGCAACCGATGGGTCGCCGGTCAGGCACAGCCAGGCCAGCATCAGCAACAGAGGCTGAGAGGTCTTGATGGCTCTGCCGGTCATGTTGCCTCAGTTGAACGTGTAGCTGAGGCCGATACCGCCGCCCCAATGGCCGCCGGCCGTCGTTGCCGACAGGTTGGTACGCAGACGCCCGTCTTCGCTCGTATAACCCGCGCCGAAGGCAAGGGCGCCCTCACCTCTCCAGATACCGCCGCCGACCGCGGCACTCAGCTTGCCCGGCCGGTCGTCATAGCGCAGTGATGCCGCGGCGAGCCCGATGGCCGCCCCTTGCCGGGCTTCCGAACGGACGTCTCCGATCTCCTGGTTCAACTGACCGAACTTGTAATCCGTGTAGTTGTTGGCCTCGTTGAGAGTCGTTACCGCGACCTGGTCAGTATAGGTATTGGCCGTATCGATCGCGTAGCTCACCCGGGTGTCGGTATAGGTATTCGCCTCGGTGAGGGTGCTCGACAGACCATCTTTGAGCTGTCCGACATTCACGGCATCCGTATTCGCGACACCCGCCGCGACATTGGAGATCAGCACCGGCGCGTTCGGATCGCCACCGATGAGCGTGACGCTGTTTTTCTTGGTCCCGTCGGCGTTCTTGTCATAGAGAACCGCCCCGTCGTTGAGGTTGCCGATCCCTGCGGCCAGGCTGTCGATGGCCTGGTTGGTTGCAAAGAGCTGGCTGCCGTTGACCGCATCCGTCGAGGTCGCCGAAAGCTGGCCGGCCGCGACATTGGTGATCGTCCGTTCGGCGCCCACGCCACCCACGCTCACCGTGCTGGTGGCCGCAGTTCCGGCGAAGGTATAATTGTTGCCGTTGATGGTCGTGCCGGTGGTGTTGACGACGGCCTGGGTCGTCGAACCCGAGCCCAATGCAACATCACCGACATTATTGGCCGTAGCCCCCTGACCGAGGGCGACCGCCCCGGTGGCGCCGGTGGCAGTGGTTGCTCCATTGCCCATGGCTACGCTGCTGGCGCCATTGGCAACCGCCGTCGGCCCGACGGCGACGCTTTCCTGGCCAACCGCCTGGCTGTCCGCGGCACTCGAATTGGCGTGGAAATACTTCACGCCGGCGCCGTTGTTGATGTTGGTGAGCTGATTGTTGATCGACGTCAGGCTGCCATCCACGGCGGCGAAGGTGTCATAGACGGTCGTGTAGCTTCCGCCCTGCATCGTGTAGGTCGGGCCGCTCACGGTGCCATCCGCATTGACGCTCGCTCCGCCGCCCAGATGGGAGGCGATGCTGTTGGAAACGCCATAGAGCTGCGAACCGTTGATCGCGTCTGTCGATGACGCGTTGACCGCGCCGGCCGTCAGGTTGGTGATCTTCGTACCGGTCGTGCCCTCGAGCGTGATCGTGTCCTTCGGGTCGCCGACATTGCCATCATACTTGACGGCACGATCGTTGACCTCGCCGACTTGCGTTCCGATCGCCTCGACGGCCTGGTTGGTGGCAAAGAGCTGCGAACCGTTCACCGCATCCGTCGAGGTCGCCGACAACTGGCCGGAGGCGACATTGGTGATCTGCCGTTCCGCGCCCGCGCTGCCCACACTGACGACGCTCGTGGGGGCAGTGCCGGCGAAGTTATAGGTCGTACCGTTGATCGTCGTGCTGGCCGTCGCATTTGCCGTGCCTTCCACCGAGTTCTTGCCGAGCGCGACGCCGCCGGCCGTGGTGGCCTTCGCCCCGTCACCAAGTGCCGTGCCGCCGGCACCCGCCGACGCGCCAGCACCCAGCGCCACCGAATTGGTCGCTGTCGCACCCGTACCGATCGCAATCGTATC
>NZ_JAMXLD010000004.1:0-2450 GCF_024054295.1 Ciceribacter sp. RN22
GTCGGCATTCGACACTGGGCTATCTCAGCCCGATGGAATTTGAAAACAAGGTCGGATTAGCTTAACTCGGTGTCCGAAAAACCGGCAGCAGGCCAGTCGACGGCGCCTCACCCTTCCGAATCTGGCGGTCGATCTATCTACCTCTCGGCATGCCCGCCGTCGCTACCGCCTCGATCTTGATGGGCGTCGATACGTGGAATCAGTATCTCTGGCCCGTACTCGTCGCCCACAGCGATCGCACGCGCCCTATCTCGGTGGCCGTCGGCGCATTCTTTGGACAGGACAGTATTCGCTGGGATGATGCCATGGCGGCATCGGTCCTGATGATGATTCCGATGCTGCTTCTGTATCTTGCGTTCCAACGCTGGTTTGTAAGCGCATTCATCGGCTCGGCGGTCAAGGGATAGTGATGGCATTCTGCGCTCTGCCTTTGGATGCCCCGCCAGCGGCACAACGGTTTCTCGGTCCCCGGCCAGGTTGTGACAGGCTGGGTCACGACCTCCTGCTCGACAGCCGCGGCTCCTGCGGAGGCATTAGCGCATCGTGCGGACCGCAGTTGCCCGGAGACACAGGCACCGAGGCGGTTGCCCCACAAAAATTTATGGTAATATAGTAACTGTAGGCTGGTACCGGGAGGAGATCGGCTCAATTTTGGTCGCTTTAATCGCACTGGATAGGAGGTACGCCTGTCGGAATCCAACTCGTGTGAGCATGCGTTTGATCAAAGCGATCGTGAGAGTGGGGAACTCTCACAATCAGGCAATAACGGATCCGAAAGTCAGCACGTAACACCATGCAAGACACCACAATGAGACTTTTGCGCGTGCCAGGCGAGAAGTTGAGAGATCGAACAGACTTGGCTGCCCTATGGCGGCAGCGGATCCAGCCCAAGGGTGGAGGCTATCCTGATGCATAAAATCCCATCGCAACGCGAAATCGCAAAGCGGGTCGGCACATCGCTCAAGACCGTGTCACGGGTCATCAATGGTGACCCGCGCGTGAAAGCCGAGACGCGCGCGCGCATTGAAGCAATTGCATCCGAAATGGAGTATGCGCCATCGCAGGCCGCCCGCATGATGCGTTCGCAGAAAAGCGACGTGATTGGCTTTCTAGCCGACGGGTTCATCACTGCGACTTCCTCGATCGAACTCATTCGCGGTGCGCAGGACGCTGCATGGGATCGTGGCAAGCAAATGATGCTTTTCAATATAGATCATCATGAAAGTTGCTGCGCAGCCCGTGCCGAAAGCCAGCTTTTGGCGTTTCGCGCTGAGGCCGTCATCTACGCCACCGTTGCTCATCAGGAAGTCACCATCCCGCAACGCGCCGTGCCGCATGTGCTGTTAAACTGCTACGATTCGCAGGCGCGCCACCCATGTGTGCTGCCTGATGACTATCAACTCGCGTTTGACCTGACGTCGATGATTCTCGATAGAGGCTATCGCCGCCCCGTATTCCTCAATCTATCGGCCCGAAACGTCGCCAGTTTCTTGCGTGCCCGCGGCTTTCGCGATGCGGGATCAACGCATGACATTGACTTGTCGACGTCGATACAAACAGCGGTGACCTTTGACGAGGATGGCGGGACCCGTTTTCTGGCCGATCAGATCCTCCCGCGGCTGTTTGCGCAGAGCGCGCGCCCCGACTTGATCCTGTGTGGTCAGGACATCTTGGCGATGGACGTGTATGCGGCTCTCAACCAGATGGGTTTGGCGGTCGGGGAGGATGTGGCCGTCGCGAGCTTCGATAACCAGGCGCCCATTGCCCACCTTCTGCGCCCCGGACTCTCGACAATGCAGCTTCCCTACTATGAGATGGGGCGTCAGGCGATGCTGTTGGCGATCGACCGTCCCGAAACCGTCGGCCCGACCATTCGCGTAAAAGGTGAGTTTGTCGCGCGAGCGTCCTTCTAGCCTGCCGGCCCAACCTCGTGCCGGCGCAAGCGGGTGTATCGCATGGAAGCACGGCGCGCCCCGCCGTGGAGAGGTTCGTTCCCGCGTCTTATCAATGCTGCGCGGTCAAATTGCTGCCTTCTGCGTCTTCCACCCCTTCCACGAGGATGGGGGCGATGATGTTGAATCCGCGCATGGGGCAATCGGAACCGCAGGAGAGGACGGCACCGTCCGTCGTTGCGAGGTTTCGCCTTAGGGTTCGTGACGAGACGTTGAGTTCTCTGGCGACCTGATGGAGTCCGAGTTGCCTGCAGGTGATTGAACAGGATGCGAACCTGAGCTGCTCTTCGGTCAGCGCTTTCGGGCGTCCGAGCTGCTTTCCACGGCTGCGCGCAGCCGCCATGCCGGCTCGTGTTCGCTCGCTGATGACCGAGCGCTCGAACTCTGCGAGCGCCGCCATCATGTGGAACATCAATCGTCCACCAGATGAACCTGTGTCGATACTTTCGGTCAGGGAGCGGAAAGCGATGCCGCGCCGTCCCAGTTGCTCAAGAAGGC
>NZ_JAMXLD010000026.1:0-73568 GCF_024054295.1 Ciceribacter sp. RN22
CCGACCGACCAGGCGCCGTCGGCGATCGTCAGCTCGCCGCCCGAGACCGTCGCCACTTCCCAGTTGATGATGTCGGACCCGTTCGCCGTCACCGTCAACCCGGAAAGCGTCAGCTCGTCGACGAACCCGTCCGTGCCAGACGTGTCGTCCCCCCCGTCCAGGACCTGACTGCCGTCATATTCGCTCGCGCTGATCTCAACAGCATCCGAACCCGTCCCGCCCAGGAAGGACGAGAGCGTCCCGCTCGTCCAGTCGAGGCGATCGTCGCCCGTGCCGCCGTCGACGGCATTCGTCACCTTCGCACCGGAAAGCAAGACCAGGTCGTTGCCGTCTCCGCCGAACACGCTCGCTCCTATCGTACCGTTATAGAGCGCAATCGTGTCGTCACCGAGCTGGCCGTCGACGAGGCCGACCGTGCCCGTGGTCGCGATCGTGATCAGGTCGCTGCCGTCAGAGCCGGCGCTGACATCCTGGCCGTCGCCGCCGCCATAGACGCCGCCGGCGACGCTCGCATCGCCAAGAACCGACAGCGTGTCCTTGCCGCCCGCGCCTTCCACGACTGTCGCGACCTGCGCACTGTCGGTCACCGTGATTGTGTCGTTCGATACGCAGCCCTTGATGCTGCCGGCGGTCGTCGTGCCGCCGATCGTCATTGATCCGTCGCAGGTGTTCACTGCCGTAACCTGAGAGGCGCCGTCGATCGTCGTCTTGGAGCCAGTCGAGTTGACCGTCCCGGTGACCAGACCGGTAAGCACCGCAGTCGAATCCGTCACATTCGCTGTTTCGGTGACCAAGCCGGTAACCGTCATCTTCGAGCCGTCCGTGATGTTCACGACTTCCCAGTTGACGATATTGCCGCCATTGGCCGTCACCGTCAGTCCCGAAAGGGTGAGAACGTCGATCCAGCCGTCTGCGGAGGACGCATCGTCGCCGCCGTCGAGCATCTGGCTGCCGTCATAGGTCGACGCCGTAACGACCGCCGTGTCCGAACCGTTCTGGCCGCTGAAGCCGCCCGTCAGTGCGCCGCCCGTCCAGTTGAACACGTCATTTCCGTCCGCTGCACTCGCGGCCGCGTCGTCGCCGTAGATCGTGCCCGCATAGGTCCCCCCGGTCAGGTTGAACGTATCGTTACCGAGACCCAGTACGGCGTGCCCTGTCACGGTGCCCGCCGTCGTCACCACGACATCCCCGCCGATCTCGTCAGTGCCATCGACATTCAGGTCACCATCCCTGATCGCCAATCCCGACCGGCTGCCATCGACGATGACTCCGGCCGAAACATCGATGGTCCCGCCGGCTGCAGCTACGGTATGGATCCCTGTTCCATTCACTGTTCCATTCACTGTGCCACCGGCAATCGTCCCTGCGGTCACGTTGACATCAAAGATGCCGTTGTCGGCGCGCGCGAGGATGCCGTCAGAACCTATGCCGGAGACGTCTATGCTGCCGCTGGACAAGGTAACGATCGCGTCCCCTGCTCCGCGGTTATCCGCGTTGAGCCCGTGACTGTTGTTGCCGGTTGTCACGATTGTACCGCCGGTCATGGTCGTGATGGCATCCCCCTGACCCCAGGCAGGGGCAATGCGGGTGCGGACGCCATAAGACCCATTGCCCGTGGTCTCTATTTTGCCGCCTGACAGGATTCCGACAGCGTCGCCAAGTCCGTCGTTCGTTGCAAGAATGCCGTGGCCGCGGGCGGTTGTTATCGTACCTCCCCGCATCTCGGCGGTCGCTGTCGCCGTGCTTCCTGCATTGCCGACGCTGGCGGAAATGCCTCCTGACCCGGCGCCTGGAGTGGTGTTCGTGGTTGTGATGCTTCCGTCAACAAGGATCGCGGTGGCGTCACCGGTACCGTCCGTGACAGCCCTGAGACCGTCCGAGTCCGCGCCGTTGGTCACGACCGTGCCACCATTGATGGTCGCGGTCGCAGCCGCGGCATTGGTTGCTTCCGAGATGATCGAATAGACGCCAATTGTGGCGGCGCCGTTCGTCGTGACAATTCCTCCCGTCAAGGATGTCACCGCCGCGCCGCCCCCCTTCTGCTCAACGAAGACGCCATGACTGTTCACTCCATGTGTGGTGATTGCGCCGCCCGACATCGTTGCCGTTGCCGTAGCGGTATTCGCCACATTCGTGGAGAGCGCATATGCGCCATATCCACCCTCATCGACGGTGGTGATGGTGCCGTTTGCCAGCGTGACGGTGATCGCCCCCGCAGTACCCAGGTTGGAGGCCTTGAGACCGTAACTGGTTATACCGCTCGTGGAGATCGAACTGAACGTGGTGCCGTTGACGACGACATCGCCCGTATTGGAAGCGTCTCCCTCGGCCGAGACCCCCGTCGCGGCTAGCGGCCCGATCACGAGTGCAGGGTCGTTCACATTGACGATCAGGCCCGTCGAGGTGGAGTAGACGATGTCATCGGCAGGACCGGTCGTATAGGTCGTCGTATCGCAGGTCACCACGCCGCCGACCGGAAGTCCGCACTCATCTGCGGCCCGTACGGGTGCGACGCCCGCGAAGAGGGAGAAAGCGAGCGTGGCGGCGGGCAGAGCCAGGGCAGTCGACACCCAGCCGGTCGACGGTGCGAAGCTTGCCGCCTCGCCCTTCCTCTTGGTCATGCGACCGCCTCGCATCAAGATATTGTGGCGGATTGTATTCAGTATCTGTCCCGGCATGTCCCTGACTCCTTCAAGTTGAGATTGCGCGTGTCGAATGCGAATCAGTACACAACATTGAAGAAGGAGGCGGGATAAGCATGCTTATATGCAAATAAGTTAAGTATTAATACTTAACGAATACACTCATATTTACTTATATTCACTGGAATACTTTAGTACTTTCGTCTCTTTTTCTCGCCAGCGATGATGCACTTTATATATCCATTAATAAATACAAGGCATGTTGGATAATTTCGTCATGTTTACGCTAAAATAGATTGCCTGCGCCTATTCGAACAAGACAACAACACGCCTTGCCTCTGAGCCGACAGTTCTTCTCGGCGCATCTGTTCCATCTCACGGGATGTATATGCTTTCATTCCATCTCTTGGATCTTGCGCATGTTCCGGCGCGACACTCCCGATCACGTTCGCCGCTCACACATGACCTTGTCGCACCTGCCGCCCGCCGAGCCTTGCTACGATGGACGAGGGCCCCGTCAACGCGCCGTGAAGCGGACGTCGTTGCAAATGCGGGGGCGTAAGACACGTCATTGGTTCAACAGGTTGATGATCGCTCGTGCCCGCTCGGATACGAGGGAATAATAGATCACCTGCTTGTCCCGACGCGTTGCGACGATTCCGGCTTCCCGCAACCTCGTGAGATGCTGAGAGGCGGCCGACTGGCTCAGTCTCGCCGCCTTGACGAGCGCCCCCGCCGAAACCTCCGCATCCACCAGCGCTCGCAATATTGCAAGGCGCCGCGGGTTCGCCATGGCTGCAAGCAGCCTGTCCTCATCCTCTTCGATTTCGGTCTGCCGGAACACTCTCTCGATACCCCTTTCATATGTCGTGAGCCAGTGGCGGGTGCGCGGAGATCATAGCCCCTTCAAGGTCAGGCCATGCGCGCGGCCGCGCAACTCTCGCGATAAGTCGCTGCTGCTGTAGTCTTTCCGGTATGACATTCGTTTGACCGCTAATACGCAAATAATCGACCCTCATGGCAGATCGGCTGGCAGAGAAGACACCGTCCTTGCAACGCTGCCTGCTTCGGGCAAGCTTTGCCGGCTCCGCGAACGCTCCGTACGGTGTGTGCCGGATCGAAGCCAATACCGGCTGCCGCCGTGCGGCGCGCGGTCGGAAACGTGCGTCCTCAGTCAGTCCACTCAGATCGAGGCTCGCTGAAACATCCGCCTGCGACACGCGACGAGTGCACGATCGTCGAGCTTGAGGATTCCGCCGCCCTTCCTGGCAGATCTGCAGGGCCCCGGTCGCCAGTTCTCCGAAGTGTGGCGACGCTATCCGTTCGCGCAGGTGAGGCTTGCTCCGGCTCTCTTCCGCTGCGTCGCGTTTTGGTTTTGGCAATCCTACCCGGGCGGGAAGTCTCCTGCCGAAAGAACCGTGTTCGGAGCATGTCGACCGCCTCCCGCCGCCGTCAGACCGGGCCGACAAGTACGACGGAAACGACCCGCTGAGGAACAGGGTCTTCCCGCAAGCCGATCTCGTCGCCTGCAGGCGTAGCAGATCATCGGGACAGCATGCCTGCGCGGCGACCGCCGAGGAGACAGGACCGGGGATGCTGTATCCGCTCGGGGCCGGCTCCTACCCGTTTCGACGAGCGCCGCCGCGGTATGTACGTACCGCAAAGTCCGGCATGATCGTGCAGGTCGGATTGGCGCCCAGCTTCGGTGGCGAGAGGTGCCATCACATGGGTCAGCCGCTACCAATCGAACCGACGGAGAGGGCCACGACGCCCTTGGTCACCAGTCCGCGTACAAGGAGCGCCAGACCGGGCAAAGGTGCGCGGCGGCGATGGACGCGGCGTCATACACCTCCCTGCGCCCGTCTCAGAACGAACTGTTTTCCATCGGAATTGGTGCAGTTCATCTGGTTCGGGGCGACGTGCAGGCAACGGATTGCGAGCGGCGACTGGCGCACCATCGAGTAGCCGGAGATCTCGACCATACCGTCCTTGATCTCGTAATTGCCGCTGGCCAGTCTTGCCCTGCTGTCAGCGGCAACCGTCGTGAAAACGCCGTGTCTTAGCTGTGATACCGTAGCGCCTTCCGGACTGGTCCAACTCCCCTCAACCGACGGTCTGGCAGGACTGCGCAGAACTTTTGGCGGCCCGGGCATTACCCGTGGCGGCTCCGGTCGGATTGCCGCACAGGCAGCAAGGAGCAGGCTCAGAAGAACGGGTACGGCGTAGCGGGCAAACCGGATGCGTGCCACGCAGCATCCCCGCTGCCAGATGCCGCCAGGGGAGATCCCCGATCGGACGACGGGCGCGCACTGACTATAATGAGGCATCCGCTCTATCCCGATGTCTGGTTTCCGCACCGCTCTCCCGGTAGCCGTCTCCGCCGCGCAACGACGGCTTCGTCCGTTCGTTGGCTGCCGGCGCACCTGTCGCCACCATTTGCTGGAGATGGCGGAGGGAAAAGAGATGGGCGTAGATGAAACCCAGCGCGCCGGACCGCAGAAGATTGCCCAAGTCCGTGTCGGACAGCGCGCGCAGCCGCGCCTCCGAAACAACGCGGAACCCCTGGACGCCAACCGGTTCGCCTTCTGGACGGCCAAGCCGGATCTGCCCGTCCACCAGGAGATCGAGGGCGGAGAGTTCGGTCATCAGCGCCTCGGTCCGGCGAGCGACGATCTCGAAGTCCTTGCAGAACCGGATTGCTGCCTGCGTGGTCTGCGAGGGTTCTCCCTTGTCGAACAGATTGCCTTCTCCCGGCCTCTCCGAAATACACTCCGCCGAGGGATCGAAGCAGAGGGCGAGGCTCTCCGCATTGCGCGGGTTGCGCACCAGGAGAAACGGATAGCGACGCAGATAGGCTGGAATGTAGCTGCCTGCCTTCCAGCGACCATTCGCATCGACGAAACGATTTTTCTGTCCCGGCAGTCCCGTCAGGACCACGGGCATCGGCTTGGTCGTGGCCATGAATACGATGGGATAGTCGGCCTGAGCAAGTGCCGCCTCATCCGCCGTAACCGGGACCAGAATCGTCTCGGCCGCGAACCCGTAGCTTTCGTGAGGGACAATGACCGTACTGTCGTGCCGGTGGCGATCGAGCGCGACCAACGATCGGTAAAGCGGCGGCAAGGAGGGGATCGTCGCATCACCGGCATCGGTCATTGTCGTCTTTCGATTGTCTGTCATTGGTTGTTCTCCGTCTTTGCCCAAGAGCGATTCTTGGCCACCATGGCCTCCATCGCGGCCGTAAATCCCTTGAGGGAAACCGGGAAAATGAGTGGTTTGCCCTGACCGTTCAGCACCGCAATTATTCCGCGTCCACCACGGCGCAGCGGCTCGAGCCGGTCAGGCCCGAGGCGAGCCTCGATCTGGCATCCTGTCGGCAGACAGCGAGTGAACTTCAGATCCTTGATCTCGTCCTTGTCGTCGATCCGCAAGAGCGCTCCGCCGGAGACCAGGACACCCAGCGGTACGCCGATCTGCACGCCATATTCTTCCCGGCGGCCTGCATGGCCGATTGAGAAGACCATGACAGGTTGTCCATCCTTGTTGGAGACGACCTGCAACATGTCGCAGGGCGGTGCGTCGTTACGCTGGACGCAGCGGAGGGACCAGTCTCCGTACGCCTGGTTCCGGGTCCCATCTGTGCCTTGCGCCGATACGGCTCCCGCCGCCGCCAGCGTGAGCAGCAAGGTGAATACCGGTCGAGATACGCATCGCCATTCGTGTCGTTGCATCTGTTCATCCTCCCGGACGGTTTGCAGCCAATTTCTGAGAGCGTCCGCCGCGAGCCGTGACGGCGCCGCTGACTGGCTCAAGGTGCTCCAACGGAAACTCGAGCGCCGAGCGCCGGTTGCCTGCAAGCGAAGGACCGCCGGGAGTTCCAACCCGCCCGCCGCCTCGAACGCGAAGAGGAAAGCCATTGGGTTTCCTTGGTCGTGCCTGCGCGACGCTCAGGTGCAGACCCATTCGCGAATCTCGCATTCGTTCGCCTTGCCGCCGCAGCGGGCTGACGCCCTTTCCTCGGCGGCTTTCCGCGTCTCCCCGACAGCGGCGCCCCAGAACGCAGTATGATTCGGACCGAGCTCACCCACGGCGAGAGCGCCGCAATGGGCGTAGGGGAAGCCGGTCCCGTCATCATCATCCCAGTGACGGTGGTTCCGGAACACGGTCACGAGTTGGCAGTCCTTGCCGCCGGCGTTCTCGCAATGGCGAACGGCGAGGTCCTTTGCTTCTTCTTTCTTGTCGGCGCCCCAGAAGAAGCCGTGGCGGGTGTCTGCCCGCGAGTAGGCGATGGCACCCCAGATCCCCCGCTGCTCCTCAGGTGGTGTCGGCACCTCTTCAATAACGGATAGATCGGCCGCAACGGTGGCCAGAGGGACGGTGGCCAGAGGCAGGCCGAGGACCGATGCGATCAGCACGGTCACCATATCGCGTTTGATTGTCATGGGACTGCTCCTTCTTGGAATTATCCGGCCATCCGGGCCACTGAGACCACGACACAGGAGGCCCCGGTCGGAATCAGCAGGGCCTGGCCCGCATTGTTGGCGAGGTTGTAGAGCGGTGTTCCGGCGAGGGTTTCGGCCAGGCTGGATCCTTCCGGCAGTGTGCTTGCCATTTCCTCACAGGGTTTCGGAAACGGTGCCACGCGGACGAGGTTGCCTTCACAATTGTCTCCGACAGGAGATGCGAACACGACGCCTGCAGCCTGCCCTTTGTAGTCGGCCATGTCGTAAGTCATGCCTGCGACGGCCTGGACTGGATGGCTGTTCGGCGAGGAGTCGTTCCATTGCGTGTTGACCGCGTAGGAAGAACCGAGTGTCAGTGCCTTGCCGAGAACCGGGAAGAGCTGCGCGCAGGATCGGATACCGGCCTGCGCTATGTGCTCCTGGAACGGCGTCTCGGGCTGCGTCGACGCCGTTGTTGCCGGATCAGGCGAGAGCTGCGCCGGCGCATCGCCGATCAGGAATGTGCTGAGCTCCGGGTACCGGTAGAAGGCGAATCCCGTTCCGGCGATGAGGACAACAGCGCCGGCCATGGCGACTGCGGCTCGCCACGGTTTTCTGGTAGCGACGGCAGGATGAGGCGGCTCAACGATTGGTTCCGGCCCGACGGGCTCTTCGGCAATCTGCCGGGACATAATGCGTTCTCGGATCGAGAGTTGGGTCATTTCGCACCTTTTCATCAGTTGATTGCAGACAGCGCCTTGGCCAGCCCGCCGAGGGGAGCATCGACAACCGAGGGGGATCCGGGGGGAGATGGATAGGAAATGCGCGCGGTCGCATTCTTCCCGATCTGCTCGCGCAGGATCGGGCCGACCGGGACGTAGGCGACACAAACCGTCGCGTCGCAGTCCTTCACCGCAACATTCACGGGCTGCGCCTTGCCGGCGAAATTCAATGAGATCTTGCCGGACGGTCCGATGCTGGCAGGGACACGAAGGATCATGAACGGCTTGCCGTTTTCATCGGCCGCCATCGACCAGCTGAAAACTATCGCTCCAGCGCGGTCGACGAACGACTGGGTGATGTTGCAGACTTTGCGCTTCGCCTTCAGGTTCTCGTCGCAGATGAGGGTCCAGTTCTGGAAGGGCTGGATGATGCGTCTGTATTGCCCGAGGGGCACATCGGCGGGCACCACCACATCCGGCGGCTTCATCGCGTAGCTGGCCGGGTGCGCATCCTGGCCGACGGCGATCGGGCCGCCGGCCAGGAGCAGGCAGACCGCGGCCAGCATTGTGGGGACAGGAGCCTTGGTTCGCCATTTCAGGATCTGCATGTTATTTCCAACTACTGGTCTTCCGCGTCAGACGCGCCGCTCTCCTGCTAGGCGAGAGATTTGTGTCCTCCCGCGATGACAGGGGGCTCCCGACCAGCGGGGGCCGCTGGTCGGGAGCTAGCAGATCGCGCAAAGTTGGCGGCGACACGCGGTCTGCTATTTCGATGACGCTCAGTTCAGGGTGAAGCTCAGACCGGCGCCGACACCGACATGTCCGCCCGCGACGGTGCCGGAAACGTTCGCCCGCACACGCCCCTCTTCGCTCGTGTAACCGGCACCGAAGGCCAGAGCACCCTCGCCCCGCCAGACACCACCACCGATGGCGACGCTCGCCTTGCCGGGCCTGTCGTCGTAGCGCAACGACGCGGCCGCCAGACCGATCGCAGCGGCCTGCCTCGCCTCGCCACGCACTTCGCCCAGTTCCTGGTTGAGCTGACCGAATTTATAGTCGGTGTAGGCGTTGGCCTTGTTCAGCGTCGTTGCACCAACCTGGTCGGAGTAGGTGTTGGCCTGATCGATCGCCCAGGTGACCTTCGTGTCGGTGTAGGCATTGGCACTGACGACGCCGTCCTTGAGCTGCTTGACATTCACAGCGTCGGTGTCCGCGACGCCCGTGGCCAGGTTGCTGAGCAGTACCGGGGCGTTTGGATCACCCCCCTTCAGCGTGACCGAGTTCAGTTTGTTGCCCGACGAGTCGGTATCGTACTGGACGGCATTAGCCGACTGGCTGTCGAGCGCCCCGAGTGCATCGCCGACATTGGTGTAGCTGTTCCCGGCGATATTGTAGGTCGGCGCCGATACCGTACCATCCGTGTTGACCACCGATCCGCCTCCCAGATTGGTCGCAACGCTCTGGCTGACGCCATAGAGTTGAGTTCCGTTGATGGCGTCGGCGGAGATGGAGGAGACGGTGCCGGCCGCAAGGTTGGTGAGCTTCTGAGCAGCGCCGGGGTCAGTCCCCGTACCGCCCGTTTCTGTCAACGCCGTCTCGTTGGCGTTGCCTGTGCGCTGCACCACACCAGAGGAACCATTCTGGATGCTGGTGAGACCGCCGCTGACTGCGGAGAAGGCCTCCGTCACGGTCGTGTAGGTGGTACCCTGGACGTCGAAGCTTGCACCGGAAACCGTTCCCGTCGACGGATCGTAGGTGGCGTTGCCGCCGATGATGCCGGCGATGGAGGTGCCCGCCTCGTCGACCTTGTTGTCGACCGTTTCGATCGCCCGGACGGCCGCATAGAGCTGGCTGCCGTTGACGGCATCGGTCGAGGAGCCGGAGACCTGTCCGGCAGCGACATTGGTGATCGTCCGCTCCGAGCCGGCGGCGCCGACGCTGACGGTCCCGACCGGGGGGGTTGTTCCGGCGAACGTGTAGTTGGCGCCGGCGACGGTCATGCCTGTAGTGGCGGTCGCTCCATTGGCAACAGAACCGGATCCGAGCGCGACATCGTTTGCTCCGCCCGCATTGGCACCGTTACCCATTGCGACGGCATTCGTTCCGGAGGCTACGGATGCAGGACCGACCGCAACGCTGTCAGCACCCGTCGCCTGGCTGTCCGCCAGGGTCGAATTCGCATGGAAGTACTTGATGCCGCCGCCATTGTTGATCGTCGTCAGGTTGCCGTCCACCGCCGAGAAGGCATCATAGACCGTGTTGTAGTTGCCGCCCTGCACGACATAGGTCGGGCCGGTGACCGTGCCATCCGCGTTGACTGTCGATGCGCCGCCGAGATTGGTCGCAACGCTCTGGCTGACACCGTAAAGCTGCGAACCGTTGACGGCCTCTGTCGACGTGGAAGACACCGTGCCATCCGCAAGATTCGCGACAACCGTGCCGTTGCCGGACCCGTCGCCGGCCAGCGTCACCTTGCCATAGTTGACTTCGCCGGGATCGACGATGCCGTCGCTGTTGGCATCGTTCCAGTCGTACTTGACGGCGAGCTGATCCGTATTGCCGATCGCCTGTGTCGCGGCGAAAAGCTGCGAGCCGTTGACGGCATCGGTGGAGGTCGCATTGACCGCCCCCGGAGCGACATTGGCAATCACCATCGAGCCTGCGTCGATGCCTGTGGTCGTCACGCTCGGGCCGCCGACAATCGAGAGGCCGGTGGAGGTCACGCTCGTCGCATTGGTGCCGTCATCGATCGTCAAGCCGGTCGTATCGAGCAGGCTGTTGCCCACTGTCAGGCTGTTGCCAATCACGACGTCGCTTGCGAGATCGAAGGTGACGTCGTTGCTCGCCGTCGTCTTGGCGACGACGATGTTGCCGTCGTTGTTCGACAGATCGACCGAGGTTCCGGTCGTGCTGCTGGCCCCGACATTGGTGGCGTTCGCCCCTTGCGCGGAAATGTCCCAACCCGCCGTCGCGCTGGCGTTCACCGCCGTCAGGGCATCCTGCACATTGGTATAGGAAGTGCCGCTCACGTCGAGACCGGCCGTGACCGTGTCGGTCAGCGGATCATAGCTCGACGTGCCCCCAAGCGAGGTCGCCACGCTCTGACCCAAATTGTCGAGGCCAGCGCCGACTGCCGTCAACTGGCCGACATTGACGGCATCTGTCGCAGCCACGCCTGCCGCCACATTGGTGATCGACGTGCCGTTCATGTTGAGCCCGGCTGCGTCGAAGACCTGGCCGCTGGAGAGCGACAGGCTGTCGGCCAACAGATCCGGCGTCGTGGCAATGGTAATGTCTGCGCCCGACCGCGTAATGGCGACGTTCTGACCGTCAAGGAACTGGACCGTGCCGCCGGGAGCGACATTGGTCGCGACATCACCGTTCGACTGGACGTTCCAGCCGGCAGTCGCGCTGGCGTTCACCGCAGTGAGGGCATCCTGCACATTGGTGTAGGAGGTGCCGCTCACATCGAGACCAGCCGTGACCGTATCAGTCAGCGGATTGTAACTCGATGTGCCGCCGAGCGAGGTGGCCACGCTCTGACCAAGGTTGTCGAGGCCGGCACCGACCAGGTTGAGCTGGTCGACATTGACGGCATCAGTCCCGGCGACGCCCGGCGCGACATTGGCGATCACCATCGAGCCTGCGTCGATGCCTGTGGTCGTCACGCTCGGGCCACCGACAATCGAGAGGCCGGTGGAGGTCACGCTCGTCGCATTGGTGCCGTCATCGATCGTCAAGCCGGTCGTATCGAGCAGGCTGTTGCCCACTGTCAGGCTGTTGGCGACCACGACGTCGCTTGCGAGATCGAAGGTGATGTCGTTGCTCGCCGTCGTCTTGGCGACGACGATGTTGCCGTCGTTGTTCGACAGATCGACGGAGGTTCCGGTCGTGCTGTTGGCCCCGACATTGGTGGCGTTCGCCCCTTGCGCCGAGACGTCCCAGCCCGCCGTCGCGCTGGTGTTCACCGCGGTCAGGGCATCCTGCACATTGGTGTAGGATGTACCGCTCACATCGAGACCGGCCGTGACAGTGTGGGTAAGCGGGTTATAGGCAGAGGTGCCGCCGAGCGAGACCGCTGTGCTGTTGCCCAGCGTATCGAGATTTGTCCCGAGCGCCGTTACGGCCTGGTTTGTGGCATAGAGTTGCGAGCCATTGATCGCATCCGTCGAGCCGGCACTGATGCGACCTGCCGCCACATTGGTCACGGTGCGTTCGGCGCCGGCCGCGCCGACACTGACGGTGCTTGCCGGCGTCGTACCGGCAAAAGTGTAGGCGACACCATCGACGGTCGCGCCGCCCGTACCGACGGCCGCAGCCGTCACACTGCCGGAGCCGAGCGCCACCGCGTTGGCCTGGTTCGCGGTCGAGCCCGACCCGAGGGCGATGCTGTTGCCGGCTCCCGCCGTTGCGGAGGCGCCCATGGCGATCGCGCCGCCTGAATTGGAAAACGAACTGTCGCCCATGGCGATCGCAGCATCGCCGAGGGCGCGGGATCTGTTACCGAACGCGACGGCACCTTGTCCGGTCGCAGTGCTGATTGCACCTGCTGCGACGGCGCCGAGGCCACTCGCATTATTTTGCAAGCCGATAGCAACGGCCCCATCCATGCTCGACGAGCTGCCGAGACCGACCGAAACGGAAGCACCGGAAACAGTGGTGGCGCTGCCGATGGCGACCGAGTTGTCACTCTGTGCGGTCGCCCCGTTACCGAGGGCAACGGAGGAAAGTCCGACTGCATTGGCATTCGGTCCGGCGGCCAGCGCGTTGATGCCGGTGGCACCGTCGTTGTTGTAGTTGCCCTGTGCCGTGCCTCCGTCGTTCACGCTGAAATACTGCGTGGTTGCGGCGGCCTGTGCTGCCTTCAACTGAGCAAGATTGACTGCATCGGTATCCGCCGAACCTGCAGCAACACCGGTGATCTGCCGGGTGACGCCGGTGGCGGCGTTGCCGACGCTCACGGCACTGCGGGTCGAAAGCCAGGTGGCGCCCGTATCGGTCGAGGCGAGGCCGGTGGCCGGGTCATAGCCTGGGACGCCGGCAGCGGCTTCGGCCGTTGAATCGGTACCCAGCACCACCGCCCCATCGAAGCCGGCACCCACGGTGACATTATTGCCGAGGACCAGGGCATTACTGGAGTTCAGGGTGCTGCCGTTGCCGATGATGAAGCTGTTGTCAGCAGTAAGATTGTCGGTATTGCCGATCACGCCGTTGGAGTTTCCAATCACCATATTGGCGTTGCCCGAAACATGGTTATCGATACCCATGACGGTATTGGCGTCGCCGGTGACGATGGAACGGTCTCCGCTAACCTGATTGCCGTTGCCGATGCTGACGGCGCTGACACCATCGGTGAGCGCGTCCGTGCCGATGGCAATCGCGTTCTGGCCGAGAGCGTTCGCACGTGTGCCGATAGCGGTACCATCCTGGGTAAAAGCCCGGGAGCTCAGGCCAATGGCGGTAGCCCCCGACACACCGGTTGCGCGAGCGTCGGCTCCCAGCGCGAGGTTGTACGAGCCTGTGGCTCTGGCTGAAACACCAATTGCGGTGGCGCTGTCGCCGTTGGATACAGCCTGGCAACCCATTGCAATGCCGCCAGTGAGTGCGGCGCCGATAACTGTGGCCTGCGCCGTGCAGCCAGCCTGGCCGCTGATAGCGATCTGTCCACCAGCGGCATTCGCCGTCGTGCCACCGCCAATGGTGGTGGACGCCATTGCCGGCGTCGCGAACTGCACCGTCAGTGCAGCCAGCGCCACGCCCGCATAGAGCCCGCGTGCGCCGCCGAAGCCCGAGAAAAATCCGAGGGGTGCCGAAACGATGCCGGACAGACCGCCCGCGCCGAGCGCACCCAGGCCCAGCCGGTCATGCCTGCACCCCAGGACACGATGGGCCAGGCGCAGCGCCGCCATCAGCCGTCGACGGAGCGAGCGGCTGTCTTCATCGGCACCCGGAACCCAGTTGCCGGCGAAGCGTGCGGATTCACGGATCGCAATCTTGCGGGAATGTTCAGTCGAAGAAATCGTCATCATGGCGTTCTTGCCTTCTACGCATTAATTGATCTGACGGCCGGCGGTTGTCGCCGGGGTGGCCTCGTGCCGGTGTTCGGTGTTTGGATGTTGCATGCGCCGGATGTCGTCGCATTGCATGAAGAGTGCGTGGCCATCCTTGTGGCCGATACCCTCGATGGCTTTCAGGGCGCCGGAAAACCAGTCGCCCTCCGTCGAGGGTGCGATGTCGATCGCGGCATCTGTCCGGTCGGGCGGCAGCGCGGCGAGAAGGTGCGTACGGACAGCCTTCAGATGTGACGCGGGCGGTCCATCCTCGTAGAATGGCGTGGTAAGTCCCAGCACATAGAAGGCCAGCAGTTGGTCACGCTGCGCCTCCGGCACCGTGTTGCCATAACGCTCCTTCATGGCCCCGGCGGCGCGGACGACCCGTCGGTTGAGTTCAGAAGAAAGATCGTGCGGATCGATCCGGACCGAATGTGCGTTCATTCGCCCCCCTCGCGCTGGCCGCCCCACAGCGCGCGAAGCTTTTCGCGCATCACATCGGCGGTAATATCGAGCATGGAGGCCGCGCGCGTCGCGTTGCCGCGGCAATGCAGGAGCGTTTCCAAGAGCAGCGCGCGCTCGACGTCCTTAAAGCTCATGCCAACCAGAGCCGGCATGGCGGGCTGCCGCGCGTGCAGCCCTGCACCGCATTGCGCACGCAACAGACGGCCCGCGATGTGGGCAGCCATACGCTCCTTGCTTCGGGTTATGAAAACCGCCGCATCGTCGGCCTCGACGAATGTGAAGCGGCCGGTCTCGGCGCCGACGCAGATCGAACCGTGCGAGGCGACGCGAATGACGGGAACCGGCGCACTCTCGAGCGTCAGGGGCACACCCTGATTGGAATCGCTGCCTCCGAGCAGCACGCACAAGTCCGCATAGAGAGCCTGAAGCCTCTCCATCAATGCGGTACGCAAGCCCGCGTCGATCTGGCGCGGGGCAGGCACGCGGCGAGGGTTCCCCTGTCCGGCAGATGACGGTGCGACAGGGGATGTCGGCCGCCGGGAAGTGGATGGAGTTTCGGTGCCGAAGTCAGGCAGTACCAAGTAGAGCGGATTGGAAGGATGTGCACTCATGAGCGAACCCTCCACTGCAAGCAATAGTAGATTTGCCGCAATCTGAATCGGTAACGGTGGCTGACGGGAAAATCATCCTCGTCAGAGGCATTTCGCCGCCGCTCAGTTTCGCCTCGTCTCATTTGCCATCCCTTATCGCAGTAAGCCGGAGTGCGAGGATGTGACAACTGATCGTCGCTAATTAGCAAATAAGCAGAATTGAGTCGCCTGCGCCCGGGCTGCGCTTATTTCCGTCAACAGGAGGAGAGCGATCTATCGTGTGCGAGAAAGCAGCACCCTGGAAATGCGGTGGCAAGTCGACGCGGCATTGCCGGAGCTGAAAAGAAAATTGAAAAAATGACGTATTTTCAATTGTAAAGCGGAACTTCAGCTTGACTGCGGATGACTTTTTTTGGGCCGATCAATGATCGCGGAAGGGCCGGAATCGCAAAACGCGCCCTCCCGGCACCACCATCGGCCTAGAGCAAACGCGGCGCTATTGCCCGTCGACACCATCATTTGCTCGCCTGGCGGCAAGGGGTAGACGTGCCGTCCGATCTCCGGACGGTAATACGTCATTAACCATTAGTATAAATTTTCCCACCCTGCGGAACAGGATCGCCCGAGGCAAAGGCAAAACGCAACTCCTGATACGCATATCACTTATTTGCCAATAAGTAATCAAGGTTAACAAACTCCGAACTGTTCTAACGGTGATTCCAGCTCAGCGTTTCCGAAAATCGCCACGCGGAACGCTTGCAGCATGCAACAGATTCGAGGGGGACAGAATGGGCAGATACGAGAGTTTGGAACGGCTGTCGTTGGGGACGATCCGATGCGTACGTGAGGTTCTGGCCTGCCAGAGCGTGTCCGGAGCAGCAGAACGGCTCGGGATTACGCAGCCTGCCGTATCACAGCAGGTGGCTCGCTTCGAAAAATTGTCCGGCATCCCCATCATCACACGCAACGGCAATAATTTCGTGGTTCGTTCGGATGCCGTCGCCGGCCTCATTGCGACGATCGTGGAGGCCGAGAACACATTACGCAACATTGCCCGCGGGGAAAGCAGGACAAAGCCCCGGCTCGGAATCTGCGACTACATTGCGGCGCAATATTGCTATGCGATCGAGCAGTATACGCAATTGAGCCGTGATTTCGACATCCATGTCGGTCGGCCCGCCAGTCTGATCGAGATGTTCAACCGTGGGGAGATCGACGTCGTTGTGCGGGGGCTCTTCCACCATGAAAGCGCGACCGAACTGATGACGGAGGTGCCGCTGGTCTGGGTCGGCGCGTGCAAGCCCTGGACCGACCAGGGGAGCGACCCGAACGAACCCTTGCCGGTGATCCTTGAAACGAACCAGTCGCCCTACGCCTACTATGGCGAACGGCTGCTGCAGGAGGCGCGCACGCCTTACAGGGTCGTCGCGCGCATTGACGACCATCTGGTCCGCTCCCACTTCGTTGCGGCCTGCCTCGCGTGCACCGCCATTCCGAAATTCCTGATGCGCTCCCTGCCCGCCCAGACCGTGAAACTTCCACGTATCCCCAACGTCGCGCATGTCCGTTTTGGTCTATTCTATAATAAGAAGAGCATGCCTTACAAAGGAGCTGAACGAATCTTCGACAACCTCGCGGCACAGATCAGCGTTTGACGGGCTTGCCGAAGCCGACCGGGTCTTCCTCAAATCACGCGAATATACTGAAGGAGCGTGTAGCCGTGCCGCCATTGTGTCGCGATCAGGTCGGTCCATTCCTCGGAGGCGGCGGCAAGCTTGGCCCGCAAGCGATGCACCAGAACGTCGAGACGCTTGTCGGTCAGTGATTGATCACCTTCCCAAAGGGCGCGCTCGACTTCCTGTCGCGTCGCGGACTGGTTCGGGGCCTGTGCAAGGCAGGCCAGAAACCAGCATTCCAGCGTTGTCAGCCTGACGATTGTTCCGTTCTCTCCCGTCAGAAGCTGGCGGCCCTTGTCGAGTGTGGTTGGCGAGGGTGCGGACGGAAGGCGCGATGCGACCCGCCATATGACGGCTATCAGTTCATCGAGGTTGACCGGTTTGGTGAGATAGATATCCGCGCCTGCCCTGACACCATCAATGCGGTCCTGTTCGCTCGCCCTGGCGGTCAGCGCCACGATACGAAGATCCTCGTGCGCCGCCAGGCGACGAGCGATAGAAAGACCATCCTCGCCCGGCAGGATCATATCGAGCAAGATGACGCCGCGGGTACCTTCCGCTAGCAAACGGTCGAGCGCGATAGCCGAATCCGCGAGATGGACGACAAAGCCGGCGAACTGGAGAGCGAGGCGCATCTCGGATGCGAGTTCAATGTCATCCTCGACGAGGATGACATTGAGCGGCGGCCTTTCGCGTTCATTCATTCGGGTATCCATATCGAGAACTGGTCTTTCTTAGGTCGGTGTCCATTGCGTCCCCGGCATGCAGTTCTGCTGCCCCGGCGCTGCCAGCAGCGTTTCTAAGCTTGTTCTTCCAATTCACCCGAGGCCGACTTTCGTAGAAAGCCGGCCCGTTGCCGGCCCCGCGAAATGCGATGCCGGTTCGACTCCTCCCCACCTTTCCCGAGAGCATCGACCTTGACCGGGGCTGGTATTCCACTCGCCGTCCTGATCGCAACGACGCCGGGCGAAATTTTACCACGAGCCTGTGACAGGAGACCAAGGCGGGTTGCGTTTCGACAGAGGGCCGCAGCCGCGATGACGGCAATCGGCATGGAAAGCTGGACCTGCCGTTGGCTCCCGCGTCCCGTCGATTTCCGACAACTGTTCCTCCGCGACATACGCCGGAAACGACGCGGCAGCACAACTGCCGCCAGCGGTAAGAAGGAAGATGAGGAGGAGATGCATACAGGATGTTTGCATCCTCCTCTTGGCGAGCGGGTGGCGCCGGGGCCGCGGATCGCCGGTTCTCGCAACCAAAATCAAGAGACAACTGGCACATCGGGCTCAACGCTAAGGTCACAGGCAAGGGAATCAAAAAGTACCAGTGTAACCTAATATAACCTTTAATGACGATTTGGAAGATTGCAAAGTTACTGTCTCTATTTGAGAATGCGTCCCCAGGGGGCATATGATCCACGCAACATCGAAGCAAAAATATCGCTCTCCGCGTATATCGCGGCGACTAGGTCGTCTTGGCAAATGTAGCCGACAATAGCGGTCGCGAATGAATACCGTATCAGTATCGCGTAACTTAGGACGTATCCGGAAATGCGTAACTCCGACAAATCAGAGCGTATCTCACTAGGGACAATTCGACACGTTCGGGCAGTTCTCGCCTGCAAGAGTGTGAAAGTGGCTGCAGAGCAGTTAGGTGTCTCCCAGCCCGCCGTGTCTCAACAAATTGCCCGTTTCGAGAGACTCTCCGGGATCTCGATCATCTCGCGAAACGGCAACAGCTTCAGCGTCCGTTCCGATGCCGTTGCCGGCCTGATTGCAACCATCGTGGAAGCCGAGAACAGCTTACGCGGCATCGCGCGGGCCAGCGAGAAAACAAAACCTCGGCTGGGCCTGTGCGACTACGTAGCAGCCCGTTACTGCCACGCCATTGATCACTACCTCGAACTGGGGCAGGAATACGAAATACACGTTGGCCGCCCCTCCAGTCTCGCCGAAATGTTCGGCCGCGGTGAGCTTGACGTCGCGGTGCGCCCGCTTTTTCATCACGAGAGCACGCCTGAGCTCATGGCCGAAGTGCCGCTGGTATGGGTGGGGGCCTCCGAGTCATGGACCAGAGGCGACGGAGATCGGAGCAAACCTATCCCAGTTGTCCTGGAAACCAGTCAATCGCCCTATACCTATTATGCCGAACGACTGCTTGATGAGGCGCGGACGCCCTATACGATCCTTGCCAGAGTCGACGACAATATGGTGCGCTCACATTTCCTGACCGCGGGCCTCGGCTGCGCCGCGATTCCCAAGTTCATCCTGTGCTCAATGCCCGGCAAGGCCGCGAAGCTGCCGCGGATCCCCAATATGGCGCCAGTACGCTTCGGCGTTTTCCACAACAGCAAGACCATTCCCTTCAAGGCAGCTGAGACCATCTTTGCGAAGCTGAACGACGGAATATTTGCACCGGCGGGTGCCTAGCGCGCAGTTCACCTGCGCTCGAGGCGTGATCAGGCCCCGTCAATTGACATTCTTGAGAACCCGTGTCCGTCCGGCATACCTCGGACCCGGACGATGTCGGTCCGCAAGCCTTCACGGTGCTGCATTTCGGCGATCGAATTCAGTGCTTGAGCGGACAGGATCGGCGCGACCGGCAGAATGCAATTCGCGATTGGCTCAACGTCACAGCTTTCGGACAAGAACCATGAGGGTCGGAATGTTGATTCAGCTGCAAAACGATTGCGAAATAGCGGCGGTGGCGTTCCGAATCCATTCGATGCGGTATCAGCAATGGCCTGCCGCGAATGCTTAAGCTGCCCTGTAGGGCACGTGTCGCGCGTTGCGCTTGCCTTGATCAGGGGGACTGTCAGGAATTTCGTGTACGGGCGTGTGGTTGAACATTTCTGTTTACGCCCTCGCGGCCTGGAAGCGGTCCGCGAAGAGAACGGCAAATTGCGATTTCGCCATCGCCCATTCCCTCGGCGGCATTTTCCACTCTTTCTCCGATCTGTTCAAGACCAGATACAGGAGTTTCGTGGCCGCCTCATCGTTGGGGAAATGGCCCCTTGCGCGCACTGCGCGGCGGAGCTTGGAATTTAAAGCCTCTATGGCATTCGTCGTGTAGATGATCCGGCGCACATCCTTGGGGAAGGCAAAGAAGGGAATGACCTCCTGCCAGGCGCGCCGCCACATCTGGCCGATGGCGGGGAACTTCTGGCCCCAGAAGCTCGCCTCGAATGCTGTCAGCGCCGCCTCGGCGGCCGTGTCATCGACGGCCGAATAGATCAGCTTCATGGCGCGCGCCAAATCCTTTCGATCTTTCCAGGAGGCAAAATCCAGCGAATTGCGCAGGAGGTGGACGATGCAGGTCTGCACGGTGGTTTCGGGAAAGACCGCGTTGATGGCATCGGGGAAGCCCTTCAGCCCATCGACGACGGCAATCAGAATATCCTCAACGCCCCGGTTCTTCAGCTCGTTCATGACGCGCAGCCAGAACTTCGCGCCCTCGTTGGTTTCGATCCAAAGACCGAGGATTTCCTTGGTTCCGTCGCCACGAACGCCGAGCGCGACATGGACGGCCTTGTTTCGCACCGTGCCTTCGTCGCGGATCTTGACCCGCAGCGCGTCGAAGAACACCAGCGGATAGACCGGCTCCAGCGGTCGTGACTGCCAGGCCGTGATCTCGTCGAGAACCGCGTCCGTCACGGCCGAGATCAGGTCCGGCGAGACGTCCACGCCATAGAGTTCCTGCACATGGCCGACGATTTCGCGCGTGCTCATGCCGCGCGCATACATCGAGATGATCTTGTCGTTGAAGCCGGGAAAGCGCCGCTGATATTTGGCCAGAAGCTGCGGGTCAAAGCTCGATTGCCGGTCACGCGGTATAGACAGCTCCAGAGAGCCATCATCCGTCAGAACCGTCTTCTTTCCATAGCCATTGCGGCTGTTGCCGCGCATTCCTTCGCTCGAAAGATGGTGGTCCATCTCCGCGTTCAGCGCCCGTTCGGCCAACGCCTTCTTCAACTGGTCGATCAGCCCGCCGCCATCAAAGGCCGTCTTGGCGTCAGCTCCCCCGAGCAATTGGTCCAATATCGCATCCGGGATAACCGGCTCTTTCCGTCGTGCCATGGGTCGTCTCCTTCATACCCATTATGCACGCCCGTACACGAAATTCCTGACAGTCCCTTGATCAGGGTCTGGATGATGTCCCAGAGAGTTCCAATTGCGACTGTCCACCGCCCGCGTCGTGCATCTCCCGCATGCGAATTCCATACATCTGATGCGCTTCAGCCTTTCGGCAATGGCATTCAGAATCATTGCACTCCACGACGTTGGAAACGACAATCTCCGCGCCGCTGCTCAACAGCTCGGCAACCGCAAAACTTACGACGGGCCCTCGATTCCCATCAACTGCTCCGAGGCATCCGTACAGGACGCGTCAACTCTCCAAAAGCTCCCTTCTTGCCTGGATTGCATCGGGAGACGGAACGTCCACGTTCGGCCATGACCTTTGTCCTAGCTCATACTGGAAACGACAGCCCACAACCACTCAAATCGGCTGTGAACTGAGCCCAAATGGTTGCAATTTCTTACATTGCTCGACCTCGAGCTCACCACCTAAAGATTCGGCAATACATTCCCCGCATAGGTTGTCCAGCTTCAACACCTGTCTTGTCGATTAGCCCTTGGATGTCTCACGATGCTTGATGCGCCAACGATGCTTGCTGTCTTCTCTTTCAACTCGCTGTTGCTGGCGCTCGTCTCGGTCGTCGTGATCCGCTCCATTGTGACCCCGATGTCCGCCTATCTCTGGACGCTCTCAGCCGTATTTTCGGCCATGAGCACCGCCGGCGGTCTATTGAGCGGGGCCACCGACCTACTGCTGCCCACTCCGATCGGAAACGGCCTTTCTTTGCTTGCCACATCTGTGTTCTGGGCCGGGGTCCGCCGCTTCTATGGTGCCCATTTTCCGATAGTGCCTGCTTCCCTGATCATCGCAGTCGGCGTCGGCGGCCCTATCCTCTCTTCCGTCTGGTGGGACGACGCGACAGCCGAGATCATCATCTTTTCGGCCGCGCAGGGCACCCTCCTGGTCCTGCTGGGACTGGACCTCATTCTCATCGCGGCACGCAGGTCTCCGGGCGTGTGGCTGGCATCGGGCGCAACACTGACGCTGACCGCTGTCCTCATCGTCCATTCGCTCGCAGCCTGCTTCAGGATCGGCGAGTTGTCCCTCGTTCACTTCAGCGGGGTGCAGGGCGGGTTGCTTTTGGCCAGAATCTGCGGAACCACAGGCCTGTATCTGGGCGTGATCCTGATGACCATCGATCAGTTTCACAAGAGGCTGACGGATAAAGCCTACAATGATGATCTGACCGAGCTCCCCAATCGGAGACAGTTTCACGAACGCCTGGAGACGGAATGGGCGCATGCGGTGAAGTGCAGCACCTCATTTGCCTTACTCGTGATTGATCTCGACGACTTCAAATCGATCAATGACACGTTGGGACATGCGGTCGGCGACACATGCCTCATCCATTTTGCCAGACTTGCTCGCGCCAGGCTGAGCACGGATGACCTGATCGCCAGAACGGGCGGGGACGAGTTCTGTGTGATCTTGCCGAATGTGGACAACGAACGCGCTGAGGTGATCGCCGACTTGCTGGTCGAATCGATACGTCAGTGCCCGTGCCCGGCGCAAGCATGCGATGTTCAAATGACGATCAGTGTCGGTATTGCAACCTGGTCTTCGAATGTCGCGAGCGCGACTGAGTTGCAGGCATTGGCTGATCAGGCGCTTTACCTCTCCAAGCGAAGAGGCCGGAACGATTACACGCTGTCGGTGCCGGCTGGGGCGCCGCGTCGAAGGAGCTCGATGAGCAACATCGGGGCGCAGGATCATCTGCGGCTTGAAGCCAGATCCCGCGCTGGGCGGAGCAAATATCGGGAAAGGACAACCTGACGATTATCGAAATCCCCGTGACGCACGGCTATCGCATCCATCACCGTATCCGGGCGATGTCATACGGCCCTCGCTGACAGCATTCCTTTCTAGTTCAACTTGCTTGGCCTCTCCGACCCTTCGAGCTGAGAATATTCAAGCTCATCCAGCGTGGCCGGGCTCACGACAAAGGCGATGTTCGGGTGCGTGACGACTGTCTTTCCCACGGTCTCCCGACGAAACTTCGCCAGCATCGCGGTTGCCATCTCTTTCGTCGGGGCGATCACGTCGAGCACCCAGAGCAAATCGCCGCTGGCCCAATCGTTCGCATCCAGAATCGTTGGAAACTGGTGCGCCTGGACTTGTGAGCGAAGTTTCTCCGCGACTTCGGGCGAAACACTGGCCCACATCAGGATGCCGGTCAATCCGCCTGGGCAGCGCAGGGCGTCTTCCGGAGCCTCGGGAACCGTCACGAAGATGCGGCCACGCGCGAGCGGCTCGATAACCAGGCGCCAAAGGTCGGCGACTTTCATGTGCTCGTATCGAGGCGAAACGGACAAAACGGTCGCGATCTGGCCGACCCTCGCCTGAAACTCCTGGCGAATCCTTGTGGCCGTGACGACCTTGAGATCGTCGGGTAGCGCGACCCTCGTCTTGCGATTCTTAAGCATGCTCAACCAATCCGCTCACGGACGACACCCCATCGACTGCATGTTCATGGGCGCAACCGACAACCCGATCTGGAGGCTGCAGGCGAGCCTGAGGAAGACTCTCCCACCGGCGCCTCGCTCATCAAGACGGCCATGCCCGACAATCTAGGTGGCATACCAATCAAACCTTCGACTTATGGGCAAATAAGTCTCGGCCGACAGATAACGGGAGTCACGTTGCAACTGCAGCCTGGACAACGAATAGAGGCGAGGAACGTGCCTCCTCTCGCGTCGGGCGGAGATACGGGAAATTCGGTTGACGGGCCTTGCGCCCGTCGATGGCGGTTCCTCGCGAAGAAGGTCGCCATCGCGGCCTTGACCGGAGAGACAAATTGGTTTGCGGTCCGTTGCAATCCGCAAGACTGCCAGCGATCCGAATCCAACCGCAACGCGGCCCCGACCATCCGCGCGAGCGGTTTCTGTTCGAGTGGCCACCATGAAGCGAGGAACTTCACGGCCCTTTCCTCTGCCATCGTCGACGTCGGAATTGCCTGTAACTCCGATGGAGTCATCGACGCCTCCGGTATCCGCAGGGTGAAACTCGAGACAGGATGCTGGTCTATGTACGGGACGTAGCATTCGCAAAGCGGGACGCAAAGACGTGCCGCCTCTCAAGTAAGTAAGCGTCCTTCCGGACAGATGTCCCCACCTTGTCCACGTCTTCCGTCATAGAGACCGTAAAACGCTATCAGATTCGGACAGAAATTTGACATGGCTTGTATATTTGCTTATAAGGACATAAGCTATTCTTATTCATTTCTCGGAAAATTCGCCCAATTTTGGTCTAAGTCAGAAACATACCGATAACACTTAAAGAATATTTCATGATTTCTCGTCAGAGCATGGCAAGTGCCGCTGTGCCGGCGAGGAACATTACGGGAATACCGCACCCTTGTCGCTCGATATTCACTCTTGCCCTTTATCGTGATCTTAATCAGCGGGCGGCAATTTGCGTCGCCACAGGTCAAGAGATTTCCTGATCTGGCCGCACGACTGCCCGTGAACTGCGGCTGATCGGCGCGAGTGAACCATATCGGCACTTATCCTCCCAGGCGGTCCCGACGAAAAGTACCCTACCCGCTCGTGCTCACGGGTCCGATCCCGATGCCTGGCCGGACGGCGGCTTCACGCTGCCACGCAACTCGCGTGATCGCCACGGTTGGTCACGACCGATGACCGGCAGATGACGGTTCTGCTCGCGAGCGGGCGCGAAGGGACCGCCCGGATACGACTAATTTGCCCATAACCTGGCGAAGGGAGAGGATCGACACGATGAGTGTCGCCCGCCGACCTCCCTGCGGGATGGTCAGGCACGTCATCAACGAACAGATGCGGCAGAAGCTCCGTGCAATATGTCCGAACCATTTTTGCCTTCCGCATCCTGGCCTGCTGTAACGAGATCAATTGGGGCCGTGCCGTGAACGTGCAAGACGACAAAGGTTCTGGTGAATGAGGGAAGGAGAAGCATGACGAACAGTGACAAGCCTCAATCTGCGATCGAGATCGGAAGCCAAGCCCCCGGCTTGTTACCTCCGATCGTGGAGATTGGCATTTCCGAGGAGCGTCGGCATGCCGCGCTGGAGGCAGAGCTTTCGGCAATGAGCGCGATCGCTTCTGAACCTCGCGCCGACAACGAGGTCAAGGCCGGAATCGAAGCGATCATCGAGGGTGCCTCCCCCGACGACGCGGACCGTTTGCGCAGGCAGCTCGGCCTGCCGAAGCCACCCGGCCATCCGCGCAGTGCCAACGACGAACTCACCGACGACTGGCGGGATGGCGGCTATCCCTTCAAGTATAAGATGCTCCGCCGCGACTACGAGCACGAAAAATTCGTGCTCCAGACCGAACTGCTGAAGCTCCAATCCTGGGTGAAGGAAGCCAATCAACGGCTCATCATCCTGTTCGAGGGGCGCGACGCCGCGGGTAAGGGCGGCGCCATCAAGCGCTTCATGGAGCACCTCAATCCCCGTGGCGCACGCGTAGTGGCCCTTGAGAAGCCGAGCGAGGTGGAACGTGGCCAATGGTACTTTCAGCGGTACGTGGAACACCTGCCAACGCGCGGAGAAATCGTTCTCTTCGACCGCAGCTGGTACAATCGTGCCGGCGTCGAGCGTGTGATGGGCTTTTGTACCGAGGAGGAGTACCGCGAGTTCCTTCGCCAGGCGCCGGAGTTCGAACGCAACCTCGTGCGCAGTGGCATTCATCTCATCAAGTTCTGGTTCTCGGTCAGCCAGGACGAACAGCGCCGCCGCTTCAAGGAACGCAAGGTTCATCCGTTGAAGCAATGGAAGCTTTCGCCGATCGATATGGCGTCTCTCGACAAATGGGACGACTACACGCGGGCCAAAGAGGCCATGTTTTTCCACACAGACACGGCTGATTCCCCGTGGCTGGTCATCAAGTCCGACGACAAGAAGCGCGCGCGCCTCAACGCCATGCGCTACGTGCTTCATTCTCTGCCTTACACGGGCAAGAATCCGGAACGGATCGGGAGGGTGGACAGTCTGCTGGTCGGTCGGGCCAACACGATCCACGAGCGTGGCGAGTACACTGTCGGCGCGAGTTGGCCGCCCGAAATCCAAAGTGCCGCGCCTCAACATCAGGCCGGACATATGTGATGTCCGGCGATACGATGTTTGCCGATACCGGGGCTCCGCTGCCCGCGCGACGTGACGCCCCGACGGAGGACTGCAAAGCTCGGGAGTGGTCGCTCCACTCCTCGTCAGACAATTCTTCCGGGGAAGAACCGCGCCGCGTCGAAAGGCTCGTCTTCTGCACGACGGCAATCAAATCAGCTTGAGTTTTGTCGCCAGTGCCGTCGCCTGCGCCAGCGTGCCGGCATTGAGTGCCTTGCGAGCATTGTTCATGTGGAAATTTACATTCGCGTAGGTCATGTCCTCGATGGTAGCAATCGCCCTCATCGACTTGCCCTCGGAGGACCACTTCAGCATCAGGGCCTGCCTCGCGGTCATGTTGATGCTCGGTCTTGCCGTCGGCTCTATTTCCGTTTGTTCGATCCTTACGTGAAGCTGAGCAACCGCAGTCGACGCCGCCACCGGATCGATCTCCCTGTCCAGCGACAGGTAAGCCTTGGGTGAGGCGATCGTCAGCATCGACATGCGCCCAAAAGCAGTCGCGACAGGAATGGTAATGCCCGACCGGATGCCGAACTCGGCGGCATCCAGATAGAACTGCCGGACGCGTCTCGACCTCACCTTGGTCGAGTTTTCGCAAGTAGACCAGATAAAGCTCTTCATCGTGGATTTGGCGGTCCTGACGATCGGATCGATCTCGTTGAAGCCCTTGGAAAAATACCGATCCTGCCACTCGGAAGGATAGTTCGAGACAGCGAATGCCCCGACTGGCTAAACATTGAGATAGGCGTAATACTCGAAGCCGAGTTCCCGGGCGAGATCAGTAAGCGCTTCATCGAACATCTCCCGGGTGCGTGCGACGGCCGAGATGTCAGTTACCTTTTGAAACCAAATCTTCAATTCTTGAACCTCTTTCCTTGGAAGATTGCCTTTCTCGAAGCAATGCTTATGCCAAGCAACATCAGCTCACCTGTGCGGCGGCATTGTCCCGCGACGAGGAACCGCCATGTGCCACCTCCCGACGACCAAAAGGACTGAGAGATCGATATCTCCGCTCCGGTCGACTACTCGCGGGACGTTGAGGCACGAGCTTTCTTGTCACTTTTTTCGCCAGGCGCACCGGCCAGCCTGTGCGGTCGCGGCACCGATGCGAGCGATCGGGCAATCTCCACGATCTCGTCGCGATTTGCGGCGGGATCTTCCTTGTTCCAGGCAAGTCCCAGACCGACTTTGAAATCCATGCCCGCGACCTCCCGGAGGTGGAACGATCGGTTGGGCAGATCCCGCGTCCATTCGGGGACGAAACCCACTCCCACCCCGGCCGAAACAAGCGAGACCATCGAGAGCGTGTCGTCGCAGCTGCAGGCGACGTGATCGAGAAGGTCGTGTTTTCTGAACTGCTCGAAAAAATACTTTTCCGTGTAAGACAGATTCGAGCGGGAAAAGGAGATGATCCGTTCCCGCCTCAGATCGGTCATGGTGATTGTCTCTTCGGACGCCAGCGGGCTGTCAAGCGGAACCGCCAGGAGGTAACGCTCGTTGGCAATGCTCTGCCACCGGAGCGACCCGATGTTGTCGACCGGGCGGATGAAACCGAGATTGATGCGCCCCTTTTCGAGTTCACGGATGATCGCATCGGTAGATCCGCTGCTGATGTGAATCTGGATGTCCGGAAATCGCTTGCCGAGCTTGTTGAGAAAGAGTGGCAGGACCCCAAAGGTCGCGGGGTAGATGGTTCCGATGGTGATGCGGTTCAAGTCTTTTCCGGCAATCGCCTGAGCAACGGCAGCGCTGTTTTCGAGCTCCTTGAGAATACGAACACACCGGTCATGGAAGACCTCACCGGCCTTGGTCAGTTGCACGCGGCGCGTAGAGCGGATGAGCAGCTGAACACCGAGTTCCTTTTCGAGTGCCTGGATTTGCACGCTGAGGGCGGGTTGAGCCATGGACAGTGCGGCCGCGGCGCGGCCGAAATGAAGCTCCTCGGCCAGGATTGCAAAGCATCTGATCTGCCGCAGTTCCATTATCCTATGTCCTCCATGTCGCAAGACGCTCCTCGCACGGATATCTTTTATTGATCCGTCTATACAGATCAATCGCTTGTCTTTTGATAATCCATCATCCATGGATGCGATAGTGGGTGACGAGCGCACCCAATCCCGTCGCCTCACAGAAACTCTGGACGTGCATACCGGAACGGTGTCTGTGCCACCGTCGAGAACTCGCTTTGTTCGCGCAGAACTGTAACCTGGTACACCGACTACCGATCGTGGGCACGCTGCGGGAAAGTAAGGCGAGGGCCACCGTGCTCCTGTCGCCTCGGCGCTTCCGACCCTGGGTTTAGGCGTCCCAAGTCTGCGAGCAAGACAGCGTCAGCGACGACAGGCAGGTTGGACCGCAGCTTCGTCCATTGCCTGTCGGCGTGATCGTCGTCCCGGCCGAAGCGGGGAGGCCGAACCATCACTATCCCCGTCCATATTTTTCTGGGGGGCGCCACGACGGCTGAACACCATCTTCGTGTATTTACTCAGAAATTTAGGCCTGCAAATCTGCAATCCCCAACCTTCCGATTTCCGGCTAGTGTTTCCGAACATTGCGGAGGCGGGCCATAACGACCGAAGTCATTGAACTGCATCTGCAGCAGGCGAAGAGCCTTGCTCTGTCAACCGGACAGAGTTTCCTGGCATACCTGATCGATATGGCCATCCCGGAATTCAGGCCCGGCGGGCGGCGCATTCCGGACAGTGCGCCGCGGACCACCCACTGAGCTGCGGCCAGGCACCGACAACCGTTCGTTCCAGGACGACCAACAAGCACCGACACAGGATCGGAACGCACCGGCCGGCCGGCGACGAAACTGGCTTTATCGCGAACCAGGCCGGTCAGCCTGTCGAGCTTCCCCTTCGACTCTCGCACTCGCATTCAGACACGGAAGATGAAGATGTTCGCCGAATTCTCTGTCAGGAACGATCCTGCACTTTTCTCTTCGCTCCCTGATATGCAGAAGAGGCGCTCGCGCACTGTTTCCAGCCATACCGTATCAGCCGGGCGGCTCTCGGAAGAGCGGGCAATTGCATCCACGCGAAATTATTGGCTTCACCTTAAGCGGGAAGTCGATTAGGATTCAACCTATTCGACATTGGTTGCAGATGTGCTTCCGGACGACGCGATCTTCGCTGCGAAACCGTCCGGCCACATTCCTCGCGCCGGACTCTCGAACGGAGAGTCATCATGTCGATGCAATTGAAGAATGTCCCGAAACCGTCAGACGAGGCGGGTGCACAGCATGACGTCGCCGTGGCGGCGGCCGTGGAACTCGCAATGGAGTTTTACGGCTGCGACGCTGTAACGGCAGCGGCAAAGCGAGCTGCCGAGTCCCGAGACCTCGATCGCGAAAGCCATTACCGGTTCTGGCTGAACATCTTCAAATCCCTGAAATCCAATCCGGATCTGATCGACGAAATCTGCCGCCCAGGGTGACGCAGCGGCCACCGCCGGTCGCGCGTGCCGGCCAGCCGCGCGGACGGGCGCAGAACGCGCCGCTCGAAACGAAATCCGACACAGGTCGCCCGCCGGCTGTCCGATTGCAAAGCGATTAATATCGATTTCGCATCAATATGAGGAAATCAATATTGGAAATCGCGATTCCGGCTGGTGCAGTGTCGCCGAACCGACAACACCGACAAGGGGATCACCATGAGGTACATCGCGCTGAGCGCGTCTGCGCTCGCATCATTGGTCTTGGTTGCGAACGGCCATGCCGAAACGCTCATCATCAACAGCTATGGCGGGCCGTACGAAACCATCATCCGCGAGCGGATCATCGAGCCTTTCGAGGCCAAGTTCGGGATCGACGTCATCTATGACGCCGTCGGTTCGGCCTCCCAGGATTATGCCAAGATCAAGGCGACCGACGGACGGCCCGGCTTCGATGTCGTCGTCATGACCGCCTCGCAGTCGCTCGAGGGATGCAAGGGGGGCCTGCTTGAAGAGCTCTCCCCCGAGTCTGTCCCGAACCTCGCGCAGCTTTCGCCTGCAATCGCCGCAGTCGCCGGTCCCTGCGGAGCCGTCCACGAGGTGCAATATCTCTCGCTTCTCTATCGCAAGGACAAGCTGCCGGGGCCGCCGACCTCCTGGGAGGAGCTTCTTGGCGATCACCTCAAAGGCAGGATCATCCTGCCTACCTTTCAGAACATCATGGCCGCTTACCTTTTGGAGATCTTCTCGGTCGCGCGCGGCGGCGACCTGCTCGACAACGTCAGCCCCGGGTTTGTCGCCATGAGCGAACTGGCTCGACAGTCGATCGGCTTCGAACAGTCCTCCTCCGTCATGGAGACATACGTCAAGGACGGCAAGGTCTGGGCCATGCCCTTCTGGAACGGTCGCGCGCAGTTGCTCGTCGACAGCGGTCTGCCTGTGGACTATGTGCTCCCGAAGGAAGGATCAATTCCACTGATCGCAACCCTGAACGTGCCGAAACATGCCGCGAACCGCGACGCGGCGCTCAAGTTCGTCAACTTTTTCCTCGACAAAGCCAGCCAGGAGGCATGGGTCACCGGCTACAAGGTCGGCAGTGCGCGGCTCGACATCGAGGTGCCGGCCGATATTCGTGCCAGACAGATCACCACTGAAGAGGACCTGAACGATCTCCTGTTGCCCGACCTCGCCGTGGTGGCCTCACGGCTCTCCGCCTGGGGCGAGCGGTGGCAACGCGATGTCGTCACGGCAGCCGAATGAGGTGGATTATGGCCTTCATCGCGTTATCCACCCCGCAAGGGCCGGTGCGTCCCGTTGTCCCCGTCAAGGGATTTCTGCCGCTGATCGCCCCCTCGATCGTGCTGATGCTCTTCTTCGCCCTCCCGATGGGCATGATGATCGGGATCAGCTTTCAAAGTCAGGCAGCGGGCGGCCCGACGCTTGCGAGCTATGATCGCTTCTTCAGCAGCGATCTGGCTCTTGCCGGTCTTGCCCGCACGATCGTGATGTCGGGCGTGGTTGCGATCTCCGTCACCGTCCTGGCCTATCCCCTCGCCTACTATCTCGCGCGCACGACATCACGCTGGCGGACCGTCATCTTCGCGCTCGCCATCGCGCCTGAACTTGCGGGCGTCGTACTCCGGACCTATGGCTGGCTCATCATTCTCGAAGATCATGGCTTCATCAATTCAACCTTGATGTGGTCTGGATTGATCTCGCAGCCCCTGCCTCTGTCGAAGAACCTGTTCGGTGTGGTGGTCGGCCTGACCCACGTCATCCTGCCTTTTGGTGTCCTGTCGCTGCTGACGAGTCTGCAGGGCATCAATCCCAACCTGGAGAAATCGGCACAGATCCTCGGAGCGTCACGGTTCGCCGTCATCCGGCACGTCGTCGTACCGCTTTCCGTGCCCGGAATCGTAAGTTCGCTCCTGATTGGCTTCACTATGGCGGCGAGCGCTTATGCCACTCCGGCCCTGCTTGGCGGTGCCGGCTTCAAAGTCATGGCCACGATGGTCTACGAGCAAGTGCTCTTCTATCTCGATTGGCCCTTCGCGGCAGTGATGGCGAACGTTCTCCTCGTCATGATGTTGGCTGCCGGCTTCGTGGGGTCCAGACTCGAGTCGCGCCTCCACCAGAAACTTCACCTTTGATCTCGGGAGGCATCGATGAACCGACTGCTCACCTCACTGTTCAGAATCTCGCTCGCCGGCATTCTCGCGTTCATTACGTTACCGCTCGTGGTCGTTGTTGCAGCCTCTTTCAGCCCCACCTCGGCCGTCACCTTCCGACCGGACGAGTGGACCCTGAAGTGGTATGCGGCGCTCGCGGACAGCCGATGGCTCGACCCGTTCCTGCTAAGCGTCGAACTGGCCGCCATCGTCTCGCTCGCAAGCGGATTGCTTGGCCTGCTCGGAGCCTACAGCGTCGCCTATGTGAAATGTCCGGGCCACACCGCCGTGATGTCGTTCCTCCTGTCACCCATGTCGGTCCCGCAAATCGTCAAGGGCGTGGCGATCGTCCTTCTCCTTGCCTCAACCGGTCTTTACGGACTGCTCGGAACGCCTGGCCTCATCATGGCCCACACTGTCCTGACGCTACCATATGTCGTGCGAATGGCGGCGACGGCACTGTTCAATTTCGACAAGCGGCTCGACAGGGCGGCGCGGGTTCTCGGCGCAGGTGCGGTGCACCGGATCAGGTATGTGCTCCTGCCACTGATCCGCTCCGGCATCTTTTCCGGAATGACGTTCGCCTTCATCATTTCCTTCAACAACATCCCGCTTTCCGTCTTCCTGGTCAGGCCTGGCCAGACGACGCTTCCAATCACCGTCATCAACCATCTCGAGTACAGCCTGGATCCCGTGCTCGCGGCCGTGAACGTCGCGTCGCTGCTCTTCATTCTCGGCACGATCATCCTTTTCGAAAAAATCGGCGGCTTCTCCGCCCACTTCCACGGGGGTAGCAAATGACAACCATCGATATCGAGCTTCTTTCGGTCAGCAAACGGTTCGGCGCGAACCGAATTGTCGACAATGTCAACCTCGCTATCCCGAAGGGAAAGTTCGTCAGCATTCTCGGCCCTTCCGGATGCGGCAAGACAACGACCCTGAACATGATTGCTGGCTTCGAGCATCCCTCGAGCGGGCAGATCAGAATTCGGGGGCGCGATCAGGCGGGGGTCCCGCCGGAGGCGCGGAAAATCGGGTTGGTCTTTCAGAATTACGCACTCTTTCCGCACATGACCGTCGCCCAAAATGTCGGCTTTGGCCTCAAGATGCAGGGGCGACCGCGAGAGGAGATCGCATATGGCGTGTCACGCGCCTTGAAAAGCGTCCATCTTGAGGATTTCGAGAGCCGTTATCCGAAGGAGCTGTCTGGAGGTCAGCAGCAGCGGGTGGCCGTCGCCCGCGCCATTGCGCCGTCCCCGTCCGTGCTGCTCCTCGATGAACCGCTCTCCAATCTCGACCTCAAGCTTCGGGAGGCCATGCGGATCGAACTGAAGGAGATCCAGCAGGATCTCGGCATGACATTCATCTATGTCACGCACGATCAGGAAGAGGCGATGGCCATGTCCGATCGGATCATCGTCATGCAGAGCGGCGCGGTGGCGCAGGAGGGGGCGCCGACGGAGATCTACGACCGGCCCAGGACATCTTTCGTGGCCGATTTCATCGGCAAGTCCAATATTCTTCCGGTGTCCGCTGTGCTCGAAGCCGACCAGAGACCGAGATTGCTTCTTAAGGCTGCAGAGGGGGCGGAAGGAGTGGCGATAACGGCCGCCCGGATACAGGGTATCGATCCTGAAGATGTCCGCTTTTGCTGCATCAGACCGGAGGGCGTCAGGCTCGCCGATGCGGCAGGGGCACTCGACGAGCCGGCAAACCTCCTGGCGGGCACTGTCCAGAAAGTCGTCAATCTCGGCGCTTATGTCGAGGCTTGGATACTCGTGGATGGCGGGATCATTTTGAAGTCGATGATCCGCTCGACTCGTCTCGACAAGGTTCCCGTGGGCGGCTGCGTCGAGCTCGCGATCGCCCATTCCGCGGTTCTACTCCTGGGAGAGTAACTCGTATTAATATGATTTCATTATCAATGAGTTTTAATTGATATTGGAACCATCGTGTGATCCCCGGCTAAGCTCACAGCGATCCCAAGCCGGGATCTTCCCACAAGGAGGCGAACGATACACATGAATACTCAAGTTTCGGCTGTCCAGAACGACAGCAATGTCTGCGCCGACATCGTCGGCTTCGATTTTTCCGACTACGACGAAGCGGACATTGCTGCTCTGCGGTCCTACTGGCTTCAATATGGCGTCATCCGATTCCGGGCGACCCATATCACGGATCAGCAGCAGATCGACTTCTCACGCCACTTCGGCGATTTCGTCATCCATCCGAAGCAGTTGCAGGAAGGAGGACATCCCGTCCATCGCGAAATCCTGGTGATCAGCAACGTCATGACGGATGGAAAGCCGAGCGGCGCGCTCGGCAACAGCGAAGCGACGTGGCACACGGACACCTGGTTCTATGAACGTCCGCCGGCAGGTGCTATCCTCAGGGCGATCGAGGTTCCCCCTTCCGGCGGCGACACCTATTTTCTGTCGACCTACCGGGCCTATGAAACACTCCCCGAGGAACTGCGCAAGGCCGTCGAGGGGCGGCAGATCTTCTTTCAGAACCTCTACGACAAAACGGGCAAGCTGCGCCTCGGGAAATCCGAGCCGGTAAGCGCGGATTTCCGCGAATGGGCCGGCATCGTCCACCCGCTGGTCAGAACCCATGGAGAAACGGGCCGCAAGGCACTCTATCTCGGTGGAACTCCGGAAGGGTCATGGATCGTCGGCATGCCCCTCGACGAAAGCAACGACCTGATCGCAAAGCTGTGGGAACACACCGTCGGCACGGAGGAAGTCTTCGTTCAGAAATGGAACGCCGGCGACATCATGATGTGGGACAATCGCTGCACGATGCATCGGCGCGACTCCTTCGACCCGAAGACGATCCGCATCATGCATAGGACGACGACATCCGGCGAGCGCCCGGTCTGATTCCAGAGCAACAGAGCAGATCGGAGTCTCGTCAAATGATCGAACCGTATAGAATTGAACGGCAGCCTGACGCAATCCCGGAAACGCTGCGAGGGCTATTGAAGGGAGTCGAAACGGCAACCATCGGCCACTTTGAATATGCTGGATTTGCTGGAGAAGGCATCACTCCGATCTTCCCGGCCAGAGCAATCGGAACGGCGGTGACGGTTGCAGCCCCCGGCCGTGACGGCGCCATCATCTACACGGCAATCGATCTGCTTCGCCCGGGAGATATTCTCGTCATTTCCCGGGTCGACCGGGACGACATCGCCTGTGTCGGCGGCGGCGTCATTGTCGCCGCGCGAGCACGTGGCGCGGTGGCCATCGTCGTCGACGGTCCTTGCACCGACATTGAAGAAGTCCGCGGCAGCCGGTTTCCGGTCTGGTGCCGCGGTGTCTCGTCCAAGACGACCAGCCGCCGACACCGGATCGGCGGTGCCATCAACGTGCCGGTCGCCTGCGGCGGTGCGGCTGTCCTGCCCGGTTATGCTGTCCTGGCGGACACGGAAGGCGTCTTCGTTTCCGAGCCCTCCGACATGCACCGCATCGCCGAAATTGCCCTTGAGCGCCAACGGCGTTCCCTTGAACTCCGGCCGTACCTCGAGGCCGGCCACTCCATCTTCGAGCTGGATCGGATCGTCCCATGAAAATTTCGCTCATCCAGATGAACTCCCAGCCTGATCGCGATCTCAATTTGCGCTCGGCCGAGGACCTGATGCGTCAAGCGGTCGAACGCGACACACCGCATCTCATCGTGCTTCCGGAACATTTTGACTGGTCCGGGGGTACCACTGCGGCGAAACTTGCAGCCGCCGATCATGCGCCGGGCGGCGAGGCCTATCGCATGCTGCAGGCATTCGCGGCGAGACAGAAGGTCTGGGTCCACGGCGGCAGTCTCCTCGAAAGGACCGAGGGATCGAAGACCTATAATACGACAGTCGTCTTCGACCCGCAGGGCAACGAAGTCGGTCGTTATCGTAAGGTTCATCTGTTCGATATCGAGGCGCCGGACGGTAAGGTCTACAGGGAGTCAGAAACGGTGGCGCCCGGAGACGGACTTTTCATCTACGAGGCTCATGGCTTCAGGATCGGTTGCGCCATCTGCTATGACCTTCGCTTCCCCCGGCTCTTTGACGCGCTCGCGGATGCAGGTGTCGACATCGTTATTTTGCCCGCGGCCTTTACGATGCAGACCGGCAAAGACCATTGGGACGTGCTCTGCCGTGCGCGCGCAATCGAGCACCAGGTCTATTTCGTCGCCTGCGGACAGTGGGGAGGCTACACGGCAGCGGACGGTGATCGCCGCTTTACTTATGGCAATTCTCTTGTCTGCGATCCGTGGGGGCAGATCATCGCCCGCGCCGTCGACCAGGTCGGCATTGTTTCCACACACCTCGATCACGCCCGTGTTAGGGCCGTTCGCGAGCTTATTCCCGCCGCGTCGCACAAGGTTTCGTTCACGGAGCCAGTGCGTGCGCCTCGCAACTGCGGTTCCGGCGAGTGCTGCAATTGTTCCTCTTGCGGGTCACACGAACAGCTTGTCGGAGCACGAAATTCTTCTAGTGGAAACACGGCTGGAGAGCCTTGAAGATGGACCGGTCTTTCCTCGTCGACGGAAAGCGGATGCCGGAAGCAAGCCCGTTCATAACCGAAACGCTCGGCAGCTACATCGCCGGAGAAGCGCTTGCTCGCATTCCCGGCGATGTCGTCGGCAAGGCCAAACTTTGCATCCTCGACTCGCTCGGCTGCCTGTTCGGCGCGCGTCAATTGCCTCTTGCCGGCACCCTGGAGGCGCTGCGAACGAGCAACCCGGAGGAAGCCTCATCCAGAAGACCTGTCAGCGGTTGCGCCGATCCGGCCACTGCCGCCTTTATCAGGGCAACCTTGATCAATGCGCTCGACTTCGACGATATCTACGAAAAGGGCCACCCTGGAGCGACCGTTATCGCGGCTGCCCTGGCGACGGCGGAATACACAGGGGGCACAGGCGCGGAGTTCCTTGAAGCGGTGGTCACCGGGTACGAGGTCAGTTGCCGCACCGGCATCTCGCTCATTCACACGCAGCCCAGAAAGACGCTTCACGGCCATGGGACCTGGCAGATATTCGGTGCTGTGGCCGCAGCGGCAAAGCTGATGCGGCTCGATGCAAGGCAAGCGGCACACGCAATTGCGATTGCCGCCGCGAATGCGCCGGTCGCATCCGTCATGAAGACTGTCTACGGAAACACGCCGTCGATGGCGAAGAATAATTTCGGTATGGCCGCGCTGATGGGCGTCAACGCAGCGCGCCTTGCAGCTGCCGGCTACGAAGGTCCCCTGGACGCCTTCGAGGGAGAGACAGGCTTCTGGCGGATGGCGGGCGTCGACGAGTGCCGTTTCGACAGTCTGACGAACGGTCTGGGTGTCTCCTACGAAATCCTCCGGGTCGGCTTCAAGCCATTCAGTTGCTGCCGGCTCATCCAGAGCAGCGTCCAGGCCTGTCGTGACGTTGTCAGGAGGTCCGGAATTGACCCTGCCGACGGCAGGCATGCGAGGCTGATTGTGACGGCGCCCCCGATCGTATGCGAACCGCCCTTCAGCCAGACGCGTCCGCGAGACATGTGGGCGGCGCAGTTCAGCGCACCGTACGCCGTTGCGATGGCCGTATTCGGGGTTGAACCCGGTCCCGACTGGTTCGCGGAAAGTTGGCTCAACGACGAGATCGTCGGGCGATTTCAGGACAGTATCGAGCTGAGGCCACACCCCAAAGATGACGCCCCTCGTGGAACTCACGCTGCTGGTGCGTGTCTGCTGTTGCGCAACGGACGGAGCTTCGAAAAGCACGTCGACATTGCCGAGGGAGAGGCGGCGAACCCCATGCGAAGATCTGCTCTCGAAAGCAAGTTTCTACGGCTTGCCAACACTGTGGTCGGTGAAACCACCGCCTGCGAAATCATGGATGAGCTGTACACACTCGAGGGTGCCCAATCGATTCAGAGGATCCTTCGTTACTTGGACGCCTGATGTCCGCGCATTCGCACCGGTCCCCTGCTCCTTCAGGGGAGCGAGCACGAGGAATCTATTCGTGCAGGGCTCACCGGCTGATGGAGTTCAGGAAATCAGAATTGGCTTCCTTGGTGTCGACGCCTTTGACGCTGGCGCCGAGGAATCGTCTCACTCTCCGGGAACCGTCCACAGCTTCGAGATCGGGCGCAAAGCCGATCTGATCGGGGAACACGTTCGTTCTTAGATCGGCCGCGATCTTCAGGGCATGCCCGTAAGGCGCTATGAAGTCGATGAACCACAGATGCTCGCCGCCGATCCAGGTTTCGGTGCCGAAGTCGAAATTTCCGGCCATATAGCCCTGGCCTTCTTCGGCGGTCATGTAGGCCCAGCTTATCCACCCGACGGCTCGCCCTTTGGCATCGTGATAAATGCGAAACTGATTGAAGTGGATCGCGGGCAAGACCATGGAGGCAAACTCTGTCACCGTCGCGTTCCGGTGCCTTTCGGAGGCCTGGTAGAGGCCCAATATCTCACCCTGGAGCTGGGCGAGCTTTTCCAGGGGCATTTTCCGGAGAAGGCCATCGTGACGGAGAAGTGTCTTGAGCATTACGGGTTCAGTCCTCTCGAAATGATCGATATGCGGCATCGAGTACAGGAGAAAGCAGGTAATCCGCCATCGTTCGCTCACCGGCAATCATGAATACGATTGCCGGCATTCCAGCGGAAAGGGCGACATCCTCCGGCAATGCCGCGATTGCAGTCTCGTCGGCTCTCAGGCGCGCAAGGAAGTATCGCTCACCCGTCATCTGATCCGTCAGAATGTCGCCGGATATGGTTTCGACGGTGGCATCGATCTTGTCGACCTTCTTCGCTTTGAACGCGGAAAGCTGAACCTTGGCCGGCATGCCGGCGGAGACGAGGTCGATATCCGCCGGCGACACACGGGCTTCGATGATGAGGTCGTCGCGATCCGGGACGATATCCATGAGGGGCGTCCCTCCGGTGATGACAGCCCCGATGGTGTGTACTTTCATGTCGAGGACACGTCCGTCGACCGGCGCGCGAATGACCGACCGGGCCTGCCGATCCCGCAAGGTGCGAAGCTCCTGTCGGGCGCTTTCGGCCGCGACCTGCGCCTGCTGCAGCTCGCCGAGCATTGCGGAGGCGCGTTCATTCCGCAGGCGCAAAAGCTCGACATCCTGATCGAGAACGGATTGCTCGAGTTTGGCGACCGAAGCCATGAGAGAACCAATTTCCCCGTCCAGCACCGCTTCCGCTCTCGCGAGCGTATTCACTTTGAGTTCTGAACTGTAGCCATCCCGCAGGAGAATCCTCTGGCCGTCAAGTTCCTGCTTTGCCAAGACGGCTTCACGTTGTTTCGCAGCCAGTTGCGCCTGCAATCCCTCGATTTCCCGACGTATCTGGACCTTTTGTGAGGCGGCGAGGTCTGCGGCCGAAGCAGCCGAGCCGGTCAGGTTCCGGAAAACCCCGAGGTGTGTGTCGGAAAACCGCTGGATGATCTCGGGAGAGACGGAGATTCCGACGCCAATTTCGCTGAAATCCGGCGCCTTGGCCGCGTCGCGCTCGGCAATGAGGCGTGCAATCTGGGCATTGGTGTTCACCAGTTGCACGGTCAGCGCCTCGATGCGCGATCGTTCCGCCAGGTCCTGAACGACCAGCAGCGACTGACCGCGAACGACCGCCTCTCCTTCGGACACGAATATCTCCGTAACCAGTCCCCCTTCGAGGTGCTGAACGGTTTTCCGTTCCGAGCTGAGCACGATCGTGCCGGGGGCTATCGCGGCGGCGTTGAGCGGGGCCAGCACCGCCCATGCGACGAACGCGATCAAGATCGGAACGAGCATGAACAGTCCGACGAACATCGGCGCGCGCCCGGCTTTACTCTTGTCGTAGGAAAGCACCCTCCAGCGTTCGCCACCGGACACGTCAGAGCTTTCGCTGGACATCATGCCGACCTGTCGATCTTGAGGGGCTGCACCGACTTGTTTGTTCCGGCGAGAGCTTCCATGACTTCCTTTGCGGGTCCCTGCATGGCGACTTCCCCACTCTTCAGGACGACGATCTGATCGACGTGGTGGAGGAGGGTGGGTCGATGCGCGACGACAATCACGGTGATCCCCTCCCGTTTTGCGTTCAGCATGGCCTGGACCAGCGCCTGCTCGCCCTCCGTATCGAGATTGGAATTGGGTTCATCGAGGACGAGCAATTTGGGATGGCCGAAGAAGCAGCGGGCAAGCGCAACCCTCTGCCGTTGGCCTGCCGAAAGCGACGCGCCGTTCAGTCCAATGTCGGTCTGGTAGCCGTTCGGCAGGCCGAGAATGAACTCGTGGACTTCCGCAAGCTGCGCTGCACGAACGATCGCCTGATCCTCCGCGTTGTTTCGCATGCGGGCGACATTGTCGGCAACTGAACCGGAGAAGAGTTCGACATCCTGCGGAAGGTAGCCGACCGCCGAGGCCAGTTGCTCCGGCTTCCACTGATCAAGCGACGCCCCGTCGAGCTTCACCTGGCCTGTCGTCGGCGATTTGACGCCAACCAGGAGGCGACACAGTGTCGTTTTCCCACTACCGCTCGGCCCGATCACTCCAATCGCGCTGCCTGCCGGAAAGTCCAGTGACAGCGCCTTCAGAAGCCACCGTTTGGATGATGGCTCCTGAAACGACACATTCGACAGTTTGAGGGCTCCGACCGGCGCCGGCAGTTCCAGGTTTCTTGCTGCGCTATCTTCGAATTCAAAGACCGGCAGCAGCCGCTTGTGAGCCTTCTTGATGCCCGTCCAGCCTTGATAGATCGGAACCGCGGCATCGAAGGGGGCCAGCGCCTTGCCGGTCAGCGTATTGACGGCGACGATTGCACCCATCGACATGTTGCCGTTTATGACGAGCCAGGCTCCGAGGCCACTGATGAGGATTTGCAGCCCCATTCGATATGTCCTGGTTGAGTTGGAAATCAGCGTTCCAAGGTTTCCTGCTTTGTAGCCGTCCTCCAGGGACTTTTCGTTCTGCTCCCGCCAAATCCGGGTCACAGAGCCGGTCATTCCCATGGCGCGCACGATCTCGGCATTCCGTATGACGGCGTCGAGTGACTGGACTGAGCGAACTTGCGCTTCGCTCGCGGAGCCGAGGAGTTTTGAGGGCGCCTTCTGCGCGAGAACTGCGAGGCAGAGCAGGATCGCGGCTGCAATCGTGACGGTGATGCCGATCGTTGTATTGATGACATAGAGAACGATGAAGAAGACAACGGCCCATGGCGCATCGAGGATGCTCGCCACCGCCGAGGATGCGATGAAGCTTCGCACGGTCCCGAGGTCGCGAAGCGGCTGGGTTCCAATGTTCGGACGATGCAGAGACAGCGCAATCATCTTTTCGACGAGCGCGCCCGAGATCCTGTCGTCAAGCCATCTCGATACTTGGGAGAACGCTACGGTGCGGAGCACCGTCAGGAGGCTGGAGAACAGCACGGAGGCTATGACGATCAGCGTCAGCATCGTTAGCGTGTCCAGCGAACCGCTGGACAGAACCCTGTCAAACACCTGCATCGAATAGAGCGGCAGCGCCAGACTTAGAAGATTGATGGCAAGGCTGAGCGCCAGCGCGCCGATGAGGAGAGGGCGGCACTCTTTGAGTGCCACCTTCACCAGGTCTTGTCGTTCACGTTCCATGCGTACCGCACCTTAGAGATGGAATTGCGCGGTACTCAGGTTGTGATGGTCGCCGAGGATGCGAAGCTTGAATTCGGTGCCCTCGATGGACACTTCCGTTTCGCCATTCACGATCGTGATTTCGAGATCATCGAACGCAAGATCAAAGCCGGAGAGGTCGATGACATCTTCGTTGCGATTGAAATCGGCAATGACGTCGATCGATTTGGCGGTGCTTTCAGAAAGCGCGTCATAATTGAACACATCCTTGCCGGCGCCGCCATAAAGAAGATCCGCCCCCGCGCCGCCGACGATAATATCCGCGCCATTGCCGCCGAAGAGGCGGTCAGCGCCAGTGCCGCCCGCCAGGAGGTCGTTGCCATCGCCACCAGTGAGGATATCATTTCCAGCGCCACCGGCGAGCCAGTCGTTGCCGGCTCCGCCGCTCAGCGAGTCCTTGCCGTCGTCGCCGTACAGTTCGTCGTTTTCCGTACCACCATCGATGAGGTCGTCGCCGGAGCCGCCGTAGATCGTGTCAGCCCCCTGGCCGCCGATGAGGTGGTCGTGACCTGTCCCACCGTCGATGACGTCACCATTGGTTCCGCCGTCGATGTAGTCGCTTCCTTCACAGCCGGCGATCAGGTCACTGCCCGAGCCGCCATAGATGACCTCGTCGCCTGCACCGCCCGCAATGAAGTCGGCGCCGTAACCGCCATGGATGAAGTTTGCACCCGAAGCGTCGAAGATGGCGTCGCGCTGCTGATTCCCTTCCAGGTAATCATTGCCGAAACCGCCTTCGATCAGATCGGAGCCTAGCTGACCAAGAATAACATCGTTTCCATCACCACCGAGGAGGTGATCGCTACCGTCGCCGCCACGCAAGGTATCATTTCCGTTTCCGCCGACGATCAGATCGTTTCCGGCGCCACCTTCAGCGGTATCGTCGCCCACGCCCCCTGAGAGCCTATCATTCCCGTAACCGCCGTATAGGCGATCATCACCGTCATTGCCGTAAAGGTAATCTTCCCCCGCCTCGCCATAAAGGACGTCGTTTCCTGTCGCACCGGCAAGTCTGTCATTGCCGCTGCCGCCAAAGAGCGTGTCATGTCCGTCGTGACCGACGATCAGGTCGTTGCCGTCGCCGCCGCAAAGGCGGTCATCGCCGGCGTTCCCGCCGAGATAATCGTCTCCGGTCCCACCGCTCAGGAAATCTGCCCCCTCGCCGCCGGACAACCGGTCGCTACCGGCATCACCGTAAAGGGCGTCGTTGCCGGTTCCTCCCGACAAGGTGTCGTCACCGTTGCCGCCTGAAACTGTGTCGTCACCGCTGTCGCCGTTCAACCAGTCATCTCCGTCGGCGCCGATGAGCGTATCGTTGCCATTCTGCCCATTGAGGAAGTCATTGCCAGCGCCGCCATTCGCATAATCGTTACCATCGCCGCCATAGAGCGAGTCATCTTCACCCTCACCGCAAAGCCGGTCGTCGCCTGCATTACCGGAGATGACATCTTCTCCGGCGCCACCATAAAGCGTATCATTGCCGTCCCCCCCACCAACGCGGTCATTGCCGTTGCCCCCGCAGGCAATGTCGTTTCCGGCTCCTCCGGCTATATCGTCATTGCCGGCATTACCGTAGAGTTTGTCGTCGCCATTGCCGCCAAGAAGCTCGTCGGCACCATCGCCCCCATAGACACGGTCGCTGCCATCTCCGCCGACGAGATAGTCGTTCTGGGAGCCGCCGCTGATGTAGTCGTTTCCGGAATCGCCGTTGAGAACGTCGGCGCCGCCCTCCCCGTAGATGCTGTCGCCACCGGCTCCCCCACTGACGGTGTCATTGCCCGAACCGCCATAGAGCTGATCGTCGCCGATCCCGCCCGACAGATAGTCGTTGCCCGACTGCCCATACAGGACGTCGTTGCCGGTCCCGCCGAAGAGTTGGTCGTCACCCGAACCGCCAACAACGAGATCCTCGCCGTCGCCACCCTTCAGGATGTCGTTACCTGCGCCGCCATAGAGCTCGTCGTTACCGTTTTCTCCAAGCAGGTAATCATCACCCTCGCCACCAATGACAGTGTCGTTGCCGTTCCCGGCAGCAACATAGTCATTGCCGGTTCCGGCATTGACCGTATCATCACCGTTGCCCGCGTAGACGGCATCGTCCCCCGAACCTGCCTTGATCTTTTCCGACCAGTACGAGCCGTACATCAGATCGTCGAGGGTCGTACCGGAGAAGCTCGTCGGCTTGATGAGCGTCTTGGAGCACCAGTCCTTCTCATAGTAGGCGTTATTCTTCAGCGTCTTGTCGAATCCGTCGTGATAATCGGCATCCGAACTGATGCTACCGCTTCCGATTGCGCTGGTGCCATAGGTGGATGTGTCCGCCCCGACCGCCGAAGCACCGGCTCCACTGCCGGTGGCCGCATCCGCACCCGCCCCGCCCGCAATGCTGCCGCTCAGGGCAGCCGCCGCGACTTCGACATCTTCCTCGAAAATCGCCGTTTCGGCTTCGATGATGCGATCGGCGGCAAAGTCGTGGAGAATGGCTCCATTGTAACGGCTGACATTCGTCTGGTCCGTGAACAGGTCGAACTTGAAGTTCTCCAGCCGCAGATCGGATTTCTGAACGTTTTCCAGGATCAGGTGCTGGTCGTTCCCGAAAGAGACGGTGACGTCGTTGCCGCGCTGCACGACCTCGAATTGATGAACCGACACTTTGTCCGCGAAGGCCGTGAGATCGATCACGTCCTCGGTCGCGTTGAAATCGGTGATCGTGTCGATGTCGCCTGCCGATTTGCCGATCACGAAGGTATCGGCTCCAGCGCCGCCCGTCATGATGTCGAGCCCCGCGCCGCCGTTGATCAGATCGGCATTCACGCCACCCCTGATGACCTCATTCAGCGCTGTTCCCGTGGTGCCGGAGATCGATCGAAGGTCGAAAACAAAATCGCTCTCCGAAAGGGCGGCGAAGTTCACATCCTCGATGGTAAGCGTCTGCTTTCCATCAATCGTCACGGCGCTGTCGGTACCGTCCATCCGGAAGTCCGCCCGGAAATACGCCATCTGCTTCAGGCTGACGAAGCGGTTACCGAAGGTCTTCAGGTCGATTTTGTCGGAGCCCAGCTCGAAGTCAGCGATCACGTCACGGTCGCCGGCCTTCCGCGAGAGTGCGAAGGTATCGTTGCCGGCACCGCCGATGAGCATGTCGCTGCCGGTACCGTCGTCGATCAGGTCGTTTCCATCTCCGCCGCTCAGGAGATCGTCCTCGGACGAACCGTGAATCAGGTCATTGCCGTCATTACCGTAAAGCACGTCCTTGCCCGGACCGCCGTCCAGGAAGTCATCCCCTCCCGCGCCGACGACGACATCGTCACCGGCAAGCGCCAGCACGATATCGTTGTTCTCCGTCCCGACGATGTTGTCGTTGCCGTCCGTGCCGATGATCACATTGGTCAGGTCGAGCGTGAAGCTGTGGGAGGCGAAGGTCACCGCCTCGATCTTGGGCGAGCCGGAGAACTGATCGACGATACGAATATGATCGTTCAGGTTGGCACGCGAGCGGATGAGGAGATCGTTTCCGTCCTTTTCGAGAAGAATGTCCTTCGGTTCGAAGTCGCGGCTGAGTTCGATCTTGTCGACACCCGAGCTGTCTTCGATCGTGCCGCGGAGGCCTGCCAGATCGATCCGGTAGAGATCGTTGCCGGCGCCGCCGTCCAGTCGCTGGATACCACGGCCGGAAATCAACGTGTCCGCGCCGGCGTCGCCCGAGAGCGCATCGTTCCCGTTTCCGGCTTCCAAAACATCTGCTCCGGCTCCGCCGCTCAGCGTGTCGTCGCCGTCGCCGCCGGCAAAATGGTCGCCACCGGAACCACCCGCCAGCACATCATTGCCTGCGCCGCCATCGACAATGTCGCCGCCGGTATCGCCGACAGCCGAAAGGAACCGGTCGTCGCCGTCGCCCAGGTCCACCATGTCGATGCCGCCGCTGTCCGTGACGGTGTCGTTTCCGGCGCCGGAGGCAATGCGGTCCGATCCGAGCCCACCGGAGATCTGATCGTCGCCTGCGCCGCCGTCAATGGTGTCATTGCCGCTTCCTCCGCTGATGGTATCGTTCCCTTCCCCACCGAAAATGGTGTCATCTCCGGCTTCGCCGTCGAGATTGTCGGCGCCGGTGCCTCCCTCTATCCAGTCATTGCCTGCGCCCGCGTGGACCGTATCGTCGCCCGCGCCCGCGTAAATGGAATCGTATCCGGCGGACGTACCGGTCTTCTCGTCACCATAGATGTCGTCGTTGCCGTCACCTCCCATGAGGACATCGGCGCCTGCGCCACCTTCCAACTCGTCGTCGCCGGCACCGCCGAAGAGCCGGTCGTAGCCTGTCCCGCCCGAAAGCGTGTCTCTGCCTGCGTCACCGCTCAGGATGTCATTGTCCGACCCGCCGACAAGGGTATCGTCGCCGTCGCCGCCGTAGAGCGTGTCCGCACCGATTTCGCCGAGAAGTGTATCGTTACCGGCGCCTCCCCGGATTGTGTCGTTGCCGAGGCCTGCCTGGACGATATCATTGCCGTCTCCGCCGTCGATATTGTCGTCGCCGGCGCCACCGTTGAGCAGGTCGTTGCCAGCCTCACCGCGCAGGACGTCATCACCGTCCCCGCCGTTCACGATATCATTGCCGTTGCCGGCAAAGAGCGCGTCGTCACCCTCGTCCCCGGAAAGCGTGTCGTCACCCTCTCCACCGTAGAGCCTGTCCGCGCCATCACCGCCGCTCAAGTAGTCCGCGCCGCCTTCGCCATAGACGATGTCATTGCCCGCTCCGGCGTTGACGACATCCTGCAGGGCCAAGTCCGTCGCGGTTTCGCCCCTGGCGGCATCCGGAATACCAGAATCACCGGCATAGATTACATCGTCGCCGGCTCCGGACGAGATAATGTCGGCTCCCGCTCCGCCCCTGATGCTGTCATTGCCGTCACCGGCGACAATACGGTCGTTGCCAGCGCCGCCGTCGACCGTGTTGTTCCCGTCACCGGCCATGATCTGGTCATTTCCGGCTCCGCCGGAGATCGTGTCGTTTCCGGCACCCGCATCATTAACGACGGGTTTGCCTTCACCATCGACGCCGGAGGCCAGACCATCCCCGTAGAGGACGTCGTCGCCGTCGCCGCCGTCGATGACGTCGTGGCCCAGGCCGCCATAGGCAAGGTCGTCGCCCGCGCCCGCGTCGATGACGTCATTGCCGTTGCCGATCGTGAACAGGAGCTGGCCCGGACCACCTGTTTCGGGCGCCACATAGTCCGCCGACAGATAGTCGAACGCTCCGGCCTCGATTTGCGACTTCAGCGAAGGATTGGCGGTGGCGAGCCAACTCATGAAGGCGCCGAAGACCGCGCTTTGCTCCCCATTCAGACCCGCCGTGAGCGCGCTTTCCACCGTCTGCACCTTGGTTAGCAAAAGCTCGCCGAGCGTGAACGCACCGGTAAATGGAGCAACTGACAAGGTGGTCACGGAATTGTAGGCTTTGTTGACGCCGAGATCGTGCTTCAGCCCGTCAGAACTCCGGACCTTCGTATCGAGCCAGGTGCGAATCGCCCTCGTGACCTCTGTATCCTTGAGGACGACCATCTTGTCGCCGTGGATGACGTCGTTGCCGCTGCCGCCGATGATTTTGTCGTCACCGGCTTCGCCGTCGAGCACGTCATTGCCAAATCCGCCGTCGATGTAATCGTTGTGCTCTGCGCCCATGACGACATCATTGCCCGACTGGCCCATCAGGATATCGTCGCCGAAACCGCCGTTGACATAGTCATCGCCCTTGCCGGCAAAGACACGGTCGTTGCCGGCACCGCCGAGCAATACGTCGTTGTTGGTCGCATCCGGATCGGACTGGGTGGCGCCCTCCGAGGTGCCGCCACTATCAGGCTGGCTATCGGAATCGCTTGCCTCCAGGCTCCCTTCCTCGCCGAGGTGGGAAACACTCGAGCGCGGATCGAAATCGGCGTCCTGTTCATCCCTCCGGCTGTCGCCGAACAGGATATCGTCGCCGTCGCCGCCCGAGACCATGTCGTTGCCGGCGCCGCCGTTGACGATATCGCCGCCCTCCCCGCCGAGCGCCTGGTCGTCGCCGGCACCGCCGTCGAGCGTATCCGTTCCCTTGCCACCGGTCAGGACATCGTCGCCGGCCCGGCCTTCGAGGTAGTCGTCTCCGTCAAGTCCGTGCAGTTCGTTGTCGCCGGAAGAGCCGATCAGGGCGTCAGGGCCCTTCGAGCCGATCAGCGTGTCGTCGTGTCCGTCTCGGGCAATATAGACGTAGCCGCCGGAGTTGCCCGTCAGGTGGACGGTATAGGTGCCATCCGCATTCTTCTCGACCTGGTACATCGGCGGCGGCGGATCGAACAGGCCACCGAAGAGACTGCCCAGAAGCTTGCCGATCACAGCACCGACAATGGCGCCCAAGATCGGAACGACGAGGTTTCCGGCCGCTCCAAGCGCACTGCCGAGCGACTTGACAACGCCGCCCAGAACGTTCTCCAGCACCAGGTTCGTAAGGTAGCTTGTGCCAGCGGCGATCGCCGCATTGCCGAGCGCCTGGTCTACGTCCTCGATACCACCATCGAGCAGGTCGGAGAGAAGGCTCACTGCCGCCGCTGCCGCCGCCTGACCTGCTGGGCTGAGCTGGACGGCCGAGTCTGCGTCACCAAACCAGTCGAAGATCTCTTCCGTTACGCCATCGCCGATGGTCGCCCAGTCCTGTGTTTGCAGCGCCTGAGTGACGACGAAACGTACCGAATTGTTGAGTGCAAGCTGCCTGTAGTCTTCCGACGTCAGTTCATCGCCGCGGACGATCTGCATCACCGCCGCCGAGATGAGTGCGCCCTTGATGGCAGAGCCGATTTCGGTTTCGAAGAATTTGGGATCGCTCGTATCCGGCAGTTTCGGATTGCCGTTGTCATCCTTCGGAATAGACTCCAGCCCGAAAATCCGTGCCAACGTGTCGACGCCCATTTCCGCGACGACCCGAGCGGCATATTCTTCCGCGGCACCCTCGAAATCCTGGCCGTTGATGAGGGCGCTCACAAGACCAGGCAACGCTCCCGCCAGATACTGCCCTGTGTCCTCGATGACGCTGGAGACCGCATCCCCTACGTGCTGGACATAGTCCGAGAAGACCTCGATCACCTTGACCAGTGGCTGACCTGCAAGGGCTCCCTCGGTAACGACTCTGCCGTCCTCGCTCACTAGGAGATATTGCCCGCTTGCCGTCAGAATTACTGCGTCAGAACTCGGATCAATAATGCCGGCCTCAACAAGAGCTTTGAGCGTGGTCTCGGTAACGACGTTCTCAAGGCAGCGGTTGTGAACACAGACCCCGCCCGCGACGTAGGTATGGGTGCCTTCGACTTCGAAGTTGTAGGTCGCCCAGGCATTCATCGGAGCCGGCTTGAGCGCAGTATTCCCAGCGGAGCCCACCGCATAAGCCGCTTCGTACACGCTTTCGTTCTCGGCAGACCACTGCACCGTGCGTGCCCGCGCAGTCACCAGCGTTCCATCAATCAGAACGATCTCGGCGTGACCTGCTGTATCGATCAGCTCGGCAATAGGCGCAAAGGTGCCGTCCGTCTTCAGGAACGGGTGCCCCGGAGTCGCCGTCAGCACATGCTCCGATCCGTCGAACGAATAGTTCAGCTCGACCCATTTGGTCGTATCACCACGGAAAGTGCGCACAACGCGCCCCGGAACTGCATTACCCGCACTATCGAAAGAAGTGACCTGGTCTCCAGCTCGAATGTCGGAAATCTGCTTCCGTGACCCATCCCACATGTCGATGATGGTATCGGCAGGGAAGCATTGCATCCCTTCTAATTCGCTTTGGATGTATTCATCCAAACTATAATGGGTAACGACTCCGTCCTTGATTATGTATCCGGAGTCCGTGTCGACCATTATGGGAGAGATGTGTGCGCCCGGAATCGACGAAAAAAGCACAGAATCCCTGATGTTGATGCCGTTCAGTTTCGCTACTTTGAGGACAGCGCCTATGCAGCTGTTCTCAAGAAGAGTATATGCTCCATTTGTTTGATCGTAGCTTCTAAATGTGTTAATAATTCCGTTGGCTTGATCTTCAGTTATGTCATATGAGCTCATAAATATACTTGTGGCCTTGCCATCCAGATCGGCGTAGCCGGACTTTATCCCAGCATACAGAGATGCGATGGCGGCGCTGTCAAGCGTGTCGTATTGCCCAGGAATATTCCAAGAGCGCACGTTTCCGAAGCTGGAGCCATTGTCCGTAACACTGTAAGGTGCTGCTGGTTCATAACGCCCCCACTCGAAATAGGTCGCGACCCCATTATTTATTACAATTGCGCCAGCGTGTCCGAGTTGAGCCCCTTGGCCCGAATCTACGGGTCCAGGAACTGCAACGTTGTAATCCGGCATTATGACTGGGATGTATTGGGCGCCCATGTTGGTCATCTTTCGTAGGTACTTGTGATCAGACTCAAGCTGTAGTTGACAATTCCATTCAAAATGGATGCATCGATAATCATTGACAGCATAATCACATTACTAATGTGTAACAATATTACAAATAAAACGAATACGATGTATGCATTGACTATATTACGATAACGCCTTTCACGCAGATTTTCTCTCATGTATTCATTCACGAAAGGAGACGCAATTGCCGTCAGACTTGACCCTACAACGAATAGATTCTTTTCATGGTCGTCGGCGAAGTACATAACGAGCAGAACGTATACAACATAAAGCCCGAAACATCTAAAAAAGTCTTCGATTTTATTTGACATTATTGTATATGCCGCAAAAGCAAATCCGACGTTTATCGGAACTGCAATTAGAGCCACCTCAGAAGGAAGTATTGATTCTGGTTTCGTGAATACACGTGAATCAATTTCCTGTGATAATCCTAACTTTATTGAGTGTAGTAGCTCGCTTATTGAGCGGCTCCATCCGAAATTGCCAAAGTAACCCGTAACGACAATCGCTGTCACCACAGTTAGGAATATGATATCAAAATATAGGCTTCTTCTATTCATCTTATACGTTAACCCGTTTCCAACGAAAACCCAAACACAGCCACCGAAACTGCAACAATAGGAAGGATAGACCCAACAATTTAGAAAAATATTGATGTCTCGCGCGTGTAGATTGGAGTTTTGAATTTCCGCAGCAGCAAGAGCATTGTGATCCAGCAGGTGTAAGAAAAATTACAGAGAAAAACGATAAAACGTATACCTGAAGACCATTGATCTTTGAGAATACCGAATGTCTTTTTGATATTACGCCACTCAGAGAGCCCAGGAAGCCAACCAACAATGCCCCCCCAAACATCATCAGGACAAAAACAACGTCCCGAGCATATAGAGTTTCGAAATGAGGATATGTTGCGATACGCCATCGAAGAGTTGGCTCGACTATCGCCTTTGTAAAACCAATCGGCGAAAACCAGAGCAGTATCAGGAACACCCAGAAACCGATCGACACCCAGATATCGAAAGGCAGTCGTCGGGAATGCTCTTCTGCAGTACCCATTCTAGCCTTCCCAACTGATTGATCTTGGAGTTCCACTTGCACTCGACCGAACGCCCGGATCGCGGCTGGCATCGATCACAGCACCGAATTTATCGGCATAGTCGTCATCGCGCGAAGTCAGATTCGACGAGAACACTGGCCTACCTGTTGATCTCCGGTTGCATGACAGAAGCCTTATGGACAACTTAAGGCGACATCGCTAACGGCCACGCTCAACCCTCGCGTGGCCGACGAGCGCCACAACCGCTTGGGCGCGACGAGGTTTCCGGCTGCTCCGAGCGCACTGCAGAGCGAATTGACGACGCCGCCCAGAACGTTCTCCATCACCAGGCTGGTAAGGTAGCTCGTGCCGGCGGCGACCGTCGCCTGTGCTTGCTCATAAAGATCCGCGATGTCGGAGCTGAAGGCAATGCGCCGAACTGAGGCTTTGGTCACCGTACCATCGGCGAGCACGATTTCGACGCGACCCTCGGCATCGACCATATCCCCGATCTTGCGGAAATCCCCCTTGGGCGTCAGGAATTCGTGGCCGGGCGTTACCGTTATCGGCGCGCGGTCTCCGGGGAAGGAAGGCTCCAGCCACTCTTCCGTCGCATTCTCGAACAGCCGCACCACCTTGCGTGGCGCAAGCTCTCCGAGGCCGTCGAATGCCATCACCATGTCACCGGGACGGATATCCTCGATTAGCCGCTCGGATCCGTCGCCCGCCAAGATCGGAGTGCCAGCCGGGAAGCATTGCGCGTAGGAATCATCGAAAGTGTTCAACAGCTGCCTGATATACTGGTCCTGGATGTCGGCGGGAAGCTTGCTGACATATTCAAACACCTGCCCCCAGACGCGCACTGCGGCATCGCCGGATGCGGAAAGCACCTCGGCGAGGCTGCTCCACATCGCGCGTTGCCCTTCAAACTGGGTCTCGGCGTTTGCGAGCTGCAGTTCGCCCTGGAACGATAGTTCGGCTTCCAGAACGGCCTTGATCAGAAGCTGCGCCGATTTGCTGCTGTCGAGATCGTCGAAGACATGCGATTCAACCTGCCGCGCCGCGTCGATGCCAAGAAAATCAGGCCAGTCAATGGACTTGCCGGTCAACTTTCCGAGGCTCTGGGTAAAGATCCCGTCAAACGCCACATAAGCGGAAAGACCGTTCTGTTCCACGGCGGTGCGATAGCTTTTCTCAATGTCCTCAGTAGTCGGCAGTTTGCCATGTTCCTTTCTTATATAACCGACGTGCTGCTGGAAATGCTGAAGCGCTACCGCCTCGAATTTCTGCTCATAGGCGGTGCGGCCGGCGGTATTCTCCCAATGCCGCTCGACGAGCAGCGCGAAGATGCGCCCTTGCGAGGCAACCGAAGTTGCACTGATCACCGCGCTGGCATTATCGGCATAGTTGTCGCCGATCGAAGCGAGATAGGCCCAACCGCCGGCATAGTCGAGTGCCTCGACGTAGAGGTTCACCTGCGCAAACTGTGCATCTGTAATTATAGGGGTCATTCCGCGCCTTTTCCTTCTTTATCCGCAGCAGCGACACGCTCGAACCTGGCGACGAGATCCACGAGGCGTGTATTGATACCTTCCCAAGAGTCAAAATAGTTCAATGAATAACTATAATCTATTACTACACCATTTTTCCATAGATGCATAACATTGCACTCTGGGAATGGAGTGTCGTTCGAAATATAGCAATTTAATGTAGTGGTAAAATCACCGGATATATAGTCTATGCTTCTGGGCTTTATATTTTTCCCGACGCCGCCTGAATTTACGAATGCTTTGAGTTTTCCGACGTCAGGCAAAATTTCTACATGAACACCGTCAACGCTCTTCAGCATGTCTTGATAAAAAACCTCCCATGATTCCGGATCATGGAATTTCGAACCCTGCCCGACGCTATGGACACTGCCATGGATCTTGCTGCCGATTCCCAGCGCCTCCCACATGGCGCGATCCTCCTCGCGGAAGGGGCGCAGATCAGGCAGCAGCGCGTCGAGCTTGAAATAATCAACCTTGACCCGCCCCTCTTTCGGCTTCGGCCAGCGCCCATGCACAAGGAAGCCCTGCGAAAACATATAGCGCTCCGGGATATTGAACTTGCGGCCATTGGGCAGTTCCACCCGCACCACGCCATTGGCGAGGTAATGCTCACTGGCATAGTCGAGCGCGAACGTGGAAAACACGCACCAGCCGAGCCACAGCAGGGCAAGGGCAGCGCAAAGAAGAATGACCGTTCGCTTCCTGGGAAAACGCACCGAGACCTCCGCGTCCCTCATGCCCGATATCGCCGCAGCCGGGCCTCGCCGCTACGCTTAGCGCCATCTGGCCTGGAAGGGACCAGATTCGACAAGCACACGAGCCTACCTGTGACGTTCCGGTTGCATGGCAAAAGACTTATGGACAACTTAAGGCAATGCTGCCAAAGGCCGCACACGATTGTTGCGTGGCTGGCGAACGCCGCGACGGCTTGGCGCCATGGCCCGGCGGAGCGGACGGATTATGCGAAATCCGGGTGCTCCGGACGCCAGTAGGTTGTCGCTGCATTTCCTCCAGAGCAACGGCTAATCCTCCTTCCGCGAGCGAAAGAACACGAGCAGTGCTCCCAGGCAAATCGCCAACTCCAGGACAAAAGTCCAATGCAGCACGAAACTAAACACCCAATTCGAGTGCCTCGGCGGAACGGAGACGATCTCAAACCATTGCGCCGAGAACGGTGCCAACCACATCAGCGGCGCGGCAACCGTATCGAGGAGCATATGCAGAAGTCCGCCGATACCCAATCCGGCCATGGCCGTCGCGACGGCTTCTCGTTTGCCAACCACAGTCGCCCTGTATCGCCCCCAGGCCCAAAAGCCAAAACCGAGAACGATCAGAAGTACCCACACAATCGGCCAATGGCTGATATAGGCATGATGATGCGTGCGTCCGTTGTCGATCAGATGGAAATAGACCATGTCCAGGTCGGGCAGGATGCTTCCAGCCACGATACCGAAGAACAACACTCGCCCGGGACGGCGCCCGAATGAGACACCTTTGGCGAGCAGGTAGCCGGCTGGGAAATGCGCGATCAACATGGAGGCTCCTGAGCCGTTACGTCATGGACTGGCGTTGCGCGTTCCGTGCCACACAGGGGCGCAGGCCCACCACCTCAACATCGTAGGTCTTCCAGGCGATACCGGAACCGGCTTGATCGCCGGATTGGCCCCGACAGCGATCATCGCTTCCATATTCCCCTCTGCATGCCAGTTCAGACTATAGGCACCGTCCATTGAACGGCGAAGGGGCTTCGGTTGCATGGCTAAGGACTTATGGACAACTAAAGGCGAAATCGCACCGAACAGCGCCAAGCCTCGTGTGACCGGCAAGCGCCTGATGCCCCGTTCCCCAGGACCGACCCGTGCGGACAACCAAAGCCGATGAGCCTGAATGGCAGAATGCAGGCCGGCTTGTCTTCGAGAGCTCTCTGATGATGCAGCGAACAAGAACCAACCGCCCGAATTTGCTCTGCGGCGACGTTGTTGCCTGGAGAAAACAAAAATGTATCCCGATCTTTCCTTCTGTTCGAACGCTCAGGATGCGAGACTCCTCGACGTCACGTGACGTCGATACTTCCGTGGAGGACGGTGATGGAGAGCGCACCAAGGTTTATTTCACTTGCCGAGATGAAGCGCCTTGGCGTCCGCCTCGAGGCAACCGCGCTCCACAACGCTGCGAGAGCGGCCTGGTCCGATATCCGATCCGGTAGGGCTCATGGCTTGAAATCCGTGCTTTCGTTTCAAGAACGTGACCTGTGGAGCCAACCCGAGTTCGCAGCGTATCAGAACGACTTGCAGGGAGAGCGCCTGGGCTGGAAGCTATCCGCGCTCTCCAGCGTCGGCGCCCGGTACGCCGCCGTCAAGGTGGTTGGCGCCAACGCAATAAACCGTCGATTAGGCAAACCTCGTTCGACTTCGACGATCCTGCTGCTCGACGGCTTCACGCTTCGCCCGCTTTGTGTGATGGACGGGACCGAGATTTCAGCGGCAAGAACGGCAACCTATGCCTCCCTGGCGCTGGAACTCTTCTTTCCCAAGATCCAGGGACTCTCCGTTTTCATTTTCGGAGCAGGTCCCATTGCAGATCAGATCATCAAGATACTCGGCCATTTCGGGGCAGGCATTGTCTCGAAGATCTACGTGCGCAGCCGGTCGGGGACTTCCGCGCGCGAACTCGTCGCGAGACAGGATCAGTTGCCTGGAATTCAGTTGGAAGCCGTTGCGGACAATGGGAACTTGCGTAACTGCCGCTTCGTCATCACCGCCTCCAATGCCAACGCACCGATCTTTGACATTGCAGAGATTAACCCGATTGCCACAGTTCTGCACCTCGGCGGAGACGAGACGCCGGCCGGCTACATCCGTGACACTCTTCGATCCGGCCTGGTTCTCTGCGACGACGTTTCCATGGTGTCCCGGCGAAACTCGCAGAGTCTTGCGCTTTACTTCTCGCGCATGGGGTCGACGTTGGAACAGCTCGGCCCCCTGCTCGGTGTATCGAGCCTGAAGGACTTCTGCGATGCGGGCGATATAACGGAGAGCCAGATCCTTGTGACGTGCGTGGGTCTGCCCATGCTCGACCTCTACGTTGCCGCGCATGTCTATGAGACCTGGTTTTCGCCGGACGTCAATGCGGAAGCATCCCTTCAGCCGTCGGGCACAGCCTGACATCCGGCCCCCGAGCTTTGATGGAGGCGTGGATGTATGCCACACAGATCCTTGCCGAAAACCTGACGAACTACCCCTCCTCTGCTCTGCCGCTAGAGCTGAAGCTGCACGCCATTTGTTGCATTCTGGATACCATCACAGCTGCAGCCGTGGGTTCCGATGTTCCGGGCGTGCGTGCAGCTCACGCGGTCGCGCGGCACGATTTCGGACCCGGACCAGTACCTGTCTGGTTTACGGGAGCGCGCGTCGGGGTTACCGCGGCCGCCTACTGTAATGCCGCATCGGCGTCCGCGCTCGATTTCGATGACGGCCACCGCACCGCCCGCGGCCACCCCGGTGCCGCGGTAATACCGGTAGCGCTTTCCGTGGCGTCCGCGATGAATGCGTCAGCCGCCGACCTTCTCACCGCCGTCGCGCTCGGATACGAGACCGGCATACGCATTGCAGGGGCGCAGAACCCGCAAACAGTCAAGAGCCGGCAATCGGGACGCTGGACAGGCTACGCCGCCGTCGCCACCGCCGGTCGCCTCTACAAGTCCGATCCGAAGGCCCTTGCGCATGCGCTTGCGGTGGCCGGTGTCCTCGCGCCGAACCAGGAAGCAAACGGCAGCTCCGGTTACGCCGACCTCACTGGGAACGACGTCAAGGAAGGCATTCCCTGGAGTGTAGTTACCGGACTCACGGCGTTGCGCCTAGCGGAACGGGGATTTACCGGACCGCTCGACTTGCTCGACCATCCATCCCACTTTGACCGGTCTGGCATCGTCGCGGACCTGCGTGACCCAGCCGCGATATCGAGAGTCTATTTCAAGCCCTATTCCTGCTGCCGATACATTCATCCCGCTCTTGACGCCTTTGCCGCGCTCGCCGAGCACGATGACATCAGGCCCGAACAGATCGCATCAGCCGAAGTACAGACGTTCCAGTGGGTTCTCCGGCTCTCAAACAGCGTGTCTCCCGAGACACTGACGGAAATCCAGTACAGCCTGCCCTACTGCATGGCGATCGCTGTCATCGATGGACCTGCGGCGCTCGCACCGATTGGCAATGCGCAACTCGGCAGGCCTGACCTTTGCGCATTCGCCCGCAAGGTTCGAGTCTCGGTCAGCCACGAGATTGACGAGCGCTTTCCGGCAGAAACGCTTGCACAGTTACGCCTGCAAAAGACCGACGGAGAGGTAATCGTTTCCAAAGTGACCTCGCCTCGCGGGGATGAACAGCATCCGTTGACCTGGGAAGACCTGGTCGACAAGTTCCGCACGACAACGCGAAGCAAGCTTTCCGCCCGAAAGCAGGATCTCGTCCTGCGCGCCTTCAAGGCGTTAAGGGCAGACAATGCAGCCCCTCTCCTTAAGTGCCTGCAGATGCAATCGTTCGACTGAAATCGACCTCCGCATCGCGCCGAGGGTTGTCATTGTCGTCGGAGCGGGAACTGCGCCATCAGACAAGCACACCGTTCCTCACGACAACACGACCCGCGATCACGACATGCCGGACACGACTCAGGTTCGCATGATCGACGACGATCAGGTCCGCACGTTTGCCTTTCTCGATCAGTCCACGGTCGCCGGCCATTTGTGGGAAAGCGCGAGCAACATTGCCTGTCGCAAGGGCGATGGCCTCCGGCGGGGATAATTGCTGCTTCCTGACCATCCGCTGGAGCGCTTCGAGAATTCCATCCCAGTGTCCGCCGGCGAAATCGGTCGAGATCGTATCAACGCAGCCCGCATCGATCAGTGCATCGAGGTTGGCCGCGTCGTTTCGCCATCGTGTGCCGATGCAGTCTAGTGTCGAAACATCGATGACCGCTCCTCTGCTCCGCAGGTTCTGCGCAATCGAGACCGCCTCATCCGGGAAAAAGCTCGGATGGTTGCTGTGACCGGCGACGAGGCGCGCCCTCGATCGCTTCTCGGCTGCCGCAATCAAACGCTTCGCGGAGGGAGCTGCGTTGTGGAAGATTGCAGGGTATCCGACCCGCTCGGATTCGCGTGCGATTTCGTCGAAGCCTGCCAGCGAAAGGGCGACGGACGGCATCACGGAACGGGTAATGATGTTACGGACACGATCCGGGTCGGTGATGCCGGACAGGCCGCACCGGTCCAGTTCACTATTCAACGCTATGTCGGACACGCCCTCGGCAGGGTCGAGATAGCGCCCGAGGACAGCATTCTTCAGGCGCCTCGCGGCTGCCGGCGTCATCTCGACGCCGAACGCCCGCCGGATCGCTTGCGGAATGAACCGGTACTCCTGCGCGCCGCCGCCAAGTGTCTGCCCGCCGCCCGCCTCGCCAAGCGCAACCGCGCCGGCAGCAAGCATGTCGTCGACGGTTGCACTCAGATGCCGTTTGGACAGCCCCTTGCCGTCGACAGCAAGGGCCGCCTGAATGTTGCTCGGCGTGTGAGCCGTGGAGACGCGGATATCCATAACGTGACGCTCCGCGTCATCAATGTCCACTTCATCGGCCATTGCGAGACCACAGACGTTGAGAAGGGTGGTCGTTCCCTGGAGGAGATGGCGGTTACGATAATACTCGACATCATCGTTTTCGAACGGCTCCGATCCGCTCGGCATGGAAGGCCCGCGAATACATCCATGCGCGTGCCCGTTGACGAGGCCCGGCAACACGATCCCGCCGCCTGCATCGATGATTTGACGGGCGACGACTTCAGCGCCGACAGCAGATTCCCCAATGTCGATGCCCGCAATTTTGCCGCCCTGGACATAAACGGCAGCCTGCCTGTAAAACGTCTTGCCATCGCCGGTGATGAGGCCCCCATTTTGGATCACGAGTTCCACGAACGTTACCTCCTCCTCGCATGCGTAATGCGGCTTTACGGAATGTCATCCTCCGGCCAATCTGGTCGAAGACGCGATTGATCGAGGCTGGACCCGTCGAGAATATAGCCGGACGACCGCACCGTTCGGATCACGTCGGGGGCGTCGGCCACACCAAGAGCCTTGCGCAGTCGACCGATATGGACATTGACCGTTTTGGTGTCGACGAAACGACGTTCTGGCCAGCCAGCTTCTATGAGTTGCGCGCGACTGCAAGCCCGTTCGCGATTCTCGATTAGGAACTGCAGCAGCCGGAACTCAATCGGTCCCAAGCGAACCCTGACGCCAGAGCGCTTGACGCTGTGTTTGCCGATGTTCAGTTCAATTCCCGCATAGAACAGAACATGTCCATCCATTGCCGTCGGGTCAGAATCGAGTCGAAACATGATATGGCTGCGAAGGAAATCGAGCAGCTTGGAGGGAGCGATCGGCCTGACGAAGCTCTCGTCGATGCCGGCCTTCAGAAGCTCCATGAAACGGCATTCGGCTCCAGGCCCGATCAGACCGACCGTGGTGAGTCCCAATGTCTTCGGCTCCTGCTTGAGCTTCGTACAGGCGGCCGCGGCCCAGTCTTCTCCAGATCGACAGTCGAGAAGGATTGCCTGGACGTCGTTTTCGCCTGCGAGATGAACAATCTCCTCGATCCCCGAACCGAGGATGACCCGATATCCCTCTGCCTCCAGGATGTGGACGAGCAGCAGATAGTAATCGGCATCTGTCGAGCCGATCAGAATCCGGGGTCGCGTTGAATTCAAAGACCTCTCTCCCTTGGCTACCGGAGGCATCAGCGCATTCCTTCACCATTCTGTGACGTGGCGCGGCCAATGGTGTTGTACCGACTGCTGGTTGCTGACGGGTGCCATTCGCCGGGTGCGCCGATGTCGGGTCAGGCTGCAACGTGATGGTGGAGTCGCATCCCTGATCGATCAGCAGTGGCGCGAATCCGGTCGAGACTCTCGACACTGGCTGGCAGGGTTCCGGCAACGGCCATCGTGTTGCCGATCTGGGACGGCAGCCCGAGGCGCTTCATCGGCCACCCGGCACGTTTCAGAATACGCTCGAAACGCAAGTCCGTTGCCGTGACAATCTCATGATAACCGTTTGCCACCGACCACTCGATGATACCCTCGAACATCATTAGCGTGGTTCTGTGGAGGAGCCCTTGTTTTCCGCCCTCGTCGAGCGACGTGTCCACACAGAAGCGCGAGCTTTCAACCATACCCGGGTGAGGGCCCAGGCCATGCGACGGGAGCAACTGATGGAACGTGTTGGCCAGCATCGTCGGCCCGGTGGCCGGCAGAAGTCTCGCGCAACCCGCGACAACGCGCGTCGGAGCGACAGCCAAAAGATAAGTCGGGTTGAACTGATCGTAGGCGTCGGTTTCACGGCCGTCCTTTACGTCCACATTCCAGCCCAGCCTGGCGCCAAATACGCGAGCGCGCAGCCGGTGCATCGAATCGACCAGGTCAGCAAATTCTCCGCATGCTGCGGCGGGTACCGCCAGTATTTCCATCAGCCCTCTCCGAAGAAAACGCGCTTGACGGCCAGTGGACACGAGTTCGAGCGTTCGCGCGACTAATAGAATCATTAGTCGAGGACTCGATCTATGCGTGCAAAGATCCTCGTGGCACGAGCTGCACGACATCGAACACGACGCACTTCAGCTTTGGGGCCCTAAGGTCGAGGGCAGTAGATGACCACGTTCTGACAGGAAGGACCGCGGAGATGTACGAGCATATCGCCGAAGCGTTCGTTCGGGTCCTGAATGCAGCGAGCGTCGCGGAAAGGGTTTGTGCGTCGACCGGTGACTACTGCCAGTCGATCGACGCCGCAGGCGCCGATATGCTCCTCAGTTTCACCGACGCCCGCGCGATCCTGAGGCTGACGAACGAAGGCCTTCACTTACGGGTCGAAGCGCGGGACTTCATCACCTTTCATGGCATCCGGACCCTGTTGCTGGGACGTTTGTTCGCCATTGTCGTGTTTGAGAGTGAAGCGGTCGAGTGGCGCCCGGTGGGCAACGCGTCCTGCGCGTCCGACAATATTGGTGAATAAGCCGAAGCAGCGCCTGCTCCGAACTGACCAATGAGCCAGGCTGGCAATGTTTCCCTTCCCGTTCACGTTTTCGGCTGGAGGAGATCATCTGGTAATCGCCGGACAGAAGACACTACGCTCACGGCGAAGCCGGTTCGTCGCGTAGGGGAAGGTCCGCACACTGAAGATGGCGTCGCTCAGAGGACCTGATTTTGCCAACACTGCTACGAGGTCGCCGCGCAGCATGGTCGTCGCGTTACAAAACGCGGACGCTCTTCCGGCTCCGTCCGCCGGAGCTCATGCTCAGATGAGCCGAGGTCCAACGATGTGCTCTGTCGATTATTTGCCAATAAGGCGGTTGAGGACATCAATCTCCCCGCGGAGGTACCTCTCGCTGAGTCTCGTCTTGATGTCCAAGGCGATAATCACCGAACAGAAGGATTTGACGCAGTGCGCAATCCCGAACGCTGGGACAAGATCATATGGGCCGCGGACCGGATATGGGCCTCTACCGACAACATGTGGAAAGTCTCGCGCTGGTTCGGGCTCGGTTTCGTCGCCCTCGCTGCAAATGAGGTAACATCGGACGTTCCCGTTGGACTATTTGGTCTCGTGGCTTCAGCGATCGGCCTTCTCTCTCTTGGAGCATGGTTTTTTCGTGCTCAAGCCGATGGGTTGAGCCGGAGGAGCATTGGGTTCTTCCAGACTGCCGTTGTTACACTTCTCGTTCTTGCGATTTCAACCTATCTCGCGACGGCACTGTGGTCGCTGCTCAGGTTTATGGCCTATCCTGTTCTGGTCGGCTGACAAAAGGCGTGTCCTGCGGAGCAAGTCCGACCCGCAGTGCACTGGCAAGCAATAGTCAGAGGATGATTGCTCGTGCAGAGGATGGAGAATGTCAGCGCCGCGGCGAAGCGTCTACAATGCTACCGAGCTGCTGCGACATACCTGGCCACACATCCGGAATGGGCGACGCGCCTTGCAACTCTGGAACGGCACCTTCCCGGAGGGAATGCCCGGCGCGTCGACCTCGCCGCAAAGGGTGAACTTCGGCTGTCGGGTGAAGCGGATTTCGTGATCGAGGGTGCGGCTCTTGCCAGATGCGGTAACGCCATTGTTCTTGATAACTGCCGACGCTTCCGGCTTCGCAATCTCGCGTCTTCTGACCTTGCCGGATGTGCAATAGTGCTCTTCGACTGTGAAGACTTCGAGATCAGCGACATCACCTGCAGACGCGCCTACTCCTCCTCGATCACGCTGGTGGGAGACACCAGGTACGGTCGCATTACGCGTGTGCGCACGACTGAATCGCTGGGGCCCCGCAATCGCGATGCGGGCCTCAACTTCGTCAATTGTTCGCCCGCGGTCACGCTTGCGGACGTTCCCGATCAATGCCACGAACCGCTATCGATAATGCAGAAATCGAAACGGCCTGCCTTCATGGAACTGGATGACGTCCATTCGACCAGAAACCGGGCACAGGGCATCTATCTGGAGGGTGCCTTCGGTATCAGTATGAAGCGCATCCGCCTGGCCAGGAATGCAAAGGAAGGCATTTGTTTCGATTGGGGAACCGCCTTCTCCACGCTGTCCCGTTCGGTGATCAAATGGAACGGCTGGCGACACGCGATCTCCCCCGAAGAGGTTCAGGCCGACTTCCTGCACAACATTCCGATTCTCCCCGACGGGTCCAGTGCGGTAAAGGTGCCTGGCGTTTCGTTCGACAACGCGGCGTTCAATCGCATTGTCGGCTGCTACATCAGCAGGAACGGCGGCGGTGCGGTCAAACACATCCGCGCGTCCGTCGGGACTTTGACGGCGCTTAACCTCTGTGTGTTCAATACAGGAGGAAACAATGCGTTCGCTCGCACCAGTTGGTACGGGGATCTCGGCCTCGACGACGTTTTGGGCGAATTTGATCATGAGGCGCCTCCGCTCAGTCTCGGCCCCTCCTACCACCTCAAACGCCGTTATAACCTGCCGGTTGAACCATCCCTCCTTCGATCGGAGAGGGCGGAAAGACTTCTCTATCGCCTTATGCCGGGGCGTTCGTAAATTTCCGTGTCTCTTGGTCCGCCGCACGGTGTCTCTCGTTCAGGAAACACCTTCGCGCTGCCTTCCAAGGAATGCTGCCGGCAGGTGCGTCCAAGCAGCCGGCCAATCGCTAAGGGAATCTGGAATGAACTCGCAGCACCCGGTGGACAGGCGCGCAAGCACGAACCTTCCCGAGAAACACAACACTGCTATTTTATTTCACGGCGCGACGCGCCGACATACGGGTCGCGCTCTTGGCACCGTCGGACGCGCGCCACGACGATCCTCCGTTTTATTCAGGATCGTGGGACGATCACGGCACGAACGATTGCAGCATCAGTCTCCTGTTCAGCAATGGCCTATTTCTTTCGTTTCCAAAACCCTCAACGAATGATGCCGAGCCCGCGATCGATGATCCGCTGCTGACGCTCCGATTTGATTTGCTGGTTCGCCTGCATACGCACCGTCTGCTGCAGAACCTTAAGTCTCTCGTGCATCACCTCGAAAGCGCGACGCTGCGCCGGCGACACCCGATTGATGACGTCTTTCTCGCCCCACAGGATCGCGTTTCTGCCGAAGCGCTCGTCGAGCGCCCGGCTGACCGCGGCAAACTCCTGGGCGATGCGGGGATTAACCGAGCCCGCCGCGATGGCGAGCTTGGCGTCTTTCTTCTTCATCTCCACCGCCAACTGCCTGAGCGCGTCTTCGGCAGCTTGCGACAGACCGGGAATAGCGACCGCCATGCACCGGCGCTCCTGAACGATAGCATGGGTTTCGGCATCGAGTGCACTGATATAAGACGCGCCGAGAGAACGGACACTGATCCCCGCTTCTGGCACGGCCTGAAGGGCGTCCCTCCGCTCCCGGCCGACGGCAAGCAGTTTATCCATGACGCGGTCGGAGCCGCGCAGCGCGCCATAGGCGGCAGGATCGTTACTGACCGCTGCCGCGATGCGCTCCGCCGCAACCCCCTTGACGACAAGCTGCTCGATCTTTTCGACTGCGCCGGCGGGATCACGCCAGATGCGCGTCGCGGTGTCGGCGAGCACCGCGCGATGATGGCGATAGTGGGAAGCAGTCAACACCCTCTCTCGAGCCTCGTCTTCCGCCGGCCTCTGGAACTCGGTCACGGCGGCAAGCATCGGCAACACGGGCGTCGTTTCCTTTCCGACCTCGAGACTGGCACCAGCGACGATCTTCGACCGGTCCTGTCTCTCCGCAACTGATTGCTCCTCTGCAAAGCGCCTGATGACGGCGAACAGGCGGGTGAGCTTTTCCCGGCGCTCGGGGACGAGATCTTCCGGCATGCGCTCGACCATATTTCGTTCGGCAATCACATCGGCTTTTCCGGTGAAGGCGGACCAGCCGAAGCGCGCCGTCAGCGCCTCGTTGACGGCCTTGACCTCCTGGACCAGCAAGCGGTCCTCGACGGCATAGGCAAAGGCGGTCTTGTAAGCGTCGTCCCCACCCCGCTCACGCACCGCCTCAATTTCGACCAGACGCGCCATCGCCGTTTTCGAGAGCGCCGGGATCGACAAGGACATATGCGCGCGGCGTTGCTGCTCGCGGATGCCGAAGCGCTCGGCCTGCCTTCGAAACTCGGTCGCATGGGCGCGCGCCAGAGGCCGCAACTCCGCCATGGCGGCCATGGCCATGTTGCGCTCACCACGTACGGCGCGACCGTCAACGATGTTGTCGGACCCACGCAGGCGGCCGAGCCGGTCCGGTGCCTCGGCGAGATCGTCAGCGAGCTCGCGGGGTTCAATGGCGGAATCCGAGGCGAGCGCGTTCAGGGCAGAAAGCGCCACATCCGGATCGCGATAGATCTTCGCGAGCAGCGGTCGGAGAATCTCCTCCCGCTGCCTCCACTGTTCCGAGGCACGCTGCGCGCGGCGCGCATCCTCGTCTGCGCTACGGACGAACATAGTGGTGGGCGGGATCAGATATTTCCCACCCGACGGGATCCCCGCCGAGAGGAATGCGGTTCGCTCCTCGTCGTACGAGACACGCCGCTCCCGCTCTATCGCGAATCCGAGCGCAACGCTCGCCCGATCCCAGAGCCTCGCCACCAGCTCCCGCTTTTCCGTAATCCATGCCAGCCGCCGGGAAACCCCCTCCTCTTGTCGAGCCGCGACCTCTGCGAGCGTGTCGATGCCGCGCCGCCTTGCGAAATCCCGCGCATGCGCCTGGTAGCCTTCCTCGCTCTCAAAATCGAGCGTCGTGGTCTTGGCGCCGGATCTGCCGAGCCGCTCGACCAATTGCTTGAGCAGTTCCGGCCGATGGCTTTCCCGCTCGACCCGGTCCTGGCGCACTTCGGCGGTTTCGATCAGCTTGGCCGTCCAGACGTTGCGGTCGACCTCTCTTCCCTCGAAGCGCTTCTGCCCGGTTGTCCCATCGATGATGGGAATCTGGACCCTAACCCGTTCCACTCCGTCCTTGCGCAGGGTCACAGTGTCGCCTTCCGAGACGTGGGCATCCTCCAGCGCCCTCGGCAGGCTCACGCCCCAGACACGATGGACGGTACCGTCATCCGTCCTGACGTCGGCATAGGGGCTCTCGTCGGCATCCGCATCATCGGGTCGGAACCTCACCCCGCCGGTTTCAACCAACTCCCCGGTGACGCCGGCGGCATGATCGACGCGCTGCTCGCGTCCCCATTCCGGCTTCGCTTCGAAGTCCTCCTTTGCGGCATAGAGATCGGCGCGGTCGCGGTGACGGGTCATCGCCACATAGGTCAGATGCTGGTCCATCATACCGGTGGCGAGCACGAAGGTCCGGTTGACGGTGGCGCCCTGCGATTTATGAATGGTCGCGGCATAGCCGTAATCGACGTTTCGATAGCTGTCCTCACTGATGACGACGTCACGTCCGTTGTCGAGGCGCACGGTCAGCAGCGGATCGCCCCGTTTGTCGCCGGTGGAAACGACCGTGCCGAGCATACCGTTCTTTACATATTGTGGTCCAAGCCGCCTTGCCCGCGGCTCAAGGAAGCGGGCGTTTTCGAGGAAGATGATGCGGTCACTGGCGGCGAACTCGCGAGCACCGCGCGCCGTCCGGAATTCACGCGCACCTGTCAGCGCGCCCTCTTCCATCATGGCGTTGCGCAGGCACGCGTTGAGTTTCTGCACGTCGGCATTGGTGTGCGCCAGCACCAGCAGTTCGTCGCCACGAAGGCGGCCAGGATGTTCGCCATCGGCAGATTTCTGAAGCAAGTCGCGACGGGCATCGGCCCAATCGGCAACGATGCGGTCGAGGATCTCGGCGCGGGTTTGCGTCTCGACAATGCGGCCCTGCTGGACATAGGCGTCGAGGCCCTCCTCGACCTTGCCGTGGGCAAAGAAGCGCGCGGCATCGCGCGCCCACTGCTCGCGCTGGCGGCGCACGCCGGCAAGTTCGGCAAAGCCGATCCGCTCGCTGATCGCCCGGAACGCCGCGCCCGCCTGGATCGGCTGAAGCTGCATGGCGTCACCGACCAGGACGACTTTCGCCCGGACTTCCTCAGCGATCTTCACGACACGGGCCATCTGCTGCGACGACACCATACCGGCTTCGTCTATTACCAGCACATCACCGCGATTGAGCAGTTCGCGTCCGCTGGCCCAGGCCAGTTCCCAGGAGGCGAGTGTCCGCGACCTGATGCCTGAGCTGTCTTCCAGCCCCTCCGCTGCCTTGCCGGCCAACGCCGCACCGATCACCCGGCGGCCATTGCCTTCCCAGGCGACGCGGGCCGCCGCCAGCATTGTCGACTTGCCGGCGCCGGCAAGTCCGACGATGGCCGCCATACCATTGTCCCGCATCACATGATGGACGGCATCCACCTGCTCCGGATCGAGACGGAACGCCTTTTCCGGATCCTGTGTCTCGACCTTTTCGATCGCCACCGCGACCGCCCCATCTGCAAGCGCAAACCCGCGGCGTTCCGACAGAGCGCGCGCTGACTGCGCCATGTCATATTCGATGCGCAGGATTTCCCGGGTCGTGAAGACCGCCGGTTCCGTCGCCTTCCCCGTTTCGGTATCGACCTGCTGCGGCTTCAACAGGACAAGTTCGTCCGACGCCATCAGCCGCGCGCGGATATTGGTGAAATCCGACGGATCGTCGACATGACGATGCAGCGCCTTGGCGATATCGCGCTCGTCAAAGGTGGAACGTTCGTTGCCGAGCTGCTTTAAGAGAAGTTCTGGGTCGGCGAGCAGCCGGTCCGCCATCTCCTGCCTGCGGGCGAGATCGGCCGGGGCGAAATACATCTCGACGCCCTTGCGCGCCAGCGCTGCCTTCTCGGGGCCGAGGTGCTTCTGAGCAATGCCGTCTAGACCCTGTTCGGCATAGGAGTGGCCATCGAGGCGGATCTCGTGGCCGGCAAGCGCCAGATGCCGATTGGCCGTTTCGGCCCAGGCGATCTTCCATGCCTTCATGGTCTCCTTGTCACCGGCCCAGAGCTTGTAGACGATCTTGCCGTTCGGCCGATCGGGTGTGACGACACGCAGCGGCTCGCCATCCTCACCCAGCACCGCCACCTTCTTCGGCCCGAACCCCGCTTCCGTCAAAGGCCTCAGCGTCGTCATCAGATGGATATGCGGATTGCCGTCCTTGTCGTGAAAGACCCAATCCGCGACCATGCCCTTGGAGGCAAGATTGTCTCGGACGAACTCACGCACCAGCGCGATACTCTCCGCCCGTGTCAGCTCTTCAGGAAGCGCGATGATCAGCTCGCGCGCCAGCTGCGCATCCGCCCGCCTCTCGAAAGCATCGACCGCGTTCCAGAGCGCCTCACTTGCGCCGACGACAGATTTGCCGTCGACAGCCGATTGCAGCCAGCAGGGGATATCGTCCGGCAGCGCCAGCTCCTCATGCACCAGCTCGGAGGCGCCGCCGCGATAGCTGAAGGAGGTTCCTGCCTGCTCGTCCATCATCCGGGCGCGATGGCGATAGGCGGCCGCCGAGACGATGCTGCGTCCCGCTCCCCTGCTGATCACCTGCGCTCTGACGAACATGATCGCCACTGTCGTCTCCAGACCTCTCCGAGCACGTCGCGCCAGCGACGTATATTGCGCCCTCAAACTGATCGGACCGCAGGGCCGATGCCGCTTTTCCGGAAGACTGCCACGGCCGGATTTCCGGCAGCGACGTTTTCGGGATGATGCATCACTAATCTAGTTTACTATCATTTTCCATATAGTATAATTGACACCGTGCAGATTACCCGAACAGAAAAGGACGCCGGGTTTGGCCGTGAAAACATCACTCTCTGACATCGACGCTCAAATCGGAAAACTGCGGGAGCGCAGACGACTTCTGATAGTAAAATCCGCCGAGCGATTTGCACGCGCCGCCACGAAATCCGGCCTGGCGGAAATGGAGATCACTGACGAGGAACTCGACGCGGTCTTCGAAGAGATCGCCGCGCGATTTCGCAAAGGGGAAAAGAAAGAGACTGCTGGCGCAAGTGCTCCGGCGCGTCGACAGCCAAGTGGCGCGACTGGAGCGACGGCGGAGGTTTCTCATGACGGCTGATCGCAAGCGCGAGGCGCGCGAGAAATTCCTACTCGGCGGCATCGTCGTCAGGGCGGGACTGTCAAAGGCCGACCGGGCATTCCTGCTCGGTGGTCTCATCGAACTGGCAAGCGTCGCGCCGGGCACCGCCGAGCATCGGCGGCTGCACGATATCGGCGCGAGAGCATTCAAGGCTCGTTCGTTGGATGATGGATCACCTCGCACAGCGGAGATGGCGGAGTGGTCCTGAAGGCAAGACCGCATCCGAGCGTGTTGCTCACTCTTGCACCGATCGCCGTCACCGCCCTTGCCGTCTATGTCGTCGGCTGGCGATGGCAAGAACTGGCCGCCGGCATGTCGGGCAAGACGGCATATTGGTTCCTGCGAGCCTCGCCCGTGCCGGCGCTTTTGGTCGGGCCTCTCGCCGGCCTCTTGGCCGTCTGGGCTTTGCCGTTGCACCGGCGAAAGCCGGTCGCGATGGCGAGCCTCGTTTGCTTTCTCACGGTCGCCTGCTTCTACGCGCTCCGTGAATTCGGCCGGCTGGCCCCGTCGGTCGAGAGCGGCGCGCTGTCATGGGACCGGGCGCTGTCCTATCTCGACATGATCGCTATCGTCGGCGCAGTCGTTGGCTTCATGGCCGTAGCTGTCTCCGCGCGCATCTCCACCGTCGTGCCCGAGCAGGTCAAACGGGCGCGACGCGGGACCTTCGGCGACGCAGACTGGCTGCCGATGTCCGCGGCGGGAAGACTGTTTCCGCCGGACGGCGAGATCGTCGTCGGCGAGCGCTATCGGGTCGACAGGGAAATCGTCCATGAACTGCCCTTCGATCCAGCCGATTCAGCCACATGGGGGCAAGGCGGCAAGGCCTCGTTGCTGACCTACAAACAGGACTTCGATTCCACCCACATGCTGTTCTTCGCTGGATCGGGCGGATACAAGACGACCAGCAATGTCGTACCGACGGCGCTCAGATATTCCGGGCCGCTGATCTGCCTCGATCCGTCGAGCGAGGTCGCGCCCATGGTGGTCGAGCACCGAACCCGCGTTCTCGGGCGTGAAGTCATGGTGCTCGATCCGACAAATCCGGTCATGGGCTTCAATGTTCTCGACGGGATCGAGAACTCGCGGCAAAAGGAAGAGGACATCGTCGGCATTGCCCACATGCTGCTGTCGGAGAGCGCACGTTTCGAAAGCTCGAGCGGCGCCTACTTCCAGAACCAGGCGCACAATCTTTTGACCGGACTTCTCGCCCACGTGATGCTGTCGCCGGAATATGCCGGGCGGCGAAACCTGCGCAGTCTCCGGCAGATCGTCTCCGAGCCGGAGCCCTCGGTGCTCGCCATGCTGCGCGACATTCAGGAATATTCGGCGTCGGCCTTCATCCGCGAGACGCTTGGCGTTTTCACCAACATGACCGAGCAGACTTTCTCGGGCGTCTATTCGACGGCGTCGAAGGACACGCAATGGCTCTCGTTGCACAGTTACGCAGCGCTCGTCTGCGGCAATGCCTTCAAGTCGAGCGATATCGTATCGGCCAAGAAGGACGTGTTCCTCAACATCCCAGCGTCGATCCTGCGCTCCTATCCCGGCATCGGCCGGGTGATCATCGGCTCACTGATCAACGCCATGATCCAAGCCGATGGCACATTCAGGCGCCGGGCGTTGTTCATGCTCGATGAGGTCGACCTCATCGGCTACATGCGCGCGCTTGAGGAGGCGCGTGACCGCGGTCGCAAATACGGCATCAGCATGATGCTGATGTACCAGTCGGTGGGCCAGTTGGAGCGACATTTCGGGAGGGACGGCGCAACATCGTGGATCGACGGATGCGCCTTCGCCTCCTACGCCGCGATCAAGGCGCTCGACACGGCGCGCAATGTCTCGGCGCAATGCGGAGAGATGACTGTCGAGGTGAAGGGAAGCTCCCGCAATATCGGCTGGGACACGAAGAACAGCGCATCGCGCAAATCGGAGAGCGTCAACTTCCAACGCCGGCCACTCATCATGCCGCACGAGATCACCCAGTCGATGCGTAAGGACGAGCAGATCATCATCGTCCAGGGACATAGCCCGATCCGCTGCGGGCGCGCGATCTACTTCCGGCGGAAGGACATGAACGAGGCGGCGAAGGCCAACCGGTTCGTCAAATCAGGCCCGTGAAGGATCAGTCATTCTCTTCCAGATCGTAGTCGTCATTCGCCGGCCTTTCGTGGCGTTCATGACCGACACGGCCGCGTCAATCGCCTTTCGTACGGTGAGCAGGTCGATGTGGCGGCTGGAAGGATCAGTGTAGATGCCGTAACCATTTACGATGCGGTCGTTGAAGCCCTGCTGAAGGACCTCCAACGCTGTGCCGACATGATCCCGCCAACGAAGGCGAGGCGTCCTACTGGGTGAAGGATTCATCTTCCGGGGCGGCGATCCGGTTCACATCATCACGCCCGAACAACGATCTCCAGCCTCGACGATCAATCACGAAAAAGAATCGGTGTGGCCCGACCGATTCATAAGTGTCGTTGGACGCGTAAGCCGGAATGGGCGATTCTTTCTCCATGCTCAGTCAGCCCTATCAGCTCTACATCGAACGCACGGACGCGACGAAAAACATGGCGCGCTTCTACGCGCTCGCGATCGAACCGACGCTCTTCGGCACGCCCTGCCTCACACGCCGATGGGGGCGCATCGGGACAGTTGGGCAGGCCATGGTGCATCACTTCGACAAGGAAGAGGATGCTGTCCGCATGTTCCTCGATCTGCTGCGGGCTAAACGGGCACGCGGCTATAGACCGAACACACGTGTTCGACGTCAACGCATGGCTTGAGGGTTGCCCGTAGCGAGCCTCCCTGATCCTTTCCGGTGATCATTGGTAGGAAGCGGAGCTTTGGGTCGACGCGTCAGTCGATCCGGCGTGTCGACCCAGACGAGAAGGCAACCGCCGGCCTCAGAAAGGCGGCGCAGCGTCGAGGGTGCCCTCCTGTTCGGCGATCGCTGCCGCCAATTCGGCCCTAGCCAATTCGAGCTCCGCTGCGATCTGGCGGCGCTCGACGCCGTCCGCGTTCCTGAGCTCGGCGCGCAGTTCTTCAATCTGAATTTCGAGTGCAATCATCATTGTCGTCATCTCCTTGTTGACGTGAAGGATGACGCCGGGGGTCGTGAGGATCGGGTCGGGTCAAGGATCGAGTAGCGACCGCCGGAGGCGGCGAGCGGAGGAACCGATTTTCTGACGGCGCCCTTTAGGGCGGCGGCTGAAAATTGGAGGGGCCGCGATGTCCTTGACGCGGCACGTGCCCCTCATGGCAGACTTGGTTATCCGAGCAGATAGTCTCTCGTCTCGTATGGCACCGGAAAAATGAATGAAGGCGGGCTCGAAGCCAGCCTTCATTCATGTGCGATCAGGCTTTGTCGCAGATGTATCGCCGCACCATTTCCAACAACACGTCCCCGTGACAAGGTAGCGGCGAGCACCCGCAGACAAGGTCCTTGCCGACCAGTTCGAGCAGCGCGGCCATAATGTGCGGCCGCTTCGGCGCCCCGTATCGAAGTCTTATGACCTGGGCTCGCGTGCCGTCTCGTCCGATAACGAACGGATTGCCGAGAATATCTGGTCTACCGATGTAGCGTCAGCGACCGACGCGCGAACCCACACATCTGCAGCGCAGCAGGGATTTTACTGTCCGCTTCTTTGATAGTAAATTGGACCTCCCCGTGTATCCTCGGCCGAAGCAAGGGGGAGAACCAAAGTGCGATACTTCACGATCTGCGATCAGACGGTGGACGAAACCTCGCCTGAGTTTCGGGCGCTGCTTCCGCACGCCTACGAGCAAAGACTTCGCCCGATGTGCATGTGCAAGGAGGTCCCGGTTGCGATGTACATCGCGCGCTTGGACGATCAGTACCTCATCAAGCGCATGCCACTTTCGGGGCGCGACCACGACCCCGCATGCCCTTCTTATGAACCTCCTTACGAGCTTTCCGGTCTCGGTTCCCTGATCGGCAATGCGATCCGGATCGATGCCAGCGGCAAAGCCGACCTGAAACTGGACTTTCCCCTGACAAAACGCGGTCCAGGATTGGCGCTGGGCGCGCCGACTGAGGCAGCCGAGGCGGGCATCCGCGGCGAGCCCAGGAGGCTGTCACTCAGGGCGATGCTGCATTATCTCTGGGAAACGGGCGAACTGACGGAATGGCGCTCGACCTGGGCGGGTCGGCGCGGTTGGCGCCGGGTGCGCAGCAGCCTCCTCAATGCCGCCTCGCTGATGACTGCAAGGGGGGCGCCCTTGAGTGACATGCTCTTCGTTCCCGAGGTGTTTCACCCCGAGGACAAGGACGGGATCACCGCCCGACGCACCGCCGCGCTCAAAGGCGTGGAAGCAACAGGTTCGGGATCGCGAAAACTCATGATGATCGTGGCCGAGGTAAAGGAGTTTTCTACGGCCCGGGACGGGCACAGGATTGTCGTGCGGCACATGCCCTTCCCGCTGATGATCGAGGACGATGCATGGAGGCGGCTCGCTGCACGCCATGAGACTGAACTGGAGCTCTGGCGCTCGAGCGAGACATTCCACCTGATCCTCGCCGCCACCTTCGGCGTGTCGACCGTCGGCATCGCATCGGTCGAAGAGGTCGCCCTGATGGTAGTCAACGAGAATTGGTTGCCCTTCGAGGACATCCACGAGCTACGGCTCCTGGGAAAGCTCAGCCACCTCAAGCGAAGGAGTGTCAAGGGCCTACGTTTCAACCTGCCTCGCGGTACGCCGATCGTGTCGGTGACATTGCCCGAACAGAAACCCGCCCCCGTCGCGATGTTCATCGTGCCGGCAGGCGCCGACGATCGGTACGAGCAGGCACTCACCGACATGATAGGCGCGCGACCAGAGATTGCGCCTTGGATCTGGAGGGTGGCCGAGGGCGAGATGCCGCGACTGCCTTGATACGGGAACACGGAACTGCCAGGACGTTGACAGGGCGAGACGAATAAGAACACCTGTGCCATCATCTGCCTCGTTCCATTGGACCATCATGAAACCTGAAAAGAAGCCGTTCGTCGTCGAGATCAAGAATCGGCGTCGCCTGTCCCGGAGAGAACATTCGATCTGGGGAAGAATGGACCTGAAAACTGCCAGCGATCAGGTTGCCGCCGAGCAGACCGCCGGCGAGAGTGATTTGGCGACGTCCATGCGACCGTCTGAGGCGGTGACGGATCAGAACGTTACCGACGTCAGCACCTGATTGCATCGGCGTGGCAATCCATCTCGCCTGACAAGTGGTGTACCCTTTCCCGAATCGCACCACGTCAGCCTCTACGCCTTCGTTGTCGGTTGGAGGAGCCCCGCCTGGCGGCGGAGCCCCTGGGGTGGCGATCAGGCCTCCCGCTTCGGGCGGTTCCAGATGAGGGCGTATTCGCCGTCCTTCTCGCTTGGCCACAGGGCCGCAGTGATCGGGGCGTTGAAGCTCGGGTCGTCCAGCTTGACTGAGATGTATTCCTCTCCGTCATTGGAGACCGCCTTCCAGCCTGCGCCGACCTCGACGCCGTTGCCGGCGGTGATGCGGAAGTCCGGGGCGTCGCGCGAAACGCGCTCGATGGGGTTCAGGCGAGCCCGCATGCTGACGGTCAGCGTGCGCACGTTGCCGATGATCGAGTTGTTGCCGTTGGTGGTGAATTCGCCGATAACTGCCATTGTCGTGTTCCTTTTCCGGTTGTTCGGGCTGCGCCTGTCGCGGCCTCGATGGCGGTGTAACGACCGGGGGCGATCGACGCCGCACCCGCCGGGGTCCCCGTTGCGCTCGCTCAATGGGGTGGCTCTTTGGGCCGAAACGAAGTGGAGGGCGGCCGGGAGCAACTTTCTTGATGATGTGGACACCCCCACCACCAAGCCTCAGGCTGGGGATCTTGGTCCCTAGAAAACATCAGGAGGTGCGCATGTCTGCATTTACGATTG
>NZ_JAMXLD010000027.1:0-2956 GCF_024054295.1 Ciceribacter sp. RN22
TGAGAGCGGCGGTGCAAAATTAGACCACGGTAGCGGCGGGATTGTCCTGCTGCGGGCGGCGTAAAAGTCGGCCACCTATTTACCCTTCTGCGACGACAGCAGGAGGGCGTGGGGATCTACACCGTGGAATTATATCTGAAGGTCCGTCTGGCATGCTCGGAAGGGATGAGCCGGCGTGAGGCTGCAAAGCACTTCAACATATCGCGCGACAGCGTTGCCAAGATGCTGTCCTATTCGACGCCACCTGGCTATCAGCGAAAGTCACCGATCCGGCGTCCGAAGCTGGATGCGTTTGTGTCGACGATCGAGCATTGGCTGGACGAAGATCTAAAGATGCCGCGCAAGCAGCGCCATACCGCCAAGCGGGTGTTCGACCGGCTGCGTGACGAGTGCGGGTTCACCGGCGGCTACACGATCATCAAGGATTACATGCGCGAGCGGGATCAGCGCCGGCAGGAGGTGTTCGTGCCTCTGTCGCATCCGCCAGGCCACGCGCAGGCCGACTTCGGTGAGGTGACGGTGGTCATCGGCGGGGTCGAGCAAAAGGCCCGCTTCTTCGTGCTCGATCTTCCGCATAGTGACGGCTGCTATGTGCGGGCCTATCCGGCTGCAGTGGCCGAGGCCTGGGTCGATGGCCATGTCCATGCGTTCGCTTTCTTCGGCGCCGTGCCGCAATCGATCGTCTACGACAACGACCGTTGCCTGGTGGCCAAGATCCTGCCCGACGGCACCCGCAAGCGCGCGACGTTGTTCAGCGGCTTCCTGTCCCACTACCTGATCCGGGATCGCTATGGCCGTCCGGGAAAGGGCAATGACAAAGGGAATGTCGAGGGTCTGGTTGGCTATGCCCGACGTAACTTCATGGTCCCGATCCCGCAGTTTCCGACATGGGATGCGTTCAATGCCTTTCTGGAAGAGCAATGCCGCAAGCGCCAGCGTGACAAACTGCGCGGTGAGAGCGAGACGATCGGCGAGCGCTTGCTGCGCGATCTGGCTGCCATGCGGCCATTGCCGGCGTCGCCCTTTGATGCCTGCGACCAGGCCAGCGCCATTGTGACGGCCCAATCGCTCGTTCGCTACAAGACCAACGACTACTCCGTGCCGGTCGCCTATGGCCATCAAGACGTCTGGATCCGGGGCTATGTCGATGAGGTGGTGATCGGCTGCCGCGGCGAGATCATTGCGCGTCATCCCCGGAGCTGGGAGCGGGAAGACGTCGTCTTCGATCCTGTCCATTACCTGCCGCTGATCGAGCAAAAGATCAATTCGCTGGATCAGGCAGCGCCCCTCCAGGGCTGGGATCTGCCGCAAGAGTTCGCCACGCTGCGCCGGTTGATGGAAGGCCGCATGGCAAAGCATGGCCGGCGGGAATACGTGCAGGTTCTGCGTCTGCTGGAGAGCTTCGACCTTACCGAATTGCATGCGGCGGTGAAGCAGGCGATCCAGCTCGGCGCGATCGGCTTCGATGCGGTCAAGCATCTGATCCTGTGCCGGGTAGAACGCCGGCCGCCGCGATTGGATCTGTCGATCTACCCATACCTACCGCGGGCGACGGTCGAGACGACATCGGCGAAGGCGTATATGCGCCTCCTGTCGCCTGATGCGGGAGAAGCGGCATGAGCACCGAGACCCCTGAGATCCTGCTTTCCCATTACCTCAAAGCTCTGAAGCTGCCGACCTTCCAGCGCGAGTACCAGAAGCTGGCCCGGCTGTGCGCCACAGAGGGCGTCGATCATGTCGGATACCTCACCGGGCTTGCCGAACGGGAGATGATCGAGCGGGACCGCCGCAAGGTCGAGCGCCGCATCAAGGCGGCTAAATTCCCCGTCGTCAAAAGCCTCGACAGTTTCGACTTCGCAGCCATCCCCAAGCTCAACAAGATGCAGGTGCTGGAACTGGCGCGCTGCGAATGGATCGAGCGACGGGAGAACGTCATCGCACTTGGTCCCAGCGGCACGGGCAAGACCCATATCTCGCTCGGCCTCGGCCTGGCCGCATGCCAGAAGGGTCTGTCCGTCGGCTTCACCACGGCCGCGGCCCTGGTCAGCGAGATGATGGAGGCGCGAGACGAACGCCGTCTTCTGCGTTTCCAGAAGCAAATGGCCGCCTACAAGCTGCTTATCATCGATGAGCTGGGCTTCGTGCCGCTGTCAAAGACCGGCGCGGAATTGCTGTTCGAGCTGATCTCGCAACGATACGAGCGAGGCGCGACCCTGATCACCAGCAACCTTCCTTTTGACGAATGGACGGAAACCATGGGGTCCGAACGTTTGACCGGCGCTCTACTCGATCGCATCACCCACCACGTCAACATCCTTGAGATGAACGGCGACAGCTATCGTCTCGCACAAAGCCGAGCCCGAAAGGTAGGCTGAGACCCCTCTCAAAAAAAGCGCCGCGCACGCATGAGAACCCCGCTCGGGCTACGCCCTCCCGGGGCTCTCATGCGTGCGCCACAGTGGCCGACTTTTGCGCCGCCGCGTGGCCGGTTTTTACTCCGCCGTTGACAAGGGACCCATTTTGTCAAGCAACAAGTTGAGTGACCGGACTTTGGACAACCGGGACGTGGTGTGGGGTAGCAACCCTCTCATCGTGTCGATGCGATGTCTGCGATCACCGAAGGGCGAGTAGGATGATTGTTGGATACGCCCGCGTATCGACGGAAGAACAGAAGCTCGATCTGCAGCTTCAGGCGCTGAAGGCCGCTGGATGCGAACTCATTCTCAGCGATCAGGGCGAGTCGGGAGCCCAGTTCGAAAGAGCCGGTCTCGGTGCGACCCTGGTTCAACTGGGGGCGGGTGACACGTTGGTGGTCTGGCGCCTCGACCGGCTCGGACGCTCCCTCTCGGCACTCGTTAGCCTTCTTGAGCAACTGGGACGGCGCGGCATCGCTTTCCGCTCCCTGACCGAAAGTATCGACACAGGTTCATCTGGTGGACGATTGATGTTCCACATG
>NZ_JAMXLD010000028.1:0-2417 GCF_024054295.1 Ciceribacter sp. RN22
GCCATTCCGCTGCTCAGGTGAATATCCATTCAATCGGGAAACAACGGGCACGATGCGGAGATGATCACGATGGATAAACGGCTATTCTCGTTGTCGATCCATTTCGTGACGGAAAGCGCCGAAGTGGCACAGTTCGTTCGAAGTCAAATATTGTCCGAAATCCGGACGTCAGGAGCAAAGCAATGAAATCCATGAGATTGTTGATGATCACCGCAATCGCGCTCGCGAGTGTTTCCGGGCCGTCCCGGGCCGAGGCTCCTCCCAGGAAATCCGCCGACTACAAGGGCAATTACCGGACGCTCGTGAAAGATCAGCACGCGTCGCCGCAGATCGCCGACTGTATCGCCACCGGCCACGATCTCGTCAAGAAGAGCAGAGCATTTGACCGTCTCGGCTTCACCGACAGCGACGTCAAAGGAACGAAGGTCAAGCGCCAGACCGGTACGTTCAGCCCGGCGGATCGATCGGTCGTCTCTACGATAGTCTCGGTTCCGGGGCAGGCGCGAATGCGTTCCGGGTCGGTCGACTGGACCGACATCACGCTGCGTTGCGGCTTCAGGAAGGATAGTCTGCGCGCAATCGAGATCAAACCGAAGGCACGTTAGTCAGAGCATGCGGCGAAGGACGTCCTTCTCTTCTCCTTTGTCCATCGGTATTGCCAGTCACCATGCCCTCCTTACGGCCGACACATGTCTTTGTTCTGGTAGTCACGACTATCCGGGCGTTCAAGCTCTATGGACAGGTCGCCATTCTGACCCAAGGTGGTCCGAAGTCCACAACCGAGACTGTCGTTCATTACATGGTCCGCCTCGGTTTCGAAGAGCACAAGCTTGGCTACGGGTCGGCGGTCTCCGTGATCCTATCCCTTATCGTTCTGGTGATCGCACTTGTGCAACGCCGGCTCACGAGGCATTTCTATGTCTGAAACACTCACCTCCTCGTCGAGGAAACGCGTGCGGCCTGCCCCATCCGGCGGATCGCGCATCATTCAGGCAGCAAGCGTCTTTGTTGTCGTACTCGTGGGCCTCTCGCCTCTCTTCATTTTGGTGGTCGCCGCACTCAAGGACGATCGTTTTCAGATACTCTCTGACATGGGAAGCTCTCGTGCCTTCTGGGTGGATGCCTCGACGCTCAACACCTTCCGCGACGTTGGCCATTTCTCCGGCGAATTCGCTTTCGGTCGCTATCTATTGAATTCGTTGTTGATTCTCGCGACCACCGTTGTCCCGGGACTCATCGTCAACTCCATGGCGGGTTTCGTCCTCGCTTCGGGTAGGTTGCCGGGGCGGCTAGCTGTCCTCGCGATTGTGATCGCGCTCTACGCCATGCCGCAAGAAGGAATCTTCATGCCCCTCTTGGTCATGGTGTCCCGAATGGGTTTGTCGGACACCTTTGTCGCTCAGATAGTGCCCTGGGTGGCAAGTCCGCTTTACACCTTCCTCTTCTATCAGTTTTTTCGCAACTCCCACGGGCGCTCTATGAGGCCGCCATCGTCGACGGCGCCTCACCCTTCCGAATCTGGCGGTCGATCTATCTACCTCTCGGCATGCCCGCCGTCGCTACTGCGTCGATCTTGATGGGCGTCGATACGTGGAATCAGTATCTCGGGCCCGTACTCGTCGCCCACAGCGATCGCACGCACCTTATCTCCGTGGTCGTCGGCGCATTCTTTGGACAGGACAGTATTCGCTGGGATAATGCCATGGCGGCATCGGTCCTGATGATGATTCCGATGCTGCTTCTGTATCTTGCGTTCCAACGCTGGTTTGTCAGCGCATTCGTCGGCTCGGCGGTCAAAGGATAGTGATGGCATTCTGCGCTCTGCCTTTGGATTCCCGCCAGCAACACAACATTCTCCCGGTCCCCGGCCAGATTGTGACAGGCTGGGTCCCGACCTCCTGCTCGGCAGCCGCGGCTCCTGCGGACGCATTGGCGCATCGTGCGGACCGCAGCTGCCCGGAGACACAGGCACCGAGGCGGTTGCCCCACAAAAATCTATGGTAATATAGTGACTGTAGGCTGGTACCGAGAGGAGATTGGCTGAATTTTGGTCGCTTCAATCGCACTGGATAGGAGGTACGCTTGTCGGAATCCAACTCGTGTGAGCATGCGTTTGATCAAAGCGATCGTGAGAGTGGAGAACTCTCACAATCAGGCAATAACGGATCCGGAAGTCAGCACGTAACACCATGCAAGACACCACAATGAGGCTTTTGCGCGTGCCAGGCGAGAAGTTCAGAGATCGAACAGACTTGGCTGCCCTATGGCGGCAGCGGATCCAGCCCAAGGGTGGAGGCTATCCTGATGCATAAAATCCCGTCGCAACGCGAAATCGCAAAGCGGGTCGGCACATCGCTCAAGACCGTGTCACGGGTCATCAATGGTGACCCGCGCGTGAAAGCCGAGACGCGCGCGCG
>NZ_JAMXLD010000029.1:0-8955 GCF_024054295.1 Ciceribacter sp. RN22
AGGGAAGGGGCCTCGGGCTTGTTGTTGCGGTTGCGATCAACACGGCTGTCGCGTCGGAAGACGAAGACGCGCTCGCGCGACGCTTGGCTCAATCCTTCACGAGACAGGTGAAGACCTGGTTGACACAAAAGTAGTCGCATCGGTTCGTCGTACGCGATCCCTCTTCCCAGTCCAGAGTGAGCAAGACCCATGAGCAGAAGCAAGCAAGGCCCGCATCTCCGCTGGAGAGCTCCGGAAACGGCCCTGGAGCGAATTCTGATCCGACGTGTGAGGGATGGCGGCCGCTGCGTCTTGTCCGGCGTGCTCAGTCTGGTTCTTGTGTTTCAGCCGGTTTTTGCGCGGGCCGGGGGCGTGGTGGCGGACGGCGGGGCTCCGGTTGCCAATCAGGCGGGGATCGGGGCGGCTGCGAACGGGGTTCCGCTTGTCGACATCGTGACGCCGAACGGACGCGGGCTTTCGCACAACAAGTACGGCGCCTTCAACGTCGGCACGCCCGGGCTGATCCTCAACAACTTCGATGCGGAAGCCGGCATCTCGAAGCTCGGCGGTGTGACGCCGGGCAACCCGAACCTGCGCAACAGCGGCCCGGCGACGATCATTCTGAATGAGGTGACGAGCGGCAGCCGCAGTGCGCTTCTCGGCCCGATGGAAGTATTCGGGGGCAGGGCAGATGTCGTCATTGCCAACCCGAACGGGATTACCTGCGACGGCTGCGGCTTCATCAATACGCCGCGCGCGACGCTGACCACCGGCACGCCGGATATCGATGCGAGCGGAGGCCTTTCGGGCTTTACGGTGCGAGGTGGCGACGTCACCTTCGGCGCGAAGGGTGGCAATTTTGCCGGAGGTGACGGTGCCGTCGACCTCTTCGACATCGTCTCGCGGACGGTTCGGGTGGACGGGCCTGTCAACGGGAAGGATCTCAGGGTCACGGCCGGACGCAACCGCTTCGATTATGCGACCGGCGCGGCGACCGGACTTGCCGGGGCCGACGATGCCCCCGAGTTCGCCATTGACGGTTCGGCGTTCGGCGCCATGCAGGCCGGTCGTATCGGGATCGCCGTCACCGACAAGGGCGCCGGCGTCAGGATGCGCAACGACATGGCTGCCAATGCGGGCGCATTGACGCTGTCGGCGGACGGGCGGATCTCGCTCGGCAACGCGTCCGGCCGGGACGGCGTCAACATCCGGTCGAAGAGCCGGCAGGTCGAGGCGAACAAGGTCACCTCGAAGAGCAAAGTCACCATAGGTGCGGCGAGCGGCGTCACCTTGCAGTCGGTGGCGGCCGACGGCGATGTGCTGATTGCGACGGGCGGCCTCGTCTCTGTTGCCGACGAGCTTGCAAGTTTCGGCAATATCGAGCTGACGGCCTCCGGCGCCATTGCTGCAGGCCAGGTTTCCGCGGGCAGGGATGCCGTCATGCAGGCGGGCGCGGGGATCACCGCCGGCCAGGTTCTGGCGAAGGATGCCGCCCGGCTGTCGGCCGCGTCCGGCAATATTGCCCTTTCCGGCATGGCCAGGGCCGGCGGGGACCTGCAGATCACGGCGACGTCGGGTGCGATCACCGCCGCTTCGCTCGTCAGCTTCGACAACATGACGTTGACGGCAGGGCGCGAGATCGGCATTGCCGGCGACCTGCTTGCCGGCGGAACGCTCGCCGCTTCCGCCGGAAGCCTCAAGGCCGCCAGTGCGGTGTCGGGTGTCGACTTCGCGGCAACCGGGGCATCCTCTTCGGGTACGATCGTTCTCAAGGCCGGCGGCGACATGCTCCTCACCGCCAACGCCGGCGCGATAGAAGTCGGGTCGATCCTCGCATCGGGCGATCTTGCCGCAACGGCGGGCACGCTCTCCGCCGACGGTATCACCAGTCATGGAAGCCTCGCGATTAGCGGCGACACGCGCGTCACCGGCCAAATCCTCGGGGCCGGAGACGTCACGATCTCGGGCGCAGGCATTCATGCGGGAGCCATTGTGTCGGGCGTAGACCTTGCCGCGACGGCTGCTTCGCCGTCCGGCGCGATCCTGCTCACGGGCACGGGGGATATGAGGCTCGCGGCGACGGCGGGCGACGTGGTGGCCGGACGCCTGCTGACGGCCGGAGACTTGTCTGTGACGGCAACCGGCGCCATCACGACCAGCGCGATCAGCCATGGCGCCATGGGCTTCGACGCCGGCGGCGCGATCACACTCTCCGGCCAGTCGCTCGCCGCCGGCGATGTCCGGCTTGCCGGCTCCTCGATCAGGATGGGAACCCTCGTCTCGGGGGTCGACTTTGCCGCCACCGGGAGTGCGGGCGGCGCACTTGTCCTGCGCAGCGATGCCGGTTCGATGTTGCTCAAGGCATCCGGCCTCGTCGAGACGACGACCCTGCTCTCGGCGGGCGCCCTCGATGTCATGTCGGGCACCTTCCATGCCGGCAACGTCACCAGCCATGCCGAAGCGGCAATCCTCGGCGATACCGTGGTCACCGGTCAGCTTCTCGCCGCATCCGACCTGTCGGTGACCGGTCCGGCCATCAGCGCCGGACTGGCTGCGGCAGGCGTGGATCTCGCCGCACTCGACGAAGGCAGCATCGTTCTCGGGGATGCTGCGCACAACCTCGTGCTCACCTCGACGACCGGAAGCGTCGATGTCGGCCATCTCCTGTCGTCCGGCAGAGCCACGATCAATGCTGCCGGCAATGTCTCGGGGAACGCCCTCGTATACGGCGACTTCAGTGCGACGGCGGCGGGCACGGTCACCCTTGCCGGCCAATCGCTCGTCGGCGGCAATGCGCTCCTCAATGCGAACGCCGTGACACTCGGGACGCTCGTCTCCGGCGTCGACTTTGCGGCCTCGGAACAGTCCGGCGGCCCGCTGGTCCTGACCGCCGGCGCCGGCGACATGACCCTTCTCGCAAGGACCGGCTCGATTTTGGCCGGCCAGCTGGTGAGCGGCGGCAATCTCGAGGCGCGGGCCCTCCAGGACATCGGCTACGACAGCCTGCAGAGCTTTGCCGCAGCCGATCTCGGTGCCACCCGGGGTACGATCAGCATCGATCACGACACCATCGCCAGCGGCGATATCACACTTTCCCTGCAACTGCTCGATCTCAGTGGCAACCGGAGCAAGCTTGCGACCGCCGGAACGCTGACGGTCAATGCAGGCAGCGCCGATCTTTCGGGAAGCACGCTCACCTTCGGAGGCGTCGATCTCAATCTGGCGGGCTCGGCCGACGTCTCGGGGGCAAACATCCGCGCCGTGACCGCCGATGGCGGCAGCGGCAATATTGCGATTTCCGCTGCGACGATCGCCACGACCCCCGTAACGGCACTGCTTGCCGCGAACGATCTCACCCTGACGCTCACCTCGCTCTCCAATACGGGCCAGCTCGCCGCAGCCAACGACCTCACCTTCAACATCAGCGGCAATCTGACGAACACGCCGGCCGGGCTCGTCTATGCAGGCCACGACGGACGCCTGTTCGTCGCAGGCGATCTCCTCAACGACCAGGGGGCGATCCTCGTCGGAAACGACCTGACGATCGCCGGCGACGCCGACGGGACACGCAACCGCTCCCTCACCAACGTCTCGGGCCTTGTCGAAGCGGGCCGCGACGCCTTCATCACGACCGCGAACCTCACCAACAAGAGGCTCTTCATCCCCGGCCTGAAGACCGTCGTGGTCCCGTCGGGGCATGCCGGCGAATTCCGGCTCAATCCGGAGGTCGCCGACGAACCGTTCATGCAGCTCTACCAGGGCTGGAACGATGACACTTCGAGAGATTACATCTTCCCCGACCTGCCGCGCCAGCTATGGGAAGATTACCAGGACAGGCTGTGGTCGCTCGCAGTGCTTGCCGATGGCAGTTCCTATCGCGCCTGGACCTGGATCTCGGCTCCGGGTCCGACGGGCTCCGGCTCGATCCGTAACTGGATCGCCGAGCGCGTGCCGCGCGATGCGGACGGCAATATCACGCTCGACCCGAACAACCCGTCGAAGTACTTCGTCGTCGTGGAGCAGGGCAAGCCGCACGACACCAGCACGACCTATAGCTGGGATGAGGCCGCCTATATCGGCCAGACGGTCACCGAGGAGGTCTTCGACGGAGCGCTCGCCCCGGAAGCGCTGATCCATACCGGCCGCAATCTCATGATCGACGCGACCGTGCTGAACAATTCCAGCAGCTCGATCGAAGCGGAAGGCAATGCCGTCCTCAAGGGAGCGACGCTCAACAACGAAGGCGTCATGGCAACCCGCACGACCACGCTGGAATGCCATGCGCAGGGCGGCTGCGCCGCCTATGACGCCAAGGGCAGACGCGACCCGTCGAAGGACATGGCGAACGGGAACTCGCTGCTCGGAAACGTCGAGGCCGTCAGCCTCGCATCCGCCAACATCAAGGCGGCCGGCAATCTCGACATCAGCGGATTTGCGACCGTCAACAACACCTCTGCCGCCGGATCGATCGCCGGCCATGCCGTTCTTGCGCCGTCGAACGCTCCGACCGATCCGACCGCCGCCCTTGCCGGGCTGACGGCGGGCGGCGCCTTGTTCACGCCGAACGCAGCGCTCGGTGGCCTCCTTGCCGGAGCCGGGGTTTCCGGGGCCGGAACCGGCCTGCAGCCCGGTGCGCTTCCGCTCGCCTCCGCCGACATGCTCGCAGCGCTCGCCACGTCGGTTCCAAAACCGGGCTCGGGCGGGTTCGGCGGAACGATCCCCGGCCAGGTCTTCCTCTACGAGACCCGCGCGGAATTCCTCGACGTCGGCAAATTCTACGGCTCGGGCTATTTCATTGACCGCATCGGCTACAAGCCGGAACGCGAGGTGCCGTTCCTCGGCGACGCGTATTTCGAGAACGAGCTGGTCGATGCGCAATTGCGCCAGCTTGCCGGGCAGGGGCTCGGAAACGGCTCCTTCATTCCGGGCACCGATGCCATCGAGCAAATGAAGGTGCTGCTCGACCGCGGGATTGCGTTCGCCATCGAGCACGGGCTTGCGATCGGCCAGCAACTGTCGCCCGAGCTCGCCGCCTCGCTCACCGGAACGCTCGTCTGGTATGAGAAACGGGTGGTCGCCGGCATCGAGGTCCTGGTGCCGACCGTCTATGTGGCGGATGCCGACCGGGCGACGCTGACCGCCTCCGGCGCGCTGATCTCCGGCGGATCGCTGACGATGAATGTCGGGGCGGTCAACAATTCCGGGACGATTGCCGCCAAGGGCGACCTTAGGCTCTCCGCGACGACCATTTCCGCAAACGGCGGCAGCTTCGTCGCGGGCAACGACCTCAGGCTCGACGCCGGCACGATCACGCTCACCGCCCAGTCCGTCGATATCGGCGGCGCGAGCGTCGTCAATCCGAATGCCATGGTCGAGGCCGGCGGCAATGCCGTGCTGAAGGCCGGAGAGACGCTCAAGCTTGCGGGCGCCGGCGTCGAGGTCGGCGGCAGCGCGCTTCTTGCCGGCCAGGACGTCATCCTCGACGTGGTCACGGTCGGAGACGCCGGGTCGGAGAACGCGACCGGCACACGGGTGAATGCCGGGGGCAACCTCGCCATCAGCGCGACGAACGATGTCGCGATCATCGGCAGTTCGGCAAATGCCGGCGGCGCACTCGCCGTCACCGCGGAAAACGGCTCCGTCGCCATCGCCACCGCCGGCCTGACGCAAAGCAATGACGATGGCTACATGACCACCGTCACCACCACCCAACAGATGTCGCAGCTCTCCTCCGGCGGCGACATGAGGGTCGCGGCAGGCGAGGACGTGCTCGTCGCCGGCTCCGCTCTCGAGGCCGGGGGCAATGCCGCCATCGTCGCCGGCGGCGACGTGAACATCACCGCGGTCGCAAACCGGAGCTCCGTCCAGTTCGGCGCCAATTCCGGCGAGCGCATCGTCAATGCCGGCACCGAGATCACCGCCGGCGGCAATGTCGCGGTTTCCGCCGGCGTTACCGGCGCGGGCGATCTTGCCGTCATCGGCAGCAGCATTGCCGCCGGCGAGGCGGTCGACCTCCGGGCCGCCGGAAACGTGACGATCGCCGAGGCGATCGACAGCGAGACCTACGACCTGCACAACGCATCCGGCAACGGGGCCCATACCGACAGCAAGATCGCCACCGAGACGGCCTCCGGCTCCTCGATCCAGGGCGGCAGCGGTGTTGCCGTCTCCGCCGGAAACGACGTGACGGTCTCCGCCTCCACGCTTTCGGCCGGCAGCGCCGACCAGACGGCCGACCTCACCATCGCCGCCGGCGGCAACATCGTCGTCAGCTCCGGCCAGAATGTTCTCGCACAGGATACGCAATCGAGCGGACACGGCTTCCTGCAGAGCACGCACTGGTCGTCCGGGGTCTACGACGAGACGACCGTCGCCTCCGCGCTCGGCGCCTCCGGCAATGTGACGCTTTACGCCGGCGAGGCGGTGGCGATCTCCGGCTCCGGGATCACGGCGGGCGAGGATATCGCGATTTCCGGCGAGAGCGTCGCCATCATCGGCGCGCAGGAGGCGCACGACCTTGCGATCGGCCGAGAAACCTCCGGCCTCTTCGCCGGCTCGGGAGACGGCTTCTTCTCGCTCTGGGGCGAGGAGGAGAAGGAAAAGAGCGGCAGCACCGTCGTCAATGCCGCCTCCACGATTACGGCCGGCGGAGACGTCTCCGTCACCGCCCGCGCTCGCGACATCGACATCGTCGGCTCCGGGATTACGGCCGGCGGCGACATCGCGCTTTCCGCCGCAAACGACGTCAACGTGACGCCCGGCGCCGAAAGCGCCATGTCACAGGAGACGGAGAAACGCTCCGGCTTCGGCATCAGCCTCTCGTCGGGCANCGGCTCGGCCTCCATCGGCATCGGCTACGGCTCGGCCGAGGATGAGGTCACGCAGTCCTCCGGTACCAATGCGCTCTCCACGCTCTCGGCCGGACGCGATATCACCATCACGGCCGGCAACGACATCAACCTGCAGGCGGCAAACGTCGAGGCCGGGCAGGACATTGCCCTTCTTGCCGTCAACGACGTCAACCTGCTTTCCGCTGAGGACCAGACCAACTATGTCGAGCGGCACGAGGAGTTCTTCGCAGGCATCAGTCTCAACGTCCAGTCGAGCCTCGTCAGCGCGGCAGAGGCGACCGGTGATCTGGCGAACAAGGTCGCCAATGTCTCAGACGGCTATTCGGCGGCGAATGCCGCCTTTGCAGGGCTTCGGGCCTATGACGCCCTGAAGCCGGTCGTCAAGGGCGACATTGCCTCCGCCTCCCTGACGATCGGGTTCAGTTCGCAGAAGACCTCGGAGACTGCCTCCTCCACCACGCCTGTGGTGACGACGCTGAGCGCCGGCAACTCCGTCTCCGTCACGGCCGGGACCGGAGACATCAATGCACACGGTGCGCAGATCTCCGCCGGGCTCGACGCCAACGGGCTTCCGACCGGTGGAGCGGGCGATGTCAGCCTTTCGGCCGGCAACGACATCAATCTTTCGAGCGTCGGAGCAAGCTCGACCTTCTCATCGAGCACACAGTCTTCCGGAGCCGGGATCGGCGTCGGCATCGGCCTCAACGTCACGACCGGGATAAGCGCCGGGCTGACCGGTCATGTCGAGGCGGCGTCGGGTTCGTCGGACGGAACCGCGGTGACCCAGCTCAACTCCCATGTGACCGGTACCGGCAATGTGACGCTCCAGTCGGGTCGTGACACCAATCTGAAGGGCGCCGTCGTCTCCGGTGAGACGGTGACGGCGAATGTCGGCGGCGATCTCAACATCGTCTCCGTCACGGACGCGGGATCGCAGTCGAACCGGTCCGTCTCCGGCGGCCTCTCCATCGGCGGCGGCAGCGGCCTGATCTCGGGCGTTCAGATCGGCGGCGGGGCGGGGTCGGGCTCGACGAACTGGATCTCGGAACAATCCGGCCTCGTCTCCCGGGGCGCGATGGACGTGACCGTTGCCGGCAATACCGATCTCGACGCCGGCAAGATCGTCTCGGAGTCCGGCGACCTGACGCTTGACACCGGCACGCTGACCTACCGGAACTTCGAAGGCTCGAAGGAGTATGAAGGCTTCAGCGCCGAACTCGGGCTCGATCTCTCCGGCAGCACCGATGCGGCGGGCAATTCCACCGCCAACCATACGCTCCAAGGGTCCTATCAGCTCGACGATACCCGCCAGAGCGTCAGGGCGACGGTCGGGCCGGGCGAGATCATCATCCGTGACGGCGAGAAACAGGCCGCCCTGGAACAGGACGGTACCTCCACCCTGCCGCTCTCGGAGCTCAACCGCGATCCGGACCAGGCCTACACCATCACCCGCGACACCCACGTCAGCATCGATGCCTACATCTCGTCGAACAGCCTCGAAGCCGCGGCGAAGGGTCTCGAAGTGGTCGGCCGCTCGCTCGGCCAGGCACTCGAAGCGCTCGGCGGCAGGCTGGCCGCCTCTGGCGACCTGACGCCGAAGGAGCTGGAGACGGCGAAGAAGGTCGCCGCCGCCATCGATGCGGGAACGCTCGACCTCGAGGCGCTTGCCACCTGTTCGGGCAGACAGGGCTTCAATCTCCTCGATCTCGTCTTCACCCGAGCGCATGCGGCCTCCGGCTGCGTGCTCTTCGACAGGAACGGCAGGGAGATCACCGAGCTGACGCCCAACGAGCGCGAAGCCTGCGTGCAGATGCTGGCGACGCTCATGGCGAAGTATACGGAAGAGTACCTCGTCGGCGGTGCCGGCACGGGTGAACTGCCCGGCACGGTCAAGACGATCGCCGATGCGCTGCGCAAGATCGGTTCGGACGAAGAACTCGTCGCCGGCTTTCAGGCGGCGGGGATGTCCGCGACGTTCATTCGCGATCTCCTCGTCAGGCTTGCTTTTGGGGAGGACGTCTATGCCGAGTTCAAGGAGGCGATCGAGCCTCTCGCTACGGCCGGCCAACTGACAAAGGAGGCCGCAAGCCTTGCCATCGAGCGCATAGCGTCCGATCATGGGCTC
>NZ_JAMXLD010000030.1:0-2176 GCF_024054295.1 Ciceribacter sp. RN22
GCGCAGATGTCCATGCTGCCACGCATGAAGCCGAGGACCTTCTACGACCTCGTGATCCAGGTGGCGATCGTCCGCCCCGGCCCGATCCAGGGTGACATGGTGCATCCCTATCTGCGCCGCCGCGAGGGCAAGGAGAAGGTCGAGTACCCCACGCCCGAACTGGAGGCGGTCCTGCACAAGACCTTGGGGGTGCCATTGTTTCAGGAGTCGGCGATGAAGGTGGCGATGGTCTGTGCCGGGTTCACCGGCGGCGAAGCCGACCAGTTGCGCAAATCCATGGCGACCTTCAAGTTCACGGGCGGTGTCTCGAAGTTCAAGGACAAGCTCGTTTCGGGAATGATCCGCAACGGCTACACGCCGGAATTCGCGGAAAAGACCTTCAGCCAGCTCGAGGGCTTCGGCTCCTACGGCTTTCCCGAAAGCCACGCCGCGTCCTTCGCGCTCATCGCCTATGCTTCCAACTATCTGAAATGCCATTTTCCCGATGTCTTCTGTGCGGCACTTCTCAATTCGCAGCCGATGGGCTTCTACGCCCCCGCGCAGATCGTCGCGGACGCGAGGAAGCATGGCGTCGAGGTGCGCCCCGTCTGCATCAACCATTCGCGATGGGACTGCACGCTCGAGCCGATCGATGATACCGGCCGCCATGCAGTCCGGCTCGGCATGCGTCTGGTGCGCGGCCTGGCGACGGCCGACGCGGCGCGGATTGTCGCCGCGCGCGCTGACGAGCCCTTCGCATCGGTCGACGACCTGTGGCGGCGTTCCGGTGTGCCGGTCGCCTCGCTCGTCGAACTGGCTGAAGCCGATGCCTTCCTGCCGTCACTGGCCCTCAAGCGGCGGGACGCGCTCTGGGCGATCAAGGCACTTCGCGACGAGCCGCTGCCGCTCTTCACCGCCGCGGCGGAACGGGAGGCGCGGGCGATCGCCGAACAGCAGGAGCCGGAAGTCGAGCTCAGACAGATGACCGAAGGTCACAACGTCGTCGAGGATTACAGCCACACCGGTCTGACGCTTCGCCAGCACCCATTGAGCTTCCTGCGGCATGACCTCGCCAAACGGCAGATCGTCACCTGTGCCGAGGCGATGAGAGCACGCGACGGACAATGGCTGATGACTGCCGGACTGGTGCTGGTGCGCCAGCGGCCGGGATCGGCGAAGGGCGTGATGTTCATCACCATCGAGGACGAGACCGGCGTGGCGAACCTCGTCGTCTGGCCAAAACTCTTCGAGCGATCACGCCGGGTGGTGCTCGGTGCCAGCATGATGGCGATCAACGGCAGGATCCAGCGGGAAGGGGAGGTGGTGCACCTTGTCGCCCAGCAGCTCTTCGATCTTTCGGCAGATCTTTCGAGCCTTGCCGAGCGCGACGGAGGCTTTCGGCTACCAACCGGACGCGGCGACGAGTTCGCCCACGGCTCTCCGTCAAGCCCCGATCGCCGCGAGCGGCCGATGCCGGGTGTTCGGGCAAGGGATATGTTCACGCCCGATCTTCATATCGACACGCTCAAGATCAAGAGCCGGAATTTTCATTGAATTCTACGCTCATCGCGGCGGAGAGATTTCCCCTAAACGAGGCGAGATGCGGCGCATCTCAAAGCGCGAGCCAGATGCTGATGCCAATGCTGACAAGCTGGCCGGTCATCATCAGAATTATCAGCGCGGCCAGGGCGTATCTCAGCATCGCACCACCGGTTCAAGCCGCCTTCAGCAGCACGAGTGCATCGGCGGGCAAGGGGCGGTGCAGAGCTTTTGCCTCCTCCCATGGTGCAGTCAGCCATGTCTCGATCTCATCGGTATTCCGCAGGATGACCGGCATTGCCTTCGGATGGATCGGTGCCACGACCGCGTTCGGTTCGGTCGTCAGGAAGGCGAAGAGGTCGCACGTAATCAGGCCCTCCTTGATCTTGCGCACGCACTCCCACTGCGGCACCCAGAGCCCGGCGAAGAACAAGAGCGGCTCGCTCTCGTCGCCTGCAAACCAGGCGTTCGGCGTGCGGCCGCCCTCGACCTTGCTCGCCGGGTCCGGCTCGGCAAAGCGGGTGAAGGGGACAACACAGCGGGTCTCGACGCCGAGCCAGCGCGTCCAGTGCTTGCTGGCGGTGTTGCGGATGTTCGTCGTTCCGCCGTCCGGCTCCATCTTCAGCAGCTCCTGAAAATCGACGTCCTTGCCCTTGGC
>NZ_JAMXLD010000031.1:0-26314 GCF_024054295.1 Ciceribacter sp. RN22
CTTATATTCGCGGCTGAACTTCCTTCGTTGCATTCCTTCGCTCCAGTTTCATTGGAAACACCTTAACTCGGTGTCCATGAAACCGGCAGCAGGCCAATCTGAGCAATCTGATCGCGCAGATCTGCATCGGCCAGCACGATGCAACATCCGACGTAGGCATTAAGCGAGGTTGCCTCGAACACTGTGAGGAAATGACTGACGGTGATAGGTGCAATGGCTGCAAACTCAGGCGAAAACCAGCGCTCGCGAGTGCCTGGAACGAGAGCTTTCAAACCTTGTGAACGGACGAGATCGACGCGTTCGCGCCAAGCTTCAGCGATGCCAATCTTGGGTGCAGTTGCTGCGACTACGATCTTGTTGATCCGCGTGGCTGCATTGATCCCCAACCACTGGCCAACCAGTCCGCCTATCGACAGACCGCAGAAATGTGTCCGCTCGATCCCTAATGCATCCAGCAATCGCAGGAGATCATTGCCAAGGTCATCGAGCGTGAAAGGTGTGTTGGGCGCAGTTGATAAGCCATGGCCACGACGATCGTAGCGCAGGATCCTGAAATACCGGGCGAGATTTTCTACCTGCGGGTCCCACATTGAAAGATCCGTTCCCAGCGAATTGCAGAAAACTAACCAGGGACGATCGGTGGCCGCAGTTTCTACCTGAAAGTACAGGTGGTGGCTTGGCAGGACCAGGTAAGGCATGTGCTTTGCAGCCAGTGCAGATGATCGAGAAAGAGATATTGTTGACAGCCGCGCCAGCGGAGCGGCTGTCAATCCATATTGATCAGGCGACAGCGCGGGGGCGCAGGGCATTCACTTGATTGTCGACGCCGTCGACGAGTGCGGTCAGCTTGATGTCGAAGACGATCTCGGCGAAGGGGCCACCCAAGTCGTTCGCCTTGATGCTGGCCTCGTCGGTGCGCTCGATGACATCAGGCACCAAGCCCTCACGTGTGGCATAGGCAAAGTCGTCGTTGATCAGCGGATCCCCGGCGATGTTGATCTGGGTGGTCAGCTTGCGATGACCGTCGGCGCTGATGAAGAAATGGATATGAGCCGGACGCTGGCCGTGGCGACCGAGTGCAGACAGGAGCTTCTCGGTCGGGCTGCCTGGAGGCACGCCATAGCCATGCGGCACGATGCTGCGGAACTTGTAGCGACCATGCTCGTCCGTGATGATGGTACGGCGCATGTTGAAGGGCGCCTGCTTGCCTGTTGGATCGAAATGCGAATAGAAGCCCCGCGTGTCGCAGTGCCAGACCTCGACCTTCGCCCCGGCGCTCGGCTTGCCGTCGGCGCCGTAGACGGTGCCGTGCATGATCAGCGTATGGCCATCGGTGTCCGTGCCGTCATCGAGACGCGCAAAGCCCTGGCATTCTGGCGCCCCGGCGACATACAGCGGGCCTTCGATTGTCCGCGGCGTCTCGTTCTTGATGCCGAGCGCATCATCGATGGCATCAAGGCGCTCGTCGAGGAAATGGTCGAGGCCGAGGCCGGGCGAAATCAGGCCGGCCTGTCCGGTAGCACCGATCTCGTTGACCCAGGCGATCGCCGTCCAGTATTCGTCCGGCGTCACGTCGAGGTCATCGATCGTCTTGAAGAGGTCCGAAACGACCCGGTGAACGATCTGCTTGACGCGCGGATTGCCTTCTTTTTGGTCAAAGCCGCTCAGGACCTTGAGAAAGTCCTGGATATCGGGGCGGTTGAAGATTTTTACACTCATTTCATGTCCTCCTCACATGGGATGATTGAGCCAGATCTCTCCAGAATTGTCGTCAGCGGTCGTCGTCGCGAACAGCCGAGGGATGGCGCAAGAGCGGCATCACCTCGATGTCCATGAATTTGAATAGTGGTAGACCAGAGAGCAACGCATGCAGCTCGTCGTTGTCGGCTACGTCGAAAATGCTGATGTTTGCGTAGTGGCCGGCGATCCGCCAGATATGCCGCCACTTCCCTTGCGACTGCAGGGCCTGCGAATAGGCCTTTTCCTGTGCCAAGGTTTCGGCTGCTTGATCGGCCGGTAGGTCATACGGTAGGTTTACGGTCATCTTGACGTGAAACAGCATCGTCTTGTCCTCAGTCCTGCGCCCCGGTCACGCGTCGCGATTCCTCGCGGGTGAAGTGCTTGAGCTTGTCCTCGTCAAGCGAGATGCCGAGACCAGGACCTGTCGGGACAGTGAGCGAGAAATTGCTGAAGTCGAGTGGTCTCTCCAGGATTTCCTCGGTCAGAAGCAGTGGGCCGAACAACTCGGTTCCCCATTGTAGCTCGGCAAAGGTCGAGAAGACGTGGGCTGAAACAACAGTCCCGATTGCGCCCTCGAGCATGGTGCCGCCGTAGAGTTCGATACCGGCCGCATCCGCAATGGCGGCCACGCGCTGGGCGTTGAATGGCCCGCCGCTTTGCTCCACTTTCACGGCGAAGACATCCGCGCCGCTGGTGCGTGCAATCTCGAATGCGCTTTCCGGTCCTGTCAGGGATTCGTCTGCCATAACCGCGATCGGGAAGCGGCGGACGAGGCGGCCCAGTGCTGCCGTCGACTTGACAGGCTGCTCCACGAGCTCGCAGCCGGCATCGGCAAGAGCCGCAATGCCGAGATTGGCCTCGGTTTCCGTCCAGGCCATGTTGATATCGACGCGGACGGCGCCTCGATCGCCGAGTGCGCGCTTGATGGCGGCAACATGAGCGACGTCCTCGCGCACGGAGAGCAGACCGATTTTCAGCTTGAAGGTCGAATGGCGGCGGAGCGAAAGCATCTGCTCGGCCTCGTCGATGTCGCGGGCGGTGTCCCCTGAGGCAAGCGTCCAGGCAACGGCCAAACGATCCCGGCGACGACCGCCAAGAAGTTCGCTGATGGGAAGGCCGACGCGTTTGCCCTGTGCGTCGAGGAGGGCCGTTTCGACAGCACTCTTGGCGAAGCGGTTGTCCTTCACCATCTTGCCCACGCGTGCCATCAGGGACTGGATACGCGTGGCGTCCTGGCCGAGCATGACGGGTGCGAAATAGCGATCGATGGAAAGCTTCATACTCTCAGGGCTTTCGCCACCATAGGCGAGGCCGCCGATCGTCGTGCCTTCGCCGATACCGACGATGCCGTCGCTGGAGTAGATCCGCACCAGCATCAAAGTCTGGCCGGTCATCGTCGCGACCGAAAGCTTGTGCGGTCGGATCGTCGGTAGGTCGACAAGCATCGTTTCGATGCGTTCGATGGTCGGGGTGGCGGCAAGCGCCATTTGCGGTGGGTGGAGCGTCGCGTTCATTGAAGGATGATGGAAAAACGCGTCTTCTCAGTCCAAGACCGATTGGGTTTCGTGCTATACCTTGCGGGTATAATGTTCGATGGACCTGCTAGAATAGATGACTCGAATGGTTCATTCTGCTGGGATCATTCGCGGCGCGAGCAGGGACGGTAATGGATCTTCGACAGCTCAGGTATTTTGTAGCGGTGGCCAAGGAGCGCAATTTTACGCGGGCGGCGGCGATCCTGAATATCGCGCAGCCGCCCTTGAGCAGGCAAATCCAGTTGCTTGAGGATGAGCTCGGCGTGGAACTAGTTACCCGTTCCAGCAGACCGGTTCGCCTGACAGAAGCCGGCCGTGTCTTTAACGAACAGGCCTTGCAGATCCTCGGGCGTGTGGAGCAGATGAAGGAGGCGACCCGTCGTGTCGGGCTAAACCAGAACAGAGTACTGTCGATTGGTTTCGTCGCCTCCACTCTTTATGGCGGGCTACCGGCACTAGTGCGGAAGCTGAGGCATCAGGCACCCGATCTTGATATCCAGCTGTTGGAAATGATGTCCGTGCACCAGGTCGCTGCTTTGAAGGAGGGCCGGATCGACATCGGCTTCGGACGCTTGCGACACACCGATCCGCAGATCGCCACGACTGTTCTTCGGGAAGAACAGCTTGCAGTGGCCATTGCTCGCGATACGCGGCTCGCTTTTACGAGTGATCCAATTCTGCCTGAAGCCCTGTCCGGAGAAAAACTAATTCTTTATCCGCGAGCACCGCGCCCTAGCTTTGCAGATCAGGTCCTGAATGTGCTGTCAGAGAAAGATGTCCGCCCCGCTGAGATTCAGGAGGTAACTGAAATTCAGACAGCTCTTGGGTTGGTGGCGGCAGAGGCTGGCGTCTGCGTCGTGCCCTCGTCAGCTCGCAAGTTGCGTTCCGATGTCCATTATCGCCTCCTCGCCGGTGCACGGGTTACTTCCCCCGTGGTCCTCAGTAAGCGTGTCAGCGACAATTCTCCCCATGTCAAATTGGTTGCGAGGCTCGCTCTTGAAATGCAAATGGACAATGCTTCTTCGTCGGATCTTTGGAGTGACGGTCACTCTTAGGGAGCCTGCCTGCCATCTTCCTTAGGTTCATGGTGGTGTCATATCCGTTCCGTTTCGAAGTCGCGAAGAATCCCGCCGCCAATCAACAAGCGGGCCACGGCTGCTGCTGCCAGCATGGCCAGTCCTCCGAGGGTGACATCAGAAATCCCATGGCGCCAGGCGCCAACCTCTGCCACCAAAAGGAAGCACATGTTGGCGTCGAGGCCCAAGCCCTGCGTCGCCGGGTGTGCCCGAAGCATTGCCCCTGCAACCAGGAAAAGGGCCGTTACCACGACGAGTAGCAAGGGCGTTTCGGCGAGCAGCATGTAGCTTGCCGTGTGGTACAGGATGCCGCTGATGACGCCGATTGAAACACCCGGCAGAAGGCTGCGGTGTATCGGTCTCGGGTCCGGTGCACTCGACATGATCAGCGTGTAGACAACCAGGGTCATCCCGAAGGCAAGGACGGGGAAACTCAAGAAGCTTGCAGTTGTGGTGCCTGCTGCCAAGGTCGCTCCGCCACAGATCAGAAAGCGCTTGAGACCGGCCGCTCGGGTTCGGCCATGCGGCTGGCGCCCGAGACGAGTGCCGCGCGCGGGTGTAAAGAACACGGTGACGGCCGCGACGCAAACAACACCGAGGATCGTGCAGAAGATGCGATCAACGGCCAGTGCGACCGGAGTTGCAACCGCGTCGTGTGGCAAGCTGGATAGGAATGGCAGCACGACAACAAGCATCGTGATCGCGGCCATGAAGGCGCCGTAGCTTCGCGTGGTGCCGATGCGGAAGGCAAGTGCCGCACAGGCGCCGATCGACCCGGACAGGCAGAGAATCATCACTATCTGAGGAGGGTCAATGAAAATCAGGCCCAGTGACAATGCCGCGCCGAAAAGCGTTCCGACAATCCGCAACGCAGCACGTCCCAGAAGATCCTCCCTAAATGCCTGGTGGACCACCCAGACGGGCATGGCGGCCCAGAAGGGATTGGCAAGACCAAAGAGCTTGGCGAGTCCGAGCGCCGCTGCAGAAGCAACAAAAAGTTGCGATGCGAGGAAGAGAGTGGCCGGGCCGAAGCCTGCCGCCTGCCATATACGCCTGGTCGCCACGAGTTCTATTCCTTTGCGTCTCAGGTCCCTGCGAGGCCGCAGTTTCAGGGCTCGGCTCCTAGCTGCCTCTCCCGTGTCTGTCTAGAACCCAGTTTGCCTGCCGGTGGCGACCCTTTTACAAAACTATCAGTCTTCTAACAGTTGCCGCTTTCGCGATCGTTGCGGTCTTGCTGCACGAGGTGATTGCCCGGTCCAATCCTTGAACGCGCGCGAGAAGGCGGCGCCGTCGGCATAGCCGAGTGCCAGTGCGACGTTGGCTGCACGGGTATCTGGACGCTCCAGAAGGCCGGCGGCGAGTTCCGACCGGTGCTTGCGTATCAGGGCACGCACCGAAGTTCCCTCGTCGTCGAGGCGTCGTTGCAGCGTGCGCAGGCTCATGCCTAGTTCCTGGGCGAGAAATGTCGTCGTGACAGGGCGCCGACCGAGATAGAGCTGAATGAGGAAGGTTACCTTCTCCGAGACCCCGTCGTCTGGCTTCATCTCGCTGATCAGGTCGGCGAGGTGGCGTTCCAGCGTGGCAATGAGGAATTTGTCTTCGCTACGATAGACGCGGTCGGTCTCCTCGACATCATATATCAGCCGATTGCTGGACTGAGAAAACAGGATCGGTGCCCGGAATATGCGCTTCAACGGCTCGATCTTTGCCGGACGCTCGTGCTCGAAATGCACTTCGAGCGGGTTGAGGTTGGCGCGAAAGCAGGATCGCACAAGCTCGCAGGTTGCTGCCATGGAATATTCCGCATCCTGCCTGCGTGGCCAGATGGTGCGATCGGTCAAGGCATAGCTCCAGGTGAGCGTTCCGTCTTCTTCCACGACCCCGGAATTGGTCGCGCCTTGCAGCGAATTGGCGAGGCGGGCAATCCGTTGGAGGGCGATGTGAATGGTCGGAGAGACGGAGAACAGGATGCCCATGGGGCCGATATCGGCCGGCTTGAGGTGGGCGCCGAGCTTCGCACCGAAGGCATCATCACCTGTCGCCGCTGCTGCATCTTCCAGAAAGGCGACGAAGTGGTGAAGAGGGATCAATGCATAGGGATCGCCGAGTTGGCTCGAGGGGATGGCATGTCGATCGAGCAAGGTGGCGGGCGAAACGCCGGCATTCTGGAGATGTTCGATGAACGGGGTCAGTGCCGCGACGCGGATATAGGTGACGGATTGTCGAACGCCGGTCTGCACTGCGCTCGTGGACATGGCCGATTTCCCCATTGTTTGGCATAAATTATCAAATAAATGTCACATATGGCAATGTCCAAGTCGCAGGCTCTCTCTCATCTTTCTTAACAATAAACAAAGAAACCGTGAGGGGTTCACATGACTGTCGCCAAGAGTGCGCCGGCGTCCACAGGACGGCTGGCCCGGAATTCCGTGGGCATTGCCCATATCATCTTCTTCGTTGTTGCGGCCGCTGCGCCGCTGACTGCAGTCGTCGGCGCGACGCCGCCAGCATTCGCTTTCGGCAATGGTGCCGGGGTTCCCGGGGCCTTTGTGCTTGCCGGCTTGCTCTACCTGATCTTTTCGGTCGGTTTCACCACGATGAGCCGGCACGTTGGCGGGGCAGGGGCATTCTATACCTACATCACGCAAGGGATCGGCAAGCCCGCCGGCGTGGGCGGTGCCTTCATCGCGCTCTTGACCTATAGCTCCGTTCAGATCGCGGTCTATGGTCTGCTCGGCCTCTTCACCCACAACATGATGGCCGAGTTCGGGGTCGACCTGCCCTGGTATGCCTGGTCGCTCGGCTTCCTGGTGCTGGTGCATCTGGCCGGTCAGCGCAACATCGCCTTCTCAGGTGCGATCCTGGGCGTTTGTATGGTGGCGGAAATAGTCATCCTGCTCTTGCTCAATGTCGCCATTCTGGTCGCCGGTGGCGGACCTGAGGGCATCAACCTGACCTCGTTCGAGCCCTCCACCGTCTTCAGTGCAGGCCTTGGCGTAACCTTGGTCTTCGTCGTCGGATCCTTCATCGGTTTCGAGGCAACGGCAATCTTTGCCGAAGAGGTTGACCGTCCGGAGAAGACGATCCCCCGGGCAACCTACGTCTCTGTTCTGCTGATCGCTGTCTTCTATGCCTTCTCTACCTGGACGATCGGGCTCCATTACGGCCCATCCAAGGTGCAGGAAACGGCTGCCGCGTCGCTTGACGCCTTCTATTTCGGTGCCGCGACCGATGTGCTCGGTGCATGGTCGGCCACCACCATGAACCTGCTTCTGATCACCAGCCTGTTTGCCTGCGTGCTCTCCTTCCACAACACGCTCAATCGCTACTTCTTCGCGCTTGGACGCGAAGGTCTCGCGGCCCGTGTGCTGGGCAAGGTTCATGCGGTTCATGGCTCGCCCTATGTCGCCGGCATGTTGCAGTCTGCCTCGGCAGCACTCGTGATCATCGCCTTCGCACTGGCCGGACAGGACCCGTTCGCCGTCGTCTTCTCCTACATGTCGGCGCTGACGGTCATCGGCATCCTTACCGTGCAGGCGGTGGTGTGCATCGCCGTCATCCTTTACTTCCGCAAGAACAGCCACGGGCATGGTCTCTGGCAGACCCTGATCGCCCCTGCCGTCTCCTTTGTCGGTCTCGTCGGTGCGCTCGGACTGGTCATCTCCAATCTCGAGCTGCTGGCCGGCGCGTCGAACATCGTGGTCGACAGCTTCCCGCTGATCGTGGCGCTTGTCGGCCTCGGCGGCATGATCTTCGCCATGCGGATCAAGGGTGCCGATCCCGTCCGCTACGCGGCCCTCGGCAAGGTGTTCGAGGCCTAATTCCACTCCCATCACTGCGGGACGGCGTTCAACCGTCCCGTCTTTTCCAAAGCGGCCTCCCTCCTGTCCTCAAGACCGGATGCGATGTGCTGCGGCCAAATGAAAGCATCAGCCATGAACGACATGACCGCCATCCAAAGCACGAAGATCGATTTCATCTATCTGTCGGAAGAAGACATGATCAAAGCCGGCGTGACCGATATGCCGGCCTGCGTCGATGCCATGGAAGAAATGTTCGGCCTGCTCTACCACGGTGACTACCGGATGGCTGGTCCAAACAGCGACAGCCATGGTGCGGCCATTTCCTTCCCGGAAAATTCGCCGTTTCCGGACATGCCGAAGCCGACAGCGGACCGTCGTTTCATGGCGATGCCTGCCTATCTCGGTGGCCGTTTCCGTACGGCGGGCATGAAGTGGTACGGTTCCAACATTGAAAACCGGGACAAGGGCCTGCCCCGCTCGATCCTGATGTTCTGCCTCAATGATGCAGACACCGGTGCCCCGCTCGCTTTCATGTCTGCGAACCTGCTTTCGGCCTATCGCACCGGTGCCATCCCGGGCGTCGGTGCACGCCATCTGGCCCGCAAGGATAGCCGTGTTGTCGGTATTCTCGGACCGGGCGTCATGGCGAAGACCACGCTCGCAGCCTTCATGGCCGCTTGCCCCAACATCGATACGCTGAAGGTGAAGGGTCGCGGTGAAAAGAGCCTGAAGAGCTTCCTTTCCTGGGTCGCCGAAACCTATCCCCAGATCACTTCCGTCACTGTCGTTGACACCATCGAGGCCGTGGTTCGAGACAGTGACCTCGTCAGCTATTGCAATTCGGGTGCCGTCGGCGATCCCTCCACCTATCCGATGGTCAAGCGCGAATGGGTGAAGCCCGGCGCGTTCCTCGCGATGCCGGCGCTCTGCAATATCGACGAAGCGATGGAAGCCCGCGACGTTCGCAAGGTGCTCGACAATACCGGCCTTTACGACGCCTGGTTCCATGAGTTGCCGAAGCCGGCCCATGTGCATGTGCCGATCGTCGGTGTGAAGTTCATGGACATGATCGCCGAGGGCCGCATGGACCGCGCCGACCTCGAAGACATCGGCAAGATCGTCGCCGGCGATGCGCCGGGTCGTCAGAACGATGAAGAGATCATCATCATGTCCGTCGGCGGCATGCCGGTCGAGGATGTCGCGTGGGGCACGATCGTCTACCGAAACGCTATCAGCCGCGGAATCGGCGTCAAGCTCAACCTCTGGGACGTTCCCGTCTTGCGCTGATATCCCCGGCGCCAACTTGCCGGGCGGTCAGCGATTGCCTTGCCCGCCCGGCCTTTCTTTTCAATTCAGCAACGAGTGCACCATGACCAAGGTCGTCAAGATCAAGACCGGATCCAAGTTTGAGGATCACGGCAGCTATTCGCGTATCGTCGCGATCGACAACTGGATTTTCGTCTCCAATACGGCCGGCCGCAATCCGGTCAACAAGGAAATTCCGGAGGATATCACCGAGCAGACGCTCCAGGTCTTTTCCAACATCGAAGCTGCGCTGGCAGCCGTCGATTCCGGCCTGGCCGACGTCGTGGCTTCGCGGGTGTTCATCCAGGATCCGACGGACACCATGGCCGTGATGACGGTTGTCGGGGACAAGTTCCGCGGCATCAATCCCGCCAGCACCGTCACCTGCCCACCGCTCGGCTCGACCGTCTACAAAGTCGAGATCGAGGTCACGGCCTATCGCGGCGCCGGAAAAGCCGAGACCGAAGAACGCGTCATCTCGCTCTGATCCAGCTTCCGGTTGGTTTGTGATCCAGCCCTCCGTCATTTCCCGAAACTTCAGGTTTGCAGCCATGGCACCCACCATCCTCCCCGTTCAGACAGCTTCCGACTTCCCTGCGCAAACGACTGTTGTCGTCATCGGCGGCGGGATCGTCGGGCTGACGGCCGCACTCGTTCTTGCTGAGCGTGGCGTGCCGGTTGTGCTTTTGGAAAAAGGGCGGGTAGCGGGGGAGCAGTCCTCGCGCAATCTCGGCTGGATCCGCAAGATGGGCCGCTCGGCGCCGGATGTGCCGATGGCACAGGCAGCAGACCGTCTCTGGGCGCAGATGCCCGAACGGGTCGGAATGGATGTCGGATACCGGCAGGCAGGCATCATGTATCTCGCCCGGACTGAAGGCGAGATGGAGATGCACCGCCAGTGGATGAAGACGGTCGAAGGGCTGAAGCTCGATTCCCAGATGCTGAGCGCCCGGGAGATCGACGACCGGGTGCCGGGTGGAAAAGGGACCTGGGCCGGTGGCATCTACACCGCGTCCGATGGTCGTGCCGAGCCGACGCTTGCCCCAAGTGCAATTGCGCGGGCCGCGATCGCGAAAGGCGCCGTGATCATCGAGAACTGCGCCGTGCGCACGCTTGTCCGTTCGGCAGGCCGTGTCACGGGCGTGGTCACCGAACGGGGCGAAATCCGCTGCGACCAGGTTCTGCTCGCCGGCGCTCTCTGGTCTCGCAAGTTCCTGGCCAATCTCGGCGTTTCCCTTCCGACTTTGCCACTGGTCTGCTCGGTCATCCGCACAGCCCCCATGGAGGGGCCGACGGAGATCGCCGTGGGCGGCCCGGACTTTTCCTTCCGCAAACGCCTTGATGGTGGCTACACCATCACCCAACGCGGTGCGCTCGGCGCACCGCTTATGCTGGACCACCTGCTGATCGGCCTGCGTTACCTGCACATGTTGCGGGGTCAGCGGCAGTTGCTGCGCATCAGCCTCGGGTCCGATTTCATGAAAGACATCTCCCTGCCGCGTCGCTGGGGTGCGAAATCCCGTTCTCCATTCGAGCGCGTGCGCGTAATGGATCCGCCGGCAAATCCCGACATTAATGCTGAGGCCATGCGCAACCTGACGGCCGCCTGGCCGCTCTTTGCCGATGCTGTGATTGAGGAGGTCTGGGCGGGCATGATGGATATCACGCCGGATTCCCTGCCGGTGATCGGTCCGGTTGCCGGTATTCCGGGACTTACGCTTGCGACCGGTTTTTCGGGCCACGGCTTCGGAACGGGACCTGCTGCCGGCCAGCTTGCCGCAGACCTGGTCACGGCGTCCTCTACGCCGCTGCTCGATCCGACACCCTATCGTCTCGAACGGTTTTCCTGAGTTCTATCGAGGCTGCCGATCGATCGTCAGAAGCAGGCAGAATGGCGGGCCTCTCGTGCCCGCCATTTCCGTTTATCTCGCCCGGCGGGGATCCAGGCTGCGGACGGTCTCGACCGCGTTGCGCGTGTCGGGCAGGAATTCGAGCAGCAAGCCGTCGGGCATTTCGACCCAATGGGCGCCCTTGTCCAACGACTTGCCGCCATGAGCCAGAGCGCCCTTGATGGCTGCCGGAACGTCGGCACAGATGAGGCCCAGATGCGCGAAACGACCTTCCGGGCCGGTGAACCCACCATCCTCGACAATCTGAAGACCGCCGAGCAGCCAGACCTGACTTGGCTTTTCGTCCGTCCCGTCCCGTTTTGTCACGGTCATCCCGAGCACATCGCGGAAGAAGGTCAGATGCGGAGTGATGTCGCGGACGGTGAAGGCGACGTGGTCGAGATAGGCCGCCGTCGCGGTCTTCATTTCAGGCATGGGAAATCCTCCTCTTTATGCTGCAAGCCGTTCTTGCCGTTCAATCGGCGTATAGGCTTTCTTTTACTGCAGGGGGCGGGATGCCACCTGCTGCCAGGTCCGTTCGAGATCGTGTTCGCGAAAATGTCGGACCAGGGCATCGATGAAAAGCCGCGTGCGGGCCGGGAGATGGGTTCGCGACGGAAAGACGATGTTCATCGTCAGGCTGGGCAAGGTCCAGTCGGTCAGGACCGGTACCAGGCGTCCGGCCTCGATATCCTCATGGAGCACATAGGCCGGTTGCACCAGCAGGCCCATGCCGGACAGGGCTGCCTGGCGCAGCAGTTGGCCGTCATTGCTTGCCATCGCGGCCAGGGCCGAGAAGCGGCGCTCTTCATTGCCGCGTGTAAAGGTCAATTGATCCCAATTTTCCGACAAGGTGTAGAGAAGCAGATCGTGGCGTTCCAGGTCTTCGGGCGCTTGCGGCCCCCCCTGGCGCGCAAGATAGTTGGGGGAAGCAACGATCATGCGTGGCATTTCGGCCAGTTTGCGGATCGTGACGCTGCTGTCCACCTCGGCTCGTCGCGTGCGGATTGCGAGATCACGCCCGTTTTCGATGATGTCGCAGTAGCGGTTGGAGGCCTGGAGGTCGATGCGCACTTGCGGGTAGCGTGCCTTGAAGGCGCTGATCACCGGGACCAGGTGCAGCATCGCAAAGGACAGCGACGCGCCAAGACGCAGCACGCCGGTCGGCTCTGCCGAAACGTGACTGACACTTTCTTCGGCTTCCTGCAGGGTGGAGAGAATATCGCGCGCGCTGCGGACGAAACGCTGTCCTTCCGATGTCAGCGACAGAGCCCGCGTTGTCCGCTGGACGAGTCGCACGCCGAGGCGGTTTTCCAGATTTGTCAGATGACGGCTGACGCCGGAGACCGACAGACCCATTTCTTGCGCGGCGCGCGTGAGGTTTGCCTCATCGGCGATGCGCGTAAAGACTTCCAGTTCGACGAAGCGATCCATCCTGTCTACCCAATTTTTGAAGTTCCCGTTTTTTATAACGGTAATATTCACCCAAATATGCATTTTATCAAGTGGGGTGAACGCGACTTCTCGGTGTTGCGTGATCTGCAAGAATGTTTTCCGATTTACGTGATTTATCACGTTTCATTTGGCGTGCAGGATGCTCCAGTCTCGCATGCGTGCTCCAAGCATTTTCGCGCCACCAATCTCCGGAGTTTCCTGATGTCCTATGCCGGTCACAAGTCCAGCCCTGTTCGCCATATCGTCATGTGGAATGTGGCCGGTGATACAGCAGAAGAGCGCGCCACGGCGATCGAGATCGTCCGCAATGCCTTTGAGGCTCTGCGGGGCCGGATCCCCGGTCTGACAAGCCTCGAGATCGGGATCGACCACAGCCGCATCGATTATGCGTGTGACATGGTTCTCGTGACCGATTTCGACAATGAGGCCAGCCTTCAGGCCTACGCGACGCATCCGTTGCACCTTGCCGTTCGAGACCAACTGCAAGGGGTGAGGGTCGCTCGGTATCAGGTGGATTACTGCCTCCCCTCAAGGGATGCGGCATGATGGCCGAGCGAGAGTTCATCTACACCGGCCACCCCGCCCGCGTCATCTTCGGTTTCGGCACGACAGCGCGCCTGCCGGAGGAGCTTGCACGTCTCGGCAAACAGCGGGCACTGGTGCTTGCAACCCCCGCCCAGAAGGCGGAAGCCGAAAGCCTGCTGGCGCTGCTCGGACCGGCGGGAGCTGGCGTCTTCGCCGGTGCCGTCATGCACACGCCTGTCGATGTCAGCGAGCTTGCCACGAAACAGGCAGACGCGCTTTCGGCGGACGTCCTCGTTGCCGTCGGCGGCGGTTCGACCATCGGGCTCTCCAAGGCAATCGCCCTGCGCACCGATCTTCCCCAGGTCGTCTTGCCGACCACCTATGCCGGTTCCGAAATGACGCCGATCATCGGCCAGACCGAGAATGGTGTGAAGCGGACGCAAACCACGCTCAAGGTGCTTCCGGAAGTCGTCATGTATGATGTCGAGCAGACGCTCGGACTACCGGTCGGCATGTCCGGGACGAGCGGCATGAACGGCATGGCGCATGCCATCGAAGCACTCTACGCCCGCGAGACAAACCCGATCATTTCGGCGCTCGCCATCGAGGCGATCCGGTCGCTGGCACGCGCGCTTCCGATCATTGCCAAGGCACCCGGCGATCGTGATGCCCGTGCCGATGCGCTCTACGGTGCGTGGCTCTGTGGCATCTGCCTGGGGTCGGTCGGCATGGCGCTGCACCACAAGCTCTGCCACACGCTCGGAGGCAGCTTCGACCTGCCGCATGCCGAAACCCATACGATCATGCTGCCGCATGCGCTTGCTTACAATGCGCCGGCGATCCCCGACGTCATGAAGAAGCTCACCGACGTTCTCGGCACCGATCCAAGCGGCGCCCTCTTCGATCTCGCTCGAGCCATCGGGGCGCCTGCTGCGCTTTCCCAGATCGGCATGCCCGAGGACGGCATCGGCAAGGCCGTGGAGAGTGCCTTTGCCAATCCCTACTGGAATCCGCGGCCGCTGGAAAAGGAGGCGATCACCGCGCTGATCACCCGCGCCCATTCCGGCGAGCGGCCCGTCATCGACTGAGGAGGAGGACAAATGCGCTATTTCACTGAAGAGGCATCCGCAGAGGTCGTCAACGAACGCATGGGGCCGTCGGTCCCACCGCGGCTTTCGCGCATCATGTCTTCGCTCGTCACTCACCTGCATGCCTTCGTGAAGGACGTCGAACTCACTGAGGCAGAATGGGAGGCGGCGATCGATTTTCTCACCCGAACCGGGCAGACCTGCTCGGAAGCGCGTCAGGAATTCATCTTGCTGTCGGATGTGCTCGGCGTATCCATGCTGGTCGATGCCATCAATCACCGCGCTCCAGGCCAGGTCACGGAGACCACGGTTTTCGGCCCCTTCCACGTCGAGGGAGCGCCAGAGCGCGAGATGGGCGCCAATATCAGCCTGGATGGCAAGGGCGAGACCTGCCTCTTCGAAGGCCGGGTGCTCGACGTGGATGGGCGGCCGATTGAAAACGCACTCGTTGATGTCTGGTCGGATAATGAGGACGGCTTCTACGACGTGCAGCAGCCGGACGTACAGCCGCCCTTCAACAATCGCGGCATCTTCCGGACCGACAAGGAAGGCCGCTATGCGTTTCGGGGCATCAAGCCGGTCGCCTATCCGATCCCCGATGACGGGCCGGTGGGCAAGATGCTGGCCGCGCTCGGCCGCCATCCCTGGCGTCCTGCGCACATGCATTTCATGGTCTCAGCACCGGGTTGCAAGCGCCTCATTACCCACATCTTCGTCGCCGGCGACGCCTATCTGACCTCTGACGCGGTCTTTGGTGTGAAGGAGACGCTGATCGTCGATTTCCAACCTGTTGAGAGCCCTAGCGAGCGCTGGCGGGCGCATTTCGATTTTGTCCTCGCTCCTGCCGTAGCGAAGCAAGCCTGAGCCTGGACGGACAGCTGCGCCGGGAACGCGGCTGTTGAACGAAAAACACCAAACCGGAGGGAAACATCATGAAAATCGCCCAACCTGACAGTGCCGTGACCAGCATCTCTGCGCAAGTCACCGCCTTTCTGTCCGCACCGAAGTGTCTGATCGACGGCAAGCCGCATGCGGCGCTGTCAGGCAGGACCTATTCCGTCTTCAACCCGGCCGATGGCTCGGTGCTGGCCGAGGTGCCAGCCTGCGGGGCCGAGGATGTCGATCTGGCTGTGAAGGCGGCGCGCCGTGCGTTCGAGGGCCCCTGGTCGCAGATGCTGCCGGCTCAGCGCCAAGGCATTCTCTTGAAGATTGCGGACCTGATCGAAGCCCATGGTGAGGAGCTTGCCCAGCTCGAGACGCTGAACCAGGGCAAGTCGATCATGCTCTCGCGTCTGATCGAGGTTCAGTCCTCTGCCGAGTATTTCCGCTATATGGCGGGCTGGGCAACCAAGATCGAGGGATCGACGCTGGATGTCTCCATCCCGATCCCGCCCGGCATGCGTTACCAGGCCTATACCCGCAAGGAAGCCGTCGGGGTCGTTGCCGCGATCACGCCCTGGAACTTCCCGCTCAATATGGCTGTGTGGAAGATTGCGCCGGCGCTTGCAGCCGGTTGCACGGTGGTTTTGAAGCCGGCGGAGGAAACGCCGCTCACCTCCATCCGTCTGGCCGAAATCTGCGTGGAAGCCGGCGTTCCCGAGGGCGTCGTCAATGTCGTCACCGGCTTCGGCGAGGAGACCGGAGCGCCGCTCGTTGCGCATCCGCAGGTCGCCAAGATCACCTTCACCGGCTCGACGGAAACCGGCAAGCTGATCGGCGTGCAGGCGATGAAGGACATGAAGCGCGTGACGCTGGAGCTCGGCGGCAAGGCGCCGATGATCATGTTCGACGACATGGATCTCGACCTGCTTGGGCTCGCTGCCGGCATCGGTAGCTTCTTCAACACCGGGCAGACCTGCTGTGCTGGCGTGCGCATCTATGCCCAGAAGGGCATCTACGAGAAGGCGCTCGAGGTGATCGCCAATGTCACCCGCAGTCTCACCATCGGTTCGGGTCTCGACCCGCGCAACCAGATCAATCCCGTCGTTTCCGCCCGCCACCAGGCACATGTGAAGGCCTGCATTGCGCGGGGCATTGAAGATGGCGCGAAGCCGGTCATCAGCGCCACGGCTCCGTCTCAGGGCTTCTTCGTCGCGCCGGAACTCTTCACCGATGTGCGGCAGGACATGGCCCTGATGCAGGACGAGGTGTTCGGACCTGTCATCACCATGACGCCGTTCGACGATGCGGATGCGGCGATCGCGATGGCCAATGACACGCGCTATGGCCTTGGCGCCTCGATCTGGACGACGGATATCAACAAGATGATGCGCTATGTGCCGAAGATCGAAGCCGGCACCGTCTGGGTCAACAGCCACAACATCCCGGATCAGAACATGCCCTTCGGCGGCATGAAGCAGTCGGGGATTGGCCGTGAACACGGACGCGGCGCGCTCGACAACTATCTCGAGACCAAGTCGGTCTGCGTTGCCTATTGCTAAGATGAACGATGCGGGCGCTTCCGGCAAACCGGGAGCGTCCGCTTTGGCCTCTCAGCCCGTTCTCCATCGAATGAAAACGCTCCCGGTTTGTGCCGGGAGCGTTTTTCATGTCTGTCATATTGAAGGAGGCCGCGTGTAATGTCGGCGAGGCCCTACGGTTTCATCAGCACGGACTTCGACGGATAGTCCGATGCCCAGGTGGCCGACAGCGGTGCGACGAAGACGTTTTCGGTCCGTGTGCGTGTGATCTTCCAGGTGCCGTCCGGCTCCTTGCGGAAGGTGTTGTTCAGCCGCGAGGAGCGCAGAAGCGCCTTGCCGTCGGAGAAGAGCCAGGGCTGCATGTGAACCCACTGGCCATCGGCAGTCGTCCCGCCTTCATGCACGTGGATCTGTTCGGACGTCAGGTAGTGGCAGTTGAGGATCAGCGCCGGGTCAGTCTTGCCGCCCCAGAAGCCTTCGAAGTGCTTTCGGATCGCGGCTGCGCCCACGGCGCGCCCGAACTGGTTGTCGTAGTATTCGCCGACACCTTCCCAGACGGCATCTTCGGTGTAGAGCTGCATGATCCGGTCGATGCGCTCCATGTCGTCGGCCACGCCGAATTCCGGATTGGGCGTATCGCAGAGAAACATGTAGCGCGCCTGGATGCGGCGGATGTCAGCTTCCGCCTCGAGTACCTCGACGCGGCGCAGCAGGGCTTTGAGATCGGTATCGGCAGTCATTGATGTCCCCTTCGCAAGCGATAAGCCTTCTGTGGGAAGGCACGTGCGATCAGGATGGCGAAGCCTTTGGTTCCCTCTCCCGCACGCTTGGAATGGTATCGGGGGCAATGCTTGCGTCAAGCAGTAATATTCACGTAATAATTAATTTAAGACTGATGGCTTTTAAGTCTCTGATTTCATTGCGGAAGTTCCGCATAAAAAACAGTATTGCAGCCGCTGCAACACTGATCGCGTTCTCTTCGTGGTAACAAGAAGTCCTGGCGCGCTGAGGAGGCGCTGTCCAGGCACCCAAATCGTAAGAGTGGGCCGGCGTCATGCCGGGGGCGAAGCTTTGCGCTCGTATCAAGTAATTGATCTAAAACAATAAAAATTCGAAACCGATTGAATGTCGGATTGACAGGACGATCATTTGCAGTAATTTTCACGTAAAAGGGAACGTGACAATGATCAACCGGGATGGACAGAACGGGAGTGCGGCCGAAACGGCTTTTGCCAGCATGCTGGCACTGGGCGCCGATGGCGGTTTGACTGTCGCGATCAAGGACTGTCTAGATGTGGCAGGCCACACCACCCGTTGCGGATCTGCCGCCTATGCAGATGCAGTTCCGGCCCTGACCAATTCCGCCGTTGTCGATCGGCTGCTCGACGCGGGATGTCGCATTGTCGGCAAAACGCGCCTGCATGAAATTGCCTATGGCATGACCGGCGTGAACGCCTTCGAAGGCACGCCGGTCAATCCGCGCTGGCCCAATCGTATTCCCGGTGGGTCGTCGTCGGGTTCGGCTGTTGCCGTGGCCGCAGGCTCTGTCGATTTCGCCATCGGTACAGATACCGGCGGCTCCGTGCGCCAGCCAGCTGTCTGCTGTGGCGTGATCGGATTCAAGCCCACATTTGGTCGGGTCGATCATCGTGGGGCACTGCCGACTGCCAGTTCTCTCGACTGCATCGGCCCCCTGGCACGAACCATCGACATGATCGACCGCGCCATGGAGATGATCGCCCCTGACTATCGGACCGAAACGCTGACGAGCGCTCCACGTCTCGGCTGGCTCGCGACGGATGAGACCGATGATCCCGAGATGATCGAAGCCCATTTGGCCCTGTCGCTGGCCGGTATGGTAACGCGGGCGGTCCATCTTCCGGACCTGGATGATGCCTTTCGCGCCGGTATGGCGATCATCGCCCGTGAAACGCTCGATGCGAACCGGACTCTTCTTGAGGCTGGGGCGCCGTTTGGAATGGACATCCGACTTCGTTTGGAAGGCGCGCGTGCGATCAGCGACGCGGTTCTCGCGGCGGCCGAGGAAATCAGAGGCACGTTCACGCAGTCCGTCGACGACTGTCTTTCGGAGTTCGACGTCATCGTCACGCCGGCTTTGCCGCAGGCGCCGCCACTTCTGTCGGAAGCATCCGATCCGGCGAAGGTCCTGCCGCTGACCCGCTATCTGCGCCCGTTCAATCTGTCCGGTCACCCGGCCATCGTCTTGCCGGCGGTCACGTCGACCGGTCTGCCGTCCGGCATCCAGCTCATTGCCCGCAGGGGTTCGGACGCACGGCTTTGTGCCGTCGCCCGCTGGCTTTGCGATCACCACTCGATTTTCTCAGACCTGAGGGGAGAAGCATGAATTCCCATAGCAGCATAGCGCCAGCCAACGCGCTGGAGGCCCTGAAGGCCGAGATCAAGCTCAGGCGGCAGGAGTTCCAGGAACTCCGCCACATCCCGGTTGATATCGTGCGCAGGTTCCAGGATGTAGGCGTCTATCGTGCCTTCGTGCCGCAGCGTTTCGGCGGTGACGGACTGACACCTCAGGCTTTCTGTCGGCTGGTCGAAGAGATCGCTTCGGCCGATGCCTCTGCCGGCTGGGTCGCGAGCTTCGGTGTCTCTGCCACCTACCTCGCATCCCTGCCGCCGGAGACCTATGCAAAGATCTACGGCACGGATCCGAACACGGTGTTTGCCGGGGCGATGTTCCCGCCGCAGGCGGCCAGACGCGTCGGGGACGGCTTCGAGGTCAGTGGTCGCTGGCCGTGGGGCTCTGGCGTGATGGGTGCTTCCATCGTCGGCGCCGGGATCAAGATCGAAGGCGAGGCGAGCCCGCTGCCGCGTACGGCCATCATGCCGCGCGACAAGGTCACGGTCGACGAAACCTGGAACACGATCGGGCTCAGGGCGACCGGAAGCCATGACATTGTGGTGGACCGCGTGATCGTGCCGGAGGACTGGACATTCATCCGTGGTGGCAAGCCACAGATGGATGACATCATCTTCCGGTATCCGGCCATGGCCCTTGCCGCACAGGTTCTGGCCGTGGTGGCGCTCGGTGCAGCGCGCTCGGCCCTCGACTGGGTCCGGAGCGATGCGCTTGCCCGAACCTCGATCACCGGTGCGCCGAGCCCTGCAGCACGCGCTTATGTGCAGATCGATTTTGCCCGTGCCGAGGGCCTGCTCGCCGGTGCGCGATCCGCCTTCTACGACGCCATCGAAACCGGCTGGCGGCAGATGGAAACCCAGGGCGAGATCGACCGGCAAACCCACATCCGTCTGCGCCACGCGGCCTCTAAGGCCGCTCAGGATGGGGCTGAGGCCGCTCGCCTCGCCTTCGTGCTTGGTGGTTCGGACGCCATGACGTCAGGTCATCCGCTCGGCCGCGCCATGGTCGATGCGGCCTGTGTTGCCCAGCATGCCTTCATCAATGCCGGCAGCTGGCAGGCGGCCGGTGCCGCGCTCTTCGAACAGCAGACGCCGCCCGGCTATCCGTGAACCTGAGACTTCCAAAGGAACATCCGATGTCTGAACCGACACCCATTAGAACCCTTCTGTGTCTGGCCGTGCAGCCAGCCTTCTTCGATCTGCCCTTCGGCCAGATCGGTGGCGTCTGGAAGGCGACGCAGGCCTTCATGTCCGGCGTTGCCAAACTCGACGGCGTGACTGTGCTCGGCACGCTCGATGACGACCAGACCCAGGTCGGCACATCGCCCGCCTTTCCCTGGACCTGGTACATGCTCTGCGACTTTCCCGACCGCCAGTCGGTGATCGCAGCCTGCAACCTGCTGCGCACGATCGTGGTCGATGACCAGGATCATCGGCTCTGGAAATACATGCGCGTCGAAGCCCGTATGGGTCGCGCGCTCACCATCCCCGAACTCTGAGAACGGATAGGAGCTGTCATGTTGGATGCAGCAGAAAAATTCAGCGATCTCGACGCGCTTTATTCAACCGAAGCGAAGGTCGCGACCGCGATGTATGAGGACACCGACCTCTTCAAGGAGGAGATGGAGCGCATCTTCAAGCGCACCTGGGTCTGGGTCGCGCATGACAGCGAACTTGCCGACAAGGGTTCGTTCAAGCTCTCGAATGTCGGGCTTGAGCCCGTCATCGTGGTGCGTGACCGCAAGGGCGAGGTGAATGTCCTCGTCAATCGATGCCGGCACCGTGCGGCGACCGTCTGCGAGGTCAAGAAGGGCAAGACTTCGTCCTTCCAGTGCCCCTATCACGGCTGGGGCTACGGCCTGGACGGGTCGCTTCGCGGTCTGCCTTATCCAGAACAGTATGGCGAAGATTTCGACAAGGGCGCGCATGGGCTGAAGACGCTGCGCACCGAAAGCTATGCCGGCATGATCTTTGCCACCTTCAATGACGAGATCGAGCCGCTGGTCGACTTCCTCGGTCCGGGCGTGTGTCGCTACATCGACCTGTTCATGAAGCAGGGCGGTGGTTTTCCGGTCAAAGTGCTCGGCGAACACCAGTTCACGGTGCCGATGAACTGGAAGATCCAGCTCGAAAACACGACCGATGCGTATCACTTCCCGGTCGTGCACAAGAGCTTCATGCAGTCGCTGGACGGCGACGCGGAAGAAGCCTTCAAGTTCCTCGATACGGGCAAGGGCTATGTCGAAGATCTCGGCAATGGCCATTCCGTGATGGTGATGATCCCCGAGCGCATCGATCTTGACGAGCACCTCGATGATCCGATCGAGGAAAGGTTCATGCCGCTCGTGCATGAACTGCGCGAATACGGGTATCCGGAGGACCAGGTGCTGAAGATCGTGCGTGCCGTCGGTGGTGCCGGCTTCAATCTCAATCTCTTCCCCAACGTCTCTCTCTCGCTCGCCTTTTTCCGCGTGCTGACCCCCGTCAACGTCGAGCGTACCGACATCCGCCATATCGCACTTGGCATGGATGGCGGTCCTGCGGCGGCCAATCGTGTCAGGCTTCGTCTGCATGAGCACTTCCAGGGTCCCATGGGCTTCGGATCGCCTGACGATGCGGAAGTCTGGGAGCGGGTCCAGCGCGGTACGAAGGGTGGCGAGGACCTGCCCATCCTCGTCAACCGCGGCCTCGTCGACGAGCAACCCGGCGACCTCGGTCCGCGCGGCCATATCAGTGCCGAGACCGGCATGCGTGCCGCCTATCACATGTGGAAGAGGATGATGTCGGTATGAACATGATGGTCAAAACCACGGATTTGGCGCTTTTGCAAAAGGTCAGCGCCTTTCTCTGGGCCGAGGCGGCCCTGCTGGATGGCAAGGACTACGACGCCTGGCTCGCGCTCTGGATTCCGGAGGGCTTCTACACGCTGCCGATCGGAGAGGGCGAGGATTTCGACAACCAGTTGAACCTTTGCCACGACAACGACCGGATGCGGCGCGACCGCATCCAGCGCTTCCAGCAAGGCTTCTCGATTTCGTCGGCGCCGCCGGCACGCACCGTCCGTACCGTGTCGCGTTTCGTCATCGATGCGGTCGAGGGCGATACCGTGACGGTTTCGAGCGCCGAGCAGGTGGTCGAAGACAAGTTCGGCCGCCAGCGTATCTGGGCCGCCAATGTTCGCCATGTTCTGGTCGCATCTGGCGAAGGCTTCAAGATCCGCAACAAGGTGGTGCGCCTTCTCAACTCGGATGGGATGCTGAACTCGTTCAGCTATTTGTTCTGATGGCGGCACCTCTTCCAGAAAAGATCCAGACGGCGGTCGTCACGGGTGCTGCACGCGGCCTCGGTGCCGAGATCGCCCGGGCGTTGCATCGCGCGGGTTTCCGCGTTGTGATCACCGATGTGGACGCGGAGGCGGGGGCAAGCCTCGCCTCCGAACTCGATCTCGCGGGCGAAACGGCCTTGACCGCGACGCTTGACGTGTCGAAGCACGAGGACTTCCAGTCTGTCCTCGATCGCTCTGTCGAGCGCTGGGGATCCGTCGAGGTGCTGGTCAACAATGCCGCCCGCACGGCGGTGAAGCCGCTGCTCGACATCGATCCGGCGGACTTCAATGCGGTGCTCGCCACCAATGCCGGCGGCACTTTCGCCGGCAGTCAGATCTTCGGTCGCCATTTCAAGGATCGCGGCTTTGGTCGGATTATCAATCTGGCCTCGCTTGCAGGGCAGAGTGGCGGCACGGCAACCGGTGCGCACTACGCCGCCTCGAAGGGCGCCATCCTGACGCTGACCAAGGTTTTCGCCCGCGATCTGGCGCCGTTCGGCGTCACCTGCAATGCGATTGCCCCGGGGCCCATGGATACACCCATGGTCCGCTCGGTGATCACGCCGGAGAAGATGGCGGGGGCGCTCGCCAACATCCCCGTCGGCAGACTCGGCGATCCCGTCTTCGTGGCCGAACTCGTTGCTCTTCTGGCCGGCCCGACGGCTGACTTCGTCAATGGCGCCTGCTGGGACGTCAATGGCGGCATTTACATGCGGTGAGGTGAGACATGACTTCGAAAGGCTTGACCCTGAAAATCGCCGAACGCCTGGAAGAGCCCGGCAATATCCTGCGCCTGCGGCTTGCGCGTCCGGACGGTGCGCCTCTGCCGAGTTTCGAAGCGGGTGCGCATTTAGACCTGCGGCTCAATGACGGCAAAGTCGACCTGTGGCGCCAGTACTCCCTGTGTTCGGATCCGGCGGAAACGGGCTTCTACGAGATCGGCGTGTTGCTCGACCCGAAGACACGCGGCGGCTCTGCTGCCGTTCACAAACTGGCTCTGCCCGGCATGATCTTCGAGGTTGCGGGTCCGCGGAACCATTTTCCGCTCGCCGAAACCGCCCAAAAGACCGTGCTGTTTGGTGGGGGGATTGGGATAACGCCGATGCTTGCTATGGCGCGTCGACTGCATGCGCTCGGCCGGGATTTCGTGCTGCATTATTGTACACGGTCTCATGCCGTCACCGCGTTCTGCCAGATCATCGCGCATGCGCCCTGGAAGGATAAGGTCGTCTTCCACTTTGACGATCAGGCCGTCGAGCAAAAGCTGGATCTGACCCGTGATTTGCCCGTTCCGGCGGCCGACACGCATCTGTATGTCTGCGGGCCGCAAGGGTTCATGGACTGGGTGATTTCCGGTGCTGAGGCGGCCGGACATGCATCTGCAAACATTCACCGCGAGTACTTCAGCGCCGACGTCGATACATCGGGCCAGAGCTTCGAGGTGGAAGCCCGCCGCTCCGGCATCACGGTGACGGTTGGCCCCAATGAGACCATTGCCAAGGCGCTGGCCCGGGCGGGTGTCAAGGTCGAGGTCAAGTGCGAGGAGGGGGTCTGCGGCACCTGCGTGACCGACGTATTGGAGGGGACGCCCGACCATCGCGACAAGTTCCTGACCGATGACGAACGGGAGGAGGCCACGATGATCTGCGCCTGCTGTTCGCGGTCCTGCAGTTCGAAACTGGTTCTGGATGTTTGATGCGCTGACGCGCCGAGGAGGAAAGAATGACGATACCACAGCCGACTGAAGCTGCCTTGACCTTCCGCGAGGGCATGAGCCGTCTCGGCGCCGCCGTGACCCTTCTCACATCGGACGGTCCTGCAGGACGCCATGGCATGACGGCTTCCGCTGTCGTGTCCGTGACCGATAGTCCGCCGACGCTGATCGTTTGCGTCAATCGGGGTATTCGCTGCCACGATCTCTTCGTCGAGAATGGAGTTCTGGCCGTCAACGTTCTCGGTGGTCGCCACCAGGAACTCTCGAGGCGCTTCGCGAGCAAGGATGCCGGTGATCGTTTCGAGGGCGCCAACTGGATCGAACTTGGAACCGGTGCTCCCGTTCTCGACGACGCTGAAGTCGCCTTCGACTGCCGGATCGTCGATGTCCGCTCGGTCGGCTCCCATTCGGTGCTCACCTGTGAGGTCGATGCCGTGCGCCTGCACTCGGACCAACCCCAGGGGCTGATCTGGTTTGGCCGCCATTTCCACCATCTGGAAGCCGCGGCTGTTCGTTGAGGGATGCCGGATCACATGCGTTTCAACTGGCTGAACACCTTTTCAAGGATACCGTTCAGCACGTCCATCTCCTGATTGCTGACGGAGCGGAAGGCGAGTTCGAAGATGTCACGCGCTTCGACAAGCGCAAGGGCCCCCATGCGCTCGCCTTCCAGCGTGAGGGTGACTTCCGTCGCGCGCGCATCGGTCGGGCGCACGCGTGTTGTCACCAGCCCGTCGGCTATCAGGCGCTGCACGACTTTTGTCGTCGTGTTGAGCCGCATGGCAGAGAACTCCGCAATTTCAGACACCGACAGATAGGTGTCCTCATGCAAAGACATGAGGACCCGCCAGCGCGGCGCATCGAGGCCCATGGGCTTCAGCCGTTTTTCGAGGACCTGAACATAACGCTGATCGACCCGGCTGATCCAATAGAAGGGCCAAGTCTTCTTCGCATGCGGTGTGGCAATCTTGGCGTTCAAGGAAACCTCTCCATCTTCGGCGCAAGGCCCACGATTTATTGTCATCTTCACGGTAAATTTAACTTTATTCCAGTAGCTTGCTGCTCGTCAACGGCGCCTAGCAGGTCTCCATTCCACGCTCTTCGGCGCCCTAGCCAAACCATCAGACCCTGGGGTTCGGTGACAATGGTCCCCGCCGCAACTGGCTGGGATCTCTCGCTTATCGAGACAAGTTTTATCGATAAATTTGAAAATTAGCACTTTTTTATAGAGGCCCAGGCACACTCGACAGTAACAGAACGCCAACCTTCAAGCATGTCTTCGAGGTCGGCCAAGGACCAGGATCAAGGATCGATCATGAACAGGACACTCGCATTCAAGTTGCTCAGCGTGAGCGCCACGGCCATCCTGCTGTGTCTCGCCGTGACCTTCGCAGCCGTTATCTATCAGGTCCGCGAGCGCACGGTTTCCATGACACTCGACCAAGCTCGGACGGATGCCCGAGCAACGGCTGCCGCGGTCGCTTCCCAGCTGAACAACCTGGCGGGTTCGGTGAAGGTGATGGCATCGGCCGTCGAACGTACCGACGTCGACCGTGCCGATGTGACCGCGATGCTGCCGGCGCTGATCGAAAAGTTCGATCTGGTCTTCGGCTCCTGGCTTCTGGAAGAGGTAAACAGCTTCGATGGCCAGAAGTACGAGCCGAGTGCCGCGACCGGTACCAATGCCAGTGGCGAGTTCACGCCGTACTGGACGCGTGGCGCCAATGGTTTCGAACTGATCATTCCCGATGCCATCAATCGTGAGGAAGGCTATTTCGCGCTTCCGGCCAAAACGCGTGCTGGTGCTGCGACCGAACCCTATATCGAAGACCAGGCCGGCGGCATGCTGATGATGAGCATTGCCTATCCGGTCATAACCAAGGAGAAGCTTCGTGGCATTCTCGGCGTCGATGTCGGTCTGGATGCGCTGTCCGCAGCCCTCGAAAACCAGCGGTCTTATACATTGCGAGGCCGGTGCATTTGTTATGATGCACCGGCCTCGTTTGTCATTGGGTGATTGCAACACCGCGATGACGATGCGCAAAGCG
>NZ_JAMXLD010000032.1:0-1998 GCF_024054295.1 Ciceribacter sp. RN22
CGCCATCGTCGCCGTCATGCGCAGGATGATCATCATCCTCAATGCCAGGATGCGAGACTATCGAGCAACGGTGCTTGAAACTTAACACCGTTGCTTTCGGCGTGGGACGGGTCTATCTCCTGTCGGCCCGGGGCAGTTGGCTGACCGCGCCCGACAAGGGCAATGTCATGAAGAGCTATGAATTCGAGGGCAATGCGGCAGCCAAGGCTGCAGCCTTGAAGGGCGAGACAGTCATCCTCGAAGACGTCATTGGCGTAGATCGAGAACCCGTATTTCGCGTCGTGATGCCCTTCGAGTTGCCCGGTCTCAATACCCGCTGGATGATCGTCGAGGATGTACCTGTTGCGGTTGTTTCCGCAGTCGTCAACCAGCAGACGCTGATCCTGATCGCGGGTGGTCTTGTGATCATGGCGGCGGTTATCATCTCGCTGCTTATCGCAGTGCGCCTTTTCATTCAGAAGCCGATCGGATCGCTGCTGAAAGAAGTCGGCCGACTGTCCGAAGGGGATTATGAACAGCCGGTGGCCGGGCAGGAGCGGAAGGACGAAGTGGGCGCGCTTGCGACTTCGCTCGATGTGTTCCGCCACAAGCTTGCCGAGGGCCGCAGCCTCGAAGCGTTGGCAGAACGTCAGCGTCTCGCCGCCGAGGAGCAGCGAAGTCAGACGGAAGCCGAGCGCCAAGGCGTTGCGGAAACCCAGCGGAAGGTTGTGATTGCACTGGGCAAGGGCCTGCAGCAGCTTGCCGACGGAAACCTTTCGCACCGTATCACCGAGCCTTTCCCGGGCTCCTATGAAGAGCTGCGTGATCACTACAACTCCGCTGTTCAGAGCCTGGAAGAGACGGTTATCCGCCTCAACGTTACGGTCGATACCCTGAACGGTGGTACGCGCGAAATCAGCCGCAGCTCTGATGAACTGTCCAAGCGGACGGAGCAGCAGGCTGCGAGCCTGGAGGAAACGACGGCAGCACTCGGCGAAATCGCCGACAAGCTCAACGAAAGTGCCAGCAATGCACAGTTGGCGGCCGGTAAAGTCAAGGCCGCCTGCACGGAGGCTGAACGATCCGGCGAGGTCGTTCGCAAGGCTATCGTGGCCATGGAAGGGATCGAAGATAGTTCGGGCAAGGTCAGCCAGATCATCGGTGTGATCGACGAGATTGCGTTCCAGACGAACTTGCTGGCCTTGAATGCCGGGGTCGAAGCCGCCCGCGCTGGCGAAGCCGGCAAGGGCTTTGCCGTGGTCGCGCAGGAGGTCCGGGAGCTCGCGCAGCGCTCTGCTCAGGCTGCCCGCGAAATCAAGGCGCTCATTTCCGCCTCGAACGAGCAGGTGGGTCAGGGTGTGACCCTCGTCGCAGAAACCGGCGGTGCACTCAACAGGATTGCCGAACAGGTTCAGGCGATCGATTCTCTTATGCAGCAGATTTCAAGAGCGACCGGCGAACAGGCCTCGGGCCTGCGAGAAATCAATACGGCTGTAAACCATATGGATCAGGCAACGCAGCAGAACGCGGCAATGGTCGAGGAAACGACGGCTGCTTCGGCCGTGCTGAATGGCGAAGCCAACACGCTGAGCCAGATGATCTCCCGTTTCGTCGTCGGGCGGTCCAAGGCTTCAGCGGACCGCAAGGCGGCTTGATAGATAGGGATTTGACAAGCATTGATAATTCCAAGTCGATGGGCCTGGCGTAAAGCGCGCCAGGTCCATCGCAATTTTCAGAGCGCAGATACGAGCGTTCCTCAAGGCTCCTCGATCGGTCTATCTGCTTTTGCAAGAGCTTTGGGGCATACGGGCCAAGAGTTCCATAATTCTGCTTATCTGATTTTTGTTAAGCTGCTGAAATCATGAATAATTCCAAGACGGTTTGTGCTAGAATCTCCTGATCAGCTTGCAGTTTAGCCGCCACTGTCAACGGCGGAGTAAAAACCGGCCACGCGGCGGCGCAAAAGTCGGCCACTGTGGCGCACGCATGAGAGCCCCGGGAGGGCGTAGCCCGAGCGGG
>NZ_JAMXLD010000033.1:0-30012 GCF_024054295.1 Ciceribacter sp. RN22
GATCCAATCATCAGCCTGCCGGCCGCAAGCTGACACTCATCCGGCCCTACCAGATGAGCCGTGGTCGTCTAAGCTACACCACGCGCTGGGACACGATCCGCCGACAGGGTCCCGAACGCCTGTGGATCAATGTCGAGCCTCTCCAGGAGCTCGATTTGCTTTGATCTGGTCTCCCGCTCCGGCAGAGGTGTTTTCCTGATGGATCTCGCAAGGTTCGAGGAAACGGTCGGTGCTGGCGGGGACATGTCAGACCGTCCTGGCCGTCTGCGCATTGCCCCGCCCGCGCGGCGGGTTTTGGCGGTCAGACCCGCTCTCCGGCTCCTCGCGAGATTATGCTCCGGAGGTAACGGCTCTGTTCGGTTCGCGAAGCGGGTTCGCGCAGGATTTTCTCAGCTTCTCTCTTCGAGGCACCGCGGAGCATTAAATTGCGCTGCATCGACCTTTTCGGCAGGAAGACTCAGCGCTATTCCGATCGGCGCGCACCGCGCGTTAAGCGGAAGGATCCGGCTTGAATAGCCAACGAGTCTATGAGGTAATTATCCAGTGACTCACCTCGCTCGGTCCATCGCGCATTTTGAATATGATGCTCAATTGGGCTGCAAAGCACCAATCTGGATGGAGACAGGAAATGGCTGCAAACGCATATGTGCGCGCTCGTATTGAACCTTCAGTGAAGGATGCCGCCGCCGTGGTACTCGATAGTCTGGGACTCACCACTTCGGACTTTATTCGTATCGTACTGACCAGGATCGCTTGGGACAAAGCTCTCCCCGTCGAATTGACTCGGCCGAATGCCAAAACGATCGCTGCTATGGAGGAAGCAAGAGCGATCAAGGCCGGACACGGCAAGCACTTTGACACCGCCGAAGAGTTGTTTGAATCATTTGAGGGGCACAAGATTGTCAAGTGATAAGAAGCGAGCGAAGCCCGCTTCGGGTAAGCGGGCTTCGCTGCCACGGCAATCAAGTCATACCAAACAGTTTCAAAAGGATTGGGAACGCCTTTCCAGATCGGGCCGGTATGACATGGTTGCCCTGAAGAAGGTTCCAGGTGCGATCGTCGACAACGTTGGACCTCTGCCCGCGGAACTGAAAGACCACGAACTGACGGGCGATTGGAAAGATCATCGAGAATGTCATATCGGCGGTGATGTCCTCCTCATCTACACCGTAGAGGAAAAGAAGAATCTGGTTGTGTTCGTGGCCGCCGGCACACACGCTGACCTCTTTGAGTGAAGCATTCGTTCGATCGCCGATATCGGCCCCGTGGGGCTTCGGCGGCGACGGGAGCGCGCTCTAATTCAATTGTTTGCGGTTTTTTCTCTGTTCCAATGCCTCATCCCGCAAATGTACCGCTGCAACGTGCGCTGAGACACGTTCAATCTTTTCGCCTCTTCCGTAAGGCTGGCTTCCCGGTGACGAATAGCCCAGAGGGCGTCGCGCACCTGCTGATCGGTCAATGCTCTTGGGCGACCGAGATGCGCGCCGCGTGACTTGGCTGCGGACAGGCCAGCTTTTGTCCGTTCACTGATGATTGCTCTTTCGAACTCTGCCAGCGAGGCCATCAGATGAAACATCAGCCGCCCGCCGGGTGACCGGGTATCTATGTTCTCCATCACAGATTGAAAGTTCACCTCCCGTCTGCCGAGGTGATCAATCAACTGTACGAGGCCCGACAAGGAACGACCGAGGCGGTCGAGTCGCCATACGACCAGGGTTCCCCCGGGTGCAAGGCTCTGGAGCGCGGTATCGAGGCCCGTGCGATCGAAATGACAGCCGGATTGCCCGTGATCATGGTATATTCGGTTGCACCCCGCCTTTTCCAGTGCCTGAAGCTGAAGATCGAGCTTCTGTTCTTCGGTTGAAACGCGAGCGTATCCGACGATCATATGCGACACCAAATGACACATATTACACAGGGGGTGAATGCGGCCGGCCTCGACCCGTCGAGACCAGAAACGGTGGGGAATTCTTTCTTCGGGAGACCCGGAGGTCAGTCTCCGGTTAGGTAGGTCGGGTGGGTTTTCGACTCTGGATGGTCATCGCCGTGCGATCTTGTGCGAGTCTGGCTCTAAGCAGGATCTCTATCGAATTCATGTACGTATTATTCCTGACAATGAAGCTTCCTAGCGTTCGCAACTCCCGCCGGCCAACGCCGGGCGGAACTTATCCCAGCATCATCAGGCACGCCGCAGAGTCTTCAGACCAAATGGCCACCAGGGGCTGCCGAACTTCAAATATCTTGCATGCTGGTATTTTGTGACAACGTGGGACATTTCTTGTCAAGTCACGCTACGTTGATCTTTTGAATCCCGGGTGGTAATCTCGAACTTGTGATCGACCTGGTCGGCAAACACATAGATTTGCATGGCCTCTTTTCGCCCGGCTTGATTGAGAGTATTCCAAGTGAGAGTGCCGAAACGAGGTCGCTCCTCCAATCGACCATGATGTCAAAGGTCTGGAGTTGGCGCCTATACCGCGTGCCTGGCGCGGCGATTATCCTCAGGGGCTCGTGGCTGTTTCGAAGCACCGGGGGCTGGATTGTTGCATAGGCAGCATTTTTCACAATCGCGATTGCATATCTGGGCGTTCGCCAGCGTTACGGACAGGTGCCTCTTGAGGGCCCTCGGTGAGACGCTGGGGTCCTTTGCGTCCGAGCACGTGGTGTGATTTCGGAGGCGCATTGAGGTGGATACGGCGGTTGAGAAGGCGCTTTTCGCGGAGGCGGTCGCTATCGCCCCGGATGGTGATCACTGTCGAATGGTGAAGCAGGCGATCGAGGATTGCCGTGGCAACGACGGGGTCGCCGAAGACGCCGCCCCACTCTCCCACAGAGCGGCTGGAGGTGATCAAGATCGAGCCCCTTTTCATTCGCCGGGACCCCAGTTGGAAGAAGAGGTGAGCGGCGTTGGCCTCGAAGGGAAGATAGCCCAGTTCGTCGATGATCAGCAGTTTCGGCCGCGACAGGATCGTCAACTGCTTGTCGAGCGTGCCGTCGCTATGGGCCTTGGCCAGCATCGCCACCAGCGTCGCCGCCGTGACGAACTGCACGTTGTAATTCTGACGGATCGCCTCGCGGCCAAGGCTCACGGCCAGATGGGTCTTTCCCGTTCCGGGCGGGCCGAGGAACAGGACCGTGTCGCCGTGCGCGATCCAACGACACGTCGCCAGCTCCCCGATCTGGCCCGGATCCAGCGACGGCTGCGCCTCGAAGTCGAAGCCGTCCAGTTCACGCACGAAGGGGAACTGCGCCAGCTTGCTTGACATTGAGATGCGCCGCTCGTCGCGCCGGGCGATCTCGCGCGACACCAGGAAGGCCAAAGCCTCGCGCAGAGTCATCTTCGAACGGGCCGCCTCGTCCAGCAGCGTGTCGAGCTGGTCGCGGATCGCCGTCAGCTTCAGCCGATCGAGGGTCGCGATCAGCACATCGTGCCCCCTTTAATGTTCAGGGGCCAAGATCGACTTGCGAGCAGGGTTTGCGAGCAGGCCCATCAGCAAATGAAGGAAGAACTCGGCCTCGGTCATTTTGAAGTCCGATCATGGCAGGGGCTGCACCGGCACGCACTGATGACGATGATTGCCTATGCCTTCCTGCAACATCAACGCCTACACAAGGCAAAGGGGGAAAAAAAGGAAGAGACACGGCCCACCTAAACCGACGCTGCCAGCCATTCGGCGTGCCGTCATAGCCGCGCTCTCAAACCACCATCCTCCACGACGATGTCCACACTGCCGTATCAGGTTCCAAATGACCCAAAATTCGATTCTGCCAAAGTAGTGCCAGTAGATGCCTGAGTGAAAAAGTATCGCGTTAACGGTGAATAGTTCTGCCGGCTAGAAGCCCCGTCGAACCGAACGTGGCGCACGCAACATAGGAAAGAGCTCCTGGCCGCTGTCTAGAATAATCGGCTGACCGAATGGCTTTCCTCCGATGTTCCTTTCGTAAAACACCTTTAGCTGCGTAGTAGTCGCCTCACCATAGACAGACAAATCTTCCCGGTCCCATATTTCCGTCAGGCGGTCGAGGAGCGCCAGTCCGGCGCGGCCCCGACGTTCCGGTCGGGAGGCAAAAAAAAGCAAATAGAAGTGCCTTGGATGGCGCGGATGTCTCTCCGACAGGGCGTTCATTCCTTTGACAACAGTAGCGGCATCCTGGCCACAGGTCGCATGGACTCTCTCGTTGTCCGCCGCGATCTTTTCCGGAGTCAAATCAATGGCGTCAGGTGAGAAATGCACAGCCACGCCAGCATAGTCGCCGAGGTTCTTTCCAGCAATTAGCATCTGTCCGCCCTCGGAATATATCGAAAAATAGACAGGCAGAAAGCGTGCGCGACGACCGGGATCGGGAAACATATACACCATGAAAGGATCATCGAAGAAGCCGCCGGCCAACGCATCGCACCCCAAATCGAAATCCGCTGGATCTGCTTCACGTACATTGATTGTTTCAACAAAATTCGCATTGCTCATGGACATCTCTCAAATAGCAGGAAACACCACCATGGACTGCATAAGCGAGTAACGTGACGAGCAACGTCTGCCTTTCGAAATAGGGCGCTATTTGTCAAGAAAGTGCGACTAACTGGCTCGTTGGATTGTCTTTCAGCCACCAGGAGTTGACGTGCTCTCAGTTGGCAAAGCCTGATCTCGTCGGCTCGGCCGAGGCATCGGCGCACAGAGACCTGCCTCTCAGGTGGCCGGAACTGTGGTCTTTAGAGAAAGTGCTCTGAGCCCAAACCTTGGACCGCCGGGAATTAGAGTTTTCCGGCTCTGGCACAGTCCGGTCGAAGTCAAATATTGTCCGAAATCCGGACGTCAGGAGCAAAGCAATGAAATCCATGAGATTGTTGATGATCACCGCAATCGCGCTCGCGAGTGTTTCCGGGCCGTCCCGGGCCGAGGCTCCTCCCAGGAAATCCGCCGACTACAAGGGCAATTACCGGACGCTCGTGAAAGATCAGCACGCGTCGCCGCAGATCGCCGACTGTATCGCCACCGGCCACGATCTCGTCAAGAAGAGCAGAGCATTTGACCGTCTCGGCTTCACCGACAGCGACGTCAAAGGAACGAAGGTCAAGCGCCAGACCGGTACGTTCAGCCCGGCGGATCGATCGGTCGTCTCTACGATAGTCTCGGTTCCGGGGCAGGCGCGAATGCGTTCCGGGTCGGTCGACTGGACCGACATCACGCTGCGTTGCGGCTTCAGGAAGGATAGTCTGCGCGCAATCGAGATCAAACCGAAGGCACGTTAATCAGAGCATGCGGCGAAGGACGTCCTTCTCTTCTCCTTTGTCCATCACCCGATGCTTCACCGAACCTGCCAGGTGGAGAATGATGCAAGCGAGCAGGAAAAAGGCAGTGTATTTGTGCAACGTCTGAAACACGACAAAGGCTGTGTCATTCTTGGGAAGCAGTTCCGGGAGATGCGGAATGAAGAAGAACGGGATCCCATCGCTCTGCGAAAAGCTGCTTGAAAGCGAATAACCGAGCACCGGCACGAGGAGCGTCGACAGTATCAGCAGCCGGTGAACGGCGTGCGACAGGACTTTTTCCCACCGTTCAAGGGCTGGAGGCGTGGACGGCATCGTCTTCCGGTATTGCCAGCGCAACGCGAGATGAACGAGTGCCAACATCCAGACCAGAACGCCGAACTGCTTGTGATTGGGATACAAGAACGACGATGTTGCCACGTCGCTTTCCGGCAATCCCGTCATATACCATCCGGATCCTATAAGACCCAGGATCAGGAGGGCCCGCAGCCAGTGCAGGCCGCGGATGGGCAACGGGTAGCGCATTGCAGGGCTTTCTCTCTTCGGGTTCGGCATCAGAAGGTTCTCCAAGATCGGTATATGTTCAACGGTGGATCATTTCGGCGGATGTTGGTCCGACCTGCGCGGCCGGTGCTTGCCGCCGCGCCGGGTGTCGACGACGACGCTCTTCTTGCTGTTCATGGCGACGCCGACAGCGTCATGGCGTGTCGCGGCAAAGAAGTCCCTCGAGGTTGAGGAGGTCATCGCGACCCCGTGTTCCTCGGATCGTTGTCTCCATCGGGATGCGATGCGGGCGGTGCCATTACGGTCGTCACGACACGCGGGACGCGACTGCGCTATCCTCGAACACCTCTTCGCTGACCACTCCCGGCAGCAGTTGCAGCTCGTAGAGGCGCCGATAGGAACCCTCCCGTGACAACAGAACCGATTGCGAACCTTGCTCGACAACCCGGCCCGCATCAAGAACAACGACACGGTCGGCGCGGGCAATTGTCGACAATCTGTGCGCAATGATGATCGTCGTGCGGCCTCGCATGATTCCTGTCAGTGACTCGCGGATCTGTACTTCTGATTCCGAATCGAGAGCGCTCGTGGCTTCGTCGAGGATCAATATCTGTGCGTTTCTGAGTATTGCGCGGGCGATTGCCAGTCGCTGCTTCTGCCCGCCGGACAGGTTGCCCCCGTTTTCGCCGACGTCTGTTTCGTAGCCCTGTGGCAGGCGCTGAATGAACTCGTGCGCATTTGCGACTTTCGCTGCCTCGATGATCTCCGCTTCCGTCGCTCCTGTTCTCCCAACCGCAATGTTGCTGCGAATGGAGCCGGCGAAGAGAAAGATATCCTGCCCGACATAGGACATTCCGGCCCTGAGGCTTTCAAAGGATGCTTGTCTGATGTCGATTCCGTCGATTCGAACGCTGCCGTGCTGCGGATCGTATAGCCGCATGAGCAGATTGACGATCGTCGACTTTCCACTGCCGGACGGTCCGACCACCGCCGTGGTCTTTCCACCTTCGAACCTGACGTTGACGTTACGAAGAACGGGGACATCGCCGGCATAGGCGAAGTCCACATCCTCGAACACCACCTCGCCTCGACCGAGCGCTAGAGATACGGGGTTCTCCGCTTCGTTCAACGTGATTGGTGCATCGAGGATTTCAAACATCATGCGCACACCGACGACACCGGCTTCCATCATGATGCGGGTGCGCGCCAGTCTCTTGGCGGGCTCGTAGGCAAGCAAGAGCGCCGTCGTGAACGACATGAGGTCGCCGGGCGTCTTGCCTCCTTCGATGACGGCATATCCCGAAAGCGCGATCACCGCGGCGATGGCAAAACCCGAGAGCGTCTCCATGATCGGGCCGGTGGCGGATTCGAGCTTGGCGATACTATTGGCTCGCACTTCCACGTCCGACACTGCATTTGCCATTCGGCCCTGCATCATGCTCTCGAGCGAGAAGGCCTTGATGACCCTCAGGCCTACGCTCGTCTCCTGGACGAGGCCAATGATCTGGCTGATCGACGCGAGTTCGGCCTGCATGACCCTTCTTGCCTTCTTGAGAATCAGGCGAACCGACAGGATCGCTGCGGGTCCGACAATCATGGCGACGCAGGTCAATGTGACGTTCTGCACGAACATGACCGTAATCAGCCCGAGCAACGAAAAGAGGTCACGAACAAAGGAGGTGACGATCGTGTCTATGACGGCACGCGCGGCTTGCGCATTATGTGTGACACGCACCAGAAGCTCGGAGGACGGCATCTGGCTGAAATAGGATACGCCTTGCCTCAAAAGCCGTTCGTATATCTTGTTTTGCTGTTCCGCGACAATGCTGTTGCCGGCTTTGCTGAGGTAATAGGACTGAACGAAGGTCGCTACGCCCTTGACGGCGAAGATGCCGGCGACCGTCGTTGCGATCGTCAGCACGACCGAGAAATCTCGTTTGAGGTAAACGCTGTCGACGATATCCCGCATGATCCAGGCCGACAGCGATGTCATCAACGCCACGACCAGCATGGCGAGGATCGAGACTAAATAGAAGGACGCATGTCTTCGGAAATTCTCCCGAAAGAGCCGTGCCAGCATCTCTCGGTCTCCCGGGGTCATGAACCCCGGGGCGAAGCGGGTTCGGGTTTTCTTTCGGTTTCGTCTTGTCTGCGTCACGGCTTCAGCCTCTTTCGGACGGGAGGACCGACAAGTCGCACTTGCGATTGAGTTGCCGTCGCACAAGCTGGTGAATTCGTCCAAGACCGTAGCGCCGGCCTCGCGGCGGAATCCTGAGCACGAGTTTCAGATGTCCCCAGACCATGGGCCAGCAGACCCGGCGCAAGCCGAATACATTTCGCCCGGTTATGGTTCTCAGCCCGTAGACGAGGGGGGTGACGGGTTCGGTTATTCCGAAGACGGCGTCGAGCTTGGCCTGCTCCTCCTTCGGCGACAGTCCCCGCTCCGACATTTTCGACAGGAGAACTTGGCCGACCGGCCTCGTATGCCTGACCTGAACGGCATCGATGATCGCGGCCCCTCTTTCTCCGGTCGCCGGAAGTCGGCACCAGATGTAGTCAAGCCCGAAGCCGCTCATGCTTTCTTTGAAATGAGGGAGTACGGCGAGAAGAAGGTCGCGGGCGAGACACGGGACCATGATCTCGATGTAGTTGCTCCATCGCACCTTGATGCCGGGGCAGTTCACGAATATGAAATGGGTGAAATAGCTGTCCGCCGTAAGTGAAGGTTGCCCGACGGAAAGCTCATACCTCCGCATCAGTTCGAAGAGGGTATTGACCGATTGAGCCGAGGTCTCGATGTCATCATCCGGCAACCAGACGAAGTCGTAGCTCTTCAATGCATCGCCGATCCAGGCAAGCGTTTGATAGAGCCCCTCCCATTTGCCGCCGGGGCAAAAGTGAGCCCACACGCCGTCCTCAACCACGTGACGGGAATAGGCGTCCCGGCTGTAATAGCTCACGACCACATCGAAGTCGCGAACGCCATAGGAGAAGCCGAGCCATTCCTGGTGGAGTGAGCCGTCGCCCGCCCTGACCAGCACGAGATTCTTCCTCTGTGGGGACAAGGGTTTCATTGGTGCGCAGCATTCCTATGGGCGTCTCGCTTGCCGTGGGTCGCCAAATGAAACCGAAACGCGGATGATCGAAACTGGAACTGGTAACGCAGGTTGGCGACAAACCTTCGCACCGCGGATGTCGGCTTCGTTGCCTCGCGTCCGGCAAGAATGGTGCTGCGGGGCAGGGGGACGTCGTCACCAACCAGCGGTGGATCTACACCGTAGACTGCGATCCCGTGCTCCCAGACGTGTTTCATGTCGGTGTCGACAGGCCTGCAGAACCTGCTTCGCGCCATCAGCATGCGCTCCGCCGCTTGCGGACCAATGATGTAGCCCGTCGTATGTGGACTGATGACCCGGAATTCCCGGATGGCATGACCAACGAAGCTGTGAAGCGGTTCACCGTCGAACCGCAGGTTCCTCGATGCCGAGATCTTGATGATGGCATTGCCAAGAAGCCCCTCGGGAATTGAGTCGATGAACGTCCTGGTCTGCCTGTGCCAGACGAAATCATCCTCCAGGATCAGTGCCGGCAAATTCGCCCTCACGACCTTCATCCACAAGAGACGATGGCTCAGATAACAGCCGATTTCCTCGCAAGACAGCGGTCGCTTGAATTTCCGCCTGTTCTCGACATCGCTGTAGAGGTGCAGATACCGTGCAACGATTTCCTCGGTACGGCCATTTACCGCATCGAAGAAACTGAACTCTATATTCGCTCCATCGAGCTGCCGTCGGCACTGACTGCGCCTCGGCGAGCCGGGTAGGCTTATGACGTAAGTCCTTATCATCTTGCCTCGACTAACGGATTTGCGGGGGATGGCATGAGGCGTCCGACCTCGGGGTACGCGGAAAGAGCATCGCGGCGCGACCGCCGTTTCGGCCCGATGATGATCATCATTGTGGAGACACCAGTGAGACGTCGAGTTGCCGCGCTTGGTGGCTGGTTCTGGCGTCCCGTCCATAGATGTCGGCCCAGAAGGCTTCGCTGGCCATGTTCGGCACTGCCTTCGCATAGGCCACCGAGATTTTCTGATAGTTGCGGAGGAAGAATATCGAAGCCACGATGAACTTGAACAGGATGGCGCGGGCGCGCGCACCGTCGTACTGCGCGATGTATCCAGCGTCTCTCTCGGGAACGAAATACAGGATCTTCCGCGAACGAAATATTTCTTCAGGATTTCCGTGAAAAGCCTTGTGTTGATAAACGATAGTGTCGCGGAGGATGAATCTCGGGACGATGAGACCCTTCAGCAGGAGTCCATAAAGCACTCTGTCCAATAGCTTTTTCCGAACACCGGAGGGAAACCTGATACTCTCTGCCGTCAGATCTTCCCTGGGCGTGAGCACCTCACGCGGCGTCAGACTTAGGATTCTGTTTCTGACCTGATGGAGATCGATATTATCCAACCAGAAGTCGGGTCCTGAGCAGAAGTCCAGCATGGCCATGACGACGGAGTCGGCCGATGCGTAGTTGTAAGATTGTATCTGCCTCTTCAGCGTTCGTAGCACGCTCCTGATTATCGTTCCCGGGCGATAGCCTTTCATCACAAGTTGCAGGAACATGGTGCTCCTGACATCGAGATAGATCGGTAAGGGTCCGCTCTTGACGGAGAAATCCTCGCCCCAGCAACCGATGCCGTTCATCGTCAGTATGCGGAAACCGTTCATAAGGGAGAACGTGATGTCGTCTCCGCGAACGAAGAAGGGAAACGGGTAACGTTCGACGTCGGAAATACGGAAGCCGAAAAACCACCATGCGCCGTAGTTGGGAAGCTCTACCGAGCTTTCGGCGAGCAGGAGTTCGTGGACGTTTCGCATGTCGAGTCCCGCCTTCAGCGGCCTGCAAAGCCCGCCGAAGACGGCACCCTTCTCGATCAGGCGATAAGGTTCGTTTTCTCGCAGCAGGCTCCCCGCTACGGCGAACTTGTCGCCTGCCGAATACGACATGAGCGTGAACGTCCGGCGCAATGCTTCCAGCTCGCAGCTCGCATCGTCATCCATGAACAGGCAATGGGTGAAGTCGCCTCGTTGCTTCAGATGCATGAGGCCGCGGGCGAAACCGCCGGAACCGCCGAAGTTCTCGTTGGGTAGGCAGGTTATGCCTTCCGTTTCTCGAGGGGTGAGGTTTCGGGAATTGTCGACGACGACGAGCTCGATCTTGCCGGCATAGCACGGATCCCGAAGCAATTCGTCCCGAATCCGCTTGATGGCGGGGACGACGAAACTCTTGCGGTTGAAATGTGTAATGACGACACCGAGCCTGACCTCCGATGCCGGCGGGGTTTCGGTAAAGAAGCGGGCAGCGGACAACGTGCATTCCGTGACGGCACGAACTGTGACGTAGAGCATTCCGCCCGAAAGCTCGTTCCATGCCTCCACGGGAACGATGACTTCCTTGTTGTCGCTTAGATGGACTTCGTCTTCCGACAGCAGCCTGTGCGGCAGATTCAGCCGGTGCAACTGGAGGCTTACCAGCGCTTTCCCTGTGCCCGAGAGTGCCAGCCCCAGATCGTTCAGGGGGCAGGTCGTCTTCCACGGGCGGATCGTCAACCCGTTGAAGAAGGTATCGAAACGCACTCTCTCGCCTTTCGGAAGACGAAATGTCTGGTCTGCCGGCCTGTACAGCACGCGGTGGCTGTCGGTCCGGAAATACATGTCCTCCGTGCCGAACTGGTTCATATCGGGGAAGACGAAAGACTGAACGGTGTGACGCACCAAGACCTCCGATCAGGCGAATGCGGCGGAGAGAAGGGGCTGTCCCTTCAGCGTGGGGGCAATGGTCGTCTCATAGTCTTTCAGCGCGGCACCAATTGCCTGATGCATGTCGAGATATCGGTAGGCGCCAAGCCGGCCGCCGAAGAAGACGTTTCTTTCGGCACGTGCGCGCGCCTTGTAGAGCGCATAGATGGCTTTGTCTCGCGGGGTATCGATTGGATAGAACGGCTCGTCCGTGCGCTTGGCGAAGCGAGAGTATTCGCGGGCGATGACGGTCTTTTCCCTTGAATATGTCCGTTCCGGGTTGAAGTGCCGAAACTCGATAATGCGCGTGAAAGGTGTGTCTTGGTCCGCATAGTTTATGACCGACGTCCCTTGAAAATCCCCCGTACTCATGACTTCCTTTTGGAAATCCAGAGTGCGCCATCCGAGCTCTCCCTCGGCATAGTTGAAATACCGGTCGATCGGACCGGTATAAATGACGACGACGCCGCTCGGAATCGAGGACCTCAGATCAAAGAAGTCGACGCCCAGCTCCACTCGTATGTTTGGGAGGCTCAGCATCCTTTCAAAAATGGCCGTGTAGCCGTCCACCGGCATGCCTTCATATTTGTCGTTGAAATAGCGGTTGTCGAAGTTGTAGCGGACCGGGAGCCGCGCGATGGTGCTTTCCGGGAGATCGCGAGGATCTGTCTGCCACTGCTTGGCCGAATAGCCGTGGATGAATGCCTCATAGAGAGGACGACCTATCAGCGAGATCGCCTTCTCTTCGAGATTCCGAGGTTCGCGCCCCGCCAACTCCGCGGCCTGTTCGGCGATCAGTGCTCTGGCCTCGTCGGGAGAGAAGTGATTGCCGAAGAACTGACATATCGTCGCGAGATTGATCGGCATGGGAAAGACCCGCCCCCGGACATTCGAAAACACGCGGTGTTGATAGGAGGTGAAGGCGCTGAAGCGGTTGAGATAGGTCCAGACCGTGTCGTTTGGCGTGTGAAAGATGTGCGCGCCGTAACGATGCACCTCTATTCCCGTCTCGGGGTCCGTTTCACTGTAGGCGTTGCCGCCGATATGGGTGCGTTGATCAATGACGAGGACCTTCTTGCCCAATCCGCGGGCGACCCGCTCTGCAATCGTGGCACCGTAGAATCCCGCTCCTACCACCAGGAGATCGATGTCCCGCAGATCAATGGGATGCGACAATTTCTCAACTCCCCTCTATCGAACGTGCGCAGCCGCGCATCATCGGATGGCACACTGATAGCGTGTGTTTTAATATTCCGATAACAGAATGTGAAGCATGTGCCAAGGGGGCGACGCTATGTTGCATCCGCTCGAGAGGAGCATTCGAGTGCAGGCGCCTCGGCAAACGGTTCGCGACGTGATCGCTCGTGCGAAGGCGGTGGCGTTCTTGGCTACGGTAGGCCCGGTCGCTTCTGGGGCGATCCGTCAACGGTGAAGGGGATCCGTCGACCACCTGATTCCCGCGGATCGGTCTGCCGGCTTGGGCAATTGAAGAACGGTGCAGTCCGCCGCAGCTCGGGTCGGCGGTGCGGCCGTCGATTTTGCGAACGGAGGCCGGTCAATTATTCCGCTGCGAGCAGCCTACTTGCTCTTCCATGCGACTTTGATATTCTGTTTTCGGTTTTTCAAAAGGGAGCAAAGCACTATGTCTGTAGAAAGCCTGGTGATTTTTCTGGTTGTCGGACTCATTGCAGGTTGGCTTGCCGGCCAAGTCGTCCGCGGAGGCGGTTTCGGACTTATCGGGGATATTGTCGTCGGAATCGTCGGGGCTTTTCTGGCTGGGCTTTTGCTGCCCGCTGCCGGTTTGAGTCTCGGCGGCGGTATTCTCGGTAGCATCATTGCCGCAACGCTCGGAGCAATTGTCCTTTTGCTCCTGCTGCGCTTGGTAAAGCGAGCGTAGAGCAGGTTGAAGGCGGGCCCTGCTTACTTCTCCGGCCTCGTTGCCTTTCCCTTCGTCTCTGCGAGTTCACGATCGATGACAAATCTCTTTGCGCGACCTCTTCCCTGGGTATTGCGTACGGTTTCCTCGACCAGCAATCCGCGACGGACAAGCGGTTCCATCAACACAAAAGCCGCCTGGCGACTAAGGCCGGTGATTTTGATGATGTTTGTCACCGTCGGATCAATGTCGTTCGCTCTCATGTAGTCGAGGATCGCCATCAACCCAATCTGCTTGACGCGACCAGCGGCCGTCTCGTCGTCAAGAGATTCGCTGAGGACCTGCTGTATGACCGCCTCCGAAAATTCGGCCGACTTCTTGTCTTTATCCCGTGGCATGATTTCGACGTTCCCTCAGTGTCGTCTGACTATATCGTCTCCGAGCCCGCCGGCAAAGGTCCTTCCTCTGTTCTCGGTAAGCCATGGAAACTGTTCCCGCCGGCGTGGGCCTCCTCGCTTCGAGGCGTGGTTTGACACGAGCTCTCCGTTGCCAAAGAACCTCAACCAGACACGACGTAGGTGGTCTTCATGCGGCTCGTTACCATAAACCTGGCGCTCGCTCGTCGCCTTCAGGCGATCGAAGACACGGACGAAGCGCGTCGAATATTCGAAGACGTCTTCCGCGCTTGTGTCCGACAGACGGATGCCGAGCTCTTCGCTTATCTTGGCGACGTCCTGATCGAAGAATCGTTGAAGATGGGGCGGATGCCGGAACGCTTCGAATTCGAGCAGAATATCGATCGGTTGGACAATAGCTCTTCCATGGCCGAGCGCGAAGGTCGAGACGAAGAGGCCGCAGCCTATTTTTCGTTGGCACGCCTCATGTCCGCGCTGTTTTTCGCCCGACAGGCAACGGTACCAGCTGACTACGCCGAGGCGGTCTACGAGGCCATCATGTCGCTGCCTGAACCGCAGACATTCGTCCTCGGCAAGTGACGTGTGCGCCAAGCCGTCAGGCGACCCGGTACGGCTCCGCCGACGATTCATGGCAATACCATTGTCGCTCTCGTCGCGACGAGGAAATCTCTCAGGGGATTGCCGCAGGCTCGCTGGAAATTTCGCAGGAGATCTAGTTTGCTGCCGCAAATACACGCGATTTGGATAGGTCACCGGCTGGGGCCGGTCCACGCCTCTTGCCTGAGTTCGTTCAGGCGTTTCGGACATCAAGTCTTCCTTCACTGCTACCGCCCCCCGGAGGACCTTCCGGAAGGAGTCCAGGTCTTCGATGCGAACCGGATCATGAAACCGGAGGAGATTACCCGATTCAAGGGGACAGGTAGTCCCTCTCTCGGCACGAATACTTACCGCTACCGACTGCTACGCGAGGGGTTGGGGATATACGTCGATACCGATGTCTTTTGTCTCCACCCGATTGATGACGAAGACTACATTATGGGTTTCGAGGAGACACACAGGATAAACGGCGCAATCCTCAAGCTTCCTGCCGAGTGTGCGATGCTAACGGATTTGCTGAAGGCAGCGGAGGATCCATACTTCGTCCCACCATGGCAGGGGAAAGGCAGGCGCGTTAAGGATCGTGTTCGAAGGTTTCTCCGCATTCCTCGGCACGTATCGACTCGTCCGTGGGGCGTCTACGGTCCCGATCTTATAACCTATTTCGCCCGCAAGCACGGGTTGACGGCGCACGCAAAGCCCATCGATATCTTCTACCCTGTGCATTACAACCAAACATCCTTGTTGTTTCAGAAAGGTCTCTGCCTCAACGACTTGATTACCCCACGGACCAAGGCTGTCCATCTCTACAACAATTCGTTCGGCGGTCGAGAGGAGACGGAGGGGGGGACCCCGCTGCACGAAATCGTCATGAAGGCATGCGGCTAGCGACTGAGGAAATCGACAAACGGCGGGTCGCGCCGTTCGCTATGGCGTCGGGGTCGGCAAGGACGGCTTCCGTTGGTCGGGACGGGCGGTCATTCAATACAAGAAGAAATGGCCGACTTGGACGCCACCTGAGGAAATGCTTCAGCGCCGGCCGCACCTTGTTCAGTATCGTTCGGGAATGGCGCCGGGCCTGACGAACCCACTGGGAGCCCGTGCCCTCTATATCTTCAAGGATGGCGTCGATATGCTGTTTCGAATTCACGGCTCACCCGAGTGGTGGACGATCGGCCAGGCAATGTCCTCGGGCTGCATGATGCTGAACCAAGACATCATCGACCTCTATCAGCGGTCGAAGCCCGCAGTGCCGATCCTCGTCGGCTAGTCAGCTGCAAAAGACGCCCGCGACAGGATTGAACTCCTGGTGGTGATATGCCGCATGCGCCCTTGTCGGTGGATGTCCGGATTGGTAAATAGTGCAGTGTATCGAGTTTTAAATCAGGATCGTCCAATGGCCCACAAGTTCGAAATATTCAAGGATAAAGTTGGCGAGTATCGGGTTCGCTTCCAGTACAACGGTGAGGTGATTTTTGCGACGGAGGGCTATAAGAACAAAGCCGGTGCATTGAACGCCATCGAATCGGTCAAAAAAAACGCGCCGGCCGCCCCGACCGAAGACAACAGCTGACACCAGGTTTTCCGTAAGTCCGGTGATTGTGCTGGTCGGGAGCGCATACGAGCGCTCCCTGTGTCTCAAGATATTGAAACAGGTCTGGTCGTGCCGTGTATCGGTCGGGGAGGAGATCGAGCGACGCGCACTGGCCGAAGGCGCAAGGATCTCACGGATTCGGTACTCAGGCCGTCTCCTGCTTTGACATCTTCGTCGCGGAAGGGACGACGGGCCGGACTTCGTCTGCCCGATTGCCTTCGGTAGCTCCCGCTCGGCGGCGTCTTATCTCGATCCGGTTTTGCCCGGTGGACAACATCGCACTGCGACCGGTTGTCACCGGATCGCACACGCCGAGAGGGAGAGGATAGCCCCTGAAGTCGCGGGATGGCGCGCTCTGGGACTGATCGAGATTCGCCGGATCCAGATCATGGCGGAACGGCAAGAATATTTGAGGAGATGGGGGCATCGTTCGAAACGTCTGCAATGCTTGTGGGCGTTCGGATCGTGCGGGATGACGAACTTGCGGTGCGATCGGAGGGAGCGGCCGCAGCGGCCTCCATGCCCATTCTTGTCGTCCGAAGAGCATCGCCGGCATATTCCTTATGCGATGGTGCTGTCGATCGCCGTGCGCCTGATTGTCCCGGTCCGCCGGTCGTGCGCCGATGAGCGCGTTCAACGCACGCCGCATCAAGGCGGCCAGATTCCCGGTCGTCAAAAGCCTAGGCCGCTTCGACTTCGCCGCCATACCGAAGCTCAACAAGATGCAGGTATTGGAGCGTGCGCGCTGCGAATGGATCGAGCGCCGGGAAACCGTCATTGCCGGGTCATAATCAGGTGACGTACGGCGCGATCCCACCGTCGCGTCGTGCCAATCGGCGACGCCCCGGGGAAGGCGCCCGTTCCCTCCTCGGAGAGTCTCTCGTCTTGAAGGGAACCGATCGAGGGCGCCTGGATGTCAGCTGAAGTCTCTGTAAAGCGCTGGCAAGACGCGTGCGAGATGGTTGAATTCGGTGAGGTCGTGAACCGACATCTCGTAGGCTGTCATTTCCGCAACTTCGGCGTTGAAGCCGATTTGCCTCAACATTCCCGGGGCCTTTTCGGCGTTGCGGAAGCGCGCCATGTCCGGGTGGGCGCCGATCCAGTAACGGCTGAACAGTTCCAGGCCGGCCGGCGTATCGCGGGCCAAGTGTACCATCAGCGTGAACGGGATATCTGGAGCTGGTGTCGCATAGCACACGCCGCTCGCGCTTGCCGTGAAACCCAGCTTGCGCAATTTGTCGCCATCGAACCCAAGCAGCGATGGATCGGTGAAGTGGATGATGGCATCCAGCCTCGAAGGTCCGATCCATTCCTGGATGCGGTTCGGATTTCCATAGAGGCGCTCTTCATAGCTGAGCGACGGATTGGCCAGCCGCGAGGGATCTTCCACCGAATTGTCGATATGTGCCTGTGGGAACCAGAGCATGTAGCGCTCTTTCTCGATGGGATGCCAGGTAAACCACCACTTGAACATATCCGTCGTCACGCCCGGCATGAACATATGGCTCTGCGCATAGGCCATCTGATCTCCGAGAACCGCATAGCCATGTTCAGCAGTCTTGTATTCAGGATCGATCAGGACATTGAGGTTTTCGGCGCTGGGCGTCAAAGTCCGTGAGGAGTCGAGCGGGCCGGATTGGATAGCCTTGGCCGCTTCGGACGGCACGGAAAGATCGGCATCGAGGTGGGACGCATACGGCGACGAGCGCACTGCCTTTTCGTTCTCTGCATAGAGTTTCTGCGACACCAGCGGGAGGTAGGTGACTGCACTCCATTCCCCATATGCATCGCCAGGCTGTTGCGGGAACGTTGCACTTCGTACGGCCGTTCCTCCACCCAAGGCAATCCCCGCTCCGGCGAGTGCAAGCGACGAACCCCTGATAAGGGACCGACGATTCATGCTAACCATTGTTTTTCTCCAAACTTGATATTCCATTCAGCATAGATGTTCGCCAAAATCATGCAAATCGATGAAAGCAATTGAGATTATCGACATGATTGATATGGAGAAGTTCGACTTGAACCTGCTCTTGGCTCTCGATGCTCTTCTGGAGGAGAAAAGCGTCTCGCGAGCGGCCAAAAGAATGGGCCTGGGCCAGCCCGCCATGAGCTACAACCTGGCACGGCTACGCAAGCTTCTCGGCGATGAATTGCTGGTGCGCTTCCAGGGCGGCATGGTACCAACGGCGAAAGCGGAAGGCATGCGGCCTCAGTTGAGACAGATTCTGGATCAGATCCGCAATTTTGTCGGTGAGGAAGCGGTGTTCTCACCGGCGGAAGCGCAACTCGAATTCAGGTTGGGCGTCACGGACAGCGCGGAAGCCATTCTGGTTCCATCCGTCATCGCCGCACTTGTGGATCAGGCTCCGGGTATCAAGCTGCGCCTGATCCCGCTCAACGGCGGCCATGCGGAGGAAGGGCTCGATTCTGGCGAGTGTGATCTTGCCGTGGGAGTCTTTTCAGGAGGTCGTAACCACCACAAGCTGCGGGTTATTTACAGGGAGGATTTCTGCACCATCTATAACCCGGAGCTCATCCGGATTTCTGGCGAACTAACGCTTGACGATTTTGGTAGCAACCCGCTGCTGGTGATCGACGGCAACGGGAGCGATGAGCTTCTGACGGCACTCCAGAACAGGGGAATCATCCCACACGTCGCGGCGCATACGCCCCATCTGCTTGCAGCGCCTCTCATCGTGCATCGTGCTCCGTTGTTGGCAACCATTCACGCGCAGGTCGCCAAACTCTTCGCCAACAGTCACAACCTCGCTGTGATGCCGGTTCCTGTCGACTTGAAAATGGATCAGGCCCGGCTGGTTCTGATGTGGCACGCCGCAAATGACAACGTCGCCGCCCACCGATGGATGCGCGAACTTGTCGCCGCAACTCTCCAAAAGATGAGGCAGTCGACCTTGCCTGCCTCAAAGTGATCCGTTTGGACGGAGAGCTGCGGTTGGCATGTTCCGTTCAGAGGCTATCTCGACGGCGGGAGCGGCCTGTGGTTTTCTGATCATGTGCCGAGGAATGGTGTATGAGCGCCGACCTTCGGAGAAGGGCGGGGACCGATCAGGCGGCCACGGCGGGCAGCCTGATTGTTGGATTGTTCGTGATGCGGCAAGCGTTTCAAGGCTCGTGTAGCGTCGAGCAACGGCCCGTTCGTCGTTTGTCTCCGGCATAAGCGCGCCGGCGAGGCGGACGATCGCCTCGTCGTCGGGGAAGATGCCGATGACCGGCGCGGCGCTTGATCTTGCGGTTAACGCGCTCGAGCGGGTTCGTGGATGCGATCTGCGCCCAGTGTTCGCGCGGGAAGCACATGTAGGCGAGCACGTCGTCGCGGGAAGCAATCCATCAGGGCGTCGAGCTTGGGCTGTTTCTCCCGCAACGCGTCGGCCACGGCGTCCCACTGCGTTTCGGCGCCGGCCTTCGTCTCCTGCGCGAAGATCGTCGTCAGCATTGCCTCCACTGCCATGCGCTGCTTCGTCGGCACATGGGCGAGCGCGTTGCGCATCCAGTGAATTCGGCACCTCCGGTGCGTGGCATTGAACGCCCGGCGTGCCGCGGCGCGCAGGCCTTTGTGGTCGTCCGCAATGACCTGCTTCACGCCACGCCGGCCTCGGTCAGCGAGAGACCGTAGGAAGTCGGTCCAGAACCTCTCGGCTTCTGACGGGCCGCTGGCTACGCCCAGCACCTCGCGCTTGCGCTCATCGTTCACCGCCACTGCGATTGTCACGGCACGGCTGACGATCCTGCCGCCCTCGCGTACCTTCAGGTAGGTGGCGTCGAGCCACAGATAGGGCCAGCTGCCTTCGAGTGGTCGGGTGAGGAAGGCATTCACCCATTCGTCGATCTCGGCACAGAGGCGGCTCACCTGTCTCTTCGACATGCCGCCCGCGCCCATCGCCTTGACCAAATCGTCCACCGAGCGTGTCTAGACGCCGTGGACATATGCGTCCTGGATCACCGCCACCAAGGTCTTCTCGGCCGTTCGACGCGGCTCCAGGAAACTCGGAAAGTAGCTGCCCTTGCGCAGCTTCGGGATATCCAGCGCGACCCTTCCTGCGCGCGTGCGCCCTTCCACCTCCATCTCCATATGCGATCGGCGGCAACGGCCAGCATGTCACCCACGAAGCCGCTGTCGGCCTGCTTCTCAATCAGCGCGATCAGCGCCATTCTCTCATCGGTCATCGTCGTCTCCGTTTCAGGTTCCAGGTGTTGCAACCCGAACCTCCTCCAAGATCGGCGATGACCGCCAGCGTCACTGTCGGCCGCGCGCTGCGCTATGCCGACGGCTCCGCGCGCGACCTCATACACCATCGGCGGGGACACGACCTGCCAATCGGGCCGTTCCACATATGCGTCAGAGCCACTTCTCAGTGCAAATCAACAGTCAAATCTCCATCGCAGGCTGTAGGTTGTATTCTTTTTGATATTCTGATATCAGAATATGAAAAGGTGCCAAGCAATGTGTTTTAGACGGGAATTGAGCTTGATGTTGAAGGTAAAGACTCCTTTTGCGTCTCACTGCCGGCTTGATGGGGCATACGTCGGCCGACCAGGATGGAAACGAATGCCTCTGATCAAGAAGGCGGCACGAATTAGTGCTGCCGTGGTCATCTGTTCGGCTGCAACTTTTGCACAGGCGCAAGATGGAAGCGGGTCTCCGACGGAGACGGAACCGACGCCTGCCGTTCAATCTACTCGTTTTGACGATTGGCATCGCCGTTGTGTCGATGTGAAGGACGGAAACGGAACGTCTGTACGTCAATGTGAAGTTGTGCAGGTTGCGCAAATCAGGCAGGGCGAGAGCAATGTCGACGTCTTGACGTTGGCGATCGCAAAGACGGCTCCGGCAAACGGCTCCGGGACCACCGGAAGCCAGGTTGGCGGCGATCTTCTCCTGACGGTTCTCGTGCCTCTGAATGTGGTTCTGCCACCAGGCCTTGGTCTGGTGGCCGACGGCAGAGATCTCGGCGTTATTCCTTATAGAAACTGCAATCAGGCAGGCTGCTGGGCGCAACGGAAACTCGACGAGAACATGCTGGCGGCGTTGCGCAAGGGTACGGCTGGCGAAGCTCGGCTGAGGCTCATGACCGGGCAGCCGATAAACCTGCGCTTCTCACTCAAGGGTCTGACGAGGGCACTGGCTGCGTTGGAAGAACCGTCGAAGATCTGAGTTGGCCCTATGAAGATGCAATCTGGTCGCCGCGGATGCGGGCTTGCCGTCTCCTGTTCCGCAATCCTCGCGAGCCTTCCTGTCCTTGCACAATCGCCGCAACCGTCGACGACCGACGATTTTCTCCGACGTCAGGCAGGAGAAGCGCTCGAGCTGCGCCTGACGACCGCGCGCGATGCAACGCCGGACGGGGTGAGACTGAAAGGCGACACGCTGCAACCGTATACAGCAACCACCGGCGGGGCCTGTTTTCCGGTCAATCGCGTGACGATCGAGGGTGCCTCGCTTCTGTCGCCCAGAACGTTGCAGGCCGTCCTGATGCCCTACGAGCACAAGTGCATCGGCCTTGGCGACATCAACTCGCTCCTGAAGGCAGTCACCAACCTTTACCTGGAGGAGGGTTATATCACCTCCCGAGTCTATGTGCCGGAACAGAATATAGCCGAAGCCCGGGAGCTGCGCCTTGTCGCCATTGAGGGAACGCTGTCGGACATCTATGTCAACGGTGCTCCGGCTACCCATCCGGGTCTCGCCGCAACCGCGTTTCCGGGCATGAAGGGCGGGCCGGCGAATATCCGTGACATTGAACAGGGGCTGGACCAGATCAACCGGCTTTCCTCGAGCAACGCCCGCTCCGTCATGCTGCCCGGCGAGACGCCTGGGAGTTCAATCCTCAACATCGAGAACCAGCCAGCTCGGCCCTGGCACTTGTCGTTGGCCAACGACAATCTCGGCCAGAGGCAGACCGGTTACTCGAGAAGTTCCGTGTCATTGCGGATGGACAACCTTGCCAGTCTCAACGACCTTGCTACGCTTACTTATGAGCATACCGGTCCCGACTACCCCTGGCCCGAGGATGGAGTTGGTCGCAGCGACAGTATCGCGGGATCGGTCAGTGTTCCCTACGGGTACTGGACTTTCTCGCTCGATGGTTCCTGGTACAAGTACCAAAGTACAGTTCCCGGCAACTTCGGCGATCTCGAAAGCTCGGGCGATTCCCGGCAGGCGGGACTCAGGGTCGATCGCGTTGTCTCTCGTGACAAGAACTCGATTACGACCCTGAGAGCAGGACTTACCTACAAGGAAACCAACAATTTTCTGATGGGCAGCCGTATCGAGGTCGGAAGCCGACGCTATACGGTAGCAGAGCTGGGATTGTCGCATTCGCGACGGATGCTAAGCGGCGTCTGGGTCTTGGACCTGACTTATAGCCAGGGCGTCGATCTCTTTGGCGCAGTCGAACGCGGCGACCCCGGTGCGGGTGGGGCTGAGCCACACTTCTCCAAGTTCACCGGCACTGCAAGCGTGACCCGGCCCCTGGAACTCGCGGAGCAGCACTTTGAGTTGAGCTCGATCGTCAACGGTCAATACGCGCCCGACAATCTCTTCGGCGCCGAGCAGATATCGCTCGGTAGCTACAGCAACGTGCGCGGTGCGCGAGACGGCGTGCTCTTCGGCAATAACGGCTTCTTCCTGCGCAACGAAATCATCTGGCGCACGATGCCGTGGTCTGAAAGCACGTATCTGGCCAACGGTCTTGGAGAACTGCGGCCTTATGCGGCCATCGATTATGGGCACGTCTTCGGGCAGGACCGGTTCGGCATCGAAGGCGGCGACCTCGCCAGTTGGACCGTAGGGGCACGTCTTGCCGGGGGCAGCATCAACGCGGACCTCGGCTATTCCAGGGTTTTCGAGAGCAGCACTGACACGGCAAGCAGGGAATTGTTCTTCATCAATGCATCGTTGCAGTGGTGACCTGAGCAAGGAAGGGAATTCGAATGTCTTCGAAGATTGTACATCGTTCGGTGGCGAGTTTGCTCAGCGCAGTCCTCGCCCTGCATCCGGCTCTCGTTCAGGCCCAGGCGATCACCCCGGACGGCGGGGCCGCCTCTGCAAACAGGCCGACGGTCGGGACGGCGCCGAACGGCGTGCCTCTCGTTGACATCGTGACGCCGAACGGACGTGGGCTCTCGCACAACAAATACGGCGCCTACAACGTCGGCACGCCCGGGTTGATCCTCAACAACTCCAATGCAGAAACCGGTATCTCGAAACTCGGCGGCGTGACGCCGGGCAATCCGAACCTGCGCAACAGTGGCCCGGCGACCGTCATTCTGAACGAGGTGACGAGCGGCGGCCGCAGTGCGCTTCTCGGCCCGACGGAGGTGTTCGGTGGCCGCGCCGACGTCATCGTCGCCAATCCGAACGGGATTACCTGCGACGGCTGCGGTTTCATCAATACGCCGCGCGCGACGCTGACCACCGGTACGCCGGACATCGATGCGACGGGACGCCTTTTGGGCTTTACGGTGCGAGGTGGCGACGTCACCTTCGGCACGAAGGGTGGCAATTTTGCCGGCGGCGAGGGGGCTGTCGATCTCTTCGACATCGTCTCGCGGACGGTTCGCATCGACGGGCCTGTCAACGGGAAGGATCTCAGGATCACGACCGGACGCAACCGCTTCGACTATGCGACCGGCGAGGCGACCGGACTTGCCGGGGCCGATGATGCTTCCGAATTCGCCATTGACGGCTCGGCGCTCGGCGCCATGCAGGCCGACCGGATCAGGATCGCCGTCACCGACAAGGGCGCCGGTGTCAGGATGCGCAACGACATGGTCGCCAATGCGGGCGCATTGACGCTGTCGGCCGATGGCAGGATTTCGCTCGGCAACGCGTCCGGCCGGGACGGCGTGGATATCCGGTCGAAGAGCCGGCAGGTTGAGGCGAAGAAGATCACGTCGAAGAGCCGGGTGACGGTGAAGGCCGCAAGCGGCGTCACCTTGCACACCGTCGCGGCCGACGGGGATGTGCTGATCGCGACGGGCGGCCTCGTCTCTGTTGCCGGCGAGCTTGCAAGTCTCGGCAATATGGAGCTGACGGCGTCCGGCGCCATTGCTGCAGGCCAGGTCTCCGCGGGCAGGGATGCCGTCATGCAGGCTGGCGCGGGGATCACCGCCGGGCAGGTCCTGGCCGATGGTGCGATCCGGCTTTCCGCTTCGTCGGGCAATATTGCCCTTTCGGGGATGGCCAAGACTGGCGGCGCTCTCCAGATTACGGCCACGTCGGGCGCGATCAACGCCGCTTCGCTCGTCAGCTTCAATAACATGACGCTGACGGCAGGGCGCGAGATCGGCATTGTCGGCGACCTGCTTGCCGGCGGGAAGCTCGTCGCTTCCGCCGGAAGCCTGAAGGCCGCAAGCGTCGTGTCCGGTGTCGACTTCGCGGCGACCGGTGCGTCCCCATCGGGTACGATCGTGCTCAAGACCGGCGGCGACATGCGTCTGACGGCCGGTGCCGGCACAATCGAGGTCGGATCGATCCTGACATCGGGCGATCTCGCCGCAAGGGCGGGCCTGCTCGTCGCCAGTGGCATCACTGGGCATAGTGGCATCTTGATCGCAGGCGACACCCGCGTCGCCGGCCAGGTCCTCGGCGCCGGAGACGTCACGATCTCGGGTGCAGGCATTCATGCGGGAGCCATTGTGTCGGGCGTAGACCTTGCCGCGACGGCTGCTTCGCCGACCGGCGCGATCCTGCTTGCGGGCACGGGGGACATGAGGCTCGCGGCGACGGCGGGCGACGTGGCTGCCGGAAGTCTGCTGTCGGCCGGAGATATGGCGGTGACGGCAGCCGGCAATATCACGACCAGCGCGGTCAGCCATGGCACGATGGATGTCGACGCCCGCGGCGCGATCACACTTTCCGGCCAGTCGCTGGCCTCCGGCGATGTCCGGCTTGCCGGCTCCTCGATAAAGACGGAGAGCCTCGTTTCCGGTGTGGACTTTGCCGCAACCGAACGGGCAGGCGGGCCATTTGTCCTGCGGACCGATGCCGGTTCGATGTCGCTCACGGCATCCGGCCTCGTCGAGGCAGCGACCTTGCTCTCCGCAGGCAGGCTCGACGTCCTGTCGAACAGCTTCCGCGCCGGCAACGCCACCAGTCATGCCGAAGCGGCAATCGTCGGCGATACTGTCGTCACCGGTCAGCTTCTCTCCGCATCCGACCTGTCGGTGACCGGTTCCACCATAAGCGCCGGGCTGGCGGCGGCGGGCGTCGATCTTGCCGCACTCGAGAACGGCAGTGTCGCTCTCGGAAAGCCTGCCCGCACTCTCGTGCTCACCGCGAGCGCTGGTGATATCGGGATTGCTGATCTGCTATCGTCGGGTGATGCCAAGCTGAACGCCGCCGGCGGGGTTTCCGGGAACGCTCTCGTACACGGCGACCTCAGCGCAACGGCGGCAGGCGCGATCAACCTTGCCGGTCAGTCGCTCGTCGGGGGCAACGCGCTCCTGAACGCGAACGCCATCACGCTCGGAACGCTCGTCTCCGGCGTCGACTTTGCCGCAACGGAGCATTCCGGCGGCTCGCTGGTCCTGACGGCCGGCGCCGGTGACATGACCCTTCTCGCGAGGACCGGCTCGATTTTGGCCGACCAGCTGGTGAGCGGCGGCGACCTTAAGGCCCGTGCTCTCCAGGACATCGGCTATGACAGCCTGCGGAGTTTCGCCGGCGTCGATCTGCGTGCCGATCAGGGCACGATCAGTCTCGATCGCGACACGGTCGCCAAGGGCGATATCGCGCTTTCCCTGCAGCACCTCGATCTCAGTAACAATCGCGGCAAGCTTGCGACCGCCGGGACCCTCACCGTCGATGCGGGAAGCGCCGATCTTTCCGGAAGCACGCTCACCTTCGGAGGTGTCAGCCTCAATCTGAGCGGCTTGGCTGACGTCTCGGCGGCAAACATCCGCGCCGTGACCGCTGATGGCGGCACCGGCGATATCGCGATCTCCGCGCAGACCATCACCACGACCCCCGCGACCGCACTGCTTGCCGCAAACGATCTCACGCTGACGCTCGCCTCGCTCTCCAATACGGGCCAGCTCGCCGCGGGCAATGACCTGACCGTCAACGTCTCCGGCAATCTGACGAATACGCCGACCGGGCTCGTCTATGCCGGCAATGACGGGCGCCTGCTTGTCGAGGGCGACCTCTTCAACGACCAGGGGGCGATCCTCGTCGGAAACGACCTGACGATCGCCGCCGATGCCGACGGGGCACGCAACCGTTCCGTCACCAACGTCTCCGGCCTCATCAAGGCTGGACGCGACGCGTTCATCACCACGGAGAACCTCACCAACAAGAGGCTCTTCGTCCCCGGCCTGAAGGAAGTCGTTGTCCTGACGGGTACGGCCGGCGAATTCCGGCTCAATCCGGATGTCGCCGACGAACCGTTCATGCAGCTCTACCAAGGCTGGAACGATGACACTTCGAGAGATTACATCTTCCCCGACCTGCCGCGCCAGCTATGGGAAGACTACCAGGACAGGCTTTGGTCGCGCACGGTCCTCGCCGACGGCAGTTCCTATCACGCCTGGACCTGGATCTCGGCCCAGGGGCCGACAGGGTCAACCACCATCCGCAACTGGATTGCCGATCGTGTGCCGCGCGACGCCGACGGCAATATCACACTCGATCCGGATAACCCGTCGAAGTACTTCGTCGTCGTGGAGCAGGGCAAGCCGCACGACACCAGCACGACCTATAGCCGGGACGAGGCCGCCTATATCGGCCAGACGGTCACCCAGGAGGTCTTCGACGGCGAGCTTGCGCCGGAAGCCCTGATCCACACCGGCCGCAATCTCATGATCGACGCGACCGTGCTGAACAATTCCAGCAGTTCGATCGAAGCGGAAGGCAATGCCGCCCTCAAGGGTGAGACGCTCAACAACGAAGGCGTCATGGCAACCCGCACGACCACGCTGGAATGCCATGCGCAGGGCGCCTGCGAAGCCTATGACGCCAAGGGCAGACGCAACCCGTCGAAGGACATGGCGAACGGCACTTCGGTGCTCGGAAACGTCGAGGCCGTCAGCCTCGCATCCGCCAACATCAAGGCGGCCGGCAATCTCGACATCAGCGGGTTTGCCACCGTCAACAACACCTCTGCCGCCGGATCGATCGCCGGCCATGCCGTTCTTGCGCCGTCGACCGATCCGGCCGATCCGACCGCCGCCCTTGCCGGGCTGACGGCGGGCGGCGCCTTGTTCACGCCAAACGCGGCGCTCGGCGGCCTCCTTGCCGGAGCCGGGGTTTCCGGGGCCGGAACCGGCCTGCAGCCCGGTGCGCTTCCGCTCGCCTCCGCCGACATGCTCGCAGCGCTCGCCACGTCGGTTCCGAAGCCGGGCTCGGGCGGGTTCGGCGGGACGGTCCCCGGCCAGGTCTTCCTCTACGAGACCCGCGCGGAATTCCTCGACGTCGGCAGGTTCTACGGCTCGGGCTACTTCATCGACCGCATCGGCTACAAGCCGGAGCGCGAGGTGCCGTTCCTCGGCGACGCCTATTTCGAGAACGAACTCGTCGACGTGCAATTGCGCCAGCTCGCCGGCCAGGGGCTCGGCAAGGGCTCCTTCGTTCCGGGCAGCGATGCCATCGAGCAGATGAAGGTGCTGCTCGACCGCGGGATCGAGTTCGCCAGAGCACACGGTCTTGCGATCGGCGAACAGTTGTCGCCCGAACTCGCCGCCTCGCTCACCGGAACGCTCGTCTGGTACGAGAAGAGGATGGTCGCCGGCATCGAAGTCCTCGTGCCGACCGTCTACGTCGCCGATGCCGACCGGGCGACGCTCACGGCGTCCGGTGCGCTGATCTCCGGCGGCTCGCTGACGATGAATGTCGGGGCGGTTGACAATTCCGGGACGATCGCCGCCAAGGGCGACCTGCGGCTCGCCGCGACGACGATTGCGGCGAACGGCGGCAGCTTCGTCGCGGGCAACGACCTCCGGCTCGACGCGTCCCGCACGATCACGCTCACCGCCCAGTCCGTCGATATCGGCGGTGCGAGCGTCGTCAATCCGAATGCCATGGTCGATGCCGGCGGCAATGCCGTGCTGAAGGCCGGCGACACCCTGAAGCTTACGGGCGCGGGCGTCGAGGTCGACGGAAGTGCGCTTCTTGCCGGCCGCGACGTGACGCTCGATGCGGTCAAGGTCGAGAACGGCGGCTCGGAAAACGCCACCGGCACGCGGGTGAATGCCGGCGGCAATCTCGCCGTCAGCGCAACGAATGACGTCACTATCATCGGCAGTTCGGCAAGTGCCGGCGGTGCACTCGGCGTCACCGCAGAAAACGGTTCGGTCAGCGTCGTGACGAAGGACGTCAAGCGCGGCACCGACGACGGCTATACGACCACCGCCACCACCACGCAGCAGATGTCGCAGCTCACCTCCGGCGGCGACATGAGGGTCGGAGCCGGAAGGGACGTGCTTCTTTCCGGCTCCGCTCTCGGTGCGGGTGGCGATGCCGCCATCGTCGCCGGCGGCGACGTGAACATCACCGCGGTCGCAAACCGGAGCTCCGTTCAGTTCGGCGCCAATTCCGGCGAGCGCATCGTCAATGCCGGCGCCGAGATCACCGCGGGCGGCAATGTCGCGGTTTCCGCCGGCGGTTCCGGCGCGGGCGACCTCACCATCATCGGCAGCAGCATCGCCGCCGGCGAGGCGGTCGACCTCCGGGCCGCCGGAAACGTGACGATCGCCGAGGCGATCGACCAAGAAACCTACGACCTGCACAACAAGTCCGGCAATGGAGCCCATACCGACAGCCATATCGCCATCGAGACGGCCTCCGGCTCCGCGATCCGGGGCGAGAGCGGCGTTGCCATTTCCGCCGGAAACGACATGACGGTCTCCGCCTCCACGGTCGAGGCCGGCAGCGCCGACAAGACGGCCGACCTCACCATCGCCGCCGGCGGCAACATCGTCGTCAGCTCCGGCAAGGACGTGCTCGATCAGGATACGCAGTCCCGCGGACACGGTTTCCTGCAAAGCAATGAATGGTCGTCGGAGGTCCACGACGAGGCGACCGTCGCCTCCCGTCTCGGCGCCTCGGGCAGTGTGACGCTTTACGCGGACAAGACGGTCGCCATCGCCGGTTCCGAGGTCACGGCGGGCGAGGACATCGCGATTTCCGGGGAGAGCGTCGCCATCATCGGCGCGCAGGAGGCGCACGACCTCGCGATCGGCAAGGAGACCTCCGGCCTCTTCGCCGGCTCGGGCGACGGCTTCTTCTCGATCTGGGGCGAGGAGGAGAAGGAAAAGAGCGGCAGCACCGTCGTCAATGCCGCCTCCACGATCACGGCCGGCGGCAACGTCTCCGTCACCGCCCGCGCTCGCGACATCGACATCGTCGGCTCCGGCATTGCCGCCGGCGGCGACATCGCGCTTTCCGCCGCGCGTGACGTCAACGTGACGCCGGGCTCCGAAAGCGCCATGTCACAGGAGACGGAGAAGCGTTCCGGCTTCGGCATCAGCCTCTCGTCGGGCAGCGGCTCGGCCTCGATCGGCATCGGCTACGGCTCGGCCGAGGACCAGGTCACGCAGTCCTCCGGCACCAATGCGCTCTCCACGCTCTCGGCCGCAGGCGACGTCACCATCACGGCCGGCAACGACGTCAACCTGCAGGCGGCAAAGGTCGAGGCGGGGCAGGACATAGCCCTCTACGCACTCAACGACATCAATCTTCTCTCCGCGCAGGACGAGACGAACTATGCCCATCGGCACGAGGAGTTCTTCGCCGGCATCAGCCTCAACGTCCAGTCGAGCCTGATCTCTGCCGGCCAGCAGCTTGCCGATTCCGCCTCCGGGCTCGGCGATGCCAACGGCCTCTACTCGCTCGCCCCCACCGCCCTTGCAGCCTATAAGGCCGGCACGGCGCTCCAGCAGGCCGGAGACGGCGGGTCGCTCGGCTCGGCCTCGCTCACCATCGGCTTCACGCAGCAGAAGAC
>NZ_JAMXLD010000033.1:30022-38729 GCF_024054295.1 Ciceribacter sp. RN22
GGCGTCCTCCACGTCCCCGGTGCCGACGACGCTGCGAAGCGGCGGCTCCGTTGCGATCGTCGCAGAAGAGGGCTCGATCACCGGCCACGGCGTGCAGATTGCGGCCGGCTTCGATGCGAGCGGCAATCCGGTCGCGACCACCGATCCGTCCGTTGGCAACATCCTGCTCTCGGCCGGCGAGGAAATCGCGCTCTATTCCGCGCAGGGGTCCAGCAGCACCGGCTTCTCCGCAACCTCCTCGGGTGCGGGTTTCGGCATCGACCTCGGCACCGGCCTGCCTGTCGCCAGCGGCAGCCATGCGACGGGCGAGGGCGACGGCACCGGCGTCTACAACCTCAATTCCCATGTGACCGGCACCGGCACCGTGGTCATCAACTCCGGCGCGGATACGGTGCTCAAGGGCGCCGTCGTCTCCGGTGAGACGGTGATCGCCAATGTCGGCGGCGATCTCAAGATCGAGAGCGTGCAGGACACGGCCGCCTATGACGAGAAGAGCCTCGGCATCTCGGCAGGCTTCGGCCCGTCCGGTCTCTCCGGCGGCGTCAACAAGGGCACGGTCACCGGCGACTTCGCCAATGTCGGCGAGCAGAGCGGCATCGTCGCCGGCTCCGGCGGCTATCACGTGGCGGTCGAAGGCGGCGTCGATCTCATCGGCGGGGTGATCGCCTCGACGGATACGACCGGCAACAGCTCGCTCTCCGCCGATCACCTGACCTTCTCCGACCTCGAGAACAGGTCCAGCGCATCAACCTCGAACATCGGCCTGTCGGCCTCCCTGCCGCTTTCCGGCTCGGATGCCGCCAATGCCCCGCTCGACGGTCTGGCCATCTCCCCCGCTGTCGGCCAGCCGGCGATGGAGAGCGACGGGGGGACCGCGCGCGCGACCCTCACGCCGGGCACCTTGTCGCTCTCCAACCAGACCCAGGACCTCGCAAGCCTCAACACCAACCTCTCCAAAGCCAATACGCAAGTCGAGATCTACGACATCGAGGAACTGAAGGCCAAACAGAGGAATGCGGCCGCCCTCTCCGAACTCCTCAACATCGGCGTCGGCACGCTCTCGGAAAAGCTCGGCTTCGACGAGGGCTCCCCGGAAAAGGTCGCCCTGCACGCCGCCGTCGGCGCGCTCACCGCCGAGCTCGCCGGCGGCAATGCCGCAACCGGCGCACTCGCAGGCGGGGCAAGCGAGATCGCCAACGGCGTGCTCGCCAAGGTGCTTGCCGCAAACCCGAACCTCAACGAGGCACAGAAGGCCGCCATCACCCAATGGGTCGCCGCCGCCGTCGGCGCCGCAGTCGGCGGGGAACTCGGTGCCGCGACGGCGCTTGATAACGTCAACTACAATTATCTGTATCACAGCGAGCAGCTAGCGCGGGAGAAGGCGAAGCAGCAGCTCGCCAAGTGCAAGTCCGACGGCGGCTGCGATGAGGGACAGGTTGCCTCGCTCGAGGAGCAGATCGGCTACTGGGATAATCTCGACAGTCAGCGCGATCAGGTGCTCGTCGGAGCGTGCAATGCTGACCGCACCAGCGACGCTTGCCTCGCCGCGGTCGCCGATGCGCTGAGGGCCGTCGAATACCTGCGCAATCCGGCTGATCCGTCAGCCGATCCGTCCTCGGTTCTTCCCGGCGGTTACACCGATATGGAAATGCGGCTGGTGAACGGCCGGTTCGGTGGCCTGTCGAACCAGGAATTGGCTACGGCCGTCTACGCGGAGAGGCTGCAGACCATCGCGTTGCTCAGCCAGTATGCAGACTCGGTGCAGACGGCATTGCACGACGAGGCAAACCGCCAGCTTGTCAACGCCGCCACGGCTGTGGTCACGTTCGGCATCGCCCAGAAGGTCATGAGCAAGACCTCGCGGGGTCAAAGCGCAACGAGCACAGAGAGTGGGAGCAGTGGCGCAAGTACTGGAAGGGCAATCGAATTTGACGGTCAATTCTACTCGGCGGATGGTTTCAAATTTTCGAAATCGTACTACGAGTACCTCTACAAGAATGGCCGCCCTGCGCCTTTCATACAGGCTCGTGAGGTTTTGAGTAGTAACCCGAAGGTGATGCCTGATCCTCGAGGAGCAGCAGGATACTTCCGTTATGAGGGCGCGGGGCTAGAAATGATCTACAATCCAACCACTGGTCAAGTTGGCCACATCAAACCCTTGAGGTAGAAGAGTGATCCTTACTGCCGTGAATGCGACGATGGACAATGGTCTGGAGGAGCTCGCCCGAGCCAAGGAAAAGGTGAACCAATGCCTTGCGGCCTATAAGCGCGAGTGCCAACGGCTAATTGAAGAGATTGGTACTGGCTCTCGCTCTGACGCTGAGAAAAGGTTCGATCTGCTCTTTGATATCACTGGCAGGTTATCGAAGGCGTGGTTTGTTCTTGATATCAATATAGGGACTGATCTGCAGACAGTTGTGCGCGAGTTTGAGCGTCTTCATGAGCCGCATACCCGCGATTATTGGTTTAAGCGTTTTCAAGCTGGTGAACGCTGGCCCACGTGACTGCACAGAAACGGTATTCGTCTGACCGCGTCACGTAGGTCATGCGGCGCCGTTTTCGGCTTTAGTTCCGTCGTCGGCGCCTCGTCTATCCCCCGTGACGCCGTCTTCACTCCGCCCCCATGGTTTTGGCGAGGCGCGCGCTGAGGTTGGTTTTTGGCTTGCCGCATGCGGCAACGCCCGGTCCTTTGGAAATTTGCCCCTCTGCGAGAAACTGGATGCCCTGCTTTTCCAAGGCGGCGATCACCCTTGCGACAGTCTCCTCCGAAACGAGGCCGGTGTGATCTGGCTTCCCCTCGATCCTTCTCAGGGTAATGAGCGGGACGCCGGCAATCTCGCATAGCTGGACCTGTGAGAGGCCAAGCAGAGTACGACCAGCCTTGATGAGAGCTTTCATTGCGCTTCCTGATAACTTTTGCTCAGTCAAGCACTTGTTTCCGATTGGGGCTAGTGATAGATAGTTATCAGTTGAATTGAGCTGATCGGTGTCTCGTGAGGTGTAGAATATGGCTGCGGGCAAGAACAGACCGGACACCGAGCTCGAACGGCTGATTGCCGCCTACTTCGACGCGCGATCCGCATGGCTCGACACCGCAGCTTCGAGCGGCGAGCTTGTCGCGGACGATGACCGCTTCGAGGCATTCGAGGCGGCGGGCCGCGCCATTGTCTATCACCGCTGCAGGCTCCCTGAAACCGTCACGCGCAAGATTGCCTTCGTCCTCGACACCGCCGACCTCTACAGCATGGTCCGGGAGGACGAAGACGAGGCCGGCGATCTCCTGCGCGTATTTCTCTCCTCCCTGATCGGCGAGACGGCCGAACCCGCCTCGCGCCACTGACGGCGATCGCCGGCGCTGCCTGTTTGGGCAAATCGCAGGACAGAAAGAGCGCGACAAATCACAATCGTTACATTAGGTTGACCACAGGGCAGTGACGCGCTGCCTCGGGGCGTGCAAACCCTTACCAGTGGCTGGTGCTGGCCGAATCGGCACCGTACTCCTTGACCTATGGTCGGGGAGCCTGTGGCGTATGCAACAGGCCTCCGGCTAAAGGCTACAGGGCCGTCTGGTACGGTTTGCAACTCCCCGATCACCAAGGGTCAATGAGCAGAGAAGCGGGGGCGCCCGCGGCTGCTTCCGGAAACCGGCTCGTGCACTTTTCCTGTCGATCCAAGTTTCCGATGACCCTTGCCGTTGCAACAAGGGGAAACCGTCATGTCGGATACAAAGCAGGCAGTGAGTTGCAGCTTCTACACCTACGTTTTCGGCGATGATCTCACGAGGACCAGCCGCCGCTTCTATGATACGCAGGATATGGCGCGGCGGGATGTCGTGACCTTTCGCAGGGAATTGCTGGCCGACAAGGATCGCAGCGATCCGCTGCCGGACATGAAGATCGTCCGCATGGAGACGGTGCCGGTTACTCGCCAAGCGCTCGTCTCGCTCTTCAACGACCTCGACGGCAAGCTCGGCGGCTTCATCTGCTCGCGCGAAGTGGTCGAGGTGATCACCGAGCCGCAGGTGCGGGCGGGGTAGGGCGGCCTCTGCTTATTTGCCCATCAGGACCGCAGTCGGTTCAAGTTCATCATTACGTCGAACGACATGGCCGGCCTTGAGAAGAGAAGCCCTTGCTCCGCCACCCTCCCGCATTCCTGACCGGCGTTCTCGCTGCACTTCTCGCCCTGCAGCCCGCCGTCGAGACGGCCTCCGGCTCCTCGATCCGGGGCGGCAGCGGTGTTGCCGTCTCCGCCGGAAACGACGTGACGGTCTCCGCCTCCACGCTTTCGGCCGGCAGCGCCGACCAGACGGCCGACCTCACCATCGCCGCCGGCGGCAACATCGTCGTCAGCTCCGGCAAGGACGTGCTCGATCAGGATACGCAGTCCCGCGGACACGGCTTCCTGCAGAGCAATGAATGGTCGTCGGAGGTCCATGACGAGACGACCGTCGCCTCCCGTCTCGGCGCCTCGGGCACTGTGACGCTTGACGCCGGCAAGACGGTCGCCATCGCCGGGTCTGAGGTCACGGCGGGCGAGGACATCGCCATTGCCGGGGAGAGCGTCGCCATCATCGGCGCGCAGGAGGCGCACGACCTTGCGATCGGCAAGGAAACCTCCGGCCTCTTCGCCGGCTCGGGAGACGGCTTCTTCTCGATCTGGGGCGAGGAGGAGAAGGAAAAGAGCGGCAGCGCCGTCGTCAATGCCGGATCGATGCTTACGGCGGGCGGCAACGTCTCCGTCACCGCCCGCGCTCGCGACATCGACATCGTCGGCTCCGGCATTGCCGCCGGGGGCGACATCGCGCTTTCCGCCGCAAACGACGTCAACGTGACGCCCGGCGCCGAGAGCGCCATGTCACAGGAGACGGAGAAGCGCTCCGGCTTCGGCATCAGTCTCTCGTCGGGCAACGGCTCGGCCTCCATCGGCATCGGCTACGGCTCGGCCGAGGATGAGGTCACGCAGTCCTCCGGCACCAATGCCGTCTCCACGCTCTCGGCCGGACGCGATATCACCATCACGGCCGGCAACGACGTCAACCTGCAGGCGGCAAAGGTCGAGGCCGGGCAGGACATTGCCCTCTACGCACTCAACGATGTCAATCTTCTCTCCGCGCAGGACGAGACGAACTATGCTCATCGGCACGAGGAGTTCTTCGCCGGCATCAGCCTCAACGTCCAGTCGAGTCTGATCTCTGCCGGCCAGCAGCTTGCCGATTCCGCCTCCGGGCTCGGCGACGCCAACGGCCTCTACTCGCTCGCCCCGACGGCACTTGCAGCCTATAAGGCCGGCACGGCGCTCCAGCAGGCCGGAGACGGCGGGTCGCTCGGCTCGGCCTCGCTCACCATCGGCTTCACGCAGCAGAAGACGCTGGAGACCGCGTCCTCCACGTCCCCGGTGCCGACGACGCTGCGAAGCGGCGGCTCGGTTGCCATCGTCGCGGAAGAAGGCTCGATCACCGGCCACGGCGTGCAGATCGCGGCCGGCTTCGATGCGAGCGGCAATCCGGTCGCGACCACCGATCCGTCCGCCGGCAACATCCTGCTCTCGGCCGGCGAGGAGATCGCGCTCTATTCCGCGCAGGGGTCGACGAGCACCGGTTTTTCCGCAACCTCCTCGGGTGCGAGCTTCGGCATCGATCTCGGCACCGGCCTTCCCGTTGCCAGCGGCAGCTATGTGACGGGTGAGGGCGACGGCACCGGCGTCTATAACCTCAATTCCCATGTGACCGGCACCGGCACCGTGGTCATCAACTCCGGCGCGGATACGGTGCTCAAGGGCGCCGTCGTCTCCGGCGAGACGGTGATCGCCAATGTCGGCGGCGATCTCAAGATCGAGAGCGTGCAGGACACGGCCGCCTATGACGAGCAGAGCCTCGGCATCTCCGCAGGCTTCGGCCCGTCCGGTCTTTCCGGCGGCTTCAACAAGGGCACGGTGACCGGCGACTTCGCCAATGTCGCCGAGCAGAGCGGTATCGTCGCCGGCTCCGGCGGCTATCACGTGGCGGTCGAAGGCGGCGTCGATCTCATCGGCGGGGTGATCGCCTCGACGGATACGACCGGCAACAGCTCGCTCTCCGCCGATCACCTGACCTATTCCGACCTCAGGAACAGTTCCAGCGCATCCACCTCGAACATCGGCCTATCGGCCTCCCTGCCGCTTCCCGGCTCGGATGCCGCCAATGCCCCGCTCGGCGGTCTGGCCATCACCCCCGCTGTCGGCCAGCCGGCGATGGAGAGCGACGGGGGGACCGCGCGCGCGACCCTCACGCCGGGCACCCTGTCGCTCTCCAGCCAGACCCAGGACCTCGCAGGCCTCAACACCGACCTCTCGAAGGCGAACACGCAGGTCGAGATCTACGACATCGACGAGCTGAAGGCCAAACAGAGAAGTGCGGCGGCCCTCTCCGAGCTTCTCAACATCGGTGTCGGCACGCTCTCGGAAAAGCTCGGCTTCGACGAAGGCTCCCCGGAAAAGGTCGCCCTTCACGCCGCCATCGGCGCGCTCACCGCAGAGCTTGCCGGCGGCAATGCCGCAACCGGCGCACTCGCAGGCGGGGCAAGCGAGATCGCCAACGGCGTGCTCGCCAAGGTGCTCAAGGCAAACCCCAACCTCAACGAGGCCCAACAGGCCGCAATCACCCAATGGGTCGCAGCCGCCGTCGGCGCCGCAGTCGGCGGTGAACTCGGGGCCGCGACAGCGCTCGATAATGTCAATTACAATTATCTGAACCATGACGACGCGGAAAAACTGACCGAGGCCAAGGCCGCCTGCAAGAACGGCGACAAAGCCGCCTGCGAGCAAAAGGCGCGGCTCGAAAAGAAGGATGAGGATCAGCAGAAACAATATCTGACCTGCAGAAGTACCGGCTTTGCCGGGGCAGGCTGCGATGCGGTGTTCAAGGACGTCATCGTGGCGCTTTCGAGCTACAGCGGCATCGCACCGTTTGACTTGTCGAAGGCGGATCGCCTGGCGATTCTCGACAGCGACGGCAACCTCGACCAGCTCGTCAAGATACTGGCTCCTTACGGTGCAGCCTCCTTGCCCGACGGCAAGCAGAAAGAGCTTGCCAAGCTGATCAATTACCTGACCGGCGACAACACCGGATTCACCGCCACGCCGTGGACGCTCGAACAGATCGCCAGCGGTGATCCGTCGTCATTGGCTCAGGTGCTCGGCATCATCACCCACAACACAGCGGTCGCCGGCCTCGGCAAGCTCGTGGGGAAAGTTGACAACGGGGAAGTTGCTACAAATAAGACACAACTCATTGATGACCTGATGGCCGGCGGCACCAAGGTCACCCCTGAAAACGTGGTCGACATTCAGAAGCTGCCTGATGGTCGGACTGTGTGGCTCGAGTCCGGAACCGCTGATTCAGGATTGCAGCATATTGTTGCCAGACATGGCGATGAGTTTAGAAAATGGGGCGTCCCAGAAGCTGACATTCCAGATTTCGTGGGCCAAGCTCTGAGAGACAACAATGTCGTGGGAACAAGTAGCGGTGCTCCCGTGTATTTGGTGGGAGATGTTCCTACCGCAGTTGTCGTTTCTGACAACGGTTACATTGTCACCGCCTATCCGGTAACCAAATTTGAAAGATATTGATATGGTGAAAAAAGTCATTCTCTCCTGTCAATTTTTGACTCCACCCGTTTTCCTTTACGGAGATGAAGACGAAATGCTCAAGAGCTTGGGTTATGTCCCGCAAAAAGTTTCGGGGCCGGTTGATATTTCAAACTTGCCTATTTCTGCCTCTCTTCGAGAGGCGATTGCTGGCTGGGATCAGCAGTATCAGAACACCTTCAATAGGCCCTATCCTCCTGATTCTGGCTTCTCCTCTCCAGATTTGAAAGTAGCCCATGTCAAGCAAGGGACCGAACTAGCCAGGCGATTGCAAGAGGAACTTGGTGAAGGCTATTCCGTGGAATACAAGCCTTGACCCTCGTTTTCCTTCGCAATTTTCTGATCAGTCTGAAGCCTCTTCTGGGGGTTCTGTTCCCATTGCTTATGACGGCCTTTCGAGCGGTGGCGGTTCTTGTGTGAACCAGCATGGGGGTTCGACGCCTATCAGCATGATAAGTCTTTGAGAGATTTAGAGCAGGTGGGGTCCCTACGCTGCGCCGAATGACAGACGGTATTCGCCGGACAGTGCCCCGCTCCGAATTCGGGGCGGGCAGCGTCGTGTTCTTGCGGCCTTGATTCCGGGTTTTCCCTCGCAACGGTCTATTCTCGCCGTGAGGCAGCGGTTCTGCGGAACCGAATTCCGGCGCCCTTTTTCTCGTCATCCGCGACGAGCTCGATTCCCGCCTCTTCCAGTGCCGCGACGATACTCGCAAGATTGTTGCCGATAGGAACGTGAGCTCCGCGCTCGAAATCGGCAATGGTCTGGCGGGAGACGTTCGCGGCTCTCGCCAGCTCGATCTGGCTCCAGCCCAACATCGCCCGCGCGCCACGGCATTGCTCCGCTGTCAGTGCGATCCTATTCACTGCAAACTTTCTGATTGACATCTATCATTCTGTAGGTAACTCTGAGGCAGTCGATCAAACAGGTGCGGGAACACCTGCTTGATCTGACCATAATCGAAGCTGTTCGGAGCTCGGATCATGGTTTCTCTATTCGGCGGTTTTAGGTCAAGTGCCTTCTTTCTTTTTACTCTGCCGCTAGTAGTGTCTTTCGCGAGGCCGTGCTTCTCTCCGGGATCGGCAT
>NZ_JAMXLD010000034.1:0-743 GCF_024054295.1 Ciceribacter sp. RN22
GGCCGCGCCCGTATCCAGTACAAGAAGAAGTGGCCGGTCTGGACCCCGCCTGAAGAGATGATTCAGCGCCGGCCGGACCTCGTCAAGTACCGATCGGGCATGCCGCCCGGGCTGACCAATCCCCTCGGCGCACGAGCCCTCTATATCTTTCATGACGGCGTCGATACGCTTTTCCGAATCCACGGCTCCCCGGAGTGGTGGACGATCGGCCAGGCCATGTCCTCCGGCTGCATCCGGATGATCAATCAGGACATTGTCGATCTCTATGAGCGGGTCAGCGCCGGCGCGACCATCGTAGTCGGATAGGCCCGTCCGACCAGCGACGGACAAGGCCTGATCACAGAAATCACCTGGACCCGGACCTTCGCGGGGCGGCTGGCGCCGGCCAGCACGGTCGACGAAAGGTTCGGCTGCTTCTCGGTGCGGCGCGCCGCCAGGGACTGCGGCAAGCACCCGAACGCGCAGATTCAGCCAGTAAGGGAACCGCTCCAAACCGCCGGTTGCTCGGATTTGCCCCCGGGAGAGGCCATTCGATCTGACGAGGACGGTAGTCAGGATGCGCGGCCACCATTTCGAAAGACCGCATCATATTGAAAAACATGCGCCCTTCTTGAAATACGGTAGAAGTCAAAGCTGCGAGGTTGCGATCAGTGGTTGATTATGGTCGGGGGCGACAATGGAGAATGGACACAGCATTGCGGTACGGGTTGGCGGCGAGCATGAGTTCTCCAATCTGTGTGATA
>NZ_JAMXLD010000034.1:792-21247 GCF_024054295.1 Ciceribacter sp. RN22
AGTGGCGATGACAGATTTGTCGGCGCGGCAGTGCATTTCACACCCGACAACCTCGATATCGGTGAAGAGAGAGTGCGGAGTGAAACCGCGAAGGCATATGCCCTCTGCGGGCACGACGCGCGTACCGTGGTCGCAATGATGAAAGCGCTGAACGACAATCATCCCCGCGACTTTGTCCATGCATATCTGCTCTTTATCGGCTCGCGCCTTCGAGGCTCGGGCGTTGCTACCGCACTCCTGGACCATCTTTCGCAAAAGTGGGATGCTGAGGATCTCCCGATGTATGGGGAGGCGACAACTGCAGCAAACCTCGACTTCTCCATCAGACACATCGGCGCTCGAGCGCTTGAACCACGCATCCGCCTCGATACCGGCCAGGAGCTGTTCCCCTTGTTACGCCTCCCTCAAGGTCGCCAGATCTCGCGGGCGTGATCGTTGGTATAGCTGCGCTGGCAATCGGCAGCCGGTGCCGGGGTCGATGCTGAAGGGGCTGTCGACGAGAGTGCGGGGAAGCCGCCGCGGCTCGCGCGGAGGAGAGGAGGGTTTCCCGCAAGGGCCGGTGATCGCCCCTTCTTCTGTGGCGATCGCCGGCACCTTGGAGGTACCGTGGCCCCGTATGCGCACCCGCCGGTGACAGATGGCGAACAATGTTTGTCGAGACATCGGCCATCGCTGGACTGATCGCTGGTGCGATCGGTCCTTCTCGCCGATCGTTTCGGCGGCCTCAGTTCGCCTTCCGAATTGACGACGTCACGACGTCATCCAAAAACGGGACCGGGCCGGTCGCGCTGCTTCGATCCTCGAGGGAAAGAACGATGAGCAGAACGGTACCGACGAGCGGGGCCACCAAGATCAGGAAGTTGAATGGACGGCAGATCCACCGTGAAGAACGGTGTTCGACCCTAAAATCAAATTTGTCGTCCTGATCATCGCTCATGCGGGCCCTCATCTGAAACCTCATGTTTCACGGAGGACAGATAAGCCGTCAGGCTTAACAAGCAGCTAACTGGCTGTGGGCGCGCGGCCAAGCGCCTCGTGGTACCAGTTCAGCATTTGATATCGACCGTCGCACGGTATTGGCGGAAACGCTCTCCCGCTACCACCATTACAGTGCTAAGCACAGCATGCGGTTTCTTCTTCGGAAGGTCCAAAAGATCCGCTATTGCTCCCTTCACGAAAAGCTCGACCTGACCTCGATCCTCGCACGGGTGAACTTCGATTGAGGTCACCAGGGAGCGGATTTCGCTAGCCATCTGCATCGAGTCGTTCGATTGCAACCCGAGTTGCAGCTCCTCGATCTTGGTACGATAGGAGTCGATTGATGCGGGCCGAAGCTCGACTACCTTTGTCGACGCGCGCAGGAAGTCGAGACTGGCGACCAGCCGTGCCTTCTCCGCTTCCAGTTCGCGCAACTTTGCCTTCAGCGAGATCGTCGCTGCTCCGTCGGCGATAGCATCGACAATATTCCGGATCTGCTTGTCCAGCTTGGCGAGTTGCCTCTCGCCTTCGCGCAACTCGCGATCAGCGCCGGCATTCAACCGCTTCTGCTCCGCCTGGTATTCGCGCAGGAACTCCGCGATCGCCTCCGGCGCCAGCAATCGGCGCTTTATCCCCCCGAGAACACGCTGCTCCAGGTCCGGCATGCGAATGGTGCGATTGTTATCGCACGTTCCTTTCTCGCGATGAGCTGCACAAGACAACCGATCCTGAAACTTGACGGTGTAAGCCGCTCCGCAACATCCGCAACGGATCAGGCCCGAGAATATTCGTTTGGGGCGTCTGCGCTCATGGACGCGCGTTCCACCATAGGCCCTCTTCCGAACCTGTACCGCGTCCCAGACATCGTCCGCGATGATACGCAACTGCGGCGCGTCGACCACGTGCCACTGGTCCGGGGGATTGGGCCGCGAAATCCTCTTTCCGGTGTCTGGATCCTTCACCATTTGAAGACGATTAAACACCAGCAATCCGACGTAGGCTTCGTTGTAGAGCATTCCACTGCGGCGCTTCAGATTTCCGTTGATGGTCGACGCAGCCCACTCGCCGCCGAAAGGCGACGGAACTCCATCGCGGTTGAGGGCGGCAGCAATCGTGCGACCGGAACGCCCCGACGCGAACTCGCTGAATATCCGGCGCACCACCTCCGCCTGTTCGGGATCGATCTCGCGAAGCCCCCTGATCGGTTCGCCCCGCTCGTCGAATTTCCGCACCACGCGGTAGCCGTATGACAAGCCACCGGCGGAAAAGCCTTTCGTCACGCGGCCGATCTGGCCACGCCGTATTTTTGCAGCCAGATCTCGGAGAAAGAGCGCGTTCATCGTGCCCTTCAGCCCGACATGCAGCTCATCGATTTGTCCCTCGCTCAACGTCACGATTGTCACACCGGCGAACCGCAGTCGCTTGAACAAGCCCGCTATGTCTTCCTGATCCCTGGACAGTCGGTCGAGCGCCTCCGCGACGACAACCTCGAATTGCCCCGACTGGGCATCGGCGAGAAGCTGCCTGATGCCCGGGCGAAGGAGCATGCTCGCTCCCGATGCCGCGGCATCCGAATATGTTTCGGCGAAGTCCCATCCTTCCCTCAGAACGCGCTCACGGCACAATCGCAATTGGTCCTCGATCGAGGCCTCTCTGGTTATCTGAGGAATAGCGGGCGTAGAGGGCAGCACGAGTCATCGGCATGTCTCCTTGTTGAGTCTCGTCTTCAGCGTTCATGGGCATCCAGCAACGCGCTGTATTTACGTGCGAGACGGGCGCGGGACGCGCCATCACGTCAGCGGCATGCCCTTGAGGGGACGGCTTTGTTCTGGCCGACGTCAGTGGAACGAGGCAAAGGCCTCAGTCGGCTCCGCCGCCTCAGGCGATGGAACCACCCTGCCCCGCCCCGACCTGCGGCTCGGTGATTACCTCGACCACTTCCCGCAAGCGGATGAAATCACCGAGCTTGCCGTCGAGATCGTTGAAAAGGGAGACGAGCGCCTTCGGCGTCAGCGGCACCGTCTCCATGCGGACAATCTTCATGTCCGGCAGCGGGTCGCTACGATCCTTCTCGGCGAGCAATTTCCGGCGAAAGGTCACGACATCCCGCCGCGCCGTATCCTGCGTATCGTAGAAACGGCGGCTGGTCCTCGTAAGGTCGTCGCCGTAGACATAGGTATAGATGCTGCAACTCGATGCCTGCTGTGTGTCCGACATGACGGTTTCCCCTTGTCGCAATGGCGAGGGTCGCGGACGCAGATCGGATAAGGAAACGGGCCTGTCTGCCCTCGTGTCGTTCGATCGGCTTCCTGGGAGCATTCGCGGTTCGCCCCCGCGTCCATGCTCAATGACCCCTGGTGATCGGGGAGTTGGAAAACCGTGTACACACGATCCCCACGGCCTTTAGTTCGGGTGAACCTGTTGCATACGCCGCAGGCTCCCCGACCATAAAGATCAAGGAGAAGTGCCGTTGCAGGTCGACACCAATACCTGTGTACACGGGGTTTCCACGCCCCAAGGCAGCGCGTATCTGCCTCAAGTGGAATCCTAGTCGCAAACGGGAGGGTGGTGCAAGGCGTCTGCTGCATGATCCGACGGTTAGGATCGCTCTCGCGTCAGTCATGGCCTCCACCTGGATCGCGATTCTCACTGACTGGAGCTCGGCACTCGTAATCGTCACGTGCCATCTGGCGACCGATCAGCCGGGCAATGTCGAATACGAGGTGATCGAGTCTCTCGGCGGATGAAACAGCTTCAACGGAAGATCGCGGGACCATTTTGTTATCATGGTCCCGGTTAGCATTGTGGTTTGCGGGTGTCTTGTCCCTTTCCGCTCGATCATCTTCCCGGTCCATGCCGCACCCGCTCTTGCCTCGTGCCGACGATCAAAGACCGTCGAAGCACCCGTAGAAAGGGCTAATTCCCCGTGAGTCGTAGGTCCGGCAAGCGGATGCGAAAAAGACTTGTAGGATGCGGGAAAGACCGAGGTAGAGTTGGGGCCGAAGAACGAACCCGCTGCGCGGGAGGGCCTCTGCGGCTGAGGTAGAGGGCGCAGGCTGGAGATTGCGCCTTAATTGAACGTCGTCCGGCAAGAGCAGAGCATGACGAGCTTCTTCAACAAAGGAGCCTGATCATGCAGTACCCCCGTGTCGACACACCCGTCAGCCCACTGCGCCAGCGGTTGATCGACGACATAAACATGCGGCGTTTCTCACGCGAAATGCATCGCAACTCTCTCCGCGACATTGGACGCCTGGCAACCTTCCTCGGGCGTTCGCCAGACACGGCGACTGCCGACGACCTGCGCCGGTTCCAGATCGCGCAGCAGGAGGACGGCGTTCCCGTTCCGACGATGAACAGCATCGTGTCGGCGCTACGCTTCTTCTTCACCCAGACCCTCGACCGCCCGGACCCGGCGCGCAGGCTCGTCCGGCTGGCGCATCCGCGTAACCTGCCCGTGGTGCTGAGCCGCGACGAGGTTGCCCGGTTACTCAATGCAACCACCTGCCTTAAGCACCAGGCACGCCCCCGGTCTCAACGCTTTAATGGGGTCGTTTGCGAGAGGGGGCGAAATCGATGGGATGGAAGGCTCCCGCTCCGCTGGTGCTAAGATGGCGCGCAGGTGCCACCCTGCCTCATCGGCATCGAGGCTTGCGGAACGGCTCACTATTGGGCCAGCGTATTCGCAAAATTCAAGGGAAAATCGGACAAAAGGCCAGTCGCCCGCCGCGTCGGAGAGATCACAAAACGGGTCCGATCAGGTCTGAAAAATCCCTTGTGACCGGCTTTTACACGTATCCTGAACCTACCCCATCAGGAGGCCTGTGAGGTGATGGGGCCGGAAAATGCCGCGGCGACGATTGCTTGCATCCTGGAGCGGACAGGGCAGATCAACACGGCGGGCGGTTACCTGCGTGACCTGACGGCTAGGGCCCGGCGCTGCGAATTCTCGCTCGGCCCCGTCATCATGGCCCTGATGCGCGCGAACGGCGGGCCGATGATGCGAACGGCGTGACGATCATGCTTTTCGCAGCAACGGCTGAACGATTTGGCCAAAATCCCGGCTTGGAGCCGACTTTTGCGCCACCGCGTGGCCGGGTTCTCCTTCGCCGTTGACAGCCCAGAGCGGTCATCGCGGCGACAGACGACGCTGGGCTGATTCCCTGTTTTCAGGAGTCGGCCGTTTTCGCCGATGTGTTGGAGCGGGGGCGCAGGCGCACTTTCAGGCCCGCCAGAGACATCGCAATTGCGAATTGCTCGCGCACTTCCTCGGCTTTGCTCACTCGTTCCACCTCGAAACTCTTGTACAGCATCGCCAGAACCAACTTCATTTCGAGTAATGCGAGATGGCGCCCGGGACAAATGCGAGCACCCGATCCAAAAGGAGTATGCACCGATGCGTCGTGTACTCCCAAGGTATCGTCGAGCCAGCGCGCGGGCCGAAAAGAGAGAGGGTCGGCAAAGTGCCTTGAATCGCGCGTTCCCGGACGCATAAGTACTGCCAGGCGAGTACCCGCCGCTACGAACAGATCGCCGACGACAGTGTCGACTTTTGCCTCGAGGAACTGGAAGGGAACAACTGGGCGAAGACGCATCGTTTCGTTTACGATGGCGCCGGCCCAGATGAACTTGTTGGCCGTATCGATATCGCCTGCCACATCCGATACTCCCAAGAGCCGATCGGCCTCTCGCCGTAGTTGACTGACGGAGTCGGGGCTATCGCACAGCTGATGCACAGCCCACCCGAGCGTATGCGCCGATGTGTCTTCGCCAACGAGCAGCATCGTCATTAGATTTCCAAAGATTATCTCGTCTGCAAAAGGCCGCCCCTCTTCATCCCGCGCCGACACCATGGCTTCAAGGAAATTGGAGGGTCTCTCGGCTCGTCGAGGCTCGGCAGCCAGACGTGATCGCTCGGCTACCACCAGTTCGCCGAGCCAGGCTCGCAGCTCCGCGATCGCGCGATCTAACCGACAATCTTGCGGGAGCCGGACGAATCTCCATGTCGGGAACAAGGCGAATATGCGTCGATTGAGCGCTGGAAACATGAGCGCAAGCTTGTGCTGAATGACATCCTCCGCGTCTTCGATGGTATTGATGTCGTGGCCGAAGGTGATGAGCGTAGTGACATCCAATGTGAAACGCTTGAGGTCTTCGACTATGTCGACTATCGAACCGAGATCGGCGGCCCTTTCCCAGCGTTTTTTCAGGCGGGTGATGACGGTCTGCAGCTTTGGATACAGCTCGCGAAAGTTTGTCGGAGCAAGCGCTCTCACGGCAAGTTTCCTTTGCGTGCGCCACGCTTCGCCCTCGGCGGTCAGAACCCCCTCAGCTCCCAGCTCGGAGAATATGGGGGCCATTTGAGATGCGCGCGTGAATCTCTCCGGCCGCGCTCGGAGGACCTGTTCACACCATTTTGGGTCAGAGAGCACAATGACTGGCTTGGGACCTATCCGAAACAGATATGCTGGCCCATATTTGTCGGCCCAGCGTTCGAGCGTGAGATGAAGCGTCGACGCGTCAAGCTCATGGGCATTGCCTAAAACCGGCAACCCTCTTGGACCTGGAAGGCTCTTCAATGTGCGCACTGCATCGACGCGATGACGCGCACCGAATAATCCCAACGCCTCGATGTAGAGATCGCGATCTTTCTCGACGATTGGATAAGACGTGAGGCACTGAGGCCCGCCTTCCCGCTCCCCAGACTCGGTACTGAAGCGCCAGCCGTGGTTTCGACAAACCAGCCTGCCTGCAGTGATTTCGCCTTCTCCCAGAAGAGCTCCCTGGTGTGGACAGCGCCCTTGAAAGGCTCGGAACCCAGCCTGTGTCCGCACCACCACGACGTCGAATCCATTAACTGACAGTGTGTGCGGGCCGTCACCGTGCAGTTGGTCCAAAGAAGCAAGACGTATCAGTGAGGCTGTTGTCACGAGCGGATCTCCAAGTGGCTGAGGTTCACACCTGCATGAATGCCACAAAAGGTAGTATCGTAAGGCTCTGCGCCTGCCAGAGTGTTCGACAGCCTGCCCGCTGCACGCTCTCGATCAGGAGACCGCCGCCGGCATTGGCGATCACTGACCCGGCTGGGAAATCTTCGCCACCCGTCAGGATGCTTGCGAAGCTCGGCGGCTTTGAGGAAGACGTAACAGGGGAAACAGCTCCAATCCGTTGTCGAGACGGATCCGCGGCTCTAGCGGCCGAGCGTCCATATGGTCCACGGAAAAGTTGAGATTCTTCAGAGTCGTCGCCGCGCCATACATTGGGAGATTCTCGGCATCCCACCTTTGCGCAAGATGGTCTACGAGCGCGGTGGCAACTCCTGAGCCACGAGCAAGACGCGAGCCGATAAATAGCAGATAAGCGTGGACAAGGTCTCTCGGATGATTTTCGTTCAAGGCTTTCATCATCGCGACCACTGTGTGCGCGTCATCTCCACACAGTGAAAATACTTTCTCAGCGTCATGCCGCAGTTTTTCTTCGCTGAGGTCCAGGTTTTCAGGGGTGAAATGCACTGCCGCCCCCACATACCAGTCGAAATCATCGCCCGCAATCAGGGTATGCCCGGATTCTGCGTAAATAGAAAAGTAAACCGGGAGAAACCGGGCGCGGCGCGACTTGTCGGGAAACATATATTCGACGAACGGGTCTTCGAAGAAGGCGTCGGCGAGCGTGTCGCACACTTTGGAGAACTCATTCTCTGTGCCGACCCGCACCTCAATGCTATTTCTATTCATCTTTGTCGCTCTTTGGACGGATACCTGCTGAAGTTCACAACATCTCAGATGCGGCTTCTTCCGTCTTTCACCAAGGGCGCATATTTGTCAGAATCGGACTAGAAAAGAGTTCAAAGATAGCAATAGGTCCTTTCTGTTGATTTCCACTGAGAGCTGACCCGGCGCAGCGCGATATTTCCATTGAGAATTGACCCATGTTTCAACCGTCCCTCGCATGTTTTCAGGGGGCTCTAGAGTGATCGACATGGCGTTACTGAGCGTAATCCGACGCTGGCATTTTCGAGAGCATCTATCGATCCGGAAGATTTGCCGCAGGACCGGCTTATCCCGGAATACCATCCGCAAATATCTGCGCTCCGGCGGCGTGGAGCCGAAGTTCAACGTGCCGGAGAGGCCGAGCAAACTTGATCCGTTTGCAGATCGGTTATCGGCCTGACTGAAGACGGAGTCGAAGAAGGGCCGCAAGCAGAAGCGGACTATCAAGCAGCTACACGCTGATCTTGTCAGCCTCGGCTACGAGGGCTAGAATCGCGTGGCGGCATTTGCGCGAGAATGGCGCGATGATCGTCATAGAGAATTACAGACGATGGGCCGCTGGACATTTGTGCCCCTGGCGTCCGAACCAGCCGAAGCCTTTCAGTTCGACCGGTCGGAAGATTGGGCAATCATCGGCAATGAGCGCACCAAGCTGCAGATCGCCCACACGAAGCTGAGCTACTCCAGGGCCTTCAACGTCCGGGCATATCTCCTGCAGACGCACGAAATGCTGTTCGATGCCCATTACCATGCCTTCCGCGTCTTCGGTGGCATCCCTAGCCGCGGCATCTACGACAACATGCGCACGGCAATCGACAAGGTCGGCTGTGACAAAGAGCGCGACGTCAACGTCCGCTTTATGGCAATGGCCAGCCACTACGGGTTCAAGCCCGAGTTCTGCAATCCGGCTTACGGCTCAGAGAAGGGACAGGTCGAGAAGAGCGTGCAGGATGCGCGTCATCGCTTCTTTCCCCCGACCTCGCGCTTCCCATCACTGGAGGCCCTGAACGATTGGCTCGAGGAGCGTTGCAAGGAGTTCTGGGCCAAGACACCCCACGGTCAGTTGCGTGGCACTATTGCCGACATCTGGGCCGAGGAAGTCCCAGCTCTCATGCCGCTCTCCAGGCCGTTCGACGGGTTCGTCGAATATACGACGCGGGTCACGCCCACCTGCCTCGTGCATCTGGAGCGCAATCGCTACAGCGTTCCGACGTCCTTTGCCAATCGACCGGTGAGCCTCCGGGTCTATCCGGATCGTCTCGTGGTCGCCGCAGAAGGTCAGATCGTCTGCGAGCACCGTCGCGTCGCGGCCAGGACAGACCATCTATGACTGGCGTCACACTCTGGATGTGGTGCAGCGTAAGCGCGGTGCTCTTCGCAACGGCGCACCGTTCGCCGAGCTTCCCGATGCATTCCGGACCTTGCAACAACATCTGCTCAAGAAGCCAGGTGGCAACCGCGAGATGGTCGATATCCTGGCACTTGTTCTCCAGCACGACGAACAGGCAGTGCTCTCGGCCGTCGACATGGCGCTGAAGTCCGGCGTCCCGACCAAGACGCATGTGTTGAACCTGCTGCATTGTCTCGTTGACGGCAAATCCTTCACGCCGCCGACCCTTGACGCACCGCAGGCACTGACGCTCACCAATGAGCCCAAGGCCAATGTCGAACGATACGATACCTTGAGAAAGACGGAGGTTCACCATGCGTCATAATCCGGCAAGCGGCGCGATCGTCATCATGCTGCGGCAGTTGAAGATGCATGGCATGGCCACGCCGTCGCTGATCTGACTGAGCAGGGGTCGCCGGCGTTCGAGGCTGCCATTCCGATCCTATCCCAGCTTCTCAAGGCGGAGACAGCGGAACGAGAGGTCCGATCCACTGCATACCAGCTCAAGACAGCACGCTTTCCGGCGTACTGTGATCTGAAGGGCTTCGACTTCGCAAGCAGCGAGATCAACGAGGCTCTCGTGCAACAATTCCACCGCTGCGATTTCCTCGACGACGCCAACAACATCGTTCTGGTCGGCGATCCCGGCACGGGCAAGACGCACATTGCCACTGCGCTCGGTGTCCACGCCATCGAGCATCACCATAAGCGGGTGCGGTTCTTCTCGACGGTTGAACTGGTCAACGCGCTCGAGCAAGAGGAGGCACAAGGCAAGTCGGGACAGATCGCCAATCGGCTCGTCCATTCCGATCTCGTCATTCTCCACGAGGTGGGATACCTGCCATTCAGCGCATTGCTCTTCCATCTGCTCAGCAAACTCTACGAACGCACCAGCGTTATCATCACCACCAACCTCAGCTTTAGTGAATGGGCCAGCGTGTTCGGCGTCGCCAAGATGACCACCGCGCTGCTCGACCGGCTTACCCACCACGGCCACATCCTGGAAACCGGAAACGGCAGCTTCCCTTCAAGAGCAGCTCGGCGCATGAGCCGAAAACAACGAAGGAGAAACGCAGGAACTTGACCACCACGGCCAACACAAACGATACCTAAAGGCGGGTCACTTCTCGGTGGAAACGCCGGGCCAGCTCTCAGTGGAAATCAACACTCCGAAAGCCGAAAGCGCGAAAACAACTACTAATCTCAACATGCGAGAAGGGCCAGGCCCGCAATATGTGCTCGTGGAAACGCTTGCGACCGGTGTGTCGGTTGTAATCATTGGGACGGAGGCCGGATGGGTGCATATTCGGGTGAAGGAGTCAGGCCACGAGGGATGGGTGAATCCTCGGTATCTGGTACAAAACTGATAGCTTCGCGATCTCCGTCATTGCTGGAGCTGATCCCCGCGACACGGCAGTCTATTGAAAATGTGCTGCTACCGCAGCCAAGACGATTGATCGCGCGGCAACCGGTTATCTGGATCGTGAACATGTACTTCATCGCCCGCAACGAGGTTGGCAGTGAAAATCACCAGATTGGTTCCACCGGCGTGTCGTAGCGACGGGAAGAGAAGTCCCCGAAAGCCGGCTGAGATAACCTCGTCGGCCAGCTTCCAGGAGGGAGGCACTTTCTTGTCGATACGGGCGATCTTTCGCCACGCACAGTTCCATTGAGCCCAAGCAGCGTCCCAATCAAGCGGATCGAAGCCTTCCGACAGATCGGCGACATCGCTGAGCGTGACCTTGTAGGCGGCAAGAGTAGCCGGCGGTGTGATGCTCGCGCCCTGTCGATATTCTTCAAGGGCGGTCTGTGGCGCAACGGAGAGATAGAGAGCTTCCACGCCGGGGCGATTGAAACGTCCGCCATCTACGGCGGCACCGGCCCCGCTGGTCGGGAGAAACGCCCATTTCGGTGTCAGATAGCGATGAAAGACCGCGTCCGGGCCGATGCGGATGATCTTCACCCGCGCGCTCCGTTCTCCAGGTCCCGGATATACGCGAGGACAGCCTCGACCTCACCATCCGCAACAAGCTCTGCGGCCGTGCGATGACCATAATCGGCAATCGGTTCATTCCGATACCAGTAGATTGCCTTCTGGAGATCGCCGGTCAACTCGGCGGCCGCTGAGATCGCCTTTATCATTTCCCGCATCCTGCCCTGCAGGCGCTCGGAGGAGGGATTGCGCAGGGTGTTGCGATGAACGCCGGTCAATTCTGCAAGATTCGCGACCTTGACGCCGAGCGCCTTCGACAGGCGAGACGGCGAGATATAGGGCGTGCGCGGCTCCTGAAGGCTATCGACAAAGCCGGAAACAACTGCATAGGAATGTGCTGCCTGAGCCTGTGCCATAGCTACTCTCCACTCATCTCAAAGCACAATATATGCACATTTTTGCGCACATCAAGTCCTTTCGAAAGCGCCGTCCCTTTGGTTGATAAAAGACGGCGTACGATTTCGATCCGCTCTTGTTGCGCCTCCACTTTGCCGAACCAATGCCCGCACCGTCGTCGGCGGCCACAGCTCCCCTCCGATGATCACTGCAACCATGGAATCGTCGGATGTGCCCGTGACGCGGACGTTGCTTACGTCTCAAGCGTCCGTTGGAGCGAGGCGAAACAGCGCTCCGACGATGGGCATATGGATCCAGAGTTCGGAGCAGCTTCGTCCAGTGATTGTTTCTACCGCGCCTGCATAGGCAGCAAGTTGTGGCGCGTGGCCAAGAGCCCGATCTTCCCAGAGCTCGAAACGGCCGGGAAAACTTTTGTGGTCAACAATAGCAAAATCAATCCCCGTTTCGACCAACATGTCGATGCGGCCCTTAAGAATCTGATCGACTGCGGGTGCCGTGACAGGCACTTCAGCAATGCCGCTGCCCGCAGGCCATCGGCCGCGGCGCCAGGTGGCTAGGCGATCACTGGCGATAAGCGCATCATCCGCTTTGAAGCCAATGACGTTCCAACGCGTCAGGATAGACGACGCATCGGCCAACCGCTGGTCTCGGTCGCGGTCCGGATCATCATAGCCGATGATGGAATGAAGGGCTTCGCCCAGCGCCGTGATATCGGCGATCCCGTCGATCGGTAGCCTTCCGCCGAGATCGACCCTTTCGACGACCCTCCAGTTTCCGCCTTCCGCATCGCTTGGTTTCAGGAACAGGGGCGGACGGACCTGTGGCTCGGTCATTCGAGTTCGAACGAAGGTGGGCGGCCTATCACGCTCCGTTACCACACCAGTCATCGCAAGCGCCTTCACATCGACTGTGAAATTCTGGTTCCCTATCCCAAGCTGGTTATCGTCGCTTTGAGGAGGAACGACATGCGCTGCAGCCTCCGGCGCATTGAGCAGGCTCAGCCAATTGAGAGGGCCTTTCGCCGGTGGGGCAAAGATCAGATAGTCGCGGGCTCGAGTGGCGCCAACGTAGAGAAGCCTTGTGTCTTCCTCGACAGCGCGTTGCAATGCGCGCCGGCCTGTCTCCGAGTTGGCAACCTCTACATCGATCGTACTGCCTTTTCCGCTCTGACCATAAGGCCATGGCCAGAAACGAATCCACCGCTTTGCCAGCGGGTCGCGCCAATCGAGATCGCCGGTCGTCTCAGCGACCGGCTCGAACAACCGTGCCTTCGATTCCCAGGAAAGGCCGGTCAGGACCGTCAAAGGCCATTCGAGGCCCTTGGATCCGTGATAGGTCATGACCTGGATCGCATCACTGGCAAGGCTCGGGGGCCGCTTCGGCTCGGCACCGTCAAGCGCAAGCAGAAGTCCCTGCAGTGTCGCCGGCGAGCCGGATGCCACGCACTCCTCCTCATAGGCACGCGAGAAGCCGCGCAAGGCCTCGAGGTCGTCGAAGCGCATCGCGGTATCGCCCCAGCTCTCGATATGGCTCAACAGTGCTGGCAAGGCGAGGACGGCGTCAACTAGTTCGGCCGGCGTGAAATTGAGCAATTGACCCGCGAGCCTATCGAGTGCATCCGATATCGGCACTTCCGCCCGCAGCGCTGCGTCGGCATCGTCAGAGGTTGCAGCCCGCAGCCACGAGTCGGAGCTGGCATCATCAGCAAAGAAGCGGACAAGTTCGGCAAGTGCCAGGCGATCTGTCGCGTCCGCGACCCGGCGACAAGCAGCGAGCACGAATTCGACATGCGGCGTGCGCGCGAGCCCAGACCGTTCGACTGCCACCGGAAGACCGGCACGGCTGAGGGCGGCGGCAAAGCGTCCGACATCAGTATTGGAACGGCAGAGAATGGCGATGTCGCCTGGCGTGATTGGCCTGTGATCGTGCTTGTCGTCTTCGACAAGCCAGTTGTCGGCTTCGGCCAGACATTGCCGCATACCTTCCGCAAGGGCCTGTGCCTGTTCGTCGACTTTGCCGATCAGCCACCACCAGCCGGCCGAGGGCCTATCGAAGCCTGCATCCGACCGCGCCGCGTCCGAAAACGCGTGCTGCGCCGCCGGCAGTCCCATCCGTTCGAAGACCGGCGTAAACATCGCATTGAAGAGATCGACCAGGCTTTTGCGGCTTCGCCATGATTTGGACAGGACCGGATTGTCCTCGGGCTTTCCGCCAGCGCCGAGAAACGCAGCCTGGGTCAGCTCGGTGTCGGCGCCGCGAAAGCCGTAGATGGCCTGCTTCGGATCACCAACCCATGTGCTCTCATCGACCAGCTCCCCAAGAAGCGTGAACACGGCAAGCTGCAAGGGACTCGAGTCCTGGAACTCATCGACGAAGACACGGCTGACACGTTCCTTGAGCCTTGCGGCCAAGTGAGGTGTCTTGAGGATCTCCAACGCGAGAGCTTCCTGATCCGTAAAATCCAATAGCCCCCGCTCGGCCTTCCAATCTTGGTAAGCGGTCAACGCCTCGGCGGCGCAATTAAACGTCTCGGTGATGAACTGCTCGCATTCGGACCGGAGCCGCGGATGCTCGCTGTGCCGTCCCGCCGCGGCGATAAGACGGGTCAACGCCTGATTATAAGGTTGCCCATCCTTGGTGGGCGCGCATTTTACCTTGGTCAAACGCGCCCAAGTCGACCAGCTCAACGTTTCGCCGCGCAAAATACGTTCACGCGCCGCTCTGATCGTCTCGACTGAATCCGCTCCCGTGCTGCTCACGACTGCGGGCCTCATGTCGACGGCGTCGTTCAAGGCACTGGCCAATGCGGCATCCAGATCCGCGCCGTCTGGCGCCGGAGGCGGAAAGCATGCCAGAAAAGTCTCGATTGATCGCTGCGCCGACGAGGCTAACTGGTCAGCCTCAATTCCGTTTGCTCGTGCGAGGGTCGCGATACTGCGCACCGTTCGTCGCCAGTCAGCTGGTTCTCCCGTGCCCGGTGCACGAGGATCATTGTAGCCGAAGTGGTCGGCGAGCTCGTTCAGGATCTCGGCACGTGCCGCAATTGCCGCATCCGCGGCCACGCTGAACACCAGCGACATGTTGGATTCGCCGATGACATTGGTCGACGGCGAGCGCCCCAGGTCGATGGCAAATTCGTTGACGATCTGGCTACAGACCGCGTTGACAGTGCCGAAGCGCGCACCCAGCAACTGGGCAGCGGCGTCCGCCCTGCCTTGCTCGAACAGTTTGGCGCGGGCGCGTTCGACAAGTTCATCTGCCGCCTTGATCGTGAAGGTCGTCGCAAGGATCTTTTCGGGCGTGCGCACCAGGACCTCGCCGGCGATGTCATTGACGATCCTTGTCGTCTTTCCAGCGCCGGCGGCAGCGGTAATGGTCGTCAGTCGCGACATCAAACAAGCTCCTCGTAGACGCGACAGAGGCCGCGCAAATTGCAGAACCGGCAGGGCTCTTTCACTGCTTCAACGGTAAGTCCAGCGGGTCGCAGATCACCTGTATCGGGGAAACCGGCTGCAATCAGAGTCCCATTCGTCGCAAGATCGTGCCAGAGACCCCAATCGTTTGTCACATGGCCAAGCGTGGCGAGGTCATCGATATCGGCTTCGATCGGGCTGTCAGTCAGGATGGAGCCCGGACCGGCAACGAGGCGTCGCTGGCGCAGCAGGAAATAGCCGCCAGGAGCACCTGTACCATCGCCCGCTGAGAGCCCGCGATAGACGGCTAGCTGGATGGCCCGTCCGGACGCGACTTCCTCCCTATATCGCCGTTCGGAGCGGGTCCATTTGAGGTCGAGAACTGCGATCCGGTCGCCGCGACGAACCAGGAGGTCGAGCCTACCTTGAAGCAGCAGCAGCCCCTGGATACCTTCCCGATCGAGTTCCGAACCGACGATCTCCAAACCTTGACCATGGAGCAGGCGTACAAGCGCCTCCAAGGCACGTGGCACCATTTCGCGAGCAGCCGCGAGTTCTCCGGCATGTTCCGGCTGGAGGAGCGGAGCTGCGATCTCGGGAAGCAGGCTTTCGAAATACCTGATTACTTCCATCCTGATATTGGCTTCGGCCGGTGGTGCGCCCGGAAGGAGCAGCCGGCGGGCAATCTCGTGGGCGAGATTTCCGAAGAGCTGGTCGGTCCCAGGAATTTCGGCGAAACGCCCCGGTCGAAGATTGAGAATATCCTGGGCGAACCAGCTCAATTGACAGTTCAACATCCGTGTCAACGAAGTCGCGCTCTCACGACGGGTGTCGGCAAGGCGTGTCGTTCCCGGCGGTATCGTCCAGACCGGAACCCCTGCTGGCGGCTGCACTCGCCTTTCAACAAGCTGGCGAGGAAGTATCCTGCCGGCGAGCATGGTATCGGGTTCACGCAGCAGCCGTTCCGCCTTGAAGGTGATCGCCGCCCCGCTTTCTTTCAGCAGAGGCCGCAAACGGTGCGCCATGGGATGAAGGGTTGTCTGCGCGTCGCGCGCAAGCGCTGGACGCACGAGAATGACGTTTCCATGAGCACGCCAGATGACGCCGCTATGGGCGGCCTCGATCCGACGCGCAATCGCTGGCGAAGCATCGATCTCCACTCCATTCGCAACGAGCGCTTCACGCTCGGCATTGTCCCACGGTGTGATGGCAATCTTCTCGCCAGGACCGACAAAGTTCCACCAGATGACGCGCTGGGCCGAGGACCACAACGCTCCCGGCGCCTTGACGGCACGAACAGCGCCAGCTTCCGCGAAGTGGTCCGGATTGGGAACGCCCTCCGACAGGACTTGCAAGACAACCCGCTCGAGAAGGAGGGCGGGAATGACCGAAAGCTCCAGGCGGCTCAGGGCGTCAGACACAGCGGCTGCAGCATTCGAAACTGCCATCAGCAAGCGGTCGCCCTCGCCACCGTCCGAACGCATCGCCCAAGCGGCCACTCTCCCGCAGATCGCCATCGCCTCCGACAGTGGCATCCCCTCGCCTCTCGCAAAGCGCCCGACCTCCGTCCATGCGCGCCATTCCGCAAGCGTCGTATCGGTTTTCCGGCGCGCTGTATCCGCGTCGGATCGCGTATTGATTTCGAGCAGGCGATCCTCGATTTCGCCCCATGCTTCTCGCCAGACGCGGCCACCGACACCCGGCTCTTCGCTGAGAGCACGAGCAAGCCGACGCGCCACCCAGGCCGCAACAGGAGGCCGCGGAAGGAGGAAGAGGTTCAAAAGCACGCGTGGGTCGAATGGCTGCCACGCGGCAGCAAAAGCCAGAGGAAGAACCTGCAGTGCTCCTCGCCAGGGTGATGAGGCGGAGAGCCCGAGGGCTGGAATGCCCCTCGCCCGCAAAGCATGGTCCAGGAGCGCTGTATCGCCGTCGGAAGCGAGAATGACTGTTCCGTGGAGGTCCTCCGACGGCACAGAAGCTAACCAGTCGGCAATCGTTTCAGCTGCCATGAGTTCCGTATCGGCTTCCACCATTGTAAAAGTGCCGTCGCCGGCTAGTGGCTGGACGGGCTCCCCTGACAAAACCCGCTGCACTATTCGCAAGTCGGAGCCCTCTGGCGCCAGTTCGGGCTGCTCATGTTGGAAGATGGTGACCCCGACGGATTCGAGAGCGTCAACGACGCGTGCCCACAGCGGCGGCAAAAGATCCCGCCGGTCTGCCAAACCGAGTTGATGAATTCTCAGGCCAGGCCTTGTCTTGAGGACGTGGAGCAAAGCTATGGCGCGGTCTTCCAAGCCCGCCGGCAATGTTGGCTCGACGGCCTCTGCGGCAGCGAGATCGTCTAGGCGAGTGCTGCCGATGGCGGTACCGTGCCAGCCACTGCCCACCAGCGTATCGCGCCAGTCAAGGAGGGTGGCGGCCGTAGACCAGGGATCTCTCGCAAATGACGAGGCCCAGAAACGATCGCCACCGCAAGCACGAAGCTTTGCCAGATAAGTCGAAATGCGCACTGCCTTCGAAATGCTCGGCGCTAGCATTCCTAGCTGGGTCTCGAGAGTTTGAACCAAACCCAAAGGTCCAAGTACGTCCTTATCGAGGTCTCCGGACGCGTCGTGAGCGTCGGGATAAACTCGACCATCTGCTGCCAAGCTGAAGATGAGATGCATGTCCTGCCCCTGATTCTCCCCTACTCCAGATTGCACAAACCGGGCCTTCCATGCGAGATCTGTCGCAGTCTGAAACAACAGAAGTTTAGCATTGGAAATCCGGCTCGTATGGTGGAAGCGCTCGATCAACGTTCGACTAAATGGTACGAGGTGCTGACTCCTACAGACAAAATCTACAATTTCGTTCAGGAGGCAGGGTTGCCGCGGCTTGTCCTACACCGCGACGGCATAGGTCCATCGGCTCGCGGAACAATGCTCATTTCCGATTTATCCGGTCAACGATTCGCCGCTTTGACTCAGCTCTCGCCGCTCGGATATCACTCTGAACGGCCTCAAGGTTATGTAAGCAAATCTGTGCCCTTGCCGGAGGCAGATCGGCAAGATCCAGGTTCATCCGCATAATAAAGTAATATGCCATAGATAGCCGCACGTCGATTATCCGCCGACCGTCGGTCATCGCGTAGTCTCGTTCGATAGCAAGGGATTGCTCTTCGGTCAGGCCGGGGTGCGGCCGAAGATCCAGCGATACTATTGTGTTCCACTCCAGGTCGTCCTCGGGATCGAAATCCGCTGGTGCACCTGGTTTGATCTGATCAATACGCGTCAGAACGAAGTCTCGAAAATCGTCACGATCACACGCCCAGGCGCGAACGTGCCATCGGTAGCCATCAAAGGCGAGCGCGTGAGGAGCAATCTCCCTGGTCCGTGAATTGGTCAGAGATTGATACCGGACCTCGATGGAATGCTTAGAGCGAATAGCGGCAAGAATCGTACGCAAGCAATCCGGATCCACATGTCGCACAATATCAGGCGCCATATCGATAGTTGGCAGATCTCGGAACCAGACCTCCCTTCTTGGAAGAGCGCCCGTCAGCAATGCCCGCAATTGCAGCAGGAGCCGGTCAGCGGAAACTCTGAGGAAAGAGGGCTTGATATTGCCCGTAGGTTTGAAAGTTTTTTCAGTTGCGTCATAGGCGATATTGTCGCCAGCCAATTCCCGATAGCGTCGAAGGTCAATCGACGCTTGTGGCGTCGATATCTGAAACATCTCTTCCAGATCGCTTCGGTTGAGTGCCCCCTCCCAAAATAGCTTCCATTCCATGAACTCGAAGCGTTGATTTTGTGTCCAAGGGCGCTTCTCATCGGTCATGCATATAATTCCTTGACGGGTGTAGATTTTATACCCATATAGTTCCTATCGGTATATTTGAGGAATCTAGTATCTTGGCTTTGAAGTCAAGGGTTCACCGTTTTTGGAGATGGGCATGAGCCGCGAGCATGTAGGGCATCGTGAGATATTAAGCTTTGCAGAGGAGCGCGTGAATCTTCCGCAGGACAAGGCGCAAGAATATCGCGCCCAGGCGCGGCGACTGCGGGAGAAGCTCGAGTCCTATCTCGACGAGCACTCCGATTTCACCCTTCGCAAGATGATGCTCTCGGGCAGTCTGGCAAAGGGAACAGCTTTGCGCTCGCTCAACGACATAGATGTTGCCTGTTACATTAGTGGCGCGGACGCGCCACAATCTGTAAGCGCCCTGCTGACCTATCTCGCCGAGCGGCTGCGCAAGGCCTTTCCGAACTTTGCGGCTGATCAAGTCACCCCTCAGACCTACTCGGTGACCGTCTCCTTCCGCGGCTCCGGATTGGACGTGGATGTCGTCCCGATCCTCTACAACGGTGATCCGCAATGGTATGGAAATCTGGTCAGCCAGGATGACGGGTCATTCCTGAAGACGAGTATCCCACTTCACCTTGAATTTGCCGGCAAACGAAAGAAGTCGCAAGAGAAGCATTTTGCTCAAGTCGTGCGGCTCGTAAAATTTTGGGCACGCCGCCAGAAACAGGAACGCGACGGCTTCCGGTTCAAATCGTTCATGATCGAGCTGATCATGGCCAAGCTTTGCGATGAGGGTCTCGACCTCTCTGACTATCCGGAAGCGCTGCAGCACTTCTTCACCTGTATCGCAACGAGTGGCCTTAAGGACCGGATCGCTTTCTCCGATTATTATCCGCTCTCCAGCATCGGCGCATTCTCAGAGCCAATGAAGATCATCGATCCCGTGAACGCTCTGAACAATGTCTCGCGCCTCTACACAGTCGCCAATATGGATGACATCGTCGAAGCTGCCCTCGATGCAGGAGACGCTATCGATGCCGCATTGGCAGCCCCCAGCAAGCAGTTGACCGTCGGCTACTGGCAGAAGGTCTTCGGTTCCACGTTCCAGGTATGAGGCCGCGATGTCCAGCTACAGCTACACCGAGAGCGCGACATTTACGATTACACATGCTCGCCACATGGCAGCCAAGATTGCAACTGACCTTAAGCGTATTCAACGCCTCTACGGCAAGCCGACCGATCAGACCATTGCCGACTATGAGGCTGAAGCCGTTGCGATGATGAAAGCGGGTTATCTGTCTTCTGTGACCTATGGGTTCAAGCGCGACGGTTCCTGGATCGAGCCGACATTGAAGTACACCGCACGTGATCTCGCCAATAGTACCGCGAATGACGACGATCCCGGTAAAATCCGTCCCGGAAAAGATGTTTCCGGCGCGTCATTTACAAGTTTCCTGGCCTATTCGGATGCGTATTTCGCTTTGCCGCAAAGCGACCGGAATTCGTTCAACAATGGCCTCCCCTTCCAACGGACCACAGGGACAGAGCCGCCGGTAAGCGGTTATTTCGCCTCCGACCATACCTACTCAGCCGGAGGTCGAGCGCTCGACCGCTCGTGCGTAAGGAGCTACTGATGCAGAACATGCCTGGATTGGACGAGCTCTTTGAGCGCCGTGAGAGCGGCGGTGCAAAATTAGACCACGGTAGCGGCGGGATTGTCCTGCTGCGGGCGGCGTAAAAGTCGGCCACCTATTTACCCTTCTGCGACGAC
>NZ_JAMXLD010000005.1:0-14813 GCF_024054295.1 Ciceribacter sp. RN22
AGTTCAAGGAGGCGATCGAGCCTCTCGCTACGGCCGGCCAACTGACAAAGGAGGCCGCAAGCCTTGCCATCGAGCGCATAGCGTCCGATCATGGGCTCACGGCACAGGACACCAAGGACCTCAAACTCGTCGTCGGCGTCACAACCGCCGTCATCATCGGAGCCGTCGGGACAAGTGGCTTCCCGAAGGGAACGTCGCTGATTTCCTCTGCGCGTGCGAACCACATTCTCTATGGGGACAATACGGGTGGTGGACATCTTTGGCCGGGCGGACCGGGGAAGAGCGCATTTCCACAGAGTTGGTCAGCAACGAAGGTTCTGGAAGAAATACACTCGATTGCTGCAGATCCTTCGATTACTGGTCGAGTTCAAGGAAATGGCCGAATCGTAAAGGAAGCTATGGTCGATGGAGTGAATATCCGGGTCGTTGTCGAGTCGCCAGCGAATGGTGGAGGAGTAGTTACCGGCTATCCAACAAATGTACCAAGGAACCGCTGAGATGTACGAAGGACCGCAACAGGAACACTTTGACATGCTTGCAAGGCTTCTCTCGGCTTCCCTTGAAGAGGTCAGGGGCACCCTAACCATTCAAGACTACAATGACGTGCGAGACTACATTGAGCATGGTGAATTCGGCGTCGGTTGGGAGTTGCTTTGGCATCTCGTGCACGAGAAGCACTCACCCATACCGTCTGACCTTGTCGAATGTGGCAGACGATTGGGTTTTGACGTATCCTCGTTGCAACTCCGATGATGGAGTGGTTCGGCCGTCAACCTCCGCCCGCAACCCGCTCCAGCTCGGCGATTCGCTCCCGGCAGATCGTCTCGACGAGCGTGTGGAGATGCTCGGTCCGGTCCAGCAGCCATTCGAGCGCCTCTTCGGTGATCTCGAAGTGCTTCGAATAGCGCGCCTTCACATAGGCCTCGTTGAGGATGTTGTACCAGGCGGTGAAACGGTGCTGGTCACGCGGCCAGGCGTCGATCAGACGGCGGTCGTGATCCTCGGCAAGACCGCGCAGGAATTTGAGGTTGTGCGACGGCGGGCTGTAGTTCGTCAGCGTCAGCAGCAGGCACGAATAGGCGGTCTCGACGGACTGGTGCAAATTGAAGGCCGCATGATTTTGCTGCCCATCGGAAACGGCATACTGGGCCAACCGGCAGAAGTATTTCGCGCTGGCGCATTGTCTCTCAAAATGCTCGCTTGCGACCCTGAGGGCATCGGCAGGAGATAGCCGCTTCGGTTCGGCCAGCGGACGGTCGTCGAGCTCGTAGAGCACGATGCCCTCGCGCAGGATGTCGACGAAGAAGTACTGCCCGTCGGAAAGGAAGTTGTTCACCTCCCGTGCCCCATGGACGATCAGCCCCACCGGCGTCGAGATCGACTTGTCCCACATCAGCCGGTCGGTCGCCTTGTCCCAGTACTGCGGCTCGGCAAGCTTCTTCGAACTGACGATCACCAGAATGTCGTAGTCCGAGCGGTAGCCTTTCATCGTATGCGGCTCGTCGACGAAGGTGCCGCGGGCATAGGAGCCGAAGAGCAGAATCTTCTGGATGCGCCCGCGCTTCTTGAACTCGGCGGCGGCTCCCTCCAGCGCATCGGCGAACTCCTCGTGGATGATTTCCACGACGCGGCCAAGCTCGCGCTGCTTCTTCTCCGGCAGGTGGTCCAGCGATGTCTTCATGCCCCAACCGATAGGACAAAGCCCACTCGGCGTCCACTAGCGAATCTATGAGGATTTGCACAGGATCGGCACGGGGAGGGCGGTCCGGTCCGGCAGTCCCCAGCCGTCCGTTCGCTTATTTGCCCATCAGGACCGCGGTCGGTTCAAGTTCGGCATGCCTTCCGCTTTCCTGACCGGTCTCCTTACCGTCCTGCTCACCCTGCAACCAGCCTTCGCGGCCGCCCAGGGGTCCGGCAGCACCGGCTTTTCCGCAACCTCCTCGGGTGCGGGTTTCGGCATCGATCTCGGCACCGGCCTTCCCGTTGCCAACGGCAGTTATGCGACAGGCGAGGGCGACGGAACCGGCGTCTATAACCTCAATTCCCATGTGACCGGCACCGGCACCGTGGTCATCAACTCCGGCGCCGATACCGTCCTCAGGGGCGCCGTCGTCTCCGGCGAGACGGTCATCGCCAATGTCGGCGGCGATCTTCTGATCGAGAGCCTGCAGGACACCGCCGCCTACGACGAGAAGAGCTTCTCCGTCTCCGCAGGCTTCGGCCCGTCCGGCCTCTCCGGCAGCGTCAACAAGGGCACCGTCACCGGCGACTTCGCCAATGTCGCCGAGCAGAGTGGTATCGTCGCCGGCTCCGGCGGCTATCACCTCGTCGTCGAAGGCGGCGTCGATCTCGTCGGCGGTGTCATCGCCTCGACGGATACGACCGGCAACAGCTCGCTCTCCGCCGATCACCTGACCTATTCCAACCTGACGAACAGTTCCAGCGCATCAACCTCGAACATCGGCCTTTCGGCCTCCCTGCCGCTTCAAGGCTCGGATGCCGCCAATGCCCCGTTCGGCGGTCTGGCCATCACCCCCGCTGTCGGCCAGCCGGCGATGGAGAGCGACGGGGGGACCGCGCGCGCCACCCTGACGCCGGGCACCCTGTCGCTCTCCAACCAGACCCAGGATCTCGCAGGCCTCAACACCGATCTCTCCAAGGCCAATACCCAGGTCGACATCTACGACATCGACGAGCTGAAGGCCAAACAGAGGAATGCGGCGGCCCTTTCCGAGCTTCTCAACATCGGTGTCGGCACGCTCTCGGAAAAGCTCGGCTTCGACGAAGGCTCCCCGGAAAAGGTCGCCCTTCACGCCGCCATCGGCGCTCTCACAGCAGAACTCGCCGGCGGCAATGCCGCAACCGGCGCACTCGCAGGCGGGGCAAGCGAGATCGCCAACGGCATACTCGTCGAGGTGCTCAAGGCAAACCCCAACCTCACCGCCGCACAGCAGGCCGCCATCACCCAATGGGTCGCCGCCGCCGTCGGCGCCGCAGTCGGCGGCGAACTCGGGGCCGCGACGGCGCTCGATAATGTCAATTATAATTATCTCAAACACGAGCAGGAGGAGGCCGCGCGCAAGAAGAGGGCGGCGTTGCAGGAAGCTTACGCCGACTGCAAGGCAAATCTCGGCAATGGCTGCTCGGGTGAGGAACTGGCGAGCATCGAGCAGCAACTGATTGCGCTCAAGGCAGAAGCACAGGAACAGAGCACGCAGAACATCGTGGATCTGGTGAATGCCTGCGGCTCGTCCATGACGAGCAAGGCCTGCATGGACGGCCGTGCGGAACTGCAGGCGGCTCTCGACAATGCCGGCCTTCAACAGGGACTGCTGGGAAGCGGTGCCACGAACACGCCGGACGTCCTGTTGGCGCAGGTTCTGATGCAGGCCGATCAGGGGGCAATCGCGCCCGGCGGTCTGTCGGCCGCCTACAGTCAGGCTTTGGTCCGGGACCAGAAGATCACCATGGGCATCGCCCTGACGGCGGTGGCGGTCGCCGGCGGCGTCATCGCAGCCGAAACCTACAGCTGGTGCATAGTCAACCCGAATGCCTGTGTCGCCATCGTCGAAATGGCATCATGTGCCGCGGCCGGCCCCTGCGACAACCTCTCCGCGGCCGTCGGGAATATCTCGCCCAAAGCTGCATCCAACGCGGCCGACGACCTCGCCGCTCTCGCCAAAACACATGCTGGACAAGGTGGCGGTGTTGCTACAAATCGGGTAGCCACCGAGGCAGAGGTTGCGACCAACTTCCAGCAGAACCGCCGGTTCTGGTCGACCGATCCTGTCGAGTTCAATGGGAATCGTGTTTTCCAGCGGAGTGATCTCATTGATCCAGCACGGGTAGATCCGGTGTCAGGGAAGACAAATCTGGAGCTTATGCAGTCTGGTCGGGCTCCTATCGGGCCAGACGGCAAGCCGGCTAATTTGCATCACCTGACGCAAAGCCAAGATGGAGCGATTGCTGAGGTAACTCAGACCTTGCACAGTGAAAACCACGGGACATTACATATGCCGAATACGGTTCCGTCGGGCATCAATCGGTCACAGTTTAATACATGGCGTAGAAACTATTGGATAAATCGAGCCAATGATTTCTAGGAGGCGTTAGATGGCGATTTCTATCGAGGATGTTATTGACGAGATCAATCAGGCGGATGATCCGGGTGGGCGGAAGCGACCTCTCCCAGACGATGGGCTTATTAAAGAATACGAGAAAGATACGGGTTTTACGTTTCCTGAGGATTACAAGTTATTCTTGAAATCAGTAAGCAATGCGTTTGTGGGTTATATTTCGCCATTCACGCTGAGTGTTGGTGCTGCAAGCGATTACGGTGATCTTCGTGTTGGGCTTGCTGAGGCTAGGAAAGCAGGAGTTCCTGAAGATTGGCTCCCTGTGTGCGAAGACAATGGAGACTTCTACTGCATCGTGCCGGATGGAAGGGTTCGGTTTTGGGATCACAATGGATCGACTGATGAATCTTGGCCAAATCTCGCAACGTGGGCCAAGGAGGTCTGGCTAGAAGGCGGCTAATTATGAAGGACAACTCTGGTATCGTGCGGATTGTAACAGGAATACCAGCAAATTCACCCGATATTTGACAGCTTGGCTCTCCAGGCGCCAAGTTGCGGAATTGGAAGCAGGAACGGCCAATCCTGCACTGGAAACTCTAAAAGGGACTGGCCGGCTATTCGGTTTCGGGATTGGTTTTGCACCTAAGAATGGTCCCGCGGAGCGGACAAACTAATCATCGTGAAAGCTGCGCGAGGCCGCTGGATGTTGGTTTCCACACGGAAATGAGCGTATGACCCTAGCCGAGGGGCTCAAGCTTCAATCTTACCCCAGTTGGCTGAACGGACCGTTATAGACGGTTCGGGGAGGGATCAGTTCCGGGTCGACCTGTATCAGCACCGGGTCGGTAACACCGCTGTCGACCAATTCAAAGGCGGTGGCGATGAGTTGGTTCGAGTTCTGCCGTACCATGTGCACAGGAAATTCCAGGAATGCCGCAAACGGGTCATAGTCGTAGCAACCGAAGACGCTCTGTTCGAATGCTTCCGAGGGAAGGTGGACAAACTCGCTGACGATACCTTCGAACGCTCTGATCGAGTTGATGAACAACCCGGCTGGCAATCCGCCGATACGGTCGCTGAGTGCCGAGACCTCGCGAGCGGCGTTACCGGGAGCGTATCCGCAGGTAATGATCTGATCTTCATCAAACGATCCTCGTAGCTCCAGGACCGTCGATCGAAATGCCGAAATTCGGTGTGCAGAGGCAAAGTCGGTTTCCAGACCGCCGATCAGATACGGCTTTGCCCGGGCCGGATCGTCCACCTGCGGCATGAGTTCCAGTAGCTTTCGCGTCAACAGTTCGGCGCCGAGATAGTTGTTGCTGACGACGGAAGGCGCATCCTTTCCCGGAAGGTCGACATAGATATGCGGCACTTGTGCCGCCCTGCAGATTTCGCTGAGCGCGGCGGGATCGGTCACGCCTGCGATGAACAGGTAGTCGACGGCGTAGGAAATCAACGTTTCGACCGTTCGGATCTCCTCGGCCCGATTGCGCAAGGTGGATACGATCACCGGGCACCAGCCGCGCTCGCGTGCCTGTGCCTCGAAGCTCTGGCTCATCGAGGCAAAGAAGCGGTTGTCGTGGACCGGGAGAATGAGGCCGACGAGACCGGATTGCGCGCGACGCAACCCCCGCGCCTGCAAGTTCGTCGTATACCCGTGCTCGGCCGCTATTTCCTGGATTTTCCTCGCGGTTGCCTCGCCGACCCGACGCCTTTTCCACGTCCCGTTCAGTACCGCGCTCACGGTCGAAGGAGAGGACCCGCTGAGCTGCGCGATGTCGTAGATCGTGAGTTTTTGCCTGGTATCGGGCATGGGTCGAAACGGTCTCGATGGTCAGGGCTGACAATTGCTCTTGACGAGAAGCTTGTTTGTTGATGTCATAGCACGATCGATTGTGCAAGCGCTATTCCAGCAATTCGTGTGAATGCGGCTTTGATGCTCTGTCTGCACAGGGGTTCAAAGTCGCCTCAAGCTGCCGCTGTGCACAATCGATTGTTCAAACAAGTTCGCCCATCGGGCGGCGCTCTGGGAGGAGTGACATGATCAAGGCAGTAACCGCAGCTCTGGCGGGCGTTGCATTCGCCGCATTACTGGCGGCCGGTGCGCAGGCGCAGGACAAGCCAACCATGGGTATCGTCGTGAAGATCGGCGGCATTCCGTGGTTCAACGCGATGGAAATGGGGATCAAGGAGCGGGGCGAGAAGCTCGGTGTGGATGCTACGATGGTCGGACCGACCAGCGCAGATCCGGCGCTTCAGGTTCGCGCCATCGAAGACCTGATTGCGAAGGGTGTGGATGTCATTGGCGTTGTTCCCAACGACGAGGCGGCCCTCGAGCCCGTGCTCGAGAAGGCGCGCGCGGCAGGGATCAAGGTTGTTGCCCATGAAGGACCCGGCCTCAAGAATGTCGACTGGGACTTCGAGCTGGCTTCGGTCAAGGGCTTCGGCGAGACCCATGCCGAGTTGCTGGCCCAGAAGATGGGTGGCAAGGGCGAGTATGCGGTTTACGTCGGGTCGCTCACCGTGCCGTTGCACAACGCCTGGGCGGACGCCGCGATCGCCTACCTCAAGGAAAAATACCCGGAGATGACGCTTGTCGGCGAGCGCTATGGGGTCGCCGAAAGCGTTGACGACAGCCGCAAGACGACCCTCGACCTTCTGGCGGCGCATCCCAACATGACCGGTATCTTGGCCTTCGGCAGCCAGGGTCCGATCGGTGCGGGGCGTGCCTTCGAGGAGCGCCGGCTGATCGGCAAGGTGCATGTCCTCGGGCCGTTCTCGCCCGGCCAGGGGTTGAAGCTCGTGAAAGAGGGTGCGATCGCCGGCGGCTTCATGTGGAATCCCGCCGAGGCCGGCAGGGTCTTCGTGAGCATGGGTAAGATGCTCGTGGACGGCACGGAGATCAAGGACGGCACGGAGATCGAGGGCCTGGGTGTGGTGAAGCCGGACGTCGAGGGTCACGACATCATCACCGACAACCTCATTCCGATCAACGCAGAGACGGTTCAGGGCCTGGCAGACCTCGGACTCTGACCGCAGTTGCGCAAGGAGGGGCGTCGGAAGTGCTCCCTCCTTGCCGTGCCAAACCTTTCCGTTTGGTCGTGTCCAAATCACAATCAGGGTTTTATCATGAGCACCTTGTACAAGGCGGCCTTGTCCGAACTTGAGAATACGTTCAATCGTCTGGATGATGCCGAGGTCGACAAGGCGGTCGAGATGATCGCCACTGCCCGAAAGATCGTGGTCTTCGCCGGAGGACGCGAAAAGCTACAGATCATGGGCTTCGCAATGCGCCTCTTTCACATGGGGCTGGCCGTGGCGGTCGAAGGAGACATGACCACGCCGCCGGTCGGCAAGGGCGATCTCTTCATCGTGAGTGTCGGCCCCGGCGAAATCTCGACTGCGCTCGCGCTTCTCGGCGTGGCGAAGGCGGCGGGTGCGAGCATTCTCGTGCTGACGGCCCAGCCTCAGGGCCGTGCGGCCAAATACGCGGATTTCGTCCTGCATTTACCGGCCCAGACGATGGCCGATGACCAAGGAGAGAAGAAGACCTCTGTTCTGCCGATGGGCTCGCTTTACGAAGGCGCTCTCTTCGTCCTGTTCGAGGTTATGGTCCTCAAGCTGATCGACATGCTCGGCATCAGCCCTGAAGCGATGCGCACCAACCACACCAATCTCGAATAGCTGGCACCGATGACCCTGGTTGAAACAACCACTTCAAAGCCTGCGGCGATCCGCCTCGAGCACGTCTCGAAGAAATTCGGGGGCGTGCAGGCCCTCGACGATGTCTCGTTCGAGGTCAATCAGGGCGAGGTGCATTGCCTCGCCGGAGAGAACGGCTGCGGAAAGAGCACGCTGATCAAGATCATCGCAGGCGCCTACACGCCCGAACCCGGGGCGCGGATGGAGTATTTCGGCGAAGTGGAAACGGCTGTCTCGCCGAGTATCGCCCGCAATCGCGGCATTGCCGTGATCTGGCAGGATCTGGCTCTGTTCCCGGAAATGAGCGTTGCCGAGAACATCGCGTTCGAGACCCTTCTGGGTTCGCGTCCGCGCGTGGTCAACCACCGCGCCGTGAAGGAAAAGGCCGCCGCGGCTCTGGCACAGTTGGGAGTGGAACTGGACCTCGACGCCCGGTTGAATGCACTGCCGATTGCCGGCCGGCAGGTCGTGGCAATTGCCCGCGCGTTGGTCGGGGATGCCCGGCTCATCTTCATGGACGAGCCGACGGCATCGCTCACTCAATCGGAAACAAACCGACTGCTCGACATTGTCCGCACATTGTCGACACGCGGCGTGGCCATCGTCTTCGTCAGCCATCGTCTCGCAGAGGTTCTTGCGATTTCGAGCCGCGTGACGGTTCTGCGCGATGGACGTCTGGTCGGTGTCTATCCGACCGAAGGGATGAGCCAGTCACGTCTGACCGAATTGATGACCGGCAAGATGTTCGAGACAAAGGTGACCGCGCGGGACAAGGCGGGTGAACGAGATGTGCTGGAGGTCGAAAACCTCAGCCGTCGCGGCGAGTTTGACGATGTCAGTCTCAAGATCCATGCAGGCGAGATTGTCGGCCTGACCGGGCTCATCGGAGCCGGACGCACCGAACTCGGGCACACGCTGTTCGGCATGACGAGGCCTGATAGCGGCGTGATCCGCCTGAACGGCAAGCCCCTCGATCTTAGGTCCAACCGGGATGCCGTCGCCGCCGGCATCGCCTACGTATCGGAAGATCGCTTGTCTCTGGGGCTCGTGCAGCAGCAGTCGATCGCCGACAATATCGCGCTGGCGGTCCTGCCGCGGATTTCCGGTCCGGACGGGTTGATCTCGCGGCGCAAGAAGCAGCAACTGGTGTCGAAATGGCTGACGGACCTGGCCATCAAGATCGGGCACCCTGCCGATCCCGTTTCAACATTGTCCGGCGGCAACCAGCAGCGGGTCGTGCTTGCCAAGTGGCTGGCCACCGAACCGAAGGTTCTCATCCTCGATGCACCGACGGTCGGGGTCGATGTCGGCGCGCGGGCGGGAATTTTCGCGATTGTCCGGCGACTGGCTGAACAGGGCCTGGCGATCCTATTGATCTCCGATGAGGTGCCCGAAGTCTATCTGAACGCGGACCGCGTGTTGCAAATGGCTGCCGGTCGCATCGTCAATGAATTCGATCCGAGCAAGATTGAACTCCGCGCGATGGAAGAGGCTGTCTATGGCTAAGTTCATGCGCAATCACCCGACAGAAATACGGCTGTCGATCGTACTGATCTCGCTCTGCGTCGGCTTGTCTTTCGCTTCAGGCAGCTTCTTCACGCTGCCGAACTTCACGGCACTTCTGAACAATAGTGCAGTCAATCTCATTTGGGCGGCCGGATTGCTCGTGGTGCTGATCGCGGGTGGGATCGACATCTCGTTCGCGGTTGCCGCATCGATAGTCCAGTATCTGGCGGTCTACGTCTTTTCCGCGATCGGCGGCGGCAACTGGCTCGTCGGGTTCCTGGTCGCCGGAGGGCTCGGGATCGGGCTTGGCTTCATAAATGCCATCCTCATTCATCACTTCCGCATCATCTCCATCGTCGTGACCATTTCCACGTTCAACGCCTTCTTTGGGCTGTTGATGTTCTTCACGAGTGGAAAGTACCTCTACAATTTGCCCGACTGGTGGACGGGACGGGTCGTTCTCTTCGAACGACAGGTGGCGGATGGAACCTGGGCTGAGATCACCCTTCCGGTCGCCGTCATGGTGGCAGCGCTCGCGGCGACCTGGATTCTGATCCGCCACACCACCACGGGGCGCCAGCTCTATGCATTCGGCGACAACCCGGAAGGCGCGCGCCGGCTCGGCATCGATATCGGCCTCATGCAATTCATTGCGTTCGGCTGGTGCGGGTTGATGGCGGGGATAGGCGGGCTGATGCAGGCGCACATCGTCCAGGAAGTCGTGCCAAACGCGCTGATCGGCCGCGAGCTGGATGTCCTGGCGGCGGTGGTGCTCGGCGGTGCGCGTCTCGGAGGTGGACGAGGATCGGTGCTCGGCTGCGTGCTCGGTGTCTTGCTCGTCGCCGTCACCCAGAACGGATTGAACCTGCTGGGGATCTCGCCCTTCGCCTTCAAGATGGTGGTCGGCGCGATCATTCTGATCGCCATTTCGACTTCCAATCTCAATTTTGCCGGCGTTGCCGCAAGCAGACACCGCAAGGACTAGCATGAACACGCTCGTTGCATGGCTGAACAAATACCTCGGCGCCGAGATTGCGGGGCTCTTCGTCTTCCTGTTCGCCGTCATTGTCATCTTCGGACTGGCCTCGCCGCAATTCCTGACGCCGGCAAACTTCGGATCCATCGCGTTCCAACTGCCGGAACTGGGCCTGCTGACCCTTGCGATGCTGATGCCGATCATTTCTGGCGGCTTCAACCTGGCGATCATCTACACGGCCAATATCTGCGGCTTGACGCTGGCCTACGTGCTGCAGATCCACGGCGGTCCGGATGCGCCGATGTGGGCCTTCGTCGCCGGCGTCGGTGCGGCTCTCATCGTCGGCGCGGCTGCCGGATGCTTCATGGGCTTGGTCATCGCCTATATCGGTGCCCACCCCATCCTCGTGTCCCTTGCCATGATGATCTTTCTGCGGGGGCTCGGCGAATTCCTGACTAAAGGTGGCGATATTTCCAACTTTCCCGCCTATCTGCACCCCATCGGACACGGATTTGTCCTCGGCATACCAGTTCCGCTCCTGATATTCACCTTGGCCGCACTCGCCTGGCACATACTGCTTGGTCGTTCCCGTCACGGCTTCTCGGTTTACATGATCGGGTCGAACATCAAGGCGACTGCCTATTCCGGGGTCCATACCAAGCGAACACTGACGCTGATCTACACCTTGTCGGGGCTCATGTGCGCCGTCGCCGGTATCCTGATGTTGGCCCGGTTCAATTCGGTCCGGGTCGGCCACGGGGAAGCGCTGCTTCTCGTCACCGTCCTTGCGTGCTTCCTGGGCGGAGTGGATCCCTTCGGCGGTTTCGGTCGCGTGGTCCCGGTCGTGCTGGCGCTCGTCATACTCCAGGTCCTGTCGTCCGGTCTCAATCTGCTCGGCGCCAACCAGCATCTGTCGACTGCGGTCTGGGGCATCTTCCTTATCGCGGTGATGGTCCTGCGCTGGCTCGCCGGGAAAACAAAACTCTTCAGCAACAGGAAAGGCTAGGATCATGCAAGGATTTGGTGTGCACACCAGCATGTGGACCATGAACTGGGATCGCGCCGGCGCTGAAAAGGCGATTGCCGCGGCCGTCGACTACAAGATGGACTTCATCGAGATTGCACTTCTCGACGCCCCGTCGGTCGATGCCGGTCATACCCGTGGGTTGCTCGAGAAGCATGGTCTTCGGGCTGTATGTTCCCTCGGTTTGCCTGAACCGGCCTGGGCTTCGCAGCGCCCTGAGGCTGCCATTGCCCATCTGGAGACAGCGATGGAGAAGACGGCTGAAATGGGGGCGCTGGCGTTGACCGGCGTAACCTATGGCGGCATCGGAGAACGGACGGGTGTCTCTCCGACAAAGGCCGAGCTCGACAATGTCGCTCGCGTTCTCGGCGCCGCTGCCAGGCGCGCGAAGTCTCTCGGCATCGAGCTCGGTATCGAGCCGGTCAATCGTTATGAAACCCATCTCATCAACACGGGTTGGCAGGCGGTTGAAATGATCGAGCGGGTCGGCGCGGACAATATCTTCATCCACCTCGACACCTACCACATGAACATCGAGGAAAAGGGCGCGGCCAACGGGATTCTCGATGCGCGCGACCACCTGAAGTACATCCATCTTTCGGAGAGCGACCGAGGCACGCCCGGTTGCGGTACCTGTGACTGGGACGAGATCTTCGCGACGCTTGCGGCCATCGGCTTCAAGGGTGGTCTAGCCATGGAGAGTTTCATTAACATGCCACAGGAACTGGCGTTCGGCCTTTCGGTGTGGCGGCCGGTCGCCAAGGACGAGACGGAGGTGATGGGAAACGGGCTGCCTTTCCTGCGCAACAAGGCGAGACAGTACAAGCTGATCTGAACGTCTGGCCGCCGGCTCGCGCTGCGGCATTTCTTACGGGGCATCCATGCAGACGATAACTTTGCCGGTCTTGGCCGATCTTCTCACCTCGCGTCCACGCGGCAAGCGTTTCCTCGTTGCGGTGGCGGGAGCGCCGGCATCCGGCAAATCCAGGCTGGCTGAGGAACTGGTAGAGAGGCTGGAGCAGCACCAGCCGGGACGCGCGGCTATCCTGCCGATGGACGGCTATCACTATGACGATGCCCTCCTGAGGCAACTTGGTCGTCATGCCCGGAAGGGCGCGCCGGACACTTTTGATGTCGACGGGCTGTGCCATATGCTTCGGCGCTTGCGGGAGAACACGGATGAAGCGATCGCTGTTCCTGTTTTCGACCGCGACATCGAGACAGCGCGGGCGGGCGCGCGCCTCATTCCCGCAGCGGTCGACATCGTTGTGGTCGAAGGCAACTACCTGCTGCTCCGCCAACCGCCTTGGTCGGCGTTGAAGTCGTTTTTCGACCTCACGGTCATGGTGGTCACCCCGGAGACCATTCTTCGGCAACGGCTTGCGAAAAGATGGGAGTTCTACGGTCTCCCGCCATCGGAGATTAGCCGCAAAATCGAGGAAGTAGACCTGCCCAACGGCCGTTTTGTGGTTCAGGAAAGTGCTGCCGTCGAGTATCGGATCGACAATGATGCTGCTGCCTAGAGCTGCTCTGATCCCGGAAAACTGGAGGAAAATTGGGGCTCAGGTCAACAACTCTTTGGCCCCGTAGCGGAAATCGCTTCCACTATGCGCCTCTAGGTCAGCCGTTCAGCCCGTTGGGGCGCTTCCCAAGAGCAGACTTCATCAAGTAGTGCTTTGACGCCCCTGATGTGGCTTTGAGCCAGTGCCTCACGTGGCTGATGCGCCAATTGCGGTCATGTTGACGAGATTGGTGTTCCGCGCCTGTTCATAGCCTCGTCAATATCGCCAAATCGAGAAATCGACGCCGCACCTCCGACTAGGGCAGTGTTTTGACATCGACCGCGGGTGCCGCCGGCTCCGTCTTGGCGTCATCGCCGAAACCGCCCGTCGCCCCCTCAAGGAGCCGGTCTTTCCATTGCTTGATCTGGTTGCGTGCACGTCGAACTGCTGGGGCAATTCCACCAGCGTCTGCTCGCCCCTGATGGCGGCAAGCGCCACCTTCGCCTTGAAAGCCGGGCTGTGGTTCCGGCGTGGTCGTCTCGTCATAGTCTCTCCTGTTTCCGGCATCTAAGCCAAAGTCAGGCAGAAATTCCACTTGTCCCGGCTGTTCAAATTTCCCGAGCCACCTCTGTCGGTGGCTTCGTCCTACGCCCATACAGTGGTATCCAAGTGCAGAGCCTGACATGCCGCCTAGCGAGATTCTCAAGGAAATGAACAATCGGCCTCACCATGAGCCTGTTCGTAGCGCTGCTTGCACTCCACGATCCCGTCGCCCAGGATCAATCCACGTTCGGCATTATCGCGGGTTCTACGCTTGCCGCTTTGGCGGGCAGCGTGATCCTGAGCGGTAGCAAGTGACGTGCGCGCGAGGCAAGTGACACCGTGAGATTGTGAGGAACGCGACCACAACGACGATGACAAGCCTGTCGCGAGGAAACCCGCCTACGATGCACAACATCGACCGTTAGTTGCCGATCAAAAAAGCCCCGCGTTGCGAAACACGAGGCCGACAGATTTGGATAACTCGCACGTGGGCGGGGTATCAGGCCCCAATATCGTCACCAAGAACACGCATCGGACACTCCTTTGTTAGGCCATATGTATCCTGTCTGTCGTTAATTTTCAATATCCATGGTGAAATGAACGGCGAAGTCGTTTTCGTCTTTCCCAGGAAGAACATCTGATAGATTCACAATCATGGACATTTCGCCCCCTTCGATCACTCCGCTCGGCCCGCCCGTGCCATGGTGTGTCACCTTGACCTTTTGAGTCCCGAGTTGATTACTGATCTTGACGATCATTTTTCGAGTGAACCTAATCGCCAATTGGCGATTAGGTTCACCAACCGCAACCCAGAAAACCATCCGGTGCTTCACCACACACTGAGAATGCGGCTTGATGCTGATCTCAAAAGGGCGGATGATTTCGCTGTCAAAGGTTTCGCTACCTCCTACATCCTTCCCGTCCACGCGGAGGTAGGCGAGACAGCATGAGTCACCGCCCACGGGGGGACTCGGGGCATTGCGGTATCCAACACGAGATGGAAATGCCACGTCCGCATCGACGACATACGACCTGTAGACGATTTCGGTGTCCTGGTTTACTAGAAAAAACTTGCTGGCCTCATCGTACTTCACAATGTGCAACGTTCGCTCCACACTTTCCATGTAAGGCTCGAGAAGACTGACAAGTTTCTTCGATATGTAGTCGATATGCGGCCCCTGTTGGCGCTGCAGGAGATTGTGGATTCGAGTGTTTATCAAGTCCTGTTCAGGTCGCGGGAGGGTCACGGCAGCTATGATCAGGCCAGTGGCCACAAACATCAGAAGCCCAGCCAACCACGAAGCGTAGAAGGCACCCCAGAAGCCACTGACATTCCGGAGAGCGGGCAGGAGGGCGGGAGCGACCGCAGTCAGCAAACATATGCCGACTGGCCTGCTGCCGGTTTCATGGACACCGAGTTAAGGTGTTTCCAATGAAACTGGAGCGAAGGAATGCAACGAAGGAAGTTCAGCCGCGAATATAAG
>NZ_JAMXLD010000006.1:0-7202 GCF_024054295.1 Ciceribacter sp. RN22
CCCGCTCGGGCTACGCCCTCCCGGGGCTCTCATGCGTGCGCCACAGTGGCCGACTTTTGCGCCGCCGCGTGGCCGGTTTTTACTCCGCCGTTGACAGTCTTCACTGATCAGCGAGCGCGTCTCCGCTGGCATGAAGGCGGCCGCAGCGCGCGGCAAGCATCTCGGCCGCCCTCGGCTTGCACCTTGGCTAATCACCGAAATCGAAGCGCTCGCCGCCTCAACCGATCTCAGTGTGCGGCAAATTCATGAGAAAATTGGCCAAAAGGCCAGTCGTGGTCGCGTCGGCGAAATCGTCAAACACGTCAGATTCCCAAATGAACCGCCCGTGTGAACTTTTTACACGTACTTTCAATCTACCCCATGAAGCTGGGCGAAGTCGTCGCCAACCAGAAAAGCGACGGAAAACTGCTATCGCCCGAAATGCTGGCCCATGTCTCGCCGCTCGGATGGGAGCACATTAATCTGACCGGAGAATATCGGTGGCCAAAACCTTAGCGTAGGATTCCGCCCCCTCCCGCAAACGACCCCAGTTGGCTCCATGAGGTGAGCGCAGCGCTGCCCGTTGAAACCATCGCTCTGATGGTCGGGTCCTTGACCGACGCGGATGCGCCGACTGGCTTCAACGCAATGAAAGCCGATGCGGGCCGCGCAACGCTCGACAATATTCTTGAAGTGACCGGGCGGTTGGCGTTCATCCGGGAATTGAATCTTCGCCGACATATGCTTGCAAATATCAACCCGGCATGGGTTGAGCATATTGTCCGCCGCGTTTCCGGCGAGAAGGCTTCCGAGATGCGCCGCCACACGGAAGCTCGCCAACTGGCACTTTATGCTGTGTACCTGATGGAGCGAGAGTCGACGATCACGGATGCAATGGTCGAACTGCTTGTTGAAAGGTACACAAAATCGGAACCCGGTCGAAACGGAAAGTGGTGGGCGACATCGCCAAGGATATCGAACGCGTCTATGGCAAGGAACGGCTTCTAGTCGATATTGCCACCGCATCGATTGATGCTCCGGATGGCCGCATTTGCGATGTCATCTTCCCGGTTGTCGGCAAGGATAAGCTGGCGGCGATCATCAAGGAAAGTAAAGCCAAGGGTGCGCTCGACCGCCGCATTTATGCAGTCATGCGCAATTCATGGGCCAATCATTATCGCCGGATGCTGCCAAGCCTGCTGTCGGTGCTGGAATTCCGGTCGAACAATGCAGTCTGGCGACCGGTCTTATCCGCTCTTGACTGGCTCAGGGCGAAGCTGGACGATGGATGTCGGTTCGTGTCGCAACAGGAGTTGCCCATCGACGGTGTAATCCCGACCAAATGGCGCAGTTCCGTCATCGACCGGAATGGTCGTGTGAACCGCATCAGCTATGAGCTCTGTGTTCTGACACAATTGCGCGAGTGCATCCGGTCAAAGGAAATCTGGGTAGTCAGCGCCGATCGCTATCGCAACCCCGATGATGATCTGCCGAAGGATTTTGCGGTTCGTCGTTCCTCTTACTATTCTCGACTGAATCTGAATGAAAATGCCCGTGAGTTTGTGGCGTCGGTTCGCAATGAACTGGAGCACGAGATGCTGCTCCTTAACGAAACGATCCCGCGAAATGAGAAGGTGAGAATTCTTTGGCGTGGCAAAAACCGGATTTCCATCACGCCGCTCAAACCCGTGCCAGAGCCAACCGGACTGGCCGCGATTAAATCGGAAATTGGTCAACGCTGGCCGATGACGGGTCTCCTTGAAGTTTTGAAGGAAGCCGCACTCGACACCGGGTTTCTCGATGCATTTGAGACCTCGGCCTCCCGCGTCGCGTTGCCCAGGGCCACCCTGGATCAACGATTGCTTCTTTGCCTCTATGGTCTTGGCACCAATGCCGGTCTGAAACGAGTGGCCGGTGCTACCGCTGACGCCAGCTATGAAGAGCTTCTGCATGTGCATCGCCGGTTCATTCATGCGGGCGCTTTACGGGAGGCATGTGCGCGTGTCGCCAATGCCACGCTAGCAATTCGCAATGCTGCGGTCTGGGGTGATGCGGGAACAGCCTGTGCCTCCGATTCCACGAAATTCGGAGCTTGGGACCGCAACCTGATGACCGAGTGGCATGCCCGTTATGGCGGTCGCGGAGTCATGATTTACTGGCATGTCGAGAAGCGCGCCACATGCGTTTATTCTCAGCTCAAACGATGCTCGTCATCAGAGGTCGCGTCGATGATCGAGGGCGTTCTTCGCCATTGCACGAATCTAGACATCCAGCGGCAATATGTCGATAGCCACGGACAGAGCGCTGTTGGTTTTGCTTTTTGTCGGTTGCTCGGATTTGAACTCGCCCCGCGCCTGAAGGCAATCGCCCGACAGAAGCTTGCGCTGCCAGACGTGAGCTTTCGTGGAAGATTGCCAAATCTGCTTCCAATTCTGTGCAACCCGGTCAACTGGGAGGAAGTCGAGCAGCAATATGACGAGATGGTCAAATATACTGCTGCCATGCAGAGCCGCACAGCCGATCCGGAGGCAATCCTGCGCCGCTTCGCACGAGCGGAAGTGATGCATCCCACTTATAAAGCATTGAGCGAACTCGGCCGCGCAGTGAGGACGATCTTTCTATGTCGCTACCTGCGTCAGGAAGCCTTCCGCCGGGAAATTCATGAAGGCCTCAATGTTGTCGAGAACTGGAACAGCGCCAACGGTTTTGTTTTCTTCGGCAAGGGTGGCGAAATGGCGACTAACCGCATTGATGAGCAGGAGGTTTCGGCGCTAGCGCTGCACCTTCTTCAAGCCTCGCTCGTCTATGTGAACACGCGCATGCTACAAACGGTGCTCTCCGAACCAGCCTGGCAAGGCCGCATGAAACCGGAAGATCATCGCGGCCTCACGCCGCTGATCTATGCTCACGTCAATCCATACGGTCGGTTCGATCTTGATCTGGACAGCAGGATAGATTTCGGCAGAATCGCCGCATAAGCAGCGGTGCAAAAAAGTCGCGTTGAAAAACTCAGGCTCTAACCTGAAACTTCAATTAGCATTTCTGCAACAAACAATCGCGCATGAGGATCAGTGAAGTATCAGAAGTTTTTCATACCATCTAGCGAGGCCGGTGCTAAATTAGAAGTCGTTGCGGCCAAGCCTCAACATGATGGCCCATATCCAACGATCATTTTCAACCACGGCTCTACCGGTCGAGGTCAAAACAAGGCCCTCTATTCGAGGACGATATGTCCGGCTGTCGTAGGGAACTATTTTGTTGAGCGGGGCTGGATGGCTCTGTTTCCACAACGCCGGGGGAGAGGGAAATCCGGCGGTGTCTACGGAGAAGGGCTTGCTTCCGATGGCTCCGGCTATTCCTGTGATATTGAGATTACGATGGCGGGGTTCGAGCGGGCCGTAGAAGATATGGATGCTGTCGTGCGTTATGTGCGCGAGCGGTCTGATGTGAATCAGGATCAACTAGTCATCGGAGGTGTTTCTCGCGGCGGCATCTTGGCAATAGCATATGCAGGGATGCGGCCGAATACATTCCGAGGTGCGGTCAATTTCAACGGCGGCTGGCTTGGTAGAGGTTGCCTCAGCCATGAAACCGTCAATCCGCTAATCTTCGAACGAGGTGCACCTAGCGGAATTTCAACGCTCTGGCTGCACGGTAGTTATGACCAGTACTACCGGATCGGGCACTGTAGAGGGAATTTCGAAAGGTTTCTGTCATCTGGCGGTCGAGGGAGGTTTGTGGCTGCCCCCACGGGCCATGCATTGATGTTCAAGCCTACGCTCTGGAAGAACGACCTCAATCAGTACATGGATGAGATTACCATGTCGCAAGAGTCAGACTGAAGCGGGTTATTCTTGCGACAGCGTTTTGCCCGACATCACTTTTGGGTACGCCCTAGAGTGACATTCAAATGTGACGCGTGCGGAGTGTAACAAAAGGGTGGATTTTCGATAAAAGTGACGTTACACACTCGAAGCCACCCTAATGTGACAGAATCGCAATGGCCCGCATCGGATACGCTCGCGTTAGCACCACAGACCAGGACCTCGTTATTCAGAACGAGCGTCTGAAGGCCGCAGGTTGCGCAATCATCCGCTCGGAAACCGGATCAGGGGCGTCCCGAAAGGGGCGGTCCGAGTTGGAAACCATTATGCAGTTTTTGCATGCAGGCGACGAACTGGTAGTTCTGCGGCTTGATCGGCTCGGCCGTTCCACACGGGACGTTCTCAATCTCGTTCATGAGCTTGACGAAAAGGGCGCGTCACTCCGCATTCTTGAGCCCGAAGTCACGACGGCCGGAAGCATGGGTCGAATGGTCATCACCATCCTCGGCATGGTCGCTGACATGGAACTGAAGTTCATCAAAGACAGGCAACGAGCGGGCATCGACGCGGCAAAAGCTGACGGCATCTACACGGGCAGGAAGAAGAATGTCAATGACGCGGAAATCCGCAGGCGGATCGCGGCTGGCGCAACCAAAGCCGCCGTTGCTCGTGAGCTGAACATTTCCAGAATGACTGTCTACCGCGCCTTGGAAGGCCACGCCACCCAGTCAGTCAGAAACCGTGTAAAATAAGCGATTTCTGTCCGTTCTTTGAGTTGGACAAAAATCGCAGCTTCGCGCCGACTGCGTCAAATTAGAATAAGTAGTATGGCTCGATCAATGAATGAGAGCGCAAATCACGGGAGTGTTAGGCTATTATATTAGAATAGTCGAATATACTTACAATACCAATAAATTGTTGGCATAACATTTTTTCTGGAAAAATGGGGCTCTCAATCCATTAGGCCTTATGTCGGATGATCTAAAGGACGGTTTGGCGAATATGTGTTCTTGTAGTTGAATTTATACACTTGAAAATTGCGTTTAGTTGATAGAATGTTTTTATCAACAGGGCAGCATGTCGTCGGGGCAGTCATTAGAGTTCGACACGAACAGGAGGCCGACTGTACATGATGGTATATTTCAATAATCTTTCTAAGTCGTGGGAAGAAATCGAAAGCGCCGACCCCCAGCATAACTGCCGATAGCTTGCGTTGTAGAAGTCAATGTTATGAAGCTCAGGGCCTCCCCATTCGGCCCAACAATATCTGTGGTGTTCGAATGAAGCGATCGCTGGCAATAGGAATCGTTTATAATTTGCGCGAAGAATATCTCGCATTGGGATACTCCGAGGAAGAAACGGCAGAGTTTGACACCATAGCGTCACTGGAGGCGATGGTTGGGGGGCTGGAACGCCTTGGCCACAGTGTTGATCGGATCGGTGATGGGCGAGCACTTGCGGAGCGGCTCGTAAGGGGCGATGTCTGGGATTTAGTTTTGCCGATGGCGGAGGGACTTAGCGGGCGTAGTCGGGAAGCGCAGGTTCCAGCACTGCTAGAACTCTTCAATCAGCCATATGCTTTCTCAGACCCTCTTACAATGGCGATCGCATTGGACAAATCGGTGGCAAAACGTCTAATTCGCAACGCTGGCGTCCCGACTGCTGAATCCATGTTGGTGGAGACCGGACGAGAAGATTTCACGAAATGGCAGCACTATCCGGCTTTCGTGAAACCGGTTGCCGAGGGTACGAGCAAAGGCTGCGGCCCAGATTCATTGATTAAAGACCCGGATCATCTCGCCAAGACAGCTCTATCGCTCATGAGGCATTTTCGCCAACCGGTACTTGTGGAAACTTACCTGCCGGGTCGGGAATTCACTGTTGGCATTATCGGCAATGACGATCAAATACGGGTTTTAGGGGTGGCTGAGATTACAATGAATGCGGGTGCGGATCCCGACATATTCTCAATGCGCAATAAGGAAGATCAGGAATCACTTTGTACATTTAGCAGAGTAGACGATGCCGAAGCCCAAACCGCCGCCAGTTTAGCTCTTGTTGCGTACGGTGCACTCGGATGCCGAGATTTATGCCGCATCGACTTCAGATCTGACGCGGTGGGAAATCCTCATTTTTTGGAAGCCAATCCCATCGCAGGCTTGCATCCCACTAATTCTGACCTGCCTGTATTAGCAAAGTTGCATGGGGTTCCGTACAACGCTCTTATGGACCTTATTATTTGTACTGCTGCGGATCGTTATGGGCTTAATTCAGCGCAGCGGAATATTACGCAGATTATGTCTGAAACACCTTATCTTTGAGAGGGAGCTCATCGAGACCATCATCCAAGAGGAGGATTTAATTCGGTTCTGACCAGATCACTGGTCCTTTTACGCGGCAGAGAGTTCCCAGAATTTTGCGTGTAGATAAACTCACACAGGATTGGAAACATCATGAACCGAGAAGTATTTCTGACAAAGGACAGCTTTGCTCCGGACGACTGGAAAAGCTGGAAATTTCATATGAAGAACCTGATCAGAACTGAAGATAATCTAGCAAAATGGATTAATATTTCTGAAAGGGAGCGTAGGGGCATCACAGTTACGGAAAAATCATATCTTTGGATGATCACGCCGTATTATGCATCTCTTATGGATCCGGAGGATGAGAACTGTCCTATTCGTCTTCAGAGCATCCCGCACCCCGTGGAAACCGGTTCGTCGTCCGGCGCCAGTGTCGATCCCGTTGGCGATATGAAATACGCTAAAACGCGGAGGGTGGTTCATAAATATCCCAACAGAGTTATCCTTCTAGTCTCGGACACATGTCCTGTTTATTGCCGACATTGCACTCGAAAATTTCATACGACTTCTCTCGAAGGCACCTACTACAATGCCGAGTTTGGAAATGATTATGAACCGGATTTTGAATATATCCGGCAACATTCTGACATAACGGACGTATTGTTGACAGGAGGAGACCCGCTTACTCTTCCAGACTCCAAAATTGACATGATACTCAAAAACTTGAGGTCTATCCCTCATGTCGAAATTATTCGGATCGGATCGCGGTATCCGGTATTTCTACCACAGCGCATCACACCTGAGCTGTGTGAAATATTATCGCGCTATCACCCTGTCTGGTTCAGTACCCATTTCAACCATCCAGTGGAGGTGACAGGAGAGGCTGCCGCCGCAGTGGACATGTTGCTGCGCCATGGAATCCCCGTTCAGAATCAATCCGTTCTGTTGAAAGGTATTAATGATAGCGTAGAGATCATGCGGACTCTCAATCGTCGGCTTGGCCTGCTGCCGGTTTTTCGGACACCGAGTTAAGCTAATCCGACCTTGTTTTCAAATTCCATCGGGCTGAGATAGCCCAGTGTCGAATGCCGACGCT
>NZ_JAMXLD010000007.1:0-11624 GCF_024054295.1 Ciceribacter sp. RN22
GCGTCGGCGTCAGCGTCTGCGTCGGCATCCGCGTCCGCATCGGCGTCTGCGTCGGCATCCGCATCGGCGTCCGCATCGGCATCAGCATCTGCGTCGGCGTCAGCATCGGCGTCAGCATCCGCGTCAGCATCCGCGTCGGCATCAGCATCCGCATCAGCATCGGCATCAGCATCCGCGTCGGCATCCGCGTCCGCATCGGCATCAGCATCAGCATCCGCGTCGGCATCTGCGTCGGCATCCGCGTCCGCATCGGCATCAGCATCAGCATCCGCATCTGCATCGGCGTCAGCGTCCGCATCGGCGTCCGAGTCGGAATCCGAATCCGAGTCGGAATCCGAATCCGAGTCGGAATCCGAGTCGGAATCTGCATCCGCGTCTGCGTCTGCGTCTGCATCTGCGTCGGAGTCATCTCCGTGGTGGTGCCCGTTCGCCACTATGCCGCCAACGAGACCGAGAACGCCGAGCGCACCCAGGAGGATAGCCGGGTTAACCGACATGAGCGGCAGGAAGCCGACAGTCTCATTCAAGCCGCAGCTGTCTTCGGAGATTATCGCCTTGAGAATTCCCTGCCGGTCGTCCTCGAAGGTGATCTCGACCATGCAGCCGCAGGTTTCGTCCTTCAGGTCCGTATTCTCGGCGACGAGAGCGAGGATCGGTTTGCCACCCGCGCGTGCACGAAAGAAATCCGCAAGCTCAACGTGCTCGCCATTCACCAATCTCAAGATCAGCCGATCGCCACGCCGTTCGTATGAAGACACCGCATCGACCGAGAGACAGAGTGCCACCCGCGATGCGTTTCCAACATCCAACGTGGGCGCGGCGCCGACCAGATTGACTGCAGACGCCGAGCCCGTAGCGGAACCAACAACTTCACCGTGAATATTCATAATCTGTTCCTTTACCTGGAGGGCGCTTGCATGCTTGGCGACATGGCCCGTCGAATTCGCGAGGTAACGAGAGAGGCCGTCCTCTCGTCATGGTTTCTGCGGCACGCGGAGCGACGCCTTCTTCTCTGCAGAGAAGCTGGAGAGCCCGCGCCGGACGTTGGTCGTGGAGGTGGATAGAGCAGAGGGGGATAAAGCAAATGAGCACGCCAGACTGCGTGCCGAACTGCAGGTTCAGACAGAAGCCAAGTCGACAAACCCGTCGCTCTGGACTGGTCTGAAGCGGCTAACCTCGCGTAGCTTCGCGCACCAATAGCAAACTGCACCGTCTACTCCGTACTCTGTTACATACCCGCCAAACGACGGGCGTAATGCAGGCTTCAGAGAAGCAGACGCAGGAAGCGCGCTAATGGGCAACATTAGGGAGCATAAGACCGAAACTGGACTTGCATAAAACGGATTGTGATCGACATGTGTCGAAATTAATACTGTTTTAATTTTTTGTACTTCTTAACGATACCTGTCTAATGCGCCACATTAGCGATAAATGTACATAAAGTTGAATTATCTTTATTAATCAGTGTGTTGGGGGAAATTTCGATGCGACGAGGGCGAGCAAATTGTTCTTTTTTGGGACAGTATTTTACCGGCGGCCCATCCTTGTTCGCCGAAAGACTATCCGGCGGCACCGGTGACCTCCCTTCCCCGGCGGAATCCGGAATGCGCTCAAGAGGGCACCCCGGGCCGGGCGGGTTCCGGGCTTGCGTGGTCGTCCAACCGCGATCGTTGAAGCTGCGGAAGCCGAGCCTTTCGGACGGGAACGGCGAAGTCCTTCTTGAAGACTGATGTTTCTGTTGATGGCAACTCGTCTTCCGGACCGGTAGCCCTGGTCACCCCTCGCCCGCCTCCTGCTCCAGTTCGGCAAGCCGCTCCCGGCAGATCGCCTCGACGAGCCGGTGGAGATGTTCCGTCCGTTCGAGAAGCCATTCGAGCGCCTCTTCGGTGATTTCGAAGTGTTTCGAATAGCGCGCCTTCACATAGGCCTCGTTGAGAATGTTGTACCAGGCGGTGAAGCGGTGCTGGTCGCGCGGCCAGGCCTCGATCAGGCGGCGATCGTGATCCTCGGCAAGCCCGCGCAGGAATTTGAGGTTGTGCGACGGCGGACTGTAGTTCGTCAGCGTCAGCAGCAGGCACGAATAGGCTGTCTCGACGGATTGATGAAGGAGAAAGGTAGCAAGCGCGAGATTGGATCTATCCAAGTAGAAATGACTGCCTTCTAGGAAGCCCTTCGCATTCACAAGGTGCCTCTCGAAATGCTCGCTTGCGACCCTCAGTGCATCGGCGGGAGATAACCGCTTCGGCTCGGCCAGCGGCCGGTCGTCGAGCTCGTAGAGCACGATGCCTTCCCGCAGGATGTCGACGAAGAAATACTGCCCGTCGGCAAGGAAGTTGTTCACCTCCCGTGCCCCATGGACGATCAGACCCACCGGCGTCGAGATCGCCTTGTCCCACAGCAGCCGGTCGGTCGCCTTGTCCCAGTACTGCGGCTCGGCCAGCTTCTTCGAACTGACGATCACCAGAATGTCGTAGTCCGAGCGGTAGCCCTTCAGCGTATGCGGCTCGTCGACGAAGGTGCCGCGGGCATAGGAGCCGAAGAGCACAATCTTCTGGATGCGCCCGCGCTTCTTGAACTCGGCGGCGGCTCCCTCCAGCGCATCGGCGAATTCCTCGTGGATGATCTCCACGATACGGCCAAGCTCGCGCTGCTTCTTCTCCGGAAGATGGTCGAGGGATGTCTTCATGCCCCAACCGATAGGACAAAGCCGATTCGCCGTCCACTAGCGAATTTATGAGTGCTTGCGCCAGTTCGTTGGCCCGGATGGATCGGTGGCAGAGCAGCAGGTTCCTGCACGGCATTCCTGGATGACCGAGCGTGACGTGGCGCCGAGGACCTTAGTTGACCTTGAACATTATGCAGCGAAGCAGAGCGCTTGCGTCATGCATTTGATGCGCTCTGTTTGGGTGTCCCGGGTCTGGCAGGCACTGTCGATAAATGTGAACATACTACAGTTCAAAGGGACGGTCATTATCGTGGTACATGAGCCCTGGCTGTCATATCAACGCCAAGCGCGCGCATCACCGCCAGCGTTGTCTTGAGAGTCGGGTTACCGCGCTCGCTGAACGAGCGGTAAAGCTGTTCGCGGGAAAGGCCGGTCTTGCGGGAGATTTCGGTCATGCCCTTGGCGCGGGCGACGACGCCGAGCGCCTTCGCGACATATGCCGCATCGCCAGTTTCAAAAGCGTCGGCCATGAAGGCTGCAATTTCCTGGTCATCGACCAGTGCGGCGGCAGGGTCGTAGGTGGTTAGCTTCTCAGTCATCTTGTTCACTCCATGCTTTGGCGAGCTCTTGGCGGCGGCAATGTCGCGGATCTCAGATCCCTTGTCCCCGCCGCATAGCAACACGATCAGGAGATTTCCGCGTTGCTGGAAGTGGACGCGATAACCGGGGCCGTAGTGAATCCGCAATTCGTTGACGCCCTCGCCTACCGGCTCCACGTCGCCCGCCAAGCCTTCGGCCAGACGCATCACCCGTCCACACCGGCTCGAGGATTAGGCTGATGACCAAATGGAAGACGAAGGTGTATCGGGTCGGCGTCAGCAAAGAACCCATCTACGAGGGCGGATTTGAAGGCACCGGCCTGGCCGCCGACAACCATCTGTCTGATTTATGGAGCAAATACACGCCGGCTGACGGAACGGGACATCGCGCGACGCTCCGGGAAGTCGGCGATCATCAACTACGCACGGTGATTGGATCGCAGGCGAGCGATGGCGCGTTGGAACCGGCACCTCCTTGATCCCGTTAGCCCGTGCCAGATTTAATTTGCACGGAGCGTGACCAAATGGTAGAAAAGAAGTCTAATAGGAAGGCCAAGATCATGACTGCCGTTAGAGTTACCACTCAGAGCGAGACCCGGAAGACGTTCGACGTGCGTCCTTCGCAGGCGCCGGTGAACTATGACCAGTTGATCGACGAGGCTATGAAGCGCTTCCCGAAGGTTCATGCCATCCTTGCGCAGTGAACCTTTCTGGCTTCCAACCGAAGTCATCGTCAAGCTGAATCTGATTCACACAACTAAAACGGGGGAGAATCATGCGTTGATTTCCCCCGATAAGCTTGAAGGCGCCCTCGCTCGCCCGATTAACCGCTGGCATTATGATCAGGAGGCGGACGCGTTGTCCCTCAGCGTGTCCTACATGGAGGGCATCGCAACCGCGCACGCTTTTGAGCAGGGCAACAAGCGCACAGGTTTCGACGCCGGCTTCCTCTTCCTTAAATCCAATGGATGGACAATCCTTCCGGAAGCCGACCATGAACTGATGGCCGTGGCGTTTATCGAGCTTATGGAGCACAGGCGCACAGCCGAGGATTTTGAGACTTATCTGTCCGACTACCTTGTGCCCAGTGAGTACGACTATCCAATCTCCTGATCAGATGCGATGATGGTTCGCGGCGCTTATCCCGAAGCCGGGATTCCCTCGGCGAAGGCCGCCGTTTGCTTCAACTCGATCATTGAACGTTTGTAGTCTAAGAACTACAATTAAGCAACCCTATGATGGGTGACAGCCTTCAGTTCCATCCTGCAGCGCGAAGGCCTTCTCCGCTGCGACAAAGGGAAGAAGCCGCACCAACAGCGCGACTTGGGCGGCATAGGGTTCGCGGGCCATCAGCAGCGCCTGTTGAGGCTTCGACGAACTCCAAAGGAACCATGATGCGATAGCGGGAGAGCTTCATCTTGTCCTTTTTGCCCGGCGAAGACATGCTCGACGGCGGACCTGATCTTTGATCGTCGCCCGTTTACCCGCGACGTCGCCTCCGGCATGGGCTTGCCCTTTGGCTTCCTCTGATGAATGTCCGATTTCAAACCGTTCTTCTCCAGCCACTCCTCGTTGCTCTCGGGGCGGTAGGCGCTGTCGGCCCAGACGGTCGAAGCCGTATTGTCCTTGGCGACGACGTTCCTGAGCTGGGCGCTGTCATGGGCCGCCGCACTCGTCGCCTCGTCGCCGTCCATCCGCGGATGAAGCCATACCCCGATCTATGCCCGCACGTATCTTGTAGCAGAACATCGAAATGGCGATGTCTTGCCGCTTGCGCGCGACTGATGTTGGCGTTTCCGTAGGCTTCCTGACCTTGGAAGACTTCACCGTCCAACGCGTCGCGGCCCTTCTGTGCGAGTCTGGCGGGCTTGATTGCGTTCAGTTTCACAAGTGGATCGGCAACCGCGCTCAGCCGCTCGTAACGCTCGTCCAAATCCCAAATGAACCGGCTGTCCCCGCGTCGTCCGCTCCCCGAAAATCAAGCAGCCCGCATTGACCAGAAAAATCAGGAAAGGAAACGTACTTCGAGACCTCCAATCTATCAGCGTTCAATTGGTTCGCCGGCCGGCGGTCTCGTCCGGGCGCAGGCGGCGGCGTCCTTCTGCGCCCGTGCCCGTTTACATGAACCAGCCCTTTCGCCGGTGAGCCCCGGCCGATCCGCAGCCGTCCGTTTCCTTATTTGCCCATCAGGACCGAGGTCGGTTCAACTTCGTCATGAAGCCGAGGGGCAAGGAAACGATTCGCCATCTTCTCGGTCGTTTTCTTCCGGCCGGCCATTTCATTCACCCCTTGTCGAGCTTGCCTGGATAATAACGATGCCGAGTATGCAGCAATTCCAGCAGTGGCAGGACGTGCCCTTCTCCTTCTGGCGCGAGGAGCTGCAGGAACGTGTGCTGGGGGAGACCGCTTTGCGAGCGATATCCCCGGGAGCGGTCAAGAATCTTTGCGGATTGTCGCGCGATCAGTACCTTCAGGCATCTGAAAGAGGTCTTCGCTCTACCCCGCTACGTCATAACACCGACAAGCGAACAAATGCTTCGCGCTTCCAATGCAGATTTCGCCTCGCCCGTCAGATACGGGCGAACAATATCTGGGAAGCGAGACGCCACGAGCAGCCACGCGTTGAGGCGATGAACATGGTTAGCAGTTCGTCAGCCGGGAAAGGCATATTTGTATCCGGCATGGAACATGACGTTCCGGGGGAGGCCTAGCATGAGCGACGACAATGATGATGACAGATTTGAGTTTGACGCCGAGGAGCGGGGTCCAGGTTGGGCGTACGCTCCCGTCAATTTCCTGATTCTGATCGCGCCACTGGCGGGAGTCGTGCTCTTCATTATTTTTTCTTTCGGCAAACAGGCCGGACCTATCGGTTCCCTTCCACTGTCGGACAATCTCGTGACGTCTTCGATTCCGCGGCAACCAGTGCCGATGCATTCGAAGTAATCGTGCAGCAGACAGGAACGACCAAGCAGCTGACCTGGTTCGCCCATCGATGACAGGAGCGACGCACGCATGCGCGACACGCCCGTCGGTCCATCTACGCGGCATGCATGCCCATGTGCTCTACCGAGGTGATGTCGAGCCCGCGCACCAAAAGCGAGCGATGACCGATGCGGACAGCCGGACCGCACGCGCCTAACGCTCACGGCGATATGCTCCCAGGACTGACGCAAGCCGCGGAGCTGCGTGTCGGTCATCGGCTGAACTCAGCCAGCAGCCACTTGTTTTCTTGTTCGAGATGGTCACCGCGCCATGCCCACTTTCCGTGACCTGCCCCGTCGTCATCATCACATGCGCATGTCCGTTGTGAACGTCGTTTTCCTCACGCGGCACATGGACGGCGAAATCCACCGCGCCATAGCGCTTCGCCAGATCGCGCATGGTCTCCCGCACCATCTCAGTCGCTCGTCGACGGACAGTTTATGCGGAGGCATACCTTCGCAGTTCATTCGCCGCACGCATTCATGCCTCGATACAGCGCAAGATACTGAAATTACTCTAGAATTTTAAATTCTGGAGTTTGCCATGCGACAAACAAGCCCGAAAGCTCGGGTTGATCCGTCATCGCCAATAGGTACTATGCCAGCGTCACGCAACATGAACTAGGAGTTGAATCGCATGGCAAACGAGCACGATCACCTCTTGGACGCGGCTGCGGCTCTGGATGTGGGAGTCACCAGGAGGTTCCCGCAATCTGCCGGCGTTCGCGAGGCAGACGAACTGCCGGAAGATTTCACGGAAGTTCCGCACGATCGCGACGTGGCGGCAACCCGTGACGGGAGAGCCGAGATCAACGGCAACAGGTGATCAAGGCGGCGCCGGCACCCGGCATACGCTCCGGAATTCGGTTGGAGCCGCTCCTGGCGGTGACAATGTCGTGGTCAGTGCAATCACACCGGCCTGATATCACTTTGCACTCGAGGACGTCGAAAGGCGCGGGTTCTACGTCGTTTCCCGAGTATTCCACGACACGAATGCAAGGCTGTCGATTGCGCCGTCGGTATGGGAACCGCCTGACGGTGGCAAGGCAAGGCCAGAAAGAAAACAAACCCCGCTACGTTCGATGCGGACTTGCAGGTCTAAGAACTCCGGCCTCAGCGCGACGGAACCCGCCGGCACCGCGCAAGCGGTCTGAAGGATCACGACTGGGGCATGCCAGAGCGCTCATCCATCCTGGTCACTGCACCCCAATCGACCCGGCTTCTTGTCTCCTCCAGTCCGACCGGCTCTCCGCCGCAGCTTGGGAAAGCCATCCCCAAGCTTTTCCGCTGACCGGCCTACTCCTCTTTGCGTTGCTAAACTCGCACATAAGCTTGCCTGCCGGCTATGATTCCGACGTCACTGCCATCGTCCTGGAAAGCACCAAACGGGCAGTTTCATTTTGGACATGACGACAGGCAAGAAGGTTCCCGAAAAGACGCGTTGCGCGATTGTCGTCCCGGTCGAACGGAGAAGCAATCGCCGAAATTGCGCATCAAGAACGGGATAGCGCACGAGGCGGGGGTAGTTTGAAACACGTAGTGGTTCTATTTGGCGGGGCTTCGTCCGAGCGCGACGTCAGTCTCAAGTCCGGGCAGGCATGCGCCGGCGCATTGAAGGAGATCGGTTATACGGTCTCGACACTGGATGTGACGGAGAATGTCGTCGAGGCGCTCCAGTCCCTCCGGCCGGATGTGGTCTTCAATGCTCTTCACGGGCCGATGGGCGAGGACGGCAGGATCCAGGGGCTGCTCGAGTACCTGAAATTTCCCTACACGCATTCCGGCGTACTGGCCTCGGCACTCGCCATGAACAAGGCGAAGGCGAAGGAGATCATGCAGGCTGCCGGCATACCCGTGGCCGACGGGCGGCTTGTCGATCGTCGCGACGCTGCACGAGAACATCCGATGTCCGCGCCGTATGTTCTGAAACCCGTTTCGGAGGGTTCGTCTCTCGGAGTCTTGATCGTGCGCGACGACAAGGTCCCTCCCCCGCAGATGCTGGTGGCTCCCGAATGGCGATATGGCGACATCATGCTGGCCGAGCGCTATGTCGGCGGACGCGAACTGACTTGCGGCGTCATGCATGACCGCGCCCTCGACATCATCGAGATCCGGTCGACGTTCAGCCATGTGGCCGACTTCAGCCCGACGACCGGGCAATTCTACGACTACCAGGCGAAATACTCGAAGGGTGGATCGGTTCACGAATTGCCTGCACGCATCGATCCGGTTGCCTACCGGCAGATCCAGCAATGGGCACTCGAAGCTCATGGCGCGATCGGTTGCCGTGGCGTGACCAGGACCGACTTTCGCTATGACGACGGTCCCGATGGAACCGGAGAGATCGTTGCGCTCGAGATCAACACCCAGCCTGGTATGACGGAGACGAGTCTCGTGCCGGAGATGGCCGCGAGCGCCGGCATCAGTTTCCCCGAGCTCGTCCGCTGGATGATCGAGGATGCGTCACTGAACCGCTGAGGCGATCGTGCGGCGCCGGCGCAATCAGGAGCGACCACACGCCCCCACTGCCTTCCACCTCGTCAGTCTCGAGGGGTTGATTCTTCTTCGACGTGGCCCTCTTCCGCCACGACCTCGACGAGCGACGCGATCTGCTTGCGCAGGGCGAGAGACGCAATCTTGCGAAACGCCGTGTTCAGTTCTCGTCCCTGCGCGGTGGCGACGAAGGTGCCGAGATAGGCGTCGTGCCCCTGCAAGAGAGACACCGCTTGCCCGGCGTCCTTGAAAAAATACGCGACTGGCACACCGAATATGGCTGTGAGCTGCTGCAATCTGCTTGCGCTCACACGATTTCTTCCGTTCTCGTATTTTTGCACTTGCTGGAATGACACGCCGAGCTGCCGTCCAAGGTCCGATTGCGACATCCTGTTCATCTGGCGCTGCATGCGTATGCGCCTGCCGACTTCAGCATCGACCGGATCTGATTGCCAGGAGTTCCGCGGAGTCTGGGACATGGATTGAGCCTCGCCTGTTGTCGCCATTGTGCGGTGGAGAAGGCAGGAGAAGTGCAATTATTGGCAAATAAGCGACAGGCCGTGCGCGAGGGGACGGGGCGTGCGGTACCGCGACGGATCGAACCCGTCACGTGAGGCGTCCGGGAGCATCCGCATGACAGGTGAGACCGGCCCAAGCGCCCCGGCGACGCACGCACGGACGGATCCGTCGCTTTCAACTTGCTTGAAGCAGCATGCGCACAATGAAGAAGCCGAGCCGCCCGGACGGCTCGCGATGTACGGCTTGGTGGATCGTCACCGACAACAACGGAACGACAAGGAAGGCAAACAATATGAGCCTCATCATGGACTCCTCGCTTTGAATCTATGGCTCCATATTGACCTGGCCGGGATGAACGCCGTCGGAATGGCTCGTTTAGCTGGCGTTCAATTTCATTAACAATTTTAACGATTTGGAAGGACGGAGAATTGCGATTGCCGTCTGAAACCCGTGAACGAACAGCGGAATGTCAATGCGACGGTGTCGCGGGGTAATCTCCATCCCGCCGAAAGCCTCGTGGAATGTCGGAGGACCCCCATCGGGCCTGTGGTACCTGGGCGTCGGCGCGCTTCCATCCGCAGATCTGCGCCGCAACCCCCTGCCTGTCGCCACGACGCGATACCCCTCCGACTTACCGCTTCTCCGATGAGCGGCGCGGGCCACAGAAGCCTCAACGAACGACGACTTTGCTTCCTATCGTTACGCGGTCGAACAGATCGATAACGTCCTCGTTGATCATCCGGATGCAACCCGACGAGGATGCCGTTCCGATCGTCCAGGGCTCCGACGTCCCATGAATGCGGTAGAGCGTATCGCCCCCGTTCTTGTAGAGATAGAGCGCCCGCGCGCCGAGTGGATTGTGTGGGCCGGGCTCGATTCTCTGCGGTAGATAGGGCGATGACGATCGCATGTCGTCGGTCGGATACCAGGCCGGCCATTTGGCCTTGCGTCCGATGACGGCTTGCCCCGACCAGGCAAAGCCGGACGCACCGACGGCTACCCCATAGCGCCGAGCCCGGCCGTTTTCGCCGATAAGATAGAGGAGCCTGTCTCTGGTGTAGATGACGATCGTGCCGGGAGGCTCGTGGACTGGCGCCGGCACCTCCGCTGGCTGGAGCTGCTTTGCAAACTTGGTTCTGTCGACAAGGCGCACCGAATAGGGTTCGTCACGATATGCGAGTTTTCGGGCGTCCAGTTCCTCGCTCTTCTGGCGGGCAGATTTGTCCGCATCGACGCATCCGGCGAGCGAGACCAGGACGAGAACGGCCATGAGCCTCCCGGCGGCGCCGAGCAAGCTTGCACACATCTTCAGTCTTCCCGAAACGCCAGGTTCCACACCAGCCCTGCCAGTGTCGCGCCCAGCAAAGGGGCAACCCAAAACATCCAGAGCTGCATGGCCGGCAACGTGGAATCGGCAAACAACACCGTCGCCGTGGACCGCGCCGGATTTAGCGAGGTATTGCTTACCGGAATCGACACGAGGTGAAACAGAGTGAGCGCAAGTCCGATCGCCAGCGGACCGAAACCTGCCGACGCATGCGGAGATGTCGCCCCGATGATGACCAGCACGAAGAGGGCGGTCAAAACGACCTCGCAGAGTGCGACGGCTATCCAGTCGAAACCACCGGGCGAACCCTCCCCGTAGCCGTTGGACGCGAAGGCACCGGCCTCGAAATCCGCCTGGCCGCTCGCGACCACGTAAAGCAGCGCGCCGGCGAGGCAGGCGCCCGCGACCTGCGCCAGCCAGTAGCCGGGGAGACGTCGGCCGTCAAAGCGGCCGGCGAGCATGAGCCCGAAGGTGACCGCGGGGTTGAAGTGGCCACCGGAAATGGGTCCGAGAGCGTAAGCCATCGTCAACACCGACAGTCCGAAGGCGATGGCAACCCCCTGGAACCCGATACCCAGTTCGGGAAAGCCGGCGGCAAGCACGGCGCTGCCGCATCCCGTGAACACCAGTGTGAATGTCCCGACAAATTCTGCAAAGAGTTTTCTCATGCTCTGTCCCCTTCAGGTCGTACCGTTGGTTGCCCGCCTCACCCGGTTCGGGATCCGGCCAGGGTGGCAAGGCTCCTTCCGGGTCAGACGAGATCCGGGACGGTCCGTGCCGCACTGCCTTTTTCCGCTCGCCAATCGAGGAGAAGAGTCTCCCCTGACGGATGTTGCGCCGTCAGGGGAGACGAGAGACACGGCCAGTGTGGGCGGCAGGCCGTGCCTGTTCGTTGTTGGTCAGGCGGCTGTTGCCGGCCGCCCGGGATTGGCGGGGCCGGCGGTTCGAAGGCCGGCCTGCCGTCTTCGGCCTACCACTTGACGCGGAGACCGACGGAACCGCCGAGACGATAGCTGTCGGCGAAGTTCTCGAAGCCG
>NZ_JAMXLD010000008.1:0-1672 GCF_024054295.1 Ciceribacter sp. RN22
GTCCTGGCGGCGTCCACGGTCTGGCTGAGCTGCGACACGTTCACGGCGTCGTTGGCATTCACGCCCGCCGCAACATTGGCGATCGTCTGCGGACTGCCCGAACCATGGCTTGCATCATAGGCCCCGAGCGTCGTGTTCCATTGGAGCGCATCCGTCGCGAGACTATCGACGGCCTGGTTGGTCGCAAAGAGCTGGCTTCCGTTGATCGCATCCGTCGAAGTTGCGCTGACCCGTCCGGCCGCGACATTGGTGATCGTACGCTCGAGGCCGATCTGGCCGACGCTCACAGTGGAGCTCGCGGTTCCGGCATATGTGTAGGCAATCCCATTGATCGTCGTGCCGGTCGTATTGACCACCGCACTCGTATACGACCGCGCCCCGAGGGCGACATCCCCGACATTTGCCGCGGCATAGGCATCACTGCCGATTGCAACGACGTCTATCGCCATCGCCTGTGCCCGTTTGCCGAGCGCCACCCCTTGCATATACGCCGCGTTCGCTCCCCGGCCGACCGCGACCGACCAAGCACCGGTTGCGGTGGCGAGGTGGCCCACCGCCGTCGCATCCTCCCCTCCTGCGGTCGCGTCCACTCCGGCCGCAAGAGCAAATTGTCCGGTCGCACCGTCATTGTTGTAGTTGCCGCCTGTCGTTCCGCCGTCGTTGACGCTGTAGTAATGCGTCCTTGCGGCATCGACCGTCTGGCTGAGCTGCGACACGTTCACGGCGTCGTTGGCATTCACGCCCGCCGCAACATTGGCGATCGTCTGCGGCGAGCCGGAACCGTGGCTTGCATCATACGCACCAAGTGTCGAATTCCACTGCAATGCATCCGTCTGCAGCGCCGCAATGTCGGTGGTGTTGTTGGTCAGCGNGCCGCGCCAAGCGCATCCCCCACGTTATTGTAGGTTCCACCCTGAACCGTGTAGCTCGGCGCACCGACCGTACCCGTCGCCGGGTCGTAGACCGAGCCGCCACCAAGGTTAGAGGCAGTGGAGTTGCCCAGATTGGTCACCGTCGAGCCAAGGTCGGTGACCGCCGTGTTGGTCGCAAAGAGCTGCGAACCGTTCACCGCATCCGTCGAGGTCGCCGACAACTGGCCGGAGGCGACATTGGTGATCTGCCGTTCCGCGCCGGCAGAGCCGACGCTCACCACGCTCGTCGGCCCCGTGCCGGCGAAGCTGTAAGTGGTGCCGGCGATGGTCGTGCTTGCCACCCCGACAGCCGTTCCTTCCACGGAATTCTTGCCGAGCGCGACGCCGCCGGCCGTGGTGGCCTTCGCACCGTCACCAAGTGCCGTGCCGCCGGCACCCGCCGACGCGCCAGCACCCAGCGCCACCGAATTGGTCGCTGTCGCACCCGTACCGATCGCAATCGTATCCAGCCCGCTGCTGACCGTGTTGCGGCCGAGCGCGATCGCTCCCTCTCCGCTTGCACTCGCGCCATTGCCGATCGCGGTCCCGTCGACCCCGGCGGCCGCCGCGTTGACACCCACGGCCACCGCATTCGTACCGGTCGCCCCGTCATTGTTGTAGTTGCCGCCTGTCGTTCCGCCGTCGTTGACGCTGTAGTAATGCGTCCTGGCGGCGTCCACGGTCTGGCTGAGCTGCGACACGTTCACGGCGTCGTTGGCATTCACGCCCGCCGCAACATTGGCGATCGTCTGCGGACTGCC
>NZ_JAMXLD010000008.1:1692-9612 GCF_024054295.1 Ciceribacter sp. RN22
GCCGGAACCGTGGCTTGCATCATACGCACCAAGTGTCGAATTCCACTGCAATGCATCCGTCTGCAGCGCCGCAATGTCGGTGGTGTTGTTGGTCAGCGCCGTATCGGCCGCGCCAAGCGCATCCCCCACGTTATTGTAGGTTCCACCCTGAACCGTGTAGCTCGGCGCACCGACCGTACCCGTCGCCGGGTCGTAGACCGAGCCACCGCCAAGGTTAGAGGCAGTGGAGTTGCCCAGATTGGTCACCGTCGAGCCAAGGTCGGTGACCGCCGTGTTGGTGGCAAAGAGCTGGCTGCCGTTCACCGCATCGGTGGAACTTCCAGAGACCCGGCCGGCCGCGACATTGGTGATCGTCCGTTCGGCGCCCGTCTGACCGACGCTGACCGTCGAGGAAGCAGAGGTTCCAGCGTAGGTGTAGCTTACACCGTCAATGACGTCTCCGGTCGTATTGACGACGGCGCCTGTCGCCGAACCCGCACCCAGAGCCACGTCTCCCGCATTCGCCTGCGCGGCTGCATTCGACCCGACTGCGACGCTCATCGAGGTGGCGCCCTGCGCACCCGTGCCCATGGCGACGGACTCTGCGCCGCTGGCCGATGCGAGCCCGCCGATCGCCACCGCATAGGTGTTGCTGGCCGCCGAAGTCTGGCCGATCGCCACCGCGCTGAGCCCGGTCGCGTTGGCCTGCCGGCCCAAAGCCACGGCACTCCCGCCGTTGGCGACGCTCCGGTCGCCCATCGCGACAGCGCCCTGCCCAGTGACGGTGTTTTGGTACCCCATGCCGACGGCACCCTGTGCGGCGGTTCCCGCCACGCCGATGGCCTGGCCACCGCCGCCGACCATGTTCTGGTTCCCGATGGCAACCGTACCGTTTCCGGTTGCCGTGTTGTCCGCACCAAGGGCGATTGCGCCGGTGCCGGTCGCGGTATTCGGGTCGCCGATCGCCACCGCTCCGTCACCCGAGGCAACGTTCCCGGAGCCGATCGAGACCGCCTTGCCGTTTGATGCCGTGACGTTCGTGCCGATCGCCACCGCCTCGGCCGCTGTTGCCGCCGCACCGGTACCGATCGCGATCGCGGTCGACGGATCAGTACCCGCTGCGCCGCTCTGCTGGGAGGTATCGAGCAAGGTCGCAAAGAGCAGGGTTTCGTTGCCCGGGGGCGGATCGACCTCCTGCGCCGACGCAACGGAAGCGAGACCGACGACTGCGATGGCTACCGATGCCCCGACAAGTCGTGCAGTGCCAAGACCCGGAACGCCGAAACCCAGTCTCTTTCGGCGAATGCCGAGCACACGATGCGCCAGGCGCAGCGCTGCCATGATCAGCCGACGCTGCGTACCGCTGTGATCCATGATCCGACTGACAGAATGGCGACGATTGGCTTCTTGAATTTTCATCTGCATAATCCTCTCCGATTTCGTGTGCTGCTTTGCGCAGCACGGGGCACGAATGATTTCACTGTCATGACGCGTTCACGCTGTTCCGGCTTCAGTTCCGCAGAGCATGGCTGCCGCAACCGGGTAATCCTTTCGTCCGTCGCCTGCGTCGACACCGCAGCATCTGCCTCATCAACCCGCACCTCCCGACGACGCCTTCTGCACACCCCCGCTCCGAGCGGCTGCGTGCGCGGCAAGACTGTCGGTCACAATCACCGGCGTACGCTCCGGCACCCGCTCGTAGAGGTCGATGACGTCCTGATTGAGCATGCGCACACAGCCGGAGGACACATTCGTGCCGATCGTCCACCATTCGGGCGTGCCGTGGATCCGATAGAGCGTGTCTTTGCCGCCCTGATAGAGGTAGAGAGCCCGGGCTCCGAGCGGATTGGCAATTCCGGGCTCCATGCCTCCGGTCCACTGGCCGCTCGCGGCATCGTAACGGGAACGGTACTGTTCGAGATCGGGAAGACGGGCGATCATTTCCGCCGGCGGACGCCATCTGGGCCAGACGGCCTTGCGGCCGATCGTGGCCGACCCGGACCAGGCAAACCCGGCACGGCCGAGCCCTACGCCGTAGCGGAGCGCCCGTCCCCCCTCTCCCACGAGATACAGAAAGTGCGTCGAGGTCTCGACGACGATCGTGCCAGGCGGCATGCCGGTCGGATCCCTCACCTCCTGCCGGTAGAATTCCGGCCGGAGTTTCACGATCGGTACGGGCGGGATCGTTACCCCGCTATCGACGAAAGCGCCGTACATCGCGCTATAGTCGTGGAAACGCCGCGGAGCTGGCGATGGAACAGGTGCAGTTTCGCGCGTCGTGCAGCCCGAGAGTGCCGCAACCGCGACCGCGGACAGGAACGCCCGCCGCGAGACAGGCCCTGGTTCCGTCCCGGCTTGCAAAGGTGTGTTCCTGTCATCCTGAAGGGAAAACGTCATCTCAGAACGTCCCCACCAGATTGAAGAACACACCCCGGTCGTTGAGCGTCAGATCGCGAAGGTCGTCGGAGAATACGCCGAAGTTGTAGCCGAGACCGAGCTTCAGATTGTCGCCGACATGGCGATAAACCGCGACCAGCGCGCCATAGTCCGTGGTGTCGGCCTCCGGCATGTACATCACTCGCCCCTCGAGCAGGGCGTCCCAGTTGTTGACGATGTGGAGATCACCCCGGACGATACCGAGGTGCGCCGTCGATTTCTGCCAGTCGCTGAAGCTCGTGTTGCTGCCGTCGATCACCCGCTCCCGGACCTCGCTGTAGCGGAAGCCGTATTTGCCGCCGATCGACAGCCAGGGCATGAGATCGTAGGTAAAGTCGACCGACAGGATATGGCTTCGCTGTGCCGGGCCGTATTCGTCGCCGCTCACCGCACTCACCTGGTCGGGACCCGGCATGTCGTAGAGCCAGGTGTACTTGAAGAGAGCATTGAAGCGGTCGTTGTCGACGGGACGATAGGCATAGCCGATCGAGGCCTCGACGTAATCGCCGTCACGGAAGGAGCTCTCTCCGCTCGCGTCCGCCAATACGGCGTCGATGTTGAAGAGTGCCCGCCAGTCCTCGCTCGTTTTCCAGCTCAATCCCGCGCCGACCAGATAGGTGTTGGCGTCGCGGGTTCCGTCTTCGGAATCCTCGAACCGCGCCTCGGCTCGCACCCGGCCATTGATGCCGCGTTCCTCGTCCTTGTGCGAAACGGCAAGAGAAATCGCCTGCCGGTCAAAGTCGGAACGCTCGAGCCCGGTATCCGGATTGATCGTGTCGTCGTTGATCCGCCCGATCTCGACACCGCCGTCGATGGTCCAGACGGCGTCCGGCGTGTAGGTCACGCCATAAGTCCTCGCAAGTGAATTGCGCCGACCGTAAAGGTCATAATTGCTTTCAGTATAAGCCGAAAGCATATCGTTGACCTTGCGCCTTGCGCCGAAGACGAGCGTTCCCTTGTCCGTTCCGCTGAGGTCATAGGTCCGGTCGTAATCAAAGGCCCGGTCCGGATCGACCCGATAGGTCAGGTAGTAGTTGTCGTCGGCCGTCGGAGAATAGGTAATGCCCGCCTCGCCGCCGACGCCATGGGTGCCGTAGGAAACCTCCCCTTCGAGCGCGATCTTGTCCGTGAGTTGATACTCCGCGCCGACCCCGACCCTGTCGTTGCGGCTGATGTCACCCGAGCGTTTGATCGTTCCCTGCCCGAAGACGTAGTAACTCTCGTCCTCATTCCGCTCGTAATCGATCCGGACACCCGCGTCAAAACGCTCCCCGTCGAAGCCCGACTTGCCCGAGAGCGTCGAGAGCGGAGAACGCTGTTCCGTGTAGGAGGTGCCCAGCGAGACTTTCCAGTGCTCGTCGAGCTGCTTGCTCAGCACCGCCTCGCCCTTGCGCTTGGTTCGCGGCGCGCTGAGCTCGTCGCCGTTTTCGTCATAGGCGCGCGACTGATGGTAGTCGTCATAGGTGAGCTTGAGGCCGAGGCCCTGGGCAAGCTCCAGATCCGAATAGATCCCCCATTTGGTCTGGTCCGCCGAGATCTGGTCGGAGAGGGTCGAAAAGCCCTCCTCCTTCCTTTCCAGATAGCCGCCGACGACGCCCTTGGCGTTCCCGGTGATATCCGCGAGGTCGAGCTGTCCGCGCAGGCGCCACGCCGAGGCCGTCCGATTCGGGTCCCCGGTCGCACCGAGGTCACTGATTGTCAGCCCGCCGTCGGTCGAGACCGACGAGCCGAATCCCGGCCCTTTCGAACGGGCGATCTCGGCCTCCAGGAACGTATTGTCGGAATGGCGCAGCTTGATGTCCGCGCCATAGGCCTTCTGGTCGGCCGTACCGGTATCCTCGCTGAGGCCCGTCACTCCGACCCGAACCTTGTCGTTCAGCCATTGCTGGGCACGCCCGCCATAAACATAGCCGTCGAGATCGCCGGCAGTCGGCGTGTACTCATATTGGGCGACCAGATAGGCCTTGTTGCCGCCGAGCGCGCCGTCCCGGACAGGCGAACTCGTCCCGGTCGAAGACGACAGCGGCTTCTTCAGGATCAAGACACCCTGCATATAGTCGATCGTGTAGTCCTCGCCGTAGACCAGCGTCTGCCGCTCGATCAACTGGCCCGTCACCTGATCGCGGATCTCGACCGTGATCGTTTCCGATCCTTCCGTCACGTCCTGCCGCTTCAGGAAGTACGCCGATCCGCCGGTTCCGAGGAACTCGTCGCGTTGCGGCATGGTGTCGGGCTTGGCGGCATAGGCGGTCGCCTCCGTCCGCCGCTCTCCGAACGGTGTGACCTGTTCGGAATGGTAGACGGCACTCGCACCATAGAGCGCGCGTTCGGAGCGCAGGAACTCGGTCCCGTGGATGTTGGCCTTGTAATTGCCCCACATCACATGGCTGTCGCCCTGATCCAGGCGAACATAGAATTTCCCCTTCGTCGGCGCGTCCTCGAAGACCGTCGAGTCGTCGCCGTAGACCGGATAGAAATCCTCCGGGTCGAGCCGTCGCAGGATCTCCCGAGGGTTCTTGTCGTCCAGATTGCGGAAGATCTCCTTCAGCTCGTCTTCGCCCGTGTCGGCCGCCGCCGTCAGGAGATATTTCCCCTTGATCTTGCCCTTCAGATAAAAGGCGACACGACCTTTCGTATAAACGCTGTCGTATTCCCCCTGCCGAACCGCTTCGATCCCATTGTCGCCGATCCGCTTTCCGACAGTCAGGTCCGCCAGGCCGACGAAGAACCAGTCGTTTTTCGGGATGTGAATGGCACGGCTGAACTCCAGCCCACCGGCTTTCGATGTTCCCCGCACCGACACGTCCACATCGTGATCGCCGCCAGGCAGGATACGCTGGACGACAAAGGCATTATTCCGGTCAAGCGGCACCACCCCGCCCAGGGCATGAACCTGATAGCCTTCAGGAACGTTGCGGCCATAGACCGTCACCGCCCCGCCACTGACGGGGATATTGTGCAGGGCCGTGTTGTCCTCCGCCATGCCCGGCGCCGGCGCGTCGGTGATCTTGCCTTCCTGAGGAAGTTCACGGGCCGACCGCGCCAACGGCCGCGGACCTGTTTCGTCGAAGCGACCTTCCCCATCATAGACGCGCAGCACGTAATGGAACCGCTTCGCCTCCTCCTTGTCCGATTGCGGCATCATCCATTGCGCCTCGCCATTGATGGCAACCGGGATCACCGCAACCGGAACTTCGGAGATATCCTCGTCCTCGGCAATGATCCTAACCTCCGCCCGCCGGATAAAGGCCGGATAGTTCGACGTCGCAAGGAAGCGCACCGTGTCACCCGCCCGATAGCTGCGACGGATGGGAACCGTCGACACGTTCAGGATCGGCTTGGCATCCAGCCCGTCGAACTTCACCTGGATATCGACCGCCGAAAGACCGACATCCGTCCGGCGCTGCTTCTCGACCGAACGCGCCGGCACGCCCGGTGACGTTCCGCCACTCTCGACAAGAGGCTCGCCGTCGACACTGATCGAGAACGGGATCTTGCCCGCCGCCTCGTCACCCTCCTGCTCCACATTGGGGGCAATCCGCGCTCGCTTGGACGTACTGTCGTCGAGAACCTTGCCACGGATAGCCGGCGCGCACGCCGTGTCATGGCAGAGAGCCCGGCCGTCCTGCGCAAGGGCGGCACCGGATGCGAATTGAATTGCAATCGCCGCGCATCCACTGAGCAGGACTTGCCGGTTACGCCCGTTCGACTTCGCACAAACGCCATGGTTCGAAGTATGTCTCATGACAACGGTCCTCATTGTGCAGTCTCCTGACGGGTCTCGATGTTGAGTTCGTAGCGGCCGGGCACCGATCGCCAACGATCCGAGATTTCCTTCTCAACCGCCTCCATGCGGCGCTTCGACAGGTTGCCGTCGGCGCTGCCGGCGTAGCCGATGCGCAGCGTCGAGGGACCGACTTCAAGAACCTCCATCAGTTGATCGAAACCGTCGCGCCATTCCGGCCTCAGCTCGGTCGTGCCAGCCTTGAAGGCCTTGTCCGTCAGGTCGAGACGAACCACCCGGCCGATCGAGGCGCCGAAGTTGAGCTTCGACATCTTGCCGGCGGTCAGACGGATGACCCTTGGGTTCTCGGTGGTGAGGCGATAGCCGGTCGGCAGGGTGCGGGTGTCGAGCTTCATCACGAAGTTCGATCCGATGCGCGAATCCGGCAGGTCGGCGCAGGCCACGTGGAAGCGGCCATGCTTGTCCGTCGTCACCAGCAAGCCGTTGACCGTGACCACCCGGACCCCCGGAAGACCCGGCTCGCCCTCGTCCTGGTAACCGTTCTGGTTCACGTCGTCGAAGACCTTGCCGATCACGTCACCGCAGTCGAACACAGGCTCGACCATGATCTCGACATCCGCCTTCGCGGGTGGCGCAACCGGATCGCCGCCGGGATCCGTCGCGATCGCCGTGTTGGTGTGTTTGCCGGGCGTTGCCGTGCTCAGAGCAAGCATCTGCAGCTTGATCGTCACCTCGCCGTTCGGCGCGAGAGAAATGTTCTCGAACCGTACCCGCTGTCCGGCGACCACCGGCGTCACCTTGACCCCGTCAATCGTCGCCGAGCCTTCGACAAAACGGAACCCTGAGGGAATGACGTCCGTGACCGTCAGCCCGCCGACCGTGCGCTCGGAGTTGTTCGTCACCGTGATCGTGAACGGTGCCTTCTCCCCACGCTTGATCTGCTTGATGTTCGCCACCTTGATGATCGAGATGTCCGTCTCGACGGCAGGCAGGCTGACCACGGCCTTGCTTTCCTTGGACTCCACGAGTTTGCCGGTCGTGCTCGTTCCGTTGGCATAACCGAACGCGACAGCGGTGTTCTTCACGCCCTCGTCGATGCCCGCGGCCGTATCGATGTCCTCTTGGCCAAGCGGGTAGGTCGCGGTGAAGACCTGTTCGCCACCCGCCGCCAGCTCCGCCGTCGCCGGCGTAAACGCGGACAGGGCATTTGCCGCGGTCTGGTCTTTGAACAGCGGCCCCGGATCCCGGATCGATACATCCGAGAGCGTCACATTGCCGGTGTTCTTGACCGTGAAGGTATAGCGGATCACCTCCCCGATATCCGGAGCGCCATCGCCGTCGCCATCCTCGAAGGCTGCCGACTTCACAAGGTCGAGCGACGGGTTGATGGCTGGCGTTACCACGCAGCGCGGATCCGTCGGCGTCGCCGTGCAGTCCGGAGGCGTCGTGCCCGTCTCATAGGCGAGGTTGGCGATCGTCGTCACACCGGCCGGGATCNTCACGCAGCGCGGATCCGTCGGCGTCGCCGTGCAGTCCGGAGGCGTCGTGCCCGTCTCATAGGCGAGGTTGGCGATCGTCGTCACACCGGCCGGGATCGGGTCGTTGACCGTCACCTCAACCGTCAGCACCAGCGTGCCCGGCGTCGAGCCGACCTGCGCCGGGACCGTCAGCCCCGTCCAGACGATCTCGGAACCCGAGACCGTGCCGCCATTGTCGGCCGACACGAAGGTCGTGTTGGCGTCGAAGGCGTCCGTCACACC
>NZ_JAMXLD010000008.1:9739-10032 GCF_024054295.1 Ciceribacter sp. RN22
ACCATCGTCACCTGCGGAGAGGTCGGTGTCGTCACGCAGCGCGGATCCGTCGGCGTCGCCGTGCAGTCCGGAGGCGTCGTGCCCGTCTCGTAGGCGAGGTTGGCGATCGTCGTCACACCGGCCGGGATCGGGTCGTTCACCGTCACCTCGACCGTCAGCACCAGCGTGCCCGGCGTCGAGCCGACCTGCGCCGGGACCGTCAGCCCCGTCCAGACGATCTGCGAGCCGCTCTGCGCGCCGCCGTTGTCGGCCGACACGAAGGTCGTGTTGGCGTCGAAGGCGTCCGTCACACC
>NZ_JAMXLD010000008.1:10058-13897 GCF_024054295.1 Ciceribacter sp. RN22
TCGCCGGGTTCGGCAACACCCGCGAGAGAACCGCTCTCCGACAGAAGGCTCTTCGCCATCGTCACCGTCGGCGGAATGTCGTCATTCGTGATCGTGCAGACGGCAGCGTTACCGTTCTCAAGAGCCACCGAGTTTCCGGAGGTCGCCGCGCCACCGTCGATAGAGCAGCTGTAAGAGGATGCGATATAGCCGGCCGGGCCGGTTTCAGCCAATGTATAGGTACCCGGAGCAACCTCTGCCCCTGTCACCTCGGGTGAGCCGCTCGCCCCCGACATCGGCGTGTTCCCGGATGCCGTCAACGTGAAATCAGAGAGCTGAGACGTACCGCCGTTGTCGTTGACCACGGTCTTCTGCAGCGTCAACTTCGGCTTGCATAGCGCCGTCGTCTCCATCTGCGCCAAAAAAGCAATCGCACCAGGGCCGGATACTATATGAACGACAATTTCATTGAATCCCGTCTGCCAAGGGCCATTCATCTCACCGGAGGCACCGCTGCCGGCCACAAAGCCCACATACCAATATGGGTCCGTGGCGCCATAGTTACTGTGAATACCCTGGGCGACGCCGTTGACCCATATCTCCACGACCGAATTGTCGGCATAAAACGTCAGCACACTCAGCGACAGGGATTCGGGCGCGACTGCCGGATCCAGATTAAACCGATACCTGAAGAATCCATCCCAATCGGTCTGAGCCGGTTGATCTGGATGCATGCCGGTATTGCGTTCGCCGATCCAGGTGGCATTGTTGAACGGCGAAGGCATATAGCCAGATGGGGGATTGTCCAGCACCACGGCGTCATTATAGGTCAGCCCCGCCGGCGGCGCTGTCGCGGCCGGCACATGCGCGTGCCACAGCGCCACGTCCCAGTTGGCGTCGAGCCCAGAAGCCAACTTGCCGCCGGTCGTCGCGTTGTACCCCGTGTTGAAAACGGAGCCGTTGGATTCGCAGGTGAGGGTGGGAAGGGATTGAGCAGTCGCATCCGTCGTTGTGAATACTGCTGATATCCCCAACGCAACAGTGAGAACCGAGGCGTAACTCGCAAGACGCCCATGACCATTGAGGTTCAACGTGCTTCCGACTGGAAAGAAGGGATTATTCTTCCCGGTCGAGGAAATCGCTGTCGAGGCACGGGTGGCGGTTGGTTCGCGCTTTGCGATACGGACAAGGGTTTTGAATGCTCGAACAGCGAGGTTCTTCATGGTCAACACTTTCCCTGGCCCCGTCGACCCGCTGTCGGGTCGGGAGCTTTCTCTCCATGCGAATGCGTGATGTCTGAGGGGGACCGGCCCCGGGCGGTTGCGTCAGCAGCGGCGGGGCGGCGGATGGGGCCGCACGACAAGGGCTGGGCGTAGTGGCCCGCGGATCGAAGCCTGATCGGGACCGGTTCCTGCGGGATGCAGCCGGTTGACGGCGAGCGGCGCCGGAGCGGGGTGGAGTTTGGCGGCGAGCCTCATCAGCGCCAGGCTGACGGCGGCTGCGCCGACGCCGACGCGGCGGGTGAAGCGGACAAGCGCGCTCCAGTCCATTAGACCTCCTGATTTCCAGGTCTCGCTGCGATACGGCAAATGGTCACGAGCTTGCATCATCCTGCGACCCCCAGACTCCGGCGGCCCTCGTCCGCCACATGCACGGGCGCCGTCCCCGGCTCGATCGGTTCGCTGGCGGCGGGATCGTCCATCTCGCGTATTGCGTCCCCGTCCCGCCGGCCGGCCTGCTCGGCGACCGGCAACATTCGCGCGCAAGCACCCTCGCCCGTCGGCGGCACGGTGTGGAGTGCGGCGGTCACAGCCTCGACCGGCAGCACCAGGCCCCCGAGATGACGCACCATGCCGAGGCGAAACTCGGGCGAGGCGTCGCCCATCACGGACGTGACAAGTCCATAGAGATAGTGGGCGAAGACGAGGTCCACTTCGGCAGCGCGCAATTGTGCCGACGAGCGCTGCCGCAGCATGGCCTCGGTCGCTCGGGCCTTCTGCTCGAGCCGGTCGAACATCCTGGAGGACACCCATCCCGCGATGATCGGAGCAATCTCTTTCCGCATCAGCGCTCCCTCCCCGACAAAGGCGAAAACAGCGAGCGCAGCCACTGACCGATAGCCGGCCCACCCGGCGCACCGGTGATCCTTGTGCCAGCCCGGACGGGCTCATCACGCCCCTCAGGACCTGCAGGCCGATACGCCAGCAGAACCCTGCGCAGCGCATCGCCGGCATCGCCGTCGAGTTCCTTCCAGCGTTCGGGACCCGGCGCGGAAAACAGGAAGCCCTGCCCCCAACACAGGCCCGCGGCACGGGCGCGTTGCAGCTGCCTGGGCGTTTCGATCCCTTCGACGACGATCGTGGGCGCCAGACAGGCGGCGAGCGCGAAGAGAGACCGCAGGCTCTCCCGTCCCGAAGGCGTCCTGCTGCGCGATCCGGAAAAGCAGCCGCGGTCGATCTTGATGATGTCCCAGTCGACATTGATCCCGTGAAGGTGCCGTATCGACGCACTGCCGGCCCCGAAGTCGTCGATGGCGATGCGGCAGCCGAGCGCCTGCACCGCCTTGAGCCGGGCAGACGCTTCGGCGATCTCATCCAGCGGACTGCTCTCGGTGATCTCCAGCACCAGCCGCCGGGCAAGTGAAGCCCGCCCGGCGATCATCTGCATGATGACCCGCCAGGACGCATCCGAAGCCAGCGTCAGGGGAGAGATGTTGCAGCCGAGGACGGCCTGCGGATCGTCCGCGAGTGCGTCGAGCACCAGTGCGACCATCGCGGCATCCAGGAGCCGGATATGGCCGCTCGCCTCGAGGCCGGGGATGAAATCGGCGGGTGCGAGCCTCATCTGCCGGCCGAAACGAACCCGCAAGAGGCACTCTCTGTAGAGGGCTGCGGCGTGGACATGAACGAGATCGACGACGGGCTCGGCGACAAATCCGAGGGAGACCGCCTCCGGCCCGTCGTCCGGCCCGCCGCACGGGGTATCGTAGCAGAAGGGCGCAGTTGTGATCGTCATTGGCGTTCTCCCGCGGAGGAGATCACGCGGCGGCGGGTGAGCAGCTGCATCCGCAGCTTCGACTTGAGCTCCTCGGTCGATATTCCGAGGGCGAAGGCAACGCTGCGCATGTCGCCGCCAAAACGCCGCAGCGCCCGCAGGATCAGCCGCCACTCGACTTCTTCGAGGCTCCGCCCGACGAGAAGATCCACCGCCGCATCAAGGGTTCTGGGGGCGAGGTCGTCGGAGCCGCTCGCAAGCTGGCTGACGATATGGTCAAGCAGCCGCTCCTCGCTCGCGGTGATGATGGTGCAGCCGGCGGCACCGCCGTCCTCGTGAAGAACGTAGAACCCGGTCTCGGCATCCACCACAACCTTCAGCGACCGACCGGCATCGGTCCCGATGGTCAGGCTCGGGTCGCTTTCGCTCGGCATCGACACCAGTCCGCCGTCGGCCACCTCCTCTCCACCGAGAAGAAGACTGACCTCGCCGGCGAGAACGCTGAGATGCACGAGACGGGCCGAGCGTTCACGATCAGGCGCGGAGGCACGCTTGCCGAAGGCCGCCCGCTGCAGAAGCGCCGCTCCGGACTCGCCGGCCAGCTTTCCGGCAGAAGCGCCGGCTTCGGGGGAACGGGGAGGACGTCGCGTCATCACGAAACCCTCCCCAGGGAGAGCGGAAACGTCGGTGCATTCGGGCCGCAAGCCTTGCCGTATCGCCCGGGACAAACTGTCGCAACGGCATCCGAACGACCCGGCGCACGCGGGAGGGAGCGGACGTCACGGTGTGCGCAGGAGCCTCGTAACCTATTGATATAAAAGACATTTATCAGCGACAAAATCGGTCGATTAAGACATAAGCATTCA
>NZ_JAMXLD010000009.1:0-25071 GCF_024054295.1 Ciceribacter sp. RN22
CGCTTTGCGCATCGTCATCGCGGTGTTGCAATCACCCAATGACAAACGAGGCCGGTGCATCATAACAAATGCACCGGCCTCGCAATGTATAAGACCGCCAAGAAACATGGGATGGCCGTCAGGGCGGGATTTATCCCGCTAGCTGCACCAACTCCCGCGCCTAGAGCTAGCGCCCCCAAGGCGAGCATTGCCTTGGCCACAAGGGGACGGAGAAATATCCAAAACGTCGCTTCGATATAAAGTGCAAAACAGCACAAGATCATAAGTGTGACGCGCATGGCTGCCTGGAGGTGTTGAGAAGAAGAGGTGTCGAAGCTGATAACGTAGTCGTATGCGGTTAAGCGTCCGTCGATCCATCAGTTAAAATACTGGACATGCCCCATCTACCCACTGCGCTCCCCATGGCGGACGTCTTCTACCGGCGCATAATTACCACACCGCTTGGCAGCACTGGCATTGATACAGAAGTCACGAGTATCCAGCTTAGGTGTGAACGGCACATCGCTTACACTTCATCGCCGGGCTTGGCCACGAGGCCGGGACGCGGGCGCGCAAGGCCGGCATATAACGGCGATAGCCGATATCCTGGTATCGGGCTTTGATCTTCGGATCGATACGAAGAAAGCGTCGAACTCGTGCCTCCGTCTCGACGACGGAGTTGTCCGCCCGGATTTTAGCGACCGACCGGAACTGAACATGCTCCAGAAGCCCGTTTCCATCTTCGGGCCGGAGTCCTATGAACCCTGCTCCCCGGGAGATCGGGGATTCGAAGGTCAGCACCAAGCTCGCGTCGTCTGGTGCCGATGCAATGGATCAATCGAGATATTCCGCGAAAATTCCCGCAAGGTCGAAATTCTCTGGCACCGCCATTACTGAATGGCTGGCAACTGCTTCAGGGGATTGGCGAGCGACACGCCCAGCGGCTCGAAATGACGCTCGTTGGCCGTGAGAACGGTGAGACCATGCGCGGCGGCGGTCGCAGCGATGGCGATGTCCTCAAAGCCGGAATCGTGGGCGCGCGCCCGATCGAGCATCAGGCCGGCATGGCGGGCCTCCTCAATGCCGAAGGGCAGGATGCGGCCGGCATAGAAATGTTCGACGGCGGCAAGCCAGCGGCGCAGGTTCCGCGCCTTCGTCGTCGCCCCGATCCTGAACGCGCGGGCAATGCCGGCCTCGATCTCGGCGACCGTGATCGTCGAAAGGTAGAGGCGGTCGCTATTCTCACGCACCCAGATCGCGAACGCCTCGACACCGACCTGGCGCTTGGTCGGTGCATCGGCCGAGACGATGTTCGTATCCAGAAGATACACGGTCAGAGGCCATTTTCACGCAAGGCGCGGGCGGGCTTGCGCGAGCGTTCGGGAACATCCCCCGGCTCGCCGGGAAAGGCCAGAAGCAGATCGGCAAAGTCGGGCACCCTGGAGATCCGCTCCCATTCCTCGAAGGAAACCAGCACGGCTTCCTTGCGTCCGTGACGGGTGATAACGGTCGGCTCTCCGGCCACGGCCTGATCGACCACGGCTGAAAGCCTCGCCTTGGCGTCCTTGAGCTGCATTTCCTTCATGACACTGCTCCTTATGACTACCGATAGTCATATATGCGTCCATTCCTTTCAATCAAGCGAAAGCGGGAACATTCCATTCACAGGCCGAGCTCGCGGTTACGGCCAAAGCTCCAGTCCACGCCGCCATCGGCGCGGGCCACGCCGGATATGTGCCGGCCGATATGCTTCTCGATGGAGGGCGTCCACGGCACGAGGCTGAAGCCGAGACCGTCATCGACCATCGCGAAACGGCCGGAAGCAAGGGTGAAGCGCTGACAATAGGCACCGGCGACATAGTCCCCTGCTGCGGCCTGGCGGAACGGCATGTTCATCTCATGGGAGAGCTTTTCGCCGAGCGCGCTGAGCTCGCGTTGCCGAAGCGTGCCAAGCAGGTCGGCGGCGAAGACGATCCGCCCACCGTGCCGTCGCGCCAGCCCCTCCCCGACCAGATAATCGGTCCGCGCCTCCAGCGCCTGTTTCACCTCCAGCCCGAAGCCGCCGCCGAGATCGACCGGATCGCGGGCGACAAGCTGTCGGTCGAGCCATGTGGCACCACCTGCCGACATCTGCGCCTCGATGGCAAGGTCCGAACGGACGGCGAGCGCAAAACGCCGCTCGCCCCGCACACTCTCAAAGGACCGCAACTCGACGATCGAACCCGGCGCGCTGTCTCCGGCTGCATCAAGGTCGGGAAGGCCGATATGATGGGCTCGCCCGTCAACGCCGTCGACCACGGCGAAGGCCGTGCCGCGCAGCTCGTCGTCGAGACCCCGCGCGACCAGACGGCCAAAGACGGGATCGTCATGCGCCTCATCGCCAAGCATATAATCGGCTGCGCCGCGCTCGATGCCCTGCTCCGACAGCGCCCGGTACATCCGCTTGATGATGTCGCCGCGCTGCCCGAGCTCCCGCAATGTCACTTCCGCCTCGCCGGACAGCATCCATTGTCCGGGACCGATGGTTTCGGCGAGACCGAGATGTTCGAGATGACGAAGACGGCCGACCTTCTGGACCAGATAGGAGTCGGGCTTCCGATCCGGTGCGGGAGCAACATCTATGACGCCATGCTCGTCCGCATCATGGACAAGCTGGCGGTCGAGCTGCGTCCAGCGGTCGGACTCGATCTGGCGCGCGAGCGACCGGCTTATCTCGAGGTCGGTGCGCGGCCCCAGTTCCTGCGTCACGAGGTCCTGCGCTCGATTGCGCAATCCGCTCCTGATATAATCCCGGTCGATCACGAGGTCCTGCCCGTCATCGGCATGACCGCGCAGGATGACATGCACATGCGGGTTGTCGGTATTCCAGTGGTCGACGCCGATCCAGTCGAGTCGCGTGCCGAGGTCCCTCTCCGCCTGCGCCATCAGCGCACGGGTGAACCGCCTCAAGTCTTCCATCTCGGTCGCGTCTTCAGGCGAGACGATGAAGCGGAAATGGTGCCGGTCGTCCTTGCAGCGATCGGCAAATCGCTTCGCGTCGGCGTTGTCGGTTTCGGCGCCGAACACGCGGGCCTTCTCGCCGTCCCGGGTCACGCCGTCACGGCGCAGGTAGTCGAGGTGTCGGGTCAGCGGGCCGGGATCGCTTCTGTTGCGGACGAAGCGGGCCTTCACCGTGCAGAGGCGGGTGCGGCCGGTGATGAGACGATTGGCTTGAACGCTCGCCACGCGGCCTCGGGCAAGGCGCGGTCCTCGGCCGCGGCCGGACGTGATCTTGCCGGAGCGCGACACATGGCCGCCGGCCTTCTGGGCGGCGGCGAGCGCCTGGGCGACGAACGGTCTCGCCCTCTCGGCCTTGCTGGAGCGGATGCGGCCGGGCCGGATGCGGAAATCGTCGTCGCGGTTCATGGCTTTGCTCTGCGATGTGCGGTTCTCGTTGAAACCACGCGATAAAATGAAGATGTGCACATCGCGTTCTTGGTCCGCGAGGTGCGGAACGCCGGAAAAAAGCCAATCATGACAACCGACCGTCCAGACCGCGAGGTGCGGGCTTTTATCTTGCCATAACCCGGTTGGCCGGTAAGCGTCCGGCCCCTGCACGGGTATTTGATAGTGCAAATTCGCAGCATGTCGGGTTCCTTGGTTCACTGGAGGGTCTCCGATGGTTGGCAAACGTTCGTGGGCGAAAGCTTACAGCCCGTACTGGTCGATGCATGTTGAAGCCTGGCGTCAAAGCGGGCTGAACCGGACGGAATATTGCCGTCAGCACGGGCTGTCGAAGAATACGTTCGACAAGTGGATGAAGCACCTCATCAGCGCGGAAGACGCCCGTAAACATAAGGAATACCTGGCTGAATTGCGCCGGAAGGAGAGCCGGGAAGAGCGCGAGGAGCGGCTTCGCAAGCGCGCTCGGCTGCGCTTTGCCGTGAGTACGGAGATACGCGGCAAGGCACTTCAGGCGTTCTGGGCGATGCATGTGGAGGCGATGAACTGGAGCGGCATGGGCGTGCGCGAGTACGCCGCGTCGCTGCATCTTTCTCCGACGAGCCTGCGCAAATGGCGTGACCGTCTGGAGGAAAGCGAGGAGGACGTCGACTGGCGAGCTCATCTGCATCCCTCCGCCCGGCCGGTCGTTGGCACTAGTGCTAAGGGAGCGGCGTCGGAAAGTCGATTGACGGACGCCCGTAAGGATGATCCTCCGCCCCGGCAGCCTGTCCGCCGCTTCTTCAGCGATGAGGAAAAGCGCACCATCGCGCTGGAGAGCGACAAACCGGGCGTCAGCGTCTCGGCTGTGGCACGCAAGCACGGGATCGTCACCGGCATGCTGTTCCGCTGGCGGGTGCAGTTCGGCGTTGCGCAGAAAAAACGCGCCCGTCTGGCCACTGTCGCGAACGCGGACAAGCCGGAGAGCATCGCCATCCTGCATGGTCTTTTGCAGCCGCCGGACGGAATGATGGTCGTTGAGCTGGCGGACGGGCGGCGGGTCTTCGCGCCGGAAGGCAGCGATCCGGATACGGTTCGCGCGCATGTCGCGGTGACGGAGGCGGGCACATGATGATCGTCCCGGCCGGCGTGAAAGTGCATCTGGCGCTGGGCTATACCGACATGAGGAAAGGCCTCGACGGGCTCGCCATGCTGGTGCAGCAGACGCTCAGGCAGGATCCGTTCTCCGGTCATCTGTTCGCCTTCCGGGGAAAGAAGGCGTCGATGCTGAAGATCCTGTTCTGGGATGGAAACGGGCTTTGCCTGTTCACTAAGCGGATCGACCAGGGCGGCTTCGTATGGCCGGTGATGACGGGCTATGAGGGTTCGATCACTCTGACGCCGGCGCAGCTTGCGATGCTGATCGAGGGCATCGACTGGCGCGCGCCGGAACGGGTTTGGAGACCGAAGCTGGCCGGCTGAAAAAGCGCCGCGGATGGGCGCGAAAACTGCGTGTTTCCTTGGGTTTTGGGCTGGTTTGTGGTAGATTTGATCATGTTGATCGATCTCGAAAAGCTGCCTTCCGATCCGGTCCTTTTGCAGCGTCTCGTGCGCGACATGGCGGCGGCCGTCGATCAGAGAAACGGCGAGATCGAGCGTCTTCAGGCGATCATCAAAAAGCTCCAGCGCATGCAGTTCGGCCGCCGTTCCGAACGTCTCGACGGCGACCAGTTCGAGCTGGCGCTGGAAGACCTCGATGGCGATATCGCCCGCGTTCAGGAAGCAGCACCGGTCGTCACGATGGATCGGGAAGCGCGGCCGAAGCGCAATCCTTTGCCCGATCATCTGCCGCGCGAAGATGTGGTTCTGGACATCGACCATGCCGCCTGCGCCTGCTGCGGCGGTCCCTTGCACGCGGTCGGCGAAAGCGTCAGCGAGATGCTCGACTGGATACCGGCGACGTTGCGCGTGATCCGCACCGTTCGCCCGAAATACGCCTGCCGGAGTTGCGAGAAGATCGTCCAGCATGAAGCGCCCGAGCGGGTGATAGCCGGAGGCTTGGCGACGCCCGCGCTGCTGGCGCAGGTGCTGGTCAGCAAATATTGCGACCACACGCCGCTCTATCGGCAATCGCAGATATTTGCCCGGCATGGCGTCGATCTCGCCCGCTCTACGCTCGCCGGATGGGTCGGCGGTGCATGCTGGTGGCTGGAAGCCCTGCACGACAGGCTGGCGACGAACGTGCTTGCCTCCGACTATCTCTTCGCCGACGACACGCCGGTTCCCGTGCTCGATCCCGGCCGAGGACGCACGAAGACCGGCAGGCTTTGGGTCTATGCCCGCGAGCAGCGCGGATGGGCTGGGCCGGAACCGCCGGCCGCCATCTATATGTTCGCGCCCGACCGCAAGGCCGAACGTCCCGCCGGACACCTTGCGTCCTACAAGGGTATTCTTCATGTCGATGGTTATGCCGGCTTCGAGACCCTGACGAAGCCGGGAAACATTAGGCTCGCCGCCTGCTGGGCGCATACCAGGCGCAAATTTTACGATGTCGCGCAGTCCACCGCATCGCCCATTGCCGAAGAAGCGCTTCGCCGGATCGGCGAACTCTACGCCATCGAGGCGGATGTTCGCTGCCAGCCGCCGCCGCACCGGCTGGCAGCGCGGCGAACCCGATCGAAGCCTCTCGTCAGTGACCTGAAACTCTGGCTGGAGACGCAGCTTCCGCTCATTCCCGGCGCAAGCGAACTGGCCAAGGCCATCCGCTATGCGCTCGCCAGATGGGACGGTCTCAACCGCTTCCTGAACGACGGCCGTGTCGAGATGGACACCAATCCGGTCGAGCGCGCGATCCGCCCCGTCAGCCTCGGGCGCAAGAACCATCTCTTCGCCGGGAGCGACGGCGGAGGCAACCGATGGGCCACCGTCTGCTCGCTCGTGGAAACATGCAAGCTCAACGGCGTCGAGCCCTACGCATACCTCGCCAATGTTCTTGAGCGAATGGTCGACGGCCATCCCGTCAACCGCCTCGACGAACTCCTGCCGTGGAGCTGGAAAGCGGAGAATCCCGTCAAGAGCTGACGTCATGTGCAGCAACCGGACGCATACGTTGGCCGCCGCCTTGCCCGCCCTCATCCGCCAAACCTTCGATCGGGATCGCGCGAGCCGTCCGGACAACCCAGCTCATCTTGCCCCCTCCCGCGTGACGTTGCGCCGAACAAAGAGGCCGCTCGCGGCCGGCGAGGGCCCCGAGAGATCGCGAGCGACGCCCGCATTCTCCCCAAGGCCGGCGCTCCCGACCTGCGAATGGCCCTGCTGCCGATCGGACCCGTCTACCCCCTCAAAGAACAGCGGCGCGGATGACCAGGTGTTGCGCCACCATTGAGCCCCTGCCTCCAGGACCGACCACGCTTTGCTTTCGATCATCGGAAGGAGCTTCGCCACATAGGCGACGGTCTCGGCGGGCAGAGCTTCGTCGGAGACCAGATGTCTTTCGAAGCGCCCGGGACCGGCATTGTAGGCCGCCAGGAAACCGGGCGACCCATAGAGGTCATAGAGCTCGGCGAGATAGGCGGCACCCGCAAGGATGTTGTCGCGCGGATCGAAGGCGTCTTCGCCGAGACCGTAGCGGCCGCGCAGCTCGTCCCATGTCGCGGGCATGATCTGCATGAGTCCCATCGCGCCCTTCCGCGATACCGCGAAGGGATCGCTGTCGCTCTCCGCCGCCATGACGGCGCGTATCCAGCGCTCCGGGATATCGAAGCGCTTCGCCGCTTCCGCAATAGGGCCAGCCCAGAGATCGGTCGAAGGAACCGTTTCCGCAACACGGGTGGGCCGAGCAACACGCACCGACGGATCCGCCATCGCCGCAGGCGCCGGTGCAAGGATCACGCCTCCCGCGATCAGCAGCATGCTCAAAAACGCCGGAAGGACGGCACTTGCGCGGCCCGCCCGATAGCCCACGAGCCTGCCATCGTGCTCACGACGGTCAAGGGCAAGGCTTCGCCGTCGGCCTAGGTTTCCGGGTCCCTCCAAAGCGGCCGAGTTGTCCGCATCCCGGAAAACCGGCCGACGCCCCTGACTGCTGTTGCGCGCGACGGCCTCGCCAAGGGCGATCGGGTCGAGGGGATTGACCGGCGCCCGATCGATCAAGGGGATTGGGCCTGAAGCTGCGCAAGACGACCTCCCGCACATGGGGATCATGCCTCGCCGTCGCGTCGGCGGTTTCGCGTCCAGTGCAGAAGCCAGAGGTCCTTTCTGGTGTCCGACTGGAACAGGCGGGCGCGGATCGGCGCGGCGAGAGAAGGGTCGTCAATGGTGACCGACAGATACGCACCGGCGCGGTCGCCGGTCCGGTCCCAGGCGGCCCCGACTTCGACACCATTGGCGAACACCCGATGGTTCGGCGCATTCGCCGTCTCTGCTTCGTCTGCCGGACGGATCGCAACTTCGGCATCGAGGACAAGCGTGCGGATACGTCCGAGAAAGCCCTCGTCATTACGGGTGAAGGTTCCGATCTGGGTCATTGCGGTGGTCCTTTCCTGGTTGGAGAATGCGTTGGGTCGAGACTCCTGACCGCTCCGTGGGAGGTCTCGGCGCCCGGATCGGGCGTTTCGAAGGTCCAGAGGGGGATCGCGCGGCCGACGGCGGTCGTGCGCGCAAGCGGTCCGAAGTAGCGGCCGTCGAGACTGTCGGGCGCCTCCGGGTTCATCAGGAAGACCTCACCGCTCCCGAGCGTGCGGCAGCCTTGCCAGACGGGCAGCACTCGCCCCTGGCGGTCGCGCTCGCGCGCCTGTCCCCAGCTGACACCATCGGCGGCAATGTCATTACCGATCCGGCAGACCGTCGTTCCGGACAGTGCCAGGACGCGCTTCAGAAGCGGCAGCCCCTTCGGCAGGTAGTGCCGCGCGTCGAGAAATCGCGCCAGTTGCTCGGGCGGCATGACGACGGCCAGGTCGCCGACGGCGAGATGGTCGACCGGTTCCACCCGATAGAGGCCGACAGGCAGACTCGCCGACGCATTCCAGATCAGGCGAATGCCCGGTCGTTGCCACGCCGGCGCGGCAATCAGCGTTACGCCGACGACAGCTGTCAGGATTGTCAGCCTCCGTGCCGTCATGACTGGACCCCGCGGCGGCGGAGCCAGGCGCGATGCTGGTCGGTGGTGTAGGGACGAAAGGGCTCGTTGACGCTCAGGCGATTGTGGATATGGCGCCAGTGCTCCGGTGCGACCTCCACCGGATCGATGCCGCTGGCCTCGATCGCGTCAACCGCTATCAGCACGGTCTCGACCTTCGGCCAGCCATGGATGCGCAGCAGGATTTCGCCGCCGGGGCGAACGAAAGGCAGCGTCTGGAACGCCTCGCCCGACTTGACGGCCCGGACGATATCGATGCGCGAGACGACCGTGCCGTAGTCATTGGCGGCCCATCGCGCGAAAGCGAAGGTGCTTCCCGGGGCAAAGCCGACGATGCGCCTTTCCCGTCCAATCCGCTCCTCGGCGACGATCTCGCCGAAGCGGATCCAGTGCTCGATCCTCCCCTTGCGCCAGGTCAGTTCGACCACGGTCACGTCTTTAGGAAACCTCGCCGGCCTCTGGAGCCCGCTCATGGCCGTTGCCCCTCGTTCTCGCGCGGGCGTCCCCTGGCCACCCAACCGAAAGGCAACATGATCGCGGGAGCAGCGGGAGCGCGTTCGGGGGTCTGCGTTAGGAGGAATCCGAAGGATTCCCGGTTAGCACCGTTAGCGTCGCCGATTGCCGAGACAGGACAAGCGGTTGAGGTCGCTTTCGGTCCCCGATCGCACGGGTTTTGCGTCCCTGATGGCACGGGCGTTTCGGTCCTCGATGGCACGGGTCTCTCCACAGGGTGATCACGATCCGGCCGGACGCCTGCGCGTCAAGCGCAGCGGCGTGGCAAGCCGGTCGATCGGTAGCGGCTGAAACGTGAGCCGGGTGCGTCCGCCCGGATCGGCGATGATGACGAGGCGATAGCCGGGCAGAGGCTGCCGCCGGACGATGGCACGCAGGTCGTAGCAAAAGTGCTTGAGCGGCGAGAGGCTGCCGGATTTCAGGTGCAGGTGCTCGAGGTCGAAACTCCAGCCCCAGGGCTGGCGGCCGCCATGCTTGCGGACCAGACGGTAGAGCCAGCGCTCCAGTCCGCCCGTCAGGGAGAAATAGGCCGGATCGATGGTCAGGATCAGGGCGTCGTCGAGAACACCCGCATAGAACCAGTCGGCAAGGATCAGTTCGATGCCGGTCGGCCTGCCCTTGTCATCGAGCTTTTCCCGCCATTCGGCGATCCAGGAGAAGCGATGGCGCCGCCGCTCCGACGGCTGGCGGATCGAGGTTGCGACCGTGGTAGATTGCAGGCGGTCGAGTGCGGCCCGCAGCCTTTCGTAGCTGCGCGCGGAATCGTCCCGATGGATGAAGGCGAGGATTTCATAAGGGCGCGCGGACATGAACCGCGAGGTCCGTAACCCCTTGTCGCGCGCCTCGATGATCTGGGAAGCCGCCCAGATCAGGATGTCGGCGTCCCAGATGGTCGCCATGCCGTGCTCGGCGGTCGCCTCGACACGGACCGAGACATTGCCCATCCGGAAATCGATCGGCCGGACACGCGGCGATTTGGCCAGCGAGAAGAACGGCCATGACATGAGATCCTGCGCGTCTCTTGCCGGAATGTCGCGCCCGACCGCCTGAAACAATTCGAGTTGCTGGCCCTGATATGTCCGGTGCGTCGCCATCTCGACCCCGCCGGCTCTAGCGGGCCGTGCCGGCGGCGTCGACTGCTGCCGGTGACGGACGCGGTTTCGTCGCGTCACCTGTCGATCGACGCGCGGAGGCTTCCACCCAGGCCTCCAGATCCGCGATCGAATAGACCACGCGTCCGCCGAGCTTGCGGTAGACCGGGCCTGTTCCCTCGCAGCGGTGCTTTTCGAGCGTGCGGGGCGAAAGGTCGAGCAGGCGGGCGGCCTGAGGTGTGCGCACGAAGTGCGGCCAGCCGGAATCGGGTACTTTCTGCATTGAGGGTCTCCGTCGCAGCCGCCATGATTACGGCGGGTCAGGTGCGACGATGACGTAGAGGTGACGCCCCGGCGGAGTGACGCGGTTCGTCAGGTCGTAACCTGTCCCCCTGCATGCGCACCGTCCTCCCGGAAGAGATGCCCTCTGGTTTGCATGCCTGTCAGAATACGGAGATAGCCGCCTGCAATATAGGCGTTCGCCTCGGCAATGAGCCGCGCGAGCTGGCGGCGCTCCGACGTGCTTTTCCACTCGATTGCGGAGAGCGTGCGGACATCACGGCTGAAAAGGACGCTCGCGATCTCGCGGCGGGAGGCGCCTGCGCCAAGACCGTCCACGGCGCGCAGCATCCGGACGAAACGGAAGCGGTGGAAATCCGAGAGATGCTGGCGCCGCGCCGGTGGACCGGGTGGCCCGCCGTCGAGCCAGCGAAGGGCGCGTCGCAGGCTATGGAGACGAATGTCGAGGTTTCCGTCGAGCGGTATGATGAAAGCCGTCTTGCGGGACAGCCCGCGCGTCGGAATCCAGAGGTTCAGCTTGCCGCCCGCGGCGGAGGCCATGAGATGGATGCCGTCCCTGCCCTCCCGTGTGGCGACCGAGGCAGGCAGACGGAACGGATCAACGGGGGATGCCGCGTCGAAGCCCTCCGGCACATCCCCGATGATCACTGTCTCGGGGTGGACGTCGGGACGCCAGACGAGATCGAGACTTGCGGCGTTCTGGCCAGGGTCAGCCGGGAAAAACCAGCCCCCACTTGGTCGCGAACTGCGGCGCCGAGATGTCAGAACCGGTCGGCGATCGCTGGTGCCGCCGATAGTCCGCGCGGTATTCTTCGTTCCGCCGGAGGAACTCGAAGGCGAAGCCGCTCCTGTCGAGGTCGAAAAGGGCCTCGGAAAACTGCCGGGACGTCCACTCAGGCGGATTACTCATGAGCCGAACCTTACGCAAAGACAGTGGGGGATGGTGGATTGCGATCGATGGCGGGAGGACGGGATGTCGGCACGCCGGGAACAACCCGAAGCGGGAGCTCAGAGGCGGATTTCCGATCGTCGCATCGCTTCGACGATCGTCTGGACAACGTTCACGGTTTCGAGCTTGTCCCTGGCGTTCCTGAGATGCGAGATGACCGTGCTTTCGGAGATGTCGAGGATGATCGAGATTTCCCAAGCGGTCTTGCCGTTGGCTGTCCAGGAGAGGACCTCCCTCTCTCTGGGCGTCAGCCTCCTGCCTTTGGGTATGTCCGCAACGACCATTTTCGCCCCCGCCGTTCGAAAGAGCCAAAACCATGCCCCCTGCCGGACGATCGCCGGGCAGCGTAAATTCCTTCGGGGGCTCGTAATGCGCCCGCCCGATCCGGACGGTTCTGATCCTCACACCGCAGGAATGCCGCAGTGCGGTAACAGTTGCAGCTTACGACCGCACACAACCGTGCAGCAAGCCGTTGCCATTACGATTGATTACTATAGTAGGTAGCATTTTCGAGGGTCTCTCAGGATCGTTGCCCCATGAAACTCACGGCTGTCTTTGCGAGAAATCTGAGGCTTTGCCGACGGGCGTCCGGGCTTTCCCAGGAGCGCCTTGCCGAATATGCCGGCCTCGACCGCAACTATATCGGCAAGCTTGAACGCGAAGAGAGCTCCCCGACGCTCGAAACCGTCGAGGCTCTCTCGCTTGCGATGCAGATCGGCGTCGAGCAGCTGATCCAGCGCCATCGTCCCGCCGGAAACAACGATAAATCCTGACGTGTTCTCGTGATGCCCGGGCCCTGCGCAATGGCGCAAAGCGTTACGGCGACGTTCTTTTCGGGAGTTGGACGAGATCTCCGACCTCGACGCCGAGCGCATCGGCAAGCTTGCCGAGCGAGACGATGGTCGGATTGCGCCGGCCGCCTTCGAGTCCGCTCAGATAGGCGCGCGTGAAGCCGGTCTGGAACGACAGCTCTTCCTGGGAAAGACTGCGTTCTCGGCGAATGCGCAACACATTGAGACCGACGACGGCACGGATATCCATGTGCCCATGGATGCGGGAGTGTTCACTATAGGACGACACACTATAGTGAACATTCGCATTGACAGGCACAACGAAAGGTCGTTTAAATGTTCACTATATGGAACACTGTTTCAATTATCGGAACACTCAATGGCGAGCAGCAGATCCCTCGAAAACGGACTCTCCATCCTCGGACTTCTGAAGGAATCCGGCGAACCGCTCGGAGTCCGGGAAATCGCCCGCAGGCTCGACCTCAGCCCGGCGGTCGCCCAGAGACTGCTCAACACGCTCGTCGCCCAGAGCTATGTCGAGCAGGAGGCGGGAAGCCGACGCTACCAGGTCGGCTATGCCGTTCTTGCGCTGGCGGAGCATGTATTCCAGCGGGGCCGCCTTCTTACGCTCGCCGAGAACGAGCTTCGCGCGCTCGCGGCCGGCGGTTGCTTCAACGGTTTTCTCGGCATCCGCCGGGGTGCTGCCGGCGTCTATGTGCTCGCCGTGCAGTCCAACAGCCCGGTCGTGATCCGCGCGCATCCGGGTGAAACGATGCCGCTTCATTCGACCGCGCTCGGCAAGGCGCTGCTGTTCGATGCCAGCGACGCGGCGGTCTCGAGCCTGCTTGGAAACGGCCCCTTCGAGCGCCTGACGGAGCGAACGGTCACCGATCTCGACCAGCTGAACAAGCAACTCCAGGTCGCGCGTTCGCTCGGCTACGCCACGGCCATGTCCGAGAATGTCGAGGGGGTGATTTCCGTCGGCGCGCCGGTCTACGACGCCGGTGGAACGCTGATCGCGGCGATCAGCGTCGCGTTTCCGCGAGCGGTCTACCCGAAGGTGAAGATCAACGATGTCGCCCAGAGCGTTCTTGCCGCCGCGCGACGGATTTCGAGCGGGCTCGGCTTCAACTCAGCGTCTGCCGCTCAGGGAAAAGGACGAAACGATGTTGCTTAACGAGGAACGGCTCCGCGCCGCACTTTCGAAACACGGTCTCGACGCCGTCATCGCCGCCGCCCCCGAGAACGTCCTCTATACGAGCGGGTTCTGGTGCCTTCCGCAATGGATCCGCCGCGGCCCGCAGGCCCTCGTGGTCCTCACCGGGGACCAGCGCGAGCCCGTCGTCATCACCGGCACGTCGACGCTCGACCTCCTGGCGGACCAGGCTGTCGCGGCAAGGGTCCGCCGCTACGGCTCCTTCACCGTCGACCGGCATCCCGCGACGACCCTCGATTCCGTGAGTTCACGGCAGGCCGACCTGCAGTCCCTGCCCGACGACGGGAGCGCCATCGACGCGCTCATCGTCGAATTGCGGGCAGCCGGACACGCAGGAAGCCATATCGGGATCGATGAGGTCGGCCTCATGCCGGGGGATATCGAACGGCTGCGCCGCGAACTGCCGGACGTCACCTGGGTCCCGGCGACGTCGATCCTGCGCAGCGTTCGCGCCGTCAAGACGCCGGAAGAGATCGAAAGGCTGAGGATCGTCGCCGGCATTACCGAACGCTCCGTCCGGGCGGCACTCGCGGTCGCACGGGAAGGCGCGACGGAGGCCGACCTGGCGCGCGCCTTTCACACACAGACCGTCCAGGAGGACGGCTTTCCCGTGCTCGGCTGCATCGGGTTCGGCGAGCGCAGCGCGCTGATGAACGTCCAGCCGTCGGACCGGCCGCTTCGCCGTGGAGACATCATCCGGTTCGATGTCGGCGGTCATTATCGCAACTACCGCGCCGACATCGCCCGCATTGCGAGCTTCGGCGAGCCGTCTCGGGAGATCTTTGGCAAGTATGATGCCCTCAACAAGGGAGTCCAGCGCGGCATCGAGCACATCCGCCCCGGCGCGCGGGCCTCGGAGATCTTCCATCTCGTCGTGGAGACGGTGCGCAGGGAGGGCATCCCGCACTATCAGCGCAACCATGTCGGCCACGGCATCGGTCTCGACGGCTATGATCTTCCGCTGTTGTCGGCCGGCAGCTCCGACGTTCTCGAGGCCGGCATGGTCCTCTGCATAGAGACGCCCTATTACGAGCTCGGGCGGGTCGGCCTGCAGGTCGAGGACATGCTGGTGGTCACGCCGGATGGCGCCGAGATGCTGACCAGCAACGGCGACAACCTCGTGGTGCTCCCGTGACGGCCCGGCTCGCTGCCTATGCCTGCTATCGCTGCGGCGACCGGTTCCCGCTCACTCGGGCGATCGACTCGCGCGGATGCCCCTCCTGTTCCGGGACGGCACCTTCCAACCTGCGGCTCGTCTACGGATCGGCGGCTACCATGCCGTGCCCGTCCGCGCGCGCCCTGCCGCCTTCGCTCTGGCGTTATGCCGACCGGTTGCCGTTCGATGCACAGGCTGCGGTCAGCCTCGGCGAGGGCCTGACGCCGCTCCTTGCCGCCGCGCGGCTCGGGACCGAAATCGGCGTTGCGAACCTGTTCATCAAGAACGAGAGCCTCAACCCGACCTGGTCGCACAAGGACCGGTTTTCGACGGTCGCCGTGACGGCGGCGAAAGACGCCGGTGCGGACATCCTTGCGACCAGTTCCACCGGCAATGCCGGCGCCTCGCTTGCGGCCTATGCCGCGCGCGCCGGGCTGCCCTGTATCGTCGCGACGCTATCCGGCTCGGCCGGACCAATGCTCGCGCAGATACGCAAATACGGTGCCCGGATCGTCCCCTTCGAACAGAAGCAGGATCGCTGGAGCTTCCTCGCAAAAGGGGTAGAGCGGTTCGGCTGGTTTGCGACATCGCCCTATCGTCATCCCGTCGTCGGAAGCCATCCGGTCGGGATCGAAGGCTACAAGACGATCGCCTACGAGATCATCGAGCAGATGGACGGCGAGGTTCCCGACTGGTGTGCCCTGCCCGTCTGTTACGGCGACGCGTTGGCCGGGGTCTGGCTCGGGTTTCGGGACCTGCTCGACGAGGGCAAGATCCCGCGCATGCCGCGGCTTCTCGCAGCGGAGGCCCATGGCTCGCTCAGACAGGCCCTTGCCGGGCAGGCGGACCGGATCCCCGACATGACGCCGGCCTTCGACGCACTGGCGGTCTCGGTCGGCGCCACCCGCAGCACCTTCCAGGCCTTGAAGGCGCTGCGGGAGACGGACGGGATCGCCATTCCGGTCTCCAATGACGGCCTGATCGCCTTCCAGGAGCGCGTCGCCGCGGCCGAGGGCGCCTTTCTCGAATTGTCGGCGGTGATGCCGGTCGCCGCCATTGCGGCGGCAAGGAAGGCCGACATCATCAGGAGCCACGAGACTGTGGTCGCAGTCGTGACCGCATCCGGACTGAAGGACATCGACAGGTCGGCAAGTACGGACGCCCCGGCGCCGTTCGGCAACGTCGATGCCGCACTGGAATATTTCGAAGCATCGGGAGGAAGACACAGGCCCGCCTGAGGGCCGCAGCATTCCGTCTCAAGAAAAGGGGAACACCATGAACAGAAGGCATTTCATGTCGGCCGTGGCAGCCTTTGCTGCGGCCGCACCGAGGATTTCGTTTGCCGAGACCCCGCCCTATCCGGGAGAGAAACCGACGATGATCGTCGGCTTCTCTGCCGGTGGTGCAGGCGATATCGCAAGCCGCGTGGTCGCCAATTACCTCAAGGCCGCGCGCGGCGTCGTCCTGACGCCCGATTTCCGGCCGGGTGCCGGGGGGACGATCGCCACGGACCAGGTGCGCCGGGCTCCTGCCGACGGCTCTGTGGTCTCGCTCTTCTCCGTCAGCCCGCTCCTGGTCGCTCCCCACCTGGCCGCGGTGCCTTACGATCCGTCGCGCGACTTCACCTTTATCGCGAGCTATGTCGGGATATCGGTCCCCTGTTTCGTGCGCAGCGACAGCCCCTTCCGGACCTGGGACGATCTTGTCGATTACGCCCGCAAGGCACCCGCAAAGCTCCGCTGGGCGACGGCGGCACCGCGCGGCCTCGCCCATATCGCCACGGATGCGGCCTTCCGGACCGAGAAGGTCACCGCGACCTTCGTGCCGTTCAAGGGTGGTGCCGATGCCGTCACGGCCTTGTTGGGCGGCCACATCGAGATGGTGGTCTCATCCGATTTCGGGCCGCATCTCGCCGCAGGCTCGGTTCGCCTCCTTGCGGAAACCAGCCCCAATCCGAGCGGCAGTCTTCCCGGCGTGGTAACCTTTGCCGAGCGGGGCTATCCCATCGCGATCCCCGCCTCCTACGGCCTCTTCGGCCCTGCGGGAATGTCCCCGGAGCTCGTCACCTGGTGGGAGAACGTCATCGGGGAGATGACCGGGAGCTCGGCCTATGCCGACTTCCTCAAGGTCATCAACGGCTATGCCCTTTTCCAGAAGAGCGAGGCCTTCACCAGTATGGTCAGAGGGGCCTATACGGCGCTCGGCCGCCAGATCGACGCAATGGGGATCCGCCTGTGACCGCCGCGCGTTTCGCCCCCTATGTGCTGGCGGCGATCGGCCTTGGAGCCGCCGCCCATGCCTTCAGTCTTCATCTCTGGGCTTACGGGGAACCGGCGGCCGGTCTCTTCCCGTTCCTCGCGGCACTGCTGATGACCGCGGCAAGCCTTGCCAGCATCCGCGAACGGATGCCGGACGGCGAACCGGCCGAGACAGGACGCCTTCTCGCCTACGGCTTCGCTCTCGGCGCATTCTGCGTGCTCCTGGAGACGGCCGGCTTCGCAGTGTCGACATTCCTGTTTCTCGCCGGGGTCTTGACCCTTGTGGAACGTCTCGCCTGGAAGCGGGCGACGCTTCTCGCCGCGACACTGACCGTTTCCATCTGGACACTTTTCGACGTGCTTCTCGCCGTCCCCCTGCCGCACGGCGCATGGAGGCTCTGATGCTCGACTCCTTCACACAGCTGTTCATGGGCCTCGGCATTGCGCTCGAACCCGGAAACCTTGCCGTCGCCCTGATCGGCGCCGTGCTCGGCACCGCGGTCGGCGTCCTGCCCGGCCTCGGGCCGTCGGCGACCGTCAGCCTCCTGCTCCCGGTGACGATGATGCTCGACCAGACGAGCGCGATCATCCTGCTCTCCGGCATCTATTACGGCTCGCAATATGGCGGCTCGATCACTTCGGTGCTGATGCGCGTGCCCGGCGAGGCTGCAAGTCTGACGACCTGTTTCGACGGATACCCGATGGCGCGGCAGGGGCGCGCCGGGGCGGCGCTCGGGATCAGTGCCTTCGGGAGCTTCATCGCCGGCATCAGCGCGACGCTCGCGATCGCGATCGTCGGTCCCGCCTTTACCTCCGTTGCGCTGGCTTTCGGGCCTGTCGAGAAGACCTCGATCGTCCTTCTCGGCCTCGTTCTTGCAGCCAGCATCGGCGAGGGTCCCCGGATCCGCGCCTGGGCCATGGTCGGGCTCGGTCTTCTTCTCTCGACCGTCGGCGTCGACCTGATCTCCGGGGAAGAGCGTTTCACCTTCGAGGTCAGCTATCTCCGCGACGGCTTCAACATTGCGGTTCTCGCAATGGGCCTCTTCGGCGTCAGCGAGATGCTGATGATGGTCGAGCGGAAGGATGCGGCCAAAGCCGAGCCGGCGCCCTCCTACCGGCTGCGCGACCTGCTTCCGACCAGGAAGGACTGGAAGGACTCGCGCGGACCGATCGCCCGCGGCACAGTGCTCGGCTTCTTTCTCGGCCTTCTTCCGGGCGGCGGCGCGCTTGTCGCGGGCTTCGGCAGCTATCTCCTCGAGAAGAAGATCTCCCGCTCGCCGGAACGCTTCGGCAAGGGCGCGATCGAAGGTGTGGCGGGGCCGGAAAGCGCCAACAATGCGGCCGCGCAGGCGAGCTTTATTCCGATGCTTTGCCTCGGCATTCCGGCCAATGCGGTCATCGGCATCATCATGGGCGCACTCCTCATGCAGAACGTCGTGCCGGGGCCGCAGATCCTCGTCGAGCATCCCCGGCTCTTCTGGGGCATCGTCGCCAGCATGCTCGTCGGCAATGCCATGCTCATCATCCTCAACGTGCCGCTGATCCGCATCTTCGTCCTGCTGCTGAAGATCCCGCAGACATTGATGGCGCCATTGATCGTCCTCTTCTGTGTCATCGGTGCATTCAGCATGAACAACAGCATGTTCGACGTCGGTGTGGTGATCGGCTGCGGCTTCGTGGCTTACGGATTGCGCAAGGCGGGTTTCGACCTTGCGCCGCTTCTGCTCGCCTTCCTGCTCGGTTCTCTCCTCGAAGAGGACTTCCGGCAAAGCCTGATCCTCGGGCTCGGAGATCCGTTTGTCTTTGTCGAGAGCCCGATCAGCCTCGCCGTCATCCTCTTCACGATTGCGGTCCTTTTGACGCCGGTCGCCAGGAACCTCGGCGCACGGCTCATCCGCAAGCCCTGTTGAAGAGACCGGCGCGACGGATCGCCCGGTTGCGCCGCCCCCACGCCTCCCAGACACGTCGAAACCGCGGCCAAACGCCCGCCGGTGGACACCCTGTCCCGTGTCCCGGCCACGCTTACCCCTAAAACGCCGTCAGAAAGGATAGGCGATGCAGAACCAACACCTGAAGACGATCGAACAACGCCTCCTGTGGCTGTCACACTGGATGATCCATCACGCCAACCATATTCGGCCGAAGGTCGACGGGATCAAGGTGGGTGGCCATCAGGCCTCCTCCGCCTCCCTCGTCTCGATCATGACCGCGCTCTATTTCTCGGGCCTTCGTCCGCAGGATCGCGTCGCGGTCAAGCCGCACGCGTCACCGGTCTTCCACGCCATTCAGTATCTCATGGGCAATCTCTCCCGTGAGAAAATGGAGAACTTTCGGGGCTATCACGGGGTTCAGAGCTATCCGAGCCGGACGAAGGATGTCGACGACGTCGACTTCTCGACCGGCTCCGTCGGCCTCGGCGTGGCGTTTACGTCCTTCGCCTCGCTGGTGCAGGATTACGTCCAGGCCAAAAGCTGGGGCGAAGGCCTCGAACCGGGGCGCATGATTGCGCTCGTCGGGGATGCGGAACTTGATGAAGGCAATGTCTATGAATGCCTGCAGGAGGGCTGGAAACACGGCCTGCGCAACACCTGGTGGATCGTCGACTATAACCGCCAATCCCTCGACGGCATCGTGCATGAGGGCCTGTTTCGCCGGATCGAGGGAATTTTCACAGCCTTCGGCTGGGATGTCGTTCGGGTCAAATACGGCACCCTGCAACGCGCCGCGTTCGAGGAGCCGGGCGGCGCACGGCTCAAGGCGTGGATCGACGATTGCCCCAACCAACTCTATGCCGCGCTGACCTTCATGGGCGGGGCTGTCTGGCGCAAGCAGCTGATGGACGATCTCGGAGACCAGGGCGACGTCAGCGCGCTCATCGAGCGGCGCAGCGACGAAGAGCTGGCGGCGCTCATGGAAAACCTCGGCGGCAATTGCGTGAGCACCATGGCGGAGGCCTTCGCGGCGATCCACCATGATCGCCCGACCTGCTTCCTCGCCTACACGATCAAGGGATGGGGCACCCCGATCGCCGGCCACAAGGACAATCACGGCGGGCTGATGACCAAGCCGCAGATGGCCGCGTGGCAAGCCCATATGGGCGTTCCCGCCGGCGAGGAATGGGAGAAATGGGCGACGGTCGGCGATCCGGACGCCCTCCGGGCCTTCCTCGAGGCGGTGCCGTTCTTCCGCAAAGGACGCCGGCGCTACGACGACCGCGTGCTGACCGTCCCCTCGATCGCTGCGGACGGCGAGCGCGAGATCTCCACCCAAATGGCGTTCGGCAAGATCCTCGACACGCTCGCGAAGGGCGACAGCGAGCTTGCCGCCCGCATCGTGACCACGTCGCCGGACGTCACCGGGACCACCAGTCTCGGTCCCTGGGTCAACCGGCGAAAGCTCTTTTCCCGGGAGACGCGCTCCGACCTCTTCATGGACCGGAAAATCCCCTCGACCGCGAGATGGGAGTTCCGCCCCGAGGGCCAGCATTTCGAGCTCGGCATCGCCGAAATGAACCTCTTCCTGCTTCTCGGCGCCGCCGGCCTCTCGCATTCCCTTTTCGGCAAACGGCTCCTGCCGATCGGGACCGTCTACGATCCGTTCGTCGCCCGCGGCCTCGATGCGCTGAACTATGCCTGCTACCAGGATGCCCGCTTCATGGTCGTCGGTACACCGTCGGGCGTCACGCTGGCACCGGAAGGCGGCGCCCACCAGTCGATCGGATCTCCGTTGATCGGCATGTCGCAGGACGGTCTTGCCACCTTCGAGCCCGCCTTCGCCGACGAGCTCGCCGTCGTCATGGCCTGGGCCTTCGACTATATGCAAAGGGACGGCGGCGAGGATCCCGACGAACGGACATGGCTCCGCGACGAGACCGGGGGCTCGGTCTATCTGCGCCTCTCGACGAACCCGATCGAGCAACCGGCAAAGCGACACGACGACGACTTCCAGCAGGGGGCGGTGGACGGAGCCTACTGGCTGCGGAAACCGGGGCCCAACTGCGAGGTCGTGATCGCCTATCAGGGCGTGATCGCAACCGAGGCGATCAGGGCGGCGGGCATCATCGGAGAGCGCCGGCGCGATGTCGGCGTGCTCGCGGTGACGTCCGCCGACAGGCTGCATGCCGGCTGGACGGCCGCACAGCGCGTCCGGGCGCGCGGAACAACACGCGCGTGCTGCCATGTCGAGACCCTGATGGCGAACGTGCCCTCGCATTGCAGCATCGTGACGGTGATCGACGGCCATCCCGCGACGCTCTCCTGGCTCGGCTCGGTCACCGGCCACCGGACAATTGCGCTCGGCGTCGAGCATTTCGGGCAGACGGGCACGATTGGAGACCTCTACCGCCATTTCGGGATCGATGCCAAAGGCATCGTCGACAAGGTGGACGGCCTGACCTCGGGAAAGCCGGTGCGGATGGCCTTTGCCTGAGAGGTACGAACCGCGAGGGGCGTCACTCCGAGGCGCCTTCCCTATTTCGCAAGGGCGAAGCCTTTGCGCTCTTCACAGGACGATGAGCATACCAGGCGAAGGCGCAGCCGGAGCCCGTTCGCGCACCGCTTGACCGGTTAAAAGGGTAGCCGCAGGAGGTTTAGCATAGCGCCGGCCGAAGGACGGAAACCGGGACCGACTGCCCCCGGGAAGCGGTTCCGCATACCGGCCGCAACCGTCGGCCCTGCTTGCAGCGTTCCCGCCGCCTTGCGGATCGGCGTCGCAGGTCCGGCAGGGCCAACCAGGGCGGTCCGGGTCGATTTCCTGGAATAGTCGGCGCTTGCCCCGGAGATCCTTCCGATAGACCATTTAGTAGCCTATATTCTGGTCAAAAGGAGTCCCGAAGCCTATGAAACTGTCAGAGCAGGTGAAACCCATCAGCTATTTGAAGGCGCACGCGCCGGAGATCATCCGCACGCTCGCCGAAAACCAGCAACCGGTCGTCATCACGCTGCACGGGGAAGCGAAGGCCGTGCTTCAGGATGTCGGCCAGTATGAAGAGACCCAGGAAACCCTGGCACTCCTCAAGATCCTGGCCCTGACCAACCAAAAGGTCGCGGAAGACAAGCTGCGGCCCGCCGCAGAAACGTTTGCCCGGCTTCGCGAACGCCTGTCAAATCCGGGAGAATGATGTCGAATCGCGTGCTCTTCAGTGAGGATGCAGAGCGGGATCTCGCAGATCTTTGCCACTACATCGTCGGGCGTGACGGAATGCGGGCGGGCGATCGCATGCTCCGTGAAATCGAACAAGCCTGCCTTCGGATTGGAAACCTTCCAGAGTGCGGGAACATCCCCAAGGAACTGATCTCTGTAGGGATCACCGAGTATCGAGAGCTCCATCACAAGCCGTGGCGTATGATCTATCGCGTCATTGGGAATGATGTGGTGATCTACTGCATAACCAACGGCCGGCGAGACATGCGGTCCTTTCTCGAACGTCGCCTGCTGCGGTGAGGACAGCGACCGCGTCACCTCACACCTGACCGCCGCGACCAGTCCATGCATGTCCAGTCCGCCTCGCCGGCCGGCGCGACCTCGTCGAGCCGCATCGGCGCCGCGGCTGTCGTCCCCGGCCATCCCGGTTGCGCGCGCAACCAGTCGTCGGAATAGACGGTCGAGAGATAGCGGTGCCCCTCGTCCGCCATGACGGCGACGACAATCTCCTGCGGATGGGTTCGGGCATACCAGTCGGCCACGAGTGCGGCGGCCCCGCTCGTCGGGCCGACGAACATCGCCCGGCGGCGATGCATCTCCCTTGTCCTCGCGAATGCCGGAAACGCCCCGACCCAATGCACTTCGTCGACGAGTGCATGGTCGAGGTTCTTCGGGAGGATGCTGTTGCCGAGTCCGCGCAACAGGCGTGGCCCGGCGGGGTGCCCGAACAGGACACTGTTGTGCGTATCGACCGCGACCGCCCGCATCTCCGGGAAGAGCGCACGCAGGTAGCGCGTCAGGCCGCTCAGCGAACCGCCGGAGCCGACGCAGCCGACCACGCAATCGATCCGCCCGAGCTTTCCGACGAGGAGCGCGGCAAGTCGCGAATAGGAAGCCGCGTTGTCGGGATTGTCGTACTGCATCGGCCAGAAGGCACCCGGCGCGCTGTCGAGAACCCGGTGCAATTCGGAGAGCCGGCCGTCCTGATTGCCGGTGCGGCTTTCGTCCGGGACGAGGCGCACGGCGGCGCCGAGCTGTTCGAGCTGTCTCTTGAAGGTGTCATCCATGAGGCTGGTGGCACTGACAATGGTAAGATCATAGCCGCGAACGGCAGACAACATGGCAAGCGCCATGGCGAAAGTGCCGGAACTCGTCTCGACGATATGTCCGCCCGGACGAAGGTGCCCGCGCTCTTCGGCCCTTTCCAGCATGTAACGGGCCGGCAGAAGCTTCATCAGGCGGAACTGCGCCGCGTAGAGATTGGATGCGAGACCGACGATCCGCGGCATCTGGTAGTCCGCAAGAAAACCCTCTCCCATTTTCATCCCCACAAGGGCGTGCCGTCGACATTCACGGAGAACCGCAAAATGTCGGTGAAGCCGCAATCGCGCGCACCGGCCATGGTATCTGCGGCGCGAGCGCGCGCATCCGCTTCCGTCGCATCGAAGAGAACACCCATCAGGTTTCCGCTGTGCGCGACCTGTATGCCGCATGCGCCCACCGCCTTGGAGAGGCCGACAAGGTCCTCGAACTGTCGCTTGGGAAGATGGTGCTGGTTGATCCGGGCGCTTGCGCTTGCGACGTGACCAAGAAGCCCTGCGTCCTGTTTTGCAATCGCGTGACGGGCAAGGCCCCGCAGGACGCGGAAGCTTTCGATGTCCGAGCTGTCGTAGTGTGCGGGCGCGGAGCCAAGCGTGTCGACGGCCGCGTCCTTCGGCGAGACGAAACCGACCACGTAGAGCGGCGGGTATTCGCCGGGAAGGTACTCGAGCACCCTGCCCTCACGATGCGCAAAGAGGACGGCCTGTTCACCGAAGACAAGGGCATCGCTCGCGGTTTCGGCCGCGACCGCGAGCCGGCAGATCGCGGAGCGGTGCAGCTCTGCTCCTGCCGCCGCCGATGCGGCCCGGATCGCGGCGACGACGTCCGCCGTGGACGATCCGTAGCCATAGCCGACGGGAATAGCCGTCTCGATGGTGAGGGAACCGCCGACATCCTCGTAGCCGAGTTCCTGGAACGCGAGCGCTGCTGCTCTTGCTGCCTTCTCGCGTCCTTGCGGGCGGGTCCGGATTCCCGTGGCTGCCTCGGGCCAGAAGGTGACGATGGACTCCGCCCGCGGGCATGGCAGCGTGAGCAGTCCCCGATGAAGCCTACCCCTCTCGTCGGCAAAGACGCCCTGGAGAAGCTCGCCGTGGTGACCGGTCGCCCTGCCGACCCCGACCCGTAGCGGGAACGGGACGCCATGGTCGGGAAGTCTCCGGCGATCAAAGGGAAATCGGCTCTCAAACGGCATGAAACAACCTGAAGTCTGACGCGATGTGTCATGATTTTCCGGCGATGGCGCGATGCTGTCTCTCCCCATATCTACGGAGGACGGGCGACTTGACGCGCGAACAAATCACCCCCGGAGCCCAACGCCGCGAGGTGGGGCCGGACGGTCGGAGACTGCGAGCCAATCGCTTCCCGCGGGCCTCGACCGCATCAGCCGCTCCTCTGGTTCGACTGCCTCCGTCGCCGCGAGAGCACTTCCGCCCCGCCAGGACGATCCGGGCGGGGCGGAGGCAGGCCTCATTCTCCGTTGCGGCGGTTCGGGCGGGACCAGATCAGGGAGTGGGTCTCGCCGTCCTCGTCGTCGAAGAGGTTGGCGAAGATCGGGGCGTTGAAGCTCGGATCGTCGAGCTTGAGACCCAGATAGTCGCGACCCTCGTTAGAGCGCTTGGACCAGGCGGCTCCGATCTCGGCCCGACCGACCATGACGCGGTGGCTGGGGGCATTTTCGCCGGTGGAGCGCAGGTCGGGGACGATGCGCACGCCCTTGGCCTGGACGCTGAGGGTGACGATGTCGCCGGTGAATTCGTTCGTGCCGGTCTTCTTGAAGGTGCCGATGGTTGCCATGTTCAAATCTCCGTTTTCCGTTTTCGAGCCCGCACCATGCGGCCTCGATGGCGATCGGTTGGCCGGAGACGACCGACGACGCATCGCTTGCGACCGGAGCGCGAGCGGAGGATGGCGCAGGCACGAGTTTCTTGATGATGTGGACACCCCCACCACCAAGCCTCAGGCTGGGGATCTTGGTCCCTAGAAAACATCAGGAGGTGCGCATGTCTGCATTTACGATT
>NZ_JAMXLD010000001.1:2500-6940 GCF_024054295.1 Ciceribacter sp. RN22
TCGGCTCCACCAAATTCCTTGTCTTGGAAGAAAATAAAGGTTTGCACCGGCCGGTTGGCTGTGTGCCTGTTCTGTCTACATTGTGAAGAGAAGATTGATCCGGATCGGCTGAAGAGCCGATGCCTGGAAGGATCGATGATTGTTCGAGGGCTTTGCCCTTGTCTGGTTGTCGGTCTGGTGGATGTTGCCTGACCGCGCATCCTCGGATTTGATCTCGAGAAGCTGGTCTTAAGATAGACTGCAAGTGAGCTGCTCGGCGTAGCTCCGATAAAGCAGGTCTATCGAACACGTCGATGGCATCATGACGACCTGGTTGTAAAAGGTAACCGGGTTTGCCTCCTTTGGGGGCTTGGTGATGAGCATTGGCAATGAGAACGATTAAGTGTCGTAAGGGCATTTGGTGGATGCCTTGGCATGCACAGGCGATGAAGGACGTGATACGCTGCGAAAAGCCGTGGGGAGCTGCGAATGAGCTTTGATCCATGGATATCCGAATGGGGCAACCCACCTTAAATGCTTGGAAAATCCAAACTGTCAGCGATGACGGCTTGGGTTTCCAAGCATTGTTATAAGGTATCTTACCTTCGAATACATAGGGGTAAGAAGCGAACGCAGGGAACTGAAACATCTAAGTACCTGCAGGAAAGGACATCAACCGAGACTCCGCAAGTAGTGGCGAGCGAACGCGGACCAGGCCAGTGGCAATCAGGAATAAAGCCGAACGAGCTGGAAAGCTCGACCGTAGTGGGTGACAGTCCCGTAGGCGTAGAACACTGATTGTCCTTGAGTAGGGCGGGACACGTGAAATCCTGTCTGAACATGGGGAGACCACTCTCCAAGCCTAAGTACTCGTGCATGACCGATAGCGAACAAGTACCGTGAGGGAAAGGTGAAAAGCACCCCGACAAGGGGAGTGAAATAGAACCTGAAACCGGATGCCTACAAACAGTCGGAGGGCGCAAGCCTGACGGCGTACCTTTTGTATAATGGGTCAACGACTTAGTGTAACGAGCAAGCTTAAGCCGATAGGTGTAGGCGCAGCGAAAGCGAGTCTGAACAGGGCGTTCAGTTCGTTGCATTAGACCCGAAACCGAGTGATCTAGCCATGAGCAGGTTGAAGGTTGGGTAACACCAACTGGAGGACCGAACCCGCATCTGTTGCAATAGATTGGGATGACTTGTGGCTAGGGGTGAAAGGCCAATCAAACTCGGAAATAGCTGGTTCTCCGCGAAATCTATTTAGGTAGAGCGTCGACCGAATACCCTCGGGGGTAGAGCACTGGATGGGCTATGGGGACTCACCGTCTTACTGATCCTAACCAAACTCCGAATACCGAGGAGTACTAGTCGGCAGACACACGGCGGGTGCTAACGTCCGTCGTGAAGAGGGCAACAACCCTGACCTCCAGCTAAGGTCCCCAAGTCATGGCTAAGTGGGAAAGGATGTGAGGATCCCAAAACAACCAGGATGTTGGCTTAGAAGCAGCCATCATTTAAAGAAAGCGTAACAGCTCACTGGTCTAAATAAGGGTCTTTGCGCCGAAAATGTAACGGGGCTAAAGCCATGCACCGAAGCTGAGGATACGTCGCAAGACGTGTGGTAGCGGAGCGTTCCGTAAGCCTGTGAAGGGACAGCCGTGAGGCATCCTGGAGGTATCGGAAGTGCGAATGTTGACATGAGTAACGATAAAGAGGGTGAGAGACCCTCTCGCCGAAAGACCAAGGGTTCCTGCTTAAAGTTAATCTGAGCAGGGTTAGCCGGCCCCTAAGACGAGGCGGACACGCGTAGTCGATGGGAACCACGTTAATATTCGTGGGCCTTGTGGTGGTGACGGATCGCACAAATCGTACATTCTTATTGGATTGAGTGTGCGGTGGAGCGGTTCCAGGAAATAGCCCCACTTTATAGACCGTACCCGAAACCGACACAGGTGGTCAGGTAGAGTATACCAAGGCGCTTGAGAGAACTATGTTGAAGGAACTCGGCAAATTGCACGCGTAACTTCGGAAGAAGCGTGACCCCATGATGGGCAACCATTGTGGGGTGGCACAGACCAGGGGGTAGCGACTGTTTATCAAAAACACAGGGCTCTGCGAAGTCGCAAGACGACGTATAGGGTCTGACGCCTGCCCGGTGCTGGAAGGTTAAGAGGAGGGGTGCAAGCTCTGAATCGAAGCCCCAGTAAACGGCGGCCGTAACTATAACGGTCCTAAGGTAGCGAAATTCCTTGTCGGGTAAGTTCCGACCTGCACGAATGGCGTAACGACTTCCCCGCTGTCTCCAACATAGACTCAGTGAAATTGAATTCCCCGTGAAGATGCGGGGTTCCTGCGGTCAGACGGAAAGACCCCGTGCACCTTTACTATAGCTTTACACTGGCATTCGTGTCGGCATGTGTAGGATAGGTGGTAGGCTTTGAAGCGGGGACGCCAGTTCTCGTGGAGCCATCCTTGAAATACCACCCTTATCGTCATGGATGTCTAACCGCGGCCCGTCATCCGGGTCCGGGACAGTGTATGGTGGGTAGTTTGACTGGGGCGGTCGCCTCCGAAAGAGTAACGGAGGCGCGCGATGGTGGGCTCAGACCGGTCGGAAATCGGTCGTCGAGTGCAATGGCATAAGCCCGCCTGACTGCGAGACTGACAAGTCGAGCAGAGACGAAAGTCGGTCATAGTGATCCGGTGGTCCCGCGTGGAAGGGCCATCGCTCAACGGATAAAAGGTACGCCGGGGATAACAGGCTGATGACCCCCAAGAGTCCATATCGACGGGGTTGTTTGGCACCTCGATGTCGGCTCATCGCATCCTGGGGCTGGAGCAGGTCCCAAGGGTTTGGCTGTTCGCCAATTAAAGCGGTACGTGAGCTGGGTTCAGAACGTCGTGAGACAGTTCGGTCCCTATCTGCCGTGGGTGTAGGAATATTGACAGGATCTGTCCCTAGTACGAGAGGACCGGGATGGACATATCTCTGGTGGACCTGTTGTCCTGCCAAGGGCATAGCAGGGTAGCTATATATGGAAGGGATAACCGCTGAAGGCATCTAAGCGGGAAACCCACCTGAAAACGAGTATTCCCTATCAGAGCCGTGGAAGACGACCACGTTGATAGGCCGGGTGTGGAAGCGCAGCAATGTGTGAAGCTTACCGGTACTAATAGCTCGATCGGCTTGATCGTTCTCATTGACCATGCTCATCGGTAAATCGATGAGCCATCTCTTCTGTCCTCACGCTGTCGCGATCTTCGATCGCTTCGCTGCGGACGGCGCGCCAGACTGCTGGCGACGGCCTTGCGGCCTGTATGGGAAGTCCCTTGCAGGCAAAGGTGAAGAAAAGACGTGTTCAAAACAAAACAGGCAAACGCCTGCCAGCTTCTCAATTGATTGCCCTTAGCCGACCTGGTGGTCATGGCGGGGTGGCCGCACCCGTTCCCATTCCGAACACGGCCGTGAAACGCCCCAGCGCCAATGGTACTTCGTCTCAAGACGCGGGAGAGTAGGTCGCTGCCAGGTCTGCTAAAGGCAATCAAAATCTTCTCGAAACAAACCCTGTCGGCCCAGCCGAAACCTTGACCGGGCCGCGCAAGCGGCCCATATCCGTTCAAGAAAACGAAAGATCACCGGGCCAGAGCAGCCCAAGCCTTCAACCCGCCGAGCCAAAGCCAACGCGGATAGGCAAAACAAAAAATCCGGGCATCCCCGGAAAGCTCAACATAACGCGGGGTGGAGCAGCCCGGTAGCTCGTCAGGCTCATAACCTGAAGGCCGCAGGTTCAAATCCTGCCCCCGCAACCAGTTCATGCATAATGCACTCACCGCCCCCATCTAACGGGGCGGTTTTTTGCGTTTGCGGCCTCGGCTTTTCGCTCTTTGCGGGAAAGAACCCGCCGAGGCTGGCAATCTCTAGGTGGCAATATCCCGGCGTACTTGGCCGCCACCCTTGGGCATGTTCCCCTCCAAACACTCGACGCATCGTAATCGGGCGGTCTTTGCCGCCATGCTGATCGCTGAAATGCCGGAGCTTGTGACGGATGACGGCCGGCGAAGCCGCAGCTATGATGACCTTGCCCCAGTATCGCACGACAGCGGAACAGTGCGCGGCAGGAGAACAATCGCCAGAGGACGGAGGGCACTGCGGCATGTCTGTCTCAGGCGCGCGATCCCCTAACTTTTGTGCGGATATCTGCGATAGAAACCCACCATAAAAATTCAGGGCTGCTCTGCTATCTATAACTTCAAAAGTTGCGCTATGTGGTTCAAATGGACCTTAGCTCAGCGTCCCTCACCCATTGCTCTTGGGCTCTCGTTTCGATCGCCCCAGAGCGAGCCCGACGAACGGCTTTGATTGCATCGTCTGGCCTGCTGCCGGTTTCATGGACACCGAGTTAAGGTGTTTCCAATGAAACTGGAGCGAAGGAATGCAACGAAGGAAGTTCAGCCGCGAAT
>NZ_JAMXLD010000001.1:7040-682342 GCF_024054295.1 Ciceribacter sp. RN22
GAGCAGAGGACTTTGCAAACCATCGACAACCCGTTCGGCACGAGGTTGTCACCCATGTCTTAGGTACACGATGTTACCTATGTCTTCGGTATGGACAGAGAGAAAATGGTACGGTTGGTGGGAATCGAACCTACGACCTCAGGTGCCACAAACCTGCGCTCTAACCAACTGAGCTACAACCGCACAAACAGCGTCCAGGACGCTGTAGGGGGTCACATACGAGCACTCGGCGTTTTTTTCAAGCCCTTTTCGACATGGACAAAAAAAGACCGGAGCAAAGCCCCGGCCCTTTCATTTCAATGATGCGGATTGCCCCGGATCAGGCGACCTTCAGCGAGGACATGGCCTTGTCGGCGGCTTCCTTGCCCTGCTTGGTAACAGTCTCGGCAACCTTCTTGGCGGCTTCCTGCATGGCCTTCGCCTGCTCGACCGTCACCTCGGCTTGCTTGCGCAGGAAGGCGGTCTGGAGTTCGACGAGTTCGGCAACCGACTTCACGCCGAGCAGCGCTTCCATATGGGAAAGCGACATGTCGGCATTGGTCCGCAGGGCCTCGATGGCCTTGAGGCCGAGTTCGACGGTGCCGGCCTGGGCGGTCTGCATCGTGTTCTCGACGGTCTTGCTGGCTTCCTCGGCGGCAGTCTTCATCTTGGCGTAGGCGTCCTTCGACTGCGCAGCACCCTTTTCGGCGAAGTCGCGGAAAGTCTCGGTGAACTTCGACGGGTCGAAAGCCGAGAAGGAGAAGACGTCGCTCTTGTTTGCATTTGCCATTTCGATGCACTCCTGTGTTGGGACGTTTAAGGCGCCCGAATGGATTGGATGATCCTTATATAGCACCTCTTCTTGTGCATTGCAACATTATTGTGCGTCGCACAATTGTCGGAACGGTTAACCGTGTTTTCCGAAAGCCCTGTGCCGTGCTGGACCCTCGCGGCACCCGGAGATATTAAGAATCTGTTAATTGCCGAATAACGCGGCGGTTGCTAATTTGGGTCTATCATGCCTGTTCAGCAGTACCCGTTCATCGACGTCGCCGTGCACGAGAGTGTCCGCGGGCGGTTTGCGCGCGGCGAAGCCCTGGTGCTGTTTTCCGCCGGGCTCGAGCAGGTGCTCTGGGCGAACGGCGCGGGCGCGCGCTTCTTCGGCAACGGTTCGATCTACGATTTCCTCGACCAGGGCCCCGACCGCGGCGACCTCGCCTTCCGCCAGATCGAATCGACCGCGCGGCAGTTGCAGAAGGTCGGCGACCAGCGTTCGCTGCTTCTCCGGCTGACCCAGGGTTTTCAGCGCGTTCCCGTTCAGGCGGCCGCCGAGATGGTCGAGATCCGCTCGGGCGAGCCGGTGGTGCTGCTCGCAATACCGCCGACAGGCCGACGACCGAGTGTCGACGAGTGCGCGAGCGAGATGCTGACCGGGCTCGACGATCCGGACACGCATATGGCGATGCTAGCCGCCGACGGCCGGATCATTGCCGCCTCGCCCGCCTTTTCCGGCCTGTCGATCACCCCGCAGACCGCGCGCACTTTGGTGGCACTCGTCGATGCCGACCGTGACCGGCTGGTGAAGCGACCGATCCCGACCGGCCGCGGTTATCTGCCGGCAGCAATCGGCAAGGTCGCCGATGAGCCGGCGCTCTACCTCCTCTTCGCGGTGGAGACGATCCTCGGCAATCTCGATCCGAGCGGTGGCTTTGAAGAGCCGGCCGCCGAAGTGGCAGCGCCCGAGGAGCCGCAGGTCGAGGATGCCGCCGCCGATTACGGCGCGGTCGTGGACGCGATCGGCGATATCGAGGAGATCGAGACGCCGCCCGAGGTCCTGACGCCCGAAGCCGAAACGACAGAGACAAAAGAGGTCGCAGTGGAGGAGACTGCCCCTGCTGCCGCTGCGACGCCGGAATTTCCGACCGAGCAGACCACGACAGCCGCCGAGGCGGCGGTCGAGGAGGAAGAGCCGCAGCAAAAGGCGGAATTGCCGATGCCGGCTGAAGCGCCTGCCGTTTCCGAACCGGAGGTCTCCACGACGGGGGCAACATCGGACCGTGACTTCGCCTATCGTCCGAGCAGCCGGGCCTCGCGCTTCGTCTGGAAGATCGACGCCGAAGGTCGTTTCAGCGAAGTCTCGAAGGAGTTTGCCGAAGCCGTAGGGCCGCATTCGGCGGCCATCGAAGGGCGGACCTTCGTCGAGGTCGCGCAGACGTTCAACCTCGATCCGGAGGGAAAGATCGCCGACCTCCTGAAGCGTCGCGACACATGGTCCGGGCGCACCGTTTTCTGGCCGGTGGAAGGCACGACCTTGCGTGTGCCCGTCGACCTCGCTGCGCTCCCGACCTATGACCGCAACCGCGATTTCGACGGTTTCCGCGGCTTCGGCATCGTGCGACTGGCGGACGCCATCGTCGACGCCGCCGGCACCGGTCTGGCGCTCGGGGCGCCCTCCGAAGACGTCTCGCCGGCGACCGGAGAGCCCGCCGCAGAGCCTCCTGAAGCCGCAGCAGCGGAGCCGTCGCAGACCTCCGTCCCGGCAGAAACCGCAGCAGAACAAGAGGAACGGCCACGTCCGGAAAGCGAGCCGCCGGCGCTTCTCATCTCCGAAACGCCCGGCAAGCGGCATTCCGACAAGGTGGTGCAGCTCGAAGAACGACGTGCGCGCGGCCGCGACGGCCTCACCCCGGTCGAGCAAGCGGCCTTCCGCGAAATCGCCCGTCGGCTCGAGGCGAGCGGCCTGATCGGCGCGGAAACGCCGCAACAGGAAGAAACACGCGACGGCGCTGCGGAGCCGCCAGTCGCCGAGCCCGGTCAGCCCGAGCCGGAGACCCCGGTGTCTGAAACGGAAGAGCAGACCGCTGCTGTCACGGAGATGCCCGCTGAATCCACCCCGGCTCAGCCGGCGGAGGAACTCTCGCCGACTGCATCTACTGCCTTGCCGCGCAGCCGACGCGACATCGGGCTTTCGCCCGACGTCATCGACCTGATGCCGGTGGCACTGCTCGTCCATGTCGGCGACCGGCTGATTCACGCCAATCCCGAATTCCTGAACCTCACGGGCTACAGCTCTCTGGAAGCGCTGGCAGAGGCCGGCGGCCTCGACGCGCTGCTTCAGCGCCAGGAGCTGGAAGGTGCCGCCGAGCAGGCAAGCGGCATGGTGGTGGTGCGCGCCGACGACCAGTTGGTGCCGGTCACCGCACGCCTGCAATCGGTGCGGTGGGAACAGTCGAGTGCGCTCCTGCTTGCTCTCATCCCCACCGAAGCTCCGGTGAAGGCAGCACGGCCCCCTGTCCAGCTCACCGTCGTCGAGCCGGCGCCGAAGCCCGCCGACGAGAACCATGCGCTGAAGGCGGAAATCGAGGAACTGCGCGCCATACTCGAAACGGCGACCGACGGCGTCGTCGTGCTCAGTCCCGAGGGCGACATCCGCTCGATGAACCGTGCGGCAAGCGCCCTCTTCAACTTCGACGAGGCGGAGACCCGAGGCAAACCCTTCGTGATGCTCTTCGCCCATGAGAGCCAGAAGGCGGTTCTCGACTATCTGGCGGGTCTCGCCGGACATGGCGTCGCAAGCGTGCTGAACGACGGGCGCGAGGTGATCGGCCGCGAGGCGTCCGGCGGGTTCCTGCCGCTGTTCATGACCATCGGCAAGCTCGCCGCCTCGAACGGCTATTGCGCCGTCATCCGCGATATCACGCAATGGAAGCGGACCGAGGAGGAGCTGCGCAACGCCAAACGCGCTGCCGAGACCGCCAATACCCACAAGAGCGACTTCCTCGCACGCGTCAGCCACGAGATCCGCACGCCGCTCAACGCCATCATCGGCTTTGCCGACATGATGGCCGGCGAGCGCTTCGGCCCGATCGGCCATCCGCGCTATACCGAATACGCCAACGACATCGTTCGCTCCGGCCGCCACGTGCTCGACATCGTCAATGACCTCCTCGACATCTCCAAGATCGAGGCGGGTGAAATGGAGCTCGACTTCGAGGCCGTCGGCCTGAACGAAGCCGTTGCGTCTGCCGTTTCGCTTGTTCAGCCGCAGGCGAACACGCAGCGCGTGATCATCCGCACTGCCCTGTCGCAGTCGGTGCCGAACGTGGTCGCCGACCTTCGTTCGATCAAGCAGATCGTGCTCAACATCCTGGCGAATGCCATCCGCTTCACCCCGTCGGGCGGACAGATCATCGTGTCGACCTCCTACGAGAGCAACGGCAGCGTTGTCCTGCGCATCCGCGACACCGGCATCGGGATGTCGCGCACCGAACTCGAGATGGCGATGAAGCCGTTCCGGCAGGTCGCCGCGGGCGGGCGCGGCCGCAGCGACGGAACCGGGCTCGGCCTGCCGCTGACCAAGGCAATGGTCGACGCCAACCGGGCGAGCTTCGCGATCCACTCGGCACCGAACGAGGGCACGCTCGTCGAGATCACCTTCCCCTCGCCGCGCGTCCTGGCGAACTGACGCCGCGCGCGGCGGCAATGCCGCCGGTTCCCTTCCTAGCCCGTTTCAGCTAGATGGTCGTTGTGGGCGCCCGTCACGGGCGAGGCATCTGGTATCGGAGACGAAGGACTTGTCGGTCGAAACGCCCGAAGCAGCGACAGGATATGCAAGACCGGCGCAAGGCCGCGTCGGGGTTGCAGCCGTCTCGGCGATCATCGCCGCGGTCGTCGTGACCATGCCGATCGTCGCGATCTTCGTGATCGGGCTCGGCGGCGGCGGCGACTGGCAGCACATGCTGACCAATGTCGTGCCGCGGGCGACCGGCCGCACACTGGCATTGCTTGCCGCCACCGGCGTCTTCACCGGCATTTTCGGGATCGGAACCGCCTGGCTTGTCGCCTCCTGCGATTTCCCGCTGCGGCGCCTTCTCTCCTCCGCACTGGTGCTGCCGCTCGCCATCCCCTCCTATCTCGCGGCCTACGCCTTCGGCGAATTCCTCGATTTCACCGGGCCGGTACAGGGCGCCTATCGCGCGCTCTTCGGATTCCAGTCGGCTCGTGACTACAGCTTTCCCGACATACGCTCGCTCGGCGGGGCCGTGCTGGTGATGTCGGCGGTTCTCTACCCTTACGTCTATCTCGCCTGCCGCTCGATGTTCGTCATGCAGGGCCGCGCCGCGGCCGACGTTGCGCGCACCCTCGGCGCGGGACCGCTCAGGGTCTTCACCCGCGTGCAGATCCCCATGGCACGGCCGGCGATCATCGTCGGGCTGACGCTCGTCATGATGGAGACGCTGAACGATATCGGCGCGGTCGAATACCTCGGCGTCAACACGCTCACTTTCTCGATCTACGACACCTGGCTCAACCGGGGCAGCCTTTCGGGCGCGGCGCAGATCGCCTGTGTCATGCTTGTCTTCGTCGTCGGCCTGCTGGTCGTCGAGCGTCGCGCCCGGCGCCTGCAGCGCTTCTCGTCCAACAAGACGACGGCGGTCGTTCCCGACGCCGTGCGCCTGACGCTCACGGGCGCCCGAAGATGGGCCGCGACCGTCTTCTGCAGCATCCCCGTCCTCGTGGGTTTCGTCACGCCGGTCGCCGTTCTCTCCGCCTTCGCGCTCCGCCGTCTCGACGATTTCGCCGATGCGCGCCTCCTGAAGGCGCTCGGCCACTCGATACTGGTGTCCTCCGCCGCCGCGATCGTGACGATCCTGCTCGCCTTCATGCTCGCCTATGCATCGCGGACCGAACGCACAGCGCTGACGGCGGGCGCAAGCCGCCTCGCCTCGCTCGGCTACGGCGTGCCGGGCACGATCCTCGGCATGGGCGTGCTGATCCCGCTCGCCGCGATCGACAACGCGGTCGACGGCGCGCTGCGCTCAACGTTTGGCATCTCGACGGGCCTGCTGCTTTCCGGAACCGGCTTTGCGATCGTCTATGCTGCGACGGTGCGCTTCCTCACCATGGCGGAGGGGACGATCGACGCCGGCTTCCACAAGCTCTCGCCGCACCTCGACATGGCGGCGCGGGCGCTCGGGCGCACACGTTTCCAGGCTTTGAAGGAAGTGCTGCTGCCCAACATGCGGCCGGCGGTGCTGACGGCCGCGCTTCTCGTCTTCATCGAGACGATGAAGGAGTTGTCGGCGACGATCCTGCTCCGGCCCTTCAACTTCAACACGCTGGCGACCCTCGTCTACGAGGATGCCTCGCGGGCCAAGGTGCAGGACGCTTCCGTCGCCGCGCTCATCATCATCGTCGCCGGGTTGATCCCGGTCGTGCTCGTCTCGCGCTCGCTCGAGAACCGGGGCTGAGCGCCCCGGTCACGCGAGACGATCAGGACTTGAGCTCTGCAAGATCAGCGAAAAGGTCGAGCGCTTCCGGATTGGCGAGCGCCTCCTTGTTCTTGACTGGCCGACCGTGCACGACGTCACGCACGGCGAGCTCGACGATCTTGCCGGACTTCGTCCGCGGGATGTCGGAAACGGCGATCACCTTGGCCGGCACGTGCCGCGGCGAGGCGCCGGTGCGAATGCGGTTCTTCACTTTCTTCACCAGGTCCTCGTCGAGGCTGACACCGGTCGCGAGCCTGAGGAACAGCACGACACGCACGTCGTCGTCCCAGTCCTGCCCGATGCAGAGCGCCTCGACCACCTCTTCCAGCTGTTCGATCTGGTTGTAGATCTCCGCCGTGCCGATGCGCACGCCGCCCGGGTTGAGCGTGGCGTCCGAACGCCCGTGAATGATGATGCCGTCATGGCTCGTCCACTCGGCGAAATCGCCGTGGCACCAGACGTTGTCGAAGCGCTCGAAATATGCGGCGCGGTACTTCACCCCGTCCGGATCGTTCCAGAACATCACCGGCATCGACGGGAAGGCCCTGGTGCAGACCAGCTCGCCCTTCTCGCCGCGCACCGGCTTGCCCTCGTCGTCCCATACGTCGACGGCGAGGCCGAGCCCCGGTCCCTGGATTTCGCCGCGCCAGACGGGTTTGAGCGGATTGCCGAGGACGAAGCAGGAGACGATGTCGGTGCCGCCGGAGATCGAAGCGAGATGGATGTCGGACTTGATGCCCTCGTAAACGAAGGAAAAGCCCTCGGGTGAGAGCGGCGATCCGGTCGAGGTCATCAGCCGCAGCGACGACAGGTCGTGGGTGGTCTTCGACGTAAAGCCCCCCTTGCGCACAGCGTCGATGTATTTGGCGGACGTCCCAAAAATCGCAAACTTCTCGGCTTGCGCATAGTCGAAGAGGACGTTGCCGTCCGGATAGAAGGGCGAACCGTCGTAAAGGCAGAGGGTGGCGCCCGAGGCGAGACCCGAAACGAGCCAGTTCCACATCATCCAGCCGCAGGTGGTGAAGTAGAAGAGCTTCTCACCGGCGCGTAGACCGCAATGGAAGCGCTGCTCCTTCAGGTGCTGCAGAAGCGTCCCGCCGGCCGAGTGCACGATGCATTTCGGAATGCCGGTGGTGCCGGAGGAAAAGAGGATATAGAGCGGATGGGAGAATGGCAGCCGTACGTATTCGACGGCCCTTGCTTCATAAGGCGTCACGAAGTCGGCAAGCGTCCTGCCGTTCGAAAGCCCGTCTGCGAGGCCGACTGCATCGCCCGCATAGGGAACGACCACGACCGGGCACCCGAGCTTCGCGGCGACCGCACGCACCTTGTCGGCGACATCCTGTTTCTTGCCGTTGTACCAATAGCCGTCGCAGCAGATGAAGAGCTTCGGCTCGATCTGACCGAAGCGGTCCAGCACGCCCTGCTCGCCGAAGTCCGGGGAACAGGAAGACCAGATCGCCCCGAGGGAGGCCGCGGCGAGCATCAGCGCCACCGTCTCCGGCATGTTCGGCATCATCGCGGCGATACGATCGCCCTCCCCGATGCCGAGGCTCCGGAAGGCCTGTTGCAGGCGCGAAACCGTCGATCGCAACCGGTCCCAGGACCAGCGGTCTTCCGTCTTGTCTTCGCCACGGAAGATGATGGCATCGCCCTCGCCCGTCAGCGGCAGCAGGTTCTCGGCGAAATTGAGCCTGGCATCCGGGAAGAAGCGGGCTTCGAGCATGTCGTCGCCATCGACGAGCATGCGCTCCCCCTTCTCGCCCTTGACGTCGCAATAGTCCCAAACGGCCGACCAGAAGGCACCGCGGTCCGCGATCGACCAGTCGTAGAACGCGTCATAGTCGCGGAAATCGCGTCCCGTGCGTTCACCGCACCAGTGCATGAAATGATAAAGGGGGGTCGACTTTCGGAATTCCTCAGACGGCGACCAAAGCGGCATTTCGTGTTGCATGGTGTACTCCTCACGTCCTTTGCCTGTATAGCAGTTTGCACCGCAATATAAAGAGCGCAGGTGCAGCAGCCGGGTGAATTGCCACCGCCCGGCATTTGCGATATCCGCGGTCGAGACGCCGCATCGCCAAAGCGGCGGAACGGGCTTACATTCGAACATGACCGACGAACGGAACAAGAGCGTGCCCAGGAAGAGAACCAGGCAGAAGCGGAAGACGGAACGGCTCCTGCAATGGGGCCTCGTCGCCGTCCTCACCGTCCTTTCGGTCTATCTCGTCTCCCGCCTCGCCGCCCCCTATCTCGTGTCGAGCAGCCTCGTTCGATCAGCCCTGGAACGGGCCGTCGCCGAATGGACCGGGCACACCGTCCACATCAAGGGCGCTCCGGAAATCTCCTTCTTCCCCGAACCGCGGATCACCCTCAATGCCGTGCGGATCAGCAAGCCGACCGCAGAGGGCGAGAAGGTGCTCGCCGAAATCGAACGGCTATCCGCCTCTTTCGGCTTGCTCGACGCGGTTCGTGGCTCTCCGGAATTTCGCGAGTTCCGTCTGGGGCACCCCCGCGTCTTCGTCGAGCGCGACCAGCAGGCGCGGCTCGACTGGGCGAGCGAGGGGCGTCTCAGCAGCGCGGTGAAGAGCGTTCGTCCGCGCGAGGGCGGACACCAGACACTGGACGCCGACGCCGACGCCGAGGTCGGCTCCGTGACGGTCGAGGAGGGTAGCATCGCAATCCATGACCAGGCCTCGCGACGAACCTTCGTCGTCGACGGCATCTTGGCCGACGTCTCGTGGCCGCGGCTTTCCTCCGCGCTCACCGCCTATGTGACGCTCAGGACCGGGGGCCGCGAGGCCCGGCTGGATCTCTCGACGCCGCAACCGCTGCTGCTCTTCGGCGGGCGCGAGGCGTCAATCGGACTTGACTGGACCTCGCCGATCCTGACCGCCTCCTTCGACGGACGGGCAAGTCTCGCCGGCGACGATCTGGTTTCCGGCGCCATGAAAGCCAGCAGTCGCGACGTCAAATCGCTTGCCGCCCTGAGCGGCGTGCACCTGCCGGGGATCGAGACGGCGCAAACCGCGAGCGTTTCCGCCGAACTCGTCAGGACCGGCCGCGACCTGCGCTTCGACCAGCTGGAACTCACGGTCGACGACGCCCATGCGACCGGGATACTGGAACTCTCGCCGCCGGAGAGCGGGCGGCGTCGGCTCTCCGGCACGCTCGCCTTCGACCGCATCGACGTGACCCGCCTGCTCGACGCCTTTTCCCAGAAGGATGCCTCCGGCGAAACACCCCCGCGCCAGCTCGATTTCGATCTGTCTCTTTCGGCCGGCCAAGCGCGGCTCGCGCCATTCACGATCGAGAATATCGCCGCAAGCCTGCTCGCCACACGCGACAAGATTCGGTTCGACATTGCCGACGGCACCTTCGCGAGTGGTCGGCTGCAGGCGCGGCTCGACGGTGCCGGCCCGAGTTTTGCCGGCGGCGGAACACTGCAGCTTTCGCTCGCCGACGCGGACTTGTCGGATCTTGCCGAACGCCTCGCGGTCAAGGGGCCGCTGCCAGACGGTCGCGGCTCGCTCGAACTCGCCCTCAAGGCCGACCGTCCTATATGGACGGCAGGCCCCTCCGGCATCGACGGCACGATACGAGTTGCAGCCAGCGCCGGCACCTTGCGTGGCGTCGACACCGCGGCACTGCGTCGCCTCGCCGGAGAAAAGCCCTTCTTCCACCTCAGCGAGGCAATCGGCGCCGACCTGCCCTTCGACACACTGGTCTTCGCAGCGCACTTCTCCGCAGGATCGGCGACGATCGACGAGGCGCGGCTCAAGGGGTCGTCGGACGACCTGCAGCTGTCCGGCATCATTCCCTATGCGAGCCAGGGGCTTGCGCTTTCAGCCACTCTCTCGCCGCCGGCCACTGCCGGGGACGCGGCGGCACCGCCGCTTCGCTTCTTCATCGGCGGTTCCTGGCCCGATCCCGTGATGTCGCCTGCGCCGTAAGGAACGCCGTCAGGCCTGGGTCGCGGCGACGTGCTCGTCGCGCAGGCGCTGCAACTCGCGCTGTTTGGTGGTGATCGAGGCGATGATGACGCCGATGGTCACGACGCCAATGAGGATGGTGCAGACGGCGTTGATCTCCGGCGTGACCCCGAGGCGAACCTGCGAATAAATCTTGATCGGCAGGGTCGTCGCTCCTGGCCCGGTCGTGAAGCTCGATATGACCAGATCATCGAGCGACAGCGTGAAGGCGAGCATCCAGCCGGAAACGACGGCCGGCATGATGAGCGGCAGCGTGATCCTGAAGAAGGTTCGGACCGGCGGGCAGCCGAGGTCGAGCGCCGCCTCCTCGAGGCTGCGGTCGAAGGTCAGGAGCCGCGACTGCACGACGATCGCCACGTAGCACATGGTGAAAGTGACATGGGCGAGCGTCAGCGTCAGCATGCCGCGATCGAGGCCAACCGCCACGAAAAGCAGAAGCAGCGACAGGCCGGTGATCACCTCCGGCATGACGAGCGGCGCGTAGACCATGCCGGAAAACAGCATCCGTCCCGGAAACCGGCCGTAGCGCACCAGCGCCAGTGCCGCCAGCGTACCGAGTACGGTGCCCAGCGTGGCGCTGATCAGGCCGACGCGGATCGTCACCCAGGCGGCATCGAGCAGGCCCTGGTTCTGCCAGAGTGCACCGTACCATTTGAGCGAGAAACCGCCCCAGACGGTGACGAGCTTCGATTCGTTGAAGGAATAGATGATGAGAATGACAATCGGGAGATAGAGGAAGGCGAACCCGATGGTGAGGACGGTGGCGTCGAACTTGCCCGGTTTCATGGCGTCACCTCACACCTTCTGCTGCTGGTTCTGGAAGATCATGATGGGAATGACCAGCAGCAGCAGCAGCACTACGGCGACCGCGGAGGCGAGCGGCCAGTCGCGATTGCCGAAGAACTCCGTCCAGAGTGTCTTGCCGATCATCAGCGTATTCGGGCCACCGAGCAGGTCCGGGATGACGAACTCGCCTGTGATCGGGATGAAGCAGATCATCGAGCCGGCGATCACGCCGGGGATCGACAGCGGGAAGGTGATGCGCCAGAAGGCCTTCCACGGCGGGCATCCGAGGTCGCTTGCCGCCTCCAGGAGCGTGCCGTCGAGCTTTTCGAGCGCCGAATAGAGCGGTAGCACCATGAAGGGCAGATAGGAATAGACGATGCCGATGAAGATCGCCGTCTCGGTGCGGAAGATCTGCACCTGCTGGTCCGGTCCATAGATGTGCAGAGCCTGCAGCACGAGCGTCAAAAGCCCCTCCGGCTTGAGAATGCCGATCCAGGCGTAGACGCGGATCAGGAACGAGGTCCAGAAGGGCAGGATGACGAGCATCAGCAGCGTCGGCCGGATGGTGACGGAGGCCCGCGCCATGCCGAGCGCGATCGGATAACCGATCAGGAGCAGAAGAAAGGTGGAAATCACCGCGATCCGCAGGGACGACAGATAGGCGCTGTAATAGAGCGGATCCTCGGTGAGGAAGAAGTAATTCTCGAGATCGAGCTGCGAGACGAAGTCGCGGAGCGCGGAAAAGCCCTCGAACACGGGGACGTAGGGCGGCATCGCGATCGCAGTGTCGGAGAGCGATATCTTCACGACGATCAAGAAGGGTGCGAGAAAGAAAAGCGCCATCCACACATACGGAACGAAAACGACGAGCCAGCGTGCCGGGCTTGCCTTGGGGAGTGATATCTCTTCTTCCATCGTTCTCTCCTCAGCGCGTCAGCACGAGGCCGGCATCGGCCGGCCACGTCAGCCACACCATGTCGCCGTAGGTGATCGGCCGGTCGACGAGACGGGAGATATTGGCCTGCGCGGCGCGGAAGGTGCGCCCGTCCTCCAGCTTGACGACGAAGACCGAAAAGTCGCCGAGATAGCCGATGTCCCAGACCTCGCCGTAAAGCGCATTGGTCGCGGTCTCCTCCGGAGTGTCCAGCGAGATGCGCACCTTTTCGGGACGAACCGCGAAAGCGACACTCGCGCCGGGCGCCACGTCGCATTGCTGCTCCACCACGGCCGTGAAGCTTCCGTAGGAGACCCTGGCCACTTCGCTGCCGTTGCGGCCGTCGTTCGTGCGGCCTTCGAAGGTGCCCTCGACGATGTTGATGTCCCCGATGAAATCGGCGACGTAGCGGCTGTTCGGTGCCTCGTAGATCTCGGCCGGCGTCGCCACCTGCACGATGACGCCCTTGTCCATGACGGCGATGCGGTCGGACACCGTCATCGCCTCTTCCTGGTCGTGGGTGACGATCAGGAAGGTGAGGCCGAGCGTCGTCTGGATGTCGATGAGCTCGAACTGCGTCTCCTCGCGCAGCTTGCGGTCGAGCGCGCCGAGCGGCTCGTCGAGCAGCAGCACCTTCGGACGCTTGGCGAGCGAACGGGCGAGCGCCACACGCTGGCGCTGGCCGCCCGAAAGCTGGTTCGGCTTGCGCTTGGCGAACTGCTCGAGCTTGACGAGCTTCAGCATCTCCTGGACGCGCGCGTCAATCTCGCCTTTCGGCAATTTGTCCTGTTCGAGCCCGAACGCGATGTTCTTCTCGACGGTCATGTGCGGGAAGAGCGCGTAGGACTGGAACATCATGTTGGTCGGGCGGCGGTAGGGCGGAACGCCGGAGATGTCCTTGCCCTGCAACAGGATTCGTCCCTCGGTGGGGTCTTCGAAGCCCGCCAGCATGCGCATGAGCGTGGTCTTGCCGCATCCCGAAGGCCCAAGCAGCGAGAAGAACTCCCGCTCGTAGATGTCTAGAGTGAGATTGCTCACCGCCGTGAAGTCACCGAAGCGCTTGGTGACGTTTTCGAAGCGGATGAAGGGCACCGCATTCGGATCGGTCCATGGTGAGAATTTACGTTTTACCGGCCCCAGAGACTTCGCCATTGCCCGACCCAAATTCCTGAAAAATACCCGATTAACCCGTGAAAACGACACCGGGCGCGTCGATGCGCGCCCGGTCAGTTCGCCTGCGGGTCAGTTGCCCGTTTTTATCTGTGTCCAGACCCGGTTGAGGACACGCTGTTCCTTGGGGCCATAGGGCGAGATGGTGAAGAGCTTCTTCATCGTCTCCGGATCGGGATAGACGGAGGGATTCTTGAAGACGCTCTCGTCGAGCAGGGGCTGTGAGGCAAGGTTGCCGTTCGCATACTGCACGTAGTTGGACGCCTTGGCGATAACGTCGGGCTTCATCAGGAAGTTGATGAACTCGTGGGCTTCTTCGACGTTCTGGGCGTCCGCCGGGATCGCCAGGTTGTCGAACCACATATAGGTGCCTTGCTTCGGGATGACGTATTCGATGTGGACGCCGTTGTTGGCCTCCTCGGCGCGGGCCTTGGCCTGCAGGACGTCGCCGGACCAGCCGATGGTCATGCATATGTCGCCGTTGGCGAGGTCATCGATATAGGAAGAGGAGTTGAAGGTCTTCACCGACGGACGGATGTCCATATAGACCTTGCCGCCCTCTTCGAGCTCGGCCGCATCCTTGCTGTCCGGGTTCTTGCCGACATAGTTGAGCGCGATCGCGAAGGTCTCGTCCGAGGCGTCGAGGATGTTGATGCCGCAGGATTTCAGCTTCTCGGCATTCTCCGGCTTGAAGAGAACGTCGAAGCTGTCGACCGGCACGTCGCCGAGCGCGGCCTTCACCTTGTCGACATTGTAGCCGATGCCGGTGGTGCCCCACATGTAGTTGACGGCGTATTCGTTGCCGGGGTCGTACTTGGCCAGGCGCTCCATGACTTCCGGCCACATGTTCTTCAAGTTCGGCAGCTTCGACTTGTCGAGCTTCTGGAAGACGCCCGCCTGGATCTGGCGCGCGAGGAAGGGAGCAGTCGGAACGACGACGTCGTAACCCGAGCCACCGGCAAGCAGCTTGGTTTCGAGCAGTTCGTTGCTGTCGAACACGTCGTAGACGACCTTGATGCCGGTCTCCTTGGTGAATTCTTCCAGCACCGACTCGTCGATGTAGTCCGACCAGTTGTAGACGTGAACCACACGGTCTTCTGCATTTGCGGCAGCCGCAAACAGCAGCGTCGCCATGGCTACGGACGCCAAACGAGTGAAATCGGATATCATAATATCTCCTGTCTTTTATTCCCCGGGTGGGCGAACGCCCCTCGTTATTCTTTGTTTTTTTGGCAGACTAGAAAGGAAATCGACGGGCGACAAGGGGAAAAAGCTATATCGGCAAGAAGGCGTCGTTCACTGGAAGTCGAAGGCAGAGAGCCCGGTCACCATTTCGTCCAGGCCGAGCGGACGTGTCACCGGAGGCTCGGCGCGGGCGAGACAACCCTGCCTCTCGCAGAGCCGGCACACCGTACCGACGGCAACCGGCGGCAGGCCGCCGGCGACCGTCTGCCCATAGACCACTTCGTCGCGATAGGCGATGTCGCAGCCGAGCAGCAGCGCCGTACGCCGGACCCGCTCGTTGAATCCCGCCTGCGGCCCGTCGAGGGTTCGCGAGACCGTCAGGAAGCCGGTGCCGTCGGGCATTTCCACATGGTCGACGAGGATCTGCGCGGGCTGGGCGAAGGCGGCATGAATGTTGAGCTTGGGGCAGCCGCCGCCGAACTTCGCCTGCGGAAAGCCACTCGCGCCCGCCTTGCGGAAGCGATGGCCGGCATTGTCGACCTCGAGCATGAAAAAGGGGATGCCTGCAGCACCCGGGCGCTGCAGCATCGTCAGCCGGTTCGCCACCTGTTCGTAGGAGACGGAAAAGCGGGAGCGCAGGACATCGACGTCATATCGGGCACGCTGCGCAGCCGAAAGAAAGGCACCGTAAGGCATGATGAGCGCATGGGCGGCATAACGGGCGAGCTCGAAGCGGCCGAGACGCTTCGCCTCGCCGGTCGAGAAGGAGAGCCCTTCCAGCTCGGCAAGGATCTCCTCTCCGAGCGCCAGCAGACAGACCTCCATGGCGATTTCCCGCAACTGGTCGAAAGGCGACAGCCGCTCGGACAGGAAGAGACGCATCGAATGCCGGTCGTAGCGCCGACGCAGATTGGGCATCGCATGGATCGGCAGTGCGCGCACGACGATGCCATGCTTGGCGCGAAGCCAGTTTTTCAGCGCGACGACGAGATCGTCGCCAGCAGAGAGGCCGAGCCCGGCGTGGAAGGCCTCCGCCGCATCCTCGATCCGCGCAAAGAAGTTCGGCCGCTTCTCGAAGGTCTCGCGCACCTCGTCGATCGGTAGCCGCGTACCGGAAAGCGAGGTTGCATGGCCCTCGCGAGCCAGAAGCTCGGCGAGGTCGGTCAGCCGGCTCGCCTGCTCGCGATAGGCCCGGTAGAGCTTTATCACGCCGTTCGCGGCGTTTGGTGCGGCCTCGGCCACCTCGATGAGTTCCTGGTCGCCCGGCACCTCGCCGGCGAGCAATGGATCGGCAAAGACCTCGCGCAACTGGCTCGCGGTGCCGCCGGCCTCCCCCTGCAATTCATCGAGATCGACCTTGTAGACGGCCGCGAGCTTCAGCAGCAGCTGCACCGTCAGTGGGCGCTGGTTGCGCTCGATGAGGTTCAGGTAGGAGGGCGAGATTTCCAGCGCCTCGGCCATGGCCGTCTGAGTGAGGCCGAGACCGTTGCGGATACGCCGGACCCTCGGACCTGCAAAGATCTTGTGCTCCGCCATTTTACATACCTTTACAGAACGAGGCCGATCCAACGCCTCAGAGCTCTTTTACTGTTTTTACAATTTTACAGCGTCGCATTGTCAAACGCAAGACATTCTAACCTCTTTCATCCTGTTGTTTTCTCGAATTTTCTGGCCGTTTTTTGCGCCGCACTGTAAATATCGTCACATCAAGAGCGAGGAGCCGCGAACCAGGAAATCGGGCTTCTTGAGCACCGGAGCAAAAGGGAGTTTTCTATGACTGATTTTTACAATCTCGTTCCGAGCGCACCGAAGGACCGCTATGACGGTATCCAGCGCCCGTATACGCCCGAAGACGTCAAGCGCCTGCGCGGCTCGGTCGAGATCAAGTATTCGCTCGCCGAAATGGGCGCGAACCGGTTGTGGAAGCTGATCAACGAAGAACCCTTCGTCAATGCGCTCGGTGCGCTCTCCGGTAACCAGGCCATGCAGATGGTTCGCGCCGGCCTGAAGGCCATCTACCTCTCCGGCTGGCAGGTCGCCGCCGACGCCAACACCGCGTCCGCCATGTATCCGGACCAGTCGCTCTATCCGGCGAACGCCGCACCGGAACTTGCACGCCGCATCAACCGCACGCTGCAGCGCGCCGACCAGATCGAAACCCAGGAAGGCAAGGGCCTTTCGGTCGACACCTGGTTCGCGCCGATCGTCGCCGATGCGGAAGCAGGCTTCGGCGGTCCGCTCAACGCATTCGAAATCATGAAGGCCTTCATCGAGGCGGGCGCTGCCGGCGTTCACTTCGAGGACCAGCTCGCATCGGAAAAGAAGTGCGGCCATCTCGGCGGCAAGGTTCTGATCCCGACCGCCGCACACATCCGCAACCTGACCGCTGCCCGCCTTGCCGCCGACGTCATGGGGGTTCCGACGCTGATCGTCGCCCGCACCGACGCGGAAGCCGCAAAGCTGCTGACCTCGGACATCGATGAGCGTGATAAGCCCTTCGTCGACTACGATGCCGGCCGCACGGCGGAAGGCTTCTATCAGGTCAAGAACGGCATCGAGCCCTGCATCGCACGCGCGATCGCCTATGCGCCTTACTGCGACCTGATCTGGATGGAAACCGGCAAGCCGGACCTCGAACAGGCCCGCAAGTTCGCCGAGGCCGTGCAGAAGGCGCATCCGGGCAAGAAGCTCGCCTACAACTGCTCGCCGTCGTTCAACTGGAAGAAGAACCTCGACGACGCGACGATCGCCAAGTTCCAGAAGGAGCTGGGTGCGATGGGCTACAAGTTCCAGTTCATCACACTCGCCGGCTTCCACCAGTTGAACTTCGGCATGTTCGAACTCGCCCGCGGCTACAAGGATCGCCAGATGGCGGCCTATTCGGAGCTGCAGCAGGCGGAATTTGCGGCCGAGGTCAACGGCTACACGGCGACCAAGCACCAGCGCGAAGTCGGCACCGGCTACTTCGACGCCGTCTCGCTCGCCATCACCGCCGGCCAGTCTTCGACGACGGCGATGAAGGAATCGACCGAAACCGAGCAGTTCAAGCCGGCGGCTGAATAGTGCCTTACCCTCCCCTTGAGGGGGAGGGTCGGACCAGAGGTCCGGGGTGGGGTGAACGGAGCAAATCACCCCCACCCGTAGCTTCGCTACGACCTCCCCCCTCAAGGGGGAGGTTTCAAGAACCCCGCATTATAAGAGGAGAAATGCAATGACACCCCAGACCCGAGTCAAGGAACGCGCAGAAGAACAGGCATCGGCCATGACCGCCGAGCAACAGGCAATGATCCGCATGGTCGCGAATGACCTGCACCGCCTGAACCAATCCGTCATGAAGGCCGTCGACGCCGGCGTATCCGTCGAGCTCGTCCGCTCGGCACGCCATCACGGCGGCGACGGCAACTGGGGTGACCTGCTGATCCCGGTCATCGTTACTCAGGGCCGCAACGCCGCCTGAGACGAGATATCCCAACCCGGCGCCCGATGGGTGCCGGAACTTGCCCGCGCGAGCCCCGGCCGGAGGAAATCCGGGGACCTGCGCGGGCTTATTTTTGTGCGGTGACGCGATCAGGCCGCCGGGCGGACCGCCCGGTGATCCTGTTGCCGGCCATCGATGCGGAACTGCTGGACGAGAGCCAGCAACGCATCTGCCTCGGAGGCGAGCTGGCTGCTTGCCGCACTCGTCTCCTCGACCATCGCGGCGTTCTGCTGGGTCATCTGGTCCATCTGGTTGACAGCGTCATTGACCTCCGCGAGCGCCGCCGACTGGTCCTGGCTGCCGCGAGCAATCACCTCGACGTGCTGGCTGATGGTCGTGATCTGTTCGCCGATGCGCGCGAGCACGTCGCCCGTCTGCTGGACGAGACGCGAGCCGCCGCCGACTTCGGCGGCAGCAGTGTTGATCAGGTCCTTGATCTCCTTTGCCGCCACGCCCGAGCGTTGGGCGAGCTCGCGCACCTCCTGGGCGACGACGGCAAAGCCCTTGCCAGCGTCCCCGGCGCGGGCCGCCTCGATGCCGGCATTGAGCGCAAGCAGGTTCGTCTGGAAAGCGATGTCCTCGATCACGTCGATGATCTGCTCGATCTTCTGCGAGGCATTCTCGATCCGGCCCATGGCCGAGATCGCATTCCCGACCACCTCGGCCGAATCCTCGGCGCTGCTGCGGGTCGCAACCACGATCGCGTTCGCCTCGCGGGCCCGTTCGGCCGAGGAGCGCACGGTCACCGTGATCTCGTCGACGGCCGCCGCCGTCTCTTCCAGCGAGGCGGCCTGTGCTTCGGTCCGACGCGACAGCTCCGCTGCGGACTGCGACATCTGCTGACCGTTGCCCTGGATGAGGGAAACGTTGGTGATGATCGTGCCGATCGTATCCTGAAGACGGGTCAGTGAGCGATTGAAGTCGTTGCGCAGGTCCTCGAGCCGGCCGACGAAGGGTGTCTCGATCGTCGCCGAGATATCACCATCGGCGAGCCGACCGAGACCGGCGGCAAGCGCGTTGACGGCAAACTCGATCTGCCGGTCGATCTCCTGCTTTTCGAGATCGTTGCGCTGCCGTTCGGCCTCCGCCGCGGCACGCTCCTGTTCGCTTTCCGCCTCGATGCGGATCTTGGCAAGCGCATTCTCCTTGAAGACGCCGAGCGCACGGGCCATCTCGCCGATCTCGTCGGCGCGGGCGTCGCCATTCACACCGGCATCGAGATCGCCGGCGGCGAGCCGGCGCATGGCCGCGGTGATCTGGGTGATCGGCCCCTTGAACGTGACGACGAGGCCGATGCCGGCAAAGATCGCGATCAGCACGCCGAGGATCGTCGCGCTCGCCGAGATGCGGTTCGCCTTGTCGCGTTCACTTCCCGCCGCCTCGCGTTGCAGGGCGGCAAAGGCGGTGAGGTTCGACCAGATCCCGTCGATATCGCTTGCGGCCGCCTTGAAGGACTCGGCGCGCTTCACCGCGAGCCCGACAAGGTCGCCGGCGCGCGTGGCAATCGAGTCGGCGAGCGGCAACAGAGCAGCGACCTTTTCATGGGCATCCTTGGCGACTGCGGGATCGGCGATGAGTCCATCGGCGTCCGCACGCAGACCGTCGAGCGCGGTCTTCAGGCGCGAAAGGTTCTCCTCCTGCGGCGCTCCAAGGAAGCGGGAGGCTCGGGAATCCACGGTATTGACCGCATCGGCGAGCGTCTGGGTCGCCGCAAGCAGCGCCGTCGCCTCGGCCATCGGCCGGTCGAGCGTACCGAAGACGCGCGTCGCCTCGCGGGATTTCACGGTCGAGGCGCCCTGCAGCTTGATGCCGGCCGGACGCAGAAGATTGATCGCCCGGTCGACGACACCGATGGTTCCGTCGTTGACGACGCCGAGATCGAGCTGTTTCTTCACCACGCCGATGCTGTCGGCGATCGCATTGCCGAGCGCGGCCTGGTCGACCGGCAGGACACTCGTAATGTCCGCGCTCGCGGTGGCGAGGTCGCCGAATTCCTTCTTGATCAGGTCCATCTTCTCCTGCGGCGTCGTCAGCGTGTTGTAAGCGGTGACGATCTTGGAGATGAGGGACGCTCCACGGTTGAGCTTCTCCGCCTGCCGCAGCAGGCCCTTGGCTTTCGCCTCGTCGGCGGCAAGCGCCTCGCGCACGGTCGTCGCATATTTGATGAGTTCGCCGCGGGCAGCCATCAGTGCGGCGAGATCGTCTTCAAGTCCGGCGTGCAGAGTGACCTCGTCCTGGTGCAGGCTCCAGAGGTCCGCCGCCTTGACGCCGATCGCGTCGGTGCCGGCGATCGCCGCATCCATCTCCGTCTGGCCTTCAAGCCCTGCGAGGTTCGCATGGGTGTCCTTGAGCGCGGCCGACTGCGCTTTGATGTCGTCCTCGAGAGCCGCCCTGGTCTCGTCGTTCGTCTCCTGCAGGAAGGTCGTCATCGAGACATAGACCTTCTTGAACCCGCTCAGCGTCTGGAGGACGGTGTTGGATATATCCATACGGCCCTGGAGCATGTTCGAGGCATAGAGGCCGGTGAGCCCCACCGCCGAAATGCTCAGCACGAACGGAAAGATGAAGACGAGAACCTTGGTCTGGATCTTGAAACGCGCCAGCAGACGGTCAACCAGCATCAGCCTTACCCCACATGAGTTGTCGTGTTCGATCAAAGTGAACGGACCTGACTTGAGCCCTTGAAGAAGCTTCTCTCACGGGGAACTAAAAAAAACCTGAATGGAATACTACTAAAGCAAGGGTGCAAATGTACGGAACGTCCGCCTGCAAACGCGACGCCGACCTGAGCGGCCCGCGTCCACGATGCCTCAGGCCAGCGGGCGCTTGCCGCAGAAGAGTTCCTCGTGCGCCTTCAAGAGCCGCGACAGACGGTCGGCGACCGTCCGGATCTCGCGCCGGTGACGGTCGTCGTTGTTCATCACGATCCATTGGCGGTGGCGCAGTTCGGCGATTTCGGGCCCGGCCCGTTCGAGCTTCGGCTCCAGATCGCCGACGAAGCACGGCAGAACGGCAATCCCCGCCCCGGCAAGCGCAAGGTCGCGCAGCGAGCGGGGACGGTTGACGGTCACCACGATATTCTCGGCCTTGTTCTCATGCGGCCAGCGCAGATAGGCGGAGATCGCGTTTTCGGTATCCACCGCCAGCCAGCGGGCAGGCCCGTGATCTACGGTGTTGCGCGCCCGGTAGGGGGCGTAGGCGACCGTGCCCGCCGGGATCTTGGCGAGGTTCAGTTCTTCCGGCTCGAAGGCGCGAATGCCGATGTCGCATTCGCGGTGCGCCAGCGCCGCCCGCTGCTCGGCGATGTGGATATCGATGCGGAACGGATCGCGCTCGGTAAGCAGGGCCGGGAAGTTCTCGCTGACGAGCCATGCAATCCAGGTCCCAGCTGCCAGCCTGACCAGCGCGGGAGCCGCGGCCTCCTCGCGCCAGACTTCGACGCGGCGGGCCGCGACCTCCATCTCGCCCAGGTGTTCGAGGAGCTGCCGTCCATCGCCGGTGAGCCCGTAGCCGGCCTGACTGCGCACGAAGAGCGGACGGCCGATGCGACGCTCGAACTCGATCATCCGCCGGCCGATGGTCGCCGGGCTCAACCCGGTCTCAATGGCCGCGCCGGAAAGACCGCCATGGCGAGCAACGAGCAGGAAAATCTGGTAGGCGTCCCAGGATGGGCTTTTCATGACTGAAAAACCTAATGCATTTCTGTCGGTTCATAAAGCAAATTTGGCAGCATAAATAGCTGGATGTGTTTCACCCGAAGGAGATGCATCCATGTATGAATTCGCAGGATTGCTGCTCGTCCGCCTGCTGTCTTCGCGACCAGTGCCGCGGCGGCCGACGCTCGCAGAGGAAGACGCCTATTATGCGCGCTATGGTGAGGTTCCGTGGCACAGGGCGCGCAAGATCTTCGCCCGGCTATCCGGCCGAGCGAAACCGCCCGTCGCAGATTGTGAGGGAAAGGCCAGCCGCTGCGAGGCCGTCGCGCCGGCGATGCCGTATTGCCTAAAGGGCGAGTACGGCGAAGACTGTCAGGATGCAGCAGGCGGCAAAGCCGAGGGCGGCCGTGCGCCGAAGAAGAACACGGCGATCGTCCTGCGTCCGGGCAATGGCGATTGCACGTGCTCTGCGATTTGACTGTCTCATCATTGCTACCCCACGAATACTGTTGAGCAACCTAGTTCACGGGTGTCGCGGTTCGCCACTCGACAAGATGTCGCAACGACGATCGTCGTATCCCGTCGGACGAGCATGCGCCCGCCCCGTTAACAAGTGCTGAAAAAGCCTATCACACGCTCTCGCCGGCGGCATGGCCGGAGGCCCAGGCCCACTGGAAGTTATAGCCGCCGAGCCAGCCGGTGACATCGACGCATTCGCCGACGAAATAGAGCCCCGGCACACGCTTCGCCATCATTGTCTTCGAGTCGAGTTCAGCCGTGTCGATGCCGCCGAGAGTCACCTCCGCCGTGCGGTAACCTTCCGAGCCGGCCGGCTTTATCGGCCAGCCATGGAGGAATGCGGCAAGCGCCTCCAGCGCCTTGTCGGACAAGTCGGCGAGCGGCTTTTCGATCTTCTGCCGCTCGGCGACATATTGGGCGAGCCGCTTCGGCAAGTGCTGCGCCAGAACGGTCTGCACGGCCTGACGTCCGTTCTCCTTCTTCGCGGCTTTCAGCACCGCGGCAAAATCCACATCCGGCTCGAGCGAAAGCGTGATCTCGTCGCCCTCGCGCCAACAGCTGGAGATCTGCAGGACGGCCGGGCCGGACAGGCCACGATGGGTGAAGAGCAGCGCCTCCCGGAACGCAGTCTTGCCGTGCCGTACCTCGGCATCGACGGAAACGCCGGCGAGCGGCGAAAGCTCGGCAAGCAGCGCCGGATCGAGCGTGAGCGGGACGAGACCGGGGCGCGTCTCGGTCACCGTGACGTCGAAGTCAGCGGCGACGCGGTAGGCAAATCCCGTCGCCCCCATCTTCGGTATCGACTTGCCGCCGGTTGCGATCACCACGGAAGCGGCGCGGATTTCTCCGTCCGTCGTTTGCAGGCGAAAGCCGCCCTCACCCTTTTCGACCGCGGAAATCTCGACGCCAAGCCGCAGTTCCACACCCGCCGCCCGCATCTCGTCGAGCAGCATACGGATGATGTCCTTGGCACTGTCGTCGCAGAAGAGCTGGCCGAGCGTCTTTTCGTGCCAGGCGATGCCATGGCGATCGACCATCGCGACGAAATCGGCGGGCGTGAAGCGGGCGAGTGCGGATTTGGCGAAATGCGGATTGGCCGAGAGAAAGTTCTTCGGCCCGGCATGAATGTTCGTGAAGTTGCAGCGGCCGCCGCCCGAAATGCGAATCTTCTCCCCCGGCGCGCTGGCATGATCGAGCACCACAACCCGGCGGCCGCGTTTGCCCGCGACGATCGCGCACATCATGCCCGCGGCGCCGGCTCCTATGACAGCAACATCAAATATACGTGCCAAGTCCCGGCCCCCGTAACAAAGAAGACCTGTGTTTTCGATCGGCGCCGCAAAGTCAACGTCGTTTCCCCCCTCGCCAATTCGCGAAGTCCGGTTATGATGGCGCCATCAACAACCCAACCGGTGAGACATGCCTGCAAAGAAAACAATGCTCAGACCCCATGGCGCGGCATCGAAGAAGGCAAGCATTCCCCCGGACATCCAGTCGACCCGCGGCGTGAAGACGTGGAAGGATGCCACGGCCTGGCTCCGCGCCCGCGGCATCGAGGACATCGAATGCATCACGCCGGACCTCGCGGGCGTGCCGCGCGGCAAGATGATGCCGACCTCGAAGTTCACCGGCGATACGTCGCTCGCCCTGCCCTCGGCCCTCTACCGCCACACGATTTCCGGCGAGTATCCGGAAGAGAGCGGCCAGTTCCGTTATGAGCCGCGCGACAGCGACCTCAAGCTCGTGCCCGACCTCTCGACCCTCTCGGTCGTCCCGTGGGAAACCGATCCGACTGCACAGGTCATCTGCGATGTCGTCGGTTCGAACGGCGACCAGGTTTCCTATACGCCGCGCAACGTCCTGAAGAACGTCATGCGGCTCTACGAGGAAAAAGGCTGGCGTCCCGTCGTGGCACCAGAGATCGAGTTCTATCTGGTCGCCATGAACGACGACCCCGACTATCCGCTGCATCCGCCGAAGGGCCGGTCGGGCCGGTCGATCCTCGGCGGTCAGGGTTATTCGATCGCCGGGATCAACGAGTTCGATGAGCTGATCGACGACATCTACCACTTCTCCGAAAAGCAGGGGCTGGAGATCGACACCCTCATTCACGAGGAAGGTCCGGCCCAGCTCGAGATCAACCTGCGCCACGGCGATCCGATCGAACTCGCCGACCAGGTCTTCCTGTTCAAGCGCACGATCCGCGAGGCGGCGCTGAAGCACGGCATCTATGCGACCTTCATGGCCAAGCCCATGCAGGGACAGCCGGGTTCGGCCATGCACATCCACCAGTCCGTCGTGGACATGGAGACAGGCAAGAACATCTTCTCCAATCCGGACGGATCGGCGTCGAAGGAATTCTTCCATTTCATCGGCGGCATGCAGGCCTTCGTGCCGAAGGCCCTCGTCATGATGGCACCCTATGTGAACTCCTATCGTCGCCTGACGCCAGACATGTCGGCGCCGGTCAACAATGCCTGGGGCTACGACAACCGCACCACGGCCTTCCGCGTGCCGGTGTCGAATGCCGCCGCCCGCCGTGTCGAAAACCGCCTGCCGAGTTCGGACGCCAACCCCTATCTCGCGCTGGCCGCCTCGCTCGCCGCCGGCTATCTCGGCATCGTCAGGGGCGCGGAACCGACGGAAGCGTCCGAAGGCACCGCGAATGAAGGTTCGGTCGAGCTGCCGCGCGGGCTGCTCGAAGCCGTGTCGCTGATGGAATCCGAACCGGCGCTCGGCGAGGTGCTCGGCGAGGAGTTCATCGGGCTCTATGCCGGAGTGAAGCGCGGCGAGTTCGAGACTTTCATGCAGGTGATCAGCCCGTGGGAACGTGAATTCCTGCTGTTGAACGTGTGAGGGCGCCCATGACCTGGCAAAGCCCGATCGCGCCGGGGATTTCCTGGTACCAGGCGACCGTCGGCGAGCGTCCCGAATATCCGGCGCTCGACGGCTCGACCATGGCCGACGTCGCCATTGTCGGCGGCGGTTATACCGGCCTGCAGGCAGCCTATACGCTCGCCAAGGGCGGGGTCTCGGTCGTGCTGATCGAGGCCAGCCGGATCGGCGACGGGGCGTCTGGCCGCAACGGCGGCCAGTTGGGCACCGGCCAGCGCGCCTATCCTGACGAACTCGAAGCCGAACTCGGCTACCAACGGTCGAAGGCACTGTTCGACCTTGCCGAACACGCGAAGAAATACCTCCTCGATTTCGCCGCCGAACACCAGATCGACATGGAGTTCATGCCGGGGCAGATGAACGTCGCCCACAAACCGGGGCACGAGAAGGAGTACCGGCACACCGCGGAGATTGCCGCGACGCGCTACGGCTACCCGCATCTGCGGTTCATGGATGCGAAAGAAACTGCCGAACGCCTCGGCTCCAGCCATTACCACTATGGCGTCCATGACAGCGGCACGGGCCATATCCACCCGCTGAAGCTGGTGGTCGGGCTTGCACGCGCGGCAAGCGCTGCAGGCGCCGCGATCCACGAGATGACGGCGGCGATCGCGATCCGTCAGGCCGGGGGCAAGACGCTCATCGACACGCCGAAGGGAACGATCACCGCAAACCGCGTGCTGATCGCCACCAATGCCTATATCGGCAACCTCGAACCGGTCACCGCGGCGCACGTCATGCCGATCCGCTCCTTTATCGGGGCGACCGCGCCGCTCGAGAAATTCCCGACCGTCATTCCCGGCGGCGAGTCCGTCGCCGACTCCCGTTTCGTCGTGCGATATTTCCGCAAATCCCGCGATGGCCGGCTGCTCTTCGGCGGACGCGAGGCCTATACGGCGGACGCGCCGCGGGACATTTCTGCCCATATCCGCCGGCAGATCGCCGAGATCTATCCGGAACTGAGCACGATCGAGATCACCCATGGCTGGGGCGGCTCGGTCGGCATCACCATGCCGCGCAAGCCGTTCGTTCGCGAGGTGATGCCGGGCGTCACCTCGATCGGTGGCTATTCCGGCCACGGCGTCATGTTGTCGAACTACTGTGGCAAGCTCTATGGCGAGATGGTGCTTGGCCGTTCGTCGGAACTCGAATACCTGCGGGACCTGAAAATCCGGCCATTCCCGGGCGGTCCGCCGTTCCGCAGCCCGCTGCTCTTCCTTGCGCTTACGTGGTATGCGTTGAGGGACAGGTTCTGAACTTTTCGCGATCAGGCGCGAAATCGGCATCGGCCCACTGGCTTTTTTAAATCGATTAGATTAGAAACGCACCAACGTTTCCGACTGAGAGATGCCTCGCATGAGCAGCCAGATTATCCCCGTTGAGCCCTTTGACTACGTCGTCTTCGGCGGCACCGGCGACCTTGCCGAACGCAAGCTTCTGCCGGCGCTCTATCACCGGCAGCTCGCCGGCCAGCTGACCGAACCGACCCGCATCATCGGCGCGTCACGTACGCCGCTCTCCGACGACGACTACCGCAAGTTCGCGGAGAACGCGCTCAAGGAGCATCTGCGTCAGGGCGAATACGACGACGCCGAGGTCGCGAAGTTCTGTGCACGCATCTTCTACGTCCCGGTCGACGCGAAGTCGCCGGAGGGGTGGGACCGACTGAAGACGCTGCTCGACGACGGCAAGGACATCGTGCGAGCCTTCTATCTCGCCGTCTCGCCGTCGATCTTCGGCGACATCGCCGACAAGATCCGTGATTTCGACCTCATCACCAAGTCCACCCGCATCGTCGTCGAAAAGCCGATCGGTCGCGACCTCGCCTCGGCACAGGTGCTGAACGACACGATCGGCAAGGTCTTCAAGGAAGAACAGATCTTCCGCATCGACCACTATCTCGGCAAAGAGACGGTGCAGAACCTGATGGCGCTCAGGTTTGCCAACGCCCTCTACGAGCCGCTCTGGAATTCGGCCCATATCGACCACGTGCAGATCACGGTCGCGGAGTCGGTCGGCCTCGAAGGCCGCGTCAGCTACTACGACAAGGCCGGTGCGCTTCGCGACATGGTGCAGAACCACATCCTGCAGCTTCTCTGCCTGGTGGCCATGGAAGCGCCGAACTCGATGGACGCGGAAGCCGTCCGCGACGAGAAGCTCAAGGTGCTGCGCTCGCTGAAGCCGATCGACCCTTCGAACGTCGAGCGCCTGACGGTGCGTGGCCAATACAAGGCCGGCGCCTCCGCCGGCGGTCCGGTCAAAGGCTATACCGAGGAACTCGAAGGCCCCTCCGACACGGAAACCTTCGTCGCCATCAAGGCCGAGATCGGCAACTGGCGCTGGGCCGGCGTGCCTTTCTATCTGCGCACCGGCAAGCGGCTCGCGACCCGCATGTCGGAAATCGTCATCACCTTCAAGCCGATCCCGCATTCGATTTTCGGCGATGCCGCCGGCCGCATCGAGGCGAACAAGCTCGTCATCCGCCTGCAGCCGGACGAAGGCGTCAAGCAGTGGCTGATGATCAAAGATCCGGGACCGGGCGGCATGCGCCTGCGCCACGTCTCGCTCGACATGAGCTTTGCGCAGGCCTTCGACGTGCGCAATCCGGACGCCTACGAGCGCCTGCTGATGGACGTCATCCGCTCCAACCAGACGCTGTTCATGCGTCGCGACGAGGTCGAGGCCGCCTGGCGGTGGGTCGATCCGATCCTGACCGCCTGGGAGGAAACCGGGCAGAAGACGCAGGGCTACACGGCCGGCACCTGGGGCCCGAGCCAGGCGATCGCGCTCATCGAGCGTGACGGCCGTACCTGGCATGAGATCGAGTAGGCGCCATGGCCATGAAGGAAAACATCTTCGAAAACGGCGCCGCACTCGCGGCAGCGCTTGCCGCCACGGTCGCCGCCGCCCTTTCGGCGGCGGTCGCCGCGCGCGGGAAAGCCTCGATCGCCGTCTCCGGCGGATCGACGCCGAAGGCCTTCTTCGACGCCCTCTCGCGCGAGGCGATCGACTGGGAGAAGGTCACAGTGACCCTCGTCGACGAGCGCTTCGTGCCCGCCGACAATCCGCGCTCCAACCACCTCCTGGTCGCGACGCATCTCTTGAAGAACGCCGCGGCAAACGCGCGCGTCCTGCCGCTCTTCAGCCCTGCGGCCTCGGCGGAAGAAGCCGCCGAACGCGCGAGCGAAGCGGCGGCCATGCTCGCGCAGCCCTTCGACGTCGTCGTGCTCGGCATGGGCAATGACGGCCACACCGCCTCCTTCTTCCCCGGCGGCAACCATCTTGCGGAAGCGCTTGACCTCTCGCTGCCGCGGCGGGTGATGACCATGGAGGCCGAAGGTGCCGGCGAGACCCGCCTCACCTTCTCCTTCTCCAGCCTTCAGGATGCCCGGCTTCTGGTGCTTCATATCGAAGGCGCGGAGAAGAAGGCCGTGCTCCAAAAGGCGCTCGCCGGAACGGACGAGGCCGAAATGCCGGTTCGTGCGGTTCTCAATCGCGCCGCCTCGCCCGTCGAGATATACTGGGCGCCCTGACGCCCTCCTTGTCGCGTCCGCACCGCCGGCAGCCCGACTGCCGGCCGGGCCGGCGCCGAGATGAGCCCGAACGGGCGTGCGATCTTCCCTTCGCGGTCCGTTCACCCGAACAGACAGGATGACATCCATGACCGCCGACAAACGCATCGAAGCCATCACCAGGCGAATCGTCGAACGCTCGAAGCCGAGCCGCGAGCGCTATCTCGACCGCGTCCGCAGCCAGATCGCCAAGGGCGTCCACCGCTCCGTGCTCTCCTGCGGCAATCTCGCCCACGGCTTCGCCGCATGCGCGCCGTCGGAGAAGGCGGATCTTGCCGGCGACACCGTGCCCAATCTCGGGATCATCACCTCGTACAACGACATGCTGTCGGCACATCAGCCGTTCGAGACCTTCCCCGCAATCATCCGCGACGCCGCGCGCGAAGCCGGCGGCGTGGCGCAGGTGGCCGGCGGCGTTCCGGCCATGTGCGACGGCGTCACCCAGGGCCAGCCCGGCATGGAGCTCTCGCTTTTCTCCCGCGACCTGATCGCCATGGCGACGGCCGTCGGCCTCTCGCACAACATGTTCGATGCGGCGGTCTATCTCGGCATCTGCGACAAGATCGTCCCCGGCCTGGCGATCGCAGCGCTGACCTTCGGCCACCTGCCGGCCGTCTTCATTCCCGCCGGGCCGATGACCAGCGGCCTGCCGAACGACGAGAAGTCGCGCATCCGCCAGCTCTATGCCGAAGGCAAGGTCGGCCGCGCCGAACTCCTGGAGGCGGAATCGAAATCCTATCACGGCCCCGGCACCTGCACCTTCTACGGCACGGCAAACTCCAACCAGATGCTGATGGAGATCATGGGCCTGCACATGCCGGGCGCCTCCTTCGTCAACCCCAACACGCCGCTCAGGGACGCGCTGACCCGGGAGGCCGCCAAGCGGGCGCTCGCCATCACCGCACTCGGCAACGCGTTCACGCCGGTCGGCGAGATGATCGACGAACGCTCGATCGTCAACGGCGTCGTCGGGCTGCATGCAACCGGCGGCTCCACCAACCACACCATGCACCTCGTTGCGATGGCGCGCGCCGCCGGTATCGAGCTGACCTGGCAGGACATCTCCGATCTCTCCGACATCGTGCCGCTTCTCGCCCGCGTCTACCCGAATGGCCTCGCCGACGTGAACCATTTCCATGCCGCCGGCGGCATGGGCTTCCTCATCAAGGAACTCCTGAAGGGCGGTCTCCTGCATGAGGATGTCCGCACCGTCTACGGCCACGGGCTTGCCGCCTACACCGTCGAGGCAAGGCTTGCGGAGGACGGAACCGTTCAACGCGAGGCAGCTCCCGAGAAGAGCGTCGACCCGAAGGTGCTCACCGCGATCGAAACACCGTTCCAGCCGACCGGTGGCCTCAAGATGCTCACCGGCAATCTCGGCAAGTCGGTGATAAAGATCTCCGCCGTCAAGCCCGAGCGGCACGTGATCGTGGCCCCGGCGATCGTCTTCCACGACCAGCAGGAGCTGCAGGACGCCTTCAAGGCGGGCAAGCTCGACCGCGACTTCGTCGCCGTCGTCCGCTTCCAGGGCCCGCGCGCGAACGGCATGCCGGAATTGCATCGTCTCACCCCCCCGCTCGGTGTGCTGCAGGACCGCGGCCACAAGGTGGCGCTCGTCACCGACGGGCGGATGTCCGGCGCTTCGGGAAAGGTGCCGGCGGCGATCCACGTGACGCCGGAGGCGAGCAACGGCGGACCGATCGCCAGGATCCGCAACGGCGACATGATCCGGCTGGACGCGGTCACCGGGACGCTGGAAGTGATGGTGGACGCGGCCGAGTTCGACGCCCGCCCGGCGGTTACGGTCGATCTTTCCGAGAACGAATTCGGTCTCGGCCGCGAACTCTTCGCCACCTTCCGCCGCACAGCCGGCCCCGCCGACCAGGGCGCCAGCGTCCTCTACTGACCGGAAACGCGACACCCTCTCCTCCAGACGGAGGAGAGGGTGCTGTCTGCCGGGCCTCGTACTGCCCGCTTCCAAATGGTCCTATTCGGCCAGCGCGACCGCCGGCGGCCGGACGCCGACCATGATCGTCAGGCCCGCCACAAGAAGGGCGAGGCTGCTCGCCGAAAAAACACCGGCAGCGCCGGACACGTCAAAGATCACGCCGCCGGTGGCAGCGCCGAGTGCGATCGAGAACTGGATCGCCGCGACCAGCAACCCGCCTGCCGTCTCCGCCTGATCCGGCACCGCACGGGTGAGCCAGGTGGTCCAGGCGACCGGCACAGCGCCGAAAGCAAGCCCCCAGAGCGCGACCACGGAGACATCGACAACCGCGCTCTGGCCGAAACCGACGAGAGACATGGCGAGAACGGCAAGCAGCAGCGGCGCTGCGGTCAACGTCATGCGCAGGCTGCGCCCCAGCAACGGTCCCGCAAGCAACGTTCCCAGGAAATTGGCGAGCCCGAAACCCAGCAAGATACCGGAAACAGCGCTGATGCCTGCATCCGTGACCTCTTCGAGGAAGGGACGCAGATAGGTGAAAAAGGCGAAATGGCCGGCGAAGACCAGCGTGACGCTTGCCATGGCAAGCCCGATACCCGGCCGTGCCAATACCTCCACGAGCGTCGACAGACGCGTGCTGCTAGTTGGCTGCATCGACGGGAGCGTGATGAACTGCACGACAAGCGCCAGGCCACCAAGCCCCGCAGCGAGAAAGAAGACGCTCCGCCAGCCGGCCAGATCTCCGAGGAAACTGCCGAGCGGTGCGGCGAGGATCGTCGCCGCCGAGACGCCACTGAACATGATCGAGAGTGCCCGCGGGATGAAGACCGGCGGCACCAGCCGCATGGTCACCGCCGCCGACATGGTCCAGAAGCCGCCGAGCGCCACTCCCAGCAGCACCCGGCCGAGAAGCAGCATCGTCAGGCCGGGAGCCAGTGCGACGAGGAGGTTCGACGCTGCCAGCAATATCGAAAAGAAAAGCAGGAGGTGGCGCCGGTCGGCACGCCGCGCTGCGGCGGTAATCAGAAGGCTGGCGGCAAAACCGACGACCGCGGTCGCGGTCACCGCCTGCCCGGCTGTCCCTTCGCTGATGCCGAGTTCGGCGGCGATCGGCGTCAACAGGCTCGCCGGCAGGAATTCCGCGGTCACAAGACCGAAGACGCCGAGCGCCATGGAGATGACGGCGGGCCAGACCGGCGCTTGCGGTCCGCCGGCGCCCCGGTCGCGGTTGGTCGTGGAAGTCATCAGTTTGTCCTTTCGCGATGGGAGGAGTTACATGGCAAGAAGCTAGGCTGGACTCTCCGGACTTTCTATGCCACATAGTCCGTTATGCTTGATCGAAAGTCCGACAATCCAACACCGTCCGGCTTACTCGACACGGACCTCGTCAGCGAGTTACTGCTCGGCATGCGGCTCGTAGGCGTCGACTACCGCCGCATGGAGCTCTCGCCACCCTTCGCCTATGCCTTCGGCGAAGGAGACAGCCGCGCCAAATTCCTGTTCGTGGCGCGTGGGTCGATTGCGCTGCGGGCACCGAGCGGCTTACTTCATGAAATGAAGGCGGGCGATGCGGCGCTTCTGCCGCGCGGTGGCCTGCACCTGATCGGTTCGTCGCCGGACATCTCCCGGCCCTGCACCGAGCTCGCCTCGTTGCGGCGGGAGCCTCTCTGCTCGATGGTGAGCGACATCAGGGCCTGCGACGAGAGCGCCTGCAGCGAGAAGGAGCGCGTCCTGATCTTCTCCGCCTGCATGGATTTCGATCTCGGCAGCATGCATCCGCTCGTGGCGCTGATGCCCGAGGTCATGCGGGTGGGCACGATCATGGTGCGCTATCCGGAAATCCTGCCGATGCTGGAGGCGATGGCACGGGAGGTCAGCCAGGGCCGCGCCGGCTATGCGGGCATCCTCGCCCGCCTCGCAGACGTGGTCGCTGCCTCCATCGTCCGGGCATGGGTGGAATGCGGCTGTGGCGACGCGACCGGCTGGATCGCCGCGCTACGCGATCCGCGTCTCGGGCGCGTGCTGGTCGCCCTTCATCGCGAGCCGGGTCGCGACTGGACGCTTGCGGAACTGGCGAAGCTCATGGGCGCATCACGCTCCGTCTTCGCCGAGCGTTTCCTTGCGGTCACGGGCGTGACGCCCGTGCGCTACCTGACGGAGCTTCGCATGCGGCTTGCCGCCCAGTGGATCAGCCGCGACCGCATGCCGATCGAGACCGCCGCCCATCGTCTGGGCTACGGCTCGCAGGCGGCCTTCTCGCGGGCATTCAAACGGGTAACCGGACGACCGCCCGGCGCACTCGCCGGCGAGGCAAGGCAGGAACGGTCCCCCACTGCGATGTAGTGCCACCACGATCACCCGGCCGACGAGGCGAGAAACACCTTTCCGGCGGTAATACAACGGCAATCTTCCGGACGGATGTTGATATCCCACACAGGACGGCGAGCCTTTGACGGGAGAGAAATGCGCATACTGATCGTCGAAGATGACCCAGACCTCTCCTTGTGGCTCCAAGCGAAGCTCACCGCTGCCATGGGTACGGTCGACACCGTCGCATCGATCGAGGCGGCGCTCGCCGCCCTTGCCGTCGCACCCTTCGAGCTCGTCATCCTCGACCGCCGTCTTCCAGACGGCGACGGCGTCACGCTTCTTGCGGAGCTGAGAAGGCTTCGGCCCCGTCCCGGCACGGTGATGCTGACGGCGCTCGACGATCCGCAGGAGATCGCCGCCGCACTCGATGGCGGCGCGGACGACTACGTCAGCAAGCCCTTCGAACCCACCGAACTGATCGCCAGGGCACGTGCCGTGCTCAGACGCTGCTCGTGGGATCAGGGGGCCGCCATTCATGCCGGCAATATCCGCTTCGACGTCGGCGAACGTTCGGCCTTTTGCGATGGTGTGCCGATGGTGTTGCCGCGTCGCGAACTGGCGATCCTCGAACTGCTCGTCCGTCGGCTCGGGCGCGTCGTCCTTCGCGAGACACTCGACAATGCCGTCTATAGTTTCGATGACGAGATCCAGTCGAACGCACTCGACTCCCACGTCAGTCGCCTCCGTCGCAAGCTGCGTGACGCCGGCTCCTCCGTTTCGGTGCGGGCGATCCGTGGCGTCGGCTACATGATGAGCGCCGATGACCCTGAATAGATCGATCGCGTTCCGTGCCGCCGCGCTGATGATTGCCACGACCTTTGTCACCCTGCTCGCGGTCGGCGTCGCCCTTGCGACCCTCGGACGCAACAGCCAACCATCCGCCGACCCCGCGAACGCACTCATCACGGCGATTGCCGATGCCGTCACCCACGACGCCGGCGATCACCTCACAATCGCCAGGACCACGGCTCTCGACAAAATGCGACAGGACTACCCCTCGATCTGGTACGAGGTTTCTGACGGCGACGAGATCGTCAGCCGTGGCGCCGCCGCGGCGCAAAGCATCGCGGGCGCGAGCGGAGCGAAAGAGCCGACCAATACGCTCGCCCTCGACATGACGATCGGCAAACGCTGGCCGGACGGGTTCGAGGCAACGCGAGACACTGCGATCGGACCCGTATCGATCACCATCGGCGGCCTGCCGCTGGAGCGTCTGCCCTTTGCCTCCGAGGCGCTTGCTTTCAGTGCCCTGTTCTCTGTCCCGCTGCTCGTGATTCTGGCAGCAGCCGCAATTGCCGCGATCGCCATCGTTCCCCGGCTCATTGCGCGCCCCGTTCGGCTGGTCGCCGGCGCCGCCGAGGCGATCGACGGCGTGCCGAACGGCCGGCGCCTGCCCGACGAAAACACACCGCGGGAGCTCGCACCACTCGTATCGGCCTTCAACCGCGCGCTGGAGCGGATCGATCTCGCCGCCGAGGCACAGCGGTCCTTCCTCGCCAATGCCGCACACGAACTGCGCACGCCGCTTGCGGTGTTGCGCTCCCATCTCGATGACATCCCACACGGCAGCGCGCGAATGCGGCTCATCGCCGATGTGCATCACATGTCCGAGATCGTCACCATGCTGTTGCAGATGGCACGGCTGACCGGCGAACCGCTGAAGCCGGAGAAGGTCGACCTCGTCTCGCTCTGCCGTTTGATCGTCGCCGAGGAAGCGCCGGCCGCCCTCGACGAAGGAGAAGAGATCGAGTTCTTCGCCGCCCGACCGTCCGTCATGATCAACGGATCGTCCGCGGCAATCAGGACTGCCGTCGTCAACCTGTTACGCAACGCGGTGCGGCACGCCCGTTCGACGGCGCCGATCACCGTCGAAGTGTTGAGTCCTGCTTGCGTGCGCGTCGTCGATCATGGTCGCGGCATTGACCCGGCCATGCGCGAGGAGATCGTCAAGCCATTCGTGCGCGACAATCCCCTTCGGGAGGGCGTCGGGCTCGGTCTGGCTATCGTCGCCCAGGTCGCGGCGTTGCATGACGGCACGCTCGAGATCGGGGAAACCCCGGGCGGCGGAGCCACGTTCCAACTCGTCTTCCGGCCACTCCCGGCGATTGCCCCGCCTCCCCTGCACGAGAAACAGCCGCAGCCCTCCTAGTCCGTAATGTAGGGGTAACGGGCCGCCTCCAGAAAACGCGGGACCGTCGCGGCACGAGGCTCATCCCCTTGTCTCCGCGATGCTCCGGGCCGGAAAATGCCCGCCCTCACCATCTGGAGATCAGTACCGATGCACCGTTCATATTCCTTGCCGCTCATCCTCGCCGCCACGCTCTTTTCGGCGGAGCTCCATGCGGCGGATCTCGCCTACGAACCGCAGCCCTCATCCATGGAAGTCGACGATTACGTCGCGGCAAAGCCGTTCGACTGGACGCGCATCTACGCCGGTATCCACGGGGGCTACGCCCACAACGACTTCACCGGCACCACCGGAGACAATAGCGGTTTCGTCGGCGGTGCGCAGATCGGCGCCGACATGCATCTAGGCACCATGGTCCTGGGTGCAGAACTCGAAGGCACCTATCTCGGCGGCAAGGGATCCCGACTGAAGTCCAATCACGATACAAAGGTCAATCAGACATCGATCCTTGCCGTCAAAGGCCGCGTCGGCGCGGCCATGGACCGCACCCTCGTCTACGGTACCGCGGGGCTCGCCGTTTCGAAAATCGACGTCGACGGTGCCAATTCCGATCACGGCAGCTGGAAGGCCGGCTATCTGGTGGGCGCCGGCATCGAGCATGCCTTCACGGACCGGATGTCACTGCGCGCCGAGTACAACTACCTCGGACTTGCGAAGGATTACGAAGTCGGCAGGAGCGGTAACGTCGACCTGCGCAATCACGTCTTCAAAGCCGGCATCAATTACCGCTTCTAGAGGTCAACTGATGCGGCGGCACGAGCCGCCGCATCAGAGCATTGCCATGTAGCGGTTGAGGTCGGCCATGCGCGGCACGACGATCAGGGTCTTGACCTCGCCGCGCTTGAAGGCCTTCAGGAAGCGATTGTAGTCGTTGAACACGACGCAGCCGGAGGAATCGCCCCGTACCCTCAGCAGATAGGTGTGGGTGAGAAAGCCGTCACGGCCATACATCTTGGCGTCGCCGACCGGGGTCATGCGGATCGCCTCGACCCCGTGGAAGCGGGACTCGCGCATGCGCAGGCTGTAGACGTTCGGCGGCGTCGAGCCGCGCATCTTCACATGGACGTATTTCGGATTGTCTCGGTAGGAACCGCGGCCGGAATGGGCTTCGAGCTTCTCGCCGTTCGGCATGTGAACAATGCCGGCGGAGATGTCGTAGACGGCGATCCGGCTACCGCGGCCTGGAAGCTGCGCCTTGCGGCCGAAGATCGACGGACGGTCCTCATCTTCCTCGATGATCGACTTCGAAGGCTTGGCATAGGTGAGGAGCGGCGACTTCGCCGGCTTGTCCTCCGGTTTGGGGTCTTGCTCGACTTCGGCCTTCGCGGCAGGCGCGGCAATCCGCGGGCGCACCGCGGGCAAAGGCCCGTCTTCCGGAAGGGCGTCGTCGATCTCCTCGCCGCCGGCAAGCACCTCGTCGAAGGCATCCTCGACGAGCGCGCTGTCGACCGTCTCGCGCGCCGAGGTGGGTGCGGCATAGGCGAGCGCAGTCGCCGCACCGTTCGAGGCGGGAATCGAGCCGGTGGTCAGTTCGTCGTTCGTAGAGGCTGCAGAGGCCGTCATCTGCGCCTTGGCGAACGTCGCCTGCTCCTTCTCGAGTTCGGCCGCAAGAGCAAGCCTCGCCACGCGCTCGCCATCCGCGCGGGCCAGCGCCTTCTTCAGAACCGCCAGCGCCTGCTCATCGGGGGAGACACCGGCCCGCGACCAGGCGAGCCGGTCGGACTTGTCGACGGACGTGAGGCTCATCTCATCGGGAAGGACAGCGAATTCGGCATCGTCGGTGCTGGCGACCGCCGCGGCGATCCGCATCTTGGCCGCCTCGATGACGGCCGGCGGCGCCGGCGGACGAGAGGTCTTGGAAGACGGGCTGGCGACGAGCGAGGGATCGTGGAGCGCCAGTGCCAGGCCGGCCCTGGTGCCGTGCCGGTAGACGACATCGCCGGAGCCACCCATGGTGTGGACGGTCGCAATGACCGCCGAGGTCCAGAGCGCGGTCACCACGCCGGCGCCGAGCAGCCCTGCCACAACGAGAGACTTGCGGGACACACCGCCTCTTAGTGAGGCACTGTTCTGCTGACGACGCAACTGGGTCAGGGACGACATACTCTTACTCGCTACCGGACACAAAACTCATCCGCCGCTCCTGCCCAGCAACTTTGCCGAATTGATGATCCGGTTATGGCCAAAGAGGGGCGACGCCTTTCGGACAAGCTAAACTATGAAGAAAGTTGGTAACCAAGAGGTTTACGCGCTGCGAAGAAGTGTGCCCCGGCGGCCGGAGAGCCGCAGGATGGGTCCGGGAATGGAGCCGCCGATACCGGCAAACAGAAAGGCCGCGCACAGGCGCGGCCTCGTATTCGTTTGCCATTGCATCCGTTTCAGCGGAAGACGGTTCTCACCAGGAACGGATGTCGAGCACCTTGTCGCGATGGGCGGGATGGGTCGAGAAGACGAAGATGCGATCGAGTTCCTTCTCCGTAAGCAGGCGAAGGAAACGCACTTCGATCGTGTCGTTGACGAAGACCTTCATCAGGACACAGCCGATCTTTGATATCCGCGCATCGGGAATATCGAGGTAGAACTGTTGCGGCAGCGTGTACTGGGTGAGCAGTGCGAGGATGGCGCTGCTGCGGGAAATCCTGATGACGTCGCAGCGCCGCGCCGCCATGTGCATGACGCCCTTTTCGGTATACTCGATGCGTGCCGCATTGCGGGTGTCTTCCATGCGGAACCGCCCTTCGCGGTCGTACATGAAAGATTCCTCCCTCTGCAGGTAGTTCGTGCCACCCGAAAAGCTTCCCATCTCGGTTCCCCTTCCACATCGTCTGAAGGAAAAGTAGCTCTTCGAGATTTAACAGAACGTGACATCACGAAGGCCCAGACCTGCGTTCCGTGCGGGTTCTGTATCATGGCAAACGAGAGGTTAAGGACCTGTGGTCAACCCTTGTAATAGCTGCGCCCGCTCTCATCGAAGAGATGCAGTTTCACCCGGTCCGCGGCAAAGCGCAGCGTCGCACCCTTCTTGACGTCGGCCACGCCCGGCAGCTTGACCGTGATCGGTTCGTCCTCGACCGGGCCATCGACATAGAGGAGGGTCACTTCGCCGAGCGCCTCGACGAGACTGACGGTGCCCTCGAAGAGCTGGTTGTCGCCGTTGGCGATGCTGAGATCCTCCGGCCGCACACCGAAGCTCGCCTTCTTTCCCTTGTCAGTGGCCGGCGTCTCGATGTCCACCGAAACGGTGCTGCCATCCTTGAGTGCGATCGTCGTCGTCTTGCCGGTTTCGACGATCGTTGCAGGCATGATGTTCATCGCCGGCGAGCCGATGAACTGCGCGACGAAAAGGTTGGCAGGGTGCTCGTAAAGCTCGAGCGGCGCGCCGACCTGCTCGATACGGCCGGCCGAGAGCACGACGATGCGGTCGGCAAGCGTCATCGCCTCGACCTGGTCGTGGGTGACGTAGATCATCGTCGTGTCCGGCATGCTCTCGTTGAGCTTGGCGATCTCGATGCGGGTCGCCACGCGCAGTGCCGCATCGAGGTTCGACAGAGGCTCGTCGAAGAGGAAGACCTTGGGGTCCCGGCAGATCGCCCGGCCGATCGCGACGCGCTGGCGCTGGCCGCCGGAGAGCGCCTTCGGCAGCCGGTCGAGATATGGGCCGAGCTGCAAAATGTCGGCGGCGGCACGCACCCGGCGGTCGATCTCGTCGCGGGCGAGCCCGGCGATCCGCATCCCGAAGGCCATGTTGTCGTAGACCGTCATGTGCGGATAGAGCGCATAGGACTGGAAGACCATGGCGATGCCGCGCTTCGAGGGCGGAACGTCGTTGACGATCTGACCGTCGATGAGGAGTTCGCCGGAGGTCACATCCTCCAGCCCGGCGATCATGCGCAACAGGGTCGACTTGCCGCAACCCGAGGGCCCGACGAAGACGATGAACTCGCCCTGCTTGATCTCCAGGTCGATGCCGTGAAGGACTTTGACCTGCCCGTAATTCTTGCGGATATCCTTCAGAACGAGACCTGCCATGTTCTCCCCTCTCGTTGTCAGCCACGACGCGCGAAAAACGCGCCCCAGGCCGGAAGCTTGATCTTGTCACCAACGACTTCGACTGCAAAGCCGTGCCCTTCGAGGGCCGTCCACCGGCCGGCGGGCATCGTCAGCGTCGCCGGTTCCGCGCTCATGTTGAACGCGCAGAGGACGGTTTCGTCGCCGAGAACGCGGCTGTAGACGAGTGCCGTCGCGTCGACCGTGTGGAACTCGATCGCGCCCTTGACGAGCGCCGGATGGCCACGTCGGAAGGCGAGGAAGCGACGGTACTGCTCGAGCACGGAATCCTCCCTGCCCTCCTGCACGCTCACCGCGTTCAGAACATGCTCGACCGGGATCGGCAGCCAGGTCTTCGCGGCGGTGGAGAAACCCGCCTGGGCGGCGAGATTGTCCCAGACCATCGGCGTGCGGCAGCCGTCGCGTCCCTTGAACTCCGGCCAGAACTCGATGCCGTAAGGATCCTGCAGGTCCTCAAAGGCAATGTCGGCTTCGGTGAGCCCCAGTTCCTCGCCCTGGTAGATGCAGACCGAGCCGCGCTGGGTCATCAGGATTGCCGCCATCAGCTTGGCAAAGGCGGTACGGTCAGCGACGCCAGCACCCCAGCGGCTCACATGGCGGACCACGTCGTGGTTGGAGAAGGCCCAGCAAGCCCAGCCCTCCGGCGCGGCTGCGGCGAAGGCCTTCTGGGTCTCGGCGATCACCTTCGGGGTCAACGGCTCGGGAGCCAGGAACTCAAAGGCATAGCACATCTGCATCTTGTCGTTGCCGGACGTGTACTGGCCGACGATCTCCAGCCCGTACTGGCTGTCGCCCACCTCGCCGACGGCCGCGATCGCCGGATACTCCTCGAGCAGCGCACGGAAACGCTTCAGGAATTCGAGGTTTTCCGGCTGGTTCTTGTCGTGGAGGTGATCCTGGAAGTTATAGGGATTGACCGCCGGCGCGGTGGAGGCGTTGCGCCGTTCCGGCGCAAGCGGCGGGTTGTCGCGCAAAAGCCTGTCGTGGAAGTAGAAATTGATCGTGTCGAGCCGGAAGCCGTCCACACCTCGCTGCAGCCAGAAGCGCGTGGCGTCGAGCACCGCATCCTGGACCTGCGGATTGTGCATGTTGAGGTCCGGCTGCGAGGTCAGGAAGTTGTGCATGAAATACTGCATGCGGGTCGGGTCCCACTGCCAGGCGGACCCGCCGAAGATCGAGAGCCAGTTGTTCGGCGGCGTGCCGTCCGGCTTCGGATCGGACCAGACATACCAGTCGGATTTTGCATTGATGCGGCTCGAACGGCTTTCGACGAACCACGGATGCTGGTCGGACGTATGCGAGATGACGAGGTCGATCATGACCCTGATCCCGAGGCGATGGGCCTCGGCGATCATCGCGTCGAAATCGGCCAGCGATCCGAACATCGGATCGACGTCGGTGTAGTTCGAAACGTCGTAGCCGAAATCCTTCATCGGCGAGGTGAAGAAGGGAGAGATCCAGATGGCGTCGGCGCCCAGTCCCGCGATGTGCGGCAGACGCGCGGTGATCCCCTTGAGATCACCGATGCCGTCGCCGTTGGAGTCCTGGTAGGAGCGCGGATAGATCTGGTAGATCACCGCGCCGCGCCACCAGTCCTTGTCGGGCGAAAGCGTCGCCTCAGTCATTGCTGTCATGTTTCTTCCTTCTGGGTTGTACATTTCGGCCGCCGCCGATCAGCCGCCCTTGACCGAACCTGCCAGCAGGCCACGGACGAGGTAGCGCTGCATCGCAAAGAAGACGGCCAACGGCACAGCCATGGAAACGAAGGCCGCCGTCGCGAGGATTTCCCAGTTGCCGCCGCGGGTTCCGAGAAGCTCGACGATCTGGTTGGTCATGACGGTGGTTTCCCCGGTGGCGTCGATCAGGAAAACCTTGGCCACCAGAAGATCGTTCCAGGTCCACAGGAACTGGAAGATCGCGAAGGACGCGAGCGCTGGAAACGAAAGCGGCAGGATGATGCGCGTGAAGATCTGGAAGTCGGTAGCGCCGTCCACCTTCGCGCATTCGATGATGTCGCGCGGCAGGCCGACCATGTAGTTGCGGAGCAGGTAGATCGCGAGCGGCAGGCCGAACCCGGTGTGGGCGAGCCAGACGCCGAGATAGCCCTTGCCGATGCCGATGGCGAGATGCAGCCTGAGAAGCGGGATGAGCGCGAGCTGCAGCGGAACGACAAGCAAGGCGACAACGGCGGCGATCAGCAGGGCGCGGCCTGGAAACTCCATCCACGCGAGCGCATAGGCGGCAAAGGCCGCGATCAGAATCGGGATGACCGTGGCCGGAATCGTCACCGTCAGCGTGTTGAAGAAGGCATTCGCCATAGAATCGGTCGTCGAACCGGAGAGAAGCACGTGCCGGTAGTTGTCCAGCGTAAACTTCGGAGGCACCGTCGCGGTCACGAAGAGACGCGGGGGCCGGCTTCCGGTGAATTCGGCATTGCTCTCGATGCGATAATCACCGTTCGCCTGAAGGGTGACACGGCCGCTCTCGCCGAGATCGGCGGTATCGCCCGGCGCATACTGGCCGATAGCGCGCGAGGACGTTCCCCAGGCCGATATGTTCATCTCGGCGGAGGCTTTGTTGTCGGCGAGAATATTGCCCGAAAGGACGTAGAGGCTCCCCTCCTGCTTCTGCGCAGAAGGCGCGGCCGCGCGCAGGACAAGGTTTTGCTCCTGAGGGAACAGGGAACTCCACCAGCCGCTGGTCGCGATCTGATCCGCGGTGCGGAAGGAGGAGATGAAGAGGCCGGCCGTCGGCAACAGCCAGAGGACCACCAGAACGAGAACCGAGATGTGGACCGCCCATACGAGGCCGGATTTCTTGCCTGCGATCGATGCCATTGTTCCAGCCCCTCGCTCAGCGCATTTCTTTGCGCGCGTTGTAGACGTTCCAGACCAGGATCGGCAGCACCAGGAGCATGATGACGATGGCGCTCGCCGAACCGACGCCCCAGTCATTGGCGCGGAACAGCTTGTCGTACATGTAGTTGGCGAGAACCTGTGTCTCCCACTGGCCGTTGGTCATGGCATAGACGATGTCGAAGATCTTCAGGACGACCAGCGTGATCGTGGTCCAGACGACGACCACCGTGCCCATGATCTGCGGTACCTTGATCTTGAAGAAGATCTCGAAATCGTTGGCACCGTCGATGACCGCCGCCTCGACGGTCTCTTCCGGTATCCCGCGCAGGGCTGCCGAGAGGATCACCATGGCAAAGCCGGTCTGAATCCAGATCAACACGACCATCAGAAAGAAACTGTTCCAGAAGGAAATGGTGAGCCAGGTCTGGGGCTGCCCGTAGGGAAAATCGAAGGCGAAGACCGAGTAGACCGAATGGAGGGAAAGATAGCAGAGCCACGCGCCGGCGCCGGTGATCGCCAGGCGAACCGGCACGCCTTGCCAGGAGCTTCCGCCGTGGTAGCCGACTCCCCAGACGAGCGGGCGAAGCGCCTGGTAGATGCCGTAGGCGACGAAGGCCGCAAACGCGAGCAGGATCAGCGCCGGCAGAAGACGCAGCACGAGGAAGGAACCCCAGCCTCCGTAGAAGGAAAGCCAGAGGGCGTTCAGGATACCGATCTGCTCCTGCCCGGCGGCACGCGTGTCATAGACCAGCTTGAAAATGACCGAGGCGCCGACAAAGGAAATCGCCATCGGCATGAAGATCAGGGACTTCGCGAGACTGCCCCATGAGATACGGTCAGTCAGCTGGGCGGCGAGAAGGCCGAAGGCGGTGGATGCGGCCGGCACCACGATCAGCCAGAGCATGTTGTTGCTGATGGCTTCCCAGAACTTCGATTCGTTCACCATTCGCTGATAGTTGGCGAACCCCACGAACGCGCCGCCGGCGCTGCGATCGGTGAGCGACAGCCACAGCGTCGCGAAGACGGGGTAGGCGAGATAAAGGCCGAGCGCGAAAAGAGCGGGAAACAGGAACAGCCACGGCCGAACCATATTGGCCCGATTGATGTTGCGCCCGGCGCTCGGGCCTGCCGCGGGGAAAAGAACACGGTCGAGGAAAACGTTCGACAGGTAGAAATAGGCGACACAACCACCGACACCGATGACGATCGTAACCAGAGCCTGCAATGCTGGATGCATGATGTCCTCCCCCGATGCTTGCCGTCCGGCTGCGCGGCTCTCCCGGGGCGCAACGCCCCGGGAGAACCGTCAGCAGCATTCGTCTCCGTAACGCTTACTTTATGGCGTCCCAGGACTTCTGGATGGACGCGGCGACATCTTCGGCGGACTTGCCACCGACATAGTCGACCATGCCGGTCCAGAAGCTGCCGGCGCCGACGGCACCCGGCATCAGGTCGGAAGCGTCGAAGCGGAAGGTGGTCGCCTGCAGCAGGATGTCGTTCATCTTGCGGACGGTCGGATCGGTGAAGACCTCGGTGTTGACCTTCTTGTAGGGGGTCAGGAAGCCCTTCTGCGCCATCCAGATTTCATGGGCAATCGGCGACTTCAGGAACTCGATGAAGGCGCGGGCAGCCTTGCTGTCCTTGGTGATGGTGAAGGTCGTACCGGCCCCGAGAACGGGATTGCCGAGATTTTTGTCGGCATAGGCCGGGAAGTAGAAGAAGTCGACATCCTGACCGACGACCGTGCCTTCGGGGAAGAAGGACGGGATAAAGGAGGCCTGGCGATGCATGTAGCACTGCGGGGGCGATGAGAAGAGGCCCTTCGGGCTGTCACGGAAATCCGTGGAGGCGACGGCTGCCGTGCCCCCGGCTACGAACTTGTCGTTCTTGGCGAACCAGCCGAACTCGTTGATCGCGTTGATGACAATCGGGTCGTTGAACTTCATCTCGTTGGAAACCCACTTGTCGTAGTTCTCCGGCGAGGTGGTGCGCAGCATCAGATCTTCGACCCAGTCCGTCGCCGGCCAGCCCGTGGCCGCGCCCGAACCGAGACCGATGCACCACGGCGTGCCGCCGTCGGCGACGATCTTCTCGGTCAACGCCTTCAGTTCCTCCATCGTCTTCGGCACTTCATAGCCGGCATCCTGGAAATTCTCCGGAGAATACCAGACGAGCGACTTCAGGTCGGTCTTGAAGGGAAAGCCGTAGAAATGCTTGGCACTGTCCTTGCCGGCATAGGTGCCGAGGTCGACCCAGGACTGACCGGCCGCATAGTTGTCCTTGAGCCAAGTAGCGTTGTCGTCGCCGAGATCGGTCAGGAAGCCGCGCTTTGCCATGTCGGACGCCAGGCCGGGCTGCGGGAAGATCGCGATGTTCGGAGCCGAACCGGCTTCGAGGTCGACGACGATCTGCTGCTCGAAGCTGTCGGAACCGGTGTAACGCACGTCGGCGCCTGTCGCCTCGGCAAAATAGGCAAGAACACTCTCGACCAGCTGCTGGTCGGGGCCGAGCCAAGGCCCGAAAATGGTGATCTGCTCGCCCTTGAGCTGCGTCTTCTTCAGCTCCTCGTAGCTCGCCCAGTTGAACTTGCTGTCTTCGCCGGGCTTGAACTTCAGCTCCGCAGCACCGGCGGACACGGCAGTCAGGGCGAGTACGGCAACGCCCAAAGTAAAGGCCTTCTTCATGTGATCTTACCTCCCATCACACTCTCCGTCGAATGAGTCGACGGGCCAAATTGTCAATAAGCGGGTCATTCAAAGCGCTTTGGCTTCTCAGTCATTTCACTTTGCGGGAAAAAGAGTCAAGCTCTTTTCGTCACGTCGGCCCTGGATGCCGCGTGCTTTCGCGATCACTCAAACAACGCAAGATTGCCTTTTTATTTTCTTGTTGTCAGCCCCCGGGCTGCTGCTAAATAGGCCGAGCGCCCCAAAGGAGCCGGCGCCCAGGAGGAGTGGCGGACCGTGAACCTCAAGCAATTGTCGGAACTTCTCGGCCTGTCGCAGACGACGATCAGCCGGGCGATCAACGGCTATCCGGAGGTCAACGAGGAAACGCGAAAGCGCGTGCTCAAGGCAGCCGAAGAGACCGGCTATCGCCCAAACCGTGCCGCGCAGCGCCTTGCGACCGGGCGAGCCGGGTCGATCGGCCTCGTGATGCCGGCCGCTCCCGGACACGCCTCCGACGTGCATTTCGGAGAGTTCCTGTCCGGCATCGGCGAAGAAGCGCTGAAGCACGATTTCCATTTCGTCATCATGCCTTCCCATCCGCGGGAGGAAGAACAGGCGATCCGCTGGCTGGTGGCGAGCGGTAGCGTCGACGGCTACTATCTCGCCTACATGCGCGAGAAAGATCCCCGCATCGCCATGGCGAAGTCGCTGCACGTACCCTTCCTGATCCACGGACGTTCACACGGCCTGCAGGACGACTATCCCTATCTCGACGTCGACAACGAGGGTGCGTTCCGCGATGCGACCGACCTTCTGCTCGATCTCGGCCACCGGCGGATCGCACTTCTCAACGGCCCGCGGGATCTGGATTTCGCCATTCGCCGCAAACTGGGCACCAAGGCGGCGCTCAAGGCGCGTGGCCTGTCGCTCGACCCCGCCCTCACCCACCACACCGCGATGACCGACGAACAGGGCTTCCGGCAGATGTCGGCGCTGCTGCAGGAAAAGGACCCTCCGACCGCAGTACTCTGCGCCAGTACCGTGCTGGCGCTCGGCGCCGTCAGAGCCATCAATCTCGCCGGCCTCCGGCTCGGGTACGATATCTCGCTCGTCGCCCATGACGACGTTCTGCCGCTTCTCAAGCCGGAAAATTTCACGGTCCCGCTGACGACCACCCGTTCATCGCTGAGGGCTGCCGGCATTCGCATAGCCGAGCGGCTGATCGCGCAGATCAAGCGGACGGAACCACAGCCCGCGGAGCAGGAACTCTGGAAGGCGGACCTCGTCATCCGCGCATCGACCGGACCGGCCCCGCGCTGAGCGGACCGGCCCCGGCGGGATCGCCGTCAGAATTTCGGCGCCGGCTTGCCTTCCGCCCGGTAGGCGGCGATGACCGTATTCGCCATCAGCATGGCGATCGTCATCGGACCGACACCGCCGGGAACCGGCGAGATAGCACCGGCGACAGGCGCGCATTCCGGGAAGGCGACGTCGCCGACGAGCCGTGTCCTGCCCTCGCCCCGCTCCGGTGCAGCGATGCGATTGATGCCGACGTCGATCACCGTCGCACCCGGTTTCACCCAGTCTGCCTTGACCATCTCGGGCCGGCCGACCGCGGCCACCAGGATATCGGCGTTGCGGGCAAGTGCCGGGAGGTCACGGCTGCGCGAATGGCCGATGGTGACGGTGGCATTGGCGGCGAGCAGGAGCTGCGCCATCGGCTTGCCGAAGAGATTGGAGCGGCCGATCACCAGCGCGTTGAGACCGGAGAGGTCGCGGCCGTGGATCGACCGGACGAGGATCATCGCCCCGGCCGGCGTGCAGGAGACGAGACCGGTCTCGCTGTCTCCCGTCGCAAGCTTGCCGGCATTGACGACATGCAGGCCGTCGACGTCCTTTTCGGGCAGGATCGACTGGATGACCTTTTCCGAATCGAGGTGCTTCGGGAGCGGCAGCTGGACGAGCACACCGTCGACCGACGGATCGGCATTGAGTTCCGCCACGAGCGCCAACAGCGCCTCCTGCGTCGTCTCCTCCGGGAGCGTATGCTGAACGGAGGTGAATCCGCACTCCTTCGCCATCCGGCTCTTGGAGGCCACGTAAGTCTGGCTCGCCGGGTCAGTGCCGACCAGGACAACTGCCAGTCCCGGCCTCCTGCCGGTATCCTTTTCCAGATCCGCGGCCGCTTTCGTCACTGCCTCGATGACCGAAGCTGCCGCCTTCTTGCCGTCAATAACCGTGGTCACGCTCATCCCCTCACGTTGGTTTGCTGCCGGCAAAGCTAGCGTCCGGGACGTAGCGCCGTTTGCCTGTGCCCGCCCTATGGTGTCAAAAAACGGCAATTGCAAGCGGAAACCAAGCGTGCCGGGCCGCGGGGACGCAAGCCAGAGACTGCTCCGGGTCACGACCTGTGATCGCGGCGCCCGGCAATCTTGTGCTGCATGACCCTCAGGAGGAAGACCGGAATGCCGACGACATAGCGGTACCAGAGACGCTTCGGCTCGATCCAGAGGCGATAAGCCCATTCCCATCGCAGCCGCCGCACCCACTCCGGTGCACGCGGAACCCGTCCGGCAAGGAAATCGAAGAGCGCGCCGACACCGATGACGACGCGGGCATGTTCCGGGGCGATGTTCCGGCCGATCCACTTTTCCTGCAGCGGTGTTCCCATGGCGACCAGCAGCACGTCGACCTTCGCCGCGGCCAGTTTTTCCAGCACCGCCGCACTGTCGTTCTTGTCGAAGAAGCCGTCGGCGATCTCGATGATCTCATGCCAGGGGCTGTGTTCCCGCAGCCGCGCCGCGGCCTTCGACAGAACGTCCGGATGGCCACCGATGAGGCCGACACGCTTGCCCACGGCCATATAGGTGAGAAGGGCGGGCACGAAGTCGGTTCCGTTGAGGTTTGCGGCAAACGGCACGCCGTTGAACGACTTCGACGCGATATCCATGCCGATCCCGTCCGGCAGGACGAGGCGCCCCTCGAGCACCCTGCGGTATTCCTCGTCGGCCAGCATGATGTTGGCGTTGTTCGCGTTGAGGAAGAATATCTGGGTCTGGCCGGAGGGCGAAGAAGCGAGATCGCTCACAAGGGCGAGCGCCTCCTGCCAGCTCATGTCGCAGACCGGGAATCCGAAAACCGTGCGATGCTGCGAGCAGGTTGTCTTCGTCGCGGCAGACGTCATTTCAAGCCCGCTCCGGCCCGGCCGCGGGAATACCGTTCGAAACCTCGGAAGGGAAACGCATCAGGCGACGGCATCGGACTCAGGCTCCGGGAGAACAATCGGAATTCCCTTAGCAGCTGAATATCACATTGCGCTTAAGAAAATCAGTCAAATGCACAGCGCCACATTAACCGCGCATTCCGCATTGGCCGAGGCGACTGCCCCGCGGAAGGATCGGAGGCCCTATGGACGACACGACGCGAAGCCGGTCGGCGCCGTCAGTGGGTGGCCGGATCCTGAACCTTCACACCTTCGACGATCTTGACGGGTGCGGCGGTCGGGCTCTTGGGCGCCTCGCTGGTGGCGCGGACATCTTCTTTCGACAGGTAGTCGAGCTGTTCGACGAGGACCTCGTCGACGAGGCCGTCTCCCAGCCGCTTGTTGATGTCGGCCTTTATCGCCTCACGGAACGCTGCGAGGTCGAAGGACTGGGTATCGGCGAGATCGACCATCTTGTTGCCGACGAGCAGCGTGAACAACTCATCGGTCATCACCTCGGTCATCGGCAGATTGGCGCCCTTGAGCTTCTCCTTGTTCACCATGAAGGAAATGCGCCCGAGGAAATAGCCTTTGACGCCTCCGCTGGCGATCATCGGAACCGTGATCGACTCTCCGCGGACAAGCTCCGTCGGCACTTTGGCGTCGGCTTCGGGTGCGGCGACGGGCGCCGTCGCCATGCGAACGGAGAAGAAGACCGCTCCGAGCGTGATGATGCAAACCCACAATCCGGCGAAGACGAGTTTGACCATCAGTTTTCGCTGTACCGGAACTGTTCCTGGGAGTAGGTGCCGTCAGCGTCGGCATCCCTGACTGCACCTTTGAGGAGATCGGCGACCGCGCGGACGGCGTGAAGGTGGGCCTCGACGCGCTGTGCGTTCAGGTCAAGCTTCTTCTTCAGGCTGTGCATCTGCTCGATGTAGCCCGCCGCCAGGTCGCGCGGATCGGAGTCGCGGCAGAGCATGGTGAGTTCGTAAAGGCAGCGACTCTTGTGCGCATTGGAAACCTTGAGGTCGAACTCCGGATCCTTGCCGATGCGCTGGTTCTCGTTGTCGATGATCATTTCAAGACGGCCGAGAACCGTCTTGATGCGGTAGTCGCTAGAGGTGACTTCCATTTAGAGCCCCAGATCCTGATTGTTATGCGCTGTGTTTTTCGGTTTCCGAGACGCCGAGCGTTCGTCGCTCGAGATCGGTCACCATGCTGAGAGCAACACTGCGGTCCTTCTCGTCGACGGCGGCGTTGACGACGCCCTTCGAACGGTGCCGCGCGAGTTCCTGCGAATACATCTGGTCGGCGATGCCGATACCGCCGTTTTCCGAGAGCACCCCGCCGATCTGCTCGGCCATCATGCTCTTCCACATCTCACCGGCATTGCCCTTGCCGTAGACGGCTTCCGCATCCGTCGGCAGCATGGACTTCACGAAGTTCTGCAGGACCACCGACTCGAAGTCGCGGTAGACCTTCGGCGTTTCGTCGTGTCCGGTCTTCTGCACGTTGCCGAGACCGGCCTTCGATGCAGCGCCGTCCAGGATGTCGACCGCCGCTCCGAAACCCGCCCCCTTCTCCGCAAGGCTGGTCGCGGCGAAGGCTGCCCGGTTCGCCTTCAGACGAGCCTGCGCCGCCTGTACGTCCAGAGGGTCGGCTGCCTGGACGACATCCAGAACGAGATCGCTCGGAGGTGAGATTGCCACGTGATCGTCCTCATTGCTTGTTCGCGGGGACTATCACTCCTGAAGCTTGCTGGAGGCTGGCGTCGCGTAGCGCATGTCGACGAGGTCGTAGATGGCGTTGTCGTCGGCCTCGCGATCCTCGTCCAGCCGGGCGTCTCGCCTGTTCTCCTCCAGGCGGTCGCCCTTCACACGCTCCCTGACGACCTTGGCCTCCTGCGCCTGCTGGATGCCGGCAAGCTGCTTCTCCATGTTCGCCAGGCGGTCGAAGCGTTCCGCATAGTTCTGGGCAAAAAGCCGATGAACGGGGTCGAGCGACCCGATGGCATCCATCACCGTGTGCATCGAGGCCACGACTTCGTCCCGCTGCCGGGCCGTATTGGAAAGGTCGCTCTCGGCCATGCGCTCCATGTGGCGCTGGACGGAGACGAGGCGGGCGAGCTTTTCCGATTTTCTGGTCGGTCCCATATCCCCGCCCCTATCCCAGGAATATGACTGCGAATTGCCCGGCGAACTGGCTGACCAGCGCGGCTATCGCGAAATAGAGGAGGAAGAGGCCGCCGATGATGAGGTAAGGCAGCGAAATGAAGTAGATGGGGATCTGCGGGGCGAGCTTGTTGATGAGACCGACGGAGAAGTTGAACATCAGCCCGAAAATGATGAAGGGGCTTGCCAGCCGCAGCATGAGATAGAACGTCGTGCCGAGGGTATCCGTCAGCGAAATCAACATTTTCTGCGCATCCGGGAAGACGCCAAGCGGCATCAGTCCGTAGGAATCGACGAGTGCGCGCAACACCGTGTGATGGAAGTCCATCACGAAGAGCAGCATGAGCCCCGCGAAGCTGATCATGTTGGTCAGCTGGTTCTCGCTGTTGTCCTCGAGGATGTCCGCGCCGCCCGGCGCATTGAAGCCGATCGACATCGAGATCGCCGATCCTGCAAATTGCAGGCCGAGGACGAAGAGCCGCGGGATCATTCCGTACATCGCGCCGACCAGGACCTCGCCGGCGACGATGCCGATGTAGCCGTAGCCGGCCGAGTGCACCTTGGGATAGATGCTGTCCCAGAGAACCGGCAGGATGGCGAGCGACACGGCAAGCGAAATGAAGAGCCGGATTTGAGGGGCGACCCTTGCCGACGAGAAACCGGGGAGAACCATCAGGCACGTCCCGATGCGGCAGAAGGCCGCAAACAGGGCGAGCACGGTCCCCTCGGGGTCGGTTATCATGAAATGGAGCCCAGTATCTTGATTTCGATGCCCTTGGCGAGTTCGACATGCGACAGAACCGGCAAGGTCGCGAAGAGGCGTTCGATGATCATGCGGACATAGGAGCGCGTTTCCGGAGACGTGACAAGCACGAAGGGCATGCCGCGGTCCATGAATTCACGGATTACTTTGCTCGCCTGCTCGCTGAATTCTTCCAGGCTGCGCGGATCGATGTCGAATTCGACAATCTCGCCCTTGGCATCACGCTTCAGTGCCTGGTGGAAAACGAGGTCCCATTTGCTGCCGAGCCGCAGCACCCGCAGCACGCCGTTGTCGGCGAGATCGCCGCAGAGCTGCTGGGCCATGCGCACGCGGACATGCTCGACGATCTGTTCGGTCTTGCGGACATGGGGAGCGAGTTCCGCAACGGCCTCCAGAATGAGGTGCAGGTTTCGGATCGACACACGTTCGGCCAGCAGAAGCTTCAGCACCGCCTGCAGTCCCGAGTACGACATGTGCGACGAACAGATCTCGTCCGCGAGCTTCTTGTATTCCGGATCGAGCCGGTCGATCAGTATCTTGACGTCCTTGTAGGAGAGAAGCTGCGGCAGGTTGTTCCGGATCACTTCGCTCAGGTGCGTCAGCACGACGGAGACGTTGTCGATCGGGTGGAAGCCTTCGCGTTTGAGGTCTTCGGTAAACGCTTCCAGAACGGAAACCGCCGGCATGCCGAAAGCCGGCTCCCGGATTTCATCACCCGGCACCTTCGGTTTGCGGCCGGAGCCGGTGATGACCAGCACTTCCCCGACCCGAAGCTGGTTGGAGGCGACTGTCGTGCCATGGATGCGGATCTGATAGGCCTTTTCCGGGATGGCGATATCGTCGGAGACCTTGATCTCGGGAACGACAAAACCGTACTGGCTCGCGAACTTTCGGCGCATCTTGCCGACGCGGAAAGCGAGTTCCTGGTGAGCGCCGAGCAGCCGGGTCGAAACGAGCTTGCCGAGCGCCAGCTCGATCTCGGCGGTCTTCAGCACCGACTTGACCGAGTCCTTCTCGGCCTCCTTGGTCTGGATGACCTTCTTCTCCTCCTGCTCACGCTTCAGCTTGTTCTCCGCTTCGATCTGGCGCGGAATGAACCAGCTGCCGAAGGCCATGATGCCGCCGAGCGCAAGGAAGGGCACCAACGGCAGGCCGGGAATGATCGACAGCAGCACCATCAGGGCCGCCGCAACGGACAAGGCGCGTGGGTATCCGCTGAGCTGGTTGACGACGGCCTGATCGGTTGAGCCGGGCGTTCCTCCGCGCGACACGAGAAGGCCGGCGGCAAGCGAGACGATGAGCGCCGGCACCTGCGACACGATACCGTCGCCGACCGACAGCTTCACGAAGACGTCTGCGGCTTGGCCGATTTCCATGCCGTGGCGGAAGTAGCCGATAACGATGCCGCCGAAAATGTTGATGGCGGTGATGATGAGGCCGGCGATGGCGTCACCGCGGACGAACTTGGAAGCACCGTCCATGGCGCCGAAGAACGAGCTTTCCTGCTCGAGTTCGTGGCGGCGGCGCTGGGCTTCCTTCTCGTCGATGATGCCAGCCGACAAGTCGGCGTCGATCGACATCTGCTTGCCGGGAATGGCATCCAGGGTAAAGCGGGCGCCGACTTCCGCGATGCGCGTGGCGCCCTTGGTGATGACGATGAAGTTGACCGTCACCAGGATCATGAACACGATCAGACCGATGACGAAGTCGCCAGACATCACGAGGCTCGAGAAGCCGGCGATGACACCGCCGGCAGCCGTGTGCCCTTCATTTCCGTGAGAAAGGATGACGCGGGTCGTCGCGATGTTGAGCGACAGCCGGATCATTGTCGAAATGAGCAGAATGGTCGGGAAGGACGAGAAATCGAGGGGCCGCTGTATCCACAACGAAACCATGAGGATGAGAACGGAAAAGGCGATCGAGAAGGCCAGTCCCATGTCGATCAGGAATGGCGGAATCGGCAGGAACAGGATGCAGAGAATGCCCACGATGCCGAGGGCGAAGCCGACGTCGCGGCCGTTTGGGCTCACCTTCGGAAGGGGGACTGCAGTGGGTTGTGCCATAACTCGTTCCGTCTCTTCATGAGAAGGCGGCCGAAGGCTGGACGCAGTCGGCCGTATTCACATGAAGGCTTAGGAGACGAAGCTTGCGCGAGGGTGGCAGAGCAGACGGAGCGCCCGCCTAGAAACCCGACTGCACGCGCGAGAAGACAAGATTCGAAAAGAGGGCGATCTGGCCGCCGACGAAAGGCGCGCTGATGCCGATCACGATGAGGATCGTGACGATCTTCGGAACGAAGGTGAGCGTCATTTCCTGAACCTGGGTGAGCGCCTGGATCAGGGCGATCACCACGCCGACGATCATCGCCGCGAGCACGGCGGGACCTGATGCCACAAGCACCGTCCACACCGCGGCCTGCATGATGTCCAGGGCGTCGGCCTCATTCATCGAGCGGGAATCCCTCTTCCTGGCGCGGGAATCACATCCCGCGCGTCCTCATGCAGAGGTATCAGCACCGTCCCCCGACGTCGAGGGCTTGCCGACCGTCACGCCGACCGTGATCGGGACTTCCTTCCCGTCGGTCGTGGTCGCAACCATCGTGTCGGCATAGACGCGGACCGACTCGATGATGCCGGTGGTCTTGCCGTCGGCACTGGTGATCGTCTGGCCGATGTAGTTCGAGGCGGCATTCAGCGCATCACCGGTGATCAGCGTTTCCAGCTTGGCATTGGTCTGGATCGTCTGTTCGACCTGCGAGAAGGTGGCGAGCTGCGCGATCTGCTCCGTCGCATCCATCGGATCGGTCGGATCCTGGTTCTGCATCTGCGCAATCAGCAGCTTCAGGAAGGAGTTGTAGTCGAGCGAGGCTGCAGCCGCGGCATCCGACGCCGACTTGTCGTTCGTCCCCGTGGTCTTGGTGGTCGACGCCGCATTGTTTGTGCCGGCCGCCGCGTTTACGCCGCTTACCGCCATGGTGCCATCTCCTTGCTAATCTGCTCCACCGTCGCCGGCGCGATCTCCTGGTTGTTGAGGATGCGATCCTCGATCGGATAGAGGCCACGGATCGCCTTCAGGGCATCGAAGGCACGGCCGGAGGTAACCATGCCGTCGACCCGCTTGAGTTCGGCCAGAACCTCGTCGTTCTGGAAGCAGGCGAGCAGCATGGTGATCGACTTGCGGAACATGGCCATCGATTGTTCGCGGCCCTCCGGGTTGATCAGCATCATCTGTGCGATGAAGTAGAGCTGCCGAAGCGGAGTGGTGGCGTCTTCCGGCTGCAGGACGTGATTTTCGAGCAGGAAGGTAACGTCGTTGAGGAACTCCAGCGCGACCTTGCGGTCGACACGCAGCACTGCGCCGTTGATGAAGATGCGTTCCCCGGATTTGAGAGAGATGCGCAGTGTACTTTTCATTTCAGTCCATCCCTGATGATGGTTGTCACGTCGATTACGCTCTGGAAATTGTTGGACTCGCGCTTCCTGATCCGATCACATTCCTTCAAGATCCAGATGGCTATGGAAATCAGGTTGGCGCGCAGCTCCGCTCCGAGCTCGTTCTCGGGCTGCTTCAAGTCCTCTATGAGGCGGATCCAGACCCGGCGGGTATAGAAGAGCGCCTCGATGGCATTGCGGGAATACTCTTCGTCATCGCGTGCCTTCTCGAGCAACTCGATCGATCGCGACAGCGCCTGCCGTTCACGGTCCTTGGCGTTCGAGACGTCATCTTCCATGATCTCGGCATATGTGAACTGATACATTCAACTGTCCTTCATAGTCATGGCTTCCCTTTGATCATCAAAGGTAGTTCACGAGACTCAACTGCTGGATCTTGGAGGTCAGGGTGTAGGATGCCTCTGCGAGCGACAGGAGATTGTTGACCCGCGTCGAGGCTTCGTATGCATCGACCTCCACCCGGTCCGCCTTTGTCGTATCGAGAATGTTGATCTGGATCTGAAGCGACGTATTGGCCTTTTTCACCCGACTCTGGGAAAGGCCAAGCTGCGTGCGCTGTTCGTTCAACCCGGCGGTAGCCTTGCTGATGTATGCGATTGCCTTGTCGGTGACGACCGAACGCACGCTTTCATCGAGGTTCTGGCCGAGCAGTTCTTTCGCAACCACGGCAGCGAGCGCGAAATAGCGCATCCCGTTCTCGTTGGCGCTGGTCGAGGTCTCTACGACTTCGCTCTGGCTGATGCGGCTCGTCATCACCGCATCCGCGGCGCTCGACCAGTCGGTCGTCCAGCCCGCTCCGGTATACATAGGCTCGATCACGTTGGTGATGAAGTCGTCCATCTCGGCGGCGGTCTTCGGCGCCGACCACGGATAGGCGGCATAGGCCGCATCGAAGGAGGCCTTCGCCGCCGAACCGGCGTCATACTCGGCGAGCGGCTGCACGTCGGTATTCACGCCCGAGAACAGGTACTCGCCGCTGAACGACGTGTTGGCCAGATTGGTGAAGTTCGACAACACGTTCGAGACGGTGTTGACGGCCACGTCGATGGTGGTCGTCGTGCCGGACTGACCAAGCGCGATCAAGGCGTCCTGCATTTCCTGCGCGGAGGTCGCCATCTGGTTGAGCGCTTCCTGCGAAGCATCCAGACGTTGGGTGACGATCGCGTTGGTGTCGATCATCGAGTGCAAACGCATGCTGTCACGGGTCAGGTCGAGAACCCTGGACGTTTCGCTGCCGATGGAGGCTCCGACATCGGCATACATGCCGGTCGTTACCTCTTGCTGCGCCTTGATGAGTTCGGCCTGTGCCTGACGGATCGTCAGGCGCATCGAAGTCTGGATGGAGAGGTTCGAAACGTTGCTCGTCGACATCAGATTATCCCGCCATGTCCAGGACCGCCTTCAGCATGGAATCGATGGTCGACACCAGCTTGGCAGAAGCCTTGTAGGATTGCTCGACATCCAGCAGCAGCGACAGTTCCTCGTCGAGGCTGACGCCGGTCTTGGACGAATAGACCTGGAACGCTCTTTCATAGAGAGCAGTCTTGTTGTCGGTTGCCGTCGTGGCGTTCGCCCGCATCTCTTCGAGCCAGCCGATGGAGTCCGTCGAGAAGGTCAGAAGACCGGACGACGTATCCAGTCCGGCCGAGGGATCGAACGGCCGCGACGTGCTGAGATTCTCGACATAGGTGAGCAGCAGGTCGGAGTAGCCACTCCCTCCTGTGGTGTTCTTGACGTAGGCCGCGCCATTGATGCCGCCGTCGCGCAGCAAGGTCGGATCGCCACCGGACGACGTCACGAGCGCGCTGTTGATGGTGATGGAGGCGGCAAGTCCGGGAACGACGGTGCCCGACGCAGGCACGGTGCCGGTCGGCCAGGTGAACAGGCCCGGCAGCGGATTGGCCCCGCCGGCATCGGCTTCCTGGAACGCTTCGATCAGGCCCCGCGCGACTTCGTCGAGCTGGTTCTGGAAGGTAGGCGCAACATCGTCGCGCAATTGCAGAAGCGCGGCGAGCGAGCCTTCCGCGCTGCTATTGCCGCCGACACCGGCTTCCACCGCAACGCCGTCGATGTAGACGGCATTGCCGGTGACAGTCGCCGAATAAGTATAGGTGCGGCTGAAGGAGACAGAGCGCGGAATGGTCTCGAAGAGGGTCGTCCCATCCGCCGTATAAAGGGCGATGTCGTTGTTTTCCCTCATGACAACGGAGACACCGACGATACCCGATATCTCCTTCAGGATCGTTTCCCGGGTGTCGAGCGCGTTGTTCGGATCACTGCCGGTCGCTGTCGCCTGGACCACAGTATCGTTGGCCGTCTTGAAGTCGGCGAGCAGCCGGTTGAGTTCGGCGACCTGCGACTCGAGCTCCGCATCGGCGTCCGCCCGCAGGTTCTGAACGGTGCCCGACACGCGGTTCAGCGAGTTCGCCACGTCGAGAGCGTCGGTTACAACGGTCTGGGCAAGGGCGAGCTGGCCCGGCGATGCCGCGAAGGCCTGGAGGCTGCTCTGCAGCGTCGACATGTAGGTCGAGGGAGCGAGTTCGTACTCGTTGCCCCCGAGGCTCGATTTCAGAGTCTCCAGACCGTCGAGAAGGGTGCTCTGCGCCTTCGACTGTGAGTTGGCGCTGACCGTCTGAAAGAGCAGCGCCAGCTGCTGATTGCGCTGCGTAACAACGGTGGAGGCACCGAAAATGGTATTGGTTACGACCGCCGAACGACGCACATAGTTTTCGTTGCCGTCATTGGCAATGTTCGTCGAAATAACGGAGGACTGATCCCCCATATTCCGGAACGCTGCCTTAGTCGTGTTGATTGCAGACGTGAGCGACATTGGCTAGCCGAACCTTACATTATCTCTTCAGGTTGACGAGGACGTCCATCAACTCGGAGCCGGTCTGGAACACCTTGGAGTTGGCCGTGTAGTTACGCTGCGATTCGATCATCGCGGTGAGTTCTTCGGCGACATCGACGTTGGAGTCCTCCAGCGCACCCGACAGGATCGTGCCGAACCCGGCCGAACCGGCATAGCCCATGACGATCACGCCGGAGTCGTTGCTCTGCGAATAGAGATTGCCCGCGACGGGCGTCAGATTGTCCGGGCTCTGCACGGTCGCAAGGGCGACACGGTAGCGCGGCCGCAAGTCGCCGTTGTCATAGACCACCGAGACCACACCATCCTTGTCGATCTCGTAGCCGACCACTTCGCTGGCCGCATTGCCGTTGATCTTGGCCCCGGTCTCGACCGAGAAGTCCGCCGCCAGCTGCGTTGAGCCGGAGATATCGATCGCGATCGCGCCCATGTTGGCACCGTCGACAGCAAACCCCGCGGTGGTCAACGATAGCGGAGACGTGAGTTTCCCATCGGCGTCGAAGTTGAGGGTCGTCGAGGGAATGACCGTGGTGACTGGCGGGCCTGCATAACTCGCCTCGACCGTCCAGGTATTCGCCGCGGTCTTGGTGTAGGTGAACTCGAGCAGGCGGCTGTTGCCCTGGCTGTCATAGGCGACCAGCGAGGTAGACTTGCTATAGCCTGCCGCCTCGCCGGACGGCAGGTTCACGTTGAGCTTGCCCTCGGTGGAGGCAGTGGCCGAGATCGAGGCCGACGACAGATTGACCGGCGTCAGGCCTTCGAAGCCGTTGACGACGATCGTCGGATCCGCGCTCGAGGAGTACTCGTAGCCCATCAGCGTGTATCCGGCCGCGTTGCGCAACGTGCCGTCGTCCATGACTTCGAAAGAACCGGCACGGGTCAGGTATTCGACGCCGTCGCCGCCGCTGACGATGAAGAAGCCGTTGCCCTTGACGGCGAGGTCGGTCTCCGAGGTCGTATAGCTGAACGTGCCCTGATCCGAGATTGAGTAGCGGATATCGGTTTCGACACCACCCGAGTTGTAGGCGCCGCCGGTGGCGGGCAGGATCATGGAGGAGAACTGGACCGAGGCCTTCTTGTAGCCCACGGTGCTCGAGTTCGCGATATTCTCGGCCACCGTTCCGAGACGGTTGGCCTGGGCATTCATTCCGGACACGCCGGTTCGCATGGTACCGTAAAGGCTCATGAAACTTCCTCGTTTCTATCGTCTTTGGGAGAGTAGGAGACGGGCCTTGCGTGAAGCTGTCTGGAACGCCGAAACCGATTGATCGAGATCATGGACGGTGAGCCGGGACACCGAAGACCCGGTCACCCGCTTAGCTCCAATCGATGCAGTAGCCGAGGAAACGCTTCGAATCGACAGGATCGAAGCCGAGCTTCTTGCGCAGCTTTTTGCGCAGCTTGCTGATGTGGCTTTCGACGACGTTCTCTTCAACTTCCTCGTCGAAGATGCCGTAGATCGCGTTGAATATCTGCGACTTCGAAACGCGGCGCCCGCGATTGAGGACGAGGTATTCGAGGATGCGCCGCTCGCGCCGCGGCAGCGGGAATACTTCGCCGTCGATCTCCGGATCACGGCCATCGTTGAAGACCCGGATCGGACCGATCTCCGTGTAGTTGCTGATCGCCCGCAGCCGGCGCCGGATGGCCGCCGCCCGGGCGAGAATTTCCCGCGGATGCACGGGCTTGCGCACGACATCGTCGACGCCGCAATCAAACAGTGCAAGCGTCGCCTCCAGCGAGGGCTGGTCGCTCACGGCGATAACCGGGGCCTGGGTGCGATCACGGATCGCCCGCGGCAGGTCCATCGTCTGGTCCCCCTGTCCCAGGAGAAAGGCCTCCACCGCCGCAATGTCCCCGTCCGCAGCCGTATTCACCCATTCGCCGAATTCCGCCGGGTCGAACCCCGTCGATGGAATTCCTTCTCGCCCGAAAAGGGAGGTGTATCCCTCCTTCACGAGCTCACGCTCATCAACCACTACGATCATTCGTCCGCCTCCGAATCAGTGTGGGTACTTCGATGCACTATGGGTACGAATCGGAGGAATCGGGGACAACTGCTTAATGTTAACGATAGATATTAATAGTTGATTAAGGATCGGGTACTGATTTGAGCTACATCTAGTGGCTACGGGCCGAAGGAGACACTAATCTCTCGTGGATAATTTCGACAATGGTTAACAAGGCTCTTGCCCGACATAATTCGCCAAAATCCGGCCACATTACCGCCAAATCCTGTGGATCGAATTGAAATTCAACTTTTAGTTGTTTGTACGTCGCAGAAGTTCCGCGCGTTTACGGTCCATTTTCCGTAGCCGGTGGCGACCAGATTGGCGATGACGCGACAGACGTAACGCTTCTGCGCGGGGTCGTTGTCGGGGCCGGCGTGATAGCGTGCGACCGCCATCGTCCAGGTGTCATGACGTCCATGCAGACGCAACAGAAATCGTGCCGCGTAATCGACATTCTGGCGAGGATCGAACATCGCTTCCACCGAGGAAAAATTCTCCAGATGGAAGTGCTGGTTGATCTGCATGCAGCCGACGTCGATGAGCTTAGCACCTTGCCGGCGCGCTTCCATGAAGGCATTGATCGCCTCGCTGCGACTGTCGAAAAACAGAGGCTTGCCCTCGACGTTCAGCGCGTAGGGCTGCAGCGAGCCACGGCGCCCCGTCTCCGTCAGACCGACCGAGTAAAGGATGCCTTCCGGGATGGCGTAGCGGGCCGCAGCCTGCTGGATCTCGCGTTCGCAGGCACCCGACGAAGCGCGGCTCTCAGAGGTAAACGTGGTCAGGACGAGCGCCGCCAGGGACGGCACCGCCACTATTGCCAGCCGTTTCAGCCAGGCCTGCCTCATTTCCGATCCTTCCTCTGCCATCATCGTCACCGCGCGTGCTGCCGAACACCTCCTGCCGTGCACCACCTCCGGCGCTCTGTCCGCCGCCCTGCTGTGCCTGCTGGCCACCCTGCTGCCACTGCGGAGCACCCTGACCACCGTCACCACCTGCTGTCCGTTCAGCCGAAGGAGCGATGCTGACGTGGACGTGGTCGATCGTCAGTCCCTGTGCCCGCAGCGCCTTCAGGATGTCACCCTGGTCGTCGCTGAGCTGGCGGAGGGCGGCATGGCTCTCCACGGTGAGGTGAACCGTCAGTTCATCACCCTTGAGGCGCAAGTTCGCCGTCACACTTCCGAGCTCGATAGGCGTCATCTGGATCTTCAGCGTGTGAACCGCCTTCGCGCCACCTGCTGCGGCCGCGGCGTTCGCAAGTTCTGCGGCAGGCTGCATAGCCTGCAGCCACTCTCCGTCACCGGCGAGCGTCGCGGCGATATTGGCCGCATTGGAGGTCGAGGCGGGAGCAAGATAGCGGCGAGCGTCCAATACCGCGACCGTCTGTGCACCGTCGGCCGCTGCCGTGCCGGCCTCGTAGGCGGCCGCGTCCCCGGACTCGCTCACCCGCATCGTCAGCGACTGCCCCTTCCCGTCGGGGCGCGCGAAGCGGAACGTGCGATCCGCGTCGGACTCGGATGGAGCGACAGCCTCCATGGGCTGTCCGTCGAGAGAGGTGTCGCGGATCGCCTGACCCGCCGAGGCGGGTCTCGTATCGAAGACAGGGATCATCGTGTCCTTGCCTCCGGCGGATCGATCCGATCGCTCCTTCTCCGCTCCTGCCAGTTCCGCATCCACCGGAATGCCCGGTGCCGTGCCGTTGAGCAGGGATAGCACTTCGCCGACATCCGTGGCCGGGACATCAACGGCGTTCTCGACCGCCTGATCGGTCTCGGCGTCGGCGACCTCCCGTCCGATCGCAGATCGAGCCCCCCGTGCCACCGGCTTGTCGGCTTCCGCGCCGCGACGTCCCGTCCCCTCTCCGCGCCCCGAAGGCATCTCATGCGAGGTTTTCGCTACCCCGGATGTTGTCTTCACAATCCCGGATGTTCGCGCCAGTAAAGCCGCGCTCGCGTCCTTGCCGTCGTGGTCCCGGGCCTTCGCCGGCGTCCGTGCATCCGCGTCCTCCGGGACTTCTTCCTCTATGGCAGGTGTGTCGCCATCGGAACGACTCCGCAAGTTCCTTGCCGAAATATCGATCCTCGGTGCCGGACGCTCATCATCGACCGGTGCCTTGTCGCTTCGTCGTTCGGCGCCCTCCAGCGCCTCCGAGAAGCCGCCATCGGCAGATCGAGTGGAAGCAATCGTACTGCCTGCCCTGCCCGTGGCATCAGGCAAGGGGCTCGTTCCTGTGACACCGATATCGATCATTTCACTGCGCCTCTTCTTGTAACAGGCTGTCAATTTCCTGAAGTCTGGAACGTCCGGATGAGACGAAATCCCGAAACTGCGGATCCATGGCGATCTCATCGGCCTTCGTCTTGGCAGGAGCCGTCTTCTTGGCGACGGTTTCGGATGCAGGCACCTCGCCCGGAAACTGCAGAGGCTCTCCCTGCTCCGGCGTGGCCATGGCTTCGACTGCCGCCGCTGGAGCATCGGCAGGCTGCGGGGACGAGCCTTCCTGGGCCGGCTGGCTCAGGATTTCGCGTGCAACCGCCTCGGCAGCGGCGCGCAAGGCCCGATCTGCCGGCGAGAGATCCTTTTCCGGTATACTGGCGAGAGCGTCGACGGCCGAAAGGATGTCGGAGGTTGGAACCTCGGCAAGACCTCCGTACAGGCGGGCCAGCGTGTCGGCACCTTCCGCCGTGCCGGAAAGCGCCTTGGCACGCTCGGCGGCCAGACCTGCGAGCTGGTTCTTGCCGCGGACCGCCGCAGCCCTCGCGATCCTCAGGTAGATCTCGCGCGCCCGATCCTTGTCCATGTATCCGAACGTCGCGCTCACGTCGTCGGCGTTGAGGAGCTCATACCGCTCGACGACGAGCCGCACGAACAGATCGGCGAACTGGCTGGCATAGGGAGAATGGAGAAAGCGACGCGCGTAGCGGTTCGCGTAGGTCGCCGCCTTGGGAACGTCACCGGCCTCGATGGCGATGGCGACCGAACGACGAAGCGCCGCCTCCTCCACGATCGTACCAGGCGCAGTCAACCGCGCCCAGTCATAGAACTTCAGGGCACCCTTGGGATTGGTCGAAATAGTCACATTGCCGGCGACAAGGGCAAGATAGGGAACGATCTTGCTGTCTTTGTACTCCCACACAAGTTCACCGAGGGATTTGGCGATCAGTGTCCCCTTCCCCGCGAGATACTTGCGCAGCGCGTCTGTGACGCGATTGTCGAAGTTGCCGTCGACGTCCCTCGCCACGAGATATTCCAGCGTCTGTGGATTGCCGCCACTCATGGCGTAGATCAGGGCCGCATCGACATTGTCGGTGCTCTCGAAGACGGAAGCGTCGGCCTGCCGCAGGCGCTTGTCGATCGTCTCGAGCATAAAGCGCTGTATTTCACCAGCCGAATGGTCTCCGAGGACGACCGAATCCTGCACAAACTGCAGTGAACGCAGCATCTTGTAGGGCGCAATCGTCTCCAGGTCCTCCGAACGCACCTGCCCCGGGCCCGAAAGACCCAGGACGGCGAGTGCAGAACCAAAAAGGAAGCGCCTCAAACTTGCCATCCGACTATCCTTGGCCCGCTTGAATCAGGATCTCGATGCGACGGTTGGCATCGGCGAGCGGATCGTCCGGCACCTGAAGGCGCCGGTCGGCGAACCCCGATACCTGCTGGACCCGCCCTTCCGGAAGACCGCCGCGCAGCAGCATATAGTAGGCGCTGTGAGCGCGCGCCATCGAGAGCCGCCAGTTGTCGTTGTCCGTTCCCTTGAACTGACGACCGTCGGTGTGGCCGCGAATGACGATCGAGCCGGGCCGCTGCTGCAGGAGCTTGCCGATCTTCTCCATGGCGACGACCATCTCCTTGCGCGGGACGGCGGAGCCGACATTGAACATGGGCGCGTCGAGCTGGTCCGAGATCGTCACCAGCAAGCCACCTTCGGACGGTTTGACGACGAGGCCCTCGGCAAGCTTACCGCTCGCGCCGCCGATGGCCTTCTCGATCTCATCTCTGAGCTCGGTTGCCGCCTTCTCCGGAGCGGGGTCGGCCTTCGCGTCCGCCTTCTTGCTTTCTCCCTCGGCAGGTTTCGCCTCCTCCGTCGCAGTCTCCGGCCGTGTCTCCTTGGGGTCGAGAGCCGCAATCTGGTCCTTGGCCGGGTCTCGCGGTGGCTCCGCTGCCTGCGCGGTGTCAGACGCCGGCTGGCCGTCCTGCCTGGCCGCCTGGACCTGCTGGCTCCAGAAGTCCGGATCGAAGGGATCGCGATAGGCCTCCCCGCCGGAAGCGCCGGTCGAGGGACCGGAATCGCCTGCACCACCCTCGCCCTTGGCGCTGACATTCGCCTGCTGTCCGACCTCCTGGGCGATCTCGGCCAGCACCGAATAGGGGTTCTCGAAGAAATCGGCCTCGGAATAGTTCTGCTGGTCGCCCGCTGTCGCCGTCTGGTCCTCGCCGGTCGCCGCCGCGGCACCCACGGTGTTCTGCTGGTCCTCGACCTGCGAACGTTCCTTCTTCTTTTCCCCGTCCGCCTGGTCCACGGGCTTCTTCACGCCTTTTTCGGTCGGCTTCTCGTCGGCGAGCTTGATCGGATTGAAATAGCTCGCGACGGAGGCCTTGGTCTCCTCGTTGGCGGCATTGACGAGCCACATCACGAGAAAGAACGCCATCATCGCGGTCATGAAGTCGGCATAGGCGATCTTCCACGCACCGCCGTGATGGCCGTCGTGGTCACCGCCACCGTGGCGCTTGATGATCACGACCTCATTCTTGCCGTGGTGATGGTTTTCGCTATCACTCATCCCAGCACTTTCTTCAGGCTAGCCGTCCAGGCCGATATACGCGTAACCAGCGCGGTGCCGCCGACATCGGCGGTGAGATCGAGATCCTCCGCCTCGACATGGTGCAGCAATTGCGCATTCTCTCCGAGCGCCTCCTTCAGCATCTCGAAGAGGGCAGCCGGGCCGCTGACGACGATCGCGCCGGCCTCTCCGGAGAGAATCGCGGTCGACAGCTGTTCGGCGAGATCCTTTACCGCGTTCGCCACCACCTGTTCGGAGAGGAAGGGAGCGACGGCCACCGCCGCCTGCTCGCTGACGGCGAGGGCGATCTGCCCCGCCGTGCGATTCAGGCCATCCGCAAGCATTCTGGCAATCTCCGCTTCGAACTTCTGGCGCACGGCGTCCAGGGCACGAGCGTGCTCCTCGACGAGCGCCTGACGCTCGGCGTCAAGCTTCTCGCGCAAGTCCCGCCCTGCGGCCTCGTAGCCCTCCGCATAGGCCGCGCGACGCTCGGCGTCGAGATCGACCGGCTCCGGTATCGGGGCCGCGAAATCGATATCGAAGGTCGGCTCCTGTTCCGGAAAGGTCATTCCCTGCGCACCCGGCGCACCGGCAGCGGGCTGGGAGAAGTCCTTGAGGTAGCGGGCTAGCGGCAGGCTCATGCGCGGCACGCTCCGGCAGCTCGCCCCGACGGGCCTGTTCCCGTCATGCCCCGCCCAGCGAACAAACTCTGACTGCGTTTCATCCTGACTACCACCGCGGTTTCCGCTGCCGGGCCGCCGACCAATCCCTTGCAGGCAGAGGCTCCCGGAGTTTGACGTATTCGCCTCGACGCTAAGCATCCAAACTTGTGCGAGGATGAATGGCCCGAGGTCCATCCGTGCGCCGGGACCCTGCGTCCGACCGCAACGCGTTCAACGAGAGCAAAGCGCGCTCACTTGAAGAGAGTCAGGATGTTCTGCGCATTGGTGTTGGCGATCGAAAGCGCCTGAATGCCGAGCTGCTGCTGCGTCTGCAGTGCCTTGAGCCGCGTCGACTCCTCATTCATGTCGGCATCGACCAGGCGCCCCACACCCTTGTCGATCACGTCCATCAGGTTGGAGACGAACTGTTCCTGCATGTCGATGCGCTTGGTGATCGCACCGAGGGTGGAGGCGGAATTCGTCAGCTGCTCGAGCAGGTCCGAGACGACGCTGATCATGTCGTCCATGACCGCATCCGTGGTGGTGCCGTCGATCTTGATTTCCGTGCCGGTGGCGGGCGACGTCGAGCCGACGTCGAGGAGAAAGTAGTTGCGCGCGACCCCGCTCGGGCTGGCCGTCAGCGCATCGGCGTCGACATCCCTGGTCAGGATGCCGCGCGCCGCGTCGACGGTATCGACCAGCACCGACTGGCTGGTGTCGAAGTCAAGCGTGGTCACCTGAACCGTTCCGTCCGTCGCGCGAACGAAGGAGGAGACGACCTGTTTGGTGCCGAGTGCCGCGGAATTCGTGTTGTAGAGCCAGTTCTGTCCCGAGAAGGACGCGGACTGGGTGGTGGAGACGAGCTGATTCTTGAGCTCCGTCATCTCGGCATTGATCTTGGTCTTGTCGACACCGGGCTCCCTGGCAGCGACGAGCTTCGCCTTGATCTCGCTCATGACGTGGATGACGTTGTCGAGCGCCGTGTAGGCCGTATCCACCGTCGCCGCACCGAGCCCGAGCGCGTCCGACACCGTCGAGAGCGAGGAATTGTCCGACCGCATCGTCGTGGCGATGGACCAGTAGGCGGCATTGTCGGCGGCCGTTTCCACGCGATAACCAGAGGACACGCGGCGTTGCGTGGTCTCCATGTTGTTGTCGATCGCGCGGAGAGTCTGAAGTGCCGCCATAGCGGCAGCATTGGTCAGAATACTGGTCATCGAGGGTGCCCTGTTCGCATCATGGGACATCCGGCGCCAAGCCGGCGGCGACAGGCGGGCATCATGCTGGCGGAACCTGACCCGGAACCGCCCCGTCACCTGTTAACAAATCGTTAACGGGGACATTTAACAAAGACTTAACATGATTAGCAAGGGTTGTAGAGCCGAAGGACCGCGAAAACGAAAAGGCGGCAAGCCTCGCGCAAGGTAACAACGCAAAAGGCCGCGCCCCGAGGGGCGCGGCCGGTCCGTTCGACTGATCCTTTCCGCGATTAGCGGAAGAGCGTCAGGATGTTCTGCGACGAGGAGTTGGCGATCGACAGCGACTGGACGGCGAGCTGCTGCTGGGTCTGCAGTGCCTTCAGGCGGGTCGATTCCTCGTTCAGGTCGGCGTCGACGAGACGGCCAACACCCTTGTCGATGGAGTCCGTCAGGCTGGCGACGAATTCCGTCTGCATGTCAATGCGCATGCCGAGCGAACCGAGCTGGGCAGCGGCGCTGGTCATCGACTTCAGAGCGGTGTCGACCATCGACAGCAAGCCCGCGAGCTCGGTAGCGGTCGTGGTGTTGTCGATCGTGAAGGTGTCGACCGACATGGCAGTCGACGCGGCGGTGTCGGCCGTGTTGATCTGCCACTCGTTACCACCGGCGTCGGTCGCGAAGACTTCCTGCGTTGCGTTGACGGCCGCGTTCTGTTCGGTAGCGGCAACCCAGGTGTCCGAACCGATCTTGACGAAGCCCACACCGGCGCCGGCGCCGTCGGAGGCCACTGTCCAGGCAATGCTGCCGCCAGCATCGAAACCACCGGCCGCGGCAGTCACGGCTGCGCTGACCTGCGCCGTCGTGTAGGACTTCAGGTTGTGCGAGGTCGTGACGCCACCGTCGTTGACGTTGACGACGACGCCGTCGCCGGCAATGTTGGTGGTCTGGTCGAGCAGACCGGTGTTGCCGTTGGTATCGAACAGGACGTTCGATGTGGTCAGCGTGTAGTCGACCTTCTTGACCGAGACGGCGCCCGAAGAGTCGCGGACGAAGGAAGCAACGACGCTCTTGTTGACGTCTGACGACAAGGCGCCCGTAAGCTTCGCCTGCAGCCAGTTTTCGCCCGAGAAGGAGGCCGCTTCGGCGATCGAGGTCAGCTGGTCCTGGAGCTGGGTGATTTCTTCCTGGATCTTTGTCTTGTCGACGCCGTCTTCGGTGGCGGCGGTCAGCTTGGCCTTGATGTCCTTGACAACGTCGATGGCCGAATTCATGCCGGAATAGGCGGTGTCGACCTTGGCAGCGCCGAGACCGAGGGCGTCCTGAACGGCCGACAGGGCCATGTTGTCGGAACGCATGGTGGTTGCGATCGACCAGTAGGCGGCGTTGTCAGACGCAGAGCCGACGCGCAGGCCCGAAGACACCGCCGACTGGGTCTGTTCGAGGCCGGACTCGATGGAACGAAGGGTCGAAAGTGCGGCCATCGCCGCGACGTTGGTGAGAATGCTGGTCATTTAGGTTGTGCCCCTTGGCGACTGGAAATTTGACAGGGACATTCCGGAAATCCACCGGGAACGGGTGTTTTGCTTCATGCATGTCAACGTCGCAGAATCTGCGGTCAACCTCCCGTTCGATGGTTGTAGACTATGCGGGTGTAGTTAACGGGAAGTGAAATAAACGAATTAAATCGGATAAAAGATTAGCGATACTTTGCAATACTTGCTTAACTAAAGTTACTCATTTCTTAACGCGCACCAAATGCAAAGGCCGCGTTCTTTCGAACGCGGCCTCTGTCATTCTCAGGCTGCACAGACGGCGCCTCCGCCACCTGTTCAGGAAACTATCACTTGAAGAGGGTCAGAATGTTCTGAGACGCCGTGTTGGCGATCGACAGCGACTGGACGGCGAGCTGCTGCTGGGTCTGCAGCGCCTTCAGTCGAGTCGATTCCTCGTTCATGTCGGCGTCGACGAGACGGCCGACACCCTTGTCGATGGAGTCCGTCAGGCTGGCGACGAACTCCTGCTGCATGTCGATACGCATGCCGATCGAGCCGAGCTGGGCAGCAGCACTGGTCATGCTTTCGAGAGCAGTGTCGACCATCGACAGCAGACCCGCGATCTGGGTGCTCGTTGTGGTGTTATCGATGGTGAAGGTATCGACCGACATCGCCGTGGACGCGGCGGCGGCTGCGGTGTCAATCTGCCATTCGAAGGTGCTCGCGTCGGTCGCGAAAACTTCCTGCGTGGAGTTGACGGCCGCGTTCTGTTCGGTAGCCGCAACCCAAGTGTCCGAACCGATCTTGACAAAGCCCACACCCGCACCCGCACCGTCACCCGCAACCGTCCAGGCAATGCTACCGCCGACGTCGAAGGCGCCGCCCGCCCCCGTGACAGCCGTACTGACCTCGGCCGTCGTATACTTGACGACGTTGTAGGATCCGGTGACACCAGCGATGTTCACGTTGACGACGACGCCGTCGCCGGCGATGTTGGTGGTCTGGTCGAGGATGCCGGTGTTGCCGTTGGTGTCGAAGAGCACGTTGGTGCTGTCGAGCGTGTAGTCGACCTTCTTGACCGAGACGGCGCCCGAGGAATCGCGGACGAAGGAAGCGACGACGCTCTTGTTTATGTCAGACGACAAGGCGCCCGTAAGCTTCGCCTGAAGCCAGTTCTCGCCCGAGAAGGACGCGGCCTCGGCAACACTGCGCAACTGGTCCTGAAGCTGCGAGATTTCTTCCTGGATCTTGGTCTTGTCGACGCCGTCTTCGCTGGCGGCAGTGAGCTTGGCCTTGATTTCCTTGACGACGTCGATGGCCGAGTTCATGCCGGAATAGGCCGTGTCGATCTTGGCGGCGCCGAGACCGAGGGCGTCCTGAACCGCCGACAGGGCCATATTGTCCGAACGCATGGTGGTCGCGATCGACCAGTAAGCCGCATTGTCCGATGCACCGCCGACGCGAAGGCCCGAGGAGACGCGCGCCTGGGTCTGCTCCATGTTGGAGTCGATGGAACGAAGAGTCTGGAGGGCGGCCATGGCCGCGACGTTGGTCAGAATGCTGGTCATTGAGAAAGTTGCCCCTTGGTTGGCGGAGTATGAAAAAGGGACATTCCGGTCGCGCCGGGAACGACGGTCAGCATCATGCCTGCTAACAGGTTATTAGGGAGTGTTAACCCGTCGTTGCGATGCTTCCATCTAGCTTAAACATGGTTAACAACTGCTAAACGCGAGTTGACAAAAAACATGCCGCGCCCCGGGGGGCGCGGCATGCTCGAAGTTTCAGGAATGTCGGGAAACCCCGGTAATCCAGCCGATCAGCGGAACAGCGACAGGACGTTCTGCGACGACGAGTTGGCGATCGACAGCGACTGAATGGCGAGCTGCTGCTGCGTCTGCAGTGCCTTCAGGCGGGTCGATTCCTCGTTCAGGTCGGCGTCGACGAGACGGCCGATGCCCTTGTCGATCGAATCGGTCAGGTTGGAGATGAACTCTTCCTGGATACCGATTCGCGAGTTCAGCGAGCCGAGCTGGGAGGCGGCACTGGTCATTGACTTCAGAGCAGTGTCGACCATCGACAGCAGGCCCGAAAGCTCGGTAGCAGTCGTGGTGTTGTCGATCGTGAAGGTGTCGACCGACATGGCAGTCGACGCGGCGGTGTCGGCCGTGTTGATCTGCCACTCGTTAGTGCTTGCGTCGGTCGCGAAGACTTCCTGCGTTGCGTTGACAGCCGAATTCTGTTCGATAGCGGCAACCCAAGTGTCGTCGGCGATCTTGACGTAGCCGACACCGGCACCGGCGCCGTCGGAAGCCGTGGTCCAGGCGATCTTGCCACCGGCATCGAAGCCACCGCTCGCGGCGGTCACGGCCGCGCTGACCTGCGCCGTCGTGTAGGACTTCAGGTTGTGCGAGGTCGTGACGCCACCGTCGTTGACGTTGACGACGACGCCGTCGCCGGCGATGTTGGTGGTCTGGTCGAGGATACCGGTGTTGCCGTTGGTATCGAACAGGACGTTCGACGCGCTCAGCGTATAGTCGACCTTCTTGACCGATACTGCGCCGGAAGCATCACGGACGAAGGAAGCCACGACGCCCTTGGCCGTGTCGGCGGCAACGCCACCGGTGAGCTTGGCCTGCAGCCAGTTCTCGCCCGAGAACGAAGCTGCTTCGGCGATCGAGCCCAGCTGACCCTGGAGCTGGGTGATTTCTTCCTGGATCTTGGTCTTGTCGACGCCGTTTTCGGTGGCGGCGGTCAGCTTGGCCTTGATTTCCTTGACGACGTCGATCGCGGCGTTCATGCCGGAATAGGCCGTGTCGACCTTGGCGGCGCCGAGACCGAGGGCGTCCTGGACAGCCGACAGCGAGGCGTTGTCAGACCGCATGGTGGTCGCGATCGACCAGTAGGCGGCGTTGTCAGACGCAGAGCCGACGCGCAGACCCGAGGAAATGCGGGACTGGGTGTCGTCCAGGCTGGCGGAGATGGAACGGAGGGTGGACAGCGCAGCCATTGCACTGCCGTTGGTAAGAATACTGCTCATAGAGGTGTCCCCTTGGAAACTCGATACGTTGGAGGGACATGCCGGATTACCTACCGGCAGAGGCGGACGACGTCATGTCAATTAATCTTCGTTTGAATTAATCCGTCTCTGGAGCAGCATCAAACAGCACGGATTTTAACGTCGTCTGAACCGGACTGGTTAAGAAAGTGTTATACGGCACTTTTCCGGCCCTTAACGGGGCTTTTCGCGCAAGCATATGAAAAATATATGTTATTTTTCCGATTCAGCCTTGGCGACGAAACGAGCTCGTTAACCGGCGGCTCGGGCCACGGCTAGGAAAACGACCGGACGAGGCTGCCCACAAGGAGATTCCAGCCGTCGATCAGAACGAAAAAGAGAATCTTGAACGGCAGTGAAATCGAGGTCGGCGGCAGCATCATCATGCCCATGGCCATCGTGATCGTGGCAACGATCATGTCGATGACGAGGAACGGCAGCACGATCAGGAAGCCGATCTCGAAGCCTCGCCGGATCTCCGACAGCATGAAGGCGGGAACGAGAACGCGGTAATCGACCTTGTCGCCGGTGATCGCCGTCTGGCCACGTTCGTTGGCGATGTCGACAAAGAGCTTCAGATCCTTGTCGCGCGTGTTCGCGGCCATGAACGTGCGGAACGGTTCGGCGATGCGCTGGACGGCCTCGGCCTCGGTCACCTGGTTATCCAGCAGCGGCTGGACGCCATCCCGCCAGGAACGGTCCATCGTCGGCGCCATGACGTAGAAGGTCATGAACAGCGCCATGCTTGTCAGGATCATGTTGGAGGGGGTCGTCGCGAGCCCCATTCCAGAGCGCAGGATCGAGAAGGCGATCACGAAGCGGGGAAAGCTGGTGACCATGATCAGGATGCCGGGAGCGACGGACAGAACCGTCAGCAGCCCGAAGGTGCGGATGATCCACGCCGCGACCGAACCATCGATCGGCGCGTTCAGCAGATTGGTCGGAAGCTGCTGCGCGTGCGCGAGCTCCGGCACCGTCGTCATGACGGCAAGCAAGATGAGGTATCGAATCATTCGATCACGAAGGTCCTGAACATTACCTTCGATACCCGCCCTTCCGAGCGAAGGTCAACACGCTCCTCGATGTCGTCCCGCAGATACTGAAAGCCTCGCGGGCCTTCCACCTGCTGCAGAGACACGGTGCGCATATAGGCAAGGATGTCCTGGTGGATCTGTTCGGCGAGCGCTGCGTCGGGAGCGCCCTTGAACATGAGAGCGACTTCGAGACGAATCCAGCTCTCGGAGGGATAAGCGAGGTTCGTGGTGATCGGCTCGAGCTGCACGACACCGTTCGCCTCCGTCGCGATACGGGCGAGGCCTTCTTCCGCCTTGCCGCCGTGTGCGCCCGCCTTCGCTTCCTCCGCCGCCGCGGACTCCTGGGAAGCCTTGATGTCGGGTGCAATCATGGTGCCGACCAGCCAACCGCCACCGCCGCCCGCCACCGTGAGCAGCGCGATCGCCGCAATCATCAGCATGAGCGGCGACTTCTTCTTTGCTTCCGTTTCTTCCGCTTCTTCCATGATCCCCGCACCCGCTTCGGTTCGTTGGCCCATCACCGTCAGATCGGCGAGAACAGATCGACGACCTGCTGGCCGACGGGCGGCTGCTGTACCTCCGTCAGACGACCACGTCCGCCATAGGAGATCCGGGCCTCGGCGATGCGGTCGTAGGAAATGGTGTTGTCCGCATCGACATCCTGCGGCCGGACGATACCGGCGACGTTGAGGATACGGATCTCATGGTTGACGCGCACCTCTTGTGAGCCGCTGATCAAAAGGTTTCCGTTCTCGAGAATCCCTGTGACGACCGCGGCGACGAGAAGCGTCAGCTTCTCCGACCGTTCCGTCGAGCCCTTGCCAGCCGTGCTGGTATCGGAGCCGGACGACAGATCACCGGTGGTCACCGGCGGCGTCCAGCCGAAGAGGTCGGCCTGGGTCGACCACTTCATCCCGCTCGAATTGGTGCGGCTACGGTCCGTTTGGTTGTTGAACGAGGCCTTGTCGTTGATCTGGATGTTCACCGTCAGGATGTCGCCGACGTTGATCGCGCGCGAATCCTTGAAGAGTGCAGCCTGGGAGTCGCTCCAGAGCGAATAGCCGCTGGCCACCTGACGCGGCTGTTTCGGATAGAGCGCCATCTGTGGCGTCTGGCTGTAGCGCAGGCCACTGCCGATCGGGCTCATCGACGGCGCGTTGCCGATCTCTTTCAATGTCTGGCTCTGGCAACCGGCCAGGAACAAGACAGCCAGGACGGCAGGAAAACGCTTCGTCATGAGGGGTCCCTCGAGGTGGTAGGATCGGCGGCGCTCGACATCACTCCCGCAACGATGGCGGCCTTCTCGGCATTCATCTCGCTCAGGATCTGGCTCGACTGACGCGCCGGCAGCTTCATGACGATGGCCGCTGCCAGAACGGGGTCGATCTTTTCGAGCTGAGGAGCGGCTGCGTCCGCCTTCATGTTCTTGTAGATTTCGACAAGATTGACCTCGGCCTGCTGCATGAAATCATTGCGGCGCTTCAGCCAGTCTTCGTATTCGGCCTTACGCTGTTCAAGGACGCCGATGCGCTGGTCGACCTCTGCCTGCAGCTTTTCGAGTTCCTGCTTCTGCAGCAGATAGCGCTGATCGCGCGCCGGATCGGCGATGCTGGTGCAGAACTGCTGGATTTCCTGCTGCGTCGCTCCGCCGGCCGGCGGGGCAAGGGCGGCAACGTCCTCTGCAACAGCTGTGCCCACGGGAACGGCAGCCAGGAACGCCGCAAGGGTGGCGGTTCCGGCGAGCGAGAAACGGATTTTGCAGTCGATTCGATCCATCATTGCAGGACGAGCTCCGCCTGAAGTGCGCCGGCCGACTTGATCCCCTGGAGGATCGCGATGATGCCGTCGGGCTTGACACCGATATTGTTCAGTCCGCTGACGAGGGTTCGCAGGTCCGGTCCGTCGACGATGGCGATCGGGCCGCCGTCCTTTTGGGCGAGGATGTCCGTTTGCGGTTGCACCGCCGTTTTGCCGTTCGAGAACGGCAGCGGCTGTATGATCTGCGGTGTCTCCGTAACCTGGACGGTGAGCGTCCCGTAGCTTACGGCCACCTTCGAAACACGGACCTCGGCGCCGATCACGATGGTGCCGGTGCGTTCATTGATGACGACCTTGGCCGGTGAATCCGTTTCGACGACGAGATTTTCGATCTCTGCCATCAACCGGGCAAGATCGGCCTGACGCGGCTTCTGGACGACGACTTCCTGGGAATCGCGCGCTTCTGCGATGGGTCCACCGTAGCGCGATCCCGCGTAGGCGTTCACCGTCTCGGAAATCCGGATCGCGGTGGTGAAGTCGGGATTTCTCAGCTGCAGAACGAGATTGACAGAGTCCTTGAACTTTGACGGAAGCTCGCGCTCGATGATCGCGCCATTCGGCACGCGGCCCGATGTCGTGACGCCCTCGGTGACACTCGCCGCCTGGCCTTGAGCATTGAAGCCGGAGACGATCACAGAGCCTTGCGAGACGGCATAGATCTGGCCGTCGGCACCGGTGAGCGAGGTCATCACCAGCGTACCGCCGCGCAGGGAGGAGGCATCGCCGAGCGAACTTACCGTCGCATCGATCCGGCTGCCTGGGCTCGCGAAGGGCGGGAGCGTGGCCGTCACCATGACCGCGGCGATGTTCTTGGCATTCGACTGGCCGCCCTGCGTCGAGATTCCGAGGTTCTGCAGCATCGCCCGCAGGGACTGCTCGGTGAAGGGTGAGGAGCGCAGGCTGTCGCCGGTTCCCTGGAGGCCGACCACGAGGCCGTAGCCGATCAGCTGGTTGTCACGTCCCGACTGCAGCGACGCGATGTCCTTGATGCGCGACGCTGTGGCGGCACTCGCGCCGGAGGCGCAGGCCAGGCCGAGAAACAAGCTGAGCAGTGCCAGCGCGCCTTTCCGTAGCAAACTCATTTCGCCATCACCTGTACCGTACCATCCGCCATCACCGTGCCGCTGACGATTGCACCGGAATCGATGTTGCGAACCTTGATGACGTCGCCGACACCGGCATCTGTCAGGGGTGTTCCGGATGCAGAGATCACCAGATTGCCGATCGCGAACGTCAGACGGACGCTGCTGCCGCGCTTGATCGCGTAAGCCTCCCGCAATCCGGACAAGGGGATCGTCCGGCCCTGCAGCAGGGTTCGCTTCGTGACCATGCCGATCACCTGGCCGACCGAGCTCGCATAGCCGCCGGCCAGATTGGGATTCGTGACCCTCACTTCCTCGACCTGCGATGCGGAGATTGTCTCGCCGGGATAGATCGTCTGCATCGGCACGACAGCGTAGCCGTCCTTCGCCACGGCCGGCAGGGTCTGACCGAATACGAAGGATGCGACGACCGCAAACGGGGCCATCGCTCTTGCGTATCTGGTGATCCGGCGAAACCTCATGTTTGCCTGCCTCCTGCCTACTTCAGGTTCTTGCTGACGATCTGTGCCATCTCGTCGGCGGTCTGGATGACCTTCGAGTTCATCTCGTAGGCTCGCTGGGCGGAGATCATGTCGGTGATCTCCCTGACCGAATCGACGTTCGACGATTCCAGGTAGCGTTGCTTCAGATAGGCAAAGCCCGGGTCTTCGGGCGCACCGACGATCGGTTCGCCGGAGGCCGCGGTCTGCGCGAAGAGGTTGTCGCCGAGCGGCTTCAGGCCGGCTTCATTGACGAAGTTGGCAATCGTGAGCTGCCCGAGTTCGGTGAAGTCGTTGCTGTTGCCGATGCGCGCGGAAACCATGCCGGTACGGCTGATGACCACTTCACTTGCGTTTTCCGGAACGGTGATCGCCGGCGATACGGCATAGCCGTCGATGGTCACCAGCTGGCCATCGGCATTGGTGTTGAACGCTCCCGACCGGCTGTAGAGGATCGCGCCGTCTGGCGCCTCGATCTGGAACCAGCCGCGGCCGACCAGCGCGACGTCGAGATCGTTCGAGGTCTGCGCGAGCTCGCCCTGGGTATGGATGTTGCGAACCGCGGCAGTCTGCACGCCGAGACCGATATTGGCACCCTCCGGTACGATCGCCTGGTTGGCGCGGTTGGCTACGCCCTGGGTGCGCTCCGTCTGATACAGAAGGTCGGCGAACTCGGCCCGGGCCCGCTTGTAGCCGGTCGTATTGATGTTGGCGATGTTGTTGGCGATGACCTCGAGATTGGTCTGCTGTGCATCCATGCCGGTGGCCGCGATGGCAAGCGCTCTCATGTGTCCGTCCTTGATCCGCTAGATCTGCATCTTGGTGATTTCGAGATAGGCCGTGACGATCTTGTCGCGCAGCGCGATCGCAGTCTGCAGCGACTGTTCCGCAGCGAGCACGGCGTCGACGACCTCGCGGGTGTTGGCCGTACCCTTGATGCCCTCGAAGGAGGTGACTTCCGCCTGCTTCAGATTGTTGACGGCATCGGTGGCCAAGCTGCCCAGCACACCGGCAAAACTCAGACCGGTTGCGGCACCCGGGGTGACGCCATCAGACGGTCCCACGGAGGTGGAGGCGGACTCACCGGCGAAAAATCCGAGTCCGGAGGAACGGGAAAGCGAAGTTACGTCTTCAGTCTTCTCAATCATTGCGAAGCTTTCAGCAGGTTGATGGTCGAGGAGATCAGGTCACGCGTCTGCTTGACCGTCTGCAGATTCGCCTCGTAGGTGCGGTTGGCCTCGCGCATGTCGGCCATTTCGATCAGGACATTGACATTCGGCATCTTGACGTAGCCGCGCTCGTCCGCAGCGGGATTGCCGGGATCGAACTCCCGGATGAAATCGGAATCGTCCTCGCCAAGTCTCTTCACCGCCACGAGATCGGCACCGCTCACCTTGTCTAGCTCGGCCCCGAAAGTGACCGTCTTGCGCCGATAAGGCTCCGCACCGGGCGTATCGCCCGTCGAACGCGCATTGGCGATGTTTTCCGAGACGACACGCAGACGGGTGGACTGGGCTTCCAGCCCACTGCCGGCGATCTTGAGGGCGGCTGACAGCGGATCCATGGCTTACCTCTTAACAGTCATCAGCATCATGCGATGAAAGGATGTGACGAGAGCCGTGTTGAGCTGATGCTGGCGACCGATTTCGCCCGCCTTGGTCAACTCGTCAGCCAGCGCGACGCTGTTGCCGGACTCAAGAACGCCGATCTCCTGGTTGAGAGCGGCTTCACGGACCTCCACGTCGTCACCGTACTCGCTCGCGGCGAGATGACCGGGATTGGTCCTCGCCATGCGTGGCACCGTCTCGTCCAGCACCGCGCTGAAGGGGGTAACCTCCCTGGCGCGATAGTCGGGGGTGTTGGCATTGGCGATGTTGCTGGCAACGACCTCCTGGCGAATGGAAAGCCATTCGGCTTGCCTGGAGGCCAAAGCGAACAACTGGATAGGCTGCATAGGCTTCACTCCGTCATTTTCTGGATGTGAACCTACGCACGTAATCTTGCGTGGGACTTACGGGTAGACGAACGTCAATCGGGCTCGTAGACGGCGCCCGTGGAGCTGACGATGACCCACTTGCCGTCGCGCTGTTCCAGCGTTGCGACGCGACTGTTGTCGGGGAGAATCGAGCCGACCCGCACGATATACATGCCGGAATTATCCTCGATCAGTGCCCGGCCGTTGGCGACATGCAGCAGACGGAAGCCACTTTTGCCGGGGAACGGTTGCTGCTCTTTCAGTTCCTTTCCGGCCGCGTTTTCCTTGCCGATCTTGGAGACCGTCGCCGTCACCAGCGGGTCGGTCTTCGGCCAGTTGAGCTTCGGTCCGTTGTCGTCCTTGTCGACCATCGCGAGGGGCGAGACACTGAAGACGTTGCGACCAGGCGTTTCCGGCAGGTCGCGCGTATGATCCATTTCCGCGACGCGGATACCGAACTTCTCTTCGTTGAAGAAGACGTACCAAGGGAAGAATGCGGCCGCGCAGGCGAGGGCGACCCCCGTCACGGCGAGAACGCGGTCGGTGGTCGACATCGCGCGCGAAGCCTGCGGCTTTGGGGACACTGTCCGTTCGTCGGTATCGAAGTCGGTCACGACTATCCCCTCATTTTTCCGATGGCGGCCGGCGCCGGCTGCGTCGCCGCCTGCTTCAAGGCGTTGGCAAGATCGGCGTAGGCATCCATTGCCGGCCTGTCGGCGGGCGTCTGCTTCAGAACCTCGTAGATCACCGGCACCTGCTTGATCGCCATGTCGAGATCAGGATCGCTGCCGGCGCGATATCCCCCGATCAGGCGCAGGTCGCGGGTTTCCTCGAAGCGGTGGATGAGCGTCTTCAGGCGGGAGACCAGTTTCTCCTGATCGTCGCTCCAGGCCTTGCGCGCAAGGCGCGAGATCGAGGCGAGCGGATTGATCGGCGGATAGCGCCCCTCTTCCGCCAGCGAGCGGTCGAGCACGATATGGCCGTCGAGAATGCCGCGCGTCGAATCGGCGATCGGGTCGTTGTGATTGTCACCGTCGACAAGAATCGAAATGATGGCGGTGATCGTTCCCGAACCCTCGGTGCCGGGACCTGCCCGTTCCAGGAGGCGCGGCAACTCGGTAAACACCGAGGCGGGGTAGCCGCGCGCAACAGGCGGCTCGCCGGCGGCCATCGCCACCTCGCGGATCGCATGGGCGAAGCGGGTAACGCTGTCGACGATGAAGAGTACGTTTTCACCGCGGTCGCGGAAGTGTTCGGCGATCGTCATGGCCGCGAGCGGTGCCATCTTGCGCAGCATCGGGCTCTCGTCGCTGGTGGCGATGACCGCCACCGACTTCTTCATGTTCGGACCAAGCGTATCCTCGATGAACTCACGCACCTCGCGTCCACGTTCACCGACGAGCGCGATCACGACCTTGTCGAAGGCGTCGGCCCGGGCGAGCATCGACAGAAGCGTCGACTTGCCCACGCCAGACCCGGCAAAGATGCCGAGGCGCTGGCCGAAGCACAGGGGTGAGAAGATGTCGATCGCCCGGACGCCGGTGCGAAACCCCTGTTCCACGCGCCGCCGTGCCATGGATGGCGGCGCGCTGTTGGAGACCGGACGGCGCAGCAGGCCGGGCGTGAGCGGCCCGCGTCCGTCGATCGGCTCGCCGAGCGCGTTGATCGTGCGACCGCACCAGCTGTCGTCGGGAGCAATTCTGAAGGCGCCCTTGCGAATGACGAGATCATGGATGCCGATCGGCTCGCCCGGTTCGATCGGGCAGACATAGGCGACGTCAGGCTCCACCCGCACCACCTCTCCGAGGTGGATTCCGGTCGGGCTGCGATGGGCGACGAATTCACCGAGCCTCACGTGCCGCGAAAGTCCCGCCACCGTGTAATGGCCGGCGGCGATCGTGCGCACACGGCCTCCGTGGGTCACCGAAAACGCGGGATCTGCATAGCGCGCCGCCAGGCCTGCGAGCTGGGTCAGCTTGCCGGAAAGGGCGAATTCAGCGGAGACGGGTTCAGACATGGCTCAGCGACCTCAGCTCGATCCGCCGAGCGTCTTGATCGCATCGTTCAGCGAGCTCTCGCTGTCGCGCATCAGCGAACTGACGCTCTCGAACGCACGATTGACCTGGATGAGCTGGGTAATTTCGCTGATGCCGTTGACGTTGGAATTTTCGAGGTAACCCTGCACCACGGAGATCTGGTTGTTGTCGACGACGGGTTGCGGCTGGTCGACCGTGGTGATGCCGCTGTTCTCATAGCGCACGAACCCCTTGGTGACATCGGCAGAAAAAACGCCGAGGACGGCGACCTGGCGGCCATCCTGGAGAATTTTGCCGTCCTGCCCGACTGTCGGCGGACCGCCGGCACGATTGAGCTGGATCGGTGCGCCGCCGGCGTCGAGAACCGGATAACCGCGCAAGGATACGAGTTCCCCCGTCTCCTTGATGGTAAACCGCCCGTCGCGGGTCAGGACCTGCCCTGCCGGCGTGTCGATCGCAAACCAAGCATCGCCCTTGATCGCGAAGTCCAGCTCGTTGCCTGTGTGCTGCAATTCGCCGGCTCGCGTCGAGAGATAGTCGTTACCCTGCGAGACGAAGGCAATCTTGGCATTGAGATCGTTATGGGTCCGGCTGAGGACCTCGTCGAATTTGACCTCGGTGCCGCGGAAGCCGACGGTGTTCACATTGGCAATATTGTCAGCGATGGTCGTGAGGCGCCGTTCGAGGGCGACCTGGGACGACAGGGCAACATAGAGTCCCGACTGCACTTAGCTGCCTCCGAGCTTGAGAGAGTTGATCGAGATGAGCAGATCCGGCGAGATGCCGTATCCGGACGAGGAGCCGAACACCGCGAGCGGGTCGTAGCTCTCGGACGGATGTTGCAGCTCCCACATGGCGGTGAACCGTTCGAGGAAGAGACCCGTCTTCTCCGGGTCCTGGAAGTCCTTGATGTCGATCATGCGGCCGATGGTGGCGGCCTGCTGGTCGATATCGGAGCCAGCGAACTCTTCCGGCAGGCCGAGCGCCGTGCGAACCACTTGAGAGAGCGCGTCATCGGCGAGGATGTCCATGGCCGAGGATATCTTCGGAGCGGTCCGCTCGAAGTAGAGCGCCAGCCGCACGCCCGTATTTTCGGCACCGGCCTGCTCCTCGAGCGTCTGGCGCATGTATTTGTCGACGACCCCCTGCTGGGCTTTGGTGAACGCGGTCGCAGCCGCACCCTGTTCGGCGAAGTTCAGCGACTTGACGAGCTCCGAATAACGGCTGTCGGCAAGCTGATTGGCGAAGGCTTCCTTGTCGGCAACACCCTCGGTCAGCACCTTGCGGATGAAGGCCTTTGCATAAGCCATATCCTCGAGGCCGTGCGCCTTCAGGGCATAATTGTACAGGCGGCTGTCGCCCATGAAGTCGTCGATGGACTTTATGTCGCCGATCCTGGACAGGTAATACTCGGTCTCGCGGGAGACATCCGGGGCCTTCGCCACGCGGTCGAGGGACCTGGTGATATCCCGGGTGATTAGCTGGTAGCTCGCATAAGTTGTCGTCACGGTCTTTTCCGCCTCTTGTGGACAATCGGGTCAGGCGTCCGTTATCGCCCTTCTTGCGGCAAAAGGCTTGTGCGAAGCTTTCTCTAGGTTCACAAACCGTGAAACCCGCGGCATTCAGCCTCACGCAAGGCAAGGCCCCTATCGCTAGACCCGAAAATAACTGTCACCGCGGGCGCGATATGAACATCATAATCGGACTTGTTATCACTTTTGGCTGTATCCTCGGCGGCTATATGGCCATGGGCGGACATGTCAACGTCCTCATTCAGCCCTTTGAGCTCATGATCATCGGCGGTGCGGGTCTCGGCGGCTTCATTATGGCCAATCCCATAAAGGTCGTGAAGGACTCCGGAAAATCCACGGCCGAGGTGCTGAAGAACGCGGTTCCGAAGGAACGAGACTATCTCGACGTTCTGGGGGTCCTCTATTCTCTGATGCGCGACCTGAGAACAAAGTCCCGCAACGAGATCGAAGCGCACATCGACAATCCCGACGAATCGACGATCTTTCAGGCGGCTCCTTCCGTTTTGAAGAACAAGGATCTTACTGCCTTCATCTGCGACTACGTCCGACTGATCATCATCGGGAACGCCCGCTCCCACGAGATCGAAGCGCTGATGGACGAGGAAATCAACACCATCCTTCACGACAAGATGAAGCCCTACAACGCGATCACGGTCATGGGCGACAGTTTCCCGGCCATCGGTATCGTCGCGGCCGTTCTCGGGGTCATCAAGGCGATGGGCAAGATCAACGAATCACCGGAGGTTCTCGGCGGCCTGATCGGCGCCGCACTCGTCGGTACGATGCTCGGGATCGTCCTCTCCTATTGCATCTGCAACCCGCTCGCCGCCCAGATCAAGACTGTCCGAACCAAGCAGCATCGCCTCTACATCATCGTCAAGCAGACGCTGCTCGCCTACATGAACGGCTCGGTACCGCAGGTCGCGCTCGAATATGGACGCAAGACAATCTCCTCGCATGAGCGTCCGTCCATCGACGCCGTCGAGCAGGAAATGATGAATCCCGGCGGCGAGAACAAGGCGGCGGCATGACGATGGTGATGACCGAGAACAAGCCGGAGTCGGCAATGGATCAGGCTTTGCTCGCGCGCCTCACCGGGGGCTTGGGCGACAGGAAGACCGTCGAGAAACTCTGCAGCGATTTCGGCCACCTTTTCACGGAACTCCTGCTGGACGTCCTGCAGAGCGAAACCGGCCTCCAGGTCGACGTTCATTACAACGGCCACGAAGCCGGCCTGATGAGCGAACTCATCGCCGAACTCGGCGACAACGTTGTGCTGGCGGACGGATCGCTGCGCAACTGGAGCCCCAATTTCGTCATCGGCTGCGGCAACGCCTTCGTCGTCACCCTGATGGAGAACCTGCTGGGAGCGCTCCCGGAAACGATCGAGGAGCCGATCCAGCGTCCTCTCTCACGCATTGAGCTCGATCTGTCCGTCATGGTGATCGGCAAGATCGCCAACGTCCTGCGCTCGGGCATCGAGGTTCCCGGTTCCTTCGAACCGCAACTCGAACGCCCGCACAACGCCGAAGACCGCCCGAAACCGGAGGAGGATCACGTCGACGAGTACGGCGCTGTCGTCAAGATGGGTATCGAACTCGGCCCCGTCGCCTCCGAATTCTACGTGGTCATCCCGCAGAAGGCCCTGCTGAAGACCGTGGTCACGGTACCGAAGTCGCGGAGCCAGGCGGGCCAGAGCCGCAAGGAATGGGCCGAGCAGATGGCCGAGCAGGTTCGCCGTTCGCAGGTGAAACTGCAGGCACGAATTCAGCTGCAGCCGCTGACCCTCGATACGATTTCCCGCCTGGCGGTGGGCGACGTGATCGCGTTTCAGGATCGTGGCGACGTCATGGTCGACGTCAGCGCCAACGGCAAGAATCTCTATCGCTGCGAGTTCGGGCGGGCGGGTGAACACTACACGGTACGCGTCAAGGACAACGTCAGCAGCGAAGACGAAATCCTGAGACATCTCATGGGCTAGCACATCAACGCTTCACCAAGGCAGGCTGAGGCAAGTTTCGACAGGAATTATGACTGCATGGCTACTAAGAAAACACCTGTACCCGATGAAGACGCACTGTCCATGGTGACGTCCGACGCCGCCTTCGACCAGGCGGTCGACGACCTGCGCGGCGTCCTGAAGAGTGATTCGGAAGGCACACTGCCCGATTTCGGCAGCGACTTTTCCGCCTCGCCGATGGACACGGCCGATCTTTCCGCATTCGAATCGGACCTCGGCGGTTTTCCTGCCGCCGCCCCGGCCGCAGTGAGCGATTTCGGGACTGACGCGTTCGGCACCGATGCATTCGGCGGCGGGTTCGATGAGCCGTCGACGGTATCCTCGCAACAGCCCGGCAGCGCCCTGACGGCCAACTTCGATCTCATCATGGACATTCCCATTGATGTCGAAGTCATCCTGGGCGCGAGCAAGATGCCGGTTGCCGGCCTCATGAATCTCGAGGAAGGGGCGATCATCACCCTGGACAAGAAGATCGGTGAGCCGGTCGACATCACGGTGAACGGCCGACGCATCGCGCGTGGCGAAATCACCGTGCTCGAAAACGATGACACCCGCTTCGGCGTCAAGCTGATCGAAGTGATGGGTAGCAAGACGACCTGACCCATGACGGGCCAGAGAGGAAGAAGACCATGATGGACTTTGACGACTTCGGCAGTAACCTACCTGGAACACCCCTTTCCCAGGCGGACAAGGCTGCGGCCGTCCTGCTGGCGATGGGCAAGGGCGTCGCCGGCAAGCTGCTGAAGTACTTCACCCAGGCCGAACTGCAGACCATCATCGCGTCCGCGCAGACGCTGCGCTCCATTCCACCGGACGAACTCAACCTGTTGGTCAACGAGTTCGAGGACCTTTTCACCGAAGGTGCCGGCCTGATGGACAACGCCAAGGCGATCGAGAGCATTCTCGAGGAGGGACTGACCCCCGAGGAGGTGGATGGGCTGCTCGGACGGCGTACGGCGTTCCAGGCCTACGAGGAATCGATCTGGGACCAGCTGCAGGATGCCGACCCCGATTTCATCGCCAAGTTCCTGATGCGGGAGCATCCGCAGACAGTCGCCTATATCCTCTCGATGCTGCCGTCTTCTTTTGGCGCCAAGGTTCTCCTGAAGCTGCCGGAAAGCCGTCGCGCCGACGTCATGAACCGCACCGTCAACCTGAAAAACGTCAGCCAGAAGGCCGCTCAGATCATCGAGAACCGCGTGCACGAACTGATCTCGGAGATCGAGGCGGAGCGCAATTCGGTGGGTTCGGCAAAGGTCGCGGACCTGATGAACGAGCTCGACAAGCCCCAGGTCGACACCCTCCTCAACTCGCTGGAGACGATCAGCAAGTCGGCGGTCGAGAAGGTGCGGCCGAAGATCTTCCTCTTCGAGGATCTGCTCGCCATGCCGCAGCGCAGCCGCGTGCTGCTCCTCAACGACGTCTCCGGAGACGTGCTGACGATGGCGCTGCGCGGCGCATCAATGGAAATCCGCGAATGCGTTCTTTCCGCGATCAGCCCGCGTCAGCGCCGCATGATCGAATCCGATCTGGCGACCGGCACCACCGGCATCAATCCGCGCGAGATCGCGATCGCCCGGCGTGCCGTCGCGCAGGAGGCGATCCGGCTTGCCAATTCCGGTCAGATCCAGCTCAAGGAAACGGAAGGCGATGCCACGCAGGCCGCCTGAGGCGGCTTGCTGTTGAAAAACCTGTCGCCCGCCCACGTCCCGATTGAACGGGATCGGGCGGGCAGCTAGCCTCGCCCATCCCGACAGACACGCGCCCAGCAAATCCGGCGCCGCCTCGAAGGGCATTGCCGAACAAGGACAGCGGGCTTGTCTGACGAACAGGACAAAGAAAGCAAAACAGAAGCCCCGACCGAGAAGAAGCGGCGGGACGCCGCGGAAAAAGGCAATCTGCCTTCGTCACGCGAAATTCCGATCTTCGCGTCGGCTCTCGCCTTTTATCTCTATTCCGTGTTCTTTCTTCCGAAGGCGATGGGTCGCCTGGGTGAGACACTGCGGGATCTCTTCGAGCAACCCGACCAGTGGCGCGTCTTCACCGCAACCGACGTCGTCTCGCTCTTCGTCCACCTCGGGTGGGAAGCGGGCGCCCTGCTCTTTCCGGCGATGGCCCTCTTCATGGTCTTCGGCATCACGTCGAACGTCGTCCAGAACATGCCCTCGTTCGTGCTGGAGCGTATTCGTCCACAAATGTCGCGGATTTCGCCAGCCAAGGGATGGGAGCGCCTGTTCGGTCTACGCGGCCTCGTCGAATTCGGAAAATCCGTCTTCAAGATCGTCATTGTATCGGCCATCATGGTGATGGCGCTGCGCTCGGAGTATTTCGGCGCCCTCGACGCGATGTTCTCCGACCCACAAGTGATTCTCGTGAAGTTCGCTGCGATCCTGAAGAAGATGATGATCATCATCGTTCTGGCGACGGCAATCCTCGCGATCAGCGACTACGCCTGGACGCGCTACCACTGGTTCACCCAGCTGAAGATGACGAAGCAGGAAGTCAAGGACGAACTCAAGCAGTCGCAAGGCGACCCGATCGTGAAATCGCGGCAGCGCTCGATTGCACGGGACCGGGCGCGCCGCCGCATGATCGCCAATGTGCCGCGCGCGACGCTCGTGATCACCAACCCGACTCACTACGCGGTGGCCCTGCGGTATGTGCGCGAGGAGAACGACGCTCCCGTCGTCATCGCAAAGGGACAGGACCTGGTCGCCCTCAAGATCCGCGAGATCGCCCAGGCGCACGATATCCCCATTTTTGAGGACCCGCCGCTTGCTCGCTCCATGTTTGCGCAAGTCTCGATAGATAGTGTCATTCCGTCGATATTCTACAAGGCCGTCGCGGAACTCGTTCACCGGGTCTACGCGGCAAAGGCCAGGAAAACGCGGGTACGCTAATCGCGATGAAGAAATGCCCCTATACCAGCCAGCGCGAAAAGATCGTCGCGGAAGCGATCAGCCCTGTTGCATCGGAGCTTCGGCTGCTCGACGCGGCCGACCTGATCTCACTGCTGCGCTTCGAGCTCTATGGCAACATCGCCGACCTGGTCTCCTCGGCGGCCGAACTCTATTTCCATCCCGGAACGGTCAACTTCGGCGCCGGCGGGGAGTATAGGCTGGAATGGGGCGGCCCCCCGGAGGTCGTACTCGACCTCGAAATCAAGCCTCGCGACGTGACCGTCTATGCGCAGCTGACCCTGACCCACGATCACGCCGGCCTCGAGATCTGCCATGTGGCTTTCCACAATCCGTTGGGCAGCCCGGAAGAGAACACACGCCTGCTCCGCGACAGCCTCCAGGCGGCTCGCTTCTGCAACGCCGGCGTCTCCCCGCACTACACCTGAACCGTCGCGACGATGAGCTCGTCGCCCGGACTACGTGATGTAGCCGAGGCGGATTGCCTTCGCGATCGCCTGGATGCGATTGACCGAATCGAGCTTGATCGTCGCCGACCCGAGATAGGCATTGACTGTGTGCACGGAGAGGCGAAGCGCCTCCGCGATCTCTTCGCTGATGCGACCATCCCCCGCAAGCTGCAGACAGGCGATCTCGCGATCGCTCAGTGATTCGGCGGGCTGCGTGCGTCGTTCGTCCAGCGACAGCAGGTCCGTCATCACTTTGCAGCAACGGGAATGGATGTCGATGATCCGCTCCCCGGCAATATCGATGCCGCCGGTGACGGCGAAGAGGACGTATCCGTTGCCCGAAGCACCGAGCCGAACGGGGAAGGCGATACCGGAATAGGGCAGCACGCGCGGCTGTAGTTGGTCCACGAAGACGGAAAAATCCGACGTGTCGGCCCAACTCGAATCGCCGACCGCATTCCAGCTGAGCGGCAACAGAGAACTCTCGAGGTGCGACAGCAGGGTGCTTCCGTAATGGACGAGGAAGCCGTCGAGGCCTGCCGGCACCATCATCGACCAGTTGTCGAGCTGCGCGACGAGCTTGCGTTTGCCGGGCAGACCGGAGCCGGCGATCTTGAGCACGGCGAAGCCGTTGGCACCGAGGCTCTTCTGCAGCGCGGTGAGCTTCGGGAATATCTCCGAGCGCACGTTGATCTGGCGCGAGTGTCCGGCCTGGGTTTTCGCAGAGGGGAGCGAGCCTTGTGGGTATTTCATCGGCCCGTCCCTATACGAGGTTATTGCGCACGGCATACGCAATCGCCTCGGACCGCGTCTTGGTCGCGGTCTTGCGCATGACACTCGTGATGTAGTTGTTAATGGTATTGCGCGAAATGCCGAGGATGGTGGCGATCTCGTCGCTGGTCTTGCCTTCGGCAATCCAGAAGAGGCATTCGATCTCCCGTTCCGTCAGTTCGAATTCGCGGTCCGCCCGCTGCCCTCGACCGGCGGAGAGGCTTACGCAGTAACCGCAGAGCAGGCCGACCTCTCGCAGCCGTTCCGGCGACAGCACGATATCATCTTCATAAAGGAACATCAGCGACAGCCGCGTGCGACCGACGTTGAAGGTCAGCGCGCAATACTCCCGGCTTAGCCCCCTCGGAGCGTCGGCGTCGTCCGGAAGAAGTGCAAACCGCGGCTGCAGAAGAGAAAGGCATTTCTCAAGCTCGGTAGTGCGGGAATAGCTCGCTGCGAATTCGCGCTCAAGGCGGCGCACGAGATCGAAGGGCCAATTGGAGCAGACGACGAAATCGAGGCCTTGCTCCTGGACGAGATCGAAACGGGCAAGCAGGAAATGGTTTGCCCCGACATAGTCGGACAGAAGGTGCAGACTGCGCCCGATGCTGCCGCCCTGCGCAACCGCCATCAGCTTCTGAAGAAGCTGCTCCTTGCTTTGAGGTCTGGCCGGGTCGTCCATGATGGACATGGTTCGGTCTTTCTCCTTCCGAACCGCCCTAACCAACTCCGTGTCCATTGTGTTTCCCCCTTTCCGGGATGAAACGGCCTCGATGTACACCCCTTCTATCTCCGAGAGGCCGCCCTCTCCCGGTGATTCGCTTGATCGATTCGCCAGCCCGACGAATCACGACAATGATAGAAGATAAATACCGCCAAACCCAAACGCGCACGCAGCGATTCCCCAACTTGACGAGAGTTGCATATACAAATCGTCACAAATGTCGCACCCCGGCGGAGGATGGTACGACAAAGCCGCGCCGGGATGCCGGCGCGGCTGATTTCGTCCAGACTTTTCGGCTCGTCAGGCGGCCTTGTCGACGGCCCACTTGCGAAGGATCTTGGCGGCGCGTTCCTCGCTGATCTCGACCATGCGGGAGAGACGCCGCTCGGGACCTTCCTTGACGCGCCGGTTGAAACCGCCGTTCGGATCGTCGCCCATGGTGAGCAGATCGTCGGTGCTGTCGAAACCGAAGTCCGCGCCGAAGCCATCCATGAGGGCACCACCGCCGACCGCCGGCGAGAAGTCGGGCAGCTCGAGACCGGCCGCCTCCTCGCTTGCGCCGGCCAGGGCCGCCGTACCACCGCCGACCGAGCGGACCATCGGGCGGATACCCATCCAGACGATCAGGAAGGCGACGGCGACGAATGCCAGCGAGTTGATGATGCCGCCGATGTTGCGGCTCAGCATTTCCATGATGCCGGGGCCGGTGGCCGATTCTTCGAGGAGTTGATTCTCGAGGAAGTCCATGGCGGTCAGGGTGACGACGTCGCCGCGGCCGGTATCGAGGCCGGCTGCAGAGCTGACGATCTTCTGCATTTCCGCAAGATAGGCGTCGATCTTCGCCTGGTCGGCCGGCTCGCCGATCATCTTGGCGATGCGACCCTTATTAACAACAACCGCGACGGACACCTTCTCGATCGTATAGCTGTTGCGGACGGTCGCGACCGTCTTGCTGTTGATCTCGTAGTTGGTCTGCTCTTCCTTCTTGTCCTGCTGGTCGGACGACTCCGGTCCGCCGGCGCCGCCCTGAACATCCGCCTGGGGAAGGTTCTGTTCCACAGTCGCGGCGCTATCCGGCTGGCGCTGCTGGGATTTCTGGTTCTCCTTGACGACGCGGATGGACCGTTCGACGCGCGATTCCGGGTCGTAGATCGTCTCCTGAATCTGCTGGGTGTCGGTGTTGATCTGGGCCGTTACGCTCGAACGGAAATTGTCCATGCCGAGGAAGGGCGCGAGCGCCTTGTCGATGTTCGACTCGATCTCCTGCTGGACCGTCTGGACGACACCGATCGAACGGTTGGCCGGACCGCCCATTTCGTCACCGGATGCGAGGAGCTGCCCGGTCGAGTCGAGGATCGTGACGTCCTCGACGTCGAGGCCGGGCACCGCGGAGGCGACGAGGTGGCGAATCGAGGCAGCGGCCTTGCGGCCGGCTTCGTTGCCCGCGCGGATCATCACCGACGCCGTCGGCTTCTGCTCGCCGCGGCGGAAATTGCCGACGTCCGGAAGCACGATGTGAACCCGCGCTGCGGCGATGCCGTTGATCTGCTGAATGGTGCGGGCGACCTCGCCTTCGAGGGCACGGACCCGGGTCACTTCCTGCATGAAGGACGTGAGGCCGAGAGAGCCGACATTATCGAACAGTTCATAGCCCGCGTTGGCGCTGTTGGGCAGTCCGTGCTCGGCCAAGAGCAGTCGGGCCTTGCTGGTCATGCCGGTCGGAACCTTGATCGACTGTCCGTCGGTGCCAACCTCGAAATCGATGCCGGCCTCCGCGAGGGCGATGCTGACCTGATTGAGATCGGTCGCTTCGAGCCCGGTGTAGAGGGTCTCGTAAGCCGGCTTGTTAACAAAGAGTGCTGCGGCGATGATGATTGCGATGGAAACAGCGCCGACCCCCGCCAGGGTCAACAGCTTGGTCTGGCCAAGCGACGCCAGATTCTTAAAGATCTGAAGTGATTGATTTAACAGATTCATTCTGTCTCGCGCCATCAACTGAAGGAACTGGGACGCATTGCCCTCTTGCGAGACATTAGGAACTGAAACTTGTGCGAGCGTTTCGCGCTACGACGAAAAGGCCGCTCGCGAACGAGCGGCCCCGAAATTCGTGCCTATGCTGTGCAGCGGCCAAATGCCACGTCGGATCAGAAGAAGTCGAAGTCCCCTGCGGCCTTGCCGAGCGGCTGCGAGTGACCGTGGCGGATGCCCGCCCCGAGCGCCTTCTGCATTTCGGCAAGCTTCACGAGACTGAGCGCTGTCGTCATGTCGACGACCCACCCGTCTGGAATCGAACCCGTGATCGTGTCGATGAACTCCGCGAGCCCGCGCGTCTTCTGGACGGCGAGATCGATACCCTGGAGCACCTTGAGGGCATCCGGGTGCTCGAGCACCTGTGCGCCACCGAGTTCCAGAAGTTGCGGTTCTATACGCTCGATGAGATACGCGACGTCGTGCAGTTCGGTAACGACCCGCATCAGGACTTGCGGCAATGCTTCTTCCACGATCTTTGTCCCCCTGTATTCCTTTTCGTGCCGGCGGTATTCAGAAGAACTCGATGGAGCTCTCCACCGCCTTCGGCGTGAAGACCGGTTTCTGCTCGAGAGCGACGGTCCTCTGGGTCTCGGCGCCGGTCAGCGGATACTGCCTGGCTCTTCCGCTTACCGGCCAGAATTCGAGCTTGCGGCCGTGCTCCCCGCCCGTTGAGGAGCCGACGACCTTGATACCTTCGTCCTTCAGGAACTGCATGGCAAAGGCTGCGTTCTGTTCGCCGACATTCGAGAACGTCGCAATGGTCTTCGCACCCCCGAAGACCTTCGCCTCGATGCGGTCGCGCCGCGCACCCTGCTTCAGCAGACCGTTGATGAGAAGCTCCATCAGATGGACCCCGTAACGGGTGGCGTCGCCGCCTCCCGCCCCCGCGGTCGCCGAACCCGGCAGCAGGAAGTGGTTCATTCCCCCCACGCCTGCAAACGGATCCCGCAGACATGCAGCTACGCACGAACCAAGAATGGTAGAGAGCACAATATTCGGATCGGATACGACCTTGTATTCGCCCTGAATAATGTGAACGCGCCTAGCTGCACTGTCGTCTGTCATTTCAGGGCTCCGAAGACCGCCTCGATCGCAGCCTTCATCTTCTCGATGGTAAAGGGCTTGGCGAGAACGTTGTTTGCGCCGAGCTGAGCAGCCTTCTGAACAAGCGCACGGTCGCCCTGAGCCGTCAGGATGATGAACGCCGCCTTCTTCGTGTTCGGATTGCTGCGCACCGCGTGCAGCAGGCCGAGACCATCCATCTTCGGCATGTTGAAGTCGGAAATGACGAGATGATGGGGCTGCTGCTCCATGATCTTCATTCCCTGTTCGCCGTCGCCGGCGGCCGTGATCTGCTTGAAGCCGAGCTGCGTCAGGGCATCGCTCAACAACAAGCGGCTCGTTACCTGATCGTCGACGATCAGAACTTTGATTTTCTCAGCTAGTGACATGTTCGATACCTTCTTTCCGGGCAGCAGTAAGTTTGAGAATTTCTTCGCCGATCGCCGCAAGCGGCAATTGGCGTTCAACGGCACCGAGTTCGTGGGCGACCCTCGGCATGCCATAGACGACGCAGGATTTTTCGTCCTGTCCGATCGTGCGCGCGCCCGCATGGCGCATCTTGAGGAGGCCCGCGGCCCCGTCACGGCCCATTCCGGTCAGGATGACCCCGACTGCGCTGCGGCCTGCAAGCTCGGCAACCGAATCGAACAGGACGTCGACCGAGGGGCGATGGCCGTTGACCGGCGGCCGCTCCACCAGGCGGCAACAGGGTGCGGTGGCATTGGCCACCTGCAGGTGGCGTTCGCCGCCGGGAGCGAGATAGACCTTGCCGATCTCGAGGCGGGCACCGTCGGTCGCCTCTTCGACCACCGGCTCGCAAAGGCGGTTCAGCCGTTCCGCGAAGCTCTTCGTGAAGGTCGGCGGCATGTGCTGCGTGATGACCGTCGGCGGACAATTGCGCGGAAACTTCTGGAGGACCGTGATCAGGGCTTCGACGCCGCCCGTGGACGAACCGATCGCGACGATCTTGCGACCGACCCGGAAATCCGACGTCGGAACGGCGCGGCTCGCAGGCGGTTCGCTCCGCGGCACGCGGTTGTAGCGATGCTGCGAACGGGCGGCGGCCTTCACTTTCTCCGCCAGGTCTCCGAAGGGATCAGCCTCGCCGGGCATCGGCTTGCCGACGCAATCAAAGGCTCCGATCTCCAGCGCGGCAAGCGTCGCTTCGGCGCCCCGGTGGGTCATGGTCGAAACCATGATAACCGGCATCGGCCGAAGCGTCATGATCTTTTCCAGGAACTCGAGACCGTTCATGTTCGGCATCTCGATGTCGAGCGTGACCACGTCCGGATTGAGCTGCTTGATCGCGGCACGCGCCTCCATTGCGTCCCCCGCCTGGCCGACGACGTCGACGTCCGGATCGGAATTGAGGATCGCGCTGATCAGCCCCCGCATGGTCGGGCTGTCGTCGACGACGAGAACGCGGGCGGGTGCACTCACAGCTTGCGCCCTCCCGTTTTTCCGACAAAGCGGTAGGTGGTGATGCCGGTGTTGTCGAAATAGGCCTTCGCGTCGCCGGACACGCGCTCGGAATGGCCGATGTAGAGATGGCCGCCTTCCGGCAGAAGATCGGCGAAGCGCGACCAGATGCGCATCTGCGTCGGCTCATCGAAGTAGATGACGACGTTGCGGCAGAAGATGACGTCGAACTTGCCCTTGAATGGCCACTGGGACATCAGGTTTAGTTCGTTGTAGGTGATCAGGCGCTTCAGGCGGTCGTCCACCTGGAACTTGCGGCGGCCGCCGATTTCAACTTCCTTGAACCACTGCTTGCGTATGGTCGGCGAGACGGTTTCCAAAGCCTGCTCGTCGTAGGCACCCTGACGGGCGATCGCCAGGATCTTCGGATCGATATCGGTCGCGAGGATCTTGAAGTCGTAGTCGAGCACGTTCGGGAAGGCCTGGAATACCGTGAGGGCGATCGAATAGGGCTCCTGGCCGTCCGAGCTCGCGGCTGACCAGATGCGGACGCGGCCGCCCGCCTTGGCGCGGGCTATCAGGCCCGGCAAAACCTCGTCACGCAGATGCTCGAAATGGTGGTTCTCGCGGAAGAACCGGGTGAAGTTGGTCGTCAGGTGCGACAGCATCTCCCGGCGCTCGTGCGCACCCTCGGGAGAGGACACCAACGCGCAATACTCGCGGAAGCCACTGAGGCCGAGATTGCGGATGTGCTTCGACAGACGCGAGTAGACGAGCGAGGCCTTCGAGTCGTTGAGAGCGATCCCGGCATCGGCATAGATCATCGCGGCGATGTCGTTCAGGTCTCGCCGGGTCAGCGGATATTCCCCGCTGGCGAGAATCTCGTCGTCGGATGGTCTGTGGTATGCGGCACTCGCGGGAATCATGCAGCCTCGCTTTCGGTTTCGGGGAAGAGGCCTTCCAGCTCGATCAGGCAGATCATGCGCTTGTCGATCGCGAGAATTCCGCGAGCATACTGCTTCTCTTGATCGGTGGAGATCTCAGGCGTCGGCTGAATGTTCTCGTCGGTGACGGTCAGGATGTCGGAGACGGCCTCGACCAGAAGCCCGACCGTCTTGGTGCGGACCTGGGCGACGATGATCACATGCCTCGCCGTCGGCTCCGCCTGCCCGAGGCCGAGCCGGAAGGAAAGATCTACGATCGGCAGCACCGCGCCGCGCAGGTTGATGACACCCATGACGAACGGCGGCGCATGCGGTAGCGGCGTGGCCTGCGTCCAGCCGCGGATCTCGCGAACCGACATGATGTTCACGCAAAATTCCTGATCGCCGATGCGGAAGGCGATGAGCTCCCGGCTACCTTGGACAAGATTTTTGATCGCGTACGACATGAAACTAACCTGCGACTGCTAATGACATTTCCGGTTTCAGGGATTGGCCGCGGGAAGCGGCGACGACGGCGTCGACGTCAAGGATGAGGGCAACCCGGCCGTCGCCGAGGATGGTGGCTGCGGCGATGCCCGGAACGTGCGTGTAGTTCGCTTCGAGCGACTTGATGACCACCTGACGCTGGCCCTGGATGGCATCGACCATCAGGGCGCGCTGACCGCCGCCCTCCGATTCCACCAGCAGGGCGACGCCTTCGACCGGATTGGCCTGGGTGCCGCGGAAGTTGAGGATGCGGCCGACGTCCACCAGCGGGCAGAAGCTGTCGCGGATGGAAATCAGGCGCTGATTGGACCCGAAGGAATGGATGTTCTGCGCCTCCGGCTGGAGGGTTTCGACGATCGCCGTCAGCGGTACCACCAGCGTCTGGCCGGCGACGGTGACAACCATGCCGTCGAGAACGGCCAGCGTCAGCGGCAGGCTCATGGTGAAGGTGGAACCATGGCCCGGCTTCGAGCTGATGGAGATGCGACCGCCAAGGGCCTGGATCGAGCGCTTCACGACGTCCATGCCGACGCCGCGGCCGGAGATGTCGGAGATCTTGTCGGCGGTCGAGAAGCCCGGCATGAAGATCAGGTTGTCGATTTCCTCGTCGGAAAGGTTAGCATCGGCGGCAATCAGATCGTTGTCGATGGCCTTCTGGCGAACGCGCTCGCGGTTGATGCCGGCGCCGTCGTCAACCAGTTCGATGACGATGCGGCCGGAGCGATGCTTCGCAGTCAGCTTGACCGTACCTTCCGGGTTCTTGCCGGCGGCGACGCGTTTCTCCGGCGTCTCGATGCCGTGGTCGACGGCATTGCGGATCATATGGGTCAGGGGCTCGGCGAGCTTGTCGATGACGGTCTTGTCGACTTCGGTGTTTTCCCCTTCCGTGATGAGGCGGATCTGCTTGCCGACCATGTCGGCAACCTCGCGCACGATGCGGGACATGCGCTGGAAGACCGGCTTCACCGGCTGCGCGCGGATCGCCATCACCGAATCCTGGATCTCGCGAGTGAGTTGCTGCAACTCCTCGAGACCCATGTTGATGGTGGTGTTGCCGTTGGTATCGTTCTCGATCACGCTCTGCGAGAGCATGGCCTGATTGATGACGAGCTCTCCAACCAGGTTGATGAGGCGATCGACGCGGTCGAGGTCGACGCGGATCGTCTGCCCGGCTGCAGCGTTCTGCGCCGCGTTCGCGGCGGCTGCCGCGGCGGCAGGTGCGGCTGCCGGCGCTTCCTTCTTTTCCTGCCGGGCGGAGGCACCTGCCATATGCATGACATTGGACGCGGTCTCTGCCGCGGCAACGGCTGCAGCGACATCGCTTTCGCGAGTGTTTGCCTCCGAGACGCCACCATCATCCAGCAGCGAAAGATCGAAGGGAACCGGAACCATCGGAGGCTCTTCACCCGTCGGGACAGCCTCTTCCGTCTGCGCCTTCACCTCGAGGTCACAATCCCATTCGGCAAACTCGAAGACGGTCCGGATCGCATCCTCGCCCTTGTCGGTCGAGAGCTCGATGTTCCAGCTGAAATAGGCATCTTCCGGATCCATCTCGTCGAGCTGCGGAAGAGCATCCATGTCGCAATGAATGCTCATCTCGCCGAGACGGGAGAGATCGCGCAGCAGCAATGCCGCGTCGTTGCCCTTGGAGTAGAGATCGCGACGCGGCTTGAACGTGATCGCGAAGCGCGGCAGTGCCGGTTCATCATCGAAGGTATCGAAGGAGAACGGGATCGGCTGGAATCCGCTGTCGTCGGTCGGCGCCACGGCAGCAGGTGCCGGAGTCGGTGCCGGCGCGGCAGCCACGGGAGCGGCCGCGGGCGCCGCCTCGCCGTTCGCAAGTGCCTCCAGTTCGCGGACGAGGCCGGCGCTACGTGCGCCGTCGACGCTGCCGCCGTCGCGGGCGGCGTTGGTAAGGTCGGCGAGCACGTCGGCGGCCCGCAGCATCACCTTCAGCACCTCATGCGTCGGCTCGAGCTTGTTGGATCGAACGCAATCGAGGGTCGTCTCGAAGACGTGAGCGAAGGACACGAGGTCGTCCAGGCCGAAAGCGCCCGCACCGCCCTTGATCGAATGCACGGCCCGGAACACGGCGTTCACCGTTTCCGGATCGCGGTCCCCGTCATTCATCTTGAGAAGACCGGACTCCAGTTCCGCGAGCTGTTCCTCGCATTCCTGGAAGAAGATCTCTTTGATTTCGTTCATATCCATCGGAGGAATTCCCGCTTAGGCAGTTACACGTTCAATCGCATCGATCAGCTTGGTGGGATCGAACGGCTTCACGATCCAGCCGGTGGCACCGGCCTGACGTGCACGGTTCTTCTTCTCCGCGTCGCTTTCGGTCGTGAGCACCAGAATCGGCACCGCACGATATTTCTCGTTGCGGCGGACGCCTTCGATGAAGCCGAAGCCGTCAAGGCGCGGCATGTTGATGTCGGTGACGATCACGTCGGGGTTGGCCTCCTCCAGGATTTCGAGGCCTTCGACGCCGTCTTCCGCCTGTACGGTTTCGAAGCCGGCATTGTTGAGTGTCACGAGCAGCATGTTGCGGATGGTCCTGGAGTCATCCACCGTCAGTACTTTCTTCTTCATTGCCGAATCTCCTCAGCGAGCAGGTGGTCTGCATTCACGCCAATCAGTTGAAGGGTCTTCAGGAAGGCCTCCGACGCCTTCACGAACGTGAAAGGCTTCTTGTCGGCGCCCCACGCATTCGCTCCCGCCATCAGCACCTGCACGCATTGCGCTCCGACGCGCTTGACTTGCGATGCATCGATGTCGAGCCCGCTGCCGCGCAGGTCCATGAGACTGCTCTTCAGGGCCGAAGCCTCGTTGAGGTCCAGCACCTCGGCCAGCTTCAAGCTCTTGTTTGCGCCTTTCCGTGTTGCCATCAGTTCTTTCCTCGTGTTTCGGAGAGGTCGATGTCCCGCCTGGGAAGCCCGCTCGCGGAAGCCGGAAACGGCACCCCGCGGGCCCTTTCGCCCGTCCGAATTCCCCTTGTGTAATGGAAGGTGGTAAACAATCCCCTCAACCTCCCCAGCCGCCGATCTGCATCGGGACATCGAGCCCGAATGCGCCCTCAGTCTCCTCGATGTCCGTGTTCGCTGCGGCGGGCAGACGACCCGCCGAAACGACGCCGGCCGACTGGCGCCGATCGTCCGAAACGACCGCGGAGCTCCTGCGCCGGCGCTCGTAGTGGAACTCACGAACCGTCCGACCGAGCTCCACGATCAGGTTGTGCAGATCATCCGCGCCTTCGCTCGAACGACGGGCGAGCTCGGCGCTGGCGTTCACCTCGCCGACGAGACCGGAGACGTCTCCGGCAAGACCGTGAAGACCGTCCGCCTGAGCCGTCGACCGGCGAGCGATCTCCCCGACCGTTTCGCTGATCCCGCCGACTTCGCCTGCGATGCTGCCGATGGCGTCCTGCGTATGGGCGACGATCTTTACGCCCGCATTGACCTGCGCCTTGGTGGTGGCGACCAGCGTCTTGATCTCGCGGGCGGCGTCGGCCGAGCGCTGCGCAAGCGCACGGACCTCCTGGGCAACGACGGCAAAGCCGCGTCCGCTGTCACCGGCGCGCGCCGCCTCTATTCCGGCATTGAGGGCGAGAAGGTTGGTCTGAAAGGCGATCTCGTCGATCGCGCCGATGATGCGGCCGATCTGTTCGGCCGAGGTCTCGATGTCCGCCATGGCCGCAATGGCACGTCCTGCGACTTCGCCGCTGCCCTCGACGGAACGACGGGCCGCGGCAACCGCTGTCTCTGCAGCCCTCGTCTGCTCGGCCGTGGTACGCGCTTCGCTCAACAGGGCCTGCAGCGTGGCGGCGGCCTCCTGCAGATCGCCCGAATGCTGACCTGCCCGTCCGGCGAACTCGGACGAGGCCGACACGACGCTAGCAAGGGCGGTCTCGGCGGACCGCGCCCTCTCGTCCGAGGCGATCAGCGCTGCCTGCACCTGTTCGAGCGCTGCGTTGAGATCGCGGGCCAGGTCCGCATAGGCCTCCGGCACCTCACCGGTAACGCGCTGGTCGAGATCCCGATCGGCAAAGGCACGGATTGTCGGACCGAAGATCGTGTCGACATCGGAACGTTCGCGGTCGCGCAGTTCGGTGAGCTCGCGGTGATGACGAAGCCGCAGTTCGTTGAAGCGCAACGAGACGGCGATCTCGACATCGACCATGACGACACGCACCAGCACGTCGACGAGTTCGGCGAGTTCACGGGCGCGCTTGCGTCCGGACGGCATGAAGCCCGAGCCTGCGATCTCCTCGAGAACGCCGCCGATCAGGTGTTCGAGCACGACGGCGTGGCCGGCGACATGCCAACGGGGATCAAGCCCCATCTTGCTTTCGCTGTCAGAGAGAACCTTGACGCGCTCCGCATAAAGGCCATCGAAGCGGGCGTCCGTCAGAACATCCCAATGGGAGGCAAGAAGATCATGCAGGCGTTCGAGCTGCCGCTCGCTCGTGAAATTCCGGGCCGCATCCGGAAACGTCTGGTAACGCTGGAAGACGTCGCGAAGCCCCTTCTTCATGCTTTCGTCGAGCAGCGGGCGATGCCGCCTCAGCTGCTCGCAGTCCGCCTGTTCGAGCCCGGCAAAGCGCAACCTGTCGCGCAGGCTGCCGCCCTGCGCTCCCGCTGTCCGATCTGCCGGCGAAACCTGCGCCAAGACAATATTCCTCGTTCATGTCCGGCATGCGACCGGACGGACTGAAATGGTCCCGGGATGTCTCGAGTGTCTGCGGACTCACGCCACGTCAAGGAAGAGCGGGCTTTCGCCCGGCGCCCACCGAAGACTGTCCCCTGAACTGCTTCAATGAAAAAACATACCGGACTGAGACCGGTACGACGGGCTGGCGTCATGCCTCGAAGGGATTCACGAGCAGCGGAATCCCATTCCGACGTATCGACCAATCTTTATGGTTAATTGGTTGCCCGAAGGTTAACGAAATCCTTCCGCGGCTTCGACCGGGCAGAAACCGGGCACTTCGCGAGCATGTCGACCCGCGCGGATACCGCGCTGGCAGGAACAAAAGCGGCAAGCCCGCATTTCGCCCCTATCGAGACGGAGGATTTGTCTTGGCAGCGTCGGCGATCAGTTTTCAGGTCATGAAGCACTGCGATGTCGCCTTCTTGCGGCCCGGACTCGTGACGGAGATCGAATGCCGCGGCTGGACGCCGGGCGCCCATCTGCGGCATGCTGCCGTCCGCGGTCCGCGGGAAAACAAGGCGACGCGCGAAGTGGTGCAGGAAACGACAGCCGAGAACGCGAAAGACATGCCGCCGAAGTGCAGCGTGGCACTCACCCATGCCGACCGCATCTACTGGCCGGAGGCCGGCATCACCAAGGCGAAGCTCGCCGATTATTATCTCAAAGTCTGGCCGCTGGTGGCGCCCTTCATTGTCCACCGGCCGCTGGCACTGCTCCGCTGTCCGGAGGGTATTTCCGGGGCCTGCTTCTTTCAGAAACACGCCTGGCGGGGCATGAGCAAGGCGATCAGGCAAGTCGACGATCCCAAGGAACGCGGCGACGAACACTACGTCGCAATCGACGATCTCGACGGCCTGTTCGGGCTGGTGCAGGGCGGCGTGCTGGAAATCCACCCCTGGGGATCGACGCTCGACGCCTGGGAGAAACCCGACATGGTCAACATGGACCTCGATCCGGGACCGGATGTCTCATGGGAAAGCGTGATCGAAGCGGCGCAGGAGGTGCGCGGCAGGCTTGCGGACATGGGACTCACCGGTTTCGTCAAGACTACCGGCGGCAAGGGCCTGCACGTCGTCGCGCCGCTGAAGCCGAAGACCGAATGGCCCGCGGTGAAGGCGGCGATGAAGGCGATCGCCGAGGCCATGGCGTCGGACTCGCCGGAGCGCTACGTCGCGACCGTGTCGAAGGCGAAGCGCAAGGGCAAGATTCTCGTCGACTATCTGCGCAACGGTCGCGGCGCTACCGCAGTCGCGCCCTACTCTCCTCGCGCCCGTGAAGGCGCACCGGTCTCCATGCCGCTCACCTGGGAGGAACTGACAGCCACGATCGGCCCGGCACATTTCACCATCGCAAATATCGGTAGCCGACTGGCTCAGCTTGCTGCCGATCCATGGAAGGATTTCCGGGCCGCACAAGCCGTCCTCAGCTACTGATAGCCTTTCCAGGAAGTGCACCGGGGCACGTGATCCCCCCTTCTACACGTTCCCGTCGCCCTGATGCAGGCGACGGGGGGCAGTCTTTTCAAGAAGCAAGAAGGACATTAATTGCTCGGCGTCTGCTGACCCTGGGTTTGGCCTTCAGTGCCGGTCGATGGCGGCGGAGTGGTGGTTTGGTCGGCCGGGGCGGCCGGAGCCGTCTGCTGGGTCGCAGGCGCCTGTTCGGTCGTCGTCGACTTTTTGCTCTCGTCGCTGCAGGCGGCGAGGAATATAAGTCCGAAGGCAAGAACAATCGTCTTCTTCATGGTCGTTGATACTCCGTTCAACACGTGAAATCATTGCCCCCGCAATTTGTTCCTTCTGCGGCAAAGCAACGAATTGGTGTGGGAGACCGCAAGACCCATGAAAGAACTGACACGTCAGGATATCGAAGGGCGTCTGAACGCCCATCGCGAGCTTCTGGTCACTATCCTTTCCCTGTTGATGAAGGAGCCGGCAGGCGCGCAAATCATCCGCTATCTCGAGCAGGACGACATGCCGCTCGACGGCGCGGAAGACCCGGGGCTCACCCCGTCCGCCGGCTATGCCCGGGAGGCGGTGATGGCCGACGAGGTGCGTGCCGTGCTCGATGCCGCCCGCGCCCGCGCAGCGGCTTCATGAACACCGGCACACGCAGTCAGCGGCGCACCCGGACTCAATAGTCCGCCAGAGGGGCGTTCACGGCACGCCGCGGTGGCCAGGGATTGTGAAACATCGCCTCCTCGGGAATCGGATGTCCGTGAAAGAGCGCATAGTTCACGTGACCCGGCGCGCATTCCGCTTCTGAAATGTAGTCGAGGATGAGGTGCAGCCAGTGTTCGCAGGCGGAAACGTCGGGATCAATCGTTCCGTCGAGTGTGACTTCCGTCGGAACCAGCACGTCGGTGTGATAGAGAGCCCCGTAGACACGCTGCGAATAGTCGTCGGGCACGTAGCGAGGCAGTTTCGGTAGCCTCCGCCGTCTTTCCAGCGCGCGAGGATCGTCTTCGCGATTGTGCCAGCTGCAGCTCGACATAGCGTCATGACCGATACCGCCATTGCCGATCGACCGGACGGCAGTCTCCATGACCCTGTCGATCGCCTCTGTCAGCGACCCGGAAAGACCACGTTTCACCAGAGAATTCGCCCAATGCCCGGGGCTATTGACCGAGATCATCAGCCCACCGGGGATTCGCCGATCATGGTTGCGGGTACGATGAGCCGACGGGTAGAAGATATTGATGCCGGCCTTGAAGAGAGCGACGCCTCCATCACGTAGCGGCAGGGATTCTGTGTAGATCACATCCCGCTCGATAGGAGCGTGCTCGACGAGATAGAGATTGGCAATCCGCTCGCAGATCGCCAGCAGTGACGGGCCCGGCTTCAAGAATGCGAGACGCGGACCGTTGAACATAATCAGAAAACCGTGCGCCATCCCCTCGGCAGCATTTTCCTTCCAGGCCCGCCTCGCCCTCTGGATCTTGTCGCGGACATGGTCGTCACCGCGGGCGATTTCGGCCTCGTCAATCCAGCAAACATCGATGCCAATCCCCTGAATGCCGCGTGCACCAAGCCTGCCGAAGAGACATGGCTGGTGGCGCGACGCCCAATTCAGGAAGGCCGCGCAGCGGTCTTCACGGCGTTTCAGCGGGTCGAGCAATTCGGCGTTGGCAGCGTCGATATCGGCACCGAAGCTTGTGCCCGGCTCGTGCCTTTCAGCATGTTCGAGCAGTTCGTGCAAAGATAGTGTTCGAGAATATGTTTCCAGGTCGATCAGCATATCATTCCCCCAAGAAGCCCCTATACATATAAATGACTTGCTCATATAATTTTAAACGTCAAGTAGTAATTTCATGAAATGCCTGCAATGCGCGCAGCGAAATGGCGTTCAATCGCCATAAATCGACAGATACGGCAATTCCTCGCCGCACCATCGGAGAGCGCTTGATATATGATCGCAACATACTTATCATGAGCGGATGACAAAGACATCAAACATGCTCGGCGCACTGGCTATGGTCCTCGCGGACGACATCCGCGAGGCAGTCGACGAGGCTCTTCGAACCACGGGCGAGACGGCGGCGGCGCTGATTATGCTCGGCGCTCATCCGGGCGTTCAGATCGGCGAACTGGCGAGGGCGTTGCGCCTCACCCACAGCGGCGCCGTACGCCTCGTCGACCGGCTGCAGAAGGAAGAGCTCGTCCGGCGCGAGGTGGGCCAGGATTCCCGGACGGTGGTGCTTCGTCTCACGCGGGAAGGAGCCAAACGCCGGCTCGTCGCATTGCGGCAACGGGACCGCGTGCTCGAGCGGGCGCTCGCCCATCTTTCCGACGCCGAGGCCGACGTTCTCGGCCGCTGCCTCGACAAAATGCTGCGCGGCCTGCTGACGAAGAAGGAACACGGCTACCGCTATTGCCGGATGTGCGACGAGGACACCTGCGTGCCGCAGCACTGCCCGGTCGAGGAACGATGGGAGGAACTGTTCGGATGAGCGAAACGCTTGCAACCCCGCTTGCGCCGGCTCCGGGCAAGCGCCGCTGGATCGCCGTTTCCGCGATGATCGGGTCGGCCGCTTGCTGGGGTTTTGCGACCGTCATGTCCCGCGACCTTCTCGACACGATATCGTCAAGTGCGCTGCTGGTCATTCAGCTGACCGCCAGCGTCGCCGCACTTCTGCTCCTCGCCATTCCGAACACGCCTTGGCGATACCGCTCGAGCGGGATCGGCCGCGCCGCGTTGATCGGCATCCTCGAGCCGGGACTGACCTACACGATCGGCCTGGTCGGGCTTTCCCTCACCTCCGCCAACAGCGCCTCCGTGATCAGTGCGTCCGAACCGGTGCTGATCGTGCTGGTGGCGTGGCTGCTTCTGCGCCAGCGTCCGCCACTCGGGCTCATCACCTGTATCGGAATCGCAGTCCTCGGCCTTCTGATGGTATCCGGAGAAGCACTGCTGGAACGCGGACAGGCAAGCTCGGTCGGCGACGGCCTGATCGTGCTCGCGACGCTGTTTGCCGCGAGTTACGTCGTGCTGTCGTCGAAGGTAACCGGAGACTTTCCCGCTGCCACCCTCGCCTCGGCCCAACAGATCGTCGGCCTCGTCTTTGCCGTCAGCGTTTTCCTGATCGTGCAAACCCTTGGCCTCGAACACGGGACAATCGCCTCGCTTTCGCCCGGAATGCTCGCCTATGCGGCGTTCTCGGGCGTCATCCAGTATGCGCTGGCCTTCTGGCTCTACCTCATCGGCCTGCGGTATCTCTCGCCGGCGGCCGCAGGTTTGTGGCTCACCCTCGTACCCATCTTCGGGCTCATCGGCGCCTATGTCTGGCTCCACGAGGTCCCGACGGGACTGATGCTCGCCGGGGCGGCGCTGATCATCGGCGCGGTCGTCATGGGCCGCTCCCACGAATAGGCACGGCCAGACACAGCCGCGCGGGGAACGAGCCACCGGCCCCAGGTCATGCTTCCGCGGCGTCAGCAAAGCGGGCGGCGCGCGGTCGCACGACAAGCCCATTCATCTGAATTCCGCCCGATTTTGGCGGCATGGCGGAAGAGAGCGGCATGCCCCGCCCAGAGGGCCGGCGGCCATTGCAATCTTCGCGAGATTCTGCTGAAGCTTGGCGCAGCCGACCGCGGGAACGTCCGCGATTTCCTAGAATGCCGGGGGGATGAATTGACTGCCACATTGCAAGAGACGCGACGCCCCCTGGTAGCCGCGGCCTTGAGGCAAACCCGAGCCGCCTTCGCCGGCATCGTCGCCCTCAGTGCCGTGACCAACATCCTGATGCTCACCGGGCCGCTCTTCATGATGCAGGTATACGATCGCGTGCTGGCAAGCCGCAGCGTGCCGACGCTGGTGGCGCTCTCGCTGCTCGCCGTCACGCTCTACCTGTTCCAGGCGCTGTTCGAGATCATCCGTTCGCGTATCCTGACGCAGATCGGCCAGCGGCTCGAGGAGGAGCTCGGCAGGCCCGCCTTCGACGCGGTCCTGAAGCTGCCTCTTCGACTTTCGAAAAAGGAAGCCGTTCCACAACCCTTGCGCGATCTGGACCAGCTGCGCGGCTTCATGAGCGGCCAGGGCCCGATCGCGATCGCCGACCTGCCGTGGCTGCCGCTCTATCTCGTCATCCTCTTTCTCTTCCATCCCTATTTCGGCTGGCTCGCCGTCGCGGGTGCCGTCGCGCTGATCGCACTGACGCTCACCAGCGAGGTGAGGCTGCGGGAGCCGATGCGGCTCCTCTCGCTGCTCGCGGCAAGACGCGCCGACTACCTGGAAGCCGGGCGGCGCAACGCCGAGGTTCTGCAGGCAATGGGCATGCGAGACGCCTATGCCGCCCGCTGGGATGCGACCAATGTCGACTTCATCGAGAAACAGCGACGCGCTGGCGACGTTACCAGCGGCTTCTCCGCCGCCTCCAAGATCTTCCGCCTCGCCCTGCAGTCAGGCGTGCTGGCACTCGGTGCGTGGCTTGCCATTCTCCAGCTCGCCTCGCCCGGCGCCATGATCGCCGCCTCCATCCTGACCTCCCGGGCGCTTGCGCCGATCGAGCTGGTGATCGGCCAGTGGCGCGGCTTCGTGAACGCCCGGCAGGCGCGCCGCCGGCTCGAGGACGTTCTGGAAAAGCTGAAAGCCGGCACCATGCCGATGGCCCTGCCCGCCCCGCGCCAGACGATTACCGCAGCCGCGCTTACGATCGTTGCGCCGGGCACGACCGCGATCATCGTCCGCGACATCGGCTTCGAACTCAGGGCTGGCCAGGGCCTCGGGATCATCGGACCGAGCGGCTCGGGCAAGTCGACGCTGGCGCGCGTTCTCGTCGGCGTGTGGCCGGCGGCCCGCGGAACGGTACGCCTCGACGGCGCCGAACTCGCTCAATGGGATCCCGAAGCGCTCGGCTCCTCGGTCGGCTATCTGCCGCAGGACGTCGAACTTTTCGACGGCACGATTGCCGAGAACATCGCCCGTTTTTCTCCGGATGCGAAGGCGGAGGCGATTATCGACGCGGCGACGATGGCCGGCGCCCACAGCCTGATCCTCTCTCTGCCCGACGGCTACGACACGCGCATCGGCGCCGGCGGCGCGATCCTGTCGGCCGGCCAGCGCCAGCGCATAGGGCTTGCCCGCGCCCTCTACCGCACGCCTTTCCTCATCGTTCTCGACGAGCCGAATGCAAGCCTCGACGCCGAAGGGGAAGCTGCCCTCACCAATGCCATCATCGCCGCCCGCAAGGCGGGCTCGGTGGTGATCGTCATCGCTCACCGCCCGAGCGCGCTTGCCGCTGTCGACCATGTTCTCGTGCTCAACGAGGGACGCATGGTCGCCTTCGGCCCGCGCGACGAAGTCCTGCGCAAGACGACGGTCCGCGCCGTTTCGGAGAATTCATGACAGACAGTCCGCGCAAGAGCCGGGCCTCCCGCTCCATCGCCCGTTCCATGACGGTCGCCGCGGTGGCGAGCGCCGTTCTCATCCTCGGGATCGGCGGCTGGGCCGCGACCAGCAAGCTTGCAGGTGCCGTGGTCGCGCCGGGCATGGTGGTGGTCGAAGGCAACGTCAAACTGGTGCAGCACCGCAGCGGCGGTATCGTCGGCGAAATTCACGTCAAGAACGGCTCGCGGGTCGCCGCCGGGGACCTCCTGATCCGCCTCGACGATACGATCACCCGCGCCAACCTCGCGGTGATCACAAAGCAGATCGACCAGCTGACCGCACGTCGCATGCGGCTTGCCGCCGAACGCGACGAGGCGGTGGAGATCACGGTACCCGACGAGCTGAGGGTGCGGCTCTCCGAGCCGGAGGTCGCCGACTACGCAAAGGCCGAGGAGTCGCTGTTCAGGGCTCGCAAGCGTACGCTCGAGGGACAGAAGGCGCAGCTCCGCGAGCGGATCGGCCAGATCCGGCAGGAAACGGACGGTCTCGTTGCACGTCGCGCCGCCAAGGACGACGAGCTGAAGCTCATCGACGAAGAGCTGGCGGGCGTCGTGACGCTGCACGAAAAGCAGCTCACGCCTTTCTCACAGGTCGCCGCACTCCAGCGCGTGAAGGCGCAGCTCGCCGGCGAACGGGGCCAGCTCACCTCGGACATCGCGCGCGCGTCGACACGCATCACCGAAACCGAGCTGCAGATCCTGCAACTCGACCAGGACCGGCGCGCCGAGGTGCTGACGGAGCTCAGGGATATCGACAACAAGCTTGCCGAACTCGCCGAACAGCGGGTCGCCGCCCTCGACGAACTGAAGCGCGTGAACATTCTCGCGCCACAGGCTGGCCTCGTGCACGAGCTTGCGGTGCATACGATCGGCGGCGTAATCACGCCGGGCGAGACCATCATGCAGATCGTTCCGGTGAACGACGCGCTGGTCGTCGAAGCGCGCGTGCGCCCGGCCGACATCGACCAGCTGCATGCCGGCCAGCAGGCGGTGCTGCGCTTTTCCGCCTTCAACCAGCGCACGACACCGGAGATTTTTGGGACGGTCGAGACGATCGGCGCCAATCTGAGCGCCAGCAGGGAGACGGGCGAGACGTGGTACACCGTGCGCATCACGATGCCGCGCGAAGAGGTCGCCCGCCTCGGCGAACTGGTGCTGCAATCGGGCATGCCCGTCGAAGCCTTCATCGAGACCGGCGAACGCACCGCGCTTTCCTACCTGACCAAGCCGCTCGCCGACCAAATCGCCCGCGCCATGCGGGAGGATTGAGGCCGCTAGCAGTGGTTCACGTCGGTCGCGCAATAGTAATTGCCGGGCGTGCCGCAGCAATAGGGCGTTTCATCGCTGCAGTATTCGCCGCTGGCGGCCGGGCATTCATTGCCGGTCGCGACCTCGACGCCCGCCGCTGGGCAGCCGCGGGAAGACACGCTGCCATCCGCGCAGGTCTGGATCGGCCTCTGGTCGGTCGAATAGAAGGCAAGCAGAGGCGCCCCGGACGACCGATCGCCGGCATCTGCCGCCGGAACACCCCCGGCCCCGGCAAGAACGGCAATGGCAAGCATTCGCGCAAAGGGAAAGAACCTGATCATCGAAACCTCCTGCGAAACGAGGCCGATACGATAGGTCTTTATTTCAGATGTTACTACAGTACAAATTCAGGGAGCCGATAAGGCGATATCGGGCGCAACGCGAAATGATCACGTTTGTTTCTGGAATAAAATGGTGCCCGGAGGCGGATTTGAACCACCGACACACGGATTTTCAACAGAACTGGGAGATGTGGCAGCTTAGCTCATTTGGTTGAGTGTCGGTCGCGTAAGGCGCTAAATACCTTACAGCCAGACCAGCCAGCCCGTATCAGGCGATGTCAGGACTAAGCAATCAAGGGCAGCGTCCTCGGCTCCCATAAGACACCCGGTGCGGTTCGGACTGTTAGCTTACCAGCATTTCAGGCAGATATTCGAGAACCCGGCAAAATTATTGTGACAACTGTCCCCTCATTCAACTGTGATTTCAGCCTGAATCTGCCACCATGGAGAGCTACAAATGCTTGAACGATCGACAATCCAAGACCAGTTCCAGTATCAGGATCCTTTATTGCCAAGCTTCCTTGACCATATGCACTTAACACACGTGGAATGTCTGACTCGGCGATGCCTACTCCCGTGTCAGAAATTACGATTTCCAGATCGCCGTATTCATCACATCCACACCTGACGAAAACAGACCCGCCATCTTTGGTAAACTTTACTGAATTCGATAGAATATTCAACAAAATTTGAAGAATACTTGTTTTATCAGCACAGATCTTTTTGCCGCGATCGCCATACTCTTGATAAAGGCACACTCCCTTTAGTTCGGCCCGCCCCGAAAAAATAGCAACAGCATCACCAATCACCGTGTGCACATCGAAAACCTCCTCCTTTAGAGTAAATTTTCCTTCCTCAATTTTTGAAATATCAAGTACAGAATTAAGTATTAAAAGCATGTGCGTGCCAGATTCGTGTATATGAGATACATATGATTTATATCTGTCGCTTTGCATTTCCCCATAGAGGCCATTTTTCATTATTTCAGCATAACCCAGTATGGCATTTAGCGGATTTCTCACTTCGTGACTAATGGACGCGATAAAGCGGGACTTCGCCATATTGGCTTCTTCTGTACGCCTTCGGGCTTCATTGCTCATTTCGTTAGCAACGGCTATCTTCTCATAAGCCGCATAAGCACCTTCAAGATTCGCCGAAAACGCTACATTGATGAAAAACAATGAGATTATCACCACGCCGCAAAATATAGAAAAAAGCAAAAACAGTAAACTTAAATCGATCAAATTAACCTGATAAAACAATACGGCGAAAATAAAAACGCACGACACAAGGACTCCAATGAAAATATAGTTTTTCTTATAGAATTCCATTGCCCTATGAACAAACGGGTTCTTATAAGACTCTATTTCCGCATTTTTATTCCGCTCGCTGTTCAACCGTCATTCCTCCCTAGGAAAAAGGACACGGTATCGCGCAATGCATCAATTGAAACAGGCTTGAGGAGAACGCCGTTGAAAAGAACCCGCGAAGCAGCGAACTCTGGCTGCAATAAATCGTGCGCAGTGACAGCCACAACTGGGATATGCGCCAAATCAGGGTGACTTCGAAGCTCCCGAACAAAACTAATTCCTGTCCCTCCCAGTACGTTAATATCGCTCATAACCAAAAAAAAGCTCTTGTCGATCATCGAAACAGCTCTATCAGCATACGCGGTCTGACTTATATCGACAACGTCTTGGAATAAAGCCATTATAGCGTCTACGTAATACTCCCTATTTCGCACGTGATCTTCAATAATAAGCATTTTTCTTCTATAATTCTGTGTACCTTTCATATGCCGACATCCTTATGTCCCTGGCCAGCATCTGCTTCTCAGAGAGGGAGGTATCAAACTCAAGCAGATACTTCTTGCTCACGCTACTCGATCCAATCACTTTTGATTTAAACAACATCAGATCGTTTTTCAGATCGTGGATACCTTTCGTCATCTCATCACCAACAAGCGAAACCAACTTTTCATGGAGCCGTATAAATGTGTCCACGTCCACCACGATATCTTTAAAGACCCTATGGACCTCATCGCTGTCATCGATCAGACAGACGTATTTAATTCTATCACGTATCCGCTGTATATTTGAAACAACCTCAGATATAGAATTGAATACTTTTTCATTTTGCTGTTCGATTTTTGCCTTTCGCCTTTTTTCATCTTCTCTAGCGCCTTCGAATACAGCCAGTTGCTTGTCAAATTTCCGCTGCTGTGAGCTATTTCTATAGGTCAGCCACGCAGCGAAAAACGAGACCAAAAGTGAGCCTACAGCTGTAATCAGCGCAGCATCTATATTCATCGACCACTGGCTCCCCAAAGGACTATAACGTCAACCCGACCGCCTCAAATCGTACGCAGACACGCGGACGTTGCAACCTTATTGTTGCGTCATGCGAAAGAAACTTACACCGAAGCTGCTCGATAATCTTTCTCCCGCTGAAGACAAGCGGTACGAGATCCGCGACGAATTGGTCAGGGGACTGCTGATCCGCTTGTCGAGGACGGGCGGAAAGGTCTGGTATCTCGCCACCCGCATTGACGGCGTGCTACGGCGCGTCAAGCTGGGGACTTACCCGGTGCTGTCGCTAAAGGACGCTCGCGAAAAGGCGCAATCGCTGCTGCGCGACATCCAACTCGGCACGTTCCAGGTGCGCGACGTTGAGCCAGCACCGAAGGTTTTGACACTCGGCGATGTCATACTCCAGTTCATCACGCGATACACCCAGCGACACACCAAAGACTGGAAAGGAACCGAACGCGTGCTGATGCGCATGAATACGCTGCATGGGCTTAAAATCGACACATCAAGTGCGCCGATGTCATTCGGGAGATCGAACGGCTGCCCCTGTCTTATTAGTAAAAATGGTGCCCGGAGGCGGATTTGAACCACCGACACGCGGATTTTCAATCCGCTGCTCTACCAACTGAGCTATCCGGGCATCAGGCTCGACTTGCAAGCCGCCCGATCCTTTTCGGGATCGGCAGGGGCGTTTTGTCCCCCGGAGCGAGCGCGGTTATAGCATCTTGTTCGGCCATGTCCAGCACCAATCGGCACTTTTTTGACAGCTTCGCTACAAACGCGGAAAAACAAGGTATTCCAATGAGTTCAATGCCGGATCGACGCGGCCTCAGTCGCGGTTTTCGTCATCCGCCCGGGATTCGTCCTCGGCGACCGGGATCGCATAGCTGCCCTTGAGCCAGCGGGAAAGGTCGAGCGTGCGGCAGCGTTCCGAGCAGAAGGGATAGCTCTCGCGGATCGAGGGGTGGCCGCATTCCGGGCAGGGCCGCGTCTTGCGCAAGGGTTCGACCTTGCCCTTGCCGCCGGAGGTGTCTTCCGCCATCGCCTCAGCCCTCCTTCCACGCCGCCTGGACGTCGAAACCTTCGCCCGCCAGAAGCTGCGTGGTTTCGAAGAGCGGCAGCCCGACGACATTGGTATAGGAGCCGACGAGCTTCTGCACGAAGCAGCCGGCCAAGCCCTGAACGGCATAGGCGCCGGCCTTGCCGCGCCACTCGCCGGAGGCGAGATAGGCTTCGATCTCGGCGGTCGACAGCCGCTTGAAGCGGACCTTGGTCTCGATGACCTTGTGGCGGACGGCACCATCGGGCGTGATGAGGCAGATGCCGGTGAACACCCAGTGGCCGCGGCCGGAGAGCAGATGCAGGCAGGAGGCGGCCTCCTCGATGAATTCCGCCTTGGGCAGGATGCGGCGGCCGACGGCGACCACAGTGTCGGCGGCGAGGATGTAGGAGCCGTCCCAGTAAAAATCGCCCTTGACCGCATCATGGGCGGCACGCGCCTTCTCGGTCGACAGCCGGCGCGCCAGCGAACGGGGATGCTCCGCCTTCTTCGGCGTTTCGTCGAGGTCCATGGGCATCAGGCGCGCGGGCTCGATGCCGGCCTGCATCAGCAGGTCGACGCGGCGTGGGGAACCGGAGGCCAGTATCAGCTTCTGTGTCGGATCCATGGGTCCTCGGGCGTCTGCCTGCTTGAAATCGCCCGCTTACTTGAAGCGGTAGGTGATGCGGCCCTTGGTGAGGTCGTAAGGGGTCATCTCAACGAGAACCTTGTCGCCGGCGAGGACGCGGATGCGGTTCTTGCGCATGCGGCCGGCCGTGTGGGCGATGATCTCATGCTCGTTTTCGAGCTTCACGCGGAAGGTGGCATTGGGCAGCAATTCGGTGACGACACCGGGGAATTCAAGGACTTCTTCTTTTGCCATAGAGCGGTTGTCTTTCTGTCTGTTGCTTCAGGTCGTCTGCGACCCTGAAATGTGCGCGGAAACTACACAATCACCGCGGTTTTGTGAACCTTGTAGATCGTGCTTTCGCAATTTGTTTCAATAGATGCTCATTCACCTCAATACGGTCGCCACGAGCTCCTCGCGGATTCGCCGCTCGATGCGGTCGCGCACCTCGCGATAGGCGGCGAGGATTTGCTCGCGCGTCCCGGTGGCGACCGTCGGATCGGGCATCGGCCAGTAGACCACCTCGACCGCCGAGGAGCGGGTGAGCTCGAGGGCCGCGTGATGCGCCTCGGGCGCGAGCGTGACGACGAGATCGAAGAAATCATCCTCGAGTTCGTCCAGCGTCTGCGGCTGGCGCCTGCCGAGCGAAAGGCCGATCTCTTCCAGCACAACGTCGACGAAGGGATCGCGCTCCCCCGACCGGACGCCGGCGGACGCCACGTAGACGCCCTGCGGCAGGAGCTTGCGGGCGATCAGCTCGGCCATCGGGGACCGGATCGCGTTCATGCCGCAGATGAAGAGGATGGCACCCGGCCCCCTCCTCCCGCTGCTCGGCGCCTCCTCCGCCATTGCGGCTACCCCCGCCAATAGAGGACGCAGACCAGGGTGAAGAGCCGACGGGCGGTGTCGAAATCGATCCTGATCTTGCCGGACAACCGGTCCATCAGAGTCTGGGACCCTTCATTGTGGATGCCGCGACGGCCCATATCGATCGCCTCGATCTGGCTTGGGGTGGAGGAGCGGATCGCCTCGTAATAGCTCTCGCAGATCATGAAGTAATCGCGGATGATCCGCCGGAACGGCGTCAGCGAGAGGATATGGGTCGCAACCGCCTCCTCCTTCTCCGTCTTGATGGAGAAGACAAGCTTGCTGTCGACCAGCGACAGATAGAGCTTATAGGGGCCGCCGGGATGGCCAGCCGGCTCGAAGGAATTCTCCTCGATGAGATCGAAGATGGCGACCGCCCGCTCATGCTCGACATCGGGCGTCGAGCGCCCGATCGTTTCGTCGAGGATCACGTCGCAGAGCCGGTAGTCGCCCGTGGCCATCGCTCAGCCTTCGAGATTGAGCCGGATCGCAACCGATCGCGCGTGCGCGTCGAGCCCTTCGCTGCGGGCGAGCGTGATTGCCGCCGGCGCCAGGCTGCGCAACTGCCCGGGCCCGAGCCTCAGGATCGAGGTGCGCTTGACAAAATCAAGCACGGAAAGGCCCGAGGAGAACCGCGCCGAACGGGCGGTCGGCAGGACGTGGTTCGAACCGCCGACATAATCCCCGATCACTTCCGGCGTATGGCGACCGAGGAAGATCGCTCCCGCGTTGCGCACGCCGGCCATCAGCGCGTCCGGATCATCGACGGCGAGTTCGAGATGCTCCGGCGCGATGCGATTGGCGAGCGGCAGGGCTGCCTTCAGGTCCGGCACGAGGATGATGGCGCCGAAATCCGCCCAGCTCGCCGCGGCCGTCTCCGAGCGCGAGAGCGATTTCAGCTGCCGTTCGACGGCGGCCTCGACGGCCTTGGCGAGCGGCAGATCATCGGTGATCAGGATCGACTGGGCACCGCGGTCGTGCTCGGCCTGGGCGAGCAGGTCGGCGGCGAGCCAGTCGGGGTCGTTGTTGGCGTCAGCGATCACTAGCACCTCGGAGGGGCCGGCGATCATGTCGATGCCGACAGCGCCGAAGACCTGCCGCTTGGCTGCAGCCACATAGGCGTTACCGGGGCCGACGATCTTCGCGACCGGGGCGATCATCTCGGTGCCGTAGGCAAGTGCGGCAACAGCCTGTGCGCCGCCGATCCGGTAGATTTCCGTCACGCCCGCGATCCGTGCGGCGGCAAGCACGGTCGGATTGATGTCGCCGCCGGTCGCCGGCACGACGATCACGATGCGCTCGACACCAGCGACCCTGGCCGGCACGGCGTTCATCAGAACCGAGCTCGGATAGCTCGCCGTTCCGCCCGGAACGTAAAGGCCGACGGCCTCGATCGCCGTCCAGCGCGAGCCTAGACCGACGCCGAGCGTGTCCTCGTAGATGTCGTCCTTCGGCATCTGGCGGGCGTGGTGACGCTCGATGCGCTCAGCGGCAAGCTTCAGCGCATCCATGACCTCCGGCTCGACCTTGGCGACCGCCGCCGAAATCTCGTCCTCGGTGACACGCATGCCGATGCTGGAGAAATCGACGCCGTCGAAGCGGAGCGAGTATTCCGCCAGCGCCGCGTCGCCGCGCACCCTGACGTCCTCGATGATGGCACGCACCACGTCGTTGACGTCGGTGGAAACCTCCCGCTTCGTCGTGAGGAAGGCGGCGAACCGTTCCTCAAAACCCTCGGCTCCTTGTTCAAGCCAGATTGCCACGTCCTGCTACCCCTCTCCTGGGCCCGCCCTAGAGCCCGACATCACCCCGGATGACCGGGCTTGCGGGAGGTTTCCCACGCCGCGCCGGTATCTGCAAGCTGCCCTTCAATACATTCAACGTCGAGCGCGATCATGCCGCCGCCGGCAAGCACCAGTTCCAGAACGCCACCCGGTCCCTCACCCTCCTGACGGAAGCGAAGGGCGAGAAGCGAACGGACATCATCGTTCCTCGTCCGGTCGATGCCGGTCGAGCGCACTGCCTCCACCCGTTTGAAGGTGAGGATTGTCCGCCTTCGCTCGAAACTCCTGCGCTTCGGCTCGGTCCGCTCCCAGACGAAACGGTTGGCCACCAGCGAAAACTGGCGTGCGCGCGGCAGATAGGCGATGTCGCCGACCTTGAAGACCGCGTCCTGCATGTGCGCCGAGATCACGGCGAGGTCGTCACTGTCGAGAGCGAGAAGCTTGAGATCCGTCATAGCACCGATTCCCGAATGGGCCGGAGACGATCCGGCCCTGCCATCTTCCCTTCCGACATAGGAAGCCGCAATGCAAGAGGCAACGCCCGGAGCGCTGCCGGCAGGCGGTTTTTCAAGGCGTTAATCGCTGATGCGCTCGACGATGGCGCCGCACCGGCCGAGCTTTTCCTCCAGCCGTTCGAAACCGCGATCGAGATGGTAGACGCGGGAGACGAACGTCTCGCCCTCGGCGGCCAGGCCAGCGATGACCAGCGACACCGAGGCACGCAGGTCGGTCGCCATGACCGGTGCGCCACGCAGGCGGTTGACGCCCTCGATCCTGGCCGTCTGGCCCGAAAGCGTGATCTTGGCGCCGAGACGGGCGAGTTCCTGCACATGCATGAAGCGGTTCTCGAAGATGGTCTCGGTGACGTGGGAGACGCCGTCCGCCCGCGTCATCAGCCCCATGAACTGCGCCTGCAGGTCGGTCGGGAAGCCGGGGAAAGGTTCGGTGACGATGTCAACCGGGCGGATGTCGCTGCCGTTGCGCACCACCCGGATACCGTTCTCCACCGGCGTGACGGTCGCACCGGCCCGGCGAATGGCCTCAAGCGCCGTGTCGAGGAGGGCCGCGTCGGTGCCCTCCAGAACGACATCACCGCCGGTCATGGCAACCGCCATGGCGTAGGTTCCGGTCTCGATACGGTCCGGGAGCACACGGTGACGGGCGCCCGAAAGGGCCTCCACGCCTTCGATAACGATGGTCGAGGTGCCGGCGCCGGAGATCTTCGCACCCATGGCATTCAGACAGGCGGCGAGGTCGACGATTTCAGGCTCGCGGGCGGCGTTGTTGATGACGGTCTTGCCGCGGGCGAGCGAAGCCGCCATCAGCATGACGTGCGTCGCACCGACCGACACCTTCGGGAAGGTGTAGGTGCCGCCGACGAGGCCGCCCTTCGGCGCCCGCGCTTCCACATAACCGCCGTCGATCTCGATCATCGCCCCGAGCGCCGTCAGCCCCTCGATGAAGAGGTCGACGGGGCGTGTGCCGATCGCGCAACCGCCGGGCAGCGAGACGCGCGCCCGACCCTCGCGGGCGAGCAGCGGGCCGATGACCCAGAAGCTTGCGCGCATTTTCGAGACCAGCTCGTAGGGAGCCGTCGTGTCAACGATCGTGCGGCAGGTGAAATGGATGGTGCGGGAATAGGAGCCGTTCTGGTGCTCGCGGCGGCCGTTCACGGAGACATCGACGCCATGATTGCCGAGAATGCGCAGAAGAAGCTCGACGTCGGCAAGATGCGGCACGTTTTCGAGCGTCAGCGTGTCGCTCGTCAGCAGCGAGGCGATGATCAGCGGCAGTGCGGCATTTTTCGCGCCGGAAATCGGGATGACCCCATTGAGCGCGTTTCCGCCGACAATCCTGATACGATCCATATGATCCTACGGGCCCCGCCCGCCTTTCTCTCGTTATTCCCGTTCCCGCCTTCGCGAGAGCGTCGCTCTTTAGACGAAAAGAAGACCGCGTTCAATTCGGTCGGGCGGCCGACGCGGTCCGGAACGCACTAAACATCGTCTTTGGTCGATTTTGCGGCAGGCAATCCCTCCGCCTCGTCGGCCGCCCCGGCCCGACGGGCGCGAAGCTGCTGCTTGCGACGACGCAGGTTTTCCTTGAGCTTTTCGGCGGCCCGCGCCTTGCGTTCGTCGGCCCTCGTCGCGGAGGTGCCCTTCGGCCCGGCGTGCCCCTGCGATAATTCGCCGGCGACCGGCGCCTCGCCTCGTGCCCTCGATTCGGTGGTTTCCTTCATCATTGCCGCTTGATAGCGGAAAACCAGGCATTCCAAAAGGGTTCGCGAGACACGGCCCGAAATCTTGCACGCAAGTTCGAATTTGCGGCTTGCGCTCATCGAAAACCTGTGGCAATAGGCCCGCACGCTTCGAACGGCGCACCGCGCCCGACACTGCAAGCTGCTATAGCTCAGGGGTAGAGCACTCCCTTGGTAAGGGAGAGGCCGAGAGTTCAAATCTCTCTAGCAGCACCAGTTTTTCAATTTGATCCCAAGACTTTCCCCCGCATCGCCGTTTCTGCAGGCCTGCCGAAATGCCGCAGGCCAAATGCGCTTGCTCCGTTGGCGAACAGTGCAGCAGCACCTACATTTAGGACGACTGCGCTGAGGCTGCATCGCCTCTTGACGATCTCCGGCCGTTCAGTGGAAAACAGCGTGGTCCCGCGGTCCCGGTTTGCCGGCTGCCGCGGCCGAACCTCTGGTGCCGGGCCCCTCTGGCGAGAGTTTACGGCGCTCTCGTGATGTCGGTACCGCCAGCAAGATGAGCCGGCGGATACAAAAATCATGTCGATTTCGACCATGCCTCACCCGCATGCCTGCGTCGCCAGTGCATGCCTTGGGCAATCCATATTTGATATTCACGGCGGGAGGGCGAGCCGATGAACGCGACCCCTGCCCAAAAGGGAATGCTCGACTACTTCAAGTGGGCCTTCATCATGACGGCTGTCGGCCTGGTGCTCGGCGGCTGGCTCGGCTGGCAATCCAGCGGCACGATCGGCGGAATGGCCACCGTCTTCTTCATCTGCGCCGTGCTCGCCGTGCTCGAAATATCACTTTCCTTCGACAACGCGATCGTCAACGCCAACAAACTCAAGGACATGACGCCCGCCTGGCAGCACCGCTTCCTGACCTGGGGCATCGTGATCGCGGTGTTCGGCATGCGCGTCGTCTTCCCGCTGGCGATCGTGGTGATCGCCGCCGATCTCGGGCCGGTCGAAGCCTTCCTTCTCGCCGCCCGTGAGCCGGCCGAATATGCGCGCATCATGAACGACGCGCATCTGCCGATCGCTGCCTTCGGTGGCACCTTCCTGATGATGGTCGGCCTCACCTACTTCTTCGACCACGAGAAGAACGTGCACTGGATCGACGTCATCGAGAAGCACATGGCGCGCTCGGCGACGATCAAGGGCATCGAAATCGGCCTGGTGCTGCTGATGATCCTGCTCTTCTCCTATCTGCTCGAAGGAGCGGAGGCGGTAACCTTCGTCTACTCGGCGATCTACGGCCTCGTCACCTTCCTCGCCGTCGAGGTGATCGGCGGCCTCCTCGACGCCTCGCAAAGAACGATGGTGGAAGCGGCGAAGGGCGGCCTCGGCGCATTCATCTATCTGGAGGTACTGGACGCGAGTTTCTCGTTCGACGGCGTTATCGGCGCCTTCGCACTGTCGCAGAACCTCTTCGTCATCGCGATCGGGCTCGGCATCGGCGCCATGTATGTCCGCTCGATGACGATCATGCTCGTCGAAAAGGGGACGCTCGCCGAATACCGCTACCTGGAGCACGGTGCCTTCTACGCGATCCTGATCCTCTCGGTGATCATGTATTGCCAGACAATGCTGCACATCCCGGAGGTAATCACCGGGCTCGGCGGCGCAGGACTGATCGGCATCTCGCTATGGTCATCGATCCGCTACAACCGGATGGAACAGCTGCGCGGGCGCGAGGCGGTGGTGGAGAACATCTGAGTCCTGAGATTGCAGGACGGCCGCGCGCGCAGCGGCCGTCCTGTCGCTGATTTCCAATCAGGCCATTCTCAACCGCAGGCGTTGCGGGCATAGACCTTGCGGTCGTCCTGCTTCAGCACCCAGCCGCGGTAGGTCTTCATCTTGACCTCGCACCAGACGGTCGTGCCGTTTTGCTCGACGCAGCCGACGATGTCGACGCATTGCCCTGCCTCGACGCGCCCGAGAACGGCGCCCTCGGTGCCCGGCATGGCGCGAACGTTCATGCGCATCACCATATGGATCGAAGTGATGCCGGCGGCAACGTCAGGCGCGCCGATGTCGTTCGGCTGGGCACAGTCGCCTCCCGCATAAGGCAGGCACCCGGCCCTACCGGCAGCGGGCTCCGGCTTGAGCTCCGGCTGCGGTTCGGCCACATCGGAGTGCACGATCTGCAGCGTCTCCCCGTCCAGCGTCATGCCGACATAGATGCCGGGCTCTTCCTTGTCGGCACGCGCAATCTGTTCGAGACCGGATGCGGTAGAATAGAAGATGATGGTGCCGTCGCCATTGTTCATCGAGTAACCGGAGATCGTCTTCAGGTTTTCCGGGCAGGTGAAATCGTGCTGCGTGACGGCAAAGATGCCCTCGGCTACAGGATCCTGATCAAACGAGATGTGGCAGGATCCTTTCGAAGAGGTCACACTCCACAGGTCGGAAGCGGCGACCGGGGCGGCCATGGCGAGGCAAAGGAGACTGGCGAGAGTCGGGAAGAGGCGCGACATGGGCATCGAGACAATCCTTCTTGAGGCTGCGATCCCGGTTGCCTATGGGGCGCGTCTCCGCCGGTCAACGACGGATGCCGGCGGCGGGCGTATTGGCCCAAACTTGGCCGTTCGCCCAAGGGTGGACGATCGCCGCGGGCACCCTCAACGCGAGGCTGCAGGATGGATATAGGCCACGCGCCCGGTTCCATGCCATAAACGGCCCGATACCGAAGACAGAAGACCCGCATGCCGAATCGCACAAGACGACGAACAAGCCGGAAGGAAGTGGGCGTGAAGCCCGCCCGACCGAAGAGGAGCAGCCATCTCCTTTTCGGTGTCCTCGTCGTCGTCATTCTTTCGGCGATCGCCGCGACCTTCCTGCTGGCCAACGACATGCATCATCTGAGATCGCTGGCACGGCGCTACGGACTGGAGCGCCTGTTTGCGGAGCCGTCAGGGACGGACGCACCCGTTGCCCTCAAGGGCCGGCGACTCGAACCCGTGCCGGTCGACGTTCCCCGATACTTCTTCACTGATTTCATCGAACCCTCGGCCGGCACCTTCGTCCGCGACATCCGCCTCAAGGGGCCGACGCTCTGCAGCGAACTGAGCCGGGCAGGTCTGAAGAATCCCGGCTGGCAGCCGAGTGAGTACGACCGCCGAACCTCCGAATGCCTGTCGGAAACGCGGTTTGCGGCTCCCGACGCCAATGGCGGGGAGACCTCGCTGTTCTTCATTGCCAAAGGCACGCCCGAAGGGGAAGTCCGTTCGATCCGCATGAAGCTCGTCGCCCCCGCCGGCATGCCGGGCGAAACGGCGCAGGCGTGGCTCGTCGAAGCGTTGTCGGAGATCATCGACCGCACGACCTGGCGCGACTTTGCACCCGCAGTCGACGCAGCCCGAAAGCTCACCGACTATTCCGCGATACGCTTCGGGATATCGGTCGAGTTCAGCCGCGACTTCGTGATTACCAACGGTTACAATTTCATCCTCGCCCCAGACGGCCGAAGTCCACTCGTCAGGAGGACCCGCGCCTATTTTTCTCCGGACGGATGGCTGCCGCTCAAACCCGGTGAACCGCGGCTGCCGGCGGCTGCCATCCGTCATTGGCAGATGCCGGCGGCGAGCCCCGCAAAGACGGGACGCCCTGCAGCATCACCACCGTAAGCGCCGGCATTTTGCCGCAACGGCCTCGCTTCCACTTGAATACATATAGATGCAGCTATATTTGTGCTGCGAGACAGCGGACGGGCGCTCTTTCGAGCCAGTTCTCCCGCCGCAACGAATTGAAAGGAAGCCGTATCGTGCATATCCGCCCCCTTACTCAGAATTTTCACGTCTCGGGCCAGCTGAAGCCGAGCGACATCGCCAAGGTCGCGGAAGCCGGCTATGCCGCGGTGATCTGCATGCGCCCTGACGGCGAGGGCTGGGGCCAGCCGAAGTTCTCCGCAATCGAGGAGGCAGCCAAGGCGAGCAACCTTCCCGCCTATTACCTGCCGGTCGGCGGCGGCGTGCCGATGGAGCAGGCAAAGAAACTGCGTTCTCTGCTCAAAGAAACCGGGGGTCCGATTCTTGCCTTCTGCGCATCCGGCGCACGGTGCGCCGGGCTCTACCAGATGGCGCAGCAGATCGGCGGCTGATCTCGCATGGTCGGCCCGTGGCCGGCCTCAGGCGCGTTCGGTCAGCACACGCTGCTGGACTTCACCTCGATCCAGGCGCCGCTCCCAGTCGAGTGCGGTGCGGACAATGAAATCGAGATCGTCGTGGCGCGGCGTCCAGCCGAGAGCCGTGCGCGCAAGCGTCGGATCGGCGACGATGAAGGCGGCGTCGCCGGGGCGCCGCGGCCCATAGGCGACATCGAGCGGTCCGCCATTGCTGCTGCCGGGTTCGCTGCGAACCCGACCGACGGCTTCCAGCACCTCGAGGACCGAGTAGCCTCGTCCGTAGCCGCAATTGGCGGTGAGGGACTCGCCGCCGTTCCTCAGATATTCCAAGGCCTTCAGATGGGCATCGACCAGATCGCTCACATGGATGTAGTCACGGACACCTGTGCCGTCAGGCGTGGGATAATCAGTTCCATAGACGTCGACCTTCTCGCGCTTTCCGAGTGCGGCCTCGCAGGCGACCTTGATCAGGTGGGTCGCCTTGCGAGTCGACTGGCCGGAGCGGCCCGCGGGATCGGCGCCGGCGACGTTGAAATACCGCAGCACCGCGTATTTCAACCCGTGCGCCCGTGCGGTATCGCGCAGCATGATCTCGCTCATCAGCTTTGACTGGCCATAGGGGTTCTCGGGCCGAAGCGGCGCAATCTCGAGAACCGGATCCGGCTTGTCGGGTGTACCGTAAACCGCTGCCGTCGAGGAGAAGACGAAGTGTGGCACGGAAGCCTTGACTGCGGCGGACAGCAGCGCGCGGGTGTTGCCGGTGTTGTTCTCGTAGTAGGAAAGCGGATCGGCGACGGATTCCGGGACGACGATCGAGGCTGCAAAATGAATAATCGCTTCGACCGCATTTTCCGAGAAGATCCGGTCGAGCAGCATCGCATCGCCGACACTGCCTTCGTAAAAGCGGACCTGAGGCGGAATGGCCCAGCGGAAACCCGTCGACAGCCGGTCGATCACCACGACCTCGTAGCCTGCGTCGAGCAGTGCCCAGACCATGTGGCTGCCGATATATCCCGCACCGCCGGTCACCAGTATCGCCATCGTTCCTCTCCCCTCTTGATTCGCAGGAAAACGCTACACGTGGCGGCGACGGCCGCACAAGCACCCGCACCGGACGATGTCCGTTCGTAGAGGCAATTCTGTACCTAACTTTGACGAAGGCGACGTTCTTTCCGCAGCCGCAAAAGCGGAGTAGGTCCCCGCGGCAATCAACGACCGAGAATGTAGTCGCAGAGCCTGCCGGCTGCATCCTCGATCTGGCGCGGATCACGCAGGAAACAGGCCCGGAGGAAGGCTTCGCCGCCTTTGCCGAAAGCGGTTCCGGGTGCAAGGCCGACTCCGGTCTTGTCGACGATGTCGAGCGCCGCAGCGCGGCTGTCGCTCACCCCGTCGATCTTCAGGAAGGCGTAGAGCGCCCCTTCCGGCTTCAGGGTCTCGACCCGGTTGGTGGCGATCAGGGCATCGCAGAGCAGGTCGCGCGAGCGGGCCGCACGCTCGAAATTGGCGCGGACGAAGTCGTGACCGTGGTCGAGCGCGGCGACTGCGCCGCGCTGTATGAACTGGGCGACACCGGATGTCGAATACTGGATGAGGTTTTCGAAGACCTGCCCCGTCTCCGGAGGCGCGACGATCCAGCCGACACGCCAGCCGGTCATCGACCAGTTCTTCGAGAATGAATTCACGAAGATGATGCGGTCGTCGGCATCCTTGACGTCGAGAAACGAGGGGGCACGCACGGCCGCGCCATAGTAGTAGAGCGCGTAGATTTCATCGGCGAGGATCCAGATACCGTGCTTGCGGGCAAGGTGGAGGATTACCGTCAGATCCTCTCTATTGGCTGTCCAGCCCGTGGGGTTCGACGGGGTGTTGATGAAGATCGCCTTGGTCTTCGGCGTGATCGCGGCTTCCAGCCGTTCGAGATCGAGCGACCAGCTTCCGTGACCGAAAGAGAGCTCGACGCCCACGGCACGGGCGCCGGCGAGCTCGATCGCCGAGACGATGTTCGGCCAGGCCGGCGTCAGGAAGACCATCTCGTCGCCGGGCGAGGTGAGCGCCTGAACCGAAAGGACGATCGATTGCATGCCGGACGCCGTGACATAGAAGTGTTCCGGCGAAAGCGAGACGGCGAAATGACGGGCGTAGTAGCGCGACAGAGCCTCACGCAATTCGGGAATGCCGCGCTGCCAGGTATAGAAGGTCTCACCGGCGAGCAGAGCCTCGCTGGCCGCCCGGTTGATGAAATCCGGGCTCGGCAGGTCTCCCTCCCCCACCCACAGCGGCAGCAGGTTTTCGCGTCCGCGGGCGTAGTTCAAGATCTCGACGATCCCGCTTTCCGGGGCGGATACGGCACGCGGGCTGAGGCTGGCGACAAAAGACATGCTTCGGCTTCTCCGTTTTGGCCGTTCATAGCCGATCACAGATCGAAAATCCCATGACAATGCGTGAGCCTGGGATCGATTTCGGTGATGGATCCTACGCTCCAGCGACTATTCCCGATCGCCCGGGTCGTCGTCAGCTTGCCCTCGTCTTCAGCAGGTCGCGGATCTCGGTGAGCAACTGGATGTCGGCCGGCGGCGGCGCAGCTTCGGCCTTGGCTTCCGGCTTCTTTTCCAGCGATTCACGCATCGTGTTCACGGCCTTCACCATCAGGAAGATGACCCAGGCGAGAATCAGGAAGTTGAGGATGACCGATATGAAGTTGCCGTAGGCGATCACCGGCCCCTGCTCGCGGGCGGCGGCAAGCGTCGTCGCCGTGACCTTGCTGCTCAACGACAGGAAGTAATTGGAGAAATCTAGCCCGCCGAAAGCACCGACGATCGGCATGATGATGTCGTTGACGAGCGAGTTCACAATGAGGCCGAAGGCGCCGCCGACAATGACACCGACGGCCAGATCCATGACGTTGCCACGGGCTATGAATGTCTTGAACTCGTTGAGCATTGTTATCTCCCTGACGTTTCGTGAAAGAATCTGCACGTCTCGACCAACCCGGATGCACGACAATGCTAATGAAAGTCTCGGCTGTCGGAAACCGGCAATCGTCGTCACTCCCCATCTTCGACTTAAGATCAATTTTCCCACGATTTAAAAAGGCTTGCACTTCCCGTAAGCTTTGTCGAATGGATGTAGGACGCTCGTGACGAGGAGAAAGCGTGCTTCCAGGGTGGATCATCTTCGTATCGGCCTTCGCCTATCTGCTGCTGCTCTTCGCGGTGGCGAGCTATGGCGACCGGAAGAGCCGGCTCTTCGGCGTGCCCGCGGGCGGACGCCCGGTGGTCTATGCGCTGAGCCTTGCTGTCTATTGCACCTCCTGGACCTATTTCGGCGGCGTCGGGCTCGCGGCTGAGCGCGGGCTCGAATTCACGGGCATCTATATCGGACCGATCCTCATGTTCACGCTCGGCATGCCGATCATCCGTCGGATCACCGAGCTTGCAAAGGCGGAGAAGCTGACCTCCGGGGCCGACTTCATCGCCGCGCGTTACGGCAAGAACCCGATCGTCGGCATGCTCGTGACGGGAATCTCACTGGTCGGAACCATTCCGTATATCGCCCTGCAGCTGAAGGCGGTTTCGAACTCTGTCGCGGCGATGGTCGATCCGTCCGATTATGGTATCGGCACCGGCAACCTCTATTTCGTCGATCTGCCGCTGCTGGTCGCGATCTCGCTTGCCTGCTTCGCGGTGATCTTCGGCACGCGCCACACCGACGCGACCGAGCATCAGGACGGCCTGATCCTGGCGATCGCCATGGAATCGGTGGTCAAGCTCGTCGCCTTCTGGACGCTCGGGATATCGGTCGTTTTCTTCCTCTTCGACGGGCCGGCCGATCTCTGGCGAACCGCCAGCCAGGCGCCGGCGGTCATGGAGGCACTCTCCTACCAGACGCCGATCAGCCGCTGGCTGCTGCTGATCGGGCTTTCGGCCTTCGCGATCATCATGCTGCCGCGCCAGTTCCACGTGACGGTCGTGGAGAACCGCACGGCCCGCGAACTCAAGACGGCCGGCATCCTGCTGCCGCTCTACCTTGTCGCGATCAATCTCTTCGTGCTGCCGGCAGCCGTGGGCGGTATCCTGACGTTTGGGGGCACGGGCGATGCCGATCTCTACGTGCTGTCGCTGCCGCTCCACAACGAGATGGAACTCGTCTCCCTGATCACCTTCCTCGGGGGGTTCTCGGCGGCGACTGCGATGGTCATCGTCGCTTCGGTCGCGCTGGCGATCATGGTCTCCAACGACATCGTGCTGCCAATCTTCCTGCGTCAGAAAGTGCTCGCACGACCGAGCCAGCGCGCCGACTTCGCGAAGACCCTGTTGCACATCCGGCGACTGTCGATCCTCGGCGTCGTGCTCCTCGGTTACCTCTATTATCACTCCGCCGACAACACGAGCGGCCTCGCCTCGATCGGCCTCCTGTCCTTTGCCGCGATCGCACAGATCGCCCCCTCGCTCTTCGGTGGGCTGATCTGGCGCCGCGCCAATGCCCGCGGCGCGATCCTCGGCCTGAGCATCGGCATCTTCGTCTGGGCCTATCTCCTGTTTCTGCCGAGCTTCGGCGTCGGCGACAACGCAGAACTTGCCTCGACCATCCTGAGCTTTCTCTTCCCGGGGGTCGCGACCTTCAGCGGTCCCGAGACTGACCCTCTCGTCAACGCGACCATCCTCAGCCTGCTCCTCAACACTACCGCGTTCATCCTCGGTTCGGTCAGCCGCAACCTGAAGCCGGTCGAGCGCATCCAGTCTGGCATCTTCGTCAGACGGCATCCACGTTCACAGTTCGCCACGCGCGGCTGGAAGACCCGCGTCAGCGTCGGCGACCTCAAGGCGGCGATCGCCCGCTATCTCGGCGAGGAGCGGATGGAGCGGTCGTTCCGCAGCTACGAGCAGGCGGCGGGACGCCACCTCGATGACGACAGCCCGGCCGATATGGCCTTTATCCACTTTTCCGAGCAATTGCTCGGCAGTGCGATCGGCTCGTCGTCGGCACGGCTCGTCCTGTCTCTGATGCTGCAGAAGGCCGAGGACACCTCAGCCGATACCGCCTGGCTCCTCGACCAGGCGAGCGAAGCCCTGCAATACAATCAGGACATGCTGCAGACGGCGCTCTCGCAGATGGACCAGGGTATCGCCGTTTTCGACAGCACCAATCGGCTGACGATCTGGAACCGGCGCTTCCGTACCCTTCTCGACCTGCCGGAACACGTGGGTCAGGTCGGTTACCCGCTGACCGACATCATCGCCATCCTCTCCGGTCGCGGCGATGTGCCGGTGGGTGAGCAGACGCAGGTGGTCCGCAACTTCCAGCGTTTCGACAAGCCGTTCCAACTGGTGCTGCAGGGCGGCGAGCGGATCATCGAAGTCCGGTGCAATCCGATGCCTGACAAGGGCATCGTCGCGACATTCAGTGATATCACCAGCCAGGTGGCGGCCGACAAGGCTCTGAAGCAGGCAAACGAAACGCTCGAACAGAGGGTGAGCGAGCGAACCGCCGAACTCACCCGCGTCAACCATGCGCTTGCCGAAGCGCGCGCCGCGGCGGACGACGCGAATATCGGCAAGACCCGCTTCTTCGCCGCCGCGGGCCACGACATCCTGCAACCGCTGAACGCTGCACGGCTCTATTCGTCCTCGCTCGTCGAAAGGCTGGGCGAGTCGGAAAACAGCACGCTGGTGCGCAATATCGACTCCGCCCTGGAGTCGGTCGAGAACATCCTCGGCGCCGTTCTCGACATCTCGCGCCTCGACACCGGCGCGATGAAGCCGCGGCTGACGGCCGTTCCGCTGCAGGAATTGCTGGAGCGGATCGAAACCGACTTCCAGCCTATGGCGCGGGAAAAGAACCTGAAACTCGTCGTGATGCCGACCTCGCTCAAGGTGCATTCCGATCCCAACCTGCTGCGACGCCTCGTACAAAATCTCGTTTCCAACGCCATCAAGTATACACCCTCCGGCAAAGTGCTGGTTGGCGCACGTCGCAGCGGCAAGGACGTCGTCATCCAGGTGATGGACTCGGGTATCGGCATTCCGACCTCCAAGTTCCGGACCGTGTTCAAGGAGTTTGCGCGCCTCGACGAGGGCGCCAAGACCGCCTCCGGGCTCGGCCTCGGGCTTTCGATCGTGGACCGCATCGCCAAGGTCCTGAACCACCCCGTGCAACTGTCCTCGAAAAAGGGCAAGGGCACGACCTTCAAGATCGTGGTGCCGCGGGAGCGTGACGTGCAGGGTGCCGTCAGATCTGCGGTCACACAGGGTGCACGAGAGGTGGTGCAACCCTTGAGCGGCCTGAGGGTTCTTTGCATCGACAACGAGCCGAACATCCTCGACGGCATGGCGGTGCTGATGTCCGGCTGGGGATGTGAGGTCGAGTGTGCCGGGTCGATCGCGGACCTCGATCCGATCGTCGCCAGGAGCCCGGTGCCGCCGGACATCATCATCGCCGACTACCATCTCGGGGACGGCAGCGGCATCGGGGCGATCCTGCGCCTGCGGACCCTCTACGGCGCCGAGGTGCCGGCACTGCTGATTACCGCCGACCGGACGATCGAGGTCCGCACCGAAGCCGAACGCCACAATATCGGCCTCCAGCACAAGCCCGTGAAGCCGGCGGCGCTTCGCGCCTTCATCACCCACATTTCCGGACTGAAGCGCGCTGCCGCGGAATGACGGCGTTTCCGGAAGCGCCATAGGACTTGACCCAGGTCAAGGATATTTGCCGCCGATGTGCTAATTTAGATCTTGTTGAACTTGGTGGATTCCGCCGATGGCGCGTTTTCCTGCAAGCGCGGAGGCTCGTCTCTGCCGTGTCTGCGACTGTGACTGCCCTGTTCCGCATCGTCGAGAAGGTCTATGACATGTTTCGGCATCCACTGCGTTTACTGACAATCGGGATGACGTGCCTCGCCATTGCTACGTCTAGTGTGGCCGCTGCGACCCTTCCCGCCGCTCCCGCAGCGCCGGCAACCGCCAGCGATCTCGATCTCGTCCAGTGGCCACCGCCACCGTGGTATCGTCCACCTCCGCCATGGTACTACCGCCCAGCGCCGCCGCCCATATGGTACCGTCCTGCGCCGCCGGTCTACAGACGTCTTCCTCCACCGGTGTACTATCTGCCATCGGCTCATGTGCGATGGTGCATGAACCGCTACCGGTCGTACAACCCGCGGACGGACACCTATTTCGGTTTCGACGGGCGCTTCCATCGCTGCAGGAGCCCGTATCGCTGAGGCGACCGGAAGGAATGGTGAGACGGCCACGCGGCCGTTTGCGCGTTGTTGCCTGACACCTGCCGACCCGCGGCATTTCGAGCGCGGTCCGAGGTATGGACGGTATTCCCTTATTCTGCCCCATGCTTCTTCCGGCCAATAGCGCGACGGACGAACGCACCCCAAATTGGTGCTGAAGTTCCAAATGCGCCAGGGAGGGGCCATGCGGATTGCCATTCTTTCGGATATCCATGCCAACCGGCAGGCGTTCGAAGCGGTCCTTGCAGCAGCCGAGACGCAGGGTGCACAGCGCTACGTCATCCTCGGCGACATCGTCGGCTATGGCGGCGATCCCGGCTGGTGCGTGCAAAAGACGATAGAGCTTTCGGAGAAGGGCGCCGTGGTGATCCGTGGCAACCACGATCAGGCGGTCTCCGATCCGGGCGTGTCGATGAACGAGACGGCGCGGGCCGCCATGGAATGGACGCGCACGCAGCTCACCGCCGACGAAAAGGCCTACCTCGCAACGCTGCCGTATGAAGCGACCGATGAATGCCGGCTCTACGTCCATGCGGACGCCTCCTCGCCGCAGCGCTTCCGCTACGTGACCGACACCGAAGCCGCCGACAACCACTTCGCCGCCTGCACCGCACGGATCAGCTTCTGCGGCCACGTGCACCGGCCGGCGCTCTACGCGCTTGCTCCGAGCGGCAAGATCACCAGCTTCTCTCCCTACACGGCCACCGGCATTCCGCTCCAGCAGCAGCAGCGCTGGCTCGCCGTCATGGGCGCGGTCGGTCAGCCGCGTGACGGCAATCCGTCGGCAGCGTTCGGCCTCTACGACAGCGAGACGCGCGAACTGGAATTCCGCCGGGCAGGTTACGACATCGAGACGGCAGCCGCGAGGATAAGGGCGGCGGGGCTGCCCGAGAGCCTGGCCACCCGGCTCTTCAGGGGCAGGTGACGACATGATTGCGAAGGCTCGCCGAGAACAGGGGCAGAGAACCCGTCAGAGCCGCAGCGACCAGACCGTGGCATGGGCGACATTCTCGGTCCCCGCCGCAAACCTGGCGGCTCGGACCGGCTCGAGCCCGGCAATCCGCTTGGTGCCGACAAACCGGCCGTGATCCGCAAAGACCTCGATCGAACCATAGTCGAGAAAGATGCGCAGCCGCCGCACTTTCGCGCCCGGCGCGATGAAATTCGGCGACGGTCCATCCCCGACACGATGGCGGATCGAAAGGCCGGCCTCATCCTGGACGAGGGCGAGGTCCACGTTCGCATGATCGAACTGGAGATCGAAGGGCGCACCCGGCTCCTTGAGCTCGAAGAGGATTTCGACCGCACCGCGGAGGAACGACACGCCCTGTCCGGCGGCCAGGCGCGTGCGGTCGAGAATGTAGCCTCTGAGGCTCTCGGCCGCACCGATCGGCGGTGTCAGAAGCCCGTTGCCGCCGAGCTTCAAGGTGCGCGGGAGCGTCATGGCCGTCGGGAAGTCGATGGTCGGCGAGGCTTCCGCCCAATTGGCGAGCCAGCCCATCCCGACCGGCGCATCACCGTCGAGAAACGCCTGGAAGGCATAATTGTCGGCGCCGAAGTCCAGTTCCTGGATGAACTCGCGCGAAAAGTCTCGCCCGTCGAACCAGCCGACCTCCGCCATGGTGAGATTGCGCCGTCCGGTCGCCGCGTCGACGCTGTTCATCAGCCCGTAGATCAGCACCCAGCGAGTTGCAGGGTCGGTCAGGACGCCGTCGAGCGGCAACATGCAAGGACATTCGATGGCCGTCGTCGCATGACGCTTCTCGACCAGGAGCTTGCCGAGATAGGTCCAGCCTCCCGCGGCGGTCACGTCCAGCGTCTCGTAGAGCAGGATAACCCCACCCTCCGCGCTCTGGCTGCCGAGAAGCATCTTCCAGTGTCCGTCCGGGCCTTTGAACACGTAAGGATCACGGAAATCAAATGTGAGGCCCTCGCCCTCCGGACGACTGGGCAGGATGACCTCCGCCTGTCCGGCACTGAAGAGGTCCGACGAGGTCGCCGTCATCTGGATCTCCTGCTCCGGTGCGCGATCCTGCACCTTCTCGGTGAAAAAGACGCGGATGCCCGGTGCGTTCGGCAAGGCGATCGCCGACCCGGAAAAGGCGCCTCCCCGCCGGTCCGGCCGTGCCATTAGATCCTCCGACGGGAAGAGAAAGATCGGCAGATGCCGCCAGCGCAGATAGTCGGAGGAGACGGCATGGCCCCAGTGCATGTTGTTCCACCGCAGGCCGTGCGAATAGTGCTGGTAAAAGAGATGTGGCCTGCCGCCGAAACGGCCGAAACCGTTCGGATCATTCATCCAGCCGAAGGGCGGGCGAAAATGATAGGACTCAGGCAGGTCCGGCGGTGCATTGGCCGGGTTGGTGTGCACGACGGTTATTCCCGTCTCCAGCACCTCCTGGGCGGTGAACCAGTAGGCGACTGAGACGGAGGTGGTGTCCGTGTCGTAGCTTATCTCGACCGGACCGCCGCCGAAGACGTGGTAGATGCGGAAAGAATATTCCTCGGCGTTGCTGGCGATCACCTCGCCGAACTTGCCGTTCGCATTGGAAAAGGAAAGGGCGCCCTGGATGCCGGGCACCATGGCCTTCAGCCAGATATGCCACACCGCATTGACGGGCAGATCCGCCTGGATCGTGCGCAACGTGGTCCTGGCCGGCGCTTTTGCTCTGTCGTCCATCGCAGCTCCTTTCCCTTCATAGAAGCCTAGGGCAGCGCCGAAACAAGTAAAGGGACGATCGTGAGCATAGCGTGGCAAGTCCGTCGCAAACAAAAAAAGGCCGGGCGAACCCGACCTTCCCTTGATCTCGACAAAGCGCGCCGGCACATCCGTGCTCGCGCTCCGGAGAACAATTCCGATTAGAGAGCCTGCAGGTTGTCCGCAGAGGTCTTGCCAGAGCGCTTGTCGCGAGCCAACTCGAAGGAGAGCTTCTGGCCTTCCTTGAGCTCGCGCATGCCGGCGCGTTCAACGGCAGAGATGTGGACGAAGACATCCGCAGAACCGTCGTCCGGCTGAATGAAGCCGTAGCCCTTGGTGGCGTTGAACCATTTTACGATACCAGTGTTCATGACGATTTCCTTTTCAATCGCGTCGAAAGTTGTGCAGCATGCGGGTGCTGCGGTGGTGTAACCGATTTTGAAGGGAAGTTCGCCAGAACGGCACCAACGGCCGGGACAGAGTTCGTCTAGCAAGATCGATGGCGATACAACTAAGTGCGGATTTCGTCTTTTGCAAGACGTTTCCGGCGAAATCCGCGACATCGGCATCGAGCTCCCACACTGTCATCGAAGATTCACCGATCCGTCACGCCTTTGTGACCGAGCCCGCCTATCCGCTCTCCTGACGAAACAGGATGGAGGATTGACCGATGCGCCGCCTCGCCCCAATGCTTGCCGCCGTTCTTCTTGTGGCGCCGACGATTGCCACAGATGCCTCCATGCCGGCCGGTGGGCGTAGTTCCCAGATCCGCGAACGCCTGAGCGACGCCAACCGCTGGCGCGACCATGTGATGGTGGTGGCGCACCGGGCGGGATGGAAGGAAAGCGGGCAGACCATGCGCCCCGAGAATTCGAAGGCGGCGATCGACAATTCCGTTTCGCTCGGGGTTGAGCTGGTCGAACTCGACGTCCGCCGTTCGCGCGACGGCGCGCTCGTGGTCATGCACGACCCGACGCTGGAGCGCACCACCACCTGCGTCGGCGCGGTGAGCGACCACACGCTCGAGGAGCTTCGCCGGTGCCGGCTGAAAGTCGAGGCAAGCGGCGCAGTGAGTGCCGAACCCGTCCCGACCTTCGAGGAGATGCTGACCCACGCCCGCGGTCGGATCCTCGTCAACGTCGACAACAAGCTGGAGCCGGAAGACCTGCCGGACATCGTCGCGGTCGCACGTCGCCTCGGGATGGCTGACGGCATCGTCGTCAAGGCGCCGATCTGGAACGAGGAACGGCTCGCCCGAACGAAGGCGGTGCTCGATCGCATCGGGGGTGACGTGCTGTTCATGCCGATTCTCGCCGATGATGCGGTCCGCGACGCGAGCTTCATCGAGAAGGTCGACAGACAGGTGGCGGCTCCGGCCGCCGAACTGGTGGTCTGGCACAAGGATGGCACGCCCGGCCCGACATCGGACGGCGGCCCGCTGTTCTCCGCCCAGGCGCGTGCGGTTGCGATCCGCAACAACACCCATCTCTGGATAAATACCTATCCGATTACCGACCGGCCCGAGGGAATGGTCGCCGGCGGGCGTGGCGACGGGCTCGCAATGTCCAGCGGACGTCCGGACGATGTCTACGGCTTCTGGATCGACCGCGGTGTCACCGTCATCCAGACCGACGAGCCGAAGGCGCTGATCGGCTGGCTCGAGCGGCAGGGGTTGCGGAGGCCCTATTCGACCGGATCGTGAGACGTCGGGCACCGAGGCCGTCAAAAGAGAAAGGCGGCCGGAGCCGCCTTCCAAATTCATTTCCTCGCTCTCTCGCGAAAGAATGGTGCAACGTTACGCTGCCTTTTCCACCTGGCCGTAGGGATTGAAGCGACCGTAGAAAGTCTCGCCCTTGGCGGCCATGTCGAGAAGCAGCGGCGTCGGCTTGAAGTGGTCGCCGTAGGAGGCTGCGAGCTTCTCGCAGAGTTCCACGAAGGTCTTTACGCCCATGCCGTCGATGTAGGAGAGCGTGCCGCCGGTATAGGGGGCGAAGCCGAAGCCGAGGATAGAGCCGACATCGGCCTCGCGCGGATCGGTGACGATGCCCTCTTCCATGGTACGGGCCGCTTCCAGCGCGATGGTGACGAGCAGACGCTCCTGCAGGGTCTTGACGCTGACGTTCTCCGGCTTCTGCTGCGGATAGAGCTCCTTGAGGCCGGGCCACAGGAACTTCTTGGCGGGCTTCGCCGGATACTCGTAGAAGCCCTTGCCGTTCTTGCGGCCGCGACGGTCGAGTTCGTCCACCATCTTGTCGATGAGCTTCATGTGCTCGGGCTTGACCGAGGCCTCGCCCAGATCGGCAATCGAGGCGCGCATGATCTTCTGCGAGAGGTCGACGGCAACCTCGTCGTTCAGAGACAGCGGACCGACCGGCATGCCGGCGAACTTCGCCGCATTCTCGATCATCACCGCGGGCACGCCCTCGGCCAGCATGTCATAGGCTTCGTTGATGTAGCGGAAGACGCAGCGGTTGACATAGAAGCCGCGGGTATCATTGACCACGATCGGCGTCTTCTTTATCGCCGCGACGTAGTCGAGCGCGACGGCAAGCGCCTTATCGCCGGTTTCCTTGCCGAGGATCACTTCGGTCAGCATCATCTTCTCGACCGGCGAGAAGAAATGCACGCCGATAAACTGGGCCGGACGCTTCGAATTCTTGGCGAGACCGGTGATCGGCAGCGTAGAGGTATTGGAGGCGAAGATCGCGCCCTCCGGCAGAACGGCCTCGACGGCCTCGATGACGGCCTTCTTCACGTCGCGGTCCTCGAATACGGCCTCGACGACGAGGTTCGCATCGGAGAGCGAGGCGTAGTCGGCAGACGGGGTGATGAGAGAGAGCAGCTTTTCGCCGTCTTCCTTCGACATCCGGCCCTTGCCGACCGCGCCGGCGACGAGGCCTTCGGACACGGACTTGCCCTTGTTCGCCGCCTCGATGTCGCGGTCGATCAGCACCACCGGGATGCCTGCCGCTGCCGTCACATAGGCGATGGACGCGCCCATGAAGCCGGCGCCGACGACGCCGACCTTGTTGAGTTCGGTCTTCTCGACGCCTGCCGGGCGACGGGCGCCCTTGCCGAGCTCCTGCATGGAGACAAAGAGCGAACGGATCATGCCGAACGCTTCCTTGGTCTGTACGATCTGCGTGAAGTAGCGCTGCTCGATCCGGAGACCGGTGTCGAACGGCACCTGCAGACCTTCGTAGACGCACTTCAGGATGGCGAGCGCGGCCGGATAGTTGCCGGCGGTCTCGCGGCGCAGGATGGCGGAGGCGGCCGGCCAGAGCTGGGCCGACGCCGGAGTCCAGATGCCGCCGCCGGGCACCTTGAAGCCCTTTTCGTCCCACGGGGCGACGGGTTTCAGACCATCCTTGATCATCTGCTTGGCGGCCGAGATCAACTGATCCGGCTCGACGACCTGATGGACGAGGTTCATCGCCTTGGCGCGGGCGGCGGTCAGGCTCGAACCCGTGGTCATCATCTGCAGGGCGTCCTGCGTATTGGCCAGACGCGCAACACGCTGGGTTCCACCGGCGCCCGGGAAGATGCCGACCTTGACTTCCGGCAGCCCGATCTTGAGCGACTTGGCGTTCGAAGCAACCCGACCGTGGCAGGCCAGCGACAGCTCCGTCGCGCCGCCCATGCAGGTACCGTTGATCGCCGCGACCCACGGCTTGCCGCAGGTCTCGATCTTGCGCCACAGCCAGGTCATGCGGCCGGCGGCGTCGAAGAGCTTGCGGACCGCCCCGGCGGGATCTTTCGCCTTCTCTTCCTCGAGCATGGAGAACATGCCCTTGATCATGGTGAGATCGGCGCCGCCGGAGAAGGTCTTCTTGCCGGAGGTGAAGACCACGCCCTTGACGTTTGCGTCCGCAACCGTCTGGTCGACGATCTTCTCGATCTCGTCCATCACCTCGACGGTGAAAACGTTCATCGACTTGTCGGGCATGTCCCAGGTGACCAGGGCAATGCCGTCGGCGTCGGTTTCAATGGTGAAGTTCTTGTAGGTCATATTCTTCCTCCCCGGATCAGACGCGTTCGATGACGGTCGCGGTACCCATCCCGGCACCGATGCAGAGCGTGACGAGCGCGGTGTTGAGATCACGGCGCTCCAGCTCGTCGAGAACCGTGCCGAGGATCATGGCGCCGGTCGCGCCGAGCGGATGCCCCATGGCGATCGCGCCACCGGCAACGTTCATCTTCGAGTGGTCGACTTCGAAATGCTGCATGAAGCGCAGCACCACGGCGGCGAAGGCCTCATTGAGTTCGAAGAGGTCGAAGTCCGAGATCTTCATTCCGGTCCTCTTCAGGAGCTTTTCGGTGACGTCGACCGGACCGGTCAGCATCAGTGCCGGGTCCGAGCCGATATTGGTGAACGCGCGAACGCGGGCGCGGGGCTTGAGGCCCATCGATTCACCGCCCTCCTTGGAGCCGATCAGAACGGCGGCGGCACCGTCGACGATGCCCGAAGAATTGCCGGCGTGGTGAATATAGTTGATGCGCTCGACTTCCGGATGGGCCTGGATGGCCACGGCCTCGAAGCCGCCCATTTCACCCGGCATCTGGAAGGAGGGCTGCAGCTGCGCCAACGCCTGCATGTCGGTGCCGGGACGCATATGCTCGTCGCGGTCGAGAATGACGAGGCCGTTGGCATCCTTCACCGGGATCACCGACTTGGCGAAATGGCCCTTCGCCCAGGATTCGGCCGAACGTCGCTGGCTTTCGACGGCATAGGCATCCACGTCGTCGCGGGAGATGCCGTACTTCGTGGCGATGAGGTCGGCCGACACGCCCTGCGGCATGAAATAGGCCGGGAAGTTGACCGAGGGGTCCATGTACCAGGCACCGCCCGACATGCCCATGCCGATACGGGACATCGATTCGACGCCGCCGGCGATCACGATGTCGTCCGAGCCGGACTTGACCTTGCCGGCGGCGAGGTTGACCGCGTCGAGACCAGAGGCGCAGAAGCGCGAAATCTGGATACCGGGCGCGCTGAAAGCATAGCCGGCCTCGAAGGCGGCTGCCTTCGGGATCACGGCACCGGCTTCCATCACCGGATCGACGCAGCCGAAGATGATGTCGTCGACGGTCGAGGTGTCGAGGCCGTTGCGGTCACGCAAGGCCTCCAGAGCCTTCGCCGCGAGGCGAGGCGTCGGTACTTCATGCAGCGCACCGTCCTTCTTGCCGCGGCCGCGCGGCGTGCGCACGTGGTCATAGATATAGACTTCGGTCATGGTTTCTCTCCCTTGGGCGCCTGGGCGCCGGAAATTCATTGTCCCTCTCCTCCCCAGCGGGGAGAAGGTGAAAATCAGAAGGCCTCCGCGGCCATCTCCATGATGGTGTCGGCGCCTGTCTCGATGCGGCTCTTGCGCAGCGCGGTTTCCGGCATGATCCGCTCCATGTAGAAGCGACCGGTGATCAGCTTGTTCTTGTAGTAGTCGGCGTCGCCGGTGCCGGCGGCGAGATTGTCCTTGGCGGCCTTCGCCATCTTGGCCCACATGTAGCCGAGAACGACCAGACCGAAGAGATGCATGTAATCGGTGGAGCCGGCGCCCGCGTTGTCGGGCTTGGCCATGGCATTCTGCATGAACCACATGGTGGCCGCCTGCAGGTCGTTCAACCCCTTCTTCAGGCCCTTGGTATAGACCACCATCGCCTCGTCGCTGCGATGTTCCTCGCAGAAGTCGCCGACTTCCTTGAACAGCGCCATGACGGCGCGGCCACCGTTCATGCCGAGCTTGCGACCGACGAGATCGAGTGCCTGGATGCCGTTCGCACCTTCGTAGATCATGGCGATGCGGGCATCGCGGACATACTGGCTCATGCCGTGCTCCTCGATGTAGCCGTGGCCACCGAAGATCTGCTGGGCCATGACGGCGTGATCAAAGCCCTTGTCGGTGAGGACGCCCTTCAGGATCGGCGTCATCAGGCCGAGGATATCGTCGGCTGCCTGGCGTTCGGCAGCGTCGCCCGAACGGTGGGCGATGTCCGACTTCAGCGCCGTCCACAGGGTGAATGCGCGGCCGGCCTCGGTGAACGCCCTGATGGTCAAGAGAGCGCGGCGGACATCGGGGTGTACGATGATCGGATCGGCTTTCTTGTCGGGCGCTTTGACACCGGAGAGCGAACGACCCTGGATGCGTTCGCGGGCGTAACTGGCGGCGTTCTGGTAGGCCACCTCGGCAATGGAGAGGCCCTGCAGACCGACACCGAGACGCGCCTCGTTCATCATCACGAACATGGCGGCGAGACCCTTGTTCTCCGCGCCGATCAGGTAGCCGGTCGCCTCGTCATAATTCATGACGCAGGTGGCGTTGCCATGAATGCCCATCTTGTGCTCGATCGCGCCACAGGAAACCGTGTTGCGGGCGCCGACGGAGCCGTCTTCGTTGACCATGAACTTCGGCACGATGAAGAGCGAGATGCCTTTCGTGCCTTCCGGTGCGCCCTCGATGCGGGCGAGCACCAGATGGATGATGTTCTCGGTCATCCCGTGTTCGCCGGCCGAGATGAAGATCTTCTGACCCGAGATCTTGTAGCTGCCGTCGGACTGAGGAACAGCCTTGGTGCGCAACAGGCCAAGGTCGGTGCCGCAGTGCGGCTCGGTGAGGTTCATGGTGCCGGACCAGGTGCCTTCGACCATCTTCGGCAGATAGGTCTGCTTCTGGGCGTCGGAACCGTGAACGAGGATCGCCGCGATCGCGCCCTGTGTCAGGCCCGGGTACATCATCAACGCCATGTTGGCGGACGACATGTACTCGCCGACGGCCGCATGCAGGGTATAGGGCAACCCCTGCCCGCCAAATTCCTGCGGAACGGCAAGACCGATCCAGCCACTCTGGCAATAGGCGTCATAGGCCTCCTTGAAACCCTTCGGCACGCTGACGTTGCCGCTGTCGTCGCGCTTGCAGCCTTCCTGGTCGCCGGAAAGGTTGAGCGGGAACAGCTCCTCTTCCGCCAGCTTTGCGGCTTCGCCGACGATCGCCTCGACCATGTCCGGGCTTGCCTCCTCGAAGCCGGGCAGGTTGTGGTAACGTTCGAGGCCAAGCACGTCGTTGAGCACGAAAAGCGTATCGTTAACCGGGGCCTTGTAGACAGGCATGTGTCATCTTCCTCCGAGACTGATCCTGACAGCGGGTGTGGTCGCTATAATATTGACGTTTGCGTAAACGTCAATTCGTCGCGACCGCAAATTTCGCCGCCCTTCCCCGGGAGCGGAATATCGATCCACGATAGCGCCGGAGTGCCGCAGAAATCTTACAAATCGTTAAAAAAGAAACGCCAGGTTAACGGCTTGTTTACCACGTTTCGCGAAATGTAGGCGGTGAAGCGTGATGATCCGGGGGTGCACTGCCGAGCAACTGGGTGTCAGGAAACTGCACAACAGGGACTTCGGAGCCAAGAGAAAACCAGCGCCGACGCCACCACCGTCAGCCACGCCGAGGAGCAAAGCTCGCCTGATGCGGGCCAATTTCGAAGCGAGCACGAACATGAACGGATCGCGATCCAACCCTTCCCGTCCCGGCGGCTCATCCTCCCTGGATGCGTTGAGCCGTACCATCGAGGGGCTGGAGGCACGCATCGAAGGGCTCATGAACAACAATCAGCGGAGCGCACGGCTTTCGCAGGATCCCCGCCGCGACTTTGCCCCCGAGAGCCGCGATCTTCGTGATCGCGACCCGCTCGCCGAAATCCGGCAGCGCCAGCGTGCCCTCGAGGAAGGGAGGGGACGCGCGTCCGAGCCGCGTTCGCAGGAACGCTACGATGACCGCAATGCACCGGTCCAGCGGTTTGCCCCGCAGCAGCCGGCAGCCCGTACCCAGCCCGACGCCGCCCGGGAGATCAGCCAGGCACTGCTCGGACTGCGCCAGGAGCTGAAGCACGACATCGCCGAAAGCCTCGCCGCAGAGATCGGCTCTCTTCGCTCGGAGATGCGCAGCATCCGTACACTTGCGGAAGATCGCCGTCCCTCCGAAGACATGCGCCAGGACATCGCGCGCCTTGCCGACGGGATCACCGAGCTCGGTCGCTATCGGGCTCCGGGCACCGAGCGGCTGCAGGCGGAATTCGAGGAACTGCGCTCGCTCATGGACGGGCTCGCACGGGAGGATTCCGTGCGCCATATCGAGCGGCGCTGGGACGACCTCGAAGAGCGCCTCGACGGCCTCGATGCCGGCGCGCTGCGCTCGGAACTCCTCTCGCTCGCCGACCGGCTCGACGACATCAAACGCCATATCGGCAATATCGGCGACCACGGTGCGATTCGCGCCCTCGAAGACAAGCTGGTAACCGTCGCGACTGCGCTCGAACACATCGGCGCCCATATTGATCCCAGCGAACGCATGCTGATGGAGCAGTTTGCCGGCATCGACATGCGGCTCGACGAAATCACCCGGGCCATCGCAGCTGGAAGTCGCCACAGCGGTTCCGGCTCCGATGCGGTCTCGATCAGCCGCATCGAGGATCGCATCGCAGGCATCGCCGAGCAGATCGAAGCGATTGCGGGACGGGCCTTCGAACAGCAAGATCCGGCGATCGATCTCGGCCATCGGCTGGAGACGCTCACTGCCCGCATCGAGGAACTCGGGACGCAACGAACCGCACGCCGGCTCGAGGAACGGCTCGACCAGCTCTCCGAGCTGCTCGAGCGCGGCCAGCCGAGTGGTCCCCAACCCGAGCTCACGGGCTATCTCGCCGACATCTCCCGCAAGATCGACGCGCTCGACCAGGGCGCGGTCAGCGATCGGCTGGCCGATCGCCTCGACGTACTTGCCGAGCGCATCAGCTCCCTTGCGGTCCCCGCCCCGACAGGCTCAGCCGGCGATCCTGCGTTCCGCGAACTCGAACAGCGGCTCAACACGATCGTCGACCGGCTGGAAGAGACGGCTGCGGCCCCTGTCCAGGACACGTCCGCACTGCGCGGCCTCGAAGAACAGATCGCCCATCTCTCGACGCTGATCAGCAGCGCGCCATCGGATGCCGGCGCCGGCAACGAGGCCATGACCGGCCGCGTCGCGGCGCTTGAGGACTACATCGCCACCAGCGATGAATACATCATCGAAGCGGCTCGCCAGGCGGCAGAGACCGTGATGGAAAGCTATGCGCAGACGCAAGGGGGCCGCGGAGACGCCTCGGGCGCCGACCTTAGCGCGCTTTCGGCACTGGCCGAGCACCTCAAGGACCTGGAAGCGGTCAGCCGGAATTCGGAGGAGCGGACCCACCGCACGTTCGAGGCCCTGCACGACACTCTGGTCCAGATCGCCGAAAAGCTCGACCAGATCGACAACCGCGTCGGCTCGCGAGACAGCATCGGTGCCGAGAGCCCCGCTCCGGCTCGCACCGCGGAAGCGGCGGCAAGCCGACCTGCACGTGCCGAGATGCAGGCTGTGGCCGTGGCCGACGACATTCCGGCGCCCGCCGATATCCCGGAAGCGGAATATGTGCTCGATGCACCGGAGCCGGCGCACAATTCGAAGGCCTCTTCAAAGAAGGCGGCAAAGCCAAGCCTGCTCGCCGGGCTCGGCAAGCGTTTGCGTCCCGGTCAGAAGAAGGAAGGCAGCGGACCCGTACAGCGCACTCTGGTCGATCCGAGCCCGTCGATCGACCCTTCGGAGATGCTGCCTCCCGAGGACGCCAACGAATTGCTCGAACCCGGCTCGGGCGCGCCGGACGTGCGCAAGATCCTGGAGCGGGTCCGTGCGACCCAGGCAGCACAACGCGAGGCCGGTGCCGGAAACGGCGCCGCATCGGACGGCGATCGCACCGACTATATCGCCGCCGCCCGCCGTGCCGCCCAGGCTGCCGCAAGCGAGATGGACCGCGCCTATCGCGCCGGATCCCCCAAGACGGAAGCCGGCAAGTCGACGGGTTCGGCACTTTCGCGCTATCGCCGGCCGATCCTGATGGCTGTCGGCGCCGTGCTGCTCGTCGCGATGGCAATGCCGCTCGTCAACACGTTGCTGCGTGACGATAGCACGCCGCTGGTGTCGGCCGAGGCTCCGGCCGCCTCCGGCGAGGCCAGCGACGCACAGACGACCACAGGCATGTCGGTCACGGAGGAAGCACCCGCAACCGCGAAGATCGACGGTGAGACACCGCCGGCGAATTCGGATGCCACGCGCGCTCCGTCCGGACCTTCAGCACTCACTGCTCCCGTTCCGCTCGACGAAAGCGGCAAGCTCACGCCTTTGGCTCCCGCGGATGCCGCAAGTGCGCAGAGCGCCGCGGCCACCCCGCTGCAGACGGCGACCGAAGGGCAAGCTCCCGTCGCCACAGCCGTTGCGGCACCGGTGGAATCGATCGCCGTACCGGACGCCATCAAACCCGCCTCGCTGGTCATTGCCGCCAAGCAGGGTGATCCGCTCGCGCTCTTCGAGGTCGCAGCACGCTACTCCGAAGGCCGCGGCGTCGACGGTGACTTCGCGGAAGCCGCGAAGTGGTACAAGATGGCTGCGGACAAGGGCTTCGCACCGGCGATGTACAGATTGGCGAACCTTTACGAAAACGGCAGCGGCGTCGAACGCAACGTCGAGACGGCCAGACACTATTACGAGCTCGCCGCCGAAAAGGGCAATGCGAGCGCCATGCACAACCTCGCCGTCATGCACGCTTCGGGCGCCACCGGCACGCAGGATTATCCGACCGCGGCCAAGTGGTTCGGCAAGGCGGCGGAACTCGGCGTTTCCGACAGCCAATTCAACCTGGCCATCCTGAACGCGCGCGGCAACGGCGTTCCGCAGAACCTCGTGGAGTCGTACAAGTGGTTTGCGATCGCCGCCAAGGCGGGCGACAAGGACGCCGCCAAGAAGCGCGACGAGGTTGCCAACGTCATGGCTCCGGATCAGCTCGAAAAGGCGCGCGCCGCGGTCGATCTCTGGAAGCCGCAGCCTTTGGACCCGCAGGCCAACTCGACCGATGTTCCCGACGAGTGGGCCGGCAAGGGCGTGAAGACCGCCAGCGTCGACATGAAGAAGGCAATCCGCAACATCCAGGGTATTCTGAACAACAACGGCTTCGACGCCGGCGTACCGGACGGGATGCTCGGTGAAAAGACGGTGGCAGCGATCAAGGCCTTCCAGGCGTCGGTCGGCATGGAACCGACGGGAAAAGTCACCGACAAACTGGTCAAGGAACTGCTGGCGCGCAACAAATGACGCGCCCTGTCACAAAACCGGAAAAATGGGCGCGTAAAGCCTTGCCGCATAATTGACAGGTCTGGCCGGCGGGCGCATGAAAACATGACGGAGGTCAAGCTCTGCCAATGACTTGACCCGGTTTCATCCCTCTTCGGAGCCGCCGGCAACAACCGACGCTTTCCATTCCCCCGCTTCTGCGGGGCGTTCGCATTTCGAGGCTGCCCGTGACAATCTACCTGCCGATCGCAGAATTGTCGGTGAACATCTTCATCATTCTCGGCATGGGCGCGGCCGTCGGTTTTCTGTCCGGCATGTTCGGCGTCGGCGGCGGCTTTCTCATCACGCCTCTCCTGATCTTCTACAACATCCCTCCGGTCGTGGCGGTCGCGACCGGCGCCAACCAGGTCGTCGCCTCTTCCGTTTCCGGCGCGATCACCCATTTCCGACGCGGCACGCTGGACGTGAAGCTCGGAATCGTGCTGCTGGTCGGCGGTCTTGCGGGAGCGACGGCAGGTATCTACATCTTCTCCTGGCTGCGCAGCGCCGGGCAGCTCGACCTCTTCATCTCGCTACTCTACGTCGTGTTTCTCGGGACGATCGGCAGCCTGATGCTGATGGAGAGCCTGAACGCGATGCGGCGGGCCGCGCGCAACGAACCCGCAACCCTGCGGCGACCGGGCCAGCACATCTGGGTGCACCGCCTGCCCTTCAAGGTGCGTTTCAAGAAGTCGAAGATCTACTTGAGCATCCTGCCGGTCATCGCGCTCGGCTTCGCCATCGGCGTGCTCACGTCGATCATGGGCGTCGGCGGCGGTTTCATCATGGTGCCGGCGATGATCTATCTTCTGCGCATCCCCACGAATGTCGTCGTCGGAACATCGCTCTTTCAGATCATTTTCGTCACCGCGTACACGACTGTCGTACAGGCGACGACCAACTACTCGGTCGATATCGTGCTGGCATTCCTGCTGATGGTCGCCGGTGTCATCGGTGCACAATACGGTGTCCGCGTCGGCCAAAGACTGCGCGGCGAACAGCTCCGCGCGCTGCTGGGGCTACTCGTGCTTGCCGTCGGCGTGCGCCTCGCAATCGACCTGGTGGTGACGCCTGAGGATCTCTATTCGATCGCGACCGGCGGAATGGGGGGCTGATGCCGATGCGCGCGAAGCTCCTTGCCGTCGTCACAGTCCTTTCGGCGTTTTTCGCGAGCGAGGCCGCCGGCCAGGTGCCGTTCCAGCCGACCACTCCCGACATGGAAAGCCTCGACATCGGCACCTCGACCAGCGAAATCGCCATCACGTCAGATTTTCGCGGAGCCGATCTCACGATCTTCGGGGCGCTCACGAACACCGACGCGCTGCTTCTCGCCATCGGCCAGTACGATGTGGTGGTAACTCTCGAGGGGCCACGCGACGAGGCGACGGTCCGTCACAAGGAGCGGCTCTTCGGCATCTGGGTCAACCGCAATTCGATGACGTTCGAGAGGATGCCGCAGTCCTATTCGCTGGCGAGCACGCGACCGCTCGACGAGATCACCGCGCAACAGGCGCTCGTCGATCTCGGCCTCGGCGTCGACCACATGCCGCTCACGCCGACCGGCTATTTTCAGAGCGCGGCCAATCTTGCCGAATTCCGGGAAGCCTTCCGCCGCCTGAAGCAGACCAACGGGCTCTACCAGAGCGACACCGGGGGCGTGCGCTTCGTCAGCGCTAGCCTGTTCAAGGCAACGCTGAAGCTTCCCGCCAACATTCCGGACGGCGTTCATATGGTCCGGGCCTATCTCTTCAAGAGCGGCGAATTCCTCGCCCAACGTGAACTGCCGCTGCGGGTCATCAAAACGGGGATCGAAGACTCCATCACCCGCGCCGCGCATGACCAGCCCCTGTCCTATGGCGTTCTGGCTGTGCTGCTGGCATTGATCACCGGCTGGAGCGCCAGTCTGATGTTCCGCCGCGACTGAGCCCGATCACTCTTCGGCGGCCTCCATCCTCGCCTTCGTCGCCAGATAGGCCTCCGTCAGCCTCGACAAGGCCGAAGGCGTGCCTTCGGGCATTGGAACGCCGAGGTGGAGAAAACGCAATTCGTCCATGAAGTCCCGCCATAAAGGCCGCCCGCCCTGCTCGAGCAACTCCGCTCGAATTGCCAGATCTTCGGAAACGGCGAGATACCGCCTTCCCCATGCACCCATTTCGGCAAACAGCGGTACTAGCTCGATCGACATTTCGGTGAGGCTGTAGATCGCCTTCTGCTTGTGGCTCGGATCGTCGGTCCGCGTCAGCAGCCCCCTTTCCACCAGCCTCTTCAGCCGGTCCGCAAGGATGTTCGAGGCGATCCCCTCCTCCGAATTCTGCAGCAGCTCTCGGAAGTGCCGGCGATTGCCGAACATCACGTCACGTATGACGATCAAGCTCCAGCGATCCCCGAGGATCTCCAGCGTCAGATTGATCGGGCAACCGGAACGGTGCGTCAGGTCCATTTTCCTCTCCATGAAACCACTTGCATTCTAAAATCAGTTTGACTAGCCTTCAACCGCTTGCATTTTGCAATCGGTTTTGAAACGGAGGAGACGATGCGCAAACTGATCATCTGGAACCTGATGACGCTGGACGGCCATTTCGAAGGAAAGACGCCCTGGGATCTGGGCTTTCACGAGCTCGTCTGGGGCAACGAACTGCGTGACTATTCGCTCGAAATCGGCCGGCAGACGGACTTGCTGGTTTTCGGCCGAAAGACCTATGAAGGCATGGCCGCCTACTGGCCTGATGCGACCAATGAACTGGAGATCAAGGCCTACATGAATTCGGTCGCGAAGATCGTCGTGAGCCGAAGTCTCGACAGGGCAGACTGGAACAACACGCGCATCGTTCGCGATCTCGTTTCGGAATTGAAGGCGCTGAAGCAGCAGCCGGGCAAGGACATCTTCATCTTCGGTAGCGCCGAACTCTGCGACAGTCTGCTGAAAGCGGACCTGATCGACGAAATCCGGCTCTGCCTGGTGCCGGTCGTGCTGGGTGGTGGCAATCCGCATTTCAAGCCGGCCGAGACACCGAGGCCGTTTACGCTGCTCGAAAGCAGGCCCATCAAGACTGGCGCCGTGATCCTGCGTTACGCGCCAGTCGACAGGGCGTGAGGCGTCCGGCTCAAGCCGAGCGGCCGTCCATCGCCGCGGCGACCAGCGTCGCGGCGGCGGCACCGGCCGTCTCGATGTAACCCGGATCACGATTGAGGAGCACGACGGCGAATGCACCGTCGATGAGGAGGACCACCTGTCTTGCGAGGGTCCGCGGCTGCTGCACGCCTTCCGCCTCGAAGAGGTCCGCCAACCAATCCTCCAGGCGCCGTTTGTGGGCGGCGCCAATCTTCATCGCCGGATGCCCCGGCATGTTGGCCAGCTCGGCCGAGGTTCGCAGGAAGCCGCAGCCCTTCCACTTCGGGTGGCGCGCCGACCTCGCGAGACCCGCGAAAACGGCCTTGATCCGCTCCGGCAACGGCCCCTCACTTTCCCGGTACCAGTGCTGGAACTTTGAAAAGCTCGGCTGGTCGCGTCCCGCCAGGTAGGCGGCCACCAGATCGTCCTTGCTCGCGAAATGGTAATAGAGCGTCCGCTTGGTGACGCCTGCCTCCTCGGCGACGGCGTCAACGCTCACGCGCCGGATGCCCTCGTCGTAGAAAAGCCTGGCTGCGGCGGAAACGATACGGTCGCGGGTCGGTATCTCGGAGATCGCCATGGAGAAACATGTATACCGACCAGTGAGTGTGCACAAGCCATGCCCGCTGCTAGCCTTGGCCGCATCGACAGCGACAGAGGAGGCGGCGATGGCAGAATACAGTCAAACGCAGGAACGCTCCGGGCATCGTGCACATGATGGGCTACAGCCCGTCAAAGGACGGGAGATCACGTTACGGTGCAGGGACGGCGTGACACTCCGTGGCCATGTCTGGAGCGGTCGCGCTGATCCTCTCTGCGGGACGGTGATCGTCAATCCTGCGACCGGCGTTCGCGCGCGCTATTACCACTACTTCGCCCGGTTTCTCGCCGAACACGGCTTTGTGGTCCTGACCTATGACTACCGCGGCATCGGGCTGTCGCGGCCCAACCGCCTTGCCGGCTGCGGCTTTCGCTGGCGCGATTGGGGCGAACGCGATTTCGACGCGGCGCTCGACTTCGCCGATAAGATCGGCGGTGGCCCCGTCTTGGTCGTCGGCCACAGCATCGGCGGATTTCTGCCGGGCTTTGCCACAAATGCCAAGCGGATCGACCGGATGCTCACCGTCGGCGCGCAATATGCCTACTGGCGGGACTATGCGGCCCGCGAGAGGCTGCGTCTCTTTCTCAAGTGGCATCTGGCGATGCCGGCCTTGACGGCACTCTTCGGCTATTTTCCCGGAGAACGTCTCGGCTGGCTAGAGGATCTGCCGGCGGGTGTCGCGAACGAATGGAGCTTTCGGCGCGCGCGCATGGAGCTCAGCTATCCCGCGCGGGAACGGCAGGCGATCCTGAATAACTTTTCCGCCGTGACTGCGCCAATCCTGGCGATCACCGTGGCGGACGACGAGTTCGCAACGGTGGCGGCAATCAGACGAGCACTTCGATACTATCGACACGCGCCGACGACGGAGGTCCTGCTTTCGCCCGCCAACCTCGGCGTGGACCGGCTGGGACATTTCGACCTCTTCCATGCCCGTCACGCCACCGGTTTCTGGATCGACGCGCTGCTATGGCTGCGCGACGGCATCAATCCCTGGCCGGACAAGGCACCTCTTTAACCGAGCAGACTGCCGAAGCGCACGGAATAGATCCTGTCCCGTCCGAGAAGATGCGCAATCAGCGCCGTCTGGTCGAAGAGGCCGGAAAAGGCACGGTGGCGCAGATCGAGGCCGCCGGTCAGGACGCCGAAGGCCGGCATCAAGAGGCGAATGCCGTCGGTCGCGAAACAGGCACGGCGGACCGACTTTTCCCGCCGGCGGACGGTTGCCGAGGGGTGCAGATGGCCGGCGATTTCACCTCGTCCGTCGATCAGCGAGGGTTCGTGGCGGAAGACGAGATTGCCGAAGCGCAACTCGTCGGCGGATCGTCCCGGCAATTCGACCACGCCGTCGGGATCGTGGTTGCCGTTGATCCAGATCCACTCACGACCGCGCGCCATCGCCGCGATCATCGCGCGGAAGTCCGGCGGCATCAGCGACGAACCAACGCGGTCATGGAAATTGTCGCCGAGACTGACGACGATCGCCGGATTATACCGTGTGACGACCGTTTCGAGGCGCCGCAATGTCGAGAGCGTATCGTAAGGCGGCAGCAATTGCCCGCGGCGGGCGAAAGCCGCTCCCTTCTCGAGATGCAGATCGGAGACGACGAGAAGGTCGAGGTCGGGGAGATAAAGCGCTCCGGCAGGATCGCAAACCGCGCCGACGCCGGCGACGGAAAATTCGGCCGTCAATTCGGCGCTTCCCGAAAGCGTGCTTCTCAGTGCCGCGAGCCGGTTCATCCGCTTGTCTTTTCTTTCCGGGCCGTTGCCCTTCGATGGCAGGTCGGCCCCGCTTCTAGGCCATTGCCTCGGCGATCAATTCGTCCGCGGCTTCCGCCAGCACGTGTTCCTGGGCCTCACCCGCTACCGGCTCGCGACCGATTTCCAGCATTACCGGCACGGCGAGCGGCGAGACGTGATCGAGCCGGCGATGGGTGATGCGACCCTTGATTCTCTTTAGCATATCGCCGAGGCGGGCAATATCCAGAAGCCCGGCCGCGGCATCCTGCCTCGTCGCCAGCAGGAGAATGTGGTCCGGCTCGTGGGTACGCAGCACGTCGTAGATCAGATCGGCCGATACCGTGACCTGCCGGCCGGTCTTCTCCTTGCCCGGATGCCGCTTCTCGATCAACCCCGCGATCACCGCGCAGGTACGGAAGGTGCGCTTCAGCATCCATGATTCGGCCAGCCAGGCCTCGAGATCGTCGCCGAGCATGTCTTCGTCGAAGAGTTCGCCGAGCGCCAGTCTCCCCGACTGCACCATCGCGCCGATATCCTCGAGGCCCCAGACGGCAAGCGAATAGTCGGTGGCAACGAAGCCGAGCGGTTTTGCGCCCATCCGCTCCAGTCTCCGGGTGATGAGCATGCCGAGCGTCTGATGCGCAAGCCGCCCTTCGAAGGGATAGGCCACCATGTAGAAGCGGCTGGCACGCGGAAAGGTCTCGATCAGCAGCTCGCCCCGCTTCGGCAACACCGATTTCTCGCGCTGGATTTCCAGCCAGTCGCGAACCTGGTCCGGTAACGCTCGCCAGCGCGCCGGATCGTCGAGCATGGCGCGGACCTGGTCGGCGAGATAGGTGGAAAGCGGGAACTTGCCGCCGGCATAGGCGGGAATCTTCGGATCCTGCGAAAACGCGTTGGAGACGAGGCACTCGTTCTCACGGATGCCCTCGAAGCGGACGGTCTTGCCGGAGAAGAGGAAGGTATCGCCCGGAGAAAGACTTTCCAGGAAATACTCCTCGACCTGCCCGAGCGCCGTGCCGCCACGCATCGGCCCGCCGCGGCCGAGGGAGCCGAGATGGTTGCGCTTCACCAGCCGCACGTTCAGCATCGGCATCTCGACGATCGTTCCGAGATTGAGGCGGTATTGCTGGGCGACCTGCGGATTGGAGACGCGCCAGCGCCCCTCCTTGTTGCGTCGGATGCGGGCGTAGCGCTCGTAGGTGCGCAGCGCATAGCCGCCAGTCGCCACGAAATCGACAATCCGGTCGAAGGTCTCGCGCGGCAGGCGGGCATAGGGTGCTGCGGTCGTAACCTCCGCATGGAGCGCGTCGGCATCGAAGGGCTCGGCGCAGGCCATACCAAGTACGTGCTGGGCAAGGACGTCGAGCGAACCCTCTCCGACGGGCGGCGTATCCTGCGCGCCGAGATAGTTCGCGTCGAGCGCCGCCTGGCACTCCATGACCTCGAAGCGGTTGGCGGGAACCAGGATCGCGCGGCTCGGCTCGTCCATCCGGTGATTGGCGCGACCAATGCGCTGGGCGAGCCGCGAGGCGCCCTTCGGCGCGCCGACATGGACGACGAGGTCGACATCGCCCCAGTCGATACCGAGATCGAGTGTCGAGGTGGCGACGACCGCACGCAGCCGGTTTTCCGCCATCGCCGCCTCGACCTTGCGGCGCTGTCCGACGTCGAGGGAGCCGTGATGCAGCGCAATCGGCAGGTTGTCGTCGTTGACCGTCCAGAGCTCCTGAAAGAGAAGCTCGGCCTGAGAACGGGTGTTGACGAAGACCAGCGTCGTCCGAAACCGTTTCAGGATCGCGTAGAGATCGGGGATAGCATAGCGGGCCGAATGACCGGACCAGGGGATCCGATCCTCCGTGTGCAGGATCGAGATGTCGGGCTTGGCGCCACCTTCGACGGTAACGAGACCTGCTTCGCACACTCTCCCCGGTGTCTGCGCCACCAGCCAGCGCATCAGATCGGGGGGATCGGCAACCGTCGCCGAGAGCCCGATGGTCTGCAGGCGCGGCGCGAGACGTCTCAGTCTCGCAAGCCCGAGCGAAAGCAGGTGGCCGCGCTTCGATGTCACCAGCGAGTGCAGCTCGTCGAAGATGACGTAGCGGAGATCCTTGAAAAAGCGCGTCGCCTCGCCATTGGCGATCAGCAGCGCGACCTGTTCCGGCGTTGTGAGCAGGATGTCGGGTGGATTGAGTTTCTGGCGCTGCCGCTTCGACTGCGGCGTGTCACCGGTACGGTTCTCGATCGTGATCGGCAGGCCCATCTCGGCAACGGGCTTCATCAGGTTGCGCTCGATATCGACGGCAAGGGCCTTCAACGGAGAGACATAGAGCGTGTGGATTCCGGTGAAGGCGGTTCCCGGCTTGCGCCTGCCCCTTCGCGCGAGATCGGTGAGCGACGGCAGAAAGCCGGCAAGCGTCTTGCCGGCACCGGTCGGGGCGATCAGCAGCGTGCTCTCCCCCCGTTCGGCGCGCGCCAACAGCTCCAGCTGATGGGCGCGCGGCTGCCAACCCTTGTCCGCGAACCAGCGGTGAAAGGCATCCGGAAGAGAGACGGAGGAACCCGTGATGGTGGAATCGGTCGCGCTCACGCGGAAAAGGTAGTGAAGCCGGACCGGAATTGGAAAAGAAAATCGCGATTGCGGCGCCGGCCGGCGAATTGACAGAGGTGCAGAATCATGGATATTTATTATCCGTAATAGGATTTTGAGAGATGAGACTCAGCGAAGGCATAGAACAGGCGATCCATTGCGTGACGATGCTGGCGGGGCTCGATCAGGGTCAGGTGCTCTCGGCCGCCGCCCTTGCCGAGTATCACGGCGTTTCGGCCAGCTACCTTCTGAAGCATCTTCAGGCGCTCTCGGGTGCCGGAATTCTCGCCACGGTGCCGGGGCCAAAGGGCGGTTACCGACTGGCGCTCGCGCCGAAGGACATCTCGTTGCTTGACATCGTTCTGGCGATCGAGGGGCCGGCCCCGGCATTCCGCTGCGCCGAAATCCGCCAGCGTGGTCCGAAGCCGCTTCCCGGCCGCTACTTCCAGGCGCCCTGCCGCATCGCGAGCGCCATGCATGCCGCCGAGCGCGTCTACCGCAGTGAACTTGCCAAGACGAACATCGCCGACATTGTGGCCGGCGTTCACGCCGTGGACGAGGACGGTGCGATTGCTGGCCGCGGCACCGATTTCATCACCTGCCACGCACGCCAGACCGGCCGTTGAGCAGCCGGTGCATGGACCTTGCCTATCAACCAAGGAGAAGCGCAATGCAGCCACGTTTCGATTTCGCCAAAGCCTCGCCCGAATCCTACAAGGCAGTTTTCGCCCTCGAACAATACATCCGCAGCTGTGGCCTGGAGCCCCGGCATATCCATCTCTTGAAGCTCCGCGCGTCGCAGATCAACGGCTGTGCCTACTGCGTCGACACGCATGTCAAGGAGGCGCGGCACGACGGCCTGAGCGAACAATGGATCAATCTCGTCTGCGCCTGGCGGGAATCGCCGCTCTATGATGCCCGCGAGCGGGCGCTGCTGGAATGGACGGAAGCCGTGACCAACGTGGCACAGACCGGAGTGCCTGATGCACCGTTTGCGGAGATCCGCAAACACTTTTCAGAGGAAGAGATCGTCAAGATTACGACGGCGATCGGCACGATCAATGTGTGGAACCGGCTCAGTGTCAGCTTCCGGTCACAGCATCCGATCGACGAGCGCGAGCAAGCCGCCTGACTTGACCGACGTCAGACGCCCGTCGTCGCTCACATCGCGATGTAGCGATCCTTACGATGGTTGATCGCAAGCGTCAGGTTGAGCACGACGGCGCCGACGACCGAGCAGAAGATGATGTAGTAGCTGGCGATGAAGAAGGAAAAGACCAGCACGGTGCCGTCGAAGGCGAGTTGTACCAGCCCCGCCCGCCAGCCGAAGCGATCTTGCAGGTAGAGTGCAAGGATCCCGAAGCCGCCGAGGCTTGCGCGATGGCGGAAGAGAGCGAGCAGGCCGGCGCCGATGAGCAGGCCGCCGAAGGCGGCCGCAACCAGCGGGTCGAGGTTCGAGAAGCCAATGTAATGGGGGACGGTCTCCGTGAGCACCGAGGTCAGCACGACCGCCGCAAAGGTCTTCAGCGTGAAGGCCAATCCGAACCGCTTCAGCGCCAGGTAATAGAATGGCAGGTTGACGGCAAAGAACATGGCACCGAAGCTGAAACCCGTCGTGTAATGAAGGAGGAAGGCAACGCCCGCCGTGCCGCCCGTCAGCAGGCCCGCACCGGAGAGCAGCATCACGCCCAGCGTCGCCAGCATGCCGCCGGCCGCAAGCCCCTGCGCATCTTCGATGACGGAGTGGCGCTCCGCCGACGACGCCATCATCTCCCGCAGCTTCGGCCTCACGTCGCTCATCGCCATGTCCGATGTCCTCTCACCCGTTCCAGCCCCCTTTGTTGTTTACGCGGTAACGCGGCGTCCTGCCAAGCTCAAGGGACTTCCGCTCTCTGCAATTATCGCAGCACGACATAACGGTCGGAGCGGTGGTTGATCGCCACGAACAGATTGAGCACCACCGCACCGACGACCGAGCAGATCACGATCGCCGGGCTCACCACGCCGAAGGCAAAGACCATCACGGTGAGATCGAAGGCGAGCTGTACCAGACCGGCGCGGACGCCGAAACGCTCCTGCAGGTAGACGGCAAGGATGCCGACACCACCAAGGCTCGCACGGTGGCGATAGAGAGCCAGCACGCCGTAGCCGAGGAGAAGACCGCCGAGGATTGCGCCCCAGACCGGCTCGATGGCGCTGATATCGATCAGGCGTCCTTCGAACTCGACGATCAGCGAGGTCAGGGCAATCGCAGCGAAGGTCTTCAGCGTGAAGTCGAGCCCGACGCGACGAAGCGAGAGGATGTAGAACGGCAGGTTGAGCAAGAAGAAGATCAGCCCGAAGCTGACGCCGCTTGCGTAGTGGAGCAGGAAGGCGACGCCGGCCATGCCGCCGGTGAGGAGCCCGACCTTGGCGAGAAGATAAAGGCCGAGCGCCGACACCATGCTTCCGGTGACGATGCCCTGAACGTCCTCGGCGATCGTGTGCCGGTTCGGGCTGGTATTCAGAATACCCCACATGCTGCTCACCTGCGCCATGATCGCGACCTCCGGAATGTCTGAGAACGGGCATATTGTGCACCGCAACATTCCGGTTCGCAAGCACGATATGTCAGCAATGCTGACCTACCGGCAAGTTCGCAACTTTCGTTCCTTCAGAAGCGCCGTTCGGCAAGAAACAGAATGCCGTGAACAGGTTTCCCGGAATCCATGCGAATGACCGAGCGTTTAACCTGCCGTGTGCCGAAGCCGGCATCGGCCAGCGCCTGCCGGACATAGGCCTCCGAATGGCGGTAACGCAACGAAGGCGCAAGTTCGAAGCCCTGCTCCACTTCGGCCTCCTCCACGGAGAAAGCGAAGAACGCGCCGGGTGCTGCAAGGGTCGCGGCCTGCACAAAGGCGTTCTCCAGGCTACCGAGATACATCAGCACATCCGCAGCGGCGACGAGGTCGGCGCGTCCCTCGGGGAGTCCCGCGCCAAGAAGGCCAGACCGTTCGGCCGGCAAGGACAGATCGGCCTCTCCGAGATGATCGTAAATCTGTTTGGCGGACGCCTTCGCGAGCATGTTGGCCGAGAGGTCGAAGCCTTCGAGCCGGTCCGCACGGTCGTGGATCTCCACCCCGAAGAGACCCGTGCCGCAGCCGAGGTCGATTGCGAGATGGAAGCGGCGCTCTCCGGCGACCTCCCGGAGAAGGGTGGCCAGTGTGCCCGGCACACTGTAGCCGAGCTTCTCGACGAGCGAGGTTTCGAAGCGATCGGCATAGTCGTCGAAGAGGGCCTCGACGTAACGGCTCGACGGCTGCTCCGGCATCGGCTCGGCGCCGAGCACGGCGAGCTTCAGCCGGGCGGCGAACAGGTCCTGTGGGTCGAGGGTGGCGACACGCCTCAACGCCGTAATCGCTGCCTCAATATTGCCCGCCTTTTCGCTGTATTCCGCGAGCCGGAGCCAGCCGGCCGCCCAATCGGGTGCAAGCTCCAGCGCCTGTTCCATGAGCTCGGCAGCAGCCGCGGGATCGCCGCCTTCACTCAGCATCTTCGCGTAGTCGGCGCGACGGTCTGCGGTGAGGTTTCCGGACGAGAACTGGATCTGTTGCATGGCGGGTTTCCAGGAAAGGCGCGCGGTCTTGACCGAAAGCTGGAAAAAACACAAGAGCTATTTCCGCGGCACCTGCAAGAGCAGGCGCTTGCAGGCCGGCAGATGCCCGCCTATGTGATGGAAGAACAGGAGACCGGACATGTCGGATGGGGTGAACAGATTTCTCGGGGATACGCCGGGCCGCACCGCGATCAAGCTCCTGGTCGTGTCGCTGATCGTCGGCTTCGTGATGACCGTTTTCGGCATCTACCCGATCGACATCCTGGAAGGCGTCCGGCATTTCATCCTCGAACTCTGGTACCGGGGCTTCGCCGCGCTTGGCCGGGTGGGCGACTACCTGCTTCTCGGCGCGACGATCGTCATTCCCGTCTTCATCGTCCTGAGATTGTTGAGTTACCGACGCTGACATGCCCGTGACCGTGCTTCCATACCTGCCGCGGCGACGCTTCCTCATGCTGGCAGGTATCGGTCTGGCCGGTGGTCTGACCGCCTGCAAGACGACGGATATCGTGCCGACCACGGACGATACGGCGCGCGCCGAGACGGAGGGCGCGCTGCCGCTCGTCAATACCCTTCGGAACAGCAAAGGGCTCCCCACCCTCGAATACAGCAGGATCGCAGAGGCTGCCGCTCTCTCGCAGGCGCGGCGGATGGCGCGGGCAGGCGAGATGTCGCATTTGCTCGGGAGGGGCGACGACTTTCTTCTCAGGATGAAGTCGATGGGCGTGCCTTTGCCGGCCTCCGAAAATATCGCCGCAGGTCAATCGCAGGTGGCGGACGCGGTCGACGCCTGGGTCCGATCCGAAAAGCACCTGCACAACATGCTCGGCGCTTATCGCGGGCTTGGTGTTGCCGTGGCGCACAATCCCTCTTCCGCAAACCGTCCCTATTGGGCCATGGTGCTCGCGAGCTAGGCGATTCCCTGGCAATAGGGCTGGAGACGGGCGCGTGGATATCGCGACAAGAGCAAGGGACAGCTTCGACGTCACCCATAGGACGGTGCTTTCGATCGCGGTGCCGATGACACTCGGCTTTCTGACGACCCCGCTGCTCGGCCTTACCGATACCGCGGTGGTCGGGCGGACCGGCGACGCGGCAGCGCTTGCCGGTCTTGCGATTGGTGCGGTTCTCTTCGACCTCATCTTCTCGAGCGTCAGCTTCCTGCGGGCCTCGACAACGGCCCTGGTGGCGCAGGCCCTCGGCCGTGGGGACAGACACGAGCAGCAGGCCGTCTTCTGGCGGGCTCTCGTTCTTTCCATCGGGCTCGGCCTCGTCATTCTCGCCGCCTCGCCGTGGCTGCTTTCCGTCGGCTTGCGGATGATGGGTCCGGTCGGCACGACCGCCACGGCAACGGCGACCTACTTCTCGATCCGCATTCTCGCCGGACCGCTGACACTTACCAATTATACCATCCTCGGCTTCGTCCTGGGACTCGGCCGCGGCACGACCGGACTTCTGCTGCAGACGATCCTCAACGGCACCAACATCGTCCTTTCGATCTATCTCGGCCTCGTCCTCGGCTGGGGTGTGGCGGGCGTCGCCTGGGGCACACTGATCGGTGAGGGGATGGCCGCCGCCGTCGGGCTAGCACTCATCATTCCGCGTTTTGACCGGAAGGACGGACCGAAAGTCGCCGAAATATTCGATCGCGCCAAGCTGTCGGCGCTCTTCGCGATCAACCGAGACCTGATGATCCGGACCTTCACGTTGCTTGCCGCCTTCACGCTTCTGACACGCATCGGCACGAGCTTCGGCGCCGTCGTCTTGGCGGCAAACGCTGTACTGATGAACTTCTTCATGATTGCGAGCTTCTATCTCGACGGTATGGCGAATGCCGCCGAGCAGATCGTCGGACGAGCGATCGGCGCCCGCTTCCGCGAAGGTTTCGACCGGGCGATCCGGCTCACCGCGCTCTGGTCCTTCGGGCTGGCGCTGGTCTCCTGCCTCTTCTTCCTGGCCTTCGGCAGCGCCATCATCGCCTTCATGACGACGGCGGCCGACGTCCGGGCGATCGCGGCGGACTATCTGCCCTGGGCCGCCGTGACGGCACTGACCGGTGCGTTGGCCTTCCAGATGGACGGCGTCTACATCGGTGCGACCTGGTCACGCGAGATGCGCAACATGATGCTGCTCGCGTTCGCCGGCTATTGCCTTTCGCTGGCACTCTTCGTGCCGCTTTTCGGCAACCACGGCCTCTGGCTGTCGCTCAACCTGTTCCTGGCCTTGCGCGGCCTTCTGCTGCTTGCCCGTCTGCCGGCGCGGGTGGCTCAAAGCTTCACCGAAAGCCACTGATCGAGGCCGCTGTCGCGCAGGTCACGGATCGACGCGACGCCTTCGCGGTCGAGCAGCGCCGACAGGCCGCGGAGGATGCGGCCCGGCAATCCCGGACCTTCATAGACCATGCAGGAATAGAGCTGCACGAGATCAGCCCCGGCGCGCACCTTCTCGATCACCGTTTCCGCCGAGGAGACCCCGCCGACGCCGATGATCGGCAAGGCCGGACCGACGCGCTTGCGCATGCGGGCGAGCACCGCCGTCGAGCGCGTAAAAAGCGGCTTTCCGGAAAGACCGCCCGCCTCCGCGGCCAGACGCGGATCGCTCAGGCCGTCACGCGACAAGGTCGTGTTCGAGACGATGAGGCCGTCGAGGCTATGGCTCATCACCTCCGCCGCAATGTCGTCCATTCCCTCCTCGGTGAGATCCGGCGCGATTTTCAGGAAGACGGAAAGCCGCTTGCCGGTCCTCGCCGCCTCGTCGTCGCGGGCAGCAAGCACGGCCGACAACAGCGCGGCTAGGCTTTCGCGGGCCTGCAGATCGCGCAGTCCCGGCGTGTTCGGAGAGGAGATGTTGACGGTGAAATAGCTCGCCACGGAATAGAAGCGGCGGATGCCGGCGACGTAGTCCGCAATGCGGTCGGCGCTGTCCTTGTTGGCCCCGATGTTGACACCGACGATGCCGTTCGTACGGCGCGCGCTAAGCCGCGTGAAGGCGGCGTCATGGCCCTCGTTGTTGAAACCGAGGCGGTTGATAACCGCTTCGTCTTTCTCCAGACGGAAGATGCGCGGCCGCGGGTTGCCGGGCTGCGGCTTCGGCGTGACGGTCCCGACCTCGGTGAAGCCGAAGCCGAGGCGGAGGATGGCATCCGGCACCTCGGCATTCTTGTCGTAGCCGGCGGCGAGGCCGAGCGGGTTGGGGAAGACGATCCCCGCAACCGTCTGCTTCAGGCGGGTATCGGCAGGCACGCGGCAGCCGGGGATGAGCCCTGTCTTCAGGGCGGCGATGGAAAGGCCGTGCGCCGTCTCCCCGTCGAAGAGAAAGAGGCCGCGGCGGGCGAGCGTCTTGAAAGGTCCGGTCATGGGATGAGCTCCGGGAAGATGTGGAGGCCGTCCGGCCCGAGCGGCAGTGGCTTCTGCCAGGCGATCAGCGAAACCGGCAGATCGCCGTAGAGATGCGGGAAGAGGTCGCCGCCGCGGGAAGGCTCGAACTTCAACCTGTCACCGAGCGCGGAGACTGGAACTGCGACCAGGAGAAGCCCATCAGTCCCGGCGAAGTGCAGCCGAGCCGTCTCACGCACCTGGGCGCCGGTCGAGAAGTGAATATAGCCGTCCTTGAGGTCAATCGCCGCACCGGAGAAAATACCGTCGGCTTCCGCCTTTTGCCACAGGTCGCGCGGTACTATCTTGTATATGAGGCTATGCACGAGCTCATCCTTCCGTGGCCGACGCTGGGAGCGATTTGCCGCAAACCGGGCACTTTGTCCACGGCAGCGATACGGGAATGTCCGCTGGCACACGTAATTTTTGGAGAAAAACGATGAAATTCCAGCTTGTCGTTCCAGCCGTCCTGTTGGCCTTGACCGGACCGCTGCCTGCCAGCGCCGAGGAGGCGGCGGACGGACGCTTCCGGCTCGAGAAGTCGGGAGACGCCTTCGTGCGACTGGACACCCGGACCGGTGCCATGACGCTCTGTCGCGAACAGGATGGCGCACTGGTCTGCCGGATGGCAGCCGACGAGCGCGCGGCCTACGAAGAGGATCTCGGCCGGCTGGAAAAGCGGGTCGAGGCGCTTGAGGCGGCCCTGGCCGCGGGGCAGCCGCTCACCGGCCGTCAGCGGGAAGAGCTGCCTTCCGACGAGGAAGTCGAACGATCGATTGGCATCATGGAACGCTTCATGCGCAGTTTCTTCGGCCTGGTTGAGGAGTTCAAGAGTAAGGAAGAAAAGACCGGGCGAGCGCCCGATCACACCTGACGCTAGACTATTGTATATATTGTCAGGTGTCGCTAAAAGACAAATGACCGCCCAACAGGCGTATCGGGCGCTCTTGGGAGGGAGCGAGCAAATGACAGCACTCACCATCATCATCGCAGACGATCATCCGCTTTTCCGAGGAGCCCTTCGGCAGGCCGTCGACGGCATGGAAGGGAAGAAGACGGTCATCGAGGCGGGTGATTTTGAGGCGGCTCGCAAGGCCGCGTCGCAGCATCCGGACGCCGATCTGCTGCTGCTCGACCTCGCCATGCCGGGTGTCAGCGGTTTTTCCGGACTGATGGCGCTCAGGGCCGAATTCCCCAATCTTCCGATCGTCATCGTATCGGCGAGCGACGACCAGACCACCATCCGCCGATCGCTGGAACTCGGCGCTTCCGGTTTCATCTCCAAGTCTTCGGGCATCGACGATATCCGCACCGCCATCCAGGCCGTGCTCAGGGGTGATATCTGGACGCCGGCCTTCTATGAAGGCGGGCAGGAGGATCCGGACGTCGCCGACCTCATCGCCCGGCTCCGCACGCTGACGCCACAACAGAGCCGCGTGCTCGGCATGCTCGCAGAAGGCCTGCTCAACAAGCAGATCGCCTACGAACTCGGAGTCTCCGAGGCAACCATCAAGGCCCATGTCTCGGCAATCCTGCTGAAGCTCAAGGTCGACAGCCGCACGCAGGCCGTGATTCAGCTCGGCAAGATCAATATGGCCATGGTCGCCTGACACACAAAACGTCTACGTCCGGCGCATACTCGCCAGGATCGTAGTCGCAGGAGAGGATTTTATTCCTCTTTTGCTCTTTACTCCGACGGTCAGCTTGAATAAAATCCGGACCGAACGGAAGGTCCGTTTTTGTCCGTTTCCCCTCTGGAGCATGAGCGACGATGCTATCGCATGACAGTATCTGGAGCGCGATCGACAAGCTGGCGGAGCGCAATCAACTGACGCCCTCCGGCCTCGCCAGACGGGCGGGCCTCGACCCCACATCGTTCAACAAATCGAAACGTGTCGCCGCCGACGGACGCATGCGCTGGCCATCGACCGAATCCATCGCGAAGGTGCTTGAGGCGACCGGAGCCAGCATCGACCAGTTCATGAGCTACATGCAACCGAACGACGGGCGCGTGAGCGTGGCCCAGGGTGCACTGCCGGCGACACCCGGCGCCATTCCGCTGATCGGCTTTGCACAGGCCGGCGCAGGCGGCTTTTTCGACGACGGCGGATTTCCGGCAGGCCAAGGCTGGGACCTCGTCGAGTTCCCCGCGTCACCGGATCGCAAGGCAGGCGTTTACGCCCTCGAAATCCAGGGTGACAGCATGTTGCCGCTCTACCGGGACGGCGACGTGTTGATTGTCGAACCGGGCGCCCAAGTACGCCGGGGCGATCGCGTGGTGGTCAAGACCCGCGAAGGCGAGGTCATGGCCAAGGTGCTGGCACGCCAGACGGCAAAATCGATCGAACTTCTTTCGCTCAACCCCGAACACCCCAATCGCAGCTTCGACATGGCCGACGTCGAATGGATCGCCCGGATCATCTGGGCTAGCCAGTGAGACCGTTTCAGGTATGCGTCGTGCGGCGGTGATTGCAAGCGGTGTCGTGATCCTCGCCTGGGGCTCGGCCCTGGTGATTGCCGGCGCCCGCCTGCGACCCGTCCTTCCGCCGCCGGAAACGGAAACCGCCGTCACCCGGCCAAAGGCGCCCGCGCCCGTCGTCGAGCGCCGGCGCGTCCGGGCGATCAGCCCCGGACAATTCGCTTCCCCGACAGAGGGACCCGGTGAGGCGCTGGAACGCATAGCGCCCCGGCCACCCCTCGGCGGAGAAGACGAGGAAAAGGTGGAAGTTGTCCTCCTGCAACGCCCTTGGTCAGGCGCCGCGGGCTTGCTCGCGGCGCGCGGCCGGCGCGTGAGACTGGCAGGAGTCATGCCAACCGCGGTCGGACGGCGCTGTCCCTCCGGAGGCGGCGCACCCTGGCCGTGCGGTGTAGTGGCACGCACGCAGCAGCGCATGCTGATCCGCAACCGTACCGTCGCCTGCGATCAGACTGGGGCGAATGAGAAGGACATGCTGGTGACCGTTTGCCGCGTCGGCGGGACAGACATCGGCGCCTGGCTCGTGCGCAACGGCTGGGCGGAAGCCGAACCCGGATCGGTCCTCGCGGAACTGAGCTCCGCTGCCCGGACGGACCGGCGCGGCATTTTCGGCGACGATCCGCGCGAAGGGCCGAACGACCAGCCTTGAATCCCATCCATGGCGCGCCTACTCTACGGAAAAACAACGAGGTTTCTTCCGCACATGAGCAAGCGCCTGACCACCCAGGAAGCCCTGATTTTCGTCATGGTAATGGCTTCCGCCGTCGACAATGCGATGAACGACAAAGAGCTCGGCCGCATCGGTCAGTTGATCGATGTACTGCCTATCTTCAAGGATTTCGACAAGGAACGGCTGATCGAGGTGTCGCAACGTTGCGCCGATATCCTCGCAGGGCCAGAAGGGCTGGATATCGCGCTGGAAGTGGTCAGGGATACCGTTCCGCCGCGCAGCTATGATACCGCCTATGCACTCGCCGTCGAAATCATGGCGGTCGACCTCTGCATCCGCCCGGAAGAAATCCGGCTGCTCCAAATGCTGCGTGACCGGCTGACGCTGGACAAGCTCACCTGCGCGGCGATCGAGCACAGCGCGATCGCCCGTTATCGCCCCGCCTGAGGATCCGCTGCCGCCGTCAGTAGAGGCTGTTGGGGAAATAGCGCAGATAGATTTCCTGCAACCGTCCGTCGCGAGAAATCGCGGCAAGCGCGCTATCTATGGCGGCGGTCAACGCCCCCTCGTCCTGCCTCAGCATGATCGTTAGCCCCTCGCCGAGGAATTTTTCCGAGACGTAGGCGCCGTTCATCATCGTGCAGCAATGGCCGGAAGCCTCACCCGCCGTCCAGAAGGACAGTTGCAGCGCATCGGCAAAGACGGCGTCCACCTTCTTTTCCTTCAGTGCCTGCAACATCGCACCGCGATCGGCAAAGCCGGTCGAACGGACGTCAGGGAAGAAAGCCTTCAGCATGGCCTCGTGTCCCGTTCCCTGCACCACGCCGACCGGGCGACCGGCAAGGCCCGCAACCTCGTTGCCGGGAATATCAACGCCGGCGTTGCGAACGAACCGTGCGGGCAGTTGCATGAAGGGGCGCGAAAACGAGAAGCTCCTCCTGAGCTCCGTCGTGACCCCGACACCCGCGATAACCGCCTCCCCCTGCCCTTCCGAGAGAGCTTTCTCCAGATCGGCATACGGCAGCGCCTGAATCTGGCACTTGGCCTCGATGGCGAGTTCCGAGCAGATTTCACGGGCGAGCTCTACGTGGAAACCGGCAAGACGTCCCGTCTGGTCGGCAAAGTTGAACGGCGGAAAATCTGTGGTGGTCAGGAAGCGCAGCCGCAGCAATGTCGACAGATCAGGACGCGGTAGCCGCTCGTTGGCATCGAACAGTACCGGCAGCTGTTGCGCAGCAACCCTCGCGGGCACGATGGCCGAGGATAGCAGAACACAACCCGATACAAGGAATGCGAGCACACCCTTCAAATCCAGGGATGAAACTTTTGCGTGTACCATTATGATCCATTCCGGGACAGGCTGGGACGTCATCGGTCGATGACGGTTTATCAGAAGCATGCAGGCCGGGGAATACCGAGGGGAGCCGAACGGCGCCACCCGTCGGGTGGCGACTGCGCGTCCAGACGGCGGCAAGGCCGCTGCTGACGCCGGTGTTTCGCATGCCTTCCAGACCGAGGCGCGGGCACTGTGCCAACTCGGCTTCTCCAAGCCTTTCATCAAAAGCATGGCACGGCGGGCACACGCAAACGGAAGCACCATAGAGCAGGAACTGCTCGCCGACGGCAGCGTCGATGAGCAGACCTATTACGCGGCGATCGCACGGCTTCTTGGCCTGCCGTTCCTGGAGGAAATACCGCCCGACCAAGTCATGGATCGCCCGGCGCTGGATGCGCTCCTGCAGCGTCCGACCCTCCTGCGCCTGCATTCCCCGGACAAAGCGCCGTTGACCGCCATCGCGCCGGAGGCCCGTCACCTTGCAGACCTCGCCGAGAGGTTCGTCCACCATCCGACCCTCAGGGCAGCGCTGACTGTCGCATCGGCCTCCTCTATTCGCCGAGCCGTCTGGCATGCGGGCGCAGCACGTAGGGTCGCGACCGTTTCGAACGCGCTGTTCGAAGAGAACCCGCAACATTCGGCCCGTATCGTCATGACCGGTCGACAGGGCTTCGTCGCCGGCGCATTCCTGACCGGCGGCGTGGCCGCGCTGCTGCTCGCCTCCGGACCGGTCGCACTGGCGCTTCACGTGCTGCTGTCGTCTCTCTACTTCGCAGCAATGGTTTTGCGACTGGGAGCACTCTTCCATCCTCGTGGTCGCGATATCCTGCCCGAAGCCCTGATCGCGGACGGCCCGCTACCGATCTACTCGATCCTGGTGGCGCTCTATCGCGAAGCGCCGGTCGCAGGCCAATTGATCGCTGCCCTGGAGCGACTCGACTGGCCTCCCTCCCGGCTGGATATCAAGCTCGTTTGCGAGGCGGACGACCACGAGACCATCGAGGCGATCCGCAAGCTGCGGCCGGGATCGCATATGGAAATCGTCGTCGTACCACCAGGCGGACCGCGTACCAAGCCCAAGGCGCTTCTCTATGCCCTCGCCGGCACGCGCGGCGACTATCTCGCAATCTACGATGCCGAAGATCGTCCGCATCCGGGTCAGTTGAAGGAGGCCTATGCCCGTTTTCGGACGGCTGCCCCCGAGGTAACCTGCCTGCAGGCGCCGCTCATCATCACCAACATGCGTGAATCCTGCATCAGCACGGTCTTCGCGCTCGAATACGCGGCACTCTTTCGTGGCTTGCTGCCGCTTCTCGCCCGCTATCGCATGCCATTGCCACTCGGCGGCACGTCCAATCATTTCCGCACAGCCGCACTGCGTGCCGCAGGCGGTTGGGACCCATACAATGTCACCGAGGACGCCGACCTCGGCATGCGGCTCTACCGCCTCGGCTACCGGTCCGAGACGATCCGCCGGCACACGTTCGAAGATGCGCCGATCAGAGCGCGGGTCTGGCTCGGACAAAGGACACGTTGGTTCAAGGGCTGGCTGCAAACGTGGCTGGTGGTGATGCGCGATCCCGGACGTGCCCGCCGCGAGATGGGAACCGGGGCGTTCGTCGTCTTTCAACTGCTGATCGGAGGCATGCTGGTCTCATCGCTTGGACACCCTGCAATCCTCATCTTCTTCACCACTTCGGCGATCGCAATGCTTCAGAGCCCCGCCGAACACATCCATCCGCTGAAAAACCTGCTTTTCGGCATCGATGCGATGAACATCTTCGGCAGCTACAGCATTTTTCTCGGGCTCGGCGTCTCCGCAATGATCGAATACGAGCGACGCCTTCTCGGCTGGCGCTGGCTTGCGATACCTTTCTATTGGATGATGGTCTCCTATGCGGCCTGGCGTGCCGCCTTCGAACTGAGGGAGAGACCTTTCTTCTGGAACAAGACGCCACATGAGCCGCGCCCTGTCACGATGCCGGCGGCCACCCCTCCCCCGGCTGCAGCCGACTGCACCGGTGCTAGCCCCGAAAGCGGGCAGGCTTGACTGTCAGAGACACAGCCACACAGGATGCGCGAATGCTGGGCGTGATCTGCGACATACCGGCTACCAGGGGGCGGCATGAGTGAAGAACAGGCAAAATCCGGCTGGGGAACGTGGAAGCGCGTGCCCGGTGCCGTTTGGACGATCGGTTTCGTATCGCTCTTCATGGATGTCTCCTCGGAGATGATCCACGCGCTGCTGCCCCTCTATCTTGTCGGCGCGCTCGGAGCATCGACCCTCACCGTCGGCGTCATCGAAGGGATCGCCGAGGCGACTGCTTCCGTTACCAAGGTGTTTTCCGGCGCTCTCAGCGACTGGTTCGGAAAACGCAAGCTGCTCGCTGCCTTCGGGTACACCCTCGCGGCGGTGACCAAACCCATTTTCCCGCTTGCGCCGAGTATCGGATGGCTGGTTGCTGCGCGCTTTATCGACCGGATCGGCAAGGGCATCCGCGGGGCACCGCGCGACGCGCTGGTTGCCGACATCGCATCTCCGGAACTCCGGGGCGCAAGCTTCGGCCTCAGGCAGTCGCTGGACACCCTGGGCGCGCTGCTGGGGCCGCTCTTCGCCATCCTCTTCATGTGGCTCTTCGCCGACAACTTCACGGCGGTCTTCTGGATCGCCGTCGTTCCGGCCTTCGTCTCGGCCAGCCTCATCACGTTCGCCGTGAAAGAGCCGCCAAACATTGCGGCACGGCGGACCGCACGCATGCCGCTTCGCCGGACCGAACTCGTTCGGCTCGGAGCAGCCTACTGGAAAATCGTCGCGGTCGCGACGGCCTTCACTCTGGCGCGCTTCAGCGAAGCCTTCCTGGTGCTCAAGGGGCAGGACATCGGCCTTCCCATTGCATTCGTTCCGCTGGTGATGGTGATCATGAACATTGCCTACGCGCTTTCCGCCTATCCTGTCGGCGCACTGTCGGACCGGGTCAACCGCATGACGCTGCTGGTGGCCGGGCTTTTCCTGCTGCTTATTGCAGACATTGTCCTGGCATTCAGCTCCGGCTTTGCCGGACTGGCCGCCGGGGCGACGCTCTGGGGCTTGCATATGGGGTTTACCCAGGGGCTGCTCTCGGCGATGGTTGCCGATACCGCGCCAGCCGAGCTGCGCGGTACGGCGTTCGGCATGTTCAACCTGATCACCGGGATGGCGCTGCTTGCCGCGAGCATGATCGCCGGTGGCCTATGGGACGTCGCCGGCGCCGAGGGCACGTTCCTGGGCGGTGCCGTATTCACGCTCTGCACGCTGTTCGGCCTCGCCGCCTTGCGGATCCGGCAGCGCGGAAGACGCCCGGAACAAAGGAACGATGCCGGATAAGGGAGAAGCTGGAGCGGGTGAAGGGAATCGAACCCTCGTATTCAGCTTGGGAAGCTGCTGCTCTACCATTGAGCTACACCCGCGACAGGGGCACAAATCCAACAGATCCCCCGGTCTGTCAAGTGTGAAGAACCTGCACAGCGACGCTTTGCCTATCACGCGCCAAAGCCACCAAGTTTTTACTTTCACGGGGCAATGTGGCGGCGATTGCCAGACATCCGGATTGCCACCATGCCCTTCTTCCGCCGCCTTCTCGAATCGAACCGTTTCGAAACGGCCATCACCGTCCTGATCCTGTTGAACGCCCTTACCTTGGGGCTCGAGACCTCGCCCGTCCTCTGGGCTCGCTACGGATCCCTGCTCTACACGATCGACCACACCCTTCTTGCGATCTTCGTCCTCGAGATCCTGGCACGACTTGCCGTTTACCGCAGCCGCTTCTTCCACGCCCCCTGGCGGGTCTTCGACCTCCTCGTCATCGCCATCTCGATCGTTCCGGCAACGGAAACGGTCTCGATCCTGCGAGCCATGCGCGTCCTGCGCCTCTTCCGGCTGATCTCCGTCGTGCCCTCGATGCGGCGCGTCGTCGGCGGGCTCTTCTCGGCACTCCCGGGCATGGGGTCGATCTTCCTCCTGCTGGGGCTCGTCTTCTACGTCTCCTCGGTCGCCGCAACGAAGCTGTTCGCCACGGATTTTCCTGAGCTTTTCGGCAATATCGGCAAGTCCGCCTTCACGCTTTTCCAGGTCATGACGCTCGAAGGCTGGACCGGCGACGTCGTGCGTCCGGTGATGGCGCTTCACCCACTCGCTTGGGTCTTCTTCATCCCGTTCATCGTCGCGACGTCCTTCACGGTCCTCAATCTCTTCATCGGGATCATCGTCTCATCCATGCAGGCCGAGCATGAGATTCCGAGCGCAGGGGACCAGGAAGACCTCAAGGAGAGCCAGGATCTCATCCTTGCGGAACTGAGAGAACTGCGAAGTGAAGTCGCGGCGTTACGGCGCGCGTCAGCCAACCCGGAAATGCTTGGACAGCTTTAGTCCCTGCGCCTGGTAGCTGGAGCCAAGGCCGGTGCCATACAGGCCTGCCGGACGCTCCTGCATGTGCTCGTAAACCAACCGCCCGATCACCTGTCCATGTTCCAGGATGAACGGCACCTCGTGGCTGCGGACTTCGAGCACGGCGCGGCTGCCGGCACCGCCTGCACCGGCATGACCAAAGCCCGGATCGAAAAAGCCCGCATAGTGCACGCGGAATTCACCGACGAGAGGATCATAGGGCGTCATCTCCGCCGCGAAGAGCGGCGGCACGTGGACGGCCTCCCGAGAAACCAGGATGTAGAACTCGTCCGGATCGAGGATCAGTTCGTCGCGCCCGCGGCTGTAGAGCGGCTCCCAGAAATCGAGCACATCATGGGCCGCCTTGCGGTCGACGTCGATCACGGACGTATGATGCTTGCCGCGATAGCCGATCAAGCCGTCGGGACCACTGCCCTCCAGATCGATCGACAGCGCGATGCCACCACCCGAGACATTCGGGACCTCACTCGCAACGAGCGTCTCCGCCTTGTGCAGATCGAGCAGTTCGGTGTCGCTCAGCAGCGAGTGGCCAACGCGGAACCTGATCTGAGACAGGCGCGATCCGCGCCGGACGATGACCGGGAACGTCCGCGGGCTGATCTCGAGATAGAGAGGCCCGCGGTAGCCGGCGAGAATCTTGTCGAACTCCTGGGCGTGATCGACCATCACGCGGGTGAAGATGTCGAGCCGTCCGGTCGAGCTCTTGGGATTGGCCGAGGCCGACATGTCCTGCGGCAGGTCGAGGCTTTCCATCAGCGGCACGATGTAGACGCAACCCGTCTCCAGTACTGCCCCGTCTTCGAGATCGATCTCATGCAGCGTCAGCCGTTCGAGCTTGTCGGCGACCTTGTGCTCGCGACCGGGCATGAAGCTCGCGCGGACACGCATTGCCTTTGAGCCGAGGCGCAGGTCGAGGCTTGCCGGTTGCACCTGGTCGGCGTCGAGGGGCGCCTCGCTTTTCAGCCGGCCTTCAGCGAACAGCGCGTCGATGGCGCGATCCGCCAGGATACCCGTGGTCCTTGTCATCTTGTCCCATCCCGTTTGACCCGACAAAACCAAAGTCGAGGAATTGACGCAAGCCCGTGATCGGCGTATGGCAGGCTTATCCCGTGGTGATTTGGCCGGTCGGCTTGCAGCCACGTTAAACAAATGGCTAAAGAGACCGGGTGCTAGAAACCGGTCCGATGTCGCGACCGGTTTTTTTGTGTTTGAAAGGCTGAAAGGCATGAGCAAGAACTGGCGTCCGGCAACCCAACTCGTCCATGGTGGAACTCTTCGCTCGCCCTATGGCGAAACGTCGGAAGCAATCTTCCTGACCCAGGGCTTCGTCTACGAAAGCTCGGAGGCGGCCGAAGCCCGCTTCAAGGGCGAGGACGACGGCTACATCTACGCTCGCTACGGCAGCCCGACCAACGACATGTTCGAGAAGCGCATGTGCTTGCTGGAAGGCGCCGAAGACGCCCGCGCCATGGCCTCGGGCATGGCCGCCATTGCGGCCGCCGTGCTGTGCCAGGTGAAGGCCGGTGACCATATCGTCGCCGCCCGCGCCCTGTTCGGTTCGTGTCGCTATGTCGTCGACACACTTGCGCCGCGCTATGGCGTGGAATGCACGCTGGTGGACGGTCGGGACCTGAAGAACTGGGAGGCGGCGATCCGCCCGAACACCAGGGTCATGTTCCTCGAAAGCCCGACCAACCCGACGCTCGAAGTGGTCGACATCGCCGGCGTGGCCAAGCTCGCCGACCAAGTCGGCGCCACGCTCATCGTCGACAATGTCTTCGCCACCCCCCTCTTCCAGAAGCCGCTCGAACTCGGCGCCCATGTCGTCGTCTATTCGGCCACCAAGCATATCGACGGACAGGGCCGCTGCCTCGGCGGCGTCGTGCTCTCGTCGAAGGACTGGATCACCGAGAACCTGCAGGACTATTTCCGCCACACCGGCCCAGCCATGTCGCCGTTCAATGCCTGGACGCTGCTGAAAGGCGTCGAGACACTGCCGCTGCGCGTCAAGCAGCAGACGGCGAATGCCGCGGCGATCGCCGACTTCCTGGCCGAGCAGCCGCAGATCGCCAAGGTGATCTATCCGGGCCGTGCCGACCATCCGCAGGCCGACATCGTCGCCAAGCAGATGACCGGCGGCTCGACGCTGGTCGCCTTCGAAATGAAGGGTGGCAAGGACGCGGCCTTCAAGCTGCAAAACGCGCTGGACATCGTCAAGATTTCCAACAATCTCGGCGACGCCAAGAGCCTGATCACCCATCCGGCCACCACGACGCACAAGAACCTGACCGACGAGGCACGCGCCGAACTCGGCATGTCCGGGGGCACGGTGCGCCTTTCCTGCGGCATCGAGGACACCCAGGACCTGCTGGAAGATTTTGCGCAGGCGCTCCGCAAGGTTCCGGCCTGAACCACCTTTCACGCCCTGCTGCCCGGCGCCGCGCGCGTCGGGCAACCGTATCGACGCAACGGATGTCACGGCCTCCCCGTTAGGACTAATTTGACAAAGTCGCGACACTTTGCCTGCTCGGCGCATCCGCATTCCTTGACCGGTGCGGCGAGCTGATAGATATGGTTAGCAAGACATAAAGAAGGTCAACCCTATGTATCGAGCCCTGACGCGGGATATCGAAGTCAGTGTCGAGCCTTACTATCTGGAGGAGCAATCCGATCCGGACGACGGACGATATGTCTGGGGTTATCGGGTGGCAATCACCAATCACTCCGACAGGTCGGTTCGACTGGTGAATCGCTACTGGCACATCACCGATCAAAACGGCCAGGTCGACGAAGTTACCGGGCCGGGCGTCGTCGGCGAGCAACCGCACCTGCAGCCAGGCGATACCTACGAATATTCCTCGGGCTGCCCTCTCGACACACCGTCAGGCGTCATGTTCGGCCACTACCAGATGGAAACTGAGGAGGGTGACCTCTTCGAGGTCGCGATCCCGGCCTTCTCTCTGGACGCGCCGGGCATGTTGCGGGTCCTCAACTGAGGCCGGGCGGACCCAGTACCCAACCGCAATGAAAAACGGCACCGCCAGTCTGGACGGTGCCGTCATCAATTTCAGCCTTCGCGAACCTCGGCCGCTTCATAGCGATAGGTGGTCGAGCAAAATTCGCACGTGACGGTGATCGCGCCGTCTTCCTGGCTCTGCTCGATCTCCTCATCGGAAAAGCTCTTCAGGACGCCCTTCACCTTCTCCCGCGAGCAGCTGCACCGGTCGAAAACCGGCTGCGGCTTGTAAACCCGCACACCGCGTTCATGGAAGAGGCGAAACAGCAGCCGCTCTATGCCGATCTGCGGATCGGTAAGCTCATCCGTGTCGACCGTGTCGACCAGCACCTGCGCTTCCGACCAGGCATCATCCTCAGAGAAGACATGCCCGCCTTCGTCTCCGTCACCGCCGTGCAGATCCCGCTGACGCATCCGCTCCGGCGCTTCCGGCAGGAACTGGGCCATGAGCCCCCCGGCCCGCCAACCGCGGCGGGGATGTCCGTCCTCGTCGCGATCGAAGAACTCGGCGACGCCGAGACGCACCCGCGTCGGAATCTGTTCCGACTGACGGAAGTAGACCCCGGCGATTTCCTCGAGCGAGGTACCGTCGAGGGGCACGATCCCCTGATAAGGCTGCATGAAGCTGCCCTGATCGATGGTGAATGCGAGCACGCCTTCGCCGAGCAGGGCCTCGGGGGACGTCCTGCCCTCCTCGACCGCGGCCTTCAGCGCATCCTCGTCGAAGCGAGCATAGGCGCGCACGTCCTGCGGCGTCGAGAAGTCGACGACCAGCAGATCCACCGGCCCGTTACCCTTCGTCTGGACGGTAAACTTGCCCTCGAACTTGAGCGAAGTACCGATCAGCACGGTGAGGACCATCGCCTCTGCCAGAAGGCGGGCGACGGGAGCCGGATAGTCGTGCCGGGCGAGAATGGTATTGACCAGCGGGCCGAGTTGCACGGCCCGGCCGCGCACGTCGAGCCCTTCCACCTGGAACGGAACAACGCGGTCATCGCCGGCGAAACCGAATTCGCCGAGTTCAGTGGCCCTGTCTGCCATTATTGTACTCCTTGCGCCGCAGGCGCTTGACTTCCGGGGGGGTGCATAGGCCCCCAATTTACCGCTCACATGGGGTCGCTTGGCGAGAAGATCAAGCCGGAGGCTGCAAACCCGGGCAAGCGACGTCAGATCGCACCAAGGCACCAGGCGAGGATCGACTTCTGTGCGTGCAGCCGGTTTTCCGCCTCGTCGAACACGACGGACTGCGGGCCGTCAATCACCTCGTCGGTGACCTCCTCGCCGCGATGCGCGGGCAGGCAATGCATGAAGAGGGCGTCGGGCTTTGCGTGCGCCATCAGCGCCCCGTTCACCTGATAGGGCTGGAAGACGTTGTGCCCCCTGGCCTTGTGCTCCTGGTTCATCGAAATCCAGGTATCGGTAATGACGGCGTCAGCACCTTCCACGGCACGCTCCGCCTCGTGGCAAAGCATGACTTCGCCGCCGTTGTCGCGGGCCCAGTTGAGGTACTTGTCGTCCGGCTCGGACCCGAGCGGCACGGCCATGTTCATGCGGTAACCGAAGCGGGCGGCGCCCTCGACGAGAGAATGCAGGACATTGTTGCCGTCGCCGGTCCAGGCGAGCGTCTTGCCCTTCACCGGACCGCGATGCTCCTCGAAGGTCATGACGTCGGCCATGATCTGGCAGGGGTGCGTGCTGTCGGTCAGCGCGTTGATGACGGGAACAGTTGCATGCTCCGCCATCTCCAGGAGACGCGAATGATCGGTCGTGCGGATCATGATCGCATCCACGTAACGCGAAAGGACCTTTGCGGTGTCACCGATCGTTTCCGCACGGCCGAGCTGCATTTCCGTGCCGGAAAGGAAGAGTGTCTCACCACCGAGCTGGCGCATCCCGACGTCGAAGGACACGCGCGTGCGCGTCGACGGTTTCTCGAAGATCATCGCAAGCATCTTGCCGGCAAGCGGCTTGTCCGCCGTCCCAGCCTTTGTCGCCTGCTTTCGAGCGCGGGCGTCATCCATGATGGTACGCAAGTCGGCGGACGAAACGGCCGAGAGGTCGAGGAAATGCTTCGGAGATGCCATTGGGAAACCTGTCTGAATTTCTGCTGCTTAGGCTTGCGCCGCCTGCTTTTCGTGGGCGCCATGGACCCGCTCGGCCGCGCGTTCGATCCGCGAGAGGCCCTCGCGCGCTTCTTCGGCGGTCGTAATGAGCGGCGGCAGAAGACGAATGACGTTCTCACCGGCCGGGACACCGAGAATGTGCTCGGCGCGCATCGCCTGCAGCAACTCCGCGTTCGGTACCTTCGCCTTGATGCCGAGCATCAGGCCTTCGCCGCGGATCTCCTCGACGACATCGGGGAAGCGGTCATGGAGTGCCGCCAGTCCCTGCCGGAAGACCAGCGCCACGTCGCGCACATGCTCCAGAAAACCATCGGCGAGAATGACGTCGAGTACGGCATTGCCGACGGCCATCGCCAGCGGATTGCCGCCGTAGGTGGAACCGTGCGTGCCGGCCTTCATTCCGGAAGCAGCTTCCGCCGTGGCAAGGCAGGCGCCCAGCGGAAAGCCGCCGCCGATGCCCTTGGCAACGGCCATGATGTCGGGCGTGATGCCCGCCCACTCATAGGCAAAGAGCTTACCCGTGCGACCGACACCCGACTGAACTTCATCAAGGATCAGGAGAAGCCCCTTGTCGTCGCAGAGCTGGCGAAGTGCCCGCAGGAACTCGTTGGACGCAGTACGGATGCCGCCTTCACCCTGCACCGGCTCGATAAGGATCGCGGCCGTGTTCTCGGTAATCGCCTCCTTTACCGCCTCGATGTCGCCGAAGGGTACCTGGTCGAAGCCCGGTGCCTTGGGTCCAAAACCTTCGAGGTACTTCGCCTGCCCCCCTGCGGCGATCGTCGCAAGCGTGCGGCCGTGGAAGGCACCTTCGAAGGTGATGATGTGGAACTTTTCCGGGTGCCCCTTCGAGAAGTGATAGCGGCGCGCGGTCTTGATCGCGCATTCCAGCGCCTCGGCGCCCGAGTTGGTGAAGAACACCTTGTCGGCGAAGGTCGCCTCCGTCAGCCGCTTGCCGAGCGTTTCCTGGCCTGGAACCTCGTAGAGGTTCGACAGGTGCCAGACCTTTTCGGCCTGTGACGTCAGCGCATCGACGAGATGCGGGTGGGCATGCCCGAGCGCGTTCACTGCGACGCCGGCCGCGAAATCGAGATATCGCTCACCATTTTCCGCGATAAGCCAAACCCCTTCGCCGCGCTCGAAACGCAGAGGCGCGCGCAGGTAGGTTTCGTAAAGCGGCGTGGCTTCAGCCATGGTGGAACAGCTCCTTCGCAACCGATCGATGTGAACACGGACCTTCCGGCGTCCCGCAGAAAAGTCCCCGGAAAAATCAAAAATGCCGCCTTTCGGCGGCGGTTGGCACTATCGGCATTTCCCGCTGTGCTGTCAACAAAACTGCGACACGCAAAGGATTTTTGTGATGCGCGAGCGCCTTTCACAGCTTTGATTCTCGCGGCCGGCGAAAGCCAGCAAGTTGGGGAAAACTTGAAAATCGATTCCGCTTGATTCGTCCGACTCTTGTCACGGAGTCAGCGCCACACTAGGTTAAATTTACATTAAAAGATTGCATGCGGCAGAAGTAGTCACCGAAAGTATCGAGGAAGTCTTGTTTTGGATTCGTCCGAAGCAACGGAGACGGATTCTGCCGTTAATATCGCGATGGCGGAGATAATGGCATGAACTGGACAGATGAGCGCGTCGAAAAACTCAAGAGGCTCTGGGCCGAGGGCCTGAGCGCAAGCCAGATCGCCGCACAACTCGGCGGCGTCAGCAGAAATGCGGTGATCGGCAAGGTGCATCGCCTCAACCTGCCGGGACGCGCGAAGTCCGGCGGCGGCACGGCACCGGCTCGTACGCCGAAACGTCCGGCACCGGCCCCTCGTCCCTCAAACTTTGCTGCGCGCGTCCCCGCCCGCGCAAACGCCCGTCCGGTAGGCGGAGCGATGCTGAAGGAAGAGGGCCAGATCGATGCCCTGGAGGAAATCCGCGCCGTTCCGGCCTCGAACGTCGTGATACCGATTTCCCGCCGGCTTGGGCTCACCGAACTCACCGAACGCACCTGCAAGTGGCCGATCGGCGATCCGATGAGCGACGAGTTCCACTTCTGCGGCTGCGAGTCACTCGATTCCTCGCCGTACTGCAAGTATCACGCCAAGCTCGCCTATCAGCCGGTCTCCGAGCGCCGCAAGGCGGACCGGTAAGCTTCTGGCCGGAGAAAACGAAAACGGGCCGCGCGGCCCGTTTTTTTGTGCGTGATGTAATTGGAAATCAGGCTTCCATCGAGTATCCGGCGCCGCGCACGGTGCGGATGACATCCTGCATGTTCGAGAAGTTGAGCGCCTTGCGCAGACGTCCGACGTGGACGTCGACAGTACGTTCGTCGACGTAGATGTCGTGCCCCCAGACGCCATCCAGCAGCTGCGAACGGGAGAAGACACGGCCCGGCGAAGTCATCAGGAACTCCAGCAGTCGGAATTCCGTCGGCCCGAGGCGGACCTCGCGGCTCTTGCGATGAACCCGGTGGGTTTCCCTGTCGAGTTCAATGTCGCCGCAGCGAAGAACGCTCGAGAGCATTTCGGGACGGGCACGCCGCAGCATCGCCTTGACGCGCGCCATCAGCTCCGGCGTCGAAAACGGCTTGACGACGTAATCGTCGGCGCCCGTGGCCAGGCCGCGCACGCGTTCGCTCTCCTCGCCGCGCGCCGTCAGCATGATGACAGGCAGGCGTTCGGTCTCCGGTCGCATACGCAGCCTGCGGCAGAGTTCGATCCCCGAGACGCCCGGCAGCATCCAGTCCAGAAGCAGGAGGTCTGGAACCCTTTCCTGGAGGCGCAGCTCTGCTTCGTCGCCGCGCAGAATCGTCTCCACCTCGTAACCTTCGGCCTCAAGATTGTAACGAAGGAGTACGCTCAGCGCCTCCTCGTCTTCGACTACCACTATCCTTGGCTGCATCGCTCACTTATCCTCTGCAGCGGCATCATTCGGTGACCGCGCCGACGTCCGTCGTCAGGTCTTCCTTCGGACGCTCGCCTTCGGGCTGGGCCCCCGTGGTCATGTAGTAGATGGTCTCGGCGATGTTGGTGGCGTGGTCGCCGATCCGCTCGAGGTTCTTGGCGCAGAAGAGAAGATGCGTGCAGCTCGTGATGTTGCGGGGATCTTCCATCATGTAGGTCAGCAACTCCCGGAACAGGGAGGTATAGACAGCATCGATCTCGTCGTCGCGATCGCGGACGGACTTCGCCTTCTCCGCCGAACGCGTCGAGTAGACGTCCAGGACTTCCTTCAGCTGCACGAGGGCAAGTTCGGAGAGGTGCTCGATGCCGCGAGCGAGCTTGCGCGGGATGCCCGCGCTCTGCACCGCCATCGCCCGCTTGGCGTTGTTCTTGCCGAGATCGCCGACCCGCTCCAGGTCGCTGGCGATCTTCAGCGCGCCGATGATCTCGCGAAGGTCGCTGGCGACGGGTTGGCGACGGGCGATCGTGATGACGGCCTTGTCACCGATTTCGCGCTCGGCTGCGTCCATAATGACGTCGTCGGAAATCACCTTGTGCGCCAGAGCAGCGTCCCCGTGGACCAGAGCGCGGACGCTGTCGCCCACCATCTGCTCGGCGAGTCCGCCCATCTCGGAGATGCGGCGCATCAGGTATTTCAGTTCCTCGTCGAAGGCGGAGTAGATATGGGTCGATGACATGTCGTGATCCTCGAATGAGTGCGTCTGCGCGGTTGGACGGGGCGTCAGCCGAAGCGGCCCATGATATAGTCCTGCGTGCGCTGATCGTCGGGATTGGTGAACATCTTGTCGGTGTCGTTTTCCTCGACGAGTTCGCCGAGATGGAACATGGCCGTGCGCTGCGACACGCGCGCCGCCTGCTGCATCGAATGCGTGACGATCACGATGGTGTAGTTCGCGCGAAGTTCGTGAATGAGTTCCTCCACCTTTGCCGTCGCGATCGGATCGAGTGCCGAGCAGGGCTCGTCCATCAGGATGACCTCGGGACTGACGGCGACGGCGCGGGCGATGCACAGACGCTGCTGCTGGCCACCCGACAGACCTGTGCCAGGAGCGTCGAGGCGATCCTTCACCTCGTTCCAGAGGCCGGCTTTCTGCAGCGCCGACGAGACGATGTCGTCCAGATCCGATTTCTTGCGAGCAAGCCCGTGGATGCGCGGTCCGTAGGCGACGTTTTCGTAGATGGACTTCGGGAACGGGTTCGGCTTCTGGAACACCATGCCGACCTTGGCGCGCAGCTGAACCGGGTCCACCTTGGGATCGTAGATGTTCTCGCCGTCGATGGAGATGTGCCCCTCGACCCGGCAGTTGGCGATCGTGTCGTTCATGCGGTTGAGACAGCGCAGGAATGTCGATTTGCCACAGCCGGACGGACCGATGAAAGCGGTGACCGAACGCGGCGGAATCTCGATCTCCACGTCCTTGATGGCGTGCTTATCGCCGTAGAACACCTGGACCTTCCGGGCCGAGATCTTCGCTTCATTCATTGTTGCAGCCTTCGTCGTGATCGTCATTGTGGTCGGCATGTTACTCATTGTCAGCCCTCTTACCAACGGCGCTCGAAACGGCGGCGAAGAATGATCGCGATCAGGTTCATCATCAGGAGGAATACGAGGAGCACGATGATCGCACCGGATGCGCGCTCCACGAAGGCGGGGTCACCGCGCTGCGTCCAGTTGTAGATCTGCACGGGGAGAGCCGAGGCCGGATCGAAGAATCCCTCGGGCGGGGCGGCCGGAAATTCGCGCACGAACGCGACCATGCCGATGAGCAGCAAGGGAGCGGTCTCTCCGAGCGCGCGCGCCAGTCCGATGATCGTTCCCGTAAGAATGCCGGGCATGGCAAGCGGCAAAACATGATGAAACGTCGCCTGCATCTTCGAGGCACCGACGCCGAGTGCTGCGTCGCGGATCGACGGCGGCACCGCCTTGAGCGCAGCGCGCGTAGCAATGATGATGGTCGGCAGCGTCATCAGCGTCAGTACCAGGCCACCCACGACAGGCGCCGACTGCGGCAATCCAACGAAGTTTATGAGAACCGCCAGCCCCAGAATGCCGAACACGATGGAGGGTACCGCTGCGAGATTGGCGATATTCACCTCGATGAGGTCGGTGAACTTGTTCTGCGGCGCGAATTCCTCGAGATAGATCGAGGCTGCGACGCCGAGCGGCAACGAGAGCACGAAGACGATGAGCATCATGTAGGCGGAGCCGATGATGGCGACGCCGAGACCCGCTGCCTCCGGACGCGTGTCCGAGGCGTCCGGTGCCGTAAAGAAGGACCAGTTGAAGTTGGTCGTCAGGATGCCTGCTTCCTTCAGCCTGTCCGCCAACGCCAACTGCTCGGGCGAAATGTTGCGGTCGAGCTTGGCGCTCTCCATCGTCACGCGCCCCTTGTAGTAGCCGTCGATTCGCCCCGCAGCGAGAAGATCGAAGCGGACGGTCCGACCGATGGCCGAGGGATCGGCGAGAACGAACCTGCGCAAATCGGCCGGCGCCTCCTTGGAGATCAGCTCCGCGGCGGTCTTGGCACTGACCCCGTCACCGGCGATGCCCTTCTCGGTCATCGCATCCTGAAGAGCTTTCTGGATCAGTGGCGCATAACCGAAAGTCGATACCTTGGCGATCGCCTCCGGATTGCGGTCGCCCGCCTTGTCCAGCTTCGCGGGGTCGAGGAAAATGTCGAGAGAGACATATGTCTGCTGGAAGGAAGACATGCCGTTCGACAGGATCGACGCAAGCAACCCGACAAGGGCGACGATGCCGATGACAACGGCGATGCGGCCCATCATGCGGAAACGCGCTTCGGCGGCATTGCGTCGGCGGGTTCGTGCGTCGGCAGCAAACAGCGACTTGCTACAGGAATCGGCGGACGAGGCGCCGAATGCGGAAACGTCGGTCATTCGTACTGCTCCCGGTATTTGCGCACGATGTAGAGGGCCAGCACGTTCAGCCCAAGTGTCAGGACGAAAAGGGTGAGACCGAGGGCGAAGGCGACCAGCGTCTCGGGACTTGCGAATTCCGTGTCACCCGTGAGCTGGCTGACGATCTTCACGGTGACCGTCGTCATTGCCTCGAAAGGGTTGAGCGACAGTCTGGCGACGGCACCCGCGCCGAGCACCACGATCATGGTCTCGCCGATCGCGCGGCTTGCGGCCAGCAATACGGCACCGACGATCCCGGGCAGAGCGGCCGGAAAGACGACCTGCTTCACCGTTTCGGACTGCGTGGCGCCGAGAGCGTAGGAGCCGTCGCGCAGCGCCTGCGGAACAGCGTTGATAATGTCGTCGGACAGCGAACTCACGAACGGTATGATCATAATGCCCATGACGATGCCCGCCGTCAGCACTGAAGACGACGAAGTTCCGAGGCCGAGAGGCTGTGCGATCCAGTCGCGCAGAAACGGTCCGACGGTGACAAGCGCGAAGAGGCCGTAGACGATCGTCGGGATGCCGGCGAGGACCTCGATTGCGGGTTTCACCACGCTTCGCACGGAGGGCGCGGCATATTCGGCAAGGTAGATCGCAATCATCAGGCCAAGCGGCACGGCAACGACGAGCGCCACGAGGGAAATGTAGAAGGTGCCCCAGAGCAGCGGCAGGATACCGAGTTCCGAACCGCCACGAAATTGCGGATTCCAGACAGTCGAAAAGAAGAAGTCCTGCGCCGAATAAATCCTGAAGAAAGAATAGGTCTCGAAGAACAGCGAGGCGATGATGCCGATCGTCGTGAGAATGGCGATCGTCGACGCCGAAACAAGCACGGCGCGCACGAAGCGCTCGCTGATGTTTCGGGCGCGCAGATCCGGCGTGATGCGGCGATACGCCCAGAGAGCAAAGCCTATCGACAATGCAAGGGCCAAGGTGCCGGTGACGATGGTGCCGGTCTTCGCGATCTGACGATAGGTCTTCGCCGCTTCGAATACCGGCGGCGGCACGTCGCTGCCCAGCGCCACGCCGACTTCGGCCAGAAGAGTCCGTACGTTGGAGACATCCGCACGCATCTGCGAAAGCTCGCTCTCGCTCATCCCACCGCGTGCGAGCACCGCATCAAGACCGTCTGCGATCCGGCGAACGTCGGCCATGACGAGGCTACGCGCGCCACCTTCGGGGATAGCGCTGTCCGGGATCATGCCGGTGACGCGCGTTTCGATGAGGAGAGGCTGCACGACCAGCCATGCGATAAGCACGACCAGGGCGGGGAGGGCCGCAAAGAGTGCGACGGTCTGCCCATAATAGCCGGGAAGAGAATGGAGTCTGACACCACCCTTCGCCGCGAGATCCATCGCATGTCGCCGACCGAGAAAATAGCCGACGAAGGAAATCGCCGCCACGACAAGGATAATGATGCCCGGACTCATCTCGCCAGCAACCTCCAGAAAGAGCAAGACCGGTGGCGCGATCACCGCGCCACCGGTCGGTTTGGATTAGTTCAGGGCACCCATCGGCGTGCGGGCCTTCACGGCCGCCTGCGTCTTGGCGAGTTCCGGGTCGGATACCAGACCGTAGGCCGCCAGCGGACCGTCCGGGCCAGCCATCTCGTCGGAAACGAAGAACTCGATGTATTCCTGCAGACCAGGGATCACGTCGAGGTGGGCGTTCTTCACGTAGAAGTAGAGCGGACGGGAAACCGGATACTCACCCTTGGCGATCGTTTCAACGGACGGCATTACACCGGACATCGTGGCGACACGTAGCTTGTCGGTGTTGTTCTGGTAGAAGGACAGACCGAAGACGCCGATGGCGTTCTTGTTGGCATCGATACGAGCCAGCGTCTCAGTGTAGTCACCGTCGATATCAACCGAAACACCGTCGGTGCGCAGCGCCATGCAAGCCTTCTCGGCCGCCTTTTCATCGCCGCCATTGGCTACCTTGAGTGCTTCCAGGGCACCGTCTTCCTTGCAGCCGTCGACGATCACCTTCTCGTCGAAGACTTCGCGGGTGCCGTGCTTGGTGCCCGGAATGAAGGCAAGAATTTCCTGATCCGGCAGGTCAGCACGGATCTCGTTCCACTTCTTGTATGGATTGTCGACGAGCTGGCCATCCTTGACGACCTTTGCCGCCAGCGCCATGTGCCAGTCGGCCGGCGTGAAGGCGAACTCGGCACCATTGATGTCCGAAGCAAAGACGATGCCGTCGTAGCCGATGCGGACTTCCTGGATGTCCTTCACGCCGTTCTGGGCGCAGAGGTCGATGTCGGACTGCTTGATGCGCGACGAGGAGTTGGCGATGTCGATGGTGTTTTCGCCCACGCCTTCGCAGAGCTTCTTGCGGCCGGCACCCGAACCGCCGGACTCGACGACCGGGGTCGGAAAGTCGGTGTTTTCACCGAAGGCTTCGGCAACGATCGATGCGTAAGGCAGAACGGTCGAAGAACCGGCAATCTGAATCTGGTCACGAGCGGCAGCAGCGCCGGCAAAAGCAACCGAGGCGACCATGGCTGCCAGGGAAAGTTTCAGGGTGTTCATTTCAATCTCCCGTGAGTGGGCTAGTGTATGGATGCAGCCGCAAACGGCCTCACCGTCCCCGTGCATCAGCAGCACGTTCATACTCACTGTTACCCTTCCCTTTTATGTCACTTCGATGAAAGATTTGTGACATATTAAATGTTTGATATAAAAAGATATTTTTAGTGTTCCTCACCTTTCAGCCGTGCTTTTATGTCAAAAACGAACGGTGAAGTCGGTACCCTTGCCCATTTCCGAGCGAACGATCAGTCGCGCACGGTGGCGCGTGAGGATGTGCTTGACGATGGCAAGGCCGAGGCCAGTGCCTTTCTTGGAGCGGCTGTCCGCGACGCTAACCCGGTAAAAGCGCTCCGTCAGACGCGGAACATGCTCGACCGGGATTCCCGGGCCGTGGTCGACGACGCTCACTTCAACGGGAACGCCCTCACCGTGACGGAGGTAGACGTCGACGACCTTACCCTCTTGCCCGTACTTGCAGCCGTTCTCGATGAGGTTCTCGAACACCTGCACCAATTCGTCGCGGTCGCCGAGAACTTCGACCTTGCCCTCCGGCAAATGCAGGCGGATATCAACGCCGAGGTCCGTGGCGAGCGGCGCCAGCGAATCCCGCACGTGTCCCAGGACGGGGACGAGATCGACCTTCTGGTCCGGCGCGATATGCGCCTTGAGCTCCAGCCGCGAGAGCGACAGGAGATCATCGACGAGCCGGCTCATGCGTGTCGCCTGGTCCAGCATGATTGCAAGGAAGCGTTCCTGCGCCTTCGGGTCACCCCGGGCGGGGCCCTGGAGAGTCTCGATGAAGCCGCGGAGCGAGGCGAGCGGCGTTCGCAGTTCGTGGCTTGCATTGGCAACGAAGTCGCTGCGCATCCGATCGAGCCGACGCAGTTCGGAAACATCGCGAAACGACAGCAGGAAGAGTTTCGGCCGCGCATTGGCGAGGTTCTCGACCTGTGTCGAACGGACGATATAGACCCGTTCGGATGGCAGCCGTTCGGAATGTTCGATCTGATTTGGCTCGCCTGTCTCGATCGTCTCGCGGATCATGTCGAGGATGCCGGGCGAGCGCCAGCGGGTGGAAATGTGAAGACCCGGCGACAACGAACCGAACGCCTTTTCGGCGGCCTTGTTCTGGGCGAGCATGTTTGCATCACCGTCGATCACCACAACCGGCAGATCGAGCGCTCCGAGAACGGCCTCCATCTGCGGGAGTGTGGCTTCGCCCGCCTGAACCGGCTCTGCCTGCGTCTCCGGCAGACGTGGAGGAGAAGGCTCACGAAGGATTACCGACAAGAGCGAAACGAGCCAGAGGACGAGGGAAAACAACGGCTGCGCCCCGGCAAAATAGGAGGCCGCCGCGACCAGGGCCGCCGCAGCCAGGAAACGCCAACCGGCACGCAAACGCGACGCCACCACTTTCAAAGCACCGCGATCTTCAGCCACGCAGCCCTCGTCCACCACTTCCGGGAACACACAATGCCCCTGATAAATGCAATTCATGACAGATGTTTACGGGCTCTGCCACGGTCACCGGTGGATATCCCCCGCCGATGGCATCCGGCTGTCGCTTGTATTGGCGGCGCGAATATGTCCTCACTACAGCATCTCCGGTCGCGACGAAGGGAATGCCGATGATGACGCAAGCAGAAAGCCGTGCGGTAACGCTCAAGATCGGTGACAAGGAAAGGATCTTCGACATCGACGACCCGCACCTTCCAGACTGGATCGACGACAAGTCGCTCGCCTCCGGACATTATCCCTATGACAAGAAGCTCGACGAGGATGATTACGAGAAGGAGCTGCAGCTCCTGCAGATCGAGCTCGTCAAAGTGCAGTTCTGGCTGCAGAAGACCGGCAACCGGGTGATGGCCCTCTTCGAGGGACGGGATGCGGCCGGCAAAGGCGGCACCATCCATGTGACCCTCTCTTACATGAACCCCCGCTCGGCACGCTCGGTCGCGCTGACGAAGCCCACGGAGACGGAGCGGACCGAATGGTATTTTCAGCGCTATGTGCCGCACTTCCCGAGCGGCGGAGAATTCGTGCTCTTCGACCGGTCCTGGTACAACCGTGCGGTCGTGGAACCCGTCATGGGCTTCTGCACGGAAGGAGAATACGAGAAGTTCCTGAAGCAGGTGCCACATTTCGAGAAGCTGATCGCCGCCGACGGCATCCACTTCTTCAAGTTCTGGCTGGACATCGGCCAGGAGATGCAGATCGAACGTTTTCACGACCGGCGCCACGACCCGCTGAAAATCTGGAAGCTCTCTCCGATGGACATCGCCGCACTCGGCAAGTGGGACGACTACACCGACAAGCGCAACCGGATGCTCGAGGCAACCCATACCGATCATGCGCCGTGGACGATAATCCGAGCGAACGACAAGCGCCGCGCCCGGCTGAACGCCATCCGTCACATCCTCACCTCGATAGACTACGAAGGCAAGGACGAGGAGAAGATCGGCAAGATGGACAAGAAGATCATCGGCAAGGGGCCGGACTTCCTCGCCGGCTCCTGAAGAACGGCGCGCGGCGCCCGATGTTTTCGGCAATCACTGTCCCGGCAGGAGGCGCACGGAGTAGAGATTGATGCCTTCGCCACGCCCCCCGAGGCCGGCGTTCAGAAGGAGTCGGCCGGGGGTTGCCGGCGCCATGGACTTGTCGAAGCTTACACGGAAAAGCACGTCCATCTTCTCCGTATTGACAGTGAAGCGGTGACGGGCGCAGTCGCCCAGCCTTCCGAAATCGCATTCCACGGCGATCTGCACCGGCTCGTCGCCGGCCGCCTCGACAGTCAGCGCGAAGGTCGAGGTCTTGCCCGCCATTTCGCGAAGCGCGTCGGTCGGCACCGTGATCTCCACATTTCCGTCGGCATCCGCCGAACGCGAAACGACATTCATCGCCGTGCCGTCACGAGCGGTGACGACGTCGACTGCGGCATTGGCACGCGGCCGGATCGCATCAATACGCTTCGGCTCGAACACCTCGATCCATTCGTCGGAAAAGCCGTTGCGGGTCTCGAGCGGTTTCGGTTCCTGGGTGCCGGTGAAATCCTCCTCCACGGCCTGGGGCGGGGGATTGGGGACGCTGGTATCCCGCTCCGCCTCGCTCAACATGAGGCCAGAGGTGTACACCCACCATGCCCCCGTACCGATCGCTCCGAGGAGGACAGCGAACATGAAGAGCCGCGCAAAAAAGCCACGTCGCTTTTTCCGCGGGCGGATCGGCGCTTCGGGACGTATCTCCATCGCCGCACCCGCGGTCCGCACCTCTCCCCCGTCCATAGGAGTATCGACGCTTTCCGTCGTGCTATGCGGACGCTCGGCCCGCAAATCACCGAAATCCCCCGCTGCTGCGGGGCCATCGCGGCGCTCGCCCCAACCGGGCTCGACCGCGGGCGTTGCCGGCTCCCGGATTGCCTCCACCGTCGGAGCTGGTGAAGGTTGCGGCATGACGGCTGCTTCCGGTGGTTGCGGACGCCTCACATCGGAATCAACGGCCGGGAGCCGCCCGCGTTCCTCCAGCTCGATCGCGTGGATCGTCGCCTCGAGCTTGTGTCGCTGCTGGGCGATGATCTCGGGATCCGTGATGCCCTGCTTCTGCAGCCCGGTTTCCAGCGCGTGTCGCGCCGACTGATAGATCCGGGCACGCGTCTCCGCATTGGCGCGATCCGATCGCTCTAGAGCGTTCCTGATTGCCGCTTCCAATCCGTTCACTGGCATCCCTCATCGATCGGCAATCGGGGCCGGTCCCGTTGCTGTTGCATAGCGATTCGGTAACGGCTGCCCCGCCGATCTGCAAGGCCTCGCATCCTGCGGAGGAACGATACTCAGAAAAAAGTGGCTTAGTTTCGGCTAATGCGTCGTCGACGCTTCCAAGAAGGCACCAGCGCCACCTATGCCGCGGTCGGCGTCCATAGCGTGACGCTGGTGGCCCAGGATCAACCGCATGCAATGGTCTTTTCCATCTCTCCATCCTCTGCTAAGTAAATTGACGTTTCCGTAAACGTAAAACAATCCGAGGTTTTTCATGGCACTTCCCGCGGTCCTTTCCGAGAACCTTCGCCTCCCGGTGATAGCCTCGCCGCTCTTCATCATCTCGCATCCGGAACTGACCCTTGCGCAGTGCAAGGCCGGCATCGTCGGTGCATTCCCGGCGCTCAACGCCCGGCCCGAGAGCCAGCTCGACGAATGGCTCGCCATGATCACCGAGGAGCTTTCGGCCTACAACGCGGCACATCCGGATCAGCCGGCAGCACCCTTCGCGGTCAACCAGATCGTCCACACCTCGAACAAGCGGCTCGAACACGACCTGATGATGTGCGTGAAGTACAAGGTGCCGATCGTCATTTCCTCGCTCGGGGCAGTGCCCGAGGTGAACGCGGCCGTGCATTCCTACGGCGGCATTGTCCTGCATGACGTCATCAACAATCGCCACGCCAATTCGGCGATCCGCAAGGGTGCCGACGGGCTGATCGCCGTCGCGGCGGGAGCCGGCGGCCACGCGGGAACGCTTTCGCCCTTCGCGCTGATACAGGAAATCCGCGAGTGGTTCGACGGGCCGCTATTGCTTGCCGGTGCCATTGCTACCGGAGGCGGCATTCTTGCCGCGCAGGCGATGGGCGCCGACATGGCCTATATCGGCTCCCCCTTCATCGCGACGACGGAAGCGCGCGCCTCCGACGCCTACAAACAGGCCGTGGTCGAGGCGCAGGCGAACGACATCGTCTACTCGAACTATTTCACCGGCATTCACGGCAATTACCTGAAATCCTCGATCCGCGCGGCCGGCATGGATCCCGACAACCTGCCAGTCGCCGACCCGTCGAAGATGGATTTCGAAAAGGCTGCCACCGGCGCCAAGGCCTGGAAGGACATCTGGGGCTGCGGCCAGGGTGTCGGTGCGGTGAAGGCGGTCGAGCCGGTCGCCACCGTCGTGGACCGACTCGAGAAAGAGTACAAGGCGGCCCGCACCCGTCTCGCGCTCTGACCCTGCCGAGGAGCCCGGCTAAAAACGGAAAACGCCTGGAGGAGAAAATCCCGGCTTGAAATTCCCGCGCGATGCTTGTATCAGCGCGCACAGATCGACGAACCGCGCCAGACGCGGTTCGCCTTGGCCGCTTTAGCTCAGTCGGTAGAGCACATCATTCGTAATGATGGGGTCACGTGTTCGAGTCACGTAAGCGGCACCACTTTTCCAATTTCTTCGAGATTGATCCGCCAAAGAGCATCTTGGCACTCAGACGCCAGTGCGACACTTTCCGAGCACCGAAGCAGAGGATATCCTTTCCGCTGACCGCCGAGCCGCACATTGCGGCAAATATTCCCGGCATGTTGCTGAACGAGACCGGCATGGCACAGCTCGCCAGGTACGGCGACTTCGGCGGGCAGGAGAAATTCCGCCGACATTACGACAAACACTAATGACGCTGGAAAAGGCCGGTATCGGGAGACCGGGCTTCCGCTCACCCGATATCACATCAGTTGCGGCCCCCGCCGTACGCAAGACATGGTCGGCGGAGGCTGCACTGTGTCGTAACGCTCAGCGGTAGAAGTCCGAACGGCCGACGCTTTCGTAGACGAAGCCGTGGTCGGCGACATGCGCCGGCGAATAGATGTTGCGCAGGTCGACCAGGACCGGTGCGTTCATCAGGTCCTTCAGCTTGGGGAAGTCGAGGACACGGAATTCTTCCCATTCCGTAATGATCACCAGCGCATCGGCTTCGTGCGCCACGCTCTCGGCGTCGTCGCGATAGTCGATCTCCGGCATCAGTTCGCGTGCCGTTTCCATGCCTTCCGGATCATAGGCCTGCAGCAGCGCTCCTTTGTCGAGCAGCGCCTGGACGATCGAGAGCGCAGGAGATTCCCGCACGTCGTCGGTGTCGGGCTTGAAGGTCAGCCCGAGAATGCCGATCGTCTTGCCGCGGACATCGCCGCCGACCGCTCTTTCGACCTTGCGGGCCATGGCACGCTTGCGGGTCTCGTTGATGCCGACGATCGTTTCGATGAGACGGATCGGCTTGTTGTGGTCCTGGGCGGTCTTCACGAGCGCCAGCGTGTCCTTCGGGAAGCAGGAACCGCCATAACCCGGGCCGGCATTCAGGAACTTCCGACCGATACGACTGTCGAGGCCCATGCCCAGCGAAACGTCCTGGACGTTCGCCCCGACCTCCTCGCAAAGATCGGCGATCTCGTTAATGTAGGCGAGCTTCAGCGCGAGGAAGGCATTCGCCGCATACTTGGTGAGTTCGGCGGTGCGGCGCGAGGTGAAGACCACCGGGTGCCTCTCGGAATCGAGCGGGCCGTAGACCTCGGCCATGACCGCTTTCGCGCGATCATCATTCGATCCGACGACCACGCGGTCCGGGGCCATGAAGTCGGCGATCGCCGCCCCTTCCCGCAGGAATTCCGGATTGGAAACGACGGCAACGTCGGCATCCGGATTGACCTCGCCGATGATCCGCTCGAGGTGATCACCAGTGCCGACCGGAACGGTCGACTTGGTGACGAGAACGGTGAAGCCGCGCAACACTTCAGCCACTTCGCGCGTCGCGGAATAGACGTAGCTCAGGTCCGCATGGCCGTCGCTCTTGCGCGACGGCGTGCCGACCGCGATGAACACCACGTCCGCATCCGCGACGGGGCCGGCAAGTTCCGTCGTGAAGTGCAACCGCCCGGCAGCCACGTTGCGGGCGATCATCTCCTCCAGACCGGGCTCGTAGATCGGAACCTCACCATTGTTCAGCCGGTCGATCTTCGACGTTGCCTTGTCTATGCAGACCACGTCGTGCCCGAACTCCGACAGGCAAACTCCAGAAACCAGACCGACATAGCCGGTACCAATGATCGCTATCTGCAAGATGCACTCCACTCTTAAAGGGTCACCCGGGTGCCGGTATTGCCGCGAACCGCAACGACGGCCGGCGGAGTTCCGGCCTCAAACCAAAATTCCGGACGGTCGCACGGTGTCTGGATTAGCGCAACTGAACGGGAAAACCAAGCATTAGCGCCGGAGTATAAGCCTTTCGGGCTAGCGCGTACGGACTGGTCGTGAGGCACGACAAGCATCGGGATTCGAACGGAAAAGACAACGGCGAGGACCCACCGGGCGGTGCCGCCCTAAGCCCAATTTGCTAGAGAGGAGAAAGGGCCGCGTCGCCCATCGTGGAGAGGACGATCGCTGCGTGCGGCCCGCCTGCGGAACCGCGCGGCAGCGAATGCAAATAACGCCCGGCGGGAAACAGTCCATCTCGTTGACGTTTACGTCAATGTTAGATAGACGTGTTCTGTCTTGAACGGCGAGAGCAAAGGCATAATCTCGCGGTTGGGCGACGAGGAGGAAATGCACGCCGCCCGCGCGGGTGAAGCGTGATGCATACTACCGGGGAGGAAAAGCATGTCGGACGTATCAACCCGCCGCAGTGGCCACGCAGCGGAGAAGATTTGGCTCGCTTCCTACCCCGAAAGCATCCCGGCCGAAATCGCGCCGCTGGAACATGCCTCGCTCGGAGCCCTCTTCGAAAGCAGTTGCCGAAAGTATGCCGACCGGCTTGCATTTTCAAGCATGGGCCGGGGCATGACGTTCCGCGAGCTGGACGCCCAGTCGCGCAAGGTCGGTGCGTGGCTTCAGGCGCAAGGACTTGCCAAGGGCGACCGCGTTGCCGTGATGACGCCGAACATCCTGCAGAACCCAGTAACGGTCTACGGCATCCTTCGTGCGGGCTTCGTCGTCGTCAACGTCAATCCGCTCTATACGCCGCGCGAACTCGAACACCAGCTTAAGGACTCCGGCGCCAAGGCGATCTTCGTACTGGAAAACTTTGCCCATACGGTTGAGCAGGTCTTGCCGCACCTGCCGCTGAAGCACGTGGTGGTCGCGACCATGGGCGACATGCTGGGCCTCAAGGGCCACATCGTCAACTTCGTCGTCCGCAAGGTCAAGAAGCTGGTGCCGGCCTGGTCCATCCCGCAGCACAAGAGCTTCCGGCAGGTTCTTGCCGAAGGTGCCCGCCAGACGTTGAAACCTGTGGAGGTGAAGGGTAGCGACGTTGCCTTCCTGCAGTATACGGGGGGCACGACCGGCGTTTCGAAGGGCGCAACACTCACGCACGCGAACCTGCTCGCCAACAAGGAGCAGATCATGGTGTGGCTCGAGGCGATCTTCGCGATCAAGCCGCGGCCGGAGGTCATGACCTTCATCTGCGCCCTGCCGCTCTACCACATCTTCGCGCTTACCGTGAATTCGCTGATGGGCATCGCGACCGGCAGCCACAACGTGCTTATCGCCAATCCGCGCGACATTCCGGCCTTCGTGAAGGAATTGCAGCAATACAAGGCGCATGTCTTTCCGGGCCTCAACACGCTTTTCAATGCGCTGATGAACAATCCGGATTTCCAGAAGCTGGACTTTTCCTCGCTGCTGCTTGTGCTCGGCGGCGGCATGGCGGTGCAGCGGCCGGTTGCCGAGCGCTGGCTCCAGATGACGGGGTGCCCGATCAGCGAAGGCTACGGTCTCTCGGAAACCTCTCCGGTGGCAACCGTCAACCGGCTCGATTCCAGAGAATTCTCTGGCATGATCGGCCTGCCGCTTCCCTCGACAGAGATCGAAATCCGCGACGAGGACGGCAGAACCCTGCCGGTCGGCGAAGTCGGCGAGATTTGCATTCGCGGTCCGCAGGTCATGGCGGGCTACTGGCAGCGACCGGAAGAAACGGCCAAGGTCATGACTGACGACGGCTTCTTCCGGTCCGGCGACATGGGCCTGATGGACGAACGCGGCTATGTGAAGATCGTCGACCGCAAGAAGGACATGATCCTGGTCTCCGGCTTCAACGTCTATCCGAACGAGATCGAGGAAGTGGCGGCGATGCATCCGGGCGTTCTGGAATGCGCGGCGATCGGGATCCCCGACCAGCATTCCGGCGAGGCCGTCAAGCTCTTCGTCGTCAAGAAGGACCCACAGCTCACCGAAGAGGCACTGAAGGCGCATTTCACGGCCAACCTCACGAACTACAAGCGCCCGCGCTACATCGAATTCCGGAGTGAACTGCCAAAGTCGAACGTCGGCAAGATCCTGCGCCGGGAACTGCGTGACGGAAAATAAATCGATTGAAATAAGGGAGTGTCCCGGCCTCCCCGTGTCTTGATCCGGTCTCACGCTGCTAATAAGGTCCCGGCATCGTCGTCGAAACAGGGACATTCCGATGCAAGCCATCATCGACAAGCTGACGAGCACCGTCGCGGTCACCCGTGCCGAAGACCTTCGTGCCGCCTTTGCCGCCGATCCGCAGCGTTTCACGCGCTTCAGCGTGACGCTCGGCGATTTGCTGATGGACTTCTCCAAATGCGCTGTCAACGACGAGGTTCTCGATCTGCTCGAGGAGCTAGCGGCCACGGCCGGCATTGCCGAAAAACGGGATGCGATGTTCGCCGGGGAGAAGATCAATTTCACCGAAGGACGCGCCGTTCTGCATACGGCGCTGCGCAACCGCTCCAACCGCCCCGTTCTGATCGACGGCCGCGACGTCATGCCGGACGTCAACGTGGTGCTCGCGGCGATGGGACGTTTTGCGGAAGGTCTCCGCAGCGGCCGTATTACTGGCGCGACCGGCAAGAAGATCACCGACGTCGTCAACATCGGGATCGGCGGATCCGATCTCGGCCCAGCCATGGCAACGCTGGCGCTCGCCCCCTATCATGACGGACCTCGCCTGCATTTCGTCTCCAATGTCGACGGCGCACACATCGCCGACACGCTGAAGACCCTCACGGCGGAAACCACACTCTTCATCGTCGCCTCGAAGACCTTCACGACGATCGAGACGATGACGAACGCCCGGACGGCACGTCGCTTCGTCGCTGGCGCGCTCGGCGAGGAGGCAGTCGGCCATCACTTCGCCGCTGTCTCTACAGCCCTCGATGCGGTCGCAGCCTTCGGTATTTCGGAGGATCGCGTCTTCGGCTTCTGGGACTGGGTCGGCGGTCGCTATTCCGTCTGGTCAGCGATCGGCCTCTCTCTGATGATTGCGATCGGCAGCGAGAACTTCGGCCATTTCCTCGATGGCGCCCATGCGATGGACAACCATTTTCGCACGGCCCCACTGCGGGAAAACCTGCCGATGCTGCTCGGCCTCATCGGTTTCTACCACCGCAACGTTCTCGGCCACGCTTCGCGCGCGATCCTGCCCTATGACCAGCGGCTCTCCCGCTTCGCCGCCTATCTCCAGCAGCTCGACATGGAATCGAACGGCAAGAGCGTAACAGTCGACGGCAAGCCGGTCGCCGGCAATTCCGGTCCGATCGTCTGGGGTGAACCCGGCACCAACGGCCAGCATGCCTTCTACCAATTGCTTCATCAGGGAACGACCGTCGTGCCGGTCGAATTCATGATCGCCGCCAACGGCTTCGAACCGGAGCTGCGTCATCAGCATGAGCTCTTGATCGCCAACTGCCTTGCCCAGTCCGAAGCCTTGATGAAGGGCCGCACGCTCGCCGAGGCGAAGGCCCAGCTCAAGGCGAAGGGCGTGAGCGAGGCCGAAGCCGAGCGCATTGCGCCGCATCGGGTCTTTTCCGGCAACCGTCCCTCGATCACCTTCGTCTACGACCGGCTCACCCCGTTCGCGCTCGGCCGGCTGATCACTCTTTACGAACACCGTGTCTTCGTCGAAGGGGTGCTCTTCCGCATCAACTCTTTCGATCAATGGGGTGTGGAACTCGGCAAGGAACTCGCGACCGCGCTGCTTCCGGTGGTCGAGGGCAGGACGGCCCCTTCCGGCCACGACAGTTCGACGGCGGGGCTGGTCAAGGTCCTGCTCGATGGCGCGCGGCGTTGAAAGCTATGACGCAGTGGTACATTGCGGCACCGCCGTCAGACCTGCCTTCTTCAGGATCGCCCTCAGATCGACGCCGCGCATAATCGGCAGATACTCGCTGCCGGCGCTGGGTTGAAGCCAGATATCCAGCGGCAGTGGCTTGCCATCGGCCGGAAACGGCTCGCTCCAGCAGCCACCGGCGAGGCTAACGGAAATATTGCCGCTGCCGCGGCGCCCGGCTTGTTTCACATCGCGGACCTCCTGCTGGAATTTCAGGACGGCTTCGACCTCGCGGGGGGCAAGGCCAAGCGCGATCACCTGCTGCCCGGACTGCAGGGGCGGCAGGGACTGCAACACGGCGGCGTTGCCGGGCATGATTTCCAGATCATAGACTTTGGAACTGGCGAGCGTTCCCGTTTCCGCCCAGCCGAATCCGAGACGCGCATCGCCCGCTTTCAGCCGCAGCGCAGCCGGCGCAACGAGCGCGACCCGGAATTGCCCGGGGTCCGCGTCGAGTGGTGAAAGAGCGGCCAGCTTGGCTGCGCTGGAGATCCCGCTCGGCATGCAGGAGGGCAGTCCGACTATGGCGGACGTAATGAGTGCGAGGGTGGCGAAAGCCTTCTTCATGAAATCTCCATTGCTCGATTGACGAGAAATAATTATTGTAATACGATAATTTTTGCAACCCACACAGCAAGAGATTTTCCAATGGCCCCGAGTCCCCACGTCCGCATCAAATCGATAAGCCGGAAAATGAAACTGTTGATCGTGCTGGCGGCGGCAGGCCTCGTGTCGGGGTCGGCTTATCTCACGTGGATATTCGTCTTCGACATCGGAAGACTGAAAGAACTGGTCATTCACTACCCTCTCTCCGGCATCGAACCGGTGACCCTGACAAGCTATGCGCTTGGAGGGTTGGCCATCATCGCTAGTGCGAACGCAATCCTGATCGGCACGGCCATATGGACGCTCTGGACAATGTTCGACCATTTCGAGAAGGGCGAAATCTTCGCAGAAAGGAGTGGCGTCCTTCTGCGCCGCACTGGTTATCTCGCGCTGATCGGAGGCTTTTCGGGTTTGCTATCGCGCACGCTTGCGGTATTGGTGGCCACCTATGAAAATCCGCCGGGACAGACGATGCTCTCCGTCGGGATTTCCAGCACGGATATTGGATTGTTGATCCTCGCCGGACTTCTGTTCGTCCTCGGCCATATCATGGTGATCGCGACCGGGATCGAGGAAGACAACCGGAGCTTCGTTTAACGCATGCCGATCGTCGTGAACCTGGATGTGATACTGGCCAAACGGAAAATGCGATCGAAGGAACTGGCCGAGATCGTCGGGATCACCGAGCAGAACATCTCGCTGCTGAAATCCGGAAAGGTCAAGGGCGTACGGTTCGACACGCTGGAACGGATCTGCCAGGCGCTCGAATGCCAACCAGGCGACATTCTCGAGTATCGGCCGGACGTCTGACCCGCAGTCAGAAGACGGGCGGCGAAATCACAGTCCGATCTCTTGGGCGAAAGGTGGATTTGCGCCAGCGCGCGACACGGTGACCGCCGCTGCCTTTGCCCCAAGTGCCAGCGCAGCTTCGACGGCCTTCCCGTCGATTGCCGCGACCTTCTCCTTGGTCAACAGGCCCTGCATCTTCAATGAGGCGAGAATGCCGGCGTCGAACGTATCGCCGGCACCGACGGTGTCGACCACCGTCACGCGCTCGCTCGGCACGGAGACCTTGAACCGATCCGTATAGCCGGTCGCGCCCTCCGCACCGCGGGTGATGACGACGAGCTTGGCGCCGAGACCGAGCCAGTGGCCGGCAAGCTCGTCATGACCGCCCGAAAGTCCGAACCATTCGAGATCCTCGTCGGAGAACTTGATGATGTCGGCCATAGCCGCCATGCGGTTGAGGCGTGCGGCATGGGCCGCCTTGTCCTTGATGAAGCCCGGACGGATGTTCGGATCGAGCGAGATGACGCGGGTCGCGTGTTCGCGCGCCATCAGCGCCTCGTAGGTCGACCCGCAGGGCTCGGGGATCAGGCTGATCGCGCCGAAATGCAAGGCCTCGCAATCGTCACCGAGGGAAGGCAGGTCGCTTTCGGTGATCATCCGGCCCGCAGTGTTCTCGTCGTAGAACGCGTAGGTCGCCTGCCCGTTGACGAGCTTGACGAAGGCGATGGTCGTCGGCCGCGGCAGCGTCGCGCAATAAGAGAAGTCGACATTGCTCGACTTCAGCGTCTCGCGCAGAATGTCGCCCATCATGTCGTCGGAGAGGCCCGTGAAAAAACCGGTCGGAATACCGAGCCGTCCGAGCGCGATCGCCGTGTTGAAAATCGCGCCACCGGCATAGGGAGCGAAACCCTTTTCGCCGAGCGTGGTTTCGCGCGGAAGCATGTCGATAAGCGCTTCGCCGCAACACAATATCATACAAGCCTCCCGCTCGCCCTTGACGTTTCAATCGATTTAAAGCAATCCGCCCGGGATTGCCAGCCCTTCGTCAGGAAAGTGAGGCGACGCCGCCGTTGCGCGCCGACCAGGCGAGTGGCGCATCGAGGAAGGCTTCGACCTCGGCGAGGGTGTTCTCGTCGAAGAGCTTCTGCGCACGCGCGACGGCAAGGACCTCGCGCCAGGTGGCAATGTAATGCAAGGTGACGTTGCCGTTGACGAAACGCTCCTTCGCCTCGGGGAAGATCCCGTAGAAGAAGAGTGCGATCCCGTGCTCGACGACACCACCGGCTGCGCGCACGGCATCGATGAACTTGAACATGCTGCCGCCGGCCGTCGTCAGGTCCTCGATCACCAGCACCCGCGCGCCTTCGGGCATATGGCCCTCGATCTGGGCATTGCGGCCGTGGCCCTTGGGCGCCTTGCGGACATAGATCATCGGCAGGCCCAGACGGTCGGCGAGAAGCGCAGCAAAGGGAATGCCTGCCGTCTCGCCGCCGGCGATGCAATCGAACTGCTCGAAGCCGGCATTGCGCATCACGGTCGCGGCGGCGAAATCCATCACCGCCGAGCGGATGCGCGGATAGGAGAGCAGTTTGCGGCAGTCGATATATACGGGGCTCATCATGCCCGAGGAGAGCTTGTAGGGCTTGTCGGCGGAGAAGTGCACCGCCTTGATCTCCCAGAGCATCCTGGCCACCAGTTCGGCCATCACGGCCGGTTCGGGAAATGTCGTCTGAATCATGCGCCCGCTCCTTGATCGTCCTCATCAGGCGAATAGCAGCATGCATCGGTGGATGCTAGATAGTGCCGCCATTCAGGGGGAAACGTTGGTGCGGGTTTCCACCGTTTCAACCCTGTGCAGGAAGTCGGCCATTTCGACCCGGTTACGGCCGTTGCGCTTCGCCTGATAGAGGGCCGCATCGGCGAGGCTGAGAACTGCGTCGAAGCTGTCCGTCTCCTGCGTGCCGAAGGCAATGCCTGCGCTCACCGTGCATCGCAGCACCGCCTCCCCGATGCGGATTTCGCGCGCGGCGAAGCTTCGGGCGATGTCGCCTGCCACACGTTCGGCGCGGCCCGGCAAGATGTTGGCGAGTATGACGGCGAACTCCTCTCCCCCGAGACGAGCGACAGTCTGCTGGCCCCCGGTTCCGGTCGTCAGCTCCTCCGCAAATATCCGGATGACCGCATCACCCGTGGCGTGGCCGTGCTCATCGTTGATCGATTTGAACCGATCAATGTCGAAGACGACGACCGCCGTCCTCGATCCGACCGGGCGGCCAGCGACGTGGTCGAAAAGCGCCCGGCGATTGAGAAGCCCGGTCAACGCATCGGTATTGGCCTCGTGCCGGTGGCGCGCGGCCAGCCGCCACTGATGAAGCGCCAGCGACAGCGCGCCGATACCGGACATGCTCGCAATGCAAATCGCAATATTGAGATCTTCCGCCCAATTGTCCGGTGCATGGCCAAGAACCCACTGGCGTTTCTGAATCAGCACCGCGGCGCACAGCACGAAGGAAATTCCGCTGAGAACATAAAGGAAAACCATTCCGGTAAGCGGCCCCGGCGCCTCCGCACGCGCGCGCCAATATTGCCATCCCGTGCCGATCAGGAGTAGCGCGGCCGCCGCATTCATGAAAATGAAGCCCAATCCATCCAGCCCGCCGAATATCAGTGGCAGCCCGGGCACAATGGTGGTGACCGAAAGAATGATCGATCGCGTCCAGGGAGTTCGACCCGTCCGGAACTGTAGGGAACTCGCGTAGATCATGCTGAAGCCGATCATCAGAAAGGTGTACGCTAAAGACGCCCTCAGAAGACCCGCTTCCAGCGTGTAGGAACTGTAGACAAAAATACCGATGACGATGAAGAACAGCGCGACGACCAGGGTCAGCAGGAAGGAATCCGTACGACGCGATACCCAGGTTCCCAGAAGGGTTACCATCAGACAGGTCGCGGAAAAACCCAGGGCGAGCAGAAGAGAATTATAGTCAAGCATCATGCCAAGCGCTCTCTTCTGCGTGAAACCGCCACCGATCTGCCTTGACGAAGGCTAACCGCCGGTTCTCTCCAAAAGGTTACCCGGATCGTGACAATCCTGGCAATTCGCGGTCAATTCAACGGACCCGCCAAAATAGGGGGAACATCGGATCGAAGACCGTCACCGGACCCGCTCCCGTCTCGATCTTGGCAGGGAAGACGACCGGTTCGTCACCCTTCTCCAGCGTGATCGTTTCCTCGTTGGCGGCAAGGCCGTACCAAGCCGGCCCGTTCAGCGACACGAAGGCTTCGAGCTTGTCGAGCGCTCCCTCCTGCTCAAACACATGGGCAAGGCAGCTCACGGTGTTCGGCGCACAATAGATGCCGGCGCAACCGCAGGCGCATTCCTTCGCCGGATCGACGTGGGGTGCGGAATCGGTGCCGAGGAAGAAGCGAGGATCGCCTGACGTCGCCGCCGCCCGCAAAGCCAAGCGATGGCTCTCGCGCTTGGCGACAGGCAGGCAGTAGTAGTGCGGACGAATGCCGCCGACGAGGATCGCGTTGCGATTGATGATCAGGTGATGGGTCGTGATGGAACCGGCAAGATTGGCGTTCGAGGAGCGGATGTAGTCGACGCCGTCGGAGGTCGTCACGTGCTCCATCGTCACCTTCAGTTCCGGCAGGCGCCGCCGCAGCGGATCGAGTACCGTCTCGATGAAGACGGCCTCGCGGTCGAAGATGTCGACCTCCGGTGAAGTGACTTCGCCGTGGACGCAGAGCGGCAGGCCGATCTTCGCCATGCGCTCCAGGACCGGCATCACCTTGTCGAGATTGCGCACGCCGCTCGCCGAATTGGTGGTCGCACCGGCGGGATAGAGTTTCACCGCCGTGATCAGCCCACTGCGCTTGCCCTCCTCGACGTCGTCGGGATCGGTCTCTTCCGTCAGGTAGAGGGTCATCAGTGGTTCGAAGCTGTGACCCTCCGGAAGCGCATCCAGAATACGGTTGCGGTAATCACGCGCATCGACCGTCGTGACGACCGGCGGCACGAGGTTCGGCATGATGATCGCGCGGGCAAAATGCCGGCTCGTGTCGGCGATCACGCCGCGAAGCATGGCGCCGTCACGCAGGTGCAGGTGCCAGTCGTCGGGGCGGCGGATGGTGAGCGATTGCATGGCGTGCCTCCGGCAGGTGTCGTCGGGCCGTCGATACCACGACCAGCCCACCGGTCAATCCCGCATTTCGCCCGTCAGAAGCCGGAGGCCGAGGCGATAGCCGAAAGCGCCTGTTCCTCACGATCCTGTTGCATGATCTCGTAGATTTTCGGAAGGGCGCGCTCGAAGGCCGCCACGCACTGCGGATCGAACTGCGAGCCGGCGCGACCTCGGATGTGCTCGACTGTGCGGTCGAACGACCATGCGGACTTGTAGGGGCGCTCGGTCGTGAGCGCGTCGAAGTTGTCGGCGATGCAGACGATCCGGCCGGCGATGGGGATCGCCTCACCCGACAGCCGGTTCGGATAGCCCTGCCCGTCCCAGCGCTCGTGATGGCTGACGGCGATTTCCGAGGCGAGCTGCAGCAAGGACGAATGGGATTGCGCGAGGATATTTCCGCCGATCTGGGCATGCGCCTGCATCTGCCGATACTCGGCCTCGGTGAGGCGGCCCTGCTTCAGGAGCAAGGTATCGGGCATGGCGGCCTTGCCGATGTCGTGCATCGGGGCGGCAAGACGGATGTCGTTGCAGAGCTGCTCCGGCAGGCCGAGCTCGACGGCGATCGCCTCGGAATAGGAGGCGACACGCGACGTATGGCGAGAGGTGTGCGGATCCTTGTATTCGGCTGCCAGCGTCAGCCGATGAATGATCTCCTGCTCCCGCTGGCGCAGTTCCGCAACGGCCCGATCGACTTCGCGGCGAAGCCATTCTGCCTGATCCGCCAACTGCTTGCGCGCGCGCGAAAGGCTTACGATGTTCTGCACGCGCGCCTGGAACTCGATCGGGTTCACCGGCTTCGTGAGGAAATCGATCGCCCCGGCATTCAGGGCCGCCATGCGCGTCGTCATGTCCGTATCGGCAGTGATGAAGATCACGGGAACGTCGGCATATTTCTCGAAGCGCACGATCTCCGTGTAGAGTTCCACACCGTTATAGACCGGCATCTGATAGTCGATGATGGCGACGTCGAAATCGAGGTCCGGCAGGGCCGACAGGACCGCGTCGGGGCCTGCGAAAGGCACGGCCTCGCACTGGTCGAGTTTCGCGACGAGCTTCGTCAGGAGCTTGAGATTTGTATTGTTGTCGTCCACCAGCAGAATGCGCATCGTCGCCTCCTTGGCCGTCAGGCCACAAGCTTGAACTTCAGGGTTTCCAGTTCGTCGGTCAGCCGATCCACGTCATCGAGATTCGGCTCTGTCTTTCGCAGTGCACTCGCCTTTCCGGCAATATCGTTGAGGCCGACGTTGATCGCAGCGCCCTTGATCGTGTGCAGCACCCGGTCGACGTCTTGCGGGCTCTCCTCACGGATGGCCTGACGCAGTTCCAGTACCAGGCTTGCGGCGTCATCAAAAAAGGACGCGATCAGTTCCTGGAAGACATCCTCTCCGAGGGCCTCCACCAGTTCCGACTGCCGTTCGCCATCGAGACCGTCGATCGGCAGCGGCGCCAGCACCGGAATGTCGACAGCCTCCAGATCAGGGAGGCCCGTGTCATACGGCTCGGCCTTGGCATTGTCTTCGACCGTTGCCTCCGAAAGTCTCGTGATCACGTTGCGCAACCTCTTCATGGTGATCGGTTTGGCCTCGAACCCCATCATCCCGGCTTCGAGGCAACGACGACGATCGTCATCCGAGGCGTTCGCCGTCATGGCGACGATCGGGGTCCGTCCGTTCAGGCTCCCAGCGGTAATGCGGCGGGTTGCCTCGATCCCGTCCATCACGGGCATCTGCATGTCCATGAAGATGAGATCGAACGTTTCGTTCTCGCAAAGACGCACTGCCTCGGCGCCGTCGTTTGCGACGGTGACGTTCTGGCCGAGCCGCTCCAGGAAACGCCGTGCCACCTGCTGGTTGACGCGGTTGTCTTCGACCAGAAGGATGCGTTTGCGCGGCAGACCCGCCGCCGCATCCTGAGCGGCCCCGTGCCTCATCACCTCGTCCCGGTTGACCGCGATCACGGCGATCTCGAACCAGAAGATGCTCCCGACGCCCACCGTGCTGCTCATGCCGAGTTCGCCACCGAGCTTTTCGACGATCTGCTTGCAGATGGTGAGGCCGAGACCCGTGCCGCCGTATCTGCGGCTGATGCTGGCATCGACCTGCGAGAACGGCTGGAAGAGCTTGGCGAGGCCCGCCTCATCGATACCTATGCCGGTATCTTCGACTTCGAAACGCAGCATCAGCTTGCCGGTGCGATAGAACTCACGAATGCGAAGAGTCACCGTCCCCTTGCTGGTGAATTTCACCGCATTGCTGAGGAGGTTGAGCAGAACCTGACGCAGTCGCGTCGGATCCGTGCGGACATAGTGGGCATCGAGCGCATCGGGTATGTCGAGAACGACGGCATTGCCGTGATCAGCCGCTCGTCCGCGAATGATGTTTGCAGTCGTTTCCGCAAGTGCCGAGATGTCGACAGCCCGCTCTTCGAGTTCAAGCTTGCCATGCTCGATCTTCGCATAATCGAGGATTTCATTGATGACCTCGAGCAGTGCCTCACCTGACGAGCGGATCGTCTTCACGCTCGAAAGCGCATCCTCGGGAAGCTCCGAATACTCGAGCAGTTCCGCCATGCCGAGGATCGCATTGAGCGGCGTGCGGATCTCGTGCCCCATGGTCGCCATGAATTGCGACTTCGCCCGGTTGCCGGCGTCGGCCGCTTCATAGGCTTCGGTGAGTTGCCGCGTCACCACCTTGAGTTCGCGACCGGTCTGTCGCACGGCTCCCAACTGCCGGCGCAGGGTGACAATCAGGAAGATGACCGAAGCGAGCAGCAGAATGAGCATCGCGGCGGCGCTCCGCCCCAGATCAAGCACAGCGGCCCGGTTTTTCTCGCGCGCAACACTCTGTCCGGCATGCACCCGGTCCAGCAGCTGTTCGACCTGAACTGAGAGCGTGGATAGCGTCATGTCGAGATGCGCGAACTGCGCGCCGGCTTCAGGACCATTCCCGAGATTCGAAAGGATCCGTTCCGCGCCGGCCAAACTATGGACGACCGACTGGTAAAGAGCCTCCGTCGCTGTGTCGCGAGCGAGGGATAGCTCGCCAAGCGTCCGAGCAACCTGCGCCAGCGCCTCGAGCCGAACGCCGATCTCATCGGTGTGAACGGCCAGCGACCCGCCGCTCCTGATCTCCGTGACGTCATGCGCCAGAGCGCGGACATCGTGCTCGAGCTGGACAACGGACCAGAGAGCATCCTCGCGAGCATCATCATAGAGCAGCTGAAAATGACGAGAGATATCGACGAAAAGTGCGATCAGAACGATAAGCAGGACGACAGACAGGACCTGGAGGATGGTCGCAGTGTCGGTGGCTCTCCGCAATATCCGACTGCCAACGCTCGCCGCGCCTCCCATCGACGCCTCTCAGCCGGCTGCCGCTGGGATGGAAGACCGGACCCCCAGATGGGCGATCAGGAGATTGCGGAAGGCCACCGCTTCCACGGGCTTTGTCAGGAATGCCGTCACGCCCGCCTCGTGAGCCGCCTCCTGCAGCTTCGGCTCCTGATCTGCCGTTACCATGACGATCGGCACGCCGTCGTAGCGCTCCATCATCCTGATCTTGCGAACAACCTCGAGGCCGGTCATGCCGGGCAGGATCTGATCGACGATCAGCATCGAGAAAAAGGTGTTGTGGCAGAGTGCAAGGGCCCGTCCGGCATCGCTCTCGACGACGATTTCGTCATCGGTGACCTTCTTGGCCAGATGTTTAAGGATCATCGCGTTGGTCGCGTTGTCTTCGACGATCAAGATGGGCATGGCTTCTCTGACACCCTTTCCTTCTTTGTTGCGGCCGGTTCGGTTCGCCAGATCGCGTCAGGCGATACGGTCGAGCGGAAGACCTCCGCGGATATCCGGTTGGTATCAGCCGCGAACTGAAATTGCCTGAAGCAAATTCTTCGAATTTTACCGGTCGGTTCGCCTGTTGCGACGAGAGCGAGTTGCCTCGGCAAGACGGCCGGCAAGGGCGATGACTCGGCAACGCGAGATGCAGTTGCGGTTTTGTGAAAAAAGATCAGAGATTGGCGATCACGAGATCGGCGGGGCGGCTCTGCCTGAGCACGCGACGACCGTTCGGAAGGTCGTTTTCACCGACCTTCGCCGCGATTTCCGCGGGCGCAAGGCCATAGCCCCGCCAGCGGTCGGCGAGGCGTTCGGCAAGCACGTCTTCGGGGACGTTGAGAAAGACGGAGAGGTCGAAAAGGCCGGCGAGCCCCGACCATGGCGCCTCGTCGAGCAGCAGGTAGTTGCCCTCCGCAACCACGATGCGGTGGGAGGGCGAGATCACGCGTGCGGCGGCAATGGCAATCTCGCGGCTACGGTCGAAGACCGGGACGAGCACCTCACCGCCGGCGCGGATCGCACGGACAATGTCGATGAAACCACGAACATCGAAGGTCTCGGGCGCGCCTTTGCGGGGAAGAAGCCCCTTCTCCTCGAGCACTGCATTGTCCATGTGGAAGCCGTCCATCGGCAACACGACGGCCGTTTCACCGCGCCGGCCGAGCGCATCAACGAGCGTTTCCGCGACCGTAGACTTGCCTGCCCCCGGCGGACCTGCAATCGCGACCAGAAAGCGGGCACGTGCTGTCGCCCGCCTGATGATCTCGTCTGCGACGTCCGCCAGGCTCGGCGTCATGCAGCCATTTCCGCGTCAGGCGCCGGGCGCGCACCGGTCATGAAGGCGACCGCGTCGGCCATCGAATAGTCGCCGGGCTTGATGACGCAGAGGCGCCGCCCGAGCCGATGGATGTGGATGCGGTCGGCCACCTCGAATACATGCGGCATGTTGTGCGAGATGAGCACGATCGGCAGACCGCGGGAACGCACCTCAAGAATAAGCTCGAGCACGCGCCGGGATTCCTTAACCCCGAGGGCGGCCGTCGGCTCGTCCATGATGACGACCTTCGATCCGAACGCGGCGGCACGGGCCACGGCAACGCCCTGACGCTGACCACCGGACAGCGTTTCCACCGCCTGGTTGATGTTCTGGATCGTCATCAGTCCGAGTTCGGTGAGCTTGTCGCGGGCGATCTTTTCCATCCGCTTGTGGTCGAGCATGCGGAACACGGACCCGAGCGGCCCCGGCCGTCGGATTTCGCGACCGAGGAACATGTTGTCGGCGATCGAGAGTGCCGGCGACAGCGCGAGGTTCTGGTAGACCGTCTCGATGCCGGCGTCGCGCGCCTCCATCGGCGAGGAGAAATGCACCGGCTTGCCTTCCAGCCGAATTTCACCCTCGTCCGGACGAACGGCGCCCGAGATCGCCTTGATCAGCGAAGACTTGCCGGCGCCGTTGTCGCCGATAACCGCGAGGATCTCGCCCGGGTAGAGGTCGAAGTCAGCGTTATCGAGGGCAGTGACACGGCCGTAGCGCTTGACGAGGCCGCGGGCGGTGAGAATTGCTTCCTTTGCCATCAGCTTGCTACCTTTCTGATCCACTGGTCGACAGCGACCGCCGAGATGATGAGAACGCCGGTCAGGAAGACCTTCCACTGCGGATCGGCGCCGAGCATGTTGAGACCCATGGAGACGACACCGACGATCATCGCGCCGATGAGCGTGCCGATGATGGAGCCGCGCCCGCCGAAGAGCGAGATGCCGCCGATCACCGCTGCCGTCACGGCCTGAAGATTGTAGTCGGTCACGGCGGCGGACGGCGAAATCGAACCGTTGCGGCCGATCGAGACCCAGGCGGCGATCGCTGCGATCACACCTGCGAGCGAATAGGCGCCGAGAAGAACCCTGTCGGTCCGAATACCAGAGAGCTTGGCGGCCTCCGGATCGTCACCCACCGCGTAGAGATGCCGGCCCCAGGCCGTATGGTTGAGGGCATACCACAAGACGAGGACCAGGATGACCATCGTCACCACGCCGATCGTGAAGACGGCGGAGCCGATCTTGAAGCTGTTTCCGAAGAAATGCAGGAGAGGGGCGTTCGCCGCGACATCGGTTTCGCGAATGGTCTCGTTGGCGGAATAGATGAAGTTCGTCGACATGACGATGTACCAGGTGCCGAGCGTGACGATGAACGGCGGCAGCTTCACCTTGGCGACGAGGAAGCCGTTCAGGAGACCGCACAACCCGCCCGCGACGAGGCCGGCGAGGATCGCGACCGGCGACGGCAGTCCGTAGGTGACGGCAAAGTTGCCCATGATGACTGCCGAGATGACCATGACGACCCCGATCGACAAATCGATGCCCGCCGTCAGGATGACGAGCGTCTGGCCGGCCCCGAGAATGCCGACGATGGCGATCTGCTGGAGAATGAGCGTCAGCGTATAGCTCGAGAAGAACTTTCCGCCGATCGTGACGCCGAAGATGATGATGGCCGAAACGAGCACGATGAACGGCACGGCGGCCGGCGTCGAGTGCAGGAAGTGCTGTACCTTCCGAAGTAAGGACCTGTCCTCGAACGCGGCGATCGATTGGTCGCTCTTGTCGAGAACCTTTTCGAATTCCTGGATACTTGCCATGTGAACCCTCCCGTAGGGACCCGGCGCTTATTGCTTTCCGGTTTGAAAAAGGGCGGCCGAGACCGCCCTTCAATTTATTGTCGACCTAAAGGATCAGGGCATCAACCCCAGCACTTGTTCAGGCCTTCCTTGGTGTCGATGGACGGGACGCCTTCGGCCGGCTTGTCGGTGACCAGCGCAACGCCGGTGTCGAAGAAGTCCTTGCCTTCGGTCGGCTGCGGCTTTGTACCGTCCTTGGCGAACTTGGCGATGGCTTCGATGCCGAGCGACGCCATCAGCAGCGGATACTGCTGGGAGGTCGCACCGATCTGGCCTTCGGCAACCGCCTTGACGCCCGGGCAACCGCCGTCGACCGAGACGATCAGGACGTCGTTTTCCTTGCCGACAGCCTTGAGCGCCTGATAGGCGCCGACGGCAGCCGGTTCGTTGATCGTGTGGATGACGTTGATTTCGGAGTCCTTCTGGAGAAGGTTCTCCATGGCGGTACGGCCGCCTTCTTCGTTGCCGTTCGTCACATCGTGGCCGACGATGCGCGCATCATCTTCGTCACCGATCTTGTTCGGATCCTTGGGATCGATGCCGAAGCCGATCATGAAGCCCTGGTCGCGCAGGACGTCGACCGTCGGCTGGGACGGCGTCAGATCAAGGAAGCCGACCTTGGCATCCTTGGCCTTGTCGCCGAGGGTCGCCGCAGCCCACTGGCCGATGAGCTTGCCGGCGAGCAGGTTGTCGGTCGCGAAGGTGGCGTCGGCGGCATCGAGCGGCTCGAGCGGCGTGTCGAGAGCAATCACGAGAAGGCCGGCGTCACGTGCCTTCTTTACCGCCGGAACGATGCCCTTGGTATCGGATGCGGTGAGCAGAATGCCCTTTGCGCCGTCCGCGATGCAGGACTCGATTGCTGCGACCTGGCTTTCGGAATCACCGTCGACCTTGCCGGCATACGCCTTCAGCGTGACGCCCAGTTCCTGGGCCTTGGCGGTCGCGCCTTCCTTCATCTTGACGAAGAAGGGGTTGGTGTCGGTCTTGGTGATGAGGCATGCGGAAACGTCTTCGGCACGTGCAGGCGCCGCGAAGACGACGCCGAGGGCCAGAGCCGACACGGCGGTTGCGATCAGAGATTTCTTCATTTCTTCCTCCCGAGATTATTCAGCGGCCGTCTCCGGCCATACGACAAAACGAATGGGTCCGGACGCGATCTTCGCGCCCGTTGGTGGCTCGAAGGGTCAGTGCAACTTTCCTCCGAGGCCATTAAGAACACCGAGGCGCGGCCCTGTCAATAAATAAATCCAATTGAATTATTAATTGGATGTGACATGCTGGGGCGAATAATGCATGAAGCGGGAGGGAACTCGGTCGGAAAGGAGGAGCGGCCATGTCATCTACCGAACAACCGGCGCCCAGGTCCGACCTTCCTCAGATGGTGAGTGCGGGCGGTGGAGCCAACCAAGTGCGCGTACGGGCCTATAACGAGCGGCTCGTGCTTTCGCTCGTGCGCCGCCAGGGTGGCATTTCGAAGGCTGATATAGCCAGGCAGACGGGGCTTTCGGCACAGACGGTATCCGTCATCATGCGGGCGCTCGAGAAAGACGAGCTGCTCGTCCGTGGCAAGCCGATCCGCGGCAAGGTTGGGCAACCGTCGGTGCCGATGTTCCTCAACCCGGATGCGGTCTTCTCCTTCGGCGTGAAGATCGGCCGCCGCAGCGCCGATCTGATCCTGATGGATTTCGTTGGAAAGATCAGGCTGCAACTCCATCGCACCTACCGTTATCCGGAGCCGCGGGAGATTCTCGCCTTCATCGTCAGCGGCATCGCCGAACTCGAGACGCGAATGTCACCCGAACAGAGAGCGAATGTCGCGGGCGTCGGGATCGCCGCCCCGTTTGAACTGTGGAACTGGGCCGAAGAAGTCGGCGCGCCCCAAGGCGCCATGGACACGTGGCGCAATTTCGACCTCCAGGCGGAGGTCGCCGGCCGCGCACCCTATCCGGTCTTCCTTCAGAACGACGCGACAAGCGCCTGCGGCGCCGAACTGGTCTTTGGCCTCGGTTCTCGTTACCCCGACTTCGTCTACTTCTACGTCGGCTCCTTCATCGGCGGCGGAATCGTTCTGAATTCGACTGTCTTTGTAGGGAAAACGGGAACGGCAGGCGCTATCGGCCCCCTCCCCGTCCGGAACAAGCACGGCGAAACAAAACAGTTGCTCGAAATCGCATCGATCTTCGTGCTGGAGAACCTTCTGCAAGAACGAGGCATCGATCCGCAGCCGCTATGGTATGCCGCGACCGACTGGATCGACTTCGGCGAGCCGCTGGAAATCTGGATCCGCGACAGCGCCGACGCCATTGCCCAAGCCACGGTCGCTGCGTCCTCGATCATCGACTTTTCCGCAGCGGTTATCGACGGTGGCTTCCCCGATTGGGTACGTCGCCGTCTGGTCGCCGCCGTCAACGAATCTTTCGGACGCCTGGATCTCCAGGGCATTCAGGTGCCCGAGATCGTCGAGGGCGTCGTCGGAAGTCAGGCTCGCGCGATCGGCGGCGCAAGCCTGCCGATCTTCGCCCGCTATCTCACAGACCAAACAGTGCTATTCAAGGAAATCGAACATGCTGAAGGGACTTGATCCGCTTCTCGGACCCGATCTGCTCGCGACCCTTCGGGGCATGGGCCATGGTGACGAGATCGCCATCGTCGACGGCAACTATCCCGGCGTCGAACACGCCCGCCGCCTCATCCGCCTCGATGGCCACGGACTGGTGCCGGTGCTCAACGCGGTCCTCAGCGTGTTGCCGATCGATGATTTCGTTCCGGAGGCGATCTTCCGGTCGACGGTCGGCCCGGATCGCGACCGGCTCGATCCCGTGCACAGCGAGATCCTCGATTGCTGCAGCCGACACGAACCGCAGCGGAGCGTGACACCGCTCGTCGGAAGCGCCTTCTACGAACGCGTCCGCGCCGCCCACGCGATCATTCAGACGAGCGAGCCTCGCCTCTATGCCAACGTGATCCTGCGCAAGGGCGTGATCTATCCCTGAATGAGGAGGAGGCGGTCCCAGCGACCGCCGCTTGCCGTTTACCCGCGCGGCTTGCCGATCTCCCCGGCGGACGGTCCCCAGACATCCGTGAGGGCAAAGCCTTCGGCAAGGGGATCGAACGGATCGAGCGCCACCTGCGTCAGGCCGAAGGTGAAACCCCGCCCGGTGATCGTCGGGATGATGGCCGGCCTTCCCGCGACTTCCGTCACCGCCGACAGTCCGACCTCGAATTCCGAGCCGATGATCGACCGCGACTTGAAGACGTCGCCGACCTTCGCCTTGCCGCGGGCGTGAAGCGTCGCGAGATTTGCCGAATTGCCGGTGCCGCAGGGCGAGCGATCGACACGACCGGGCCACATGGTCGTGCAGGTGCGGATCGCACCGTCCGGATCGATGTCGCGGAACATGACGTAAGCGACGCCCGAAATCGCCGGGATTTCCGGATGCACCACGGGAATGGTGCGGTTGATCAGCTCCTTCAGGATCATGCCGGCTTCGACCAGGGTGCGGGCGTTCGCCTTGTCGATCGTCGTACCGATCTGGCGGACATCCACCAGCGCGTAGAAGATGCCGCCATAGCAGAGGTCAAGCGTGATGCGCCCCCATTGCTCCGTGTCGATCCCGACATCGAGTTCATGCACGAAGGATGGCACCATGGTGAGTTTTACCTTCTCGCAGCGTCCGTCGCGGCAGGTCGCCGTCGCGCGGACCAGGCCCGCCGCGGTATCGAGCGTGACGACCGTCTCCGGCTCCTTCATCTCGACGATGCCCGATTCCAGCAGCGCCGTCGTCGTGCAGATCGAGTTCGAGCCGGAGCTTGCGTGCGCCTGATCCGGCTGCAGGATCACGAACCCGGCATCGGCCTCCGGATGCTTTGCCGGGAGCAACAAATTGACCGAGCCGATCGGAGCACCGCGCGGCTCGAGCACGAGGAAGCGGCGGAGTTCCTCACCCTTGGGATCGGTGTTCAGCCAGTGCAACTGCTCGGCGATCGTCTCGCCCGGAATTTTCGGCACGCCTCCGATCGCCAGCCTGCCGATCTCACCCTCGCAATGGACATCCAGCAACTGGATCGTGCGTTTCCATCTCATCGTCTCTGCTCCAATCAAGCGTGGCGGTTCTACCGTCAAAAGCGGGTGATGCTGTAGGGTTTCATGTCGACCGGCGGCGGCGCTCCGGTCATCATATCGGCGATGAGCCTTGCCGTCGTCGCCGAATAGGTCAAGCCGAGATGACCGTGCCCCGTCGCGTACCAGACGCCGGGCACCCGCGACGACGCCGAGATGATCGGCAAGGTATCGGGGAAGGCGGGGCGGTGTCCCATCCACTCACTCGTCTCCTCTGCCTTCAGGCCCGGTAGCGCGCGTTGGGCGTGACGAACGAGAATGCGGGCGCGCCGATAGTCGGGCGCGGCGTCAAGGCCGGCGAGCTCGACATTGCCGCCGACGCGGATACCGCCCGCGGTCGGGGTCACCATGAAGGCGCGTTCCGGCCAGATGATCGAGTGGCGCATGGAAATCCCCGGCGCCATGATCTGCGTGTGATAACCGCGTTCGGTCTCGAGCGGGATCGGCTCGCCGAGCCGGGCGGCAAGAGCGCGCGTCCGGACACCGGCGGCGAGCACGACATCCGACGCAGCGAGCCGGGTTCCGCCAGCAAGGACGACGTCCGCGCCGCCGCCGCGTCGCTCCACCCGTTCGACCTCGCCGGAAAGGACGATGCCACCGGCTTGCCTGAAGGCGTCGACGAGCTTCAACACAAGCTGATACGGGTCGCGGATCGAGCGGTTTGCCGGCAGCAACACGGCCTTGGCGATATGCGGCGACAAGGCCGGTTCGAGGTCGCGTATTGCTTTCCCGGTCAACACCTGATGGGTAAATCCGTAATTTCCCATGAGCGTAATGTGATCGCGATCGGCGGCAAACTCCGCCTCGGTCTCGTAGATTGCGAGACAGCCCTCGTCAGTCAGCATGTCCCGGGCGCCGATGGCTTCGAGCATCGGCTTCAGATCGTCGAGTACGCGGGCACAGAGGCTGGCACCGGCCGCCTCGATCGCGGCGACCCGCGAAGGACGTCCGGCAAGAATGAAGCGGAGGAACCACGACGTCATCTTGGGTGCGTAGGAAGGTCGCAACCAGACCGGGCCTTCCGGGTCTAGCAGCCAGCGCGGGATTTTCCTCCATGTCGCGGGACGCGACACGGCCATGAACTCGGACACTGCGATGCTCGCCATGTTGCCGAAGGACGCGCCTAGCCCCGGCTGGTCGCGATCAATCAGCGTCACTTGGCGACCACGCCTCTGAAGTTCGAATGCGATCGCCGCGCCGACAATACCGGCTCCGACAACAACGGTGGTCTTGCTCATGCCGTTCGGTCCCCTCGCCCCGGAAATGCCCGGCGAACACTCCGCGCCGGCCCAACCAATGTGATATATCAGTTTGGGAAAAATGCCACCGGTTTTCTCGGGGTGCGACGCCTCATCACACAAGCCCACGGTTCGGCGACGCAAACACACGGAGCGCTACGCAAGGGCAAACGTCATGATCTGGAGGAATTAGGCGAGACTCTTCGTTCTCACGGGAAGCGGAAACGACCTACTTTGCGGCCGTGGCACCCAGCGAATTGCCGACCGAGCCGATCGTGCCCTCGGCACTCTGCCCGAAGAGAATCAGTTGACGGCCGTAGCTTCGGCGCGTGCGCGGATCGAAGATCGAGATCGGCGCACTGATGACGGCACCGGCCGCCTGCCCGACTGTACTGGTTGCGCCGACGGTCACCGCGGCGAGGCCTTCTCCGAGCCCCACCTGCGAGTCGGTGATGGTTTGCCCGGCTACCAGCCTCTGACCGATCAGACGTACAACCTCCGGGCTTTCCGCGAACTTGCCGTGATTCAGCTGATCCTCGGCCTTGAGCTCCGTGAGATCGATCACCGTGATACCGGCGCTCTCGAGCTCCGATCTATACGGCTCCTTGCTCGGATCGATACGTCCGAGCCGCTCCACATTGCCGGAGAGGTGCTTGGAGAGTGTCAGCGCCCGATCATCGCGCGAGACGAAGAGTGTGAAATGCGGGGCATCCTTCTGCAACGCGCGGAATTGCTGCGCGAAAACGTCGACGTCGAGATCCGGCGCGGCGAGAATGACATTGTTGATCTTTGGATGGACGCGGCCGTCGCGGATCGCCATCTGGCGAAGCGACTCGACGGCAAGCCACGTGCCCATGGAGTGCGCCATGACGGTTACGTCCGCCACGTCCGGATGACTGGCGATACGGGTGAGCAGGTCTTCGAGCGCATCGCGGGAATAGTTGGTGCTTTCGCGATCGTAGGCGTAGTCGAAAATGTTGCCGCGCGACGGCCAAGTAAACACGACCGGAACGACTTCGGCGCCGGAATCATGGACGATCTGCGCGAAACGATAGACCGAATCCTCGTAGAGATTATTGAAACCGTGTACGAAGACGAGCACGCGGCGGCTCGTGACCTTGTGCTTGCGCAGCCAGGTCTTGGCCTCCTCATCCGAATCGAGCGGGTCGACTGCAGCGGTCGCGAATTCCCGCGAGGGATCCGGCGGCAGACGTTTCGGCCACTGAACCTGTCCGACCTTGCGGTTCTTCTCCGGCGGGATAGAGATCGTGACGGCGTCCATCATCAGGCCGCTTCCCCGTTCGCCGGTGAACAGGATCGCCTTGTCGTCAGACGGCGCGCGGGTGGTCGCAGCGATGAGGTCCACCCGGCTTGCGCCATCGGCCCTCGCATCCACGGGCTCCATGACGCCGATCGGCCGACCGGCACAGCCGGCAGTGACGAGACAAACAGCGAGCCAACCGATGAATCCGGAACGAATCCGCGCACTCCAGTGAGCCGCCGGAGGGGAAATTCCACCTTCCTCCAATCGCGTTCCGATCAATACGCGGTCCCTTTACGAGCTATCAAGGCTCGCAGGCGTACAGCGGATCACAGGGCGAGGCCAGCGCTTTCTTGCCGCAGACGCGGCTGTCGAAGTCCCGTCAGGCGCCCTGCGCCATCTGGGTATTGGCCCAGTCGACGATCTGCCGCGCGGACATCGCACCCGAGACCCGCGCGATCTCTCGACCGTCCCGATAGAGCAGCATCGTGGGAATGCCCCGAATGCCGAGCCGTCCGGCGACGTCAGGATGATCTTCGGAGTTCAGTTTCATCAGACGCATGGAGGGTTCCAGAACCTTCGCCGCCTCCGCAAAATGGGGCGCCATCATCTTGCAGGGACCGCACCAGGGGGCCCATACGTCGACGAGAACCGGCACCTCGCTGCGGGCGATCTGCTTTTCGAACATTGCGGGATCCGCCTCGACTGGATGCCCTTCGAATAGTGCTTCCTTACAGGCGCCGCAGCGCGCCTCGGCGGCCGGACGCCCTGCCTTCGTCCGATTGACGGCGCCACAATGCGGACAAACGATTTGCCGATCTTTTTCCATGCTATATGTCTCCTTCAAGGCGCCAGATACCCGGCAGAGGCGCCTGCGATAGTTGACATTATATTCACAATGACGTAGATACGCAAGAATGAAGCTTAACCCTGATTCCATGCAGAATGCCGCAGACGACGCCAGTGAGCTGTTGAAGGCGCTCGCCAACCGGCATCGGCTTCTTATTCTCTGTCAGTTGATCGACGGCGAACGCTCGGTCGGCCAGCTCGCCGAATTCCTCGGCATTCGCGACTCGACGGTCTCGCAGCATCTGGCGCTCCTGCGTCGGGACCGCATCATCAGCGGCCGGCGCGATGGACAGACGATCTGGTACCGGATCGAAAGCGAACCGGCACGCAACGTCATCGGTGCGCTCTACAACACCTATTGCTCGGTCTGAATGTTGCAGACCTTGTGCGGCGCCCCTCAGGCGGGGCGCATGGTGCCGCGGTCACGCAATGCCAAATGCCAGGAGAATGCCTCCTCGAGGATGTGCGGCGTATGGCCGCCGCGCTGGCGGGCGCGAAGGTAGTAATCCCGAAGCACGTCTCGATACTCCGGATGAACGCAGTTCGCGATGATCACCTCCGCACGCTCGCGCGGGGCAAGGCCGCGCAAATCGGCAAGTCCCACCTCCGTCACCAGCACATCGACGTCGTGCTCGGTGTGATCGACGTGGCTCACCATCGGCACCACGCTTGAAATGGCGCCGTTCTTGGCAATCGACTTGGTGACGAAGATCGACATGAAGCCGTTTCGCGCGAAATCGCCCGAGCCACCGATGCCGTTCATCATGTGGGTGCCGCCGACATGGGTGGAATTGACGTTGCCATAGATGTCGAATTCGAGCGCCGTATTGATGCAGATGAGGCCGAGGCGCCGGATGACTTCCGGATGATTGCTGATCTCCTGCGGCCGCAGGATCAGGTGATGCTTGTACTCGGCAAGCCGCGGCAGTACCTTGCGATACATCTCCGAGGAAAGCGTAATCGACGACCCCGAGGCGAAGCCGAGCTTCCCGGCATCGAACAAGTCGAAGGTCGAGTCCTGCAGGACCTCGGAATACATCTTCAGGTCATGGAAGGGTGAATCGACGAAGCCGTGCAGCACCGCATTGGCAATCGTGCCGATGCCGGCCTGCAACGGTTGCAGCTCATAGCCCATCCGCCCCCGCTTCACCTCGTTCAACAGGAAGTCCGTCAGATTGCCTGCGATCGCGCGGGTGTCGTCATCCGGCGGCTGGATAGTCGCCGAGCTGTCGTGCTTTTCCGAGACCACGATCGCGACGATCTTCTCCGGCGGTACCGGAATGAACGGCAGACCGACCCGGCTTTCCGGGGTAACGACCGGGATCGGCATACGGGCAGGTCGACGGGTCGGGATATAGATGTCGTGCAGCCCCTCGAGTGTCACTGGCTGCGAGAGGTTGATCTCGACGATCACCTTGTCGGCCAGGATCGCGAAGCTTGCGGAGTTCCCGACCGACGTCGTCGGTACGATGCCGCCATGCTCGGTGATGGCCACCGCCTCGACGACTGCTACGTCGACTGGAGGGATCTGATTTGTCCGCAACTGCTCGACCGTTTCCGAGAGATGCTGATCGATGAACATGACCTCGCCGGCATTGATGGCCTTGCGCAGGCCTGGGTCCGACTGGAACGGCATGCGCCGGGCGAGCACATGGGCTTCGGCGAGGGTCTTGTCGAGGTCATTTCCGAGCGAGGCGCCGGTCATCAGCGTGATCTTCAGCGGGTCCTTGCGCGCCCGTTCGGCAAGCGCAAGCGGGACTGCCTTCGCCTCGCCGGCTCGGGTAAACCCGCTCATGCCGACCGTCATGCCGTCCTTGATGAGGGCTGCCGCTTCATCGGCGCTGACGACCCGATCGAGCAGCGGCTTATGTCGGATCCGTTCACGCAGCATGATGTCTCCTCGTCCAGATGCGGGACGGGCAGTCTCGTCCCATGAGTTGCGGATGGCTTAAAGGCGTGGACGCCGCTGTTGCAATCATTCTTCAGTCGCATGCGACGCGCACCTGACATGCGAAAAACGCATACCGCAACAATAACCCGCCCCGATCCGACACCGTATGGCTCTTGAATTTCCGACGAGAAGGGAATCGAGATACCGATGGTTCCGCAAGACGGTTCTGATCGGAGCGACCGATGAGCAGCACTGCACAGGACAGGCCCTACTGGACGAGAGACGGCGACGAGTTGGCTGGTGCTTTGGGCTCTGGCGCCGGCGGCCTCACCACATTGCAGGTGGAGGAAAGACTTGCGCAGATCGGGTCGAATTCGATCGAGGACACCGCCAGGGTCAGCACCATCCGGTTGCTGCTACGCCAATTCGAAAGCCCGCTCGTTCTAATCCTGGTCTTTGCGGCGATGGTCTCGATGCTCCTGCAGCAGTGGGTGGATGCCGCCATCGTCGTCGCGATCGTGCTCGGAAGCTCCCTCCTCGGCTTCTATCAGGAGAACCGGGCCTCGCAGGCGGTCGCGGCACTGAAACGTCGCCTGACGCTCACCTGTCGCGTCGTGCGGGACGGCATCGAGCAGATGGTGCCGGTCTCCTCGGTCGTCCCTGGCGACATCGTGCTGCTCTCGGCGGGCAACCTGATCCCTGCCGACGGTCTCGTGCTCGATGCTGCCGACTTCCTGGTCAGCGAAGCGGCAATGACGGGCGAATCCTTCCCCGTCGAGAAGCGGCCGGGAAAGGTCGGTGCCGACGTGCCGATCTCCGCGCGAACCAATGCCGTCTTCCTCGGTGCCTCCGTGCGCAGCGGCACGGCGAGGGTGCTTGCCGTGAGAACCGGGAGGCAAAGTGAGTTCGGTGCCATCGCCGCAAGACTCCGCGGGAGACCCGGAGAGACGGACTTCGCCCGTGGGGTGCGCCGGTTCGGTTACCTGCTGATCCGCGTCATGGTGCTGATCGTACTCTTCGTACTGACCGTCAATCTGCTGCTCGACAGGCCCGTGACCGAATCGCTGCTCTTCGCCGTCGCGCTTGCCGTCGGCCTCTCGCCAGAACTGCTGCCGGCGATCATCACAGTGACACTTTCTGCCGGCGCCAAGACCATGAGCGAACGTGGCGTCATCGTTCGCCGGCTCGAAGCGATCGAGAACTTCGGCAGCATGGACATCTTCTGCACCGACAAGACGGGCACGCTGACGGAGGGAACGGTCGTACTGCATGACGCCGTCGATGCCGATGGTCGCCATTCCGACGAGGTTCTGCAGTTTGCTTTCCTCAATGCCTCTTTCGAGACGGGAATCGAGAACCCGATCGATGCCGCGATCATCGCGAAAGGCGAAAGGACGAACCTGACGACCTCCGGCTACTCGAAGATCGACGAGATCCCTTATGATTTCACCCGGCGGCGGCTGACCATCGTCGTCGAAAGCCCTGCCGGTTCTTCGCAGCGCCTGATCGTCACCAAAGGAGCCTTCGACAACGTGCTCGCCGCCTGCACCTCCGTCTCGCGGAGTGGCGCGACGATCCCGCTGGACGACGATCTGCGGGATGAACTGGCCGATTTCCCCAAGACCCGAGGGGCCGAAGGCTACCGCGTGCTGGCGATTGCCACCCGCGAGGCGGGCGTGAAGGCAGATTATACCCGCGACGACGAAGCCGGGATGACGCTGCGCGGCTTCCTTGTGTTCGAGGACCCGCCGAAGGCCGAGGCGAGGAAGACGATCGAGGATCTCGCCGCACTCGGCATACGCATCAAGGTCATCAGCGGCGACAACCGCTTCGTCACTGCTCACGTCGCGCAGGTCGTCGGCCTCAACCCGGCCGGCATCCTGACCGGCGACGAGATCGCGAGACTGAACGACGAAGCCCTGTGGAATCTGGCCGCGCGCACCGACCTCTTCGTCGAGGTCGATCCGCAGCAGAAGGAAAGAATCATCCGCGCACTGCAACGGACGGGTCACTCGGTGGGTTACCTGGGCGACGGCATCAACGACGCTCCGGCGCTGCACGTCGCCGACGTCGGTATCTCGGTGGAGCAGGCGGTGGACGTCGCCCGCGAGAGCGCCGACATCATCCTTCTCAATCGCGACCTCGACGTGCTGCGCTCCGGTATCGAGGAGGGCCGGCGGACCTTTGCCAATACGTTGAAATACATCGCGATCACCACCAGCGCCAATTTTGGCAACATGGTCAGCATGGCACTCGCGACACCGCTGCTGCCGTACCTGCCGCTCTCGGCCAAGCAGATCCTGCTCAACAACTTCCTCTCCGACATGCCGTCGATCGCGATTTCGAGCGACAATGCCGATCCGGAACAGGTCGCCACGCCGCAGCGATGGAGTATCCATGACATCCAGCGCTTCATGGTGGTGTTCGGGCTGATCAGCTCATGTTTCGACATGCTGACCTTCGCCACCCTGCTCTTCGTCTTCCACGCGAGCGAGGCGACGTTCCAGACGTCGTGGTTCATGATCTCGCTGCTGACCGAACTGGGCGTCGTTCTGGTGCTGCGCACCCGCAAGCCAGCCTGGCGAAGCAAACCAAGCTCGCTGCTTCTCTGGTCGACGATCGCCGTCTCCGGCGCGACGCTCACCATCCCCTATCTCGGAACACTGGCCGGGGTGTTCGATTTCGTGCCACTGTCTACGGCGCAGATGGGAGCGGCGATCCTGATCATCGCTGCGTATCTGGCGGCCACGGAGCTCGCGAAACAGCACCTGTTTCGCCCGCGGACGAAAGGGCGCCGACGCCGGCTTGCGTGAACACGCAACGGCAAGCGCGCGGCTCGCAAGATCTTCGAGTTTTCAAGGAAAGAATGGCGCGCCGCGCCGGGTGATGATGAGAACTATGTCTACGCTATAGTCCTCCTTTTGATCCGGGCGCTTATGGTCGACGTTGGCTCCCGTTCCTCATTACCCGAATGCGTGATGAATGCCGGGCAGGATGCGCGCGAGATGGTTGAACTCGGTCATGTCGTGAACCGACATTTCATAGGCCGTCATTTCCGCAATCTGCTCGTTGAAGCCAATCTTTTGCAGCATTGCCGGAGCCTTCTCCGCATTGGCGAACCGCGACATGTCCGCATGGGCCCCGATCCAGTATCGGCTCAGCAGTTCCATGCCGGCACTTGTATCGCGGGCAATATGGACCATCAGCGTGAACGGGATATCGGGCGCCGGCGTCGCATAGCACACGGCACTGGCGCTGGCGGTGAAGCCTTCTCGCGCCAGGGCCTGGGCGTCGAAGCCGAGCGCCGCCGGCTCGGAGAAATGGATGATGGCGTCGAGACGGCTGGGTCCGATCCATTCCTGGATGCGATTGGGATTGTTGAACAGCCGCTTCTCGTAGCTCAGCGATGTATCCTTCAGGCGAGATGGGTCGGCGACGCTAGTGTCGATATGCGCCTGGGGGAACCAGAGCATGTAGCGCTCCTTTTCGAGGGGATGCCAGGTAAACCACCACTTGAACATGTCGGTGGTGACGCCGGGCATGACGATGCGGCTTTGCGCATAGGCCATCTGGCCATCAAGAACCGCATAGCCGTTGTCTTTCGTCTTGAAGGACGGGTCGATCAGACGGTTGAGGTTCTGCGCGCTCGGCGTGGGCACCTCGCCGGGGTCGAGCGGTCCGAACTGGACGGCTTTCGCCGACGCCGAGGGGACCGAGAGATCCGTGTCGAGATAGGGCGCATAAGGGGTGGCGCCCACGGCCTGCTCATTGGCGGTGCGCTGCTTCTGGCATTCCAGGGAAAGGTATGTGACAGCGCTCCAGTCCCCGTAGACGTCGCGATGCGCTGCGGGTTCGGCGGCGGACGTCGCCTGCGCCGGGTCAGAATGGGACAGGATAGCGGCAGACGTGGTTCCGACGATTGCGGCTGGGGCGCTTTTGAGAAGGGTGCGACGGGACAGCGTGAGGGTCATGGCGAGCTCCTTGGGAAAATTCGATGCTTGACCCTGAAACTACGCCATGCTCCTCATTAATCAAATCGATCTGGCACATGACGGAAATCGACATGACTGATATCTCAAACATCGATCTCAACTTGCTGATCTCGATGGAGGCCCTCCTGGAGGAAAAGAACGTGTCGCGCGCGGCGCGGCGCCTTTCTCTCGGTCAGCCTGCCATGAGCCATAATCTGGCGCGCCTTCGGCGCTTGCTGGGGGACGAGTTGCTGGTGCGAAGTGCGGGCGGCATGGTGCCGACGGAAAAAGCCGTCAGTCTCGAAGTCGAGCTTCGCGCGACCATGCGGAAGATACGCATGCTGTTTGAGGAGCAATTGCCGTTTGATCCTTCAACAGCGCAAATGTCCTTTCGGCTTGGCGTGACCGACAGCGCCGAAGCAATCCTCATTCCCGCAGTCTCGGCCTTGCTGCTTGAAAAGGCGCCCGGCGTCACGCTCAAGTTGATCCCCATAGACGGGGTCGATGTCGCCGATGGTCTGGAGACGGGCGTATTCGATCTCGCCATCGGCACCTTCGCCGGGGGAAGAAGCTACCACAAGCAACGCGTGATCTATCACGAAGGGTATCATACGGTTTTCAATGCCGCCCTGGTCGCCATCGGTGAAGCGATGACGCTTGATGACTACAGGCGTTATCCGATGGTGGTGGTCGAGGGACCGGACGGAGACGCAATCCTCGACGCGTTGGGACGTCTGGACGTGTGGCCGCACATCGCTCTGCGAACGCCCCATCTGCTGACGGTGCCTTCTATCGTTTCCCAGGCGCCGATGATCGCCGCCGTCCACACCCAGGTGGCGGAACGTTTCGCCGAGCATTTCGACCTGTCCGTCAGGCCGCTTCCGGAAGAAATCCGCCTTTCGCCTGCAAAGCTGATGCTGATGTGGCATGCGGCCAGCGACAAAGCCCCTGCACACCGCTTCTTGCGCGATCTCGTCGTCGAAGGGCTCAGATGTCTGCGTGGGAGAAGACTATAGGCTCCCGCTCTCGCGATTTTTTTCCGCTTCCTGCGAAAATGATGGCGATATAGCGGCGCTGGTAAAGAGAAATGGCGCACCCGAAGAGATTCGAACTCCTGACCCCCAGATTCGTAGTCTGGTGCTCTATCCAGCTGAGCTACGGGTGCGTGCCGTGCCGGCGTGTCACCGGCTGCGTGGCGATCCTCTAAAGCGTGGCGCGGAGGATTGCAAGCGAATTTCAGAAAAATCCGTCATTTTCGCATTACAATCCTGCCATGTGTTTGTTTTTGCATGAAATACGGCCTCATGCCCGGGCCCGCCAGTCGTCGAGGGCCACTGGCCGGTCAGGGATCTCGATCCTGAAAAGCGTGCCCGGTCCGGGCTTCTCGACAAGTGCGATGGTGCCGCCGTGGGCCAGCACGAGTTCCCGGGCGATCGCCAGACCGAGCCCCGTTCCACCGGATCGCGCGGCACCGCGAAAAGCGGCGAAGAGATTTTCTCGCGCCTTGCGCGGCATGCCGGGGCCGGTGTCGTCGATGGTGATAGAAACCACACTGCCGACCCGCTGCGCCGTGAGCGTCAGCCGCCGGACGACGTCGGGATCGCCTATTCCATAGCCCGCCAGCGCCTGGATCGCGTTGCGGCAGAGATTGTGGATCACACGGAAGAGCTGTTCGCTGTCAGCATCCACCTCCAGGTCGGCAGCCACCATGTCCACGAATTCGATGCCGCTTTCCGGATCGATCGCGAGGATGTCCCGCACCTCCTGACAGAGGACGGCAAGCTGAATACGCCGCCGGCGCGGCTCGGCCTCAGCCGCCTGGCCATAGGCCAGCACTTCTCTCGTATAACCGACCGCCCGGTCGATCGTGCGCAGGAGCTTCGGCGCGAAACTCTTGACCATCGGATCCTCGACATCCGCGAGGCGGTCGGACATCAGTTGTGCCGATGCGAGAATATTGCGCATATCGTGATTGATCTTGGAAACGGCGAGCCCCAGATCGGCGAGGTTCTTCTGTTGCTTCAGGGTTCGGTGCAACTGCTCCTGCATCATCGAGAGATGCCGGGAGGCGACCGCGAGCTCGTCGCCGCCCTTGTCCGGCACGAGAATACGCGTGGGATCTTCCGGGTCCTCCGTGAATTCTCGCATGCTGCAAGTGAGACGTCGGACCGGGCGGATCATCATCCGGTTGATGGCGAGATAGATGAGGACGCCGGTAATCACCGAAATAATCAGCGAGACCGTGACGAGATACCTCGCGAAGGAGAGCATCGCCTTGCGCAGACTGTCCTCGGAAAGGACGAGCTCGATTTCGATGTCGCTTTCGCCGACGGGTCCATAGACGCGGAGGATACGGTCGCCGCCGAAGAACAGCGTGTAGAGCGCATCGCTCACCGAACCGAGCGGATGGACGTTGGCCAGATCGAACTGGGCATCGACCTTCGGTGGCATATTGTCGACGACAAGAAGGCGCGAGGTCCCGTCCTTGCGCAGCACGATCGCCTTGGTGCCCGTCGCCATCAGCGCCTCGTCCTGCAGCGCCCGCGGCAACTCGATAGGCTGCAGCCCGTCGATCACGACGCCCGCGGCAGCCGCGGTTCGCAGTCTATCCTCCAGCCAGCGCAAGCGCATCGTGGCGATCGAGGGCGCGAAGATCAGCACCTCGGCAATCAAGACAAAAATGATCGTGAGCCAGAGGAGCTTGCCCGACAGTCCCTGAAAGAAGCCGGGAACGATCCACGGCTTCGGCGCGCCCTCGTCAGGTCCCGTCCGCATTTCGTCTGGCATCGGCTTCTCCTTGCCGCTGATCTTACCGCCGGTAGAAAGCCCCGGGGTGCATACATAGGATAGATCGAGAGGAAGAAAAAGATAAGCAGTGCCGAAAGAACGAGGCCCGCTATCGCTGCAATGTCTGCACGAAAGGGCCGCGAGCTACGCCCGCGGCCCAATGACACTTGTTATCCGACGCTCTAGGGACGATCAGAATTCTTCCCAGTCGACGTCCTGGGCGACCGCCGCCGCACCGCCACCGAAGGCGCGGGCGACGCTCCCCTGCATTTGCCGTGCCGGAGAGGCAACGGGCTTGCGCGGGGCGCTCGACGCGGCCGCCTGCATGCGAACCGGTGCCGGCGCATGTACCGGCGGCGTGGGGGCCGCACTCCCCCTTGCGCCGTCTGCAAGACGGAAGTGAGCGACAAGCGCGGCGAGGCCATCCGCCTCCTCCGAGAGCTTGTGGGTCGCTGCGGAGGTTTCCTCGACCATTGCGGCGTTCTGCTGGGTAACCTGATCCATCTGGTTGATGGCGGTGTTGACCTCCTGCAGGCCGGTCGACTGCTCCTTCGCTGCGGTCGCGATCGAATGGATATGGTCGTTGATCTTCAGCACCCGGCTCTCAATCTCCGAGAGAGCCTCTCCGGTCTTCTGGACGAGCTTGACGCCGCCGGACACTTCCTCGCCCGACTTGGTGATGAGCGCTTTGATATCCTTGGCGGCGTTCGCCGAACGCTGCGCAAGCTCGCGCACCTCCTGGGCCACGACAGCAAAGCCCTTGCCCGCCTCTCCGGCGCGAGCCGCCTCGACGCCAGCATTCAGCGCCAGCAGATTCGTCTGGAAGGCGATCTCGTCGATCACGTTGATGATCTGAGAGATCTCGCGGGAGGCCTGCTCAATGCGCCCCATCGCCTCGACAGCCTCGCCGACGACCATCGCCGACTGGGCGGCACTGCGGGTCGCTTCGCTGACCATCGCGCTCGCTTCCTGGGCCCTTTCGCTCGAGCCACGAACGACGACTGTGATCTCGTCAAGAGCCGCGGAGGTTTCCTCGAGAGCGGCGGCCTGCTGTTCCGTACGCTTGGCGAGATCGTTGGTGGCCGACATGAGCTCATCGGCATTGCCGTCGATGAGGTCGGTCTTGCCGCGGATGTCGATCATCATCTGCCGCAACCGGTCGACGGTGGCGTTGACGTTCACCTGCAGCTCGGCGAAGGCGCCCCGGAAGTCACCATGCATGCTCTGAGTCAGATCCCCTGCCGACAGGCTCGCCACCACGCGGCGCGTCTCCGCGACGCCGGCGTCGACCGCCGTCAGAAGCGCGTTGATATTGGCCGCGAAACGATCGAGATTGGCATCGTCGTAGCGCTTTTCGATCCGCCGGCCGAAATCGCCGTCGGCCGCAGCGGCCACCACCACCGACATGCTGGACTGCAGGTCGTCGCTCTTCGCCCGCATGGCCGCTTCCTGCGCGTTGAGGCGCTGGACCGCAAGTCCGTTCTGCTTGAAGATTTCGACCGCGGCCGCCATCTCACCGATCTCGTCCGCACGCCCGGCATAAGGAATGTCGACGCCGTAGTCTCCATCGGAGATCTTCTTCATGGCGTTCGTGACATTTCGGATCGGTCGGCTGAGCTGATTGACGGCGACGAACATGCCGAAACCGGCGCCACCGGCGACAGCCACGAACGTGACCCCCGCGATCAGCATCAGCATGAAGGTCTGAAACGACTTGAGCGATGCCGTGATTTCCTGAAGCGCGGCCTTGTCCTGTTCGACGACCGCATCGATATCGGCCTGGAATGCCTTCCGGTTGGCGCGGTTAGCCTCGTTGTTGCCCTGTTCGTTGGCCGCCTTCGGCTCAACCTTCGTGCCGAGACGCGCGGTCTCGGTACGGAACGTGCGGAATTCTGCTGCCTTTCCGACCATCGCGTCGAACGCGGCCTGCTGTTCGGCCGGAACGAGCGGCTTCCAGGCGGCAATCACACCGTCGATCTCGTCGAGATTCTTGAGGAGCCCTTTCGCAAAGGAACCCGCCTTCTCGGTCGTCGGAGCGGCGTAGATCCCACGCGCTTCCATGACCACCGCCGTCACCACCCTGTTCATATGCTCCCCGAGGTAGACTCGTTCGGAAACGGTACGCAACGCTTCTGCCCTTTGGGCATACTGGTTGGTGACGTAGACGCCTATTACCCCGATGACGACAGCTGCGGAACCCAGCATGCCCACAAGAGAATAAATCTTGCCGCCAATTTTCACGAATATAACTCCTCTCCAATAATTCTGGGCGAAAACCCATCGAATTATGGGGATTTTATACACGCGGCATTAATGAAGTCTTTCGCGCCTATTGTGCGGGTGCGAAGACGTACTTCTTCCTCAGGATGCAAGAGGAAGTTGAAATTTCAGTTCTATTTTTGGTGCAGCAATTATCTACATCCCTTGATGGCGTCCGGCCGGTGCATTTACCTGGGGCTGCAAGAAAAGCCGATCCTGCCGGAGGCTCGCACCAAGCTACGCGGCAACCGCGCAACCGATTGACTCTCGGGGTCTTCGCCCGTATAAGCCCCCCGCACGCCCGGAGATACTTGCCCGCTCACGCGGCAGATCCGCCGTGCGAAACTCCAACGCTCTTGCAGAAATGCAAACCCAAGAAGGGCCGCACACCGCGGTATTAAATAAATGAAGCGTACCTACCAACCTTCCAAGCTTGTTCGCAAGCGTCGCCACGGTTTCCGTGCGCGTATGGCCACCAACGGCGGCCGCAAGGTTCTCGCCGCACGCCGCGCTCGCGGTCGCAAGCGTCTTTCGGCTTAAGGCCGGACGTGCCCGATCCCAGGAAACGGGCGAATGACGTCTGATGAACCAACAAAAACTGTCGGGCGGCTGAAGAGCCGGCCGCAGTTTCTTGCTGTCCGCGAAGGCGAGAAGCGCCGCGGCGGCCTTTTTCTCCTCGAAGTGCTCGATCGCAATGAGCCCGAGGGCGAGCCGAGAGTCGGCTTCACAGTCACCAAGAAACATGGCAATGCCGTCGAGCGCAACCGTATGCGCCGCCGCCTCAAGGAGGCTGTGCGCGTGAAGGCGGGGTTTGCAATGCAGGCGGGACATGACTATGTGGTTGTCGCCCGGCGGGACGTACTGTCGGCGTCCTTTGAAGAGCTCACGGAAGAACTGGCCGAACGGATCGAAGCCAGGCCGAAACACAAGCGGTCTTCCCAGACCCGTTCCAGGAAAGTGTGATGGAAAACAAACGCAATTACTTCATCGCGATTGCCCTGTCCGTGCTGATCGTGCTCGCCTGGCAATTCTTCTATATGAATCCGAAGATCGAGGCACAGCGTCAGGAGCAGGCACGCATCGCCGAACAGGCGAAGACGGCCCCGGCCGGAAGCGAAAGCCCGGCGGAAAAGCCATCGGCGGGAGCCCAGGTTTCCGGCGCCCTGCCGGCGTCCGGCCAGGCTGGCGCGACTGCTACCCGCGAGGAAGCCATCGCCAAGACAGCCCGCGTCGCGATCGACACACCTGCACTTTCCGGCTCGATCAATCTGACCGGCGCCCGTTTCGACGACCTCAAGCTCAAGGAATACCGCGAAACCGTCGATCCGCAGAGCCCGATCATCACTCTCTTCAGCCCGGCCGACACGAAAGACGGTTACTTCGCCGAACTCGGCTACATTGCCGGCGAAGGCGCTGGCACGGCTCCCGGACCGTCGACCGTCTGGACACTGGCCGAGGGCGACAAGCTGACCCAGGCGACGCCGGTCACGCTCTCCTTCACCAATGAGGCAGGTCTGACCTTCACCCGTAAAATCTCCGTCGACAAGCATTACATGCTGACGGTCGAGGACGCGATCAAGAACGGCAGCGCAACGGCCGCCTCGGTTGCGCCCTACGGCCGCATCACCCGTTACAACAAGCCGACAACCCCTTCTGTCTACGTGCTGCACGAGGGCTTTCTCGGCGTGATCGGCGCGAATGGCAGCCTTATCGAAGAGAAGTACGGCAACGTCGAAAAAGAAGGCGTCACGAACGACAAGGCAACCGGCGGTTGGATCGGCATCACCGACAAGTATTGGGCAGCGGCTCTCGTGCCGCCGCAGTCGATCGCCTACGACTCCCGCTTCTCGCACTTTTCTGATGGCCAGCCGCGTTATCAGGCCGACTTCAAGAATGACGCCGTCACCGTCGCCCCCGGGCAGGAAACCAGCCTCAAGACGCTGGTTTTCGCCGGCGCCAAGGAAGTGCGCGTGGTCAACGGTTATGCACTCGACGATTCCTGGTTCGGAACACTCTTCTCCAGTCTGCGCGGCGGCGATTCCGCCGATGTACAGAGCTATCAGGTCCCCCGATTTGACCTCCTGATCGACTGGGGCTGGTTCTGGTTCTTCACCAAGCCGATGTTCCAGCTGATGGACTTCTTCTTCCGCCTGGTCGGGAATTTCGGTGTCGCGATCCTGCTGACGACGATCGTGGTGAAGCTTCTCTTCTTCCCGCTCGCCAGCAAGCAGTATGCTTCCATGGCCAACATGAAGCGCATGCAGCCGAAGATGGAAGAGCTCAAGGCCAAGTTCGGCGACGACCGGATGGGCCTGCAGCAGGCGACGATGGAGCTCTACAAAACGGAGAAGATCAATCCGGTGGCCGGTTGCTGGCCGGTACTGCTGCAGATCCCGGTCTTCTTCGCACTCTACAAGGTCATCTACGTCACGATCGAGATGCGGCACGCGCCTTTCTTCGGCTGGATCCGCGACCTTTCGGCTCCCGATCCGACGACTTTCGTCAATCTCTTCGGGCTTCTGCCGTTCGACGCGCCGACGTTCCTGCATCTCGGCATCTGGCCGATCATCATGGGCATCACGATGTTCCTGCAGATGCGCATGAACCCGACGCCGCCCGATCCGACCCAGGCCATGCTGTTCAACTGGATGCCGCTCGTTTTCACCTTCATGCTCGGGAGCTTCCCCGCCGGACTGGTGATCTACTGGGCCTGGAACAACACACTGTCGATCCTTCAGCAGTCGATCATCATGAAACGCCACGGCGTGAAGATCGAACTCTTCAACAACCTGAAATCGCTGTTCCGGCGAAAACCACAGCCAACCAAGTAAGACACCAAGAAACTCCGGAGCTCCCTCCGGAGTTTTTTTGTACACGCACCCGAGATCGATATGAGCCTCAACACGCTTTCCCCGGATACTGCCGTCAACGATATCCGCAAGGAGCGTGTCGGCGCGCTCCTGGTGTTCGGATCGGCATTCTTCTGGAGTTTCGGGGGCGCCATAGCCCGCTTTCTCGATGTGACCGACAGCTGGACTATCGTCTTTTGGCGCAACTTCTTTGCCGCTGTCTTCCTGATTGTCTTCATGGTGCTGCGCGACGGACCGCGAGGCACCGTCGCCCTCTATCGCAACATGGGTTGGCCGGGCTTTGTGGTTGCGGGCACATTTGCCACCGCGACGACCTGCTTCATCATCGCGATCGGCTACACCACCGTCGCCAATGTCGTGCTCCTGCAGGCAGGCGTGCCGCTCTTCGCCGCGCTGATGAGCCGGCTTTTCTTCGGTGAGAGAATCACGACACTGACTTGGAGTGCCATCGCGGCGGTCATCGCCGGCGTCGCCATCATGGTCTCCGGTTCATTTACCGGGGCCGTCTCGCCGATCGGGGATGCGCTGGCCCTGACGATCGCCATCGTCTTCGCCGCGACAACCGTGATCACCCGCCGGTACACCAATGTCCGCATGACGCCGGCCGCGTCTCTCGGGGCGCTTGTCGCCTGTGCAGTCGCGGCGACGCAGGCAGGCACGCTGCTCGTTCCGCTCGACCAGCTCGCACTGCTCTTCGTGTTCGGGACATTCAATCTCGGCCTCGGAATGGCGCTCTTCGTCACCGGCGCACGGCTGATCCCCTCGGCGCTCGCCGCCCTGCTCGGCACGGGCGAAATGATGCTCGCCCCGGTCTGGGTTGCGGTCATTCACGGCGAAATACCGAGCGAGCGCGCCATCTGGGGCGGGCTGGTCATCCTCGCCGCGCTCATCACCTATCTCGGCGCAGAATTCCGCAGGCAGCAGGCGGACCGGCACTGATCCAGGATAGCCTTTCTTCTTGACATCCCAGGCCAAAACCCGGAAGCCAGTCCGCTACGAACGAGAGACGAAGACGGAAGCCATGGCCGAGAACACCGCGACAAACGAAAAGCCGCTCTTCGGCAATCCGTGGATCTTCATTCGCGGCGTCCCGTCGATGAAATTCCTGCCGCCGGAAGGTCCGCTGGAGATCGCCTTCGCCGGGCGCTCGAACGTCGGCAAGTCGTCGTTGATCAACGCGCTTGTAGGGCAGAAGGGGCTGGCTCGGACGTCGAACACGCCCGGTCGGACCCAGGAGCTCAACTACTTCGTTCCGGACGGCTACAGCGGCGAGGCGGGTGACCTGCCTCCGATGGCATTGGTCGACATGCCGGGCTACGGCTACGCGCAGGCCCCGAAGGAACAGGTCGACGCCTGGACCAAGCTCGTCTTCGACTATCTGCGCGGCCGCTCGACGCTGAAGCGAGTCTATGTGCTGATCGACGCCCGGCACGGCATCAAGAAGAACGACGACGAGGTGCTCGACCTTCTCGACAAAGCGGCGGTCTCCTACCAGATCGTGCTTACAAAGATCGACAAGATCAAGCAGGCGGGCGTCCCGCGTCTGATCGCCGAAACCGTGGAGAAAATCCGCAAGCGGCCGGCCGCATACCCGGAAGTGCTGGCGACGTCTTCGGAAAAGGGAAGCGGTCTGGACGACTTGCGTTCGGCCATCCTCAATACCATCGGCCGCCGCGGCTGAGATGGCAAACAGCAGCTTCTCCCCCTCAGGGCCGGCTGTGAATTACGCCCTTTGCGATCATCGGCCCTGTCATCTTGCCGGTCAGCGAACCGCCGTAAGGTTCCATGCTGACCGCAAGCACGGCCTTTTCAACGAGCTGATCGCGTAGTTTGACCGGCACGAGGACATCACCGCCACCATCCGCCGGCAGAACACCGAGGGAAACCGCCTGATCCCCGCTTCCCATCAGCCAGAGCTCCAGCGACTTCGGCGCCGTCGTCGTACGCGCCGCCGGTGCGAGCCTGATCTTCCCGGTCATGCGGTCGTAACGCGCAGACAAGCCCGTAGCCTCGTTCGATCCCGTCATCTCCGCGACAAGGGTGTTCTCCGGCGCCTGAAACGGCCAGAGGCCTGCGCTTGCCGTAACAAACGCGGCGAACGCTGCGAAACCTGCCAAGGCCAGCGAACGCCACAAGCTCAGAGAGTTCCAGAGACTCGCGGCAAACCCTGAAAACGAAAGATCTGCGAGCGTTGCAGACCCATCGAAACGCGGAAAAACGGTCGGGGCACGTCTTCCCTCCGCACCATATCCCTCATCGATACGGGACAGGTTGCGCTCCCAGCGGCGAACCACCGCCGCGAAGGGTCGGTCGTGACGCAGCCGCTCCTCGACCTTCGCACGTTCATCGGCCGCGAGCACCCCGAGGACGTACTCGCCGGCAAGGACTTCGTCGCGGGATCGGTCTCCTTTGCTCTGATCGGGCGTCGTCATCGATCCATCGGTTCTCGGGTTGACATGCCATATGGCACGAGCCGCGTGCCGCGCCACATTCGGTCGCAGGCGAAACACGCACGGCCGCAAGCGCTACCTGGCACGTTGAAGAATCCAATTCTTCGCCGTGGCTGTCAATCGGTTTGCCACCTTGCACCGCCGCGCCACGCGGGCCGGTGTCTGCATCGCCTGCCGGCTCCAAGTTTTTCGCGCGATTATTCCCTCGGACCCGAACTTGCGCTACAAGGCCGCGATCCAACAAAAAGGATGTCCCATGACCGCCTCCGACAGCGAAATCCAGGCACGCCTCCTCGCCCAGGCGCTGCCCTTCATGCAGCGCTATGAAAACAAGACGATCGTCGTGAAATACGGCGGCCACGCCATGGGCAATCCCGAGCTCGGCAAGGCATTCGCCGCGGATATCGCCCTGTTGAAGCAGTCGGGCGTCAACCCGATCGTGGTCCATGGCGGCGGGCCGCAGATCGGCGCCATGCTGAACAAGATGGGCATCGAATCGCGCTTCGAAGGCGGACTGCGCGTCACCGACCAGAAGACGGTCGAGATCGTCGAAATGGTGCTGGCAGGCTCGATCAACAAGGAGATCGTCGCCCTCATCAACCAGACCGGCGAATGGGCCATCGGGCTTTGCGGCAAGGACGGCAACATGGTTTTCGCCGAGAAGGCGAAGAAGACGGTGACTGACCCCGATTCCAATATCGAGCGCGTTCTCGACCTCGGCTTCGTCGGCGAGGTGGTGGAAGTCGACCGCACCCTGCTCGACCTGCTTGCCAAATCGGAGATGATCCCTGTCATCGCACCGGTAGCGCCCGGCCGCGACGGCCACACCTACAATATCAACGCCGACACGTTCGCCGGAGCCATCGCCGGGGCGCTGCGCGCCACGCGTCTCCTCTTCCTCACGGACGTTCCGGGCGTGCTCAACGGGAATGGCGAGCTCATCAAGGAGCTATCGGTCGCCGAGGCGCGCGCGCTCATCAAGGACGGCACGATTTCCGGCGGTATGATCCCGAAGGTCGAGACCTGCATCGACGCGATCAATGCCGGCGTGCAGGGTGTCGTCATCCTGAACGGCAAGACGGCTCACTCGGTGCTGCTCGAGATCTTTACGGAAGGTGGCGCGGGAACGTTGATCGTTCCCTGATCCGCGGCCCTATTGAGGATCGCCCAGGGCGAAGAGGCCGATCGGCCGCATCTGTCCCTCGTGGCGCAGGAGCCATTTCTTGCGCCATAGCCCACCACCGTATCCGGTCAGGGAGCCGTCGGCCCCTATGCAGCGGTGGCAGGGTATGACGATTGCGATAGGGTTGGCTCCGTTCGCCTTTCCGACGGCGCGCACCGTTTCCATGCCGCCGACCGCGCGGGCGATGTCTCCATAGGAGCAGGTCTCGCCGAGCGGCACTTTGAGAAGCTCGTCCCACACGTTCTTCTCGAACTCCGAACCTTCCGGCGCGAGCGGCGTGCGGAACGATGCCGACTTGCCGGCAAAGTAATCCTCGAGTTCGGCGCGGATCTGGTCGATCAGCCGATTACGTCCGCAAACCACCGGCCGACGTGACTTCGCCTCCAGCGAAGCGAGCGTCGTTTCACGTCCCGTCGCCTCCCGAAATTCGAGAAAGCGCAGGTCGGTGCTGTCCGCTGCCGCGACCATGTCGCCAAGCGGCGTCTCGAACCATTCGGCAAGAAGCGGTTCCGTGGTGGCCATCGATCCGTCCCCGGTTGCCGAAACAATTTAGGAAGCGTGTAAACGACTGACAACCCGAAACCGGCGGAGATACGTCAGCCGAGGACGAGGATCAGCACGCCGAGGACGACGAACAGGCATCCGGCGAATTCGAGAACGGTGATCCGCTCCCGGAAGATGAATACCGACGAGGCGAAGGTGAACAGCATCTCGATCTGCGCCAGCGCCTTGACCACGGCGACCTGCTGCAGCGTCATGGCCGTGAACCATCCGAAGGAGGCGGTGGCGCCGACGAAGCCGACCAGAAGCGCGACCGGTGCTGCCTTCCCGACCCGGCGCAGTTCTTCGCGATCGCGCAAGGCCATCCAGACAAACATGGAGAACGCCTGCATCAGGATGACCATCACCAGCGTATAGCCCGCCTGCATCATCGAGTCCGGCGCCGGCAGGCTGGGCGCGAGCGACAACGAGGCGGCGCGATAAGCAATGCCGGAAACGCCGAAGAAGAGACCGGAAAGAAGCCCCACCAAAGCGGTTCGGCTGACGACCGCACGTAGGAGCGTTCGTGCGGCAAGTTCCGTCCGCGCAACGGAAATCAGCACGACGCCGACCACGGAGACGGCGATCGCGATCATCACCGACCCGGAAATCCGTTCGCCGAAGAAGACGAGTGCGAGCAACGCCGCCTGCGCCGGTTCCGTTCGCGAATAGGCAGTTCCGACGGCAAAGTTCCGGAAGGAAAACAGGTGTACGAGCAGGAAGGTCGCGGCAATTTGCGCGAAGGCCCCGACGACCGCCCAGAACCAGAATCCGGCGTTCGGGGCCGGAAGCGGCCGCCCAAGACCGAAGTGCAGGATGCCGAGATAGACAAGCGCGAAAGGCACGCCGAAGCCGAAGCGCACGAAGGTTGCCCCGGTCGTACCCATTCGCCCCTTGAGGTGTTTCTGTAATGCGGAACGCACATTCTGAAGGAATGCGCTGGTGATTGTGACGGCGGCCCAGAATTCCATGGCGACCGCGTTAGCACGGGGCATGCAAGGTCGCCATATGCCCGGAAGGAAAAGCGGTACGCCGGCGTTTATTTTTGCGGCGATCCATGTCACAGCTAAACCCATGACCACACCCCCCACACATCCCGACATGGCCGATTTCGCGCATGTGCGCGACTGGGTCTTCGACCTCGACAACACCCTCTATCCGCACCATGTCAACCTGTTCGCGCAGATCGACCGCAACATGACGGCCTATGTGGCGGAACTACTGCAACTCGAACCGGACGCCGCAAGAGTGCTGCAGAAGCAGTACTATCGCGATCACGGCACGACGCTTGCGGGCCTGATGCTCCACCATGGGGTCGACCCGAATGACTTCCTCGAAAGAGCCCATGCGATCGACTATTCGGCGATCCTGCCAGACCCTGCGCTAGGGACCGCGATCAGGGCCCTTCCCGGCCGCAAGTTCATATTCACCAACGGAACGGTGAAACACGCGGAGGCAGCCGCTCGGGCGCTTGGAATTCTCGAAAATTTTGATGATATCTTCGATATCGTCGCTGCCGATTACGTCCCGAAGCCCGCCGGCAGCACCTACGACAAGTTCGCGACCCTCAACCGGGTCGATACCGGACGCGCAGCGATGTTCGAGGACCTGCCCCGCAATCTTGCGATTCCCCGCTCGCTCGGAATGAAGACCGTTCTCCTCGTTCCACGCAATCTCGGTACGACCGTGCTGGAAACGTGGGAGCTGGCGGAGAATGCCGACGAGCCGGACTGCATAGACTACGTGACTGACGATCTTGCCGGCTTCCTTCAGACGATAGTCGGCACAAGCGACTGATCTTCTACGCATATTACCAAAAGTTCATGCAGCCTTACCGAAGTTTAAGTGGGATGGCGCCGCAGGAAGCCGTAGCTTTCCTTCATCAGAAGACGCTGAAAGGAATGCTCATGAACAGGAAAACACTCACGCTCACCGCCCTCGCTGCCACGCTTGTCGTCGGCACATCGGCGGCGGCTTTCGCCCACGAGGAGATGGGCGGAGCACGCGGTCCGGAAGCCCGCTTCGTCCACATGCTGCAGCAGTTCGACGAAAACAAGGACGGCAAGATCTCCAAGGACGAAGCCAAGGCGGGCCAGGAGAGGCTGTTCGGAGAAATCGACACTGACAAGGACGGCGTCTTGACCCCCGGCGAACTTCGCGCCCACCGCGAAGCCATGCGCGCAAGCGCGCCTGCCGATGGGAAGGGTGCGGGCGCCGGCATGGGACCGCAGGACGGAACCGGTCGTCAGATGGGCATGATGGGCTGGAAAAAGCACCATGGCGACCGCGCCATGAACGAGGATGGGCAGCGGCAGGGCATGGGGCCTGGCGGACGTTTCGGCGGAATGCGCATGGCCGACGCCGACGAGAACGGCCAGATCAGCCGTGAAGAGGCGTCCGTGGCGGGCGACAAGCTCTTCACCCGGATGGACCGCAATGGCGACGGCGTACTCTCCGCCGACGACATGCCGAAGCGCGGCTCCTTCTGATCCAAAAGGCATCCGCCCGTTGGAAGAGCAAAGGCCCGCGGCATTGCCGCGGGCCTTTCGCGTCAATGTTCGTAGTGATCGGCAATGACCTTCCAGGCCTGCTCCGCCGTTTCCACGAAATTCAGCAATTCGACGTCCTCGGGGGCGATCGTGCCGAATTCCGCGAGCGCGTCGAAATCGATGATCCTTCGCCAGAAAGCCTCGCCGAACAGGATGAGGGGAATCGGCGCCATGCGTTTGGTCTGGATCAGGGTTACCGCCTCGAAGAACTCGTCCATCGTCCCGAAACCGCCCGGGAAGATGGCGATCGCCTTGGCGCGCATCAGGAAGTGCATCTTCCGGATCGCGAAATAGTGAAAGTTGAAGCTGAGTTCCGGCGTGACGAAGGCGTTCGGTGCCTGCTCGTGCGGCAGGACGATGTTGAGGCCGATCGAGGGAGCACCGGCCTCTGCCGCTCCGCGATTGCCCGCCTCCATGACGCCGGGGCCTCCGCCCGTCATCACGACATATTCCTGATGGCCGTGTTGTGCCGAGTATTCCGCGCAGAGGCCGGCGAACTTGCGCGCCTCCTCGTAGAACACGGAAGCCGCCTCGAGATTGGCACGCTGTGTCTCGTTGCGCGCAGCCCACGCACTGGCCCCGGGGGCCGGGATGCGAGCTCCGCCGAACATGACGATCGTCGACTTGATCCCGCGCTCAGCCAATATCATCTCGACCTTCAACAGCTCGAGTTGCAGGCGAACGGGCCGGAGTTCGTCACGGCAGAGGAAATCGTCGTCGATATAGGCGAGACGGTAGGATGGGGATTCCGACTGCGGCGTCCGCGGTACGCCGGCGGCCACCTTGCGGTCGGTCGTGCTGTCTTTCAGAGGATCCCAGATTCCACCGCTACGCTGTCTCGGACCATTCTCTAGCTTCGCCATTTTCACTGCCTTTCTCTGCCGGAAACGACCGCGGAGGTCGCGGGCGGCTGTTTTCAACCCCCGGCGAATGCGCTACAGCAGAACGCCAGTTTCCGATCGCGAATCCGGAAATTTCCGGGGTAAACGATAGACAACGAAGTTTAAGGAATTCAGATGACCGCCATGGATATCAGCCAGCTCGAGAGCATCGTTGAAGCCGCCTTCGAAAACCGTGACACTGTAAACACGTCGACGCGCGGCGAAGTTCGCGACGCAGTGGAGACCGCTCTCAATCTGCTCGACAGCGGCAAGCTGCGTGTCGCATCACGCGGCGAAGATGGCGCCTGGACCGTTCATCAGTGGCTCAAGAAGGCTGTTCTCCTCTCCTTCCGCCTGAACCCCATGGAGATCGTCGCAGGCGGTCCCGGCGACGCGGTCTGGTGGGACAAGGTACCGTCGAAGTTCGCCGGCTGGAGCGCCAACGAGTTCGAACGTTCCGGCTTCCGCGCCGTTCCCGGCTCGATCGTCCGGCGCGGCTCGTTCATCGGCAAGAACGTCGTGCTGATGCCGTCCTTCGTCAATCTCGGCGCCTATGTCGACGAGGGCACGATGGTCGACGGCTGGGCCACGGTCGGCTCCTGCGCCCAGATCGGCAAGAACGTTCACCTGTCCGGCGGCGTCGGCATCGGCGGCGTGCTCGAGCCGCTGCAGGCCGGGCCGACCATCATCGAGGACGATTGCTTCATCGGCGCGCGCTCGGAAGTCGTGGAAGGCTGCATCATCCGCGAGGGCTCGGTGCTCGGCATGGGCGTCTACATCGGCAAGTCGACCCGCATCGTCAACCGCATGACCGGCGAGATCAGCTACGGCGAAGTGCCGCCCTATTCGGTGGTGGTGGCCGGCTCGATGCCGACCTCGGGCACGATGGGCAACGGCGCGGCCGCGCCCAATCTCTATTGCGCGGTGATCGTCAAGACCGTCGACGCCAAGACCCGGTCGAAGACCGGCATCAACGAGCTTCTCAGGGACTGACGTGCAGGACACTGTTCGCACGCCAGGCATCGGATGGCTGTTCTTCAGTCCGTCCGGTCGTGCCGGGCGGCAGGTCTTCGTCCTTTCCTGGCTGTTCTGGATGATGGCCAACGGCTATACGACCTCCAAGCTGGTTCTGCATCAGGACGACGAAAGCGTTTTGCCGTTCTGGAGCATCCTCTTCTTCGGAGTATTTCTGACCTCGGTGGTGTCCGGGCTCATGCTGAGCGTCAAGCGTCTGCACGATATGGGTTTCACCGGCGTGCTGGCCGTTGCTCTCTTCGTGCCGGTGGTGTCGATCGTGCTGCTGCTCTGGATGTGCGTCTGGCCTTCCGAAGAGGGCCCGAACGCCTATGGTCCGACGACCGACCGGCCCCAGAAATGACACATCTGCCATCATGGTGACAGCTGGGGGACGATCGGCTACACCTTGCGAACTCCTCCTGCGGCATGCCGCCGCCCAGACCGGTTTCCATCCTCGACATTCAGAACCATGACCGCCACAAATCCCGTTGAAAACCTGCAGGCTCTCATCCGTTGTCCATCTGTCACGCCTGCCGAAGGCGGTGCGCTGACTGCGCTTCAAGCCATGCTGGAGCCGATGGGCTTTGTCGTCTCGCGCGTGACGGCGTCCGAAGAAAATACTCCCGACATAGAGAACCTCTACGCGCGGGTGGGCACGAGCGGCCCACATCTGATGTTCGCCGGCCATACCGACGTGGTGCCGATTGGTGACGAGGCGGCCTGGAGCCATCCGCCGTTTGCGGCCGAGATCGCCGACGGCGTACTTTACGGCCGCGGTGCGGTCGACATGAAGGGCGGGATCGCCTGCTTCGTTGCGGCGCTCGCCCGCAGCATAGAAGAGAAAGGCGCGCCCAAGGGCTCGATCTCCCTGCTGATCACCGGTGACGAAGAGGGTCCGGCGATCAACGGAACGATCAAGCTTCTCAAATGGGCCGCCGAAAAGGGTGAGCACTGGGATGCCTGCCTCGTCGGCGAGCCGACCAACCCGGACCAGCTCGGAGACATGATCAAGATCGGTCGTCGCGGGTCACTGTCCGGCACGATCACCGTCCACGGAGTGCAGGGGCATGCCGCCTATCCGCACCTCGCCGACAACCCCGTTCGCGGCATCATCCGTCTCGCCGAAGCGTTGATGAACCCGCCCTTCGACCACGGCACGGATAATTTCCAGCCGTCAAACCTCGAAGTGACGACGATCGACGTCGGCAATCCGGCGACCAACGTCATTCCGGCGAAGGCCACGGCACGCTTCAACATACGTTTCAACGACGTCTGGACGGCCGAGACGCTGCAGGCAGAAATCATCCGACGCCTCAATGCCGCCGCCGCAGATACGACGCTGAGGCCTGCGCGCCAGCCGCTGAAGTACGACATCGTCTGGTCGGAACGTCCGAGCCACGTCTTCCTCACCCGCAACGAGGCCCTCATCTCTTCGCTTTCGGATGCCGTCGAGCAGGTGACAGGACAGACGCCGCAGCTTTCAACGACCGGCGGCACCTCGGATGCCCGTTACATCAAGGATTACTGCCCGGTCGTGGAATTTGGCCTGGTCGGTCAAACCATGCACATGGTGGATGAGAGGGTGGCCGTCGAAGATCTCGAGACACTCACGCGGATCTACCAGACCTTCATCGAGCAATGGTTTGCGAATGCCGACGCTTAGGGAAGTCAAGCTCTACCTGACCGGCCTCTGGCTGCTCTTCCAGCGTGACACGAAAGGCTTCAGTTTTCTCGACCTCACGGATCGCGGCGCCCTGCGCTCCTTCTGGGCCATGGCCTGGGCCGCACCGGCCATTCTCGTTTCCTGGCTCTGGTGGCGGGCTGCCTATCTCGCCGTCATGCCGCTCGGCACGGAGACGGGACCGATCTTCTTCTTTCGCCTCGCGCTCGTCGAGGTGGCCAACTGGCTGGTGCCGGTCGTCCTCGCCGGCCTGCTTGCCTGGGCATTGGGGATCGGCCCGCGGTTTGCCGCAGTCGTCACGGTCACCAACTGGCTCGCGCTTCCCGTCTCCTACGCCTATGCCGCCTTGATCGTGCTGATGGTGCTGCTGCCCGCCCTCAAGGGTCTTCTGACGATCCTCTGGCTGGTGCTGTTGCTGACGCTCGTCTTCGCGCTTTTCCGCATCCTGCGCACGGTGCTCGGCGACCATACGTTGACGGTCGCGACGATGACCATGGTCCTCCTGGTTCCGACGATGCTGTTGTCCGAAGTGCTGGAACGCTATCTCGGGGTTTTCCCCGGATAGACGACATGCGCGACCCGACCGGCCTCAAAGGCCGTCGGGGTAGTCGACCTTCAGGAAGTAGAGCCCTTCCGGCGGTGCCACAGGGCCGCAGGCGGCACGGTCCCGCGCCTCGAGTGCCGCCCGCACATCGGCCACCGACATCTTGCCTTCTCCGGCAAGCTTCAGCGTTCCGGCGAAGGAACGGATCTGATTGTGAAGGAAGCTCTGGGCCGAGGCGCGGATCTCGATCAGGTCGCCGGCACGCGTCACATCGAGTCGGTCCAAGGTGCGCATCGGGCTCGTCGCCTGGCAATGCGCGGACCGAAAGGTGGTGAAGTCGTGATGGCCGACAAGTTGCTGTGCGGCCTCGTGCATTCGCTCGTGGTCGAGCGGCTTCGGTACCCACCACGCCCGCTTCAGTTCCACCGCCAGCGGCGCCGGGCGGCTGATGATACGGTAAAGATAATGCCGCCGGACGGCAGAGAAGCGAGCGTCAAAGCTCTCATCCGCCTCCAGTACGTCAAGGACCGCGACGCGTTCACCAGCCAGACCGAGATGAGCATTGAGAGCGTTGCGCAGCTTGTAGGGTGCCCAGGGGCGCGAGAGGTCCGCATGGATGACCTGGCCGAGCGCGTGGACACCGGAATCGGTTCGGCCGGCGCCGCGGATCGACACCGTCTCGCCGGTCAGAGAGAGGATGGCGTTCTCCAGCGCCTGCTGGACGGAATGCCCGTTCTCCTGCCGCTGCCAGCCGACATAGTGGGTGCCATCGTATTCGACGGTCATGCGAAAGCGCGGCATCAGATGAGAACCGCGCCGCGCGGGATCGGGGTGCCGCGCAGGAATTCGGTCGCGGCAAGCGGTTTGCCGCCGGCACGTTGCAGCCGCGTGAGCCGCACCGCACCCCTGCCACAGGCGACTGTCAGGTATTCGTCAAGCACTTCGCCGGGCCTACCCTGCCCTTCGGCGAGAGTCGAGCCGAGCACCTTCACCCGTTCCGGCTTGCCGTTGATCTCCACCTCGAACCAGGCGCCCGGGAACGGTGCCAGTCCACGAACATGGTTGTGCACGTCGTGGGCGTCGCGGGCAAAGTTGATACGTGTTTCGCCCTTGTCGATCTTTGCCGCGTAGAGCACGCCTTCGGAGGCTTGCGGCGTGAGCGGCAGATCGCCGGCCTCGAGTTTCGCCATCGCTTCGACCAAGGCTTCCGCGCCGATCCGGCTCAGCCGGTCGTGCAGCTCACCCGCCGTCATGTCGTGCGCGATCTCGACCTTGCGCGTCAGCACGACGGGGCCGGTATCAAGGCCCTTGTCCATCTTCATGACCATCATGCCGCTTTCGCGATCGCCGGCCATGATCGCCCGCTGGATCGGAGCCGCACCGCGCCAGCGCGGCAGAAGCGACGCATGGCCGTTGTAGGCCCCGAGCCTCGTGCCGCCGAGAACCTCTTCCGGCAGCAAAAGACCGTAGGCGACCACGACTGCAACGTCAGCATCGAGCGCGCGAAAAGCCACCCGCTCCGCCGGCTCCTTGAAGTTTACCGGCGTAAACACCGGGACGCCGAGCTTTTCAGCCGCCTGGTGCACCGGTGATTTTTGCAGATCCAGACCCCGCCGGCCGCCGGGACGTGGCGGTTGGGTATAGACGGCGACGATCTCGTGGCCGGCTTCGGCAAGGGCGTCAAGCGTCGGAACGGAAAACTCCGGCGTCCCCATGAAGATGATGCGAAGTGCCATGGTTGTTCTCGCCTCCGGCTCCCGAACGGGCTCGATTCGGGCCCTGCCGCTGCTCCGGGAGTCGGCGCTAGATCGCCTTGCCCCTGGCCGCCTTGGTGAACTTCTTGATGACCATTTCGCGCTTCAGCCGCGAGATATGGTCGATGAACAGGACGCCGTTCAGGTGATCGATCTCATGCTGCAGGCAGGTCGCGAGCAGGCCTTCGGCTTCCGTCGTCTGTTCCTTGCCGTCCCGGTTGATGGATCGCACAGTCACCTTGGCCGGGCGCTCCACCTCCGCGTAGTAGTCCGGTATCGACAGGCACCCTTCCTCATAGGTCGAGCGCTCGTCGGAGGACGTCAGGATCTCGGGATTGATGAAGACGAGCGGCTGCTTCTCTTCGTCCTCGCGGGAGACATCGATGACCAACAGGCGTCGCGCCACGCCAACCTGGACGGCGGCGAGCCCGATGCCCGGCGCGTCGTACATGGTTTCGAGCATGTCATCGGCAAGCTTGAGGATATCGGAATCCACCCGTTCGACGGGCTTGGAAACCTGACGGAGCAGGGGATCGGGGAGAATAATGAGGGGCTTTATCGTCATGGGCCTCCCATAACGCATCTGCCTCGCCGATGGAATCGAAAAACGCGAGGAAATATCCCTCGCGTTCGTTCGGTTTGTGCCGAAGCAGGATGTCAGGCAGCGAGGCCGCGCGCCTGCCCACGTGGCGTGGAGGACGGCAGGCGGACCTCGCCGCCGTCCGTGTTGATACGGCCCAGCAGATCGACGAGCCCCGCGACCTCGTTGCGCAGCCGGCGCGTCTCGGCGGACGTCTGTTCGACCATCGTCGAGTTTTCCTGCGTCAGGCCATCCATGCTGCGGGTCGCCTGGTTGATTCCGCTCAACCCCGAAGCCTGATCCTTGGCGGCAATCGCGATCTCGCCGACGAAGGTATTGATCGCATCGATGCGCCCGATGATGTCAGCCAGAGCCGTACCGGTGTTGGAGACGAGCCCGACGCCTTCGTTCACCTGCTGCGAACTCTGGGAGATCAGCCGCTTGATTTCCTTGGCCGCGTCGGCGCTGCGCTGCGCCAGCTGGCGAACTTCCTGCGCAACGACTGCGAAGCCCTTTCCGGCATCGCCTGCACGGGCCGCTTCGACGCCGGCGTTGAGCGCCAAGAGATTCGTCTGGAAGGCGATTTCATCGATGACCCCGATGATCTTCGAGATTTCGGCCGAAGACTTCTCGATCTCCGCCATGGCCGACACCGCCTGATTCACCACCTCGCCGGAGGTGCGGGCCTGTTGCTGCGTCTCCTTCACGACGGACGCGGCCCGTTCCGCGTTGGAAGCCGTCTGGCTGACGCTCACGGAGAGCTGCTGCAGGGCGGTCGAGCTTTCCTGGACACCGGCAGCTTGCTTGGAGGTGCGCAGCGCCAGTTCGTCCGAGGTGCGGGCAATTGTTTCCGTTCCGGCGAGAATTTCCTCCGAAGAGCGGCGAATGAGCTGGAAGGATTCGTTGAGGCGTGCCACGGCCTCGTTGTAGTCCGTCGCCATCTGTTTGAAATCGTCCGGCAGGTCGTCGGACATACGGGCCTTGAAGTCGCCGTGTGCCAAGGCCTCAAGGCCGCGGCGCAAATGCTGCATGGCGATCTGCTGATTGGCCTCGGACCGCTCGCGCTCCTCCTGAAGCTGCAGGCGCTTCTCTTCGAGCGCGTCGAGATACACGGAGATCGAATAATCCATGTCCAGCATGGAGGCCTTGACGAGTGCGCTCAGCTTGTCGGCAAGAGCCGCCGCATGATGCTTGCCGAAGGGGAACGGCCAGTGCTTTTTCAGCACGCCTGCGACCAGTTCGCTGACGAGCATCGAGTAGCCACCGATATACCATCGCGGCTCGAGGCCGACCCGGGCATGGGCCTTCCCGATCGCGGTAACGCCCTTGACGTATTCCTGCGTAAAGGTTCCGTTCGAAACGCGGTCCCAGTGACCGACCTGCGCCTTCTTCGCGGCCGCCATGTGGGTCTCGTCGCGGAAGAACCGGGCAAGATGCGGGGTCGACGCAACCTTGGCGTAGAATTTGTCGAGCGCGCCGCCCAGAATCTCGGAGAGAGTTGGCCGCAGCGAATGAAGCGTGCGACAGGTCTTCTCGTCGAGTTCGATGAAATCGAGGCGCTGCCTCAGGCTGTCGTCACCACTCTCCTGCATGTTGCCTCGCAATAATCTCCGGCGCGCGATCAGGCGCTTTCCGATCGGGTGAAATGAATCTAGCGAAGACTTTGCGCAAAACCCTAAACGGAGGATGAATGACCGAAGCAAAATGTCATCAACAGCATACCTGATGGTGCGTCGTGCAACGCTCTTCGTCCACGGCCTGCAGAAGCTCGTCGGGCGATTGCCCGTGATCAGACCTCCGTTCCCGTCTTGATCTGTCATCGACAACCGAATCTGTCTAGATTGGACAATATGAACGCTGCTCCTTCTTTCTCCGGCACGCCGGTCTTCATCATCGGCGACTTTGTCGTTTCTTTCCCCCTGTTCGTGCTGAGCCTCGGGGTGTTCGTGCTCGCCGCACTGGTAGCCTGGGTGATCGCCGCGATGAGGAGCAGCCGGATGCGGCTCCGCATGGAGATGGAGGCCTCCCAGCGAGAGGCGACTGCCGAGGCCCGTATGGCGGAGCTTCTGCGTGCCCAGGCGGAAATGCAGGGACGGCTCGCAGCCATGGCCGACGTCTTCGGCACCAAACAGTCGGAGTTCAATCAGGCCATCAATCAGCGGCTCGACGGCATGTCGCACAGGATCGGCGCGACGATCAGCGAGCAGACGAAGAGCACGCACGAGAACCTGCGCCGGCTGCAGGAGCGCCTTGCGGTCATCGACGCTGCCCAGAACAACATCCAGTCGCTCGCAAAGGATGTCGTCGGCCTCCAGGCCATCCTTTCGAACAAGCAGACGCGCGGTGCCTTCGGACAGTCTCGGATGGAGACGATCGTTGCGGACGGGCTGCCGATTGGTGCCTATGCCTTCCAGTCGACGCTTTCCACAGGCTCGCGACCGGACTGCACGATCCGCATGCCGAACGACTCCCCGCCGCTGGTTGTCGACGCGAAATTTCCACTGGAGGCCTGGAACGCCATCCGCGACGCGGAAACGGCGGAGGCGAAGAAGATTGCAAGCCAGCAGTTCCGTCGGGACATGGAGGTGCATCTGCGGGACATCGCCGAGAAATACCTCATTCCCGGCGAGACCCAGGACATGGCCTTCCTTTTCGTTCCGTCGGAATCGATCTTCGCGGAGATCCACGAGAACTTCGAGGGCATTGTTCAGAAAGCGCACCGCATGCGTGTGGTGATCGTCTCGCCCTCACTGCTGATGCTCTCGATACAGGTGATCCAGGCAGTCCTGAAGGATCAGCGCATGCGGGAGCAGGCGCACCTCATCCAGGGGGAGGTCATCCACCTGATGGAGGACCTCGCACGCCTCGATGATCGAACGCGCAAACTGCAGAGCCATTTCCTGGCCGCCCAGAAAGACGTCGACATGATCCTCACGTCGGCCGACAAGCTGACCAAACGGGGAGCTAAGATCGAGGCTCTGGAATTTCAGTCCGGCAACGGCGAGGAAGGCGGTGCGGCACGCACGGTCGAGAGCAAGACAGGCCTGCTCAAGCTTCGGGTCGTTGACGAAGACTGACCCGCGGGCCAAACTCGCCTTCAAGACTTCCAAAGGACGGAAACACTCGATGATCACCGTATTCGGTTCCATCAATATGGATCTCATTGCCACGACGACACGGCTCCCGAAGCCCGGAGAAACCGTCGCCGGCAAGGATTTCTCGACGGCCGCAGGTGGCAAGGGCGCAAACCAGGCACTTGCCGCGACACGCGCCGGCGCACGTGTTCGCATGGTGGGCGCGGTCGGCAGCGACGCATTCGCCGCTCCGGCACTGGAGCTCCTCGATCGGGCAGGAACCGATCTTTCCTCGGTCAGCAAGACCTCAGCTCCGACGGGCACCGCGCTCATTCTGGTCGGCGGCGACGGAGAAAACATGATTGCGGTGGTACCCGGCGCGAACGGCACGCTCGGCGAGGCGGACGCGCGGGCCGCGATCGATGCCATGGCGCAGACCGACATCCTGATGCTTCAGCTCGAAATTCCGGCCGGGGCCGTGGAGGAGGCCCTGTCACGCGCGCGGGACCGGGAGATCACCACGATCATCAATATCGCCCCGTTGACTGCCGAGGCGGCGCGCCTCGGCCGGATGGCAAACATCGTAATCGCCAACGAAACGGAATTCGAGCGTCTCGCCGCGAGGGATGGCATGGGAGCGGACGAACGCGAGAAGGCGCTGCTGCGGCTACATGAGGAAACGGGGCAGACCCTCGTCGTTACGCTCGGCGCCGACGGCGTCATTGCGGTGCATCAAGGCGAACTGGTCCAGGTTAGCGGACTCAAGATCGTGCCTGTCGACACGGTCGGTGCCGGCGACACCTTCTGCGGCTACTTTGCAGCGGGACTGGATCAGGGTCTCTCCTTCAAGGACGCTCTCCGCCGGGCCGCGGTCGCGGGCTCACTTGCCTGCCTGAAGTCGGGCGCACAGCCTTCGATTCCGCTGTCGGACGAGGTTGCCACCAGGCTCTGACGCCCATCCCCGATCTGTTCCTGTCCGTGCTGGTGACGACACCGGCGCGCGTTGTCGTTCGAGGTCAGAAAAAACCGGCCGTTCATTCAATATGCATTAAACTTTCTATTCTTATTCTCGGACCGCTTTCTCCGGCGCCGCCGCTGCACGGAGTGAAACACCGCTCCATGAAGGAGCATTCCCTCCGTATGACCAATTCAACGCGCCGGGCCTCCGGCGTGCGGGTTCGAGGCCGTCATGTTGAAACTGATTTCCAAGTCCATCGCCTTCAAGCTGCAGCTCGTCACCGGCGTCGCCATCGCGCTGGTGCTCGCCCTTTCCAACCTGGTTCTTATTTCCCAGACCCGCGATCGCGTCCAGGCGCTGACGATGGAGCAGGCCGACAGCCAGGCGAGCGCAATCGCCAATGAGGTCGCCGGCGATATCGGCGAGCTCGCCAGCGCCGCTCGCTCGATGGCGGGCGTGCTCGGCCGCGGGCATGAAGCGCAGTCGTTCGATCGCAAGGGTGCCATCAATCTTCTGAAAGCCAACGTCGAACAAAATGCCTTCGCCTTCGGCAGCTGGTTCTGCGAAGTCGCGCAGGCATTCGACGGCCGCAAGGAGGACACCGTCAAGAATCTCGAACTCGCCGGAAACGACAATGGCGTCTTCACGCCCTACTGGTCGAAGACGCAGGACGGCGGCGTACAGTTTTCCACCTTCAACAACGACTATACGCAGGAGTGGTTTGCCCTCGCCGCAAAGAGCGGCAAGGGCGCCATCACCGCCCCGTATCTGGCAGAAGGAACCGAGGTCCCCACGACCATGAGTTCGATCGCCTATCCGGTGGTCTCCGGCGGCAAGATGATCGGCGTCACGGGCGTCGATATCTCGCTCGGTTCTCTCTCCGAAAAACTACAGGCGCTCAAGCCGTTCGAGACCGGCCGGGTCATGCTCGTCGGGCATACCGGGCAGTGGCTCGTGGCTCCGTCGGCCGATCTGTTGATGAAGCCCTATGACGGCGAAGGAGCGGACAAGCTCAAGGCGGCACTATCCTCAGGCAAGCCCGAGACGCTGCTCAACGTCTCTGCCGCTGGGGCAGAACCTTTCGATCGCCTGATCTATCCCTTCGCCGTGCCGGGCGTAAACACCACCTGGGCGGTCATCGTCGACATTCCCGAAAGCGCAATCAGCGCGCCGGTCGAGGCACAAACCGTCATGATGATCATCGGCGGCCTTGTCGTGCTCTGCGCGGTCATGGCTGCACTCTATCTTGCCGCACGCGCCTATGTTCAGAAGCCGTTGCACGCCATCGTCGCAGACGTCGATCGTCTCGGTGCCGGCAACTACGAGACGGCGGTCGAGGGACAGAACCGTACCGACGAGCTGGGACTTGTGGCCAAGGCTCTCGAAGGCTTCCGCCATCGTCTTTCCGAAGGGCGGACACTCGAGGGTGAAGCAGCGCGGCAGCGCCGGGCAGCAGAGGACGAGCGCAACCGTTCCGAAGCGGAACGCGAGGAAAGCGCCTCCCTCCAGCAGAAGGTGGTCACCATGCTCGGCACCGGACTATCGGAACTTTCGAACGGCAATCTCGGCTATCGCATCCAGGCCGATTTCCCTGGCGAATACGCCGCGCTGAAGGCCGACTTCAACGCCGCCGTCGCCAGCCTCGAAAACGCGATCAACGCCGTCAACGTGAGCGTCGGAGCGATCAACAACGGCAGTACCGAGATCAGCGACAGCGCGGATAACCTCTCGCGGCGCACCGAACAGCAGGCGGCGAGCCTCGAGGAGACGGCTGCCGCGCTCAACCAGCTCACCGAGCAGGTGAACTCCAGCGCGGACAATGCAGCAATCGCGGCACGCACGGTGCAGCTTGCCTGCCAGGATGCCGAGCGCTCCGGCGAGGTCGTCCAGCGGGCGGTCACGTCCATGCACGGCATCGAGCAGTCGTCCGGAGAAATCTCCCGCATTATCGGGGTCATTGACGAAATCGCCTTCCAGACCAATCTGCTGGCGCTCAACGCGGGCGTCGAGGCCGCGCGCGCCGGGGAAGCCGGCAAGGGCTTCGCCGTCGTGGCACAGGAGGTGCGGGAACTCGCCCAGCGCTCCGCCAACGCGGCAAAGGAAATCAAGGCCCTGATCACGGCCTCGGGCGCCCAGGTCAAGGATGGCGTGGCCCTTGTGGGTGAAGCCGGCGACACGCTGCACAAGATTGCCGAACAGGTCATGCAGATCAATACGATCATCGCCGAGATCTCCGCATCGGCGACGGAGCAGGCCTCGGGTCTCAAGGAAATCAATACCGCCGTCCACCAGATGGACCAGGTCACGCAACAGAATGCGGCCATGGTCGAGGAAACCACAGCGGCGAGCATGACATTGAAGACCGAGGCGCAGAACCTGAGATCACTGGTGACGCGTTTCCGCACCTCCGGCGCCGCACGGGAGACGATAGCACCGCCCGCGTATCCGGCAGTCGCAACGCGCGAACCCGCCCGTGTCGCCAGACCGGCGGTCCGCGGTGGCGCGGCAGCTGTTGCCGTCCAGGAGAGCTGGGAAGAATTTTAAGCCGCGACGCAACGGTACTACAAACCATAAGGCCGCGGGCTTTGTCCGCGGCCTTTTCGCTTTCAGAGTCGCGCAAGCCGCTCGGTCAAGAGGTCGAAGAAGCCGTCTGAATCCACGTGACGCATGACCCTGGCGTTCGGCGTGCGCCCGGAGACACGCCACCAATCGACGACGGTCATGCCCATCGTGAGTTCGGAGGTCGTCTCGATCTCGACGTTGCAGTTGCGCCCCGTAAATAGTTCCGGCTTCAGCAGATACGCGATTACCGTTGGGTCATGCAGCGGCCCGCCGTCCGAACCATATTTCTCGACATCGAAGCGCTCGAAGAATTCGAGCCAGTCCACCATGGCCTTGGCCGGACGGGTGCCGATTGCGGCGATTCGCGCGACCCTCGCCTTCGTCGTCATGAGCTGGTGGGTCACGTCGAGCGGCATCATCACGATCGGGATACCCGAGCGGAAGACGATGTCGGCGGCCTGAGGATCGACGAAGATGTTGAACTCTGCGGCGGGCGTGATGTTGCCTCCTTCGGAGAAGCCGCCGCCCATCATCACGAGTTCGCGGACACGCGGCGCAATATCCGGCGCCTTGCGCAACGCCATGCCGATATTGGTCAGCGGTCCGAGCGTACAGAGCGTAACGGTTCCCTCCTCCTCGCGACGCAGTGTTTCGATGATGAAATCAACCGCGTGCTGCGGGCGAACGGCCATTGTCGGTTCGTCGAGCACGGCTCCGTCGAGACCGGTCTTGCCATGAACATGCTCGGCGGTCACCAGCGGCCGCTCGAGCGGCCTGTCGGCCCCCTCGTAGACGCCGATGTCGGAGCGTCCCGCCAATTCGCAAACGATGCGGGCATTGCGGCTCGTCAGCCTGAGGGGCACATTGCCGGCGACCGCACATATCCCGAGTACCTCGATCTCATCGGGGCTGCCGAACGCCAGCATGAGCGCAGCGGCGTCATCCTGACCCGGATCCGTATCGATGATGATTTTTCTGCGCGCGGTCATTCGTCGGTCACCTCTGCTCGTTATCGCACCGGGTGATGGGCGCGCAGGCAAGCCTTGTCAAGCTCACGCATGCTTGCAGTCGATGGGACCTCACCCCATATGGGGAGCGTCGGCCCAGACGTGTGACTGCCGGTGGCCGACGACGAGACGAGGACGACGAATGAGCCGTATGAAACCACTCGCGCCCCCCTTGCTGTTGGGCTTCGAGTCGAACAACTCGGTTGTCACGCAGATCGCCCGCGCAAACGACGGCTACCCACCCTACGATATCGAGCGATTGCGCGAGACGGGCGGTGCCCCGGAGCGACTGCGAATCACGCTTGCGGTAGCCGGTTTCTCCGAAAGCGAGCTCGACGTTTCACTGCAGGCGAACAGGCTGATCGTGCGAGGCAAGCAGACCGAGCGGGCGGATGGCGATTTCCTCTTTCGAGGCATCGCGGCGCGGCAGTTTCAACGCGTCTTCCTGCTGGCCGAGGGCATGGAAGTCCTTGGCGCGACACTGAAAAATGGACTTCTGTCGATCGATCTCGTGCGGCCGGAGCCGGCACAAATGGTGAAGAAAATTAACATTTCGACGGCACAATAGGGTCAACGGCCTGATGAGCCGTTGCTCCCTTATCGGTGGAGGATCGGAATGTTACTGAGAGAAGCAAACGCCCGACTGACGCAATCCGAACTGGCGCATCTTGGCACAGGCGAAGTCGGCTACATCCGGAAAATGCGATTCGACGAGATTTCGCGCTGCTTTCCCGAGGCTCCTGAGGTCGATCCGAGGCTCGATCTCTGGGCGTTGTTCGGTGCCGACGGCACCCCCATTCTGCTCACCGACAATCGGTCCAGCACCTTCTACAAGGCCGCAGAGGACGAGCTTCAGACCGTCAGCCTGCACTGACGGTCAAACCTTGCGGAAGGTGAGATAGGCGGAACCTCGGCCCTCACGCCGGGCTTTTGCTTCGTAGCGCGTACCCGGCCATCCGGCAAACGGCGTCTTCCAGTCAGCTGCATTTCTCGCAATCCACTCGAAGCCGCCATGGTCGCGGCAGTGGACAAGCGTCCAATTGACATAGGTGTCGATGTCCGAGGCGAAGCAGAAGAGCCCGCCCGGTTTCAGCACACGATGAAAGCGCGCCAGATTGGCTTGCGATACGAACCGACGCTTCCAGTGTTTTTTCTTCGGCCATGGATCCGGATAGAGAAGATCGATCTGATCGAGACATGCATCCGGCAACCAGTCGAGAAGAGCGGTCGCGTCGTCGTCATAGAGACGAATGTTGCGAAGCCCCCTGGCCTCGACCTCGGCCAGCAGCTTCGCCATCGAATTGACGAAAGGCTCGACGCCGATGAAGCCGGTGGATGAGGTTTCTGTCGCCCGGTGTATGAGGTGCTCACCACCGCCGAAGCCGATTTCCAGACGCAGCTTGTCGACCGGGACGGGAAAAAGCTCTTCAAGTTTCTCGGGCGATGGCGTCGAAAGATCGACCCGCAGTGCCGGCAGCAGGCTGCTCATCCGCTCGAGCTGTTGCTCCCGAAGGGGTTTTCCCTTTCGGCGACCGAAGAATGCTTCGGTCGCCCGGCTGCGGCGTTCGGAGGAGGTCATCGGCAGTATCAGGCTTTCACGGCATCCTTGAGCGGCTTGACCAGGTCGAGGCGCTCCCAGGAGAAGGAGCCGTCACGACCCGGCTTGCGCCCGAAGTGACCGTAAGCGGCCGTCTTGGCGTAGATCGGCTTGTTGAGGTCGAGGTGACGGCGGATGCCCGATGGCGAAAGATCCATGACCTTGCGGATTGCCGCCTCGACCTGCTCTTCGCTGACCGTGCCGGTACCATGCAGGTCGACATAGATCGACAGCGGCTGGGCGATGCCGATCGCGTAGGAAAGCTGGATCGTGCAACGGTCCGCAAGGCCGGCGGCTACGACGTTCTTTGCGAGATAGCGCGCGGCGTAGGCCGCTGAGCGGTCGACCTTTGTCGTGTCCTTGCCGGAGAAGGCGCCGCCACCGTGAGGGGCAGCTCCGCCGTAGGTGTCGACGATGATCTTGCGGCCGGTGAGGCCTGCATCCCCGTCCGGGCCGCCGATAACGAACTTGCCGGTCGGGTTTACGTACCAGTTGCAGTCGTCGGCGATCTTGAGGTCGCCTACCGCTTCACGGACATACGGTTCCACGACGGAGCGGACCTTGGCGGAGTCCCAGCTCTCGTCCAGGTGCTGGGTCGACAACACGATGGAGACGATCTCGGACGGTTTGCCGTCGACATACCGTACCGTGACCTGGCTCTTGGCGTCGGGGCCGAGCTTGGCCGCCTCGCCTTCGCCCTTCTTGCGGGCGGCGGCGAGCAGTTGCAGGATGCGGTGGGAGTAATAGATGGGCGCCGGCATGAGGTCCGGGGTCTCGCGGCAGGCATAGCCGAACATGATGCCCTGGTCGCCCGCACCTTCGCTGTTTGCATGGTCGGCTGCCTTGTCGACGCCCTGCGCGATGTGAGCAGACTGGAAATGCAGCAGGACGTCAATCTTCACGGTCTTCCAGTGGAAGCCGTCCTGTTCATAGCCGATGTCACGGATCGCCTTGCGAGCCGCCGACTTGAACTTGGAGGGATTGATGACCTCGTTGCCGTTCTTGTCCTTCTTCATGAGGCTCGGCGGAAGCCGAACCTCGCCGGCGATCACGACACGATTGGTCGTCGCAAGGGTTTCACAGGCGATGCGCACGCCCCAAGGGTCGACGCCGGTCTTTGCCGCTTCCCTGTAAACCAGATCGACGATTTCGTCGGAAATCCGATCGCAAACCTTGTCCGGATGACCTTCGGAAACGGATTCGCTCGTGAAAAGATAATTAGCGCGCATGCGGGATTCCCCTCAAAGAACAAGCCGCATTCTTGTTATTCAGTTCACGGCCGAAAGACAAGCGCACAACGACATAAATATATCTTTATGTGGTCGCCCGGGCACTTCGCGAGACACGAAAAAAGGCGACCCCGAAGGGCCGCCTCCCATCGCCCCCAAAGACGAAGGAAATCACTCGCCGTCTGCTTCGGCGGCCAGAGCCTTGACGAGATCGACGATCTTGCGGCGGACCTTCGGGTCGGCAATCTTCACGAAAGCACGATTGAGCTGCAGGCCTTCCGACGAAGACAGAAAATCCACGACGTAGTTGGAGCTCGACGCTTCGGCCATGCCGGCGGCAACATTTCCCTGTTCGCCCGGCGCATCCTCGAAAAAGAAGGAAACCGGCACGTTCAGGATGCTCGAAATGTTCTGAAGGCGGCTGGCACCAACGCGGTTGGTACCCTTCTCGTACTTCTGGATCTGCTGGAAGGTGATGCCGAGGCTCTCGCCCAGCTTTTCCTGACTCATCCCAAGCATGGTTCTGCGAAGACGAATCCGGCTTCCGACGTGAATGTCTATCGGGTTCGGCTTCTTCTTATTCTCGATCATGATGTGATCCTGACAAAAGTTGGCAAAGGACCGACAACCCGGTTTGCTTGCAGGGAACCATAACGAGGCGTTGTAAGGCCAACAGACGGAACTCGAAGCATACGTACAGATTGGTGGTTTCTTCCACTATGCATTTTTAGGGGTTTTTGGTCAATTCTTCCCGAAAATAAAACCCATGCGTGAAAAGACCGCACCTATGACGACAACTGCCCATATCGCCCAGAAGTTGCGCTCTCGGAAGTTGTTTCCTAATTTAGGGCCTGAATCAATATTTACGGTTGCATCCTCAACGCCATGCGCGTCGAGCGAAAGACCGGAAAAAGTCCGTCCGCGCTCGTCGATCACGGCCGAAATTCCGTTGTTTGCGCTGCGGATCAAAGGCAATCCGTTCTCGACGGCCCGCACACGCGCCTGCAGAAAGTGCTGGTATGGGCCGGGCGTGCGACCGAACCAGGCATCGTTGGTAATGTTGAGAATGGCTCCCGCGTCCGCCCAGTCGCCCGTCATCTCCGCGGGGAAGATCACCTCGTAGCAGATCAACGGGTAGAGCTTTACGCCGCCGGGCAGCGTAAGCATCGTGCGATCGGCGGCCGCGGAGAACCCGCCCGGCAGACTGATCAGGTTGTCGAAACCGATCCGCCTCAGAACATCCTCGAATGGCACGTACTCGCCGAATGGCGTCAGGTGAACCTTGTCAGAGGCGGCGACAATCTGCCCCTTGTCGTCGATCACGTAGATCGAATTGTAATAGCGCGGCGGACGGCCGGCCCCTTGCGTCTCCGATCGGACCGTACCCGTGACGAGAACCTGCCCCTCCTGCAGCATGTCGGCGATGCTTGTGAGAGCATCCGGGTTTTCGGTCAGGATGAAGGGAATCGAGGTCTCGGGCCAAACGATGACATCGGGACGCTTACCACCCTCTGCGACGGGCAGGACCGAGAGCTCCAGATGCGTCTTGAAGATCGCCTCGCGATCGCCGTTTGCAAGCTTCTTCGCCTGATCGATCGCGGGCTGGACGAGCCGGACCGTCAGTTGCTTGCTATCGCCCGCCTCCGGCATAGACAACCGATAGGCTCCGTAGCCGAGATGGAGCAGGAACAGGCCCGCGGCGATCGCAAGGCCTGGCACCGCCCCCCGTCGCGTGCCGAGCAAGGCAGGCGCCGAAAAGACGAGAACGGCGAGCGTCGTCACACCGAAAAGGCCGAGAACGTGCACGGATTGCATCATCAACGGGATCGGCATTGCACCATAGCCGATCGCATTCCACGGAAAGCCGGTCGCGACGAAACTGCGCAGCCATTCGGCAAGTCCGAAGCCCGCCGCAAGCGCCAGAATCCGCCCGAAATCGTCGGACCAGAGGAGCCGGGCGACGAGCGCTGCGAAGCCGTAGAAGACGGCAAGGACCGCGGGCAACCCGATAACCGCGAGCGGCAGTGCCCAGGCGAACTCATCCGCTTCCAGGAGCAGGGCGTGGCCAAGCCACCAGAGGCCGGCGACAAAATAGCCGAAGCCGAAAAGCCAACCGATAAGGAAGGCGGATCGCAAGCCGAAAGACGTGCCGTTCTCTGGATGGCTCGCCGTCCCGTCCAGAAGCCAGACGAGCAGGGTAAATGCGATGAAGAGAGCCGCGACGAATCCGTACGGCGGCAGGGCAAGTGCCCCGATCGCGCCTGCGAGCACCGCCAGCGCGATCCTCGTCATTCCCCAGAACAGCATGATTCTGCCTGCCAGCCGCTCCATGCGCTTTCCTTCCCCTGTCGCGAATCAACCCGCGGCAGTCTCCCAAAATTCGGTGGGTTTGTCGCGCGAAGGGCGGGAAAGGCAGCCTTCAGTGGGTTGGATCGGGTACGACCGGTGAGACTGTCGCTTCGGATCCGACGGGCGACACTGCTTGAACGGCCGGCGCGGCATCGCCACGGGCAACCGGAGACTGGTGCTGCGCTCGTTTCCGCGTGACGCGCACCCGCTTGATGCGACGTGGATCGGCATCCAGGATGTGGAACGTGAAGCCGGCAAGCACTTCGACGGCTTCGCCCCGGCTGGGGATGCGCCCGAGCGCATAAAAGATAAGACCGCCGAGGGTGTCGACATCTTCGCTCTGTTCGCGGACATCGAAGTCCGAACCGATGACGCCTGCGATCTCTTCGAGTTCGACCCGGGCATCGGCGACGAAGACATCCTCGGAGAGACGGACAACCTTCGCGTCGTGCTCGTCGTCATGCTCGTCTTCGATGTCGCCGACCACCATCTCGAGGATGTCCTCATGCGAGACGAGACCGTCGGTACCGCCGTATTCGTCGATGACGAGCGCCATCTGCGTGCGCGCCGCCCGCATCCGGTTCAGAAGGTCGGAGGCAAGCATGGAGGGTGGCACGAAGAGGACCGGCCGGACGATTGCCGCGTCGGCCACGGTTTTCGAAAGGTCGACGGAGCCAAGATCGAGCGCGGCTGCGCCGGCGCCATTCTTGGCCTGCTTGGTCAGATAGGAAAGAAGATCGCGGATGTGGACCATTCCCCGGGGATCATCGAGGGTCTCATGGTAGACCGGCATGCGCGAACGACCGGATTCCTCGAAGATCGTCATCAGTTCGCCGAGACTGGTGCTCTGGTCGACCGCTTCTATGTCAACGCGAGGGATCATCACGTCTTCCACACGCACCTCGCGGAAACGCAGGATGTTGTGAAGCATCGCCCGTTCTTCAGGGGAGAAGGCCTCATTTGCACCGGAATCCGCCAGAAGCGCATCGGTCAGGTCTTCCCGCAGATTGGTGGCATGAAGGGGCCGGAGAATGCGGGCCGCGCGCGCCCAGAAAGACGTCGGCGCCCTGCCCGTACTCTCAGGCTTTATAGGACTCCCGCCCTCATCTGAAGCGCCGTCTCCCTCTGCGGTGTCGACGGTTGTTCTTGCTGTAAAATCGCTCATCATTCCATACTGTCAGATCGGGTCTTGCCCCGCATAGGGATCAGATAGGCCAAGTGAGGCCAAAATGCGAGTCTCAAGCCCTTCCATTATCTCTGCTTCGCTCGCATCCATGTGATCGTAGCCGAACAGATGCAGAAAGCCGTGCATGAGGAGATGGGTGAGGTGCTCCTCGAAGGTCTTCGAGAGTTCATCCGCCTCACGCTCCACCGTCTGTCTGGCGATCACAATATCCCCAAGCATCGGTCCGGGCATCCCCCCAGGAGTGAGGGGAAACGCGGGAAAGGAAAGGACATTGGTTGGCTTGTCCTGATTTCGCCACTCCGCATTGATCTCGCGGATTGCCGCATCGTCGGTGAAGACCAGCGACACTTCGGGAACCATGTCCGGGAAAGGCTGTCCCTCGTGGCCGGCGAGATAGTCAGCCGCTGCCCCGAGAACTCTCTCGCAGAGAGCCTGCAACGCAGGCTCCGGCGGCCAACCATCATCCTCGATGGAAATTTGTATGTCGAGTTCCTGCATCTTCTTCCAGTCGCGCTCGCGTCGTCTTTCCGAAGCTCGCTTGAACATGCCGGCCGCAACGCCGTCGCGAGCTTCAAGGATCGCCAGACTAGCGGTCGGTTTGCTCACTTTCGTCCTGGACTGCATACTGCGCGTCATAGGCCTGCACGATCCGGCCCACCAGCGGATGCCGGACGACGTCGACGTCCTTGAAGCGAATAACCGAGATTCCCTCAACGCTCCGCAGGATCTGCAGGGCCTCGACGAGACCCGACTTCACGCCGCGCGGCAGGTCGACCTGGCTCGGATCGCCCGTGACAATCATCCGGGCATTCTCGCCGAGACGCGTCAGGAACATCTTCATCTGCATCGAGGTGGTATTCTGGGCCTCATCGAGAATGACGGCCGCATTCGACAGCGTGCGACCACGCATGAAGGCGAGCGGGGCGATCTCGATGACGCCAGCGGTGATCGCCCGCTCGACCTTGTCGCCGGGGATCATATCGTAGAGCGCATCGTAGAGCGGCCGCAAATACGGGTCCACTTTTTCCTTCATGTCGCCGGGCAGGAAGCCCAACCGCTCTCCGGCCTCGACGGCCGGGCGCGAGAGAATGATACGGTCGACGAGACCGCGCTCCAGCAGTTGCGCCGCGTGGGCGACGGCAAGATAGGTCTTGCCGGTGCCGGCCGGGCCGACGCCGAAAACGAGTTCCGACCGCTCAAGCGCCCGCATGTAGGCGTCCTGCGTGGGGGTGCGCGCGGCGATCGTCTTCTTGCGCGTGGCGATCTGCGACATGGTGAGCTTCGCCTTGCGCTCGAGGGTAGGCAGCGTCAGCTGGTCGTCGGTGGCGACCGCCATCCGGATCGCGCCCTCGACATCGGAGCTCTCGACGCTTCCACCACTCTGAAGCCGGGCATAGAGGAAATCCAGGGCACGCCGCGCCTGGTTCGTCGCCTGCAAGTCGCCGGAAATCGCGACGGTATTGCCGCGGGCCCTGGCATCGATGTGCAGCCGCTCCTCGAGAAGCTTTAGGTTCTGATCAAATTGCCCGAAGAGTTCGCTGGCGAAGCGGTTGTTCTCGAACGTCAAGATGAAATGATTGGCGTCGGTCGCAGCAGCCCGTGAGTGGCGCGAGGGTGAAGAAACCAATTCCTGTTCGTTCAAGCGGGTCAGACTCCCATGAGGATGAGTATCAAGCCCTCACTCTAACTCTATGCCACCTCGGCAAACAAGCTGTTTGGGCCGGTTCCGGTGATTCGTACCTTGATAGTGTCACCGATCTCCACGTCTTTTGCATCAACATTCACCGATTGCAGCCAGGGCGACCTGCCGATGAGCTGTCCGGGGAGCCGCCCCGGCTTTTCAAGCAGAAGGTCGATCGTCTTGCCGACACAGGATCTGGCGAATGCATGCTGCTGGCTGAGCAGCAGTTCCTGCAGCCGCGCGAGCCGTTCGGCCTTTACTTCGTCCGGCACGTGGTCCGGCATGTCGGCTCCCGGCGTGCCCGGTCGCGACGAGTATTTGAAGGAGAACGCCTGAGCATATCCGACTGTCTCCACGAGCCGCAGGGTCGCCTGGAAATCCTCCTCCGTCTCGCCCGGAAAGCCGACGATGAAATCCCCAGAAAGAGCGATGTCCGGACGCGCGGCGCGGATACGCTCGACGAGCGCGATGTAATCGGCAGCCTTGTGACGCCGGTTCATCGCCTTCAGGATCCGGTCCGACCCGGACTGAACCGGCAGGTGCAGATACGGCATCAGCATGTCGAGGTCGCGATGCGCCTCGATCAGGCGGTCATCCATGTCGCGCGGATGGCTGGTCGTGTAGCGCAGGCGCTTCAGCCCGGAGATCTCGGAAAGGCGATAGAGCAAGTCGCCGAGCCCCAATTGCTCACCCGCTTCTCCCTCCGCGTGCCAGGCATTGACGTTCTGCCCGAGCAAGGTGAGCTCCCGCACGCCGGCCGAAACGAGCTTTTCGGCCTCGCGCACAATCTGTTCCATCGGGCGAGATATCTCGGACCCGCGCGTATAGGGTACGACACAGAAGGTACAGAATTTGTCGCAACCCTCCTGAACCGTCAGGAAGGCGGTGACGTTGCGCTTGGTGGACGCCGTCTTCGACTGGTCCGGCAGGTGCTCGAACTTGTCTTCGACCGCGTATTCCGTGTCAACAACCGACTGCCCGGAGCGGGCGCGCTTCAATGCCTCGGGAAGGCGATGATAGGTCTGCGGCCCAATCACGACATCGACGGACGGCGCGCGCCGGATGATCTCCTCACCTTCGGCCTGCGCGACGCAGCCGGTGACGCCGATCATGAACTCCCGACCTTCGGCCTGCCTCTCGTTCTTCATGTCGCGCAGACGACCGAGCGCCGAATAGACCTTTTCAGCGGCCTTCTCGCGGATGTGGCAGGTGTTGAGGAGAACGAGATCGGCCTCCTGCATGTCGTCGGTCGCCACGTAGCCTTCGCCGGCCAGCGCCTCGGACATACGGCCGGAGTCATAGACGTTCATCTGGCACCCGTAGGTCTTGATGAACACCTTCCGGGATGGGCCGGGCTGACCGAGTTCTGTTTCCGGTGATACTGCGCTGTTCTGGTTCATGGCCGCTATCTAGTGGCTTTCGGTGCCTGTTTAAACCCTAAAATGCGCTCAGGCGGGATGTCGGCCGCGCAGGTGGTCGAGCAGCATCGTTCGGATACGACCCTCCATAAGCGCGCTCAGTTGCTTGCGCTTGTCGCCCTCGCGAAATTCCGCCGTTTCGCCGAAGCTCACGTCGACGTCGAGCGCGCCCGCCTTGAGCACACCGATCAGATGCGGCAGCAGCCGAACGTCACCCGGCCATCCTGCGAGCGGACGATGGTAACGCCCCATCGGCAGACCATAGACGCGGGTATAGGCGATCGCGACCGGCTGCACATGAACAACACCCTGCGGAGCGAGCGGTAGGGCCGCCGCGGCAGCACCGAACAGCGAACTCTTCATCTCGAGAAGCCGGTTTCCATCGGACGTGGTGCCTTCGGGAAAAAGCACAACAATTTCGCCGTCGGCCATTCGCTCGGCGATCTCGTTGACCTGGTCACCGGTACGCCGCTTTTCCTCCCGCACGACGAAGATGCTCTTCTGTAGCCGAGCGAGCAGGCCGAAGACCGGCCACGTCTTCACCTCGTTCTTGGCGATGAAGACGACGTCGGCAACAGCACCGAGTACGAGTATATCCTTCCAGGAGGCGTGGTTCGCAGCGATCAGCAAGGGCCTGCGGTTGTCGAGGCGACCGTGGACGTGAATGCGGATGCCGAGCATCCGACAGGCGATGCGATGCCAAAGACGTGGAAGCCGGCGACGGAGCCGCCAGTCGAAAGCGAGGCCTGCCAGTTGGACCGGCGCCAGCAGGAGAGTCGAGGCCGCGATCACGAAGAGGAGGAACCCGATCCGTAACGAGGTGATCAAAACCGCTTCTCCGGAAGCCGGGTCATGGCGTCAGCCGTCGTCCTTCTTGAGGGGGACGCCATAGAGCTCGAGGCGATGATCGACGAGACGGAAACCGTATTCGCGGGCGATCCGTTCCTGGAGCGCTTCGATCTCGGGAGAATGAAACTCGATCACCTTGCCGGTTTTCAGGTCGATCAGGTGGTCGTGATGTTCTTCCGGAACCGTCTCGTAGCGGGAGCGGCCGTCACGGAAATCATGCCGCGCGATGATGCCCGCGTCCTCGAACAGCTTGACGGTACGATAGACCGTCGAGATCGATATGCGAGAGTCCACCGCGGACGAACGCCGGTAAAGCTCCTCGACGTCCGGATGATCGTCAGACTCCTCGAGAATCCGGGCGATGACGCGCCGCTGTTCGGTCATGCGCATGCCGCGCTCGACACAGAGATCTTGAAGCGATTTGACGGGTTCGCTCATGGCAGCATGCAAGTCCGGCGTTCAAAGGTAAAGCAAGGCAACTATCGGAGATCACGCCGCATGACAAGCGCGGAGGACCGGCGACCTTGCTCATCGGTGTAATAGGCCGGCCGTTCGCCAGCCTTCTGAAAGCCAAGCTTGTTGTAGAGCCCGAGTGCGGCGGCGTTGCCGTCGTCCACCTCCAGGAACATCGCCTCGCCTCCGCGGGCACGGGCCTCGCGGATCGCCGCCTGCATCAGGCGCCAGCCAAGGCCGTTGCGACCAAGCTTCTCGTTGACGGCGATCGTCAGGATTTCCGCCTCCCCCGCAGTCTCGCGCGCCAGAACGAAACCGGCGAGCGGAGGCTTGAAGATAAGCGTATTCGTCTGCCACGTCACGAAGCCGAACGTGTGCGGCTGCAGAAGCAGGCTCAGGAACTCTCCATCCCCCCAGGGGCGTGCAAAACGCTGGCCATGGAGAACCGAAACGGCGGCACAATGCTCGCGCGTCATCTCGATGATTTCGAATTCGGGCTTGCGGGTAAAATAGGCTTCGCGCATTACGTCGTCACACTCGTGCAATTGCAAATCCGGCCTGAGGCTTGGCATCCGGCCCACGGAGATAAAGCGGCTTCGGCTTTCCCGCCGGATCGCTCGCCGCCCCCAGTCTGGCAATGATCGCGATCGGGAAGTGGTCCGGCTGCGTCTCGACGGCTTCGCCCGCAAGCAACGGAGCAGCAGAGCCCGTCACATGGGCGCCGAGCCTCCGGACGAGATCTTGCACGTCTCCGATGCTCCCGAGCATCGGCTCGGTCACCGCGTTGCCGTTGGCGAAGGCCTGAGCATAGACTTCGCCACGCTTGGCATCGACCGCCGCGACAACGGGGGAGCTGTCCGTCTCCACGGCCGCAAGCACCGCAAGCGTCGACACACCCACGACGGGGATTCCGAGCGCAAGCGCCAGTCCCCGCGCGGCGGCGACACCGACTCTGATACCGGTAAAGGATCCGGGGCCGACAGTGACGACAAGACGCTCGACCGCTTCCAGAGGAAGGCCAGCCGCAGCAAGCGCCGCGTCGATCTTTTCCATGAGTTTTTCGGCGTGCCCACGACCGATCGTTTCAGTCGCCGCACCGAGCACGGCCGCCTTGTCGCTATCGTAGACGGCGGCCGAGCAGTCCACGCCCGCCGTGTCGATTGCAAGAACGATCATGCATCACCCCCCAAGACCGTGCGGCGTCAGACCGCTTCGACTTCCTGAACTTCGGGGATGAAGTGCCTCAGAAGGTTCTGAACGCCGTGCTTCAGAGTCGCGGTCGAGGACGGGCATCCCGAGCAGGCGCCCTTCATGTTCAGGTACACCTTGCCGTTCTTGAAGCCGCGGAAGGTGATGTCGCCTCCATCCTGGGCAACGGCCGGACGAACCCGCGTCTCCAAGAGTTCCTTGATCGTCGCGACAATGGTCTCGTCGCCGGCGTCGAAGAACTCTTCGCCGTCCGCATCGTTGGCAGACGCAGCGGACGCCGCCATCACCTTCGCACCGCTCATGAAGTGCTCCATGATCGTGCCGAGGATCGCCGGCTTGAGATGCTGCCATTCCGGACCGTCCTTGGTGACGGTGATGAAGTCGTAACCGAAAAAGACGCCGGTCACGCCCGGGATATCGAAGAGACGGACAGCGAGCGGCGAAGCGCTCGCACCCTCGGCATCCCGAAATTCGGCCGTTCCCGTTTCCATGACGACCTTGCCCGGAAGGAACTTCAGGGTCGCCGGGTTCGGCGTGGCTTCGGTCTGGATGAACATTGCTTCCTCCTAACGGCCACAGGCCGCCGTCGAGTTTTAGAATTCTTCAAAAGGAAATAGGGCCAATCGGCTTCCGCTTCAAGCACGAATGGCATCGCCGCAACTTATCCCTGGTTCAGCAGAGGGCGTCGATTTCCTCGTTGGTCAGAGAATCCGGGAGCACGGTCACCGGAATCGGAAAGGCCGCACCGCGCCCGGCGATCATGGAAACCAGAGGCCCCGGCCCTTCCTTTGTCGAACCGGCGGCCAGAACGAGAATCGCGATGTCCCGGTCCTCCTCGATCACCGCATTGATCTGAGCAGCAGGACCTCCCTCACGGATGACGATCTCCGGCTCCGTCCCGATGGTCTCCCGGACCGTCTGGGCGGCCTTGGCCATCGTCGCTTCGGCCTCCTCGCGCGCCTCCGCCCGCATGATCTCCTCGACGCCGAGCCACTGCTGGAAGTCGCCCTCGGGAATGATGTAGAGCAGGACGAGACCGCCGTTCGAGTTTTTCGCGCGCCGTCCGGCATAGTGGAGTGCCCGGTAGCATTCCGGCGTATTGTCGATGACCGCCAGAAACTTTCGCCGGTGTCCCTCAAGGCGTGACAGGCGCGTCGAAACCATGTGCATCCCCCGCCGCCGGACTGCGTTGATCCGCCCACAGACAGGTTCCGGCCGCCCTGCCCGGCTCGTTCGCGACCTTACTGCACGAAGCCGATGATGTCGCGGACTTCCTTCATGGTCTTTTCGGCCCGGGCGCCGGCGCGAGCGCCGCCGTCACGCAGGACGCTGTCGATGTAGCCGGGATCGCCCATGAGGCGACGCATTTCCCCGTTGACAGGTGCGAGCACCTCGACGGCAAGATCGACGAGAGCCGGCTTGAAGACCGAGAACTGCTGTCCGCCGAAGTCCTTCAGGACGTCCGCCTTCGAGCGGTCGGAAAGTGCCGCGAAGATGCCGACGAGATTGTCGGCTTCGGGACGACCCTTCAGCCCTTCGACCTCGCTCGGCAATGCGTCCGGGTCCGTCTTGGCCTTGCGGATCTTCTTCGAGATGGTTTCGGCGTCATCCAGCAGATTGATGCGCGAGAGATCGGAGGGATCCGACTTCGACATCTTCTTGGTGCCGTCCTTGAGGCTCATGACGCGCGGCGCCGGCCCCTCGATCATCGGCTCGACCATCGGGAAATAGGCGTGAACCGGCTCGTCTCCCACGACGATGTCGGTCCCGAGGCCAGCCGCGCGGATCTTCGGCATGAAGTCCATGTTGAACTTCATGGCGATGTCGCGCGTCAGCTCGAGGTGCTGCTTCTGGTCGTCACCGACCGGGACATGGGTCGCGCGGTAGACGAGGATGTCGGCGGCCATCAGGCTCGGATAGGCAAGCAGGCCGAGCGAGGCATTCTCGCGGTCCTTGCCTGCCTTATCCTTGAACTGCGTCATGCGGTTCATCCAGCCGATGCGCGCGACACAGTTGAAGATCCAGGCGAGTTCGGCGTGCTGGGGAACCTGCGACTGGTTGAAGACGATGTGCTGCTTGGGATCGATGCCAGCCGCGATGAAGGCCGCCGTGATCGAGCGGATCTGACCCGGCAGGTCATCATGGACGAGTTGGGCCGTGATCGCATGCAGGTCGACGACGCAGTAGATGCAATCGTGACTTTCCTGGAGTGCCACGAACTTGCGGATCGCGCCCAGATAGTTGCCGAGATGAAGATTGCCGGTCGGCTGAACCCCGGAGAAAACCAGATGCTTGAATTCGCCCATAATCGTCCTCACAGGCTTGTGGAGGGCCCGGCCTCGCTATTGAAACTCGCTCGCGCTTATGCACGCGGCCCGAACGACAATCAAGGGGCGGGTTCGATCAGGTCCCAGCGATTTCCGTAGAGGTCCGCGAAGACGGCGACTGTCCCATAGACCTCGCGTCGAGGCTCTTCGAGGAACTGGACGCCATTTGCAAGAAAGGTCGCGTGGTCATGTGCGAAGTCGTCGGTCTCCAGGAAGAACGCGACCCGGCCGCCCGTCTGGTTTCCAATCGCCTGCATCTGTGCTTCGCCGTCTGCCCGGGCGAGCAGCAGGGCGGCACCGGCCGCTCCTTTCGGCGCGACGACGAGCCAGCGCTTGTCCCCCTCCAAACTGCTGTCGGCAAGGCACTCGAAGCCGAGGACATCGCAGTAGAAGGCTTTGGCGCGGTCGTAGTCATCGACCACCAGTGCGACCGTAGCGAGGCGACGCCGGGGCGCTGAACGGGTCATTGCTCGCCATCCGAAGGCAGGCTTTCGGACGATTGGGCGGAACTCCGGGCGCCGCGCTGGAGATTGCGTCGTATCATGCCGAGATCGGCCCCACCGATGGCAAAGGCGAGGCCGAAATAGACGACCATGGCGATGACGATCAGCGCACCGAGCGCCGCGACCTGCGTCAAAAGCTGTGTTTCGGGCTGCAGCCAGCCGCTCCAGCGGTCGGAGAGATAGACGAGCACACCGGCCATGACCGCGGAGGCGACGACGAGCCGCGCTGCCCTTTTCGCGAGTGCCCAGTCCCAGACGAGATCGCCGCGGCGAAGAAGCGTCGAGAATAGCAGGCAGGTATTGACCCAGCCTGCGGCGGCTTCGGCCGTCGCTATCCCGCGCTCGGCGATGAAGGGGAAAAGCGAGATGGCGAGCGCGGAATTGATGACGACCGAAACCCCGGTGAACCGCATCGGTGTGCGCGTATCCTCCCGTGCATAGAAGCCCGGCTGCAGGGCCTTGATCAGGACGAAGCCCGGAAGCCCGAGGCCGTAGATCGCGAGGATCGAGGCGACGACTGCCGTGTTCTGTTCGGTGAAGGCGCCGCGCTCGTAGAGCACGCGGATGATTTCGTCGGAGAGAACCCAGAGCGCGGCCGCCGCAGGAAAGGTGAGGAACAGCACGAATTCGATCGACCGGTTCTGGATATAGGTCGCCTCCTTCATGTAGCCGGCCTTCAGTGCCCTGGCGAGTTCCGGAAGCAGGACGACCCCGACCGCCACGCCGACGACGCCGAGCGGAAGCTGATAGATGCGGTCGGCATACTGGAGGGCGGCGATAGCGCCTTCCTTCCCGGAGGCGATCGCCTGGCCGATGATCTGGTTGATCTGGGTGATACCACCTGTCACCGCCGCCGGGATGGCGAGCACCAGAAGCCGCTTCACGTTGGGCGTGAAGCGCGGAAACCTCAACCCGATGGAAATTCCGGCATGGCGCACGCCGCCATAGACGACCGCCAGCTGCAAGACACCGGCGGCGAGCACCGACCAGGAGAGATACCATGCGGTCAGGGCAGGCTCCGCGCCGGTGTAAAGCGCGTAGAACAACGCGCCGATCATGACGACGTTGAGAAAGATCGGAGCAACCGCCGCCGCGAAGAAGTGATGCAGCGAATTCAACATCCCGCTCATCATCGCCGTCAGCGACATCGACATGAGATAGGGAAACATCACCGCAGCAAGCCTGACGGTAATCGACAGCTTCTCCGGGTCGTCGGCGAAACCCGGCGCGATGATCCACGAGACGAGGAGCGGCATGGCGAGTTCCATACCGATCGTCAGGATCATCAGGACGGTGAACAGAACCCCGAAGACCTCCTCAGAGAAACGCTTGGCGCCATCCACCCCGTTCGCCTCGATCTCCTTGGCAAAGAGCGGCACGAAGGCGGCATTGAAGGCCCCTTCGGCAAAAAGCCGGCGAAAAAGGTTCGGGAAGCGGAACGCCGCATAGAAGACATCGGCCATCGGTCCCGTACCGAGAGCCGCGGCCATCAGTGTCTCGCGTGCGAAGCCAAAGAGGCGGCTGCCCAGTGTCGCGCCGCCGACGGTGGCAAACTTCTTGACGAGCCCCATGCTCAGGCCTTGACCTTCTTCTGCGCGACCGGACTCTTCTGCAGCTGTGGCGCGATGATGCCGGACGGCATATTGTCGCGGAATTCATCGGCCTGGCCCGCCATCACCGTCTTCAGGCGCGCGATGACACTCGCCTGGCGGTTCTCGTTGGTGACCTTCTGTCCTATGAGGTCAGTGACGTAGAAGGTATCGATCACCTTTTCCCCGAAGGTGGTGATGCGGGCGGACTGTATGTCGAGCGACAGGTCGGAGAACACCGCCGTCACCTCGGCGAGCAAACCGATGCGGTCGAGGCACTCGACCTCAATGACGGTGAACTTGTTCGACAGCGTGTTCGAGATCGTCACGTGTGGCTGCACGGGGAAGGTCTTGTTCCCTTTCTTGCCCTTGCTACGGGTGGCGATCACTTCCGGCAGCCGCTTGCGGCCGGAGAGAACGTCCTCGATCATCTTGCTGATCGTCGCACCTCTCCGCATTTCGTCCTCGTCGATCGGGAACTCACGGTTGACCAGAATGGTGTCCAAAGCGCGACCGTCTGAGGTCGTATAGATCTGGGCATCGGCGATGTTCGCGCCCGCCGCGGCACACGCTCCGGCAATAACCGACAGGAGGCGCGGGTGGTCGGGAGCGAGCACCGTGATCTCGGTGATCGCATGGAAGGAATGGGTCCGGACCATGGTCGCAAGCCCCTTGCCTGTGCTATCCGCCTCACGAATGAAGTGGGCGTGCCGCACCTGATCCTCCAGCGGCACGGTGAGCAGATACGGCTCGTAGTGCAGCTTTGTGTACATCGCGCGATCTTTGTCGCTCCAGTCGCCGAGCGCCTTGCTGAGCTGCTCGGCGGCATATTTGGCGCGATCCTTGCGCGATACTTCCGAAAACCCGCCGGACAGCAGCAATTCGGTCTCGTAGTAAAGTGTTCGCAGCAACTGGCCCTTCCAGCCGTTCCACACACCTGGACCAACCGCACGAATATCGCAAACCGTCAGGATCAGGAGCATTTTGAGCCGGTCGAGTGACTGCACCTTCTCGGCGAAATCGCTGATCGTCTTGCGGTCATGCATGTCACGGGTCTGCGCAACCATCGACATGGTGAGGTGTTCATCGATGAGCCAGGCAACGAGTTCCGTCTGCTTCGGGCTGAGGCCGAGGCGCGGGCACAGCTTGCGCGCGACCCGTGCACCGGCGACGGAATGATCCTCTTGTCGCCCCTTGGCAATGTCGTGAAGGAGAACCGCGACGTAAAGCGAGTCCCGATCCTCAACACCGGGCATGAGGGTCGCGGCGAGCGGATGGATATCCTCGGCCTTCCCCTGGTCGATCTCCGACAGAACCTCTATGGTACGGATCAGGTGCTCATCGACCGTGTAATGATGATACATGTTGAACTGCATCATCGAGACAATCTTGCCGAATTCCGGAATGAAGCGGCCGAGAACGCCGGACTCGTTCATCCGGCGCAGGATCTGCCCCGGCTGACGCCGCGAGGTGAGCATTGACAGGAAAAGCCGGTTTGCCTCCTCGTTTTCGCGGAAGTCGTTGTCGATCAGCGACAGCGAGCGGGTGACGATCTTCAACGCATCAGGATGGAACTCGAGCCCGTTGATATCCGCCACGTGAAAGAAGCGCATGATCGAGATCGGGTCACGTTTGAAGACGTCCTTGTCGGCGAGCGCGATGCGGCCCCTGTCCTCGATGAACTCGATGGTACCGGGAATCTTGCGTGGACGGTTGGCGAAGCGGCCGAGCATCGCCGTCAATACGGGCGCGGCCTTCGCCTGCTGCTCCTCGAGCGTCGCGCAGAAGATGCGGGTCAGGTCGCCGACATCCTTGGCGACGAGGAAGTAGTGCTTCATGAAGCGCTCGACGGCCGAAAGGCCTGGCCGCGGCTGGTAACCGAGGCTGCGGGCGATCTCCGGCTGCAGGTCGAAGGAGAGGCGCTCCTCCGGCTTGCCGGTCAGGAAGTGCATGTGACAGCGCACCGCCCAGAGAAAGTCGTCGGCCTTCTGGAAAAGCCGCAATTCCTGCTTCGAAAGAACACCGAGTTTGACGAGTTCACCGGCGTCGCGAACATGGTATTTGTACTTGGCGATCCAGAAGAGCGTCTGCAGGTCGCGCAGACCTCCCTTGCCTTCCTTGACGTTCGGCTCGACGAGATAGCGGCTGTCCCCCGACTTTCGGTGCCGCTCGTCGCGTTCGGCGAGCTTGGCAGCGATGAATTCCGGAGCCGTGTCGCGGGTCACGTCGTGATCGAAACGCTGGTGCAGTTCCCCTACCAGCTCTTCCCAGCCGCAGACGAAGCGTGTCTCGAGGATCGCGGTGCGGATCGTCATGTCCGTCTTCGACAGGCGGATGCATTCCTCGATCGTGCGGGTCGCATGTCCGACCTTGAAGCCCATGTCCCACAGGAGATAGAGCACGAACTCGACGGCGCTGTGCATGTCGGGGGTGAACTTCGCCGGTAGCACGAAGAGCAGGTCGATATCCGATCCCGGCGCCAGGGTGCCGCGACCGTACCCGCCGACGGCCGAGACCGCGATCTTTGCCGCGTCGCGGTAGATCTGGGTTGCGGCACAGTCGAAGATGATGGCGATGATCCGGTCCTGCAGCCAGGAGAGCCGCTGCGCGCAGCGGAGACCGCTACCATCGGCAAAGAGCTGCGCCTTCACCTTCTCGCGCCCTTGAGCGCTTGCGGCGCGCAGGATCGGCAGAAGGGCCGAACGCGTCTCCAGCAGCTTGCCGCCATTGGCGCGAACTGCATTTCCGCATTCTTCCGCGAGAGCGGCGATATCGAGGATTTCGCTGAGATCGAGATCGGACATGGTCATGGCAGTGCGTCAGGCTTTCCCCGGCAGGTCCGCCGCAAGGCTTTCCGGCAATAGATGGCGAGCTGGGTGCAACAGCGCTATAGCGCTTTTCCGGCACCCTTCACAGGCAATTCTAACGATCAAGACTTGCCAAGTTGTTTCCTGAGTTCGTAGAGCGCCTCAAGAGCTGCGCGCGGCGTCATGTCGTCAAGATCCAGCGCACGGAGCGCCTCCTCAACTTTCGAGGCGCCCACCTTTGCCGCCGTCTCGCGTCGTACCGCCACCTGGAAAAGCGGCAGATCGTCGATCAACTGGCTCGCCGGATTCTTGCGATCGGCATCCTCGAGGCGTGTGAGAACGTCGCGGGCGCGCGCCACCACCGAGGCCGGCAGTCCCGCAAGCCGTGCGACCTGAATGCCGTAGGAGCGATCGGCAGCTCCGGGACCTACCTCATGCAGGAAGATCACGTCGCCATCCCATTCCTTGACGCGCATGGTGACGTTGGAGAGCCTGTCGAGCTTTTCCGAGAGCGCCGTCAGTTCGTGGAAATGGGTGGCGAACAGCGCCCGGCAACGGTTGACCTCATGCAGATGCTCGACCGCCGCCCAGGCGATCGAAAGCCCGTCGAAGGTTGCCGTGCCACGCCCGATCTCATCGAGAATGACGAGCGAGCGATCTCCCGCCTGGTTGAGGATCGCCGCCGTCTCGACCATTTCGACCATGAATGTCGAGCGCCCGCGAGCAAGGTCATCCGAGGCTCCGACGCGAGAGAAGAGACGGTCGACGACGCCGATATGGGCCGAACCCGCCGGCACGAACGAACCCATTTGCGCCATGATGGCGATCAGCGCGTTCTGGCGCAGGAACGTCGACTTGCCCCCCATGTTGGGGCCGGTAAGCAGCCAGATTGCGCCGTTGCTTCCACTGCCGCTCGGAGATAGATCGCAGTTGTTGGCGATGAACGGGCTGAGCGCCTGCCGTCTCAATGCCTGCTCGACCACCGGATGGCGGCCTGCGGTGATCGCGAACATCCGACTGTCGTCGACGATCGGGCGGCAGTAGCCCTGCTCTTCGGCGAGTGCTGCAAGCCCCGCCGCCACGTCGAGCACTGCAAGCGCTCGCGCCGCAGCCTTGATCGGTTCGGCGGCGGCAACAACCTCCGCAGTCATGCGATCGAAGACCTGCAGTTCGATTTCCAGGGCCTGACCGGCGGCATTGGCGATCCGGCTTTCGAGGTCGGCGAGTTCGGTCGTGGTGAACCGCATGGCGCTCGCCATCGTCTGTCGATGAATGAAGCGCGCCCGTGCCGCGTCGCTGTCGGTCATCGCGCCGGCATTGCCGGCGGAGACCTCGATGAAGTAGCCAAGCACATTGTTGTGCTTGATCTTCAGCGACCTGATCCCAGTTTCCTCGGCATATTGCAGCTGCAATCCGGCGATCACCCGGCGCGACTGGTCGCGCAGGGCCCGTACCTCGTCGAGTTCAGTGACCGCCCCCTCGCGCAGGAAACCGCCATCGCGCTTCAACAGCGGCAGGTCGTCGGCGAGCATTGCCGCAAGCAAGTCTTCGAGAGAAGCCGGCAGAAGAACGAGATCCTCATAGGCTCCTTCGATCTCCGCCGGCAGGTCCTGTTTCGAAAGGAGGCCTGCGACGTCACGAGCAACCGCAAGTCCATGACGGATCGCGCCCAGATCACGCGGACCACCGCGCTCGAGCGCCAGGCGGGAAAGTGCGCGCGGCATGTCCGGCACGCGCTTCAGAGCATCGCGCAGGCGGTCAGCGAGAGTCGCCTCCGCGAGCAGGAATGCAATGGAATCCTGCCGCTCGGCGATCTCCTGCGGATCGGTGAGGGGCGACATCAACCGCTCGGCGAGCAGACGAGCGCCACCGCCGGTGACGGTCCGGTCGATCGCCTTCAGCAGCGAACCATTGCGATCACCGGAAAGCGTTTTCACGAGTTCCAAGTTGGCGCGCGTCGCAGGATCGATGAAGAGCGTCGACGCGGCACTCTGGCGCTCCGGCAATCCGAGTGGCGGCCGCTCCGCTATCTGCGTCTTCTCGACATAGGCGACGGCTGCGGACGCCGCCGCCAGCTCGGCACGCGTGAAGGAGCCGAAGCCGTCGAGCGTGCCGACGCCGAAGAAGCGTGCCAGCCGGTTTTCGGCGGTTGCGCTGTCGAAGAGCACTGCCGGCTGCGGCACGGCCACCCGGCCGAGCACGTCGAAAACCGGCTTCAGCTCGGGATCGAAAAAGATGCCGTCGGGGACGATCAGTTCGCGCGGCTCGATCCGGAGGATGTCGGCAAGCAATCGCCCCTCCTCCGTCTCGGCAAGCCGGAAGACGCCGGTCGATATATCGATCCAGGCCAGAGCCATTTGCGGCGAGGCGCCGCCGCGTATGCGCGAAAGCGCCATCAGGTAGTTCGACTCGGACGGCGAGAGCAGCTTCTCTTCGGTCAGCGTGCCCGGTGTGACGAGCCGGACGACGTCGCGGCGGACGACTGACTTCGATCCCCGCTTCTTCGCTTCGGCCGGATCCTCGACCTGTTCACAGACGGCGACCCGGAAGCCGAGAGAGATCAGTTTCTGCAGATAGTCGTCAGCGGCATGCACCGGCACGCCGCACATGGGGATTTCCTGCCCCATGTGCTGACCGCGCTTTGTCAGGGTGATTCCGAGTGCCCGCGAGGCATCTACCGCATCTTCGAAGAAGAGTTCGTAGAAATCGCCCATGCGGTAGAAAAGCAGTGAATCCGGGTTGTTGGCCTTGATCTCGATATACTGTTCCATCATCGGCGTCGCCGATGCACGGCTCTCCTCCGAGACAAGCTCGGCAGCATTCAGGACCTCGGTCGAGGGGGCTCTGTTGATTGTCACGGGCAAACGGTTTTCTTCGAAAAAGAGACGTGCAACAGTAACGGCCTCCGCTCTGCAAAGACAATAACAAAGGTCGGCTGGGACAACGGCCGCCCACAGCTAGGTTCGAGGGAACATGCCCGCATCAGACAAGGCCGACCGCATCAGGACATCCGTCACCGAACAGGAAGCGCTCGATTTCCATGCCCAGGGCCGACCGGGCAAGCTCGAAATCGCGCCGACCAAGCCGATGGCGACGCAGCGCGATCTCTCCCTTGCCTATTCGCCCGGTGTCGCCGTTCCGGTCAAGGCGATTGCCGCCGACCCTGCGACTGCCTACGACTATACGACCCGCGGCAATATGGTGGCCGTCATCACCAACGGCACGGCGATCCTCGGCCTCGGCAATCTCGGGGCGCTTGCTTCCAAGCCGGTCATGGAAGGCAAATCCGTCCTCTTCAAGCGATTCGCCGATGTCGATTCCATCGACCTCGAAGTTGACACCGAAAACGTCGACGAATTCATCAACTGCGTGCGCTATCTCGGGCCATCCTTCGGCGGCATCAACCTCGAGGACATCAAGGCGCCGGACTGCTTCATCATCGAGCAGCGCCTGCGCGAGCTCATGGACATCCCCGTCTTCCACGACGACCAGCACGGCACGGCGATCATCGCCGCCGCGGGCCTGATCAATGCGCTCGAACTCACCGGGCGCAACTTCAAGAACACACGGCTCGTCTGCAACGGAGCCGGTGCGGCGGCGATCGCCTGCATCGAGCTCATCAAGGCCATGGGCTTCAATCCGGAAAACATCACCCTCTGCGACACAAAGGGCGTGATCTACCAGGGCCGGACGGAAGGCATGAACCAGTGGAAATCGGCCCATGCGGTGAAGACCGACCGCCGCACACTCGCCGAAGCGATGGAAGGCGCCGACGTCGTGCTGGGGCTCTCCCAGAAGGGTGCGTTTACCGCCGACATGATCCGCTCGATGGCCGGCAATCCGATCATCTTCGCGATGGCCAACCCGGATCCGGAAATCACTCCGGAAGAAGTCGCCGATATCCGCAATGACGCGATCATGGCGACAGGACGTTCGGATTACCCGAACCAGGTCAACAACGTGCTCGGCTTTCCCTACATTTTCCGAGGCGCGCTCGACGTCCGTGCTTCCTCGATCAACGACGCCATGAAGATCGCCGCCGTCCGATCGCTTGCCGAGCTGGCACGGGAGGATGTCCCCGACGACGTGGCGGCCGCCTATCAGGGGACGCGGCCGCGCTTCGGCGCCGAGTACATCATTCCGGTGCCGTTCGATCCGCGATTGATCTCGGCCATACCGGTCGCCGTCGCCAAAGCTGCGATGGAGACAGGCGTCGCGCGCAAGCCAATCACCGATCTCGACGCCTATGCGCGAGAGCTCTCGGCGCGGCGCGACCCGATCGCCGCGACGACGCAGCACCTCTACGAGCGGGTGCGCAACCATCCGAAGCGCGTCGTTTTTGCCGAAGGCGAGGAAGAACAGGTGATGCGTGCCGCAATCGCCTTCGCCAACCAGGGGCTCGGCACGGCGATCCTCGTCGGTCGCGACGACCCGCTCAAGGCCACCGCCGCGCGCGCGGGAATTGACCTTGATCGTCCGGGCATCGAAGTCGTCAATGCGCGGCTTTCGACCCGTGTCGAGGCTTACACCGAATATCTCTACTCGCGGCTGCAGCGCAAAGGCTACCTGCTGCGCGACTGCCAGCGCCTCATCAACACGGACCGCAATCATTTCTCCGCCTGCATGGTAGCGCTCGGCGACGCCGATGCCATGGTAACCGGCACCACCCGCAATTATTCAACGGCGCTCGAGGATGTCCGTCGCTGTATCGACCCGCAGCCTGGCCACCGCGTGATCGGCGTGTCGCTCGCGCTGACCCGCGGACGGACGGTTCTGGTTGCCGATACCGCCGTTCACGACATGCCGACGGCCGAGGAGCTCGCCGACATTGCCGAGGAGGCCGCCGGCTTCGCCCGCAGCTTCGGCTACGAGCCCCGAGTGGCGCTGCTTGCCTATTCCACCTTCGGACATCCGACCGGCGAACGTTCCGAACGGCTGCGAGAAGCGGTGAAGATCCTGGACACGCGCCGGGTCGACTTCGAGTATGACGGCGAGATGGGGGCAGATGTGGCGCTCAATGCCCACCGGATGGAACAGTATCCCTTCTGCCGGCTCTCCGGCACGGCGAATGTGCTGGTGATGCCGGCCATCCACTCCGCATCGATCTCGACGAAGATGCTGCAGGAACTCGGCGGCTCTACCGTGATGGGTCCGATCCTGGTCGGCCTCGGGAAATCGGTGCAGATCGCTTCGATGGGCGCCAAGGACACCGACATCGTCAACATGGCGGCGATCGCGGCCTACAACGCCGGTGCCTGACCCGGTGCGACCGGCATGCGCGACCGGATCGACCGTTCAAAAGTCGATTCGAGCGCTTGCATGTCGGCCGCCAGCTCCTCCCGAAGCCAGGTCTTGAAGGCTTCGACAGCCGGGTTGCGCCGCGAAGTTTGGGCGGTCACGAAATAGTGGCCGTCGCCGGTCGGCGCCCACGGCCCGAAGGGGATCACGAGCTGACCCGTCTGCACGGCGTGGGAGGCAAGCGTCTGCCAGGCGAGCATCACTCCCTGTCCGGCGATCGTCGCGTCCAGACAGAGCGATGCCTCGTTGAAGACGTGCCGCGTGGCGAGCGTACGGCCACTGAGGCCGGCCGGCTCCAACCATACATCCCAGCCGAACAATGCGTGCCCGTCGATGACGGCCGGTAATTTCAAGATGTCGGCGGGCTCTTCGAGGTCACGGGCGAGGACCGGCGAGCACACCGGAAAGACGCGTTGCGCCAGAATAAGCTCGGAGCGCACGCCCGGCCAGCGACCCTTGCCAACCCGGATGCAGAGGTCAATGTCGGACGTCGAAGGATCGACGAGCCGGGTCGTTGCGTCCATCCGCAGATTTATTTCCGGATGACGCGCAGAGAACCCGCCGAGGCGGTGCACAAGCCAGCGCGCTGCAAAAACGGGAGCAACCGAGATCGTCAGCAGCTTGTCGTCGTGCCTTCGTGCTGCCGCGACGGCGCCCGACAGCACGCTGAAGGCTTCGGTGAGCCGCGGCAGGATGTCGGCCGCGGCCTTGGTCGGGACGAGGCCCTTCGGCGTGCGCTCGAAGAGCTGTCGTCCGAGTTGCCCTTCGGCCTTGATGACCTGCTGGCTGACCGCGCCGATGGAGACGCCCAGTTCACTCGCCGCGCCTTGCAGGGAGCCGAGGCGTCCCACCGCTTCAAGCGCCCTCAGGCCGTTCAGATGGACGAGATTCAAGTCTCTCATATAGTTTTTCTATATCAGAGGATGCCAAATCTCAATTGAAGACTCTCTCGATGAGGAGCAGAGTCTTTGCACGAACAGACCAGAATTCCAGCGTCGACCGCCTTACATGGCGATATCGAACCACAAGGCAGTGAATTCCGGAGACGATCCATGTTCAAGTTTTTCTGGAGAAGGAGCGCGTCGCTGCGCTCCGACGAGAACCCTTATCCGCAGGACCCGCTAAGCCATCCCGCAATAGCGTCGATGAGCCCGCGGCAAATCGCGGACCTGCCTTTCGACCCGTACGCCTTCGACAATGCCGAACCGACATCGGGCACCCCCGTGCCGGACGGTTTGGACACTCCTCGAGGCGTCAGCTCGCAAAACGACCCGCGTCGCTTCCGTAATAGTTGAGATAGCGGTCAGAGATCCGCGAGACCGGCAAGACGATCAGTACGTCGGTCGTGTTGAAGGCGTGGTCGACGACGGCGCCGGCGCCGAACATGGCACCGAGCCGCAGGTAGCCCTTGATCAGCGGCGGCATCGAAGAGACCGCCTTGCGGGCATTGATCGCCTCGGCGGGCATAAGGTCCATCTGACGATAGAGTTCCGGCCGCGCTTCGACGGCCCATTCACCGTCGGCGACCGCATTGTTGTGCAGGAAGGAGAGCGCCAGCGCATGCTCTTCCGGGAAGACGCCCGGGAAGGAGGCGCAGCCAATCATGGCATCCCCGCGATGGCGCAAGGCATAGGCCCAGGCCCCCTGCCAAAGCAGTTCCATGGTGCGCTTGTTGCGATACTCCGGCAGCACGCAGGAACGGCCGAGTTCGATGAAGCGCTTGCCGGGATGATTGGCAATCAGCCGGTCAATCGAAAACTCTGACGCCGAATAGAAGCCGCCATGGGCTTCGGCAACCTCCTGCCGCAGCAGCCGGTAGGTGCCGACGATCTGTTCTTCCGGGTCACCTTCGATCGAGCGATCAACCACGACCAGATGATCGCAAAGGGCATCCCAGCCATCGATGTCGCGCTTGCGCCGGGCTCCTTCCGGAGCGACCTGCGCACGCATCTCCTCGACAAAGACCTTGTAGCGGATGGATTGCGCCGCATCGATCTCGGCGTCGCTGCGCGTGAGGCGCGTTTCGAGCGTCCCGATCCTGCCGAGCAGATCATTCGGTGCCGCAGCGGCGACGTTGACCGCATTCGCGCCGTCGGCCGCGTTCGTGACGTCGAGGAGTTCAGTGTTCATGGCGAGTCGTCCGGAACCGCTTCGTTTCAGGGTCATAAACCACGACTATGCGACAGGAAGGTGACACGGGTCTGTCACGGGCGCCACGCTAGCATCTTTGACCGGCCGTCGCAATTCAGCAAAATCGACGTCGCACGTGATCGATGTGACGTCTATCCCTTCCGCGCCCGCGTTACCATGAACTCGTCAAGGATGATGAAGGCCGCGCCGACGGTGATCAGACTGTCGGCGAGATTGAAGACGGCAAATGACCACGTCTGGGTATAGAACAGAACGTAGTCGATCACGTGCCCGTAGACGAAACGGTCGATGATGTTGCCGATCGCCCCGGCAATGATCATGACAAAACCCAGATGGGCGAAGTGGTGGGCGGGACTCGTGCGCCTCCAGAGCCAGAACACGAATGCGACGATCGCGATCCGCAGTCCGACGATGAACCAGCCGTGAGCGTCGGACAGCATGGAGAAGGCGACGCCGAGATTGTGGGTTCGGTAAAGCGCCAACATCGGCACGACCGGCACCGGCTGCTGCAAGGGCAGCGATATCTCCACCAGATACTTGATCGCCTGGTCGAGCACGAGGGCGAACACGATGAAACAGATCGCCGGGAGCGGACGCGCAAAGATCGCCGGATGCTTCGTCATCTCGCCTCGCCAAGCGTCAGAAGATGGCGGCGTGCCTCGAACAACATTACACCGGTCGCGACGGCAAGATTGAGCGAATCGGCTCGACCTGCCTGGGGAATGCGCGCCAGCGCATCGGCTTCGCGAGCCAGTTCGTCCGGAAGCCCGGATTGCTCGTTGCCCATCAGAATGACGACCGGTTTGCGCTTGTAGTCGATCGTGCGGTAGTCGACTGCGCCGGCAAGATGGGTCGCGACAATCTGCCCTCCGCACTTGGCCTTCCAGCGGACGAACTCCTCGACCGAAGTCTTGACCAGCGGCATCGCAAACAGCGAGCCCATGGTGGCCCGCACGGTTTCCAGCGAGAAGGGATCGGTGCAGTCGCCGATCAGGATGACACCGGAAGCACCGGCCGCATCGGCCGTGCGGATGATGGTTCCGAGATTGCCGGGATCGCGCACGCGGTCGAGCGCGACCCAGGTCTCGTCCCTGCCGAGCTGCACGTCCTTCAGCGCCCTGAACCGTTGCTCGAAGACGCCCGCGACCATCTGCGGGTTGTCGCGACGCGTGATCGCCGACATCACCTTCTCGCTGACCTCCAGCACCAATCCGCCGGCTGCTACGGTGCGCGCGGCAACCTTCTCGACCAGCGGCTTGCCGCGACCGGCCTTGGAATAGACGAGAATCTTGATGGTCCAGCCGAGATCGAGCGCGTCGATGACGAGCTTCAGACCCTCGGCCATGAAGCTCTTCGTCTCGTCGCGTGCCTTCTTAAGGGAAAGTGCCTTGATATCCTTGACGATCGGGTTCGAAAGGCTCGTCACTTCCTTGACTTGGCCGACGCGGCGCGGGCCCTGTTCGCGAAGGTCGTCGTTCATTTCGGCACCCATCGGCTGAAAAGGGAGGTTGAAAGCGCCCGGCCGGGCGTCTTGCCGTCGAGTCCGGCCTCACGGATCACCAGTTCGCCGGATTCCACCAGTCCACCCCTGCCGCGCATCGTCTCGCGCATGAGCTCGTGGATCGAATAGAAGCTTGCGCGGATCGAGTAGGCGGTCAGTACCAGTCCGAGCGCCTTCGGAGCCAGGATTTCCCGGCAAATGTCGAGCATGGCCGGCAGATGATCGAAGAGCTGCCAGACCTCGCCGTTGGGGCCTCGGCCGAATTTCGGCGGATCAGTGAGGATGATGTCGTAGCGACTGCCGCGGCGCTCTTCGCGCTGGATGAACTTCATCGCGTCATCGCAAATCCAGCGAATCGGCGCCTTTTCCAGACGGCTCAACGCCTGGTTCTCGCGCGCCCAGCCGATCGCCTTCTTCGAGGCGTCGACGTGGGTGACCTCCGCCCCGGCTGCGGCCGCGACAAGCGAAGCGACGCCGGTGTAGCCGAAAAGATTCAGGACCTTCAGCGGCCGCCCATGACCTTCGATCTGCTCCTTCATCCAGCTCCAGTGCGCGATCTGCTCAGGGAAGACCCCGACGTGGCGGAAGGCGGTGAAGCGGCCGAGAAAATCGACGCCGAGGAGCGAGAGTGGCCAGGTCTCCCCGAGGGCCTCGCGCGTAAAACGCCAGCGCCCCATGCCATCCTCGTCGGTGTCGCCCGTGAAGATCGCATCCGCCCTGTCCCAGACGTGGGCCGGCAGCGCCTTTGGCCACAGCGCCTGTGCCTCTGGTCTGATGATACGATAAGGGCCGTATTGCTCCAGCTTCGCGCCGTCGCCGCTGTCGATCAGATGGAAGTCCCCGGCCCCCATGCTCTCGAGGATGAGCGGAACGTGCTCGGCCGGGCGCTCACCGTCCCGGATCTGCAGCACGCGGGCAGGCTCGTCTGCCTGCGCCGGTGAATTCTCGGACACGACTTTCGCGGCTGGTCGACGGACGACGTCACGGCTCTTGCCGGAGCCGGCCCTCGTGACTGCCACGGCGGGAGGTTTCCCGCCTCTCGGTCCCTTGCCGCCCGGTCCCGCCGGCTTGCCGCGGGCCGGCCGGCGCTCTTTGTTCTTCACGCCTTGGTCCTGTCTTTTCGATCGTCCAGTGATCGCGAGCCCATAGCATCACAGCGACGCACGCGAAAGCGCTTTCGGTCCGTGAGGGTTTTTCGACGGCGCAAACTTATTTGGACTGCAACTGCGGCAGATCACGACCCGCGATCTGCTCCGCTCGCGCTTTGTGTTTTTCAGCCTCCACCTGCCATTGCTGGGCGGAGCGCGATTCCGTGCGGGCGCGCTTGCGATACTTGCGTTGAGAAAACCATACGACCGCGCCGCCGATCGCAATTCCGAGCATGACGGCCAGGAACAGGAAGACGAAGAAAGGCGCGGAGAGCGAGAGGACAGCGTCCTCCGGACGAAAGGGATTAAGCGCGAGCGTCACGCTCTGGCGATTGGCGACGGACAACACCACGAGAACGATGCCGAGCGGAATAAGCACTACCAGATTTACGATCTTCTTTACCATCGCTCACTCTCCTCGGCAGACGTATTCGCAGACCAACCGGTTGCCGTGCCGCATGCGCTCGGCCACTCGGCCGGGCCGCGCCGTTCAGTCCCCGTCTTGGTCGCCCATTCCCGGATTCAAGCGTTCGCGCAATTCCTTGCCGGTCTTGAAGAACGGCACCCACTTCTCCTCGACGAAAACCGACTCACCGGTTCGTGGATTTCGTCCCGACCGCGAGGGGCGATTCTTGACCGAGAAGGCGCCGAAGCCGCGAAGCTCGACGCGGTTACCAGCGGCCAGCGCATCGGTGATCTCGTCCAGGACGGCATTGACGATGTTCTCGACGTCACGGTGATAAAGATGCGGATTTCGCGCCGCGACGATCTGCACCAGTTCCGACTTGATCACGCTCGCCCCCTGAGATTGTGGTTTCCAGCAATAGGGGGCCAAGGTGCCAAACTAAAAAAGCAGCGTCAAGAAACAACTTAGCCGGAACTCCGCAGCGCGACATCAAGGGTGACAACCTTACCCTCGGGCGAGGCGGACTTGTATTCGCGGCAACAATTTCCATATTGGCATGCGATATTATTAATGCAATGTGTCGTGTCGGTTGCGGCAGGCTGCGGGCGGGGCCATTCCCGCGCGATATTTAATTCTGGGGCAGGCCTGAATCATGCTGAACAGGGTAGACGAAAGTGCGGCAACTGCCGGCCTTCAGCCGGCCGCGCGCGCCTACCAAAGGGCGGTGGCGCATTCGGCACGCGTGCGCCGACTGAAGGTTCTGCTTCCCGTCGCCGCAGTCGTCGTCTCGCTCGCCTTCATCGCAGTATCGGTCGTTCGAGCCTACCTTCCCGAAAACGTGAAGATCGAATCCGCGCGAATCGAGAACGGCAAGGTCGTGATGGAGAAGCCCGCAATCTCCGGCCGCAATTCCGACGGCATCAGCTATTCCATGCGCGCCGAACGCGCCCTTCAGGACATCAAGAATCCGAATATCATCTCGCTCGAAACAATCGCGGCGGCGGTTCCGATCGACGACAAGACCATCGCCCGCGTCATCGCCGAAAGCGGAGTCTTCGACCGCTCCACCGATCGGCTCGACATGACGGCCCCTTTCACGATCAAGCTCAGCACTGGTATCGAGGCCGCCTTTCAGTCGGCGCATCTCGACATCAAGGGCGGCAGCATGGAAACCAAGGATCCCGTCGCCATAACGGCAAAGGAAGCCTCGATTGTTGCGCAGTCGCTCAAGATGACAGATAAGGGGCGAGTGATCACCTTCGCGGGAAAGGTTCGGGTCCACATCGAACCTTCCGCCATCCGTAAATCGGACAACTGAGAGCCGGTCCAGTCATGAAAGACAAACGTCAGAATTCAGTTTTGGTGGCTGGGCTGCTGATCGCCTTCGGCATGTCCACTGTAGGGTCGGCGCCGGCTTGGGCGCAGGCAACGAAAAGCAATCTCGACGGCCTGAAGCTGTCAAACGACAAGCCGATCCAGATCGAGAGCGACGAGCTGCAAATCCGCGAACAGGAGAAGGTTGCGCTCTTCAACGGCAATGTGAAGGTCGTGCAGGGCACGACCGTCCTGCAGTCGGGCAATATGACGGTTCATTATCGCGGTGACAGCGCCTCGGTGACCAGCGGCAATGCCGACATCCAGAAGATCGACGTCACCAACAAGGTCTTCCTATCGTCTGGAACCCAGCAGGCCACCGCCGAAAGCGGCTATTTCGACATGGACCGACAAGTGTTCGTGCTCGAGGGTGACCGGGTGGTTCTGTCGGAAGGCCAGAACGTCTTCGTCGGCTGCAAGCTGACGGTCCAGATGAACACCGGCGAAGCGAAACTCGACAGTTGCGGCGGCCGGGTGCAGATCCAGCTCGATCCGAAATCCCAGAAGAAATAACCGGATCGGTCGGCACGTGAAGATTCCTTTCGCCTCAGCACTGTCCGGCGCGCTTCGGACGCGGCAGCCGAGCCCCGACGAAACGCGTCTCGACAAGACCCGTTACCAGGGAACGCTGATCGCCCATGGCCTGACGAAGAGCTATAACACCCGTCGCGTGGTCAACGGGGTGTCGCTGGTCGTGCGCCGGGGGGAAGCCGTGGGGCTGCTCGGCCCCAACGGCGCCGGCAAGACGACCTGCTTCTACATGATTACCGGGCTGGTGCCCGTCGATGCCGGCACGATCGCCATCGACGGCAACGAGGTGACGGCCATGCCGATGTACCGGCGCGCGCGCCTCGGTGTCGGCTACCTTCCGCAGGAAGCATCAATCTTCAGAGGGCTGAGTGTCGAGGACAACATCCGGGCAGTCCTCGAGGTCCATGAGCCGAACCGCGACAAGCGGGAAGCCAAGCTCGACGAACTTCTCTACGAATTCCACATAGAGAAGCTGCGCAAATCCGCCGCCGTCGCACTGTCCGGCGGCGAGCGGCGGCGCCTGGAAATCGCCCGCGCCCTTGCGACAGACCCGACATTCATGCTGCTCGACGAGCCCTTCGCCGGCGTCGATCCGATCTCCGTGTCGGACATTCAGAACCTCGTACGCCACCTGACGGCGCGCGGCATCGGCGTACTGATCACCGACCACAACGTGCGCGAGACGCTCGGCCTCATCGATCGGGCCTACATCATCCATGCCGGCGAAGTGCTGACTCACGGCCGCGCCAACGACATCGTCAACAATCCCGATGTGCGGCGGCTTTATCTCGGCGACAAGTTCAGTCTCTGAGCAGCGCCGCTGCCGAGAACGATTCCCCGGCCATGCCGCTTGACCAAACCCGATAAAAAAGCAATTTTTGGGCCAGTTGGAGTTTTCCGTTGCAGCCGAGGGTGCGAGCGGGTGAATTTCGCGGGAGCGACAGGGGAGTTTCGCGTCCATCATGGCTTTGTCGGCTAATCTATATCTGCGCCAGAGCCAATCCCTGGTCATGACTCCGCAGCTGATGCAGTCCATCCAGCTGCTCCAGATGACTCACGTCGAACTCGTACAATTCATCGCCCAGGAAGTCGAAAAGAACCCACTTCTCGACTTCGCTCCGGAGGATAACGACGGCGGTTCTGAGCCCATGCGTGGCGAAGAGGCAGTCGCATCGTCCGAAACGGCAATCGCGGAAGAATCGAGCGGTCCTGCGAGCGACTGGTACGAGAACGGCAAGGGACAGTCGCTCAACGAAAGTCTGGACACCAATTTCGACACGGCACTCGCCGACGAAGGCGTTGGAGCGCGTGCCGACGCGCCGGAGCTTCTGGGACAATGGAAATCGATGCCGGGCGCCGGCACAGACTTCGGCGAAGGCTACGATCTCGACGATTTCGTCGCCGGGCAGGTGACCTTGCGGGATCACCTGAGCCAACAAATTCCGTTCGCATTTCCGGATTCGGCCGATCGCATGGTGGCGCTGACCCTCATGGACCAGCTCGATGAAGCTGGCTATCTGCGCGCCGATCTCGGGGAGGTTGCGGAACGCTTCGGCGGAACGCCCGAACGGGTGGAGCACGTGATCGGCGTTTTGCAGACTCTCGATCCTCCCGGCATCTTTGCCCGTTCATTGAGCGAGTGCCTCGCAATTCAGCTCAGGCAGCGTGACCGTTTGGACCCCGCGATGGCGACGCTGGTCGACAATCTCGAGCTCCTCGCCAAGCGAGACTTCGCGACCCTCAAGAAGCTCTGCGGCGTCGACGAGGAAGACTTGATCGACATGCTCTCCGAAATCCGCGGACTGAACCCGAAGCCGGCGAGCGGATTCGAGACGAGCGCGAGCGAACCGGTGGTTCCCGACATCATCGTCCGTCCAGCCAGCGACGGGGGCTGGGCTGTGGAGCTCAATCCTGACGTCCTTCCGCGGGTACTGGTCAACCAGAGCTACTATGCCAAGGTGTCCAAATGCCGCGATGCGAAGGACGGCGACCAGGCCTTCCTTGCCGAATGCCTGCAGAACGCCAACTGGCTCACCCGCAGCCTCGACCAGCGCGCCAGAACCATCCTGAAGGTCGCGAGCGAGATCATTCGTCAGCAGGACGCCTTTCTGCGCCATGGCGTTGACCACCTTCGCCCACTGAACCTGCGCACGGTCGCGGATGCGATCAAGATGCATGAATCCACGGTCAGTCGCGTCACTTCCAACAAGTACATGCTGACTCCGCGCGGCCTCTTCGAGTTGAAGTACTTCTTCACCGTTTCCATAGCTTCGGCCGAGGGTGGCGACAGCCATTCAGCGGAAGCGGTACGGCACAGAATCCGCACGTTGATCACACAGGAAAACCCGGAGGCGGTCCTTTCGGACGACGACATCGTCAGCGCACTGAAGGACAGCGGCATCGACCTTGCGCGGCGCACCGTCGCCAAGTACCGGGAGGCGATGAACATTCCCTCGTCGGTACAACGGCGACGCGAGAAACGCGCACTGGCGAAGGTGTCTACAAGCTGAGTGCGCCGTCTGCCAATTGTTAAGAATCGGTTAGCGGGCCGTTGACTCTCGCGCAAAGCTTGTCTAGAAGCCCGCCCCGATTGGCAAAGGAGACGACCCCGAGTTATCCCCAACCTCCGTCCAGCGACAGCCCGAGCAGGCGACATTGCAGCGTGAAGAGCTTGGATGCAGACGGCGGTTGACGTAAACTGGTACCCGCAAATCACAATAAGAAGGGAAACTCCATGAGTGTGCGCGTATCCGGCAAACATATGGAAATCGGCGATGCCTTCCGGCAACGGATTGAAGAACGGATCAGGGAGACGGTAACCAAATATTTCGACGGCGGGTATTCCGGCCAGATCACGGTAACGAAATCCGCGGCGGCAGCCGCACCTTTCGTCGCCGACTGCCTGCTCCACCTCGACTCCGGCGTCAACCTGCACGCCACCGGTTCCGCAAATGACCCGCTGATTTCCTTCGACATTGCCACCGACCGCATCGACAAGCGGCTGCGCCGCTACAAGCGGAAGCTCAAGGATCGCCATCCGAACAACGGCGCCGGTGCGCCCGTCGAGGTCGCCTACACGGTGATGGATGCCGTATCCGACGAGCATGAGGAAGTTCCCGAGGATTACGCGCCCACGATCGTTGCCGAGAGCACAAAGCAACTGCGGACCATGTCGGTTGCGAGTGCAGTCATGGCCCTGGACATGACAGACGAACCCGTGCTGTTGTTCCGCAACCCCGGCAGCGAACAGATCAACATCGTCTACCGTCGCAACGACGGGAATATCGGATGGATCGACTCCGCCAACGTCAAAGGCTGAGCCTAACCGGAAACGGCGGCTCACGCCGTTTCCTTCCCCTTTGATTCGGCGGCATGAAGGATTTTGAAATGGCCTTGGCAGATTTGCTGCAACAAGATGCAGTTGTCCCCGCCCTCAGGGTAAACTCCAAGAAGCAGCTGCTTCAGGAACTCGCCGCAAAAGCCTCAAAACTCACGAACATCCCCGAACGGGAAATCTTCGACGTCATTCTGCAGCGGGAGCGCCTCGGCTCCACCGGAGTCGGCAACGGTATCGCCATTCCGCATGGAAAGCTGAACAGCATCAAGAGCATCACCGGCGTTTTCGCCCGGCTCGAGACGCCCGTCGACTTCGAGGCGCTCGATGACCAGCCGGTGGACCTCGTCTTCCTGTTGCTGGCGCCGGAAGGCGCAGGTGCCGACCATCTGAAAGCCCTGTCCAGGATCGCACGCGTTCTGCGTGACCAGGATCTCGTCGCGAAGCTCCGGGCGACCGAATCCGCCTCGGCGATCTATGCCTTCCTGAACGAAGAACAGGCCAACGCCGCCTGATACCGTCTCAAAAGAAAGGGCGTCAGGTTTTCACCGACGCCCCGCCTTTCCAGTAAAGACCGGAGCAGAATCAGGCTTCCTTCCCTGCAGCCGATGCGGCATTGGCCTCCGGCTGGGCTTCGGCCTTCTGGCCGCCCTTCGCGACACCGACCATCGCCGGGCGCAGAACGCGATCGCCGATTGTAAAGCCCGCCTGCACCACCTGGACGACAGTGTTGTTCGGGACATCGGGATTGGGAATCTCGAACATGGCCTGGTGGAAGTTCGGGTCGAACTTCTGGCCCTGCGGCTCGATCTTGCGGACACCATGCCGTTCAAGCGTCGAAAGCATGCCGCGTTCTGTCATCTCCACACCTTCGATGAGCGCAGAGAGACCGGCGTCGGCGGACGCGCGCGCCTCTTCCGTGACGGCATCGAGAGCGCGGCGCAGGTTGTCAGAGACGGCCAGCATGTCGCGGGCGAAGCCGGTTACCGCATATGCCTTGGCATCCTTCACATCGCGCTCGGTACGGCGACGCAGGTTGTCCATCTCGGCGGCAAGCCGAAGGAAACGATCACGCAGTTCGGCATTCTCGGCTTTCAGTGCCTCCAGGGGATCTACTTCCGCCTTCGGCGCTTCGGCTTCCCCGTTCTGCTGCTCGTCGATCTGGTTTTCAGCGACAGTGGCGTCAGGTCCGTTTTTCTTGGTTTCGTCGGTCATGACGTTCTCCGATTGAATCTCGTTTGGAATTCGTGCCCGATATCAGGGTTTGAGGGCAAAAAATCAAGGCTCCGGTGCGATATCGCCGCGGGAACAGCAATCGACCCACCGACAAGCCTAACGCTTGGACCGTGAAAGGCGCGCCATGAGCTGCGCGGTGTAGTCGACCATGGGAACGATGCGGGAATAGTTGAGCCGCGTCGGGCCGATGACGCCGACAGCGCCTACGATCCGCTCGTCGCTGTCCCTGTACGGCGCGACGATCAGCGACGACCCGGAAAGCGAGAACAGCTTGTTCTCCGACCCGATGAAGATCCGGACCCCGGGGCCGCTTTCTGCGAGATTGAGGATTTCGATCAGGCTTTCCTTGCGCTCCAGATCGTCGAAAAGGAGACGCAGCCGGTCGATATCCTCGGCGCCCGCCACCCCTTCGAGCAGATTGGCGCGACCTCGAACAATGAGCCGTGTCGGCTTCTCCACCTCTGCCCCACCGGACCACACGGCGAGACCACGCTCGACCAGGTCCTGCGACAGCGCGTCGAGCTCACCGGCGACCTGCTCCCTCAGCTTGACGAGCTGGCCTCGCAGTTCAGGTAGTGTCTGCCCGGCGAGGTTCGCATTGATGAAGTTGGCCGCCTCTGTCAGTTGCGATGCCGTCACGCCTGCGGGCAGGTCGATGATGCGGTTTTCGATCTGGTTGTGTTCGCCGACCAGCACCGCCAATGCCTTCGTGGGCTCCAGCCGGATGAACTCCACGTGCTTCAGGATCTGGTCGCTCTTGGCGGCGATCACCAGCCCCGCCCCGCGGGACAAACCCGAAAGCATGCGGCTCGCGTCGGTGAGCAAGTTTTCCAGCGGCTGATCGGCATCGTGCGGACGAATCTGCCGCTCGATGCTTTTGCGTTCGCTCTCCGACAGATTGCCGACCTGCATGAAGGCATCGACGAAGAAACGCAGCCCCTGCTGCGTCGGCATCCGGCCGGCGCTGATATGCGGTGCGTATATGAGCCCGAGATCCTCGAGGTCGCTCATGACATTGCGCACGGAGGCGGGGGAAAGAGACATCGGCAGGAGGCGCGAAAGGTTGCGCGAACCGAGCGGCTCTCCCGAGTCGAGATAGCTTTCGACGATGCGCCGGAAAATCTCACGCGAACGGTCGTCCAGCGCGGAAGATATCTCTTTGACCGGAGTATTCGCCATGACCGTTACGATGCAAACCCTGTTCGAACAATGCCCTAGGCGAATATAGTCACTTGCAGTCCGATCACAAACGGGAAAATCCCTGTTCCGCCCGCGGTGAAACGCCGGTTTTTCTTTGCAAATCGCAGCGCTCGACCGTAGAAGGCCATAGAAAGTTTCAAGGAGAAGCCAATGCGGCCGTCAGGCAGAAAAACCGACCAGATGCGCAAGATCTCGTTCGAGCGCAATTTCTCGAAGCATGCGGAAGGTTCCTGTCTCGTGAAGTTCGGGGACACCCATGTGCTCTGCACGGCGAGCCTCGAGGACAAGACGCCGCCGTGGCTGCGTAACAGCGGCAAGGGTTGGGTCACCGCCGAATACGGCATGCTGCCACGAGCCACCGGAGAGCGCATGAAGCGGGAAGCGGCAGCCGGCAAGCAGGGCGGACGAACCCAGGAAATCCAGCGCTTGATCGGCCGTTCGCTGCGCGCCGTCGTTGATCTGGAAGCCCTCGGCGAACGCCAGATCACCATCGACTGCGATGTTATCCAGGCGGACGGCGGCACCCGCACCGCCTCCATCACAGGTGGCTGGATCGCGCTGCACGACTGCCTGAAATGGATGGAAGCACGCAACATGGTCAAGGTCGACAGAGTGCTCAAGGATCATGTCGCCGCGATCTCGTGCGGCGTCTTCGCAACCCAGCCGGTCATCGATCTCGACTATCTCGAAGACTCGGCCGCGGAAACCGACGCCAATTTCGTCATGACCGGAAGCGGCGCGATCGTCGAAATCCAGGGAACGGCGGAAGGCACCCCCTTCACCGAGGACGAGTTCCTGACGCTGATGCGCCTTGCGCGCAACGGCATCGGCGAGCTGGTGACCTTGCAGAAGCAGGCGATCCTCTGATTGCCGCCGCAAGGCACGGGAGCAGATAATGTCGACCGAGCTCGAAGGCATTCTGGAAACGGTGCTCTACGTCTCCGACCTCGAGGCGGCCGAGGATTTCTACGGCCGCGTGCTCGGGCTGGACGTCGTGATCCGGCACGAAGGCCGGCACGTGTTCTTTCGCTGCGGCGCCGGCATCCTGCTGATCTTCGATCCTTCGGCGACCGCGCATCCTGCGCCGGCCGATGCTCTTCCCGTACCGCCGCACGGCGCGACCGGTCCGGGGCATGCCTGCTTCCGGGTCTCGCGTGAGAAGATGGATGCCGTCGTTGCCCGGCTCCGGGCGGGCGGCGTCGCGATCGAGGCCGACTTCCACTGGCCGAACGGTGCCCGGTCGATCTATTTCCGCGATCCGGCCGGCAACAGCCTGGAATGTGCAGAGCCTCGTCTCTGGAATCTCGAATAGGACCTGCCGCATGCGCAAACTCGAAACCAAGACCATCGTCGTTGCCAGCCACAACGCCGGCAAGATCGCCGAGATTGCCGATCTCATCGGGCCACTCGGATTCTCCGCAAAATCGGCGGCCGATCTGAAGTTCGAAGAGCCGGAGGAGACCGGGACCACCTTCGAGGAAAACGCCGCCATCAAGGCGCTTGCCTCGGCGAAGGCCTCCGGTATGCCGGCTCTTTCCGACGATTCCGGGCTGGTGATCGACGCCCTCGATGGCGCGCCCGGCGTCTATACCGCGAACTGGGCCGAACGCGAGGACGGCAGCCGTGATTTCGCCATGGCGATGGAAAAGGTCGAAAAGGCCCTGCAGGACCGCGGCGCGACCGCACCGGACGAGCGCACGGCACGCTTCGTCAGCGTGCTCTGCCTCGCCTGGCCCGACGGCCACACCGAGACGTTCCGCGGCGAGGTCGAAGGGACCGTCGTCTGGCCCCCGCGCGGCACTTCCGGTTTCGGCTATGATCCGGTCTTCCAGCCGGTCGGGCACGAGAGAACTTTCGGCGAGATGACGGCACAGGAAAAACACGGCTGGAAGCCCGGACAGGCGACCGCATTGTCGCATCGCGCCCGCGCATTCAAGCTCTTCGTCGAAACCTGCCTGGAGGCCTGACACCGGTATGTCGGACGCCGCACCGTTCCTTCTTCCCGACACGGGCGAACCCGGCTTCGGCGTCTATGTCCACTGGCCGTTCTGCGCGGCAAAGTGCCCGTACTGCGACTTCAACAGCCATGTACGCCACCAGCCCGTGGACCAGCCGCGCTTCGTCGCGGCCTTCCTGCGGGAAATGGAAACCATGCGGCGCCTCAGCGGCCCGAAGACCGTCACCAGCATCTTCCTCGGCGGCGGAACGCCATCCCTCATGGAGCCGGCGACCGTCTCAGCAATCCTCGAGGGGATAGCTCGGCACTGGCATGTGCCGGACGGCATCGAAATCACCATGGAGGCCAATCCTTCGAGCGTGGAGGCGACCCGGTTCCGCGGCTACCGGTCGGCGGGCGTTAACCGCGTCTCTCTCGGCGTCCAGGCGCTCAACGACCAGGATCTGAGATTTCTCGGCCGGTTGCACGACGTGGCGGACTCGCTGAAAGCGATCACGCTCGCCCGCGAGATCTTCCCGAGGATGTCCTTCGACCTGATCTATGCGCGTCCCGGCCAGACCGTCGAAACCTGGGAACCGGAGCTGCGGCAGGCGATTTCCTATGCCGTCGACCATCTGTCGCTCTATCAGTTGACGATCGAGGAAGGCACACCCTTCTTTGGCCTGCACAAGGCCGGAAAGCTGGTGGTGCCGGATGGCGACCTGTCCGCAGATCTCTACGAGGCGACACAGGAGATCACCGCCAGCGCCGGCCTGCCGGCCTATGAAGTCTCAAACCATGCACGGCCGGGTGCCGAAAGCCGCCACAACCTCACCTACTGGCGCTACGGCGATTACGCGGGGATCGGTCCCGGCGCCCATGGCCGCCTGTCGCGGGGACGGGAGAAGCTTGCCACCGCGACCGAACGCAACCCCGAAGGCTGGCTCGCCGCCGTCGAGCGCGACGGCCACGGCATGGTGGACCAGGAGGTCCTCGGTACCGACGAGCAGGCCGACGAACTGCTGCTGATGGGCCTCCGCCTGAGGGAAGGCGTCGATCTCGCCCGCTGGCAGCAGCTCTCCGGCCGCGACCCGGACCCGGCGCGCGAGCAGACTTTACTGGAACACGGGTTTATCGAGCGGCTGGGCAATTCCAGACTGCGTTGCACGCCGAAGGGGATGCTGATCCTCGACGCCGTCGTCGCCGATCTCGCCTGTTAGAAAAAGGGAGAACGCCATTGCCCGTCGACGACGCCTTTGCTCGACACGACATGGCGATCCTCTACGACAGCTTCAACGGCGACGGCCCCGATCGCGAATTCTATCTCCGACTTGTGGACAAACCCTGCCGCATTCTGGATCTCGGCTGCGGTACCGGCTCGCTGACGCTCGCGCTTGCCCGGCGCGGACATGCGGTGACCGGACTGGACCCGGCTTCCGGCATGCTCGCGGTCGCGCGAGCCAAGGATACTGACGGTATGGTCGAGTGGATTTCCGGTAACGCCGTGGACTTCAGGCTCGGTCGAGAATTCGATCTGATTATCATGACCGGACATGTCTTCCAGGTTTTTCTCGACGATGCAGAGGTAGGTGCGGTTCTCGCTGCCGCACGCAAGCACCTCGCACCCGACGGCCGCCTGGTCTTCGAAAGCCGCAATCCACTCGTCCGTGAATGGGAGCAGTGGACCGAAGAGCTTACTCGGGAAAGGGCCGTCATTCCCTGTCTTGGTCCGGTCGAAGTCTACTACCAGGTGCAACATGTCGACGCGGAGCACGTCACCTTCGACACCGTTTTCACGCTCACCGAGACAGCTGAACAGCGAACGGGCGCGAGTACCTTGCGTTTTCCGAGCCGGGACACCATTGCCCGCCTTCTCGATGAAGCCGGCTTCCATACCGTCCACTGGTATGGAGACTGGGATCGCTCTCCATTCGCCCCTCAAAGCCCCGAGATCATCGCAGCCGCCAGTCGCTAGAGGCTTTAGTCCGAGAGGCGCGGGCCGTCAGACGGCGCCACAGCCTGCCATCGATGGCGAGAAGGCCGAGTCCGATCGCCAGCATTCCGACGAAGTGTCGCGGGGCGAGCCGCTCGCCAAGAACCACCGCGCTCAAGAGGATCGCGCTCGGCGGGATGAGGATTGTGACCAGCATGATATTCGTCGCACCCGCCGTCGCGAGAATCCTGAAAAAGAGGATGTAGGCGAGCGCGGTCGAGAGAACGGCGAGCCCGAACAGCGCCGCCTAGGCCTCAGGCCCAGGGAGCGGCAGGGCGAAGGGGCGATCGATGAAGAGCGCTACCGGCAGCAGCAGCAAGGACGAGGCCGTCACCTGGCCGGCGGCGGGCAGGAGTGGCGGCAACCCCATGCGGCGGAAACGGCGGCCGTAGACGCTGGCAAAGGCGTAGCTCAGCGCCGCACCGAGGACGGCAAGTTCGCCCCAGGCATCACCACCGAGGTCGCCGAGCACGGCTGGCCCGATCATGATCACAACCCCGGCGAGGCCGATCAACAATCCCGCCACGCGGTTCACTGTCAGCTTCTCGTCTTCGGTCAACAGATGTGCGACGAGAACCCCGAAAAGTGGCGTGGTGGCATTGAGGATCGCCGCGAGCCCGCTTGCGATATGGGTCTGCCCCCAGACGATCAGCGTGAAGGGAATGGCGTTGTTGAGAAGCCCCATGCCGAAGAAGGAAAGCCAGGCGTCACGGCTTTTCGGCACGGCAATCCCCGACAGCCGGACAACGATCCAGAGCGTAATCGCCGCCAGCAGGACCCGAGCCGTCACGATGGTGAGCGGTGGCCAGACCTTGACCAGAATTCCGTTGAAGAGAAAGGATCCGCCCCAAAGCAGCGAGAGCCCGAGAAGCATCAGCCATTCCGCGGTTGCCATTTCCTTGTGAGCCATCGCATCTTTCCTTTTCCGGAAAGATCGCAAATCTCAGGATGGTCCACCACCCGATTTCCGCCGCTGGCGAAACGCGGATCCGGCGAGCGGGAAACGACAAGGCACGAAGGGCTCAGCCTCAACGCCGGTTCAGGCCGGCCTTGCGACTACGTGAAGCCATTCCGTCGCCACACCGTCGTAGCCGCCACCATGTGCGCATTCGACGACCGGTTCGGCAAATCCTTGCATCCTGTACTGATGGATGAGCCATTCCGGCGCCGGCCGATTGTAATAGCGGCCGAACCGGTCGCAGCCCTCCTGCTGCCCTGCCTTGAAGCTTGCATAGAACAGTCCGGACGGGCGCAGGGCGCGGCGGATTTTCCCAATTACCGAGGGAAGTTCCGCCAATGGCACGTGCAAGAGACAGGCATTGGCCCAGACGCCATCATAGGCAGCGCTGGCGTCGAGCTCGGAGAAGAGCATGACCCGCACCGGACGGCGAAGCCGTATTTCGGCCTGCTGCGCCATAGCCGCCGAGCCGTCGGTCGGTACGACGTCGAACCCTCGCGCAAGCATGGCGGCGCTGTCGTCGCCGGCACCGCAGCCGAGCTCGAGAATCCGCGAGCCGGGCACCAGCGCGCCAAGAAAGGCCTCGAGCCTGTCATGCGGCAAAGATCGGCGGCGCACGGCGTAGGAGCCCGCATTCGCTTCGTAGAAGGCAAGCGACGGATCGTGGGGCATCGTGTCTCCTACGGCTGTCTCAGAAAGCGAAAGGCCGGCGTCTCCGCCGGCCTTGCCTCATGCGTTGTTCTCGTTGATCAGCCGCTTGAGAAGCTCGATCTCGTGGCTGAGCTTGGTATCGGCGCCGATCATCTCTTCGATCTTCCGGACCGCGTGCAGCACGGTGGTGTGGTCGCGTCCGCCGAAACGGCGGCCGATCTCCGGGAAGGAGCGAGGGGTCAGCGTCTTCGACAAGTACATCGCGATCTGCCGCGGCTTCACAATGACCCGGGTGCGACGGTTGGAGACCAGTTCCTGGCGCGAAACGTTGTAATGGCGCGCCACGACCCGCTGGATGTCCTCGATGCGGACGCGCTTCTGTTCTCCCGCACCCACCAGATGGGCGAGCAGTTCGTCCACCCGGTCGACCGAAAGGTTCGGCTCGAACGATCGACGGAAGATCAGCTGGTTGAAGGCGCCTTCGAGATCACGGCCGCTGCTTGCGACACTGCGCGCCACGTGCGCGAGGATCTCGACGGGAATGTCGAGCGAGCCGTCGTCCTTCTGCGCGGCTTCGAGCCGCTTCTTCAGCATGGAGAAGCGCATCTCGAAATCAGGCGCCTCCATCTCGATCGCAACGCCGCCCTGCAGGCGCGAGCGAACCCGCGGGTCGAGCGACTCCAGCTCCCAGGGCGCACGATCGGCGGCCACGACCACCTGCTTGGCGCTGTCGAGCAGCGTGTTCAGGAGATGGCAGAACTCATGCTGGATCATCTTGCCCTGCAGGAACTGCATGTCGTCGATGATGAGCAGGTCGATGTTGCGCAGCGAGTCCTTCAGCGTCAGCGCGTCGTTGTCGCGGATGGCAGTCGCGAAGCGCCACATGAAATATTCGGCCGTCAGATAAACGACACGCGGCGCCCGCGGGCTCTGGATCGCAGCGTTGGCAATGGCCTGCAGCAGATGGGTCTTGCCGAGACCGACCGACGAATGAATGAAAAGCGGATTGAAGCGAACGGCACCGGCGCCAGCCTCGGCAATGGTCTTGGCCGCCGCAAGCGCGACACGGTTCGAGGCGCCTTCGATGAAACCGTCGAAGGTAAAACGAGAGTCCAGCGGCGAACCGAACAGCGGTCCGGGCGGAGCCGAGCGGGGAGCAGCGCCCTGGTGGGCGGAAACCTGCCCGATCTGCTGGGGCGCGGAGGGCTTGCGAACGGTGGACGACGGAACGGTTTCGGAAACTGGCTTGTGATGTTCGTCCGGCGCCTGTGGGCGCACGCCGCGGCTTGCGCTGCGCACGACGATCTCCACCTTCAGGATGCTCGCGTCCTCCTGCTGAAGGATATTCGTGATCAGGTCCAGGTAGCGATTGTTGATCCAGGACTTGAGGAAGGTCGTGGGGACCGACAGTCGCAGAACGCTCTTCGAAGCCGAATGCAGCTTCAGCCGGCCGAACCAACTCGCATAGACATCCGGCCCGACCTGAGCCTTCAGCCTGGCACTGAAGCGCTCGAACAACACATCTTGCGTTGCCACGGACGAGTCCTCCGCCGCTTCAGAACGAACAATACCCGTCGTCTCCCGTGCATGGTTCCCGTCAACCGCTGCACCGGCCGTCAGTGAATTAATTTGCATTTTGCCGCCTTCCAAAAATTACCTTCGCCGAACAGTGCAATCTTCCCGCCCAGCTGCCTTTGACTGCCCGTGGTGCCTCTCACAAGAAAACAGCACACCTCACGAAAACGAGGCCAGATCCCATGCCAAGCGGATCAGGCACCCTGTCGTGACGGCCCAAGGCCAGTCCCCCTTTTCATTCATCAAACTCGCCGATCGCCCACCCTCGAAACGGACATTCGGCCGCGCCCTCGCCTACTCCTTACTACTTTCGCCAGCCCCTGAAACTGTGCACAAACTCACCCCGTCGCAATCCGAGCGGATTACGATGCAAGGTCAAACACTGGATGAAAAAACGGAATCAGAACCATTCCGCTACGAGAGCCACCGGGACATTTCAGCACCTGACCAGCAGTTGCAGATCGCCCCCGAGGTCAACTCCGTGCCTCTCGTTGGAAGCCATTTAGGCAGGATCAAAAGCCAAGATCAACAGTGAATTTTACCCAAAATTAAGTTCGAACCATTGACTCCCGACCCGAATTTTGTCCGCCACAATCGAGGAAAAAAGAATCGCTGTTGAATCAAGGGGATTCAAAAATGAGGAGACGCGAAGGTCCTTTGCGACAAAAAAAAAATAAATTCGCTTGACTCGAAACTGGTGGCGCCTGCCGTTAAGTGAAGAGGAGGCCCTCCACATCACCTCTGATAAGCTTTTGTTTTTATTTGATTTTTCTTGTCACCGTAATGACATCCTAGTGTCAACGTGACAGACCAATGACAACGATATGAAAGAAAACACGAAAAGCCCGGCTGGACAGCCGAGCTTCACGAAAAGTGGCGATATTGTGTCTTAAATTAGACGGCCAGTGCCTTAACGCGCTGGGCAAGACGCGAAATCTTGCGCGATGCGGTATTGGCGTGCAGGACACCCTTGGTCGCCGCACGATGCAGCTCGGGCTGGGCGGCCTTGAGAGCTTCACGCGCTACGGCAACGTCGCCGGTAGCGATGGCCTCTTCGACCTTGCGAATGAAACCACGAACCCGCGAACGGCGAGCCTTGTTGACTGCAGTGCGGCGAGCGATCTTGCGGGTCGCCTTCTTCGCCGAAGTGGTATTGGCCATGGATGCCTCTCTTCGAATTCTAACCAAACTCCGCCATCGCCGCATCGGGTCCTTGCGACCTACGCATTCAGCAATTCGGGAGCAATCGCGGAAAAGCCAGAAGCTTTCCTAACTGTGGGCGGGCATATAGCGGGAAAGCGGACCGCCGTCAACGCGCAATTTCGTCAGGACCGCGCTGCCCCGGCCGCTTTTGCCCTCAACGGTTCCTGAATGCCGCCTTGCGCTTCTCCACGAAGGCCGCCATGCCCTCCTTCTGATCCTCCGTCGCAAAGAGCGAATGGAAAAGACGCCGTTCGAAACGCAACCCCTCGGCCAGCGTCAGCTCGAAGGCGCGATTGACGCTCTCCTTCGCCATCAGCACGGCGGGGGCGGAAAAGGCCGCGATCTTCTCGGCCGCAGCGATCGCCTCCTCGAGCAGCCGTTCAGGCTCGACGATGCGCGCCACGAGCCCCGAGCGCTCGGCTTCCGCGGCGTCCATCATGCGGCCGGTCAGGCAGAGATCCATTGCCTTCGCCTTACCCACAGCGCGGGTCAGGCGCTGCGAGCCACCCATGCCCGGTATGACGCCGAGCGTGATTTCGGGCTGGCCGAACTTGGCCGTGGTCGAGGCGATGATGAAGTCGCACATCATTGCAAGCTCGCAGCCACCGCCGAGCGCGAAGCCGGAAACGGCGGCGATCATCGGCTTGCGAAAGCCTGCGACTTCCTCCCACCCGCTGATGAAATCGCCGAGATAGGCGTCGACGAAGTCGAGGGACTGCATCTCCTTGATATCGGCACCGGCCGCGAAAGCCTTTTCCGAACCTGTAAGCACGACCGCGCCAATGTCACCGTCCTTCTGGACGCCCGCGAGCACCTGGCGCAATTCCGCCATCACGGTCGAATTGAGCGCGTTCAGCGCCTGCGGCCGGTTGAGCGTGACGATCGCCACACGGCCGCGAACCTCCACAAGCAGCGTCTCATAAGTCATTCCAATCTCTCCCTTGGTCGGTGGCTATTCCTGGCAGCGGCTGCAATAGAATGTCGAGCGGCCGGCCTGGACGATGCGCGCCACGGTACCGTCGCATTCGGGGTTCGCGCAAGCGTGACCGTCGCGGTCATAGACACGGAAAGTGTGCTGAAAATAGCCGAGCGTGCCGTCCGTGCGGATATGATCGCGCAGCGAGGAGCCCCCGGCGGCGATGGCATCGGCGATGACGGCGCGGATGGCCTCGACAAGGCGGACAAGCTCCCTCTTCGGCTTGCCGGTCGGCGTTACCATCGTCCCCGCTGCCCGCAACGGCGAAAGCCCGGCGCGCCAGAGCGCCTCGCAAACATAGATATTGCCGAGCCCCGCTATATTGCTCTGGTCGAGCAGTGCCGCCTTGAGCGGCTGGCTGCGCCCGGCAAAACGCGCGGCTAGACCTGCCGCGTCGAGAGCATTGCCGACCGGTTCGGGGCCGAGATGACGGAACGCAGGATAGCTGTCGAGATCGACGCGCGGCACAAGATCCATGAAGCCGAAGCGCCGTGGGTCATTATATATGACGCGCACGGCATCTTGCGCCCCTTCGATATGAAAGACGACGTGATCGTGCTTCTCGTCCTTCGAGCGGACGTGGTGGAAGGCTCCAGGCAGTTCGTTCTCCGCCTCATGCTCAACCCTGAACGAGCCGGACATGCCGAGATGGGCGATCACCGTCTCGCCGCTGTCGAGGTCGATCAGCAAGTACTTCGCCCGCCGACCGAGCCCGACGATACGGGTGCCGGAAACACGATCGGAGAAGGCCGTCGGAAACGGAAAACGGAGATCGGCTCGGCGCAATTCCAGGCGCCCGATACGCGCACCCTCCATCGCCGGAGCAAGCCCTCTCCTGACCGTCTCTACCTCTGGCAATTCCGGCATTGCTGGCCCATCTTTCTGTTTCAACCACGCTTCTTGTGGTCTATAGACCAGCGCGAAGGTGTCGCAGCCGGTACCGGCGAGACAGATAGCGTGCCTTGGACGATTTCGCTATGGTCACCCGGCCATAAAGGACAATGGAGCGAGCACATGGCTGAAACCCGCACGACCGCCGAAGGCGGCATGGCGACATCGTACGGCTTCCGCGATGTGCAGGAAGACGAGAAACAGGGGCTCGTCAACGACGTCTTCCACAAGGTGGCCAAGCGCTACGACATCATGAACGACGTCATGTCCGCAGGCCTTCACCGGGTCTGGAAGAACGCCATGGTCGCAGCACTCAACCCCCGCAAGGATCCGGCATACAAGGTACTCGACGTCGCCGGAGGAACCGGTGACATCGCCTTCCGCATCATCGAAGCCTCCGATCGCCTCGCACTCGCGACCGTTCTCGACATCAACGGCTCCATGCTCGCCGTCGGCGCCGAAAGGGCCGCAAAGAAAGGGCTCTCCGACAATATTACCTTCGTCGAGGCGAATGCCGAAGAGCTGCCCTTCGAGGACAACAGCTTCGACGCCTATACCATCGCTTTCGGCATCCGAAACGTGCCGCATATCGAGGTCGCGCTGAAGGAAGCGTATCGTGTGCTGAAACGAGGTGGGCGCCTCCTCGTGCTCGAGTTCTCGGAGGTCGACATGCCGCTGCTCGACCGGTTCTACGACGAGTGGTCGTTCAAGGCGATCCCGCAATTCGGCAAAATGATCACAGGCGACGCCGAGCCCTACCAGTATCTCGTGGAGTCCATCCGCAAGTTCCCCAATCAACGCGACTTCGCAGCGATGATTTCAAAAGCCGGGTTTTCGCGTGTCACCTTCACCAACTACACCGGTGGCATTGCCGCGCTGCATTCCGGCTGGAAGCTCTGACCTATGAGGGCATTCTCCATGAAGTCCCTCCGCGGCCGGGCCCTTGAGGCTGACAACGCACGATGAGCACGATCGGCGCATATTTCCGCCTGGCGCGGGTCGGTTGGGTTCTGGTGCGCGAGGGTGTGATATCCGCCCTGCCCTCCGAAGGCCTGCCGCCGATGCTCGTCTTTGCCCAGTCGGCCGCCGGGCTGCTCGCCCGCAAGCGCGCGATGCGCGAACGGCGCTCGGATCGTCTGTCGAAGGCGGTGGCCCGCCTCGGCCCATCCTACGTGAAGATCGGCCAGTTCCTCGCTACCCGCCCCGACGTCGTCGGCGCGGAGATCGCGGAAGACCTTTCCGGCCTGCAGGATCGGATGGACTTCTTCCCGACCGAAGCCGCCAAGATTTCCATCCGCGAGTCGCTCGGACGTCCCGTCGGCGAACTCTACGCCTCCTTCGATGAACCGATCGCTGCCGCCTCGATCGCACAGGTCCACCTCGGTGAGGTCGAGACCGGTCAGGGCCGCAGGAAGGTCGCGATCAAGGTCATCCGTCCCGGTGTTCGCCGGCGCTTCGCCGCCGACCTCGAGGCGATGTACATCGTCTCGCGCCTGCAGGAACGCTTCTTGCCGCATATGCGACGGCTGAAGCCGGTAGAAGTGACGCGCACGCTCGAGCAGACGACCAAGGTCGAGATGGACCTCCGGCTCGAGGCCGCGGCACTGTCCGAACTCGCCGAGAATACGAAGAACGATCCGGGATTCCGGGTCCCCGCCGTCGACTGGGAACGCACCGGGCGTGACGTCGTCACCATGGAATGGATCGACGGCATCAAGATGTCGGACGTCGAGGCGCTCAAGGCGGCGGGGTACGATCTCAATGCACTTGCCGATACGCTGATCCAGTCCTTCCTGCGTCATACGTTACGGGACGGCTTCTTCCATGCCGACATGCACCCCGGCAATCTCTTCGTCGACGAAAGCAGCATGATCGTCGCCGTTGACCTCGGGATTGCGGGTCGGCTCGGCAAGAAGGAGCGGCGCTTCCTGGCGGAGATCCTCTACGGGTTCATCACCCGCGACTATCTGCGCGTCGCGGAGGTGCACTTCGAGGCCGGCTACGTACCCTCCCACCACAACGTCGCGAGTTTCGCGCAGGCGATCCGCGCGATCGGCGAGCCGATCCACGGTCAGCCGGCCGAGACCATCTCCATGGGAAGGCTGCTGACGCTGCTTTTCGAGGTGACCGAACTCTTCGACATGGCGACTCGCCCCGAGCTCGTCATGCTGCAGAAGACCATGGTGGTGGTCGAGGGTGTGGCGCGCATGCTCAATCCGCAATTCAACATGTGGAAGGCCTCCGAACCCGTCGTTTCCGGCTGGATTCGCGACAATCTCGGCCCCAAGCGGATCGTCACCGACCTGAAAGACGGATTGCACGCGGCCATCCGTCTAGCAGAGGCGATCCCCGAGATCGCAGTGAAGACCGAGAAGTTCCATACCGAACTTATGGCGATGAGCGAAAACGGCCTGCGCCTCGACCAGGAAACCACTGACGCGATTGGGCGTGCCGAAGCGCGCCATGGCAGGCTCGACCGCCTGGCGCTCTGGGTCATCGCGGCATCACTCGTCTACATCGCTGTCCAGATCCGCTGACCCGGCGCCGGCACGCAATCGCAGGACCGGACGGCATACATCTTGCATTGCATCTGGCATGACAACCGAACCCGACGTCACGGGTTCGACCTCATGTCCGGAGATTGCCATGTCCAGACTATCTGACAGCCTTCTCGATCAACTCCTGCTACAGGACGTACCGCTCGGCGATCTGACCACCGAAAGCCTCGGAATCGGCGCACGATCAGCAGAAATCACTTACTGCGCCCGCAACCCGATGGTGCTCTGCGGCAGCGAGGAGGCGGGTCGCATGCTCGAAATGCGGGGTGTCCGCATCGATCACCTGCTGCCGAGCGGTCGCATGCTGGCGGCAGGAGAGATATTCCTGTCGGCCCAGGGCAGCGCGCAGAGCCTGCATGCCGTGTGGAAAATCTCACAAACCCTTGTCGAGTACCTTTCAGGAATTGCAACACGTACGCGCCGGATCGTCGATGCGGCCCGCAACGTGGCGCCGGAGACAGTGATTGCATGCACCCGCAAGAATTTTCCCGGCACGAAGGAAGTCAGCATCCGGGCAATACGGGCAGGTGGCGGTATCATGCATCGTCTCGGCCTGTCTGAAACCATTCTCGTCTTTCCCGAGCACCTGGCCTTCGTCGACGAACCGCCGGAGATCTGGATGACAAAGCTTCGGGCACAGGCTCCGGAGAAGAAGATCGTCGTCGAGGCGGCAACGGTCGAGGCCGCCGAGCAGCTGATCGCCTGCGGCGCCGACGTGATACAATTGGAAAAATTTTCGCCTCAGGAAACGGCAGTGGTGGTGGAACTCGCCCGACGGCAGCGTCCAAGCCCGGTCGTAGCAGTCGCCGGCGGCATCACGGAGGACAATGTCGGCGCTTTCGTGGAGGCAGGATGCCGGCTCATCGTCACCTCCGCACCGTTCTTCGGCAAGCCGTGCGACGTCAAGGTCACTCTCAAGCCTTGCTGAGAGAGTGCGGGGACGATCCGGCTTCCACGCCTCCGGCGAAAATCGATTTCGATTTGCCGTGCCTTGCGGTAGGTTCGCGCAAACGAGCGACCGGACCATCAGATGAGCTTATCCGCCAAACGCATCCTCCTTGTCATTTCCGGCGGCATCGCCGCCTACAAGAGCCTCGACCTCATTCGTCGATTGCGCGAGCGCGGCGCGACGGTCCGGCCGGTCATGACGCGGGCCGCACAGGAATTCGTCACCCCGCTTGCAGTCGGCGCGCTCTCCGCGAGCCGTGTTTATACCGACCTCTTCTCCCGTGAAGACGAGCAGGACGTCGGCCATATCCGCCTTGCGCGGGAGTGTGACCTGATCGTCGTGGCCCCTGCCACCGCCGACCTGATGGCGAAGGCGGCCAACGGTCTTGCCGACGATCTTGCCTCGACCGTGCTGCTTGCGCGCTCGCGTCCCGTCCTGATGGCGCCGGCCATGAACCCGATGATGTGGTCGAACCCGGCGACCCAGCGCAATATTTCGCTGCTGAAGGCGGACGGCATGACCTTCGTCGGCCCTGCGGAAGGTGAAATGGCGGAGGCCGGCGAGCGGGGTGTCGGTCGCATGGCGGAGCCGCTCGACATCGTTGCAGCCATAGAGACCCTCCTGGATGGCGGCCCGAAACCGCTTGCCGGCAAGACGGCGGTCGTGACGTCGGGGCCGACGCATGAACCGATCGACCCGGTCCGCTACATCGCCAATCGCTCGTCCGGACGGCAGGGCCATGCGATCGCAGCGGCGCTGGCGAAGCTCGGCGCAGAGGTCACCCTCATATCCGGCCCCGTGACCATTCCAGATCCCGCCGGTGTCGCCACGCTTCATGTGGAGAGGGCAGAAGAGATGCGGGACGCGGTTATTTCGCGCCTGCCGGCAGATATCGCAGTCATGGTCGCGGCTGTCGCCGACTGGCGCGTGGCGACCTCCGCCGGCCAGAAGATCAAGAAGACGCCAGGGGAGGCTCCTGCGCCGCTGCAGCTTACCGAGAATCCCGATATCCTCAGAACGATAGGGCACCATGAGAAGCGCCCGACGATCGTGGTCGGCTTCGCCGCCGAAACCCAGGATGTCGAGCAGAACGGCCGTATCAAACTCGAAAAGAAGGGTGCCGACCTGATTGTCGCCAACGACGTCTCACCGGGAACCGGCATTATGGGTGGTGCCCGCAACCGGGTGAAACTGATCACCAAGACCGGCGTCGAGGAATGGCCGGAACTCGACAAGGATACGGTCGCCGAGCGTCTTGCGTACTGGATCGCCGAGCACCTGAACCAGGGAGCACTCCGATGAGCCTCTTCGAACGCGCAGGCTTCGACGCCTTCGTCACCGGCTTGGCTGGAGTGACCCTCGTGGACCAATGGGAGTCGCGCGTCGCCAAAGTCGGCGACAAGGTTTTTGCGGTCTTGAACGACGACGGCGCCAAGATCGCATTCAAGGTCAGCGAGGAGAGCTTCGAGATCCTGACCGCGCTCGACGGCGTCGGTCAGGCGCCCTATTTCGCCAAGCGCAAGTGGGTCGCCGTCTCACCGACGGCGCCGCTGTCAGATGATGAACTGCGCCATTATCTCCACCGCTCTTACGAGCTTGTCGCCGCCGGTCTTACGAAGAAACTCAGGGCGGAGCTCGGTATTCCATTCTGAGACGAGAATGGCGGCTCAGCCGGCCATGGCCGGCTGCAGCACGGCCGCACCGTCGACCGCCGGTTGGAAACGGACGACTTCGATCCCTTTTTCCGAGAGTGTCACCGCACTACCGGCCGGAATCTCCATCCACGCATCGGTATCATCGTTGAGCGGCTCGGAAACGAGGCAGTGCCCGCCCTCTCCCATCGGCGCGGCGAAGAGGGTCGGCGCATAGGCGTCAGTCGCGTAGCGCACCGCATGAAGCGAGTGCCCGTCGGAGAAGGCGGCGGTGAACCGTACCTTTGCGCTGCCGGTCAGATTGAGGCTCAGCTGCTCGACAAAGCCTATCGCCTCGGCCATGGCGGCGAGCGGCCGCTCGCGCATGCCGAACTGCAGCGCGAGCAGGAACAGGAGTTCGGAGTCGGTCGTGCCGACACGGGCATTGAAGTGTTCGTCGTCGAGCATCGATTCCATCGACCGGCGCAGGCGATCGAAGTGGTCGATCTGACCATTATGCATAAAGGACCAGGTGTCGCAGACGAAGGGATGGCAGTTGTCCCGACGCGTGGAACCGTGCGTCGCCGCGCGGACATGCGCCAGAAAGAGCCGTGAACGGATCTGCCGTGCCATGCTCTTGAGATTACAGTCCGACCAGGCCGGCAGAACATCGCGGAAGCGTCCGGGTTCCGGGCGATCTCCATACCAGGCGATGCCGAAACCGTCTGCATTGGTCGCCGTCTTCGCGCGGGTGGCGCAATGGGACTGCTCGATCAGGGAATGCGCGGGAGAGCTCACCAGTTCTTCGAGATAGATCGGTTGACCACGATAGGCTGCCCAGCGACACATGCTGCAATAGACTCCGGATGCATTCCGCCAATGGCGGCAAGGGATTAACTACTTTTGCCTGATTTGGATAACGAAAGCTAAATAGCCCATTCGCGGCCGAATTTTGACTGGTCGGCGCGATCACATTTTGCGCCGGAGGATTGCGTTCTGTGAACACTGCGTTCCGGGGAACGGTCTTCGCCACCCGCCGGATTTCCCTATATTGGGGGCAACTGAAATTCCGCTCGAAAGGAGCAATTCCATGTCCATTCGACCTGTGAAACATGAAAGTCGCGCCACGCCGGCGATGGAAGGGGCCGGTGTCAAATTGCATCGGGTCTTCGGCTTCGGCGATCCGTCGATGACCGATCCCTTCCTGATGATGGATGATTTCCGCAACGACAATCCGTCGGACTACCTCCGCGGCTTTCCGTGGCATCCCCATCGCGGCATCGAGACCATCACCTACGTCCTGGCCGGCACCGTCGAGCACGGCGACAGCCTCGGCAATCAGGGCCTGCTCGGTGCCGGTGACGTGCAGTGGATGACGGCGGGAAGCGGCATCATGCACCAGGAAATGCCGAAAGGCGACTTTGCCGGCAGAATGCACGGTTTCCAGCTCTGGGCGAACCTGCCGTCGTCGCTGAAGATGACGGCACCGCGCTATCAGGACGTCAAGAGCGCGGACATTCCCTTGATCGTCGACGATGACGGCACCGCAGTCCGCGTCATCACCGGAGACTTCTGGGGTAAGACCGGTCCCGTCGACGGCATTGCCGCCGAGCCCGTCTATCTCGACATCTCGGTTCCGCCGGGCAAACGGAAGAGCTTCCCGGTCGATACCTATCGGTCGGCCTTCGCTTATATCTTCGCCGGCTCCGGCACCTTCCGCGATGCCTCGAAGCCCTTCGGCGTGAAGGTGGAGAAGGAGTACCAGGGGCAGGAACTCAACATCCGCGACCTTTCCGGCAACCGCACGCTCGTCGTCTTCGACACCGGCGACGAGGTCACGGTGCAGGCCGGCGAAGAGGGTATCCGCTTCCTTCTCGTCACGGGCAAGCCGATCCGCGAGCCGGTCGCCTGGCACGGACCGATCGTCATGAACACCCGCGAGGAACTGATGCAGGCGATGCGCGACCTGCAGAACGGCACTTTCATCAAAGCCGATCACTGAAGGCAACCAAACGATCGGAACGAGAACGCCGGAGCAGCCGGGTCCGGCGTTCTTATCGTTCGCCATCGACAGCCCCTCCGGCAAGGCCTAGTCTCCTCTCGGCTGCTCGTCAGAAGCGCGTGCGGAAACCGGCGTGCCGTTCCTTCCGCCCGAAATGCAACCGCTATCCTCTGAAGTCCGCGGAGCCCGGACAGGGAAAGGAACAGGCGCGTGGAGAGGAATGTCCTTGAAGAGATCGAAGAGCGCCTGAGGGCAACACGGCTCGAGTTCGAGGCGGAGATCGAACGCCAGCTCAAGGCCCAGCGCGAGCATTTCCGCTACCGCCTGCAGCGCGGCAAGGTACGCTTCGAACGGGATGTCCGCGAGTTCCAGTCCCGCTATCGCATCAACCTCTGGCCCTACATCACCCGCGCCCATGTCGCCTATGTCCTGACGGCGCCGATGATCTACGCACTCATCGTGCCGCTCGTCTTTCTTGATCTCTCGGTGACGATCTACCAGCACATCTGCTTCCGCGCCTACGGCATTCCGCGGGTCAGGAGGAGCGACCATGTCATCATCGACCGGCACCACCTCGCCTATCTCAACGGCATCGAGAAACTCAACTGCATCTATTGCGGCTATGCAAATGGGGTAATCGCCTACGCCCGCGAGATCGCTGGCCGTACCGAGGCCTTCTGGTGCCCTGTCAAGCACGCCCGCCGGGCCGTCGATCCGCACGAACACTTCAACCGCTTCTTCGACTATGGCGACGCGCAATCCTATCGCGCCTGGCTCGACGCTCAGAGAAAGGGACAACAGTCATCGAAGGAAGGACCGCGGTCATGAAGGAATTTCCGCTTTCCAAGGTCTACCAGCTCATCGAACCCGGCCCGGTCGTCCTCTTGACGACCTCGGAAGGCGGCCGGCCCAACGTCATGACCATGTCGTGGCACATGATGATGGAATTCACTCCGCCGATGATCGCCTGCATCGTCAGTGCTGCCGATCACAGCTTTCATGCGCTCCAGCAAACCGGCGAATGCGTGATCGCCATCCCGACCGTCGAACTCGTCGAAAAGGTTGTGGCAGTCGGCAACTGCTCCGGCCGGGACACCGACAAGTTTGCGACGATCGGTCTGACGCCCCTGCCCGCCGAGGAAGTGCGTGCGCCGCTCATCGGCGAGTGCTTCGCCAACCTCGAATGCCGCGTAGGCGATCAGGGATTCGTCGCACGCTACAATCTGTTCGTCCTGGAGGTGGTGAAGGCGTGGTATGACCCCGCCCAAACGGCGCCGCGGACCATTCATCATCGCGGCTACGGCACATTCGCCGTCGACGGCGAGGAAATCACGCTCGACTCTCGGATGCCCTGACGGGCTAACTGGTTACGGTGCGCCTTCGTCTCTCCAGAGCGCATGAAAGTGGTGCACCGGCCCGTGCCCGGAGCCGACGTTCAGGGCGTCCGCGGCATTGATCGCTCCGGCGACGTAGGCCTTTGCGACAGCGACGGCCTCTTCCGGCAACGCTCCCTTGGCAAGCTCGGCGGCGATCGCGCTCGACAGCGTGCAGCCGGTACCGTGCGTGTTGCGGGTCGCAACGCGTGGCGCCTCGAACCAGGTAAGACCCGCGGCAGACGCGAGCACATCGGGACTGTCGGCTCCCGGAAGGTGTCCCCCCTTGACCAGCACCGCTTTCGCGCCAAACCGCATGAGGCGGAGCGCCTGACCGGCCATTTCGTCCCGATTGCATGCCTCGGGCTCTCCGAGAAGGGCCGCCGCCTCCGGCAGATTGGGGGTGATGACTGTCGCGATGGGCAGAAGCCGGCCGGTGAGAGCCGCTACCGCGTCATCCGTGAGCAGCGACGCGCCGCCCTTGGCGATCATCACCGGATCGAGAACCACCGGCACCTCGTGAAGACGAGCAAGGACATCGGCCACGGCTCCCGCAATCGCCACGTCGGCGATCATGCCGATCTTGACGGCATCCACGCGGATATCGGCGAAGACCGTTCGGATCTGCTCCGCCACGAAATCCGGCGGCACGACGTGTATGCCGCTCACGCCTTGGGTGTTCTGCGCCGTCAGGGCGGTCACGACCGCCATGCCGTAGACACCGCGCGCGGAGAAGGTCTTGAGATCGGCCTGAATGCCGGCACCGCCGGACGGATCGGAACCGGCGATCGACAGGACATTGGCAATCGCTGCTGCCGACGAGCTCCGCCCTGCCATATTGTGAATGTCGGTCATCTTCAGCCTCTCCGTGGCGGAGAGGTCACAAGACTTCGGCACTGCAGGCCTCGCCCCGAAACGACTCCCTCCGCCAGCATGATCTGGTTCAGGTTCAAAGGGTCCTTCTCAGCCCGCCTGCCGGCGGACGCCCCTGTCTCGCCTTTCTGTCGCACAGATCGCCGCGGCTGTCACCCAGACTGTCGCAGGACGGTTGCCGCTGGAAGACGAAACTGGCACTCTGCATGACGCTGGCAGAGCCCACCCAGCCAGCATTTCGGAGCCGTCGCGTGCATGAGTAAGGGCCGATTCAAAATTGCGAACACTGCGCTTTTCGGCGTGACCGCGGTCACTGCCGACACGCAACACAGCTTCCCGCGCCACACCCACGACGCCTTCGGTGTCGGGATCATCCGCCGGGGTGCGCAGAAGTCCCTGAGCGGGCGCGGCGTGGTGGAGGCGGGCCCGGGCGACATCATCACCGTCAATCCCGGCGAAGTGCACGACGGCGCACCGATCGGAGACCACGGTCGTTTCTGGCAGATGCTCTACCTCCTGCCGGAGACAATAGCGGCCGCGACACTGGACATCACCGACGGCGGCAGTGGGACGTTCGAGTTCGAACATCCGGTCATCCGTGACGCCCGCCTCGCGGGGCGCTTTCGACAGTTGTTTGCCACGACGACGGCAGACGACGGGGCGTTTCTCGAGGGCGAAACAGGACTTCTGGCACTCGTCGCCTCCGTGTTGCGGCCGCGCGCGACGGCGGCCGCGACGAAGAGTGCCGGCATCCGACGCGCTGCAAGACTGCTGGATGACGATCCAGCGCGCCCGGTAACTCTCGGAAGACTGGCGCAGGAAGCCGGCGTCAGCAAATTTCAGCTGCTGCGAGCATTCGTGAGGCAGACCGGGTTCACGCCGCACGCCTACCAGATCCAGCGGCGGATCGACATGGTACGACGCCTCATCGACGCTGGCTCTCCGCTTGCGGAGGCGGCAGCGACAAGCGGCTTCGCCGATCAGAGTCATATGACCCGCGCCTTCGTGCAGCGATACGGGGTGACACCCGGCGCCTATGCCGCGGCCGTCCACTGAAAGCCTGCTGCAATTCTGTTCAAGACCGGCGGCCGTGTTCCGGTGTTTGCTTTGCCCTCCCATGCAAGGAGAGCTGCAATGACCCCTGAATACCTCATGACGTCGCTGATCATCATCCTTCTGCCCGGCACCGGCGTCATCTACACGATTGCCCATGGCCTCGGCGCCGGCTGGCGGGCGAGCGTGATCGCGGCCTTCGGCTGCACGCTCGGCATCATTCCCCATGTCGCGGCGAGCATTACCGGTCTTGCCGCCCTCCTTCATGCAAGCGCGCTCGCCTTTCAGGCGTCAAGTATCTCGGGGTCGCCTATCTGCTCTTCATGGCATGGGGCATATGGCGGGACGAGGGTGTGCTTCAGGTCACCTCGGCCCGCGCATCATCGGGAGCAAGCAAGATCATCCTCGACGGCCTGCTCCTCAACATCCTCAATCCGAAGCTGTCGCTTTTCTTTCTCGCCTTCCTGCCGCAATTCGTGCCGGCGAACACGCCGAACGCATCCCTGCACATGCTGGTGCTGGCCGGCGTCTTCATGGTGCTGACCTTCGTGGTCTTCATCGGCTATGGCGTCTTCGCCGCGGCCACGCGGCGCCACGTCATCAGCCGGCCTCGGCTGCAGCTGTGGCTACGCCGGTCGTTTTCCGGTGCTTTCGCGGTCCTCGGGTTACGTCTGGCGCTCGCCGACCGATAGGAACTCACGCCGCCTTGGCGACGTGATATTCCTTGATGGCGACCATCTTGATGGCAGGGTACCGCTCCGCCTCGTAGCGAAGCGAAAAAGCGTCCTGCGCCATGAACACCGGATCGCCGTCGAGGTCGCGGCACATATTGCCCCGCTGCTGGGTCATGAACTTTTCGAGTTCGGCCGGCTGATCAGCGGAGATCCAGCGACAGACGGAGAAGCGCGGCATGTCGAAGGAAACCGGCAGGCCGTATTCCGCAGAAAGCCGCTCCTTCAGGACGTCGAGCTGCAGAGCGCCGACCACGCCGACGATCGCCGGCGACCCGTCCTCCGGCTGGAAGAGCTGCACCACGCCCTCCTCCGCCATCTGCTGCAGCGCTTCCTTCAGTTTCTTCGCCTTCATCGCGTCCTCGAGCCGTACGCGGCGCAGGATTTCCGGCGAGAAGTTCGGCACGCCCTGGAAGACCAACGGCTCCCCTTCGGTCAGCGTGTCGCCGATCCGGAGTGTGCCATGGTTCGGAATACCGACCACGTCGCCCGCATAGGCGGTGTCGGCAAGCTGGCGCTGGGAGGCGAAGAAGAACTGAGGAGCCGTCAGCCCCATCTGCTTTCCGGTGCGCGACAGCCGCGCCTTCATGCCGCGCTCCAGCTTGCCCGAGCAGATGCGGGCAAAGGCAATGCGGTCGCGATGGTTCGGATCCATGTTGGCCTGAATCTTGAAGACGAAGGCCGTCATCCGGTCTTCGGCAGCGTGCACCGTGCGGATGTCTGCCACCTGGTCGCGCGGCGGTGGCGCGAATGCGCCGAGCGCGTTGATGAGGTCACGAACACCAAAGTTGCGTAGCGCCGAACCGAAGAAGACCGGCGTCATGTGGCCTTCGAGAAACGCCTTGCGGTCGAACGGACGGCAGGCCTCGCGGGCAAGCTCCAGTTCCTCGATGAAGGCTTGCCGTTCATTCTCCGGCAGGTGTTCGGCGACGCTCTGCGGGCCATTGACCTTCAACGGCTCGACCTGGGTGTCGGAACCGCGGAACGTGTTGTCTGCCAGATTGTAGGAACCGCAGAAGGTCTTCGAGCGGCCGACCGGCCAGGTGACCGGTGCGGTGTCGAGGGCCAGCTTCTCCTCCACTTCGTCCAAAATCTCGAAGGGATCACGGCTTTCGCGGTCCATCTTGTTCACGAACGTGATGATCGGAATGTCGCGCATGCGGCAGACTTCGAAGAGCTTCAGCGTCCGCGGCTCGATACCCTTGGCGGCGTCGATGACCATGACGGCAGCATCGACCGCGGTCAGCGTGCGATAGGTGTCGTCGGCGAAGTCTTCGTGACCGGGTGTATCGAGGATATTGAAGACCTTGCCGTCGTATTCGAACGTCATGACGGATGTCACGACCGAAATGCCGCGTTCGCGCTCGATCTTCATCCAGTCCGAACGTGTCTGGATGCGATCTTTCTTCGCCTTCACCTCGCCGGCGAGCTGGATCGCCCCGCCGAACAGCAGCAGCTTTTCGGTGAGCGTCGTCTTACCGGCGTCCGGGTGCGCGATAATCGCGAAGGTGCGGCGGCGGGATACCGCCTCTGCAAGCGTTTCAGCCATGAGTGTGAATCCTGTGAATTGCCGCGTATCTAGCGATTAAAGGCCGGCATTGCAATTGACCTCGGGAGATCGCGCGCAAAGTAATGGAAGCATGAACATCCACAACGACATTCGCCCGACCGTCAAGCTTCTCCGTCTTCCCCATGGAGAGGACATCCCCCTGCCCTCCTATGAGACGGCGGGGGCCGCCGGCATGGACCTGCGCGCGGCCGTTGCCGAGGGCGCTCCGATGACGCTTGTGCCCGGCCAGCGGGCTCTGGTTCCGACCGGCTTCGTCATGGAGATCCCCGAAGGCTTCGAGGCGCAGATACGTCCGCGTTCCGGGCTCGCCTTCAAGCACGGCGTCACCTGCCTCAACACGCCAGGCACCATCGACAGCGACTATCGCGGCGAGGTCAAGGTGCTTCTCGTCAATCTCGGCGGCGAACCATTCGAGATCGGTCGGGGCATGCGGATCGCCCAGATGGTGATAGCGCCGGTCACGCAGGCGCGCATCACGGAGGTCACGGAGACTTCTACGACCGTGCGCGGTGCCGGCGGTTTCGGCTCGACCGGCGTCTAAATAACCGGCGGCAGACGCCGCTTGACGGTCGTCGACTTGATCATCGACGTGTTCGTCTGCGCCCGCTCCACCACGCGTTCGAGGATGCGGTCCAGATCGGTCATGCTGCGCACGGCCATGCGGCAAATGAAGCAGTCGTCACCCGTCACCTTGTCGGCCTCCGTAATCTCCGGCGTCTCCTGAATGATCCGCTCGACGATATGCAGCATGCCGGGCAACGGCCGCACGCGGACAATCGCCTGCAAGGGATAGCCGAGCGCTTCCAGCTCCACATCCGCGCTGTAGCCAATGAGCACACCGCGCTCTTCGAGCCGTCGCAGCCGCTCCGAGCAGGTCGGGGAGGAGAGCCCGGCGCGGGCGGCAAGTTCCTTGAGCGAAAGGCGAGCGTCTTCGGCAAGCGCTTCGACAATCTTCCGGTCGGCGCCATCCAGAAACTGAAGGAAATGCGTATTCACCGGCGTTTCTCCTAACTTTATTCTGCCTCCAGTATTGTATACCTCATTTCGAGAAAGCAAATCCGCATTCGTCTTCACTAGACTGCAACCATCCAAGGAGGTTGCCATGTCCCCTATCATCAAGAGCGGAATCCTCGATATGACCATTGCCATGGTGCTGTCCGGCACCATCGGCTGGTTCGTCCTGAAGTCGGGGCAGTCGCCCGTCAATGTTGTCTTCCTGCGCTGCCTGATCGGCGCTCCGGTTCTCGCGCTGCTCGCGCGCCGTGCGGGCATGCTCACTCTGCTCGACTGGCGCCGCCTGCTCTTGGCCATGCTCGGTGGTGTCGCACTCGTCCTGAACTGGCTCGCCCTCTTCTCGGCCTATCCGCTCGCTTCCATCTCGGCGGCAACGATCGTCTACAATGTCCAGCCCTTCATGCTCGTCGGTCTCGGCGTTCTCTTCCTCGACGAAAAGGTCTCCGCCAGCAAGCTCGTCTGGCTCGGGCTCGCCTTTGCCGGCATGCTGGCCATGACGCTATCCGGCCCACCGGTGGAAGGGAACGCCCAGGGCAATTATCTGCTGGGCATCCTGCTCGCGGTCGCCGCTGCCTTCTGCTATGCGGTGGCCGCCTTTTTGACCAAGCGGCTCAAGGGCACGTCCCCCTATCTGATCGCGCTGATCCAGGTGCTCACCGGCATTGTCATGCTGGCGCCCCTCGCCGACTGGCAAGCCCTGCCGTCGGCGCCCCGAGACTGGGCCATGGTGGCGACGCTTGGCATCGTCCACACCGGAGTGATGTATGCGTTTCTCTATTCGGCGATCCAGAAGCTGCCGGTCGTCATGACCGGCACGCTGTCCTTTCTCTATCCGGTCGTGGCAGTGATCGTGGACATGTCCGCGTTCGGACATGTATTGACGCCCGTGCAGGCGCTCGGTGGTGCTGCCATTTTGTTCGCGGCCATCGCGACCACGCTCAATCTCGCGCCAAGAGCGCTTCTCCTGCCGAAAAGAAAGGTCTCGCAACGATGATAACCTGCTATCTCCGCTATGTGATCGATCCCTACAAGGTCAGGGAATTCGAGCACTATGCGCGGCTCTGGATACCGCTGGTCGAGCGGCTCGGTGGCACGCACCACGGCTATTTCCTGCCACATGAGGGCGCAAACAACATCGCGCTGGCGCTGTTCAGCTTTCCTTCGCTCGCCGACTACGAGGCGTACCGGCAGAAGATGGCCGACGACATCGAATGCCAGTCGGCTTTCGCCTATGCGGACGAGACCCGTTGCATCCTCAGCTACGAGCGGAGCTTCATGCGACCGCTGTTCTGAGCCGTCAGCGCTGGGCTTCCGTTGCCATGCGCACTGCAAGCCCGGCGAGAACCGTTCCCATCAGCCAGCGCTGAATGGTCATCCAGAACGGTCGCCCGGCGAGAAAGAGCGCGATCGCGCCGGCACTCACCGCGATCATGGCGTTGACGGTGACGCTGATCGTGATCTGGGTGAACCCGAGAACCACCGATTGAACAAACACGCTGCCGGAAGACGGATCGATGAACTGCGGCAGCAGCGACAGGTACAGCACCGCCACCTTCGGATTAAGCAGGCTCGTGACGAACCCCATCGTGAACAGGCGCCGGGACGAATCCTTCGGCAGCTCGCGAACCTGAAAGGGTGAGCGCCCGCCCGGTCGCAATGCCTGCCACGCAAGCCATGCGAGATAGGCGGCACCTGCAAGGCGCAGGGCGTCATAGGCATAAGGTACCGCCAGCACCAGAACGGTGATGCCGAGCGCCGCCGACAGCATGTAGAAGACGAAACCGAGCGCCACGCCGCCGAGAGAGACGAGACCCGCTGCCGGCCCCTGGCAGATCGATCGCGACACGAGGTAGACCATGTTCGGTCCCGGAGTGAGCACCATACCGAGACAGATGAGACCAAAGGCGAGAAGCGAGGCGGTGGACGGCATGGCGTGTCTCTTCAATGAAAGGCTGCACAAGTGGAAAGCAGAAGGAAACGACACCGGCAACCATGATCGTGTCACCGTTGCAAGTTTGCCGCTGATCGGTTAGCCGTGCGAACATTCGTTCATCCGACCGGGGAGCCCGTCATGACCGCCGCCACGCTGCTCGCCTATGCCGGCGCACTCTTCATCGCGGCAGCCATTCCCGGCCCCGGTATGACGGCGATCGTGGCGCGGGCGCTCGGCTCGGGCTTCCGTCCGACCTTCTTCATGGGGCTCGGGCTGATCCTTGGCGATCTCTGCTACCTGACGGCGGTCGTCCTCGGCCTCTCCTATGTGGCCCAGACCTTTGTGACGCCCTTCCTCGTCATCAAATATGCCGGCGCCGTCTATCTCGGCTACATCGCCTACAAGCTCTGGACGGCCGGCCTGCTGCCGCAGGAGGTCCAGGCGCGCAAGGGCGGCGGCCTTGGTGCCTCCTTCCTCTCGGGTCTTTTCGTGACGCTCGGCAATCCGAAAACGATGCTCTTCTACGTCGCTCTGGTGCCGACGCTGATCCCGCTCCAGTCGATCGGACCGGCGGACTATGCCGCACTTGCCGGTATCACTTTCGTCGTTCTGCTGGCCGTGCTCATCCCCTATATCGTGCTTGCGGCACGCGCACGCACCCTGCTCAAGCAGCCTTCTGCGCTCAAGCTCCTGAACCGCGTGGCCGGCAGCATTCTGGCGAGCACCGCCGCCTATATCGCTGTCCGATCCGCCTGAAATAAATATTTGAGACCTTCGCCCAACCGGCGTGATTTTTCTCCCCCGACGACTTGCCGTAGGCAAAGGGTTCTAGCCGGGTGGGGACTTTGATCCTATTGTGCGCTCACCAAAACCGTACTGCAGGGAGAGCACCATGTCCGACACGAAGAAGCCCGGCCGCGGCCGTGTTTACAGCTCCATTCTCGAAACCATCGGCGACACGCCGATCGTCCGGCTCGACAAGCTGGCGAAGGAAAAGGGTGTCAAGGCGAACCTGCTCGCCAAGCTCGAATTCTTCAACCCGCTCGCCTCGGTCAAGGACCGCATCGGTCTCGCCATGATCGAGTCGCTCGAACAGCAAGGCAAGATCAACCCCGGCAAGACGGTGCTGGTGGAACCGACCTCCGGCAATACCGGGATCGCGCTTGCCTTCGCGGCGGCCGCCAAGGGTTACCGGCTGATCCTCACCATGCCGGAAACCATGTCGATCGAGCGCCGCAAGATGCTCGCACTGCTCGGGGCCGAACTGGTGCTGACGGAGGGCCCCAAGGGCATGAAGGGCGCGATCGCCAAGGCAGAGGAGCTCGTTTCCGAGCTGCCCGACGCCGTCATCCCGCAGCAGTTCGAGAATCCGGCCAACCCTGAAATTCACCGCAAGACGACGGCCGAGGAGATCTGGAACGACACCGCCGGCGCCGTCGACATCTTCGTCTCCGGCATCGGCACCGGCGGCACCATCACCGGCGTCGGCCAGGTGCTGAAGGCCCGCAAGCCTTCGCTCAAGGTCGTTGCCGTCGAACCCGCAGACAGCCCGGTCCTGTCCGGCGGCAACCCCGGTCCTCACAAAATCCAGGGCATCGGTGCCGGCTTCGCTCCGAAGATCCTCGATACGACGATCTATGACGAGATCGTCACGGTAACCAACGACGAGGCCTTCGAGAATGCACGTCTCGTCGCCCGTCTCGAAGGCGTGCCGGTCGGCATCTCTTCCGGTGCTGCCCTCGCGGCGGCAATCAAGATCGGCCAACGCGAAGAAAACGCCGGCAAAACCATCGTCGTCGTGATTCCCTCCTTTGCCGAGCGCTATCTTTCGACCGCACTCTTCGAAGGACTCGGAGGCTGAGGCACGCGCCTTCGCGATCCGCCATCAAGAATCATCTGCCGCTGATCCGGCCGTCCCTTCGGGCGGCCGGATCTTGATTGTTTACGCCGCCGCCGACAAACGCTCGGAGGGAATACGATAGGAAATCGCCTCGGCGACATGGATACGCCCCAGCCGGTCGGCGCCGTCGAGGTCGGCAAGCGTACGGGCGACTTTCAGGACACGGTGGTAGCCGCGGGCCGAGAATCGGAACTTCTCCGCCGCATCACGCAGGAGTTGCAGGCCGGACGGGTCAGGCTCTGCGAGCGTTTCGATCAACGCCGTCGAGCAGCGGGCATTGGTCATGACCTCTGGCAGCCCGGCCAACGCGAAACGCTCCCGCTGCCGATCCCGTGCCCGCCGGACGCGCCGCGCGACCTCCGCACTCGGCTCGGCGGCCATCGGGCGGATAAGATCGGTTGCCGCGACTGCGGGGACGTCGATGCGAATATCGATCCGGTCCATCAGTGGACCGGAAATCCGCCCCTGATACTCGGTGAGACAGCGCGGCCCTCTGGCACAGCTGTGCCCCGGCTCGCCCGCAAGCCCGCAGCGGCACGGATTCATGGCCGCTATCAGCTGGAAATCGGCGGGATAGGTGACACGATGGTTGGCACGGGCGATCACGCATTCACCCGTTTCCAGTGGCTGCCGCAATGCATCGAGCACCTGCGGCGCGAATTCCGGCAGCTCGTCGAGAAAAAGCACGCCTTTGTGGGCGAGTGACGCCTCTCCGGGCTTCGCCCGCAACCCGCCGCCGACGAGAGCCGCCATCGTGGCGGAATGATGCGGCGTGCGAAACGGTCGCCGGTCGGAGAGCTTGCCGCCGGACAGTTGCCCGGCGATCGAATGGATCATCGAGACTTCGAGGAGCTCGGGCGCAGAGAGAGCGGGCAGGATCGACGGCAGGCGCGAGGCCAGCATGGATTTGCCGGAACCGGGAGGACCAACCATCAGGAGGTTGTGGCCGCCGGCTGCCGCCACTTCGAGAGCACGCTTCGCACTCTCCTGACCGCGAATGTCGGCGAGATCTGGCAGATTGGCGGAAAGCGCACGAACGGCCGGCTCGGGTCGCGAGAGCACCTGGGTTCCCCGAAAGTGATTGGCGAGCGCAATCAGGCTACGCGGCGCCAGAATGTCGATCTCCGCCCCGGCCCACGCCGCCTCGGGTCCGCTGTCGGCGGGGCAGATCAGACCCTTGCCAAGCGCATTGGCGCCAATCGCCGCCGGCAGCGCACCGGCAATCGGGGCAATTGTTCCGTCGAGATTGAGTTCGCCGATGACCACGTAATCCGAAAGCGCATCACCGGGAATGGCGCCGAGTGCCGCCATGAGGCCGAGCGCAATGGGAAGATCGAAATGCGAACCTTCCTTAGGCAGGTCGGCCGGTGCGAGGTTGACCGTGACGCGCTTCGGCGGCAAAGCGAGCCCCGAAGCATGCAAGGCCGCTTGCACCCGTTCGCGACTCTCGGCGACCGCCTTGTCTGGCAGACCGACGATCTGCATGCCGATCTTGCCCGGCGCGACCATCACCTGCACGTCGACAGGAACCCCTTCGATGCCCTGAAATGCAACCGTACTGACACGCGCAACCATCGCCCGCCCCCTCGATCTGCCCCCTGGCATGGCGGGAAAATACATCTTCCGCGCGCTACCGATCGAACACTGACACGGATTTCAGGCAATGACAAGAACATTTGCAGAACAGATGTGCGCAATATTCCCGCATAGGTTTTAGATCGGTTGCATCCGAGAACAAACATCGTACGCCGTGGGCAGTAACGCCGCCCGGCAGTCTCAGGCGCGCTTTCTCTCGATTGCGTCCCACAGCAGGGCGGCAATGTCAGCGCCACCGAAACGCTTCACTTCACGGAGGCCGGTCGGCGACGTGACGTTGATCTCCGTCATGTAGTCGCCGATCACGTCGATGCCGACGAGGAGGAAACCGCGCTCTCTCAACGCCGGACCGATACGGGCGCAGATTTCCTTCTCCCGCGCCGTCAGTTCCGTCGCCTCGGCACGTCCGCCGACATGCATATTGGAACGGCTGTCAGTCTCGGCCGGCACGCGGTTGATTGCGCCCACCGGTTCCCCGTCAACGAGGATGATGCGCTTGTCGCCCTTGCGGACGTCCGGCAGGTAAGCCTGCGCGATGAAGGGCTCACGGAAGACCTGATGGAACATTTCCAGCAGCGAGGAGAAATTGCGATCGTCGCGGGTGGTATGGAAGACGCCGGCGCCACCATTGCCATAGAGCGGCTTCAAGATGATATCGCCCATTTCCTCACGGAAGCGCGCGATCTCGTCGTTGTCGCGGGTAATCAGCGTCGGCGGCATCAGGTCGGCAAACTCGGTGACGAATATCTTCTCCGGCGAATTACGGACCCAGGCCGGATCGTTCACGACCAACGTCTTCGGATGAATCCGTTCGAGAAGATGGGTCGAGGTGATGTAGGCCATGTCGAACGGCGGGTCCTGCCGCAGCAGGACGACATCCATCGTGGAGAGGTCGACGCGCTCCGGCGCTCCAAGCGTGAAGTGGTCGCCCTTGACGTCGCGCAGCTCCATCGGCTCGACGGTCGCAAAAACCCGCCCGTCACGCATGGTCAGCCGGTCGGGCGTGTAATGAAACAGACGGTAGCCACGCGCCTGCGCCTCGAGACTCATCGCGAAGGTGGAGTCGCCTGCAATTCCGATGCCGGACACATGGTCCATCTGGACCGCGATATTGGTGATCTTCGCCATTGCCTGCCCCTCGTTGAAAGCAGGTCAGATGTAGGTCGCCGCCGCCGCGATGGCAACGTCGCGGCGTCCTAATTTTCTGAACCTCGGTTCAACCGAAAAAGCCCCGACCAGACGGAGAGCGCAGTGCGTTGCGAATCCTGTAGAGGGTCGCGAGCGGTTCCGGAAACGGCTTGCGCAGGAAGGCGATCTTGCGGACGTAATTGTCGATCCGCCAGGTCGCCCAGGTGCCGCCGCGGAAATAGGCGATGTCGCCGGCCTTCAGTACTCTTTCGCTGCCGTCTTCCGCCGTGACATGAACCTCGCCCTCCTGGATCACCACAGTCTCGTCCCAGCCGAAGTACCAGCGGAACTCGCCGGCGGTGCAATCCCAGACGGCCGTCGAGCTCGCCTCGTCCGTACTCGTCGAGTGATCCCCGACGCGCGCGACGGGCGTTCCGCGAATGATCCAGTCCGGATTGATCGGAGCAGGCCTCAGCGCCAACATGCCACTGTTCGCCGCAACCACAGGCGGCTTCTCTCCGGGCTGCTGTTCCTTCGGCAGTGTGGCGAGCGCACCTGCCATGCTGACGAGAAGAAGCTTCAGAGCCATGTTCCATCCCTCGAAGACGTTGGTTTCGTGAGGAAGTAGCAGGCAGGCGTAAGAACACGATTAGCGCGCTCGCTAAAATTGTCTACAACCGGCGATTTCGACCTTTCCCGGAGACTGGTCTCCCGGTCGGAAGCGTCTGATCAAGCTGAAAGGACGCCGTGCCGAACGTCATTGGTGGACGCGACCGGCGGCATCTCTGCGAAAGGCTCGATCCGCCGGCCTGTATCGGCCGCAAAGAAATGCAGCCGTTCGGCAGGTGCCGTCACCCGCATGTCCGATGCGATCTCTGTTTCGAGACCGAGGGTGACCGTCAACGGCTGGCCGGCGACGAACCCGTGAACAAGGCGATGTGCGCCGAGCTCCTCGATGTAATCGACGGCGAACGGCAACGACGGCGTACCTTCCGCGGCGACGACAAGGTCCTCGGCACGCACACCGACGGTCACCGGCCCGGAAACGACTGCATGTCGCCCAGTCGCAATGCTCGTTTCGCCGATCCGCAGGCGGTCGCCATCGAGCACGCCCTTGACGAGGTTCATCGCAGGCGAACCTATGAAGCTCGCGACAAAGGTTGAGGCGGGATTGCGATAGACCTCCAGCGGCGTGCCGATCTGCTCGATCCGGCCGGCGTTCAGCACCACGAGGCGATCGGCAAGTGTCATCGCTTCCAACTGGTCGTGCGTCACGTAGAGCGCCGTGGTACCGAGACGCCGCTGCAGTCGGCGAATCTCGCCGCGCATGGTCACGCGCAGTTTCGCATCGAGATTCGAAAGCGGCTCATCGAAGAGAAAGGCTGCCGGCTTGCGGACGATGGCGCGGCCCATGGCGACACGCTGGCGCTGGCCGCCCGAGAGCGCCCTGGGCTTGCGCTTGAGATAGGGCTCAATCTCCAGCATGCGGGCGGCTTCCGCGACACGCGCCTCGATCTCCGCCTTCGGCGTCTTGCGGTTCTTCAGGCCATAGGCGAGATTGTCGTAGACCGTCATGTGCGGATAGAGCGCATAGTTCTGGAATACCATGGCGATGTCGCGGTCCGCAGGCTCCATCTGATTGACGATGCGGTCATCGATGCGGACTGTGCCTTCCGAGATGGTCTCCAGCCCCGCGACCATCCGCAGCAGGGTGGACTTGCCGCAACCCGAAGGCCCGACCAGCACGATGAACTCGCCATCGCCGATCTCGATGTCGATCGCCTTCACAGCATGCACGCCGCCGTCATAAATCTTCGAAACCTGGTCGATGTGAATGGAAGCCATGAGCTCAGCCTTTCCTATTTGTCGGTTTCCGTCAGGCCCTTGATGAACCAGCTCTGGAAGATCACGACGACGATTACGGGCGGCAGCATGGCGAGAACGGCCATGGCGAATGCCTCGTTGTAGTCGGGAATCTGCGAGCCGACCCAGACCTGAAGGATCTGCTTGATGCCGCGCATCAGGGTGTAGAAGCTCTCGTCCGTCGTCATCAGCAACGGCCAGAGATACTGGTTCCAACCGTAAACGAACATGATGATGAAGACCGCCGCGATCATGGTGCGCGACAACGGCACCAGAACGTCGATGAAGAACTTGATCGGTCCCGCGCCATCTATGCGCGCAGCCTCGAGCAACTCCTCCGGCACGGACTTGAAGAACTGCCGGAAGAAGAAGGTTCCGGTCGCCGACGCGAGCAGCGGCAGGATGAGCCCGGTATGGGTGTTCAACAGCCCGAGCTCGCTCATGACCTGGTAGGACGGCATGATGCGCACCTCGAGCGGCAGGAGCAGCGTCGTGAAGATCAGCCAGAAGGCCAGGGTCGCGAGACGGAAGCGAAAATAGACGATGGCATAGGCCGCCATCATCGAGAGCACGATCTTGCCGACGGCAAAGCCGACGCCGAGGATCAGCGAGTTCCACGCCATGGTCAGGCCGGTGACCTGGCCTGTAAAGCCGCCGCCATGGAACAGCACCTTGCTATAGGTTTCGTCGAACTGGTCGCCGATCGCCAACATCAGACCCTTGGAGTGAATTTCCGCAGCGCTGTGCGTGGAGGTGGTGAAGGCGACCGCCAGCGGCCCCAGCATCAGGACGACCCCGGCGATCAGGATCAGGTGGTCGAAGAACTTGGTTCGGTACATGCGCCCCTCCTCAACCGTAGTGAACGCGGCGTTCGATGAAGCGGAACTGGATCAGAGTCAGCACCAGCACTACCACCATCAGGATCACCGACTGGGCCGAGGACGAACCGAGGTCATTGCCGCGGAAGCCGTCGAGATAGACCTTGTAGACCAGCGTGATCGGGTTGTTGGCCGCCTTATCCTTCACGATCACGTCGATCACGCCGAAGGTGTCGAACAGCGAATAGGTCATGTCGATGACCAGTAGGAAGAAGGCCGTCGGGGTCAGCAGCGGCAGGATGACCGTCCAGAATCGCCGCGTACCGGACTTGCAGTCGATCGCCGCCGCCTCACGGATGGAAGCGGGAATGCCCTGCAGGCCGGACAGGAAGAAGATGAAATTGTAGGGGATCTGGTTCCAGACGGCGACCGCCACCATGGCGAATGCCGTGTCGAAGTAGTTGATGCCGACCTTCATGTCCCACCCGAACAGTGCGACGAAGTGCACGAAGGGGCCGATATGCTGGTCGAAGAACATCATGCCGATCAGGCCCGCGACCGGCGGGGCAATGGCATAGACGACAATCAGCAGCGTCTTGTATGCAGACTGGCCGCGGATGACGGCATCGGCCTTCAGCGCCAGCAGCAAGCCGAGCGACAACGTCAGGAACGTCACGATCAGGCTGAAGGCGATCGTGAAGCGGGCGATCTTGAGATATTCCGGCGAGCTCAGGGCGTCGGTGTAGTTGCTCAAGCCAACGAAGCTCTCACCGAAGCCGAACGGATCTTCGATGAAGAACGAAGAACGGATTGCCTGGGCCGACGGCCAGTAGAAGAAAATCACGATGATCGCGAACTGCGGCAGCAGGAACAGATAGGGCAGAAATCGCGAAGAAAACTGGACGCGCTTCATCGGGTGCCTTTCAAAGCAAACCCCGGGGGCGAAAACCCCCGGGAGCTCAACACATCAGGTTCCGGAAATCAGCCGGCGGTCTTGGCGAAGCGGGCGAGCAGCTCGTCGGCTTCCTTCTTGATGGCTTCCATCGCATCCTTCGGCGTGGTTTCGCCGGAGAAGATGCGGTTGTACTCGCGTTCCATCACGGTGCGGATCTGCGGATAGAAGCCCATGCGATAGCCCTTGTCCCACTCGGCGCCCGGCAGCGAGAGCTGCTGAATACCGACTTCGGCGGCCGGCTTCTCGTTGTAGTAGCCTTCCTTCTTGGCGAGCTCGTAAGCTGCCTTGGTGATGGCGACGTAGCCGGTCGACTGGTGATAGAACTTCTGGATCTCAGGCGAGGTCAGGAAGTGGAAGAAGGATGCGACACACTTGTTTTCGGCTTCCGGCTTGCCGGCCATGGCGAACAGCGAGGCGCCGCCGATGAAGGTGTGAACGCCTTCCGGAATGATCGACTTCCAGTAGGGCAGGAAGGTTGCAGAGAAAGGCATGGTCGCAGTCTTCTGCAGGCCACCGAACGAACCCGAGGAACCGATCCACAGCGCAACCTTGCCTTCTTCGAAGGGTTTCTGGTTGTCCGACCAGCCGGCGCCGTAATAGCCGAACAGTCCCTGGTCGTACCAGGCCTTCAGCTTTTCATACATCATGACGTGGTTCGGATCGGTGACGTTGATCGTCGTGTCCGTGACGCTGTCATAGCCGTTGTTGTTCGAGGCGAATTGCAGGTTATGGCGTGAGAAGAAATTCTCGGTGAATTCCCAGGTGAGCTGCGACTGGACGAGCGGGATGTAGCCGGCCTCTTTCAGCTTCGGAGCAATGGCTTCGAACTCTTCCCAGGTCTTCGGAGCTTCGACACCGGCCTTCGTCAGGGCGTCGGTGTTCACGTACATGATCGGCGCCGAAGAGTTGAACGGCATGCCGACGAACTTGCCGGTGGAGTCGGCGTAGAAATAGCGGACGCCTTCGATGAAGTCGTCGCGATTGAAATCATAGCCGGCATTCTTGATCAGATCTTCGGCCGGAACGACAGCGCCCTTGGCGTTGATGATGGTGGCAGCGCCTGCATCGAAAACCTGCAGGATGTTCGGCTGCTCACCGGAACGGAAGGCCGCGATGCCGGCGGACAGGGCTTCTTCGTAGGTACCCTTGGAGACCGGCGTCAGCGCGCATTCGCTCTGAGCCTCGTTGAATTTCTGGGCCACCTCGTTGATGACTTCGCCGTTGCGGCCACCCATACCGTGCCACCAGGTGATGTTGGTCGCGGCAAACGAGGTCGAGGCGGTCATCGACAGGGCGACGGTCGCCAGTGAAAGCTTCTTGAACATGGAAAAATCCTCTCCGCCAATATTGGGGTGAGGAGTGCATATTCGGCTTCTGTGACGCCACCTTAAAACTTCTATGTCATTCCCGTGACAATTTGGAGGATTTGCTCCAGGCAACGCATGCTTAGAAAGCATCCTCGAAGTGTCGAGGAATGCGAGCGGGACGGACAGCGATAATGTCATATCGGAGCGACAACTCCGCCGCGTCCCGTTGCCGCGAGAGCCAGATCGCGCTCGCCGCGCGTATGCGCTTCTGGGTATGGAAGCTTACGGCATCGACTGCGCTACGTTCCAGTCGCCGGGCTTTCACCTCCACGAAGACCGCAAGTGCGCCCTTGCGCGCGATGATGTCGATCTCTCCGGCGCGGGTACGAAAGCGCAAGGCGACGATGCGGTACCCCTTGATAAGAAGAAAAAGCGCCGCAACGTACTCGGAAAAGCGCCCGCGTCGTTCTGCCTTGAGCCGCCGACCGTCGGGTTTTCTCTCCTCCAGCCGGCCTTTGCTCATTTCTCGACCTTGAGCTCGAGAATCCGCTGGTAAAGGTCCTTGCGGAGCAGGCCCGTCTGCCTTGCCGCCTCGGTTGCCGCCTTGCCGGCGGGGAGATCGACAGCAAGGCGCTTCAGGAGCGTGTCGACGTCGTCCTGCGCCGGCGCCTCCGGGGGAGCGGGCGGGCCAATCACCAAGACGATTTCGCCCTTCACGACCCGGTCGCCGTCGTAGTAGGCCGCGAGCTCTGCGAGAGTGCCGCGCCGGAATTCCTCGAAGGTCTTGGTCAATTCGCGGCATACGCAAGCTGGACGCGCAGCACCGAGTACATCGGCGGCGGCGGCCAGCGTGTCTCCGATGCGATGCGGCGACTCGAAGAACAGCAGCGTACCGGGAACCTGCCGCACCTCCTCCAGCCGGTTCCGTCGCGCCTTGTCCTTTGTCGGCAGGAACCCCGCGAAGAAGAAGGCGTCATTCGGCAGGCCGGAACCGACGAGAGCGGCGAGCGGCGCCGACGGACCAGGAATCGGCACTACGCGGCAACCGGCCTCGATCGCCATGCGCCCAAGTCGGTAGCCGGGATCTGAAACCAGCGGCGTGCCGGCATCGGAAACCAGTGCCACGGATCTTCCCTCCGCAAGCGCCGCAAGCAGCTTCGGACCTGCCGCCTCTGCATTGTGTTCGTGATAGGCGATCGGCCGGTTATGGATGCCGTAGCGATCCAGCAGAACGCGGGTCACACGCGTGTCTTCGCAGGCGAGCACGTCCGCGCCGGCAAGCACCTCGAGCGCCCGCAGAGTAATGTCACCGAGGTTGCCGATCGGCGTTGCGACCAGATAGAGCGCAGGTTCGAGCGGCCGCGCGGCGATCACCGTATCATAGAGGCGGTAGGTCTTCGGGGACGCCTCGGCGTTCTTCCGGATGTCAGTCACGATGGGCGTCCTTTCGGGGATGGCAAGGGCCTTTATGGTTCAGCGTCCGCCTTCCGACAAGGCCGTCGTGCGCAATCCACGCGCTCACGCGCGATGCCTCTTGCAATCGACCGCCTTTTGCTGCCATTTTGCGCGTCCACATTCTCGGGCCGACGAACAGCGCGGCGTCATATTGCGGCCATCCCAGCTCCCCGGATGGCGACAGGTCGAAAGCGGTAAAGTCTATGCGTATCACTCTTGAACGGTCCAACCTCCTCAAATCGCTGAACCATGTCCATCGCGTGGTCGAACGTCGCAACACCATCCCGATCCTGTCGAACGTGCTGCTGCGGGCGGAGGGCGCCAGCCTCGACATGAAGGCCACCGACCTGGACCTCGAGATCACCGAGGCAACCCCTGCCATGGTCGAGCAGGCAGGCGCGACGACCGTGCCGGCCCACCTCCTTTATGAGATCGTCCGCAAGCTGCCGGACGGGGCCGAGGTCTTGCTGGCCACCACGCCGGACGGCGCCTCGATGACGGTCGCCTCCGGTCGCTCCAAGTTTTCGCTGCAGTGCCTGCCGGAATCCGACTTCCCGGATCTCACCGCCGGCACTTTCAGCCACGCCTTCAAACTGAAGGCCTCCGATCTCAAGATGCTGATCGATCGCACGCAGTTCGCGATCTCGACGGAAGAGACCCGCTACTATCTGAACGGCATTTTCCTGCACACGATCGAGAGTGCGGGTGCGTTGAAGCTCCGGGCAGTGGCGACTGACGGGCACCGGCTGGCGCGTGCCGACGTGGAAGCACCGTCCGGCTCGGAGGGCATGCCGGGGATCATCATCCCGCGCAAGACCGTCGGCGAATTGCAGAAGCTGGTCGACAATCCCGATCTCGTCGTCACGATCGAAGTTTCGGATGCGAAGATTCGCTTCACCATCGGCTCGATCGTCATGACCTCGAAGCTGATCGACGGCACCTTTCCCGACTATCAGCGCGTCATTCCGACAGCGAACGACAAGGAAATGCGCGTCGACTGCCAGACCTTTGCGCAGGCGGTCGACCGCGTATCGACCATCTCGTCGGAACGCGGGCGTGCGGTGAAACTCGCGCTCTCCGACGGTCACCTGATGCTGACGGTCAACAATCCCGACTCCGGCAGCGCGACCGAAGAGGTCGCGGTCGGATACGAAAACGACCCGATGGAGATCGGCTTCAACGCCAAGTACTTGCTCGACATCACCGCGCAGCTTTCCGGCGACGATGCGATCTTCATGCTCGCCGACGCCGGATCGCCGACGCTCGTTCGCGACACGGCCGGCGACGACGCCCTCTACGTGCTGATGCCGATGCGCGTCTAGGGGGCTGGGCGATTCCACTGGATTTCTGCTCCGTGTGCGCCATTTAGTCTTGTTTTTGCGACAAAGCAGCGCAACATAGCCGAAGCGGCTGCGTAACTGCCGCCGCACGCATCCGGTCGCTGGTGAGGATTAGGCCATGGTACGACGTTTGAAGGAACGGTTCGAAAAGAAGTTCGACGAGGAGATCCGGTTCTTCAAGGGCATGATGCAAGGGCCGAAACTGGTTGGCGCCATTGTCCCGACCTCCTCGATCACTGCAAAGAAAATGGCGAGCATCGTCAATCCGAACTCCGGGTTGCCGGTCCTAGAACTCGGCCCTGGCACCGGGGTCATCACCAAGGCGATCCTCGCCCGCGGCGTACCGGCGGAAAGACTCGTCTCCGTCGAATATTCCGAAGACTTCTACAATCACCTCAAGGACACTTATCCGGCAGTGAACTTCATCCACGGCGATGCCTTCGATCTCGACCGCACGCTCGGCGCGCTCGCGGGTCAGAAGTTCGATTCCGTGGTCTCTGCCGTTCCGCTTCTGAACTTCCCGATGCAGGATCGAATCCGCCTTCTGGAATCGCTTCTCGACCGGCTGCCGCCCGGTCGCCCGGTGGTGCAGATTTCCTATGGACCGGTATCGCCGATCATTGCGAAGCCCCATAGCTATCACATCCAGCACTTCGACTTCATCGTCCGCAACATCCCGCCGGCGCAGCTCTGGATTTATCGCCGGGCATAGCCGGCAATGTTCACCTTCTCCCTTGCGGACCGCCGCGTCACGTGCGACTGGACGGCGATGGAAAACTGGCCGGGAGTGAACCCTTGACCGCACGAGAACGCCTCATCGTCGGACTGGACGTACCGACGCTGCGTGAAGCCGAAACGATCGTCGACAAGCTTTCGGACGACATTCTCTTCTACAAGATCGGCTACCAGCTTGCCTTTGCCGGCGGACTCGAGTTTGCCCGCGATCTCGCCGCATCGGGCAAGAAGATCTTTCTCGACATGAAGCTGCTCGATATCGACAACACGGTCGCGGCTGGTGTCGAGAACATTGCGAAGATGGGCATGTCGATGCTGACGCTCCACGCCTATCCGAAGGCGATGCGTGCAGCGGTCGAGGCCGCCAAGGGCTCCGGCCTCTGCCTGCTCGGAGTGACCGTGCTGACGTCCATGGACGAAGGCGATCTTATCGAGGCCGGCTACGAATACGATCCGCACACGCTCGTCCTGCGCAGGGCCGAGCAGGCACGTGCGGCCGGCATGGGCGGCATCGTCTGCTCGGCAGAAGAGGCGCGCGCCGTTCGCAAGGTCATTGGTCCCGACATGGCGCTTGTCACACCGGGCATCCGGCCGGCCGGTGCAGATCGCGGTGACCAGAAGCGGGTCATGACACCCGCCGACGCCCTGAAGGCGGGTTCCAGCCATCTCGTCGTCGCCCGCCCCATCGTCAAGGCGCCGGATCCGAAGGAAGCGGCGCGCGCCATCCTCGCCGAAATGGCCGAGGTCCTCTGACCTCAGTACCAATCCGGACGCCGCTATTTTCGCTCGGTGTTGAGCACCATGGGGGATATGGCGCCTTCAAAGCGGTTTCCGGCGAGGACGTTATCGACCGCCCGATCGCGGGGATCGAGGCTGCTGCCGAAGGGATACCTCGGATCGACCTTGCAGTACCATTTCCCGACGTCGCGGTGATTGAGCCAGATTGCCGGATAGGCAACGATACTCGAACGGTAGACGAAGCGATTGTCGATGATCCGGTTGGATCTGGGTTCCTGGTGGCGGATGGTTCCCCCTTCTCCACAGTTGCGATAGACGAAAATGCCGCCCTTCGTGGGATTCCGGAAAACGTTGCCGGAGATGACGTTTCGCGCCGAGCCATCAACGGCGATCATTTCGCGGTCGGCCTTGATGGAGAAGCGATTGCCGGAGATGACGTTTTCGGCCGATTCCGCATCCAGGTAGATCACGGTCTTCGCTGATTTCCCGCGTATGGTGGAGTTCGTCAGCGACGACTTCGTCACCCCCGGGCCGAAATAGAGGGGGATCGTGCCGACTGCTTCAACGGAGATATTCGTCAGTTCGATGCCGGAGGGAGCGTTCCGCTGCGCGTTGGCGGTGTGATCGCGAGTGAGGGAAGATTTTCGTACGTCCTCTGCTTCGCCGTTCGGGCCGAGACCGGTCAGACGTATGTTTCCGACGATTTTGCAGTTCGTGATGCGTATGTCTCGAGGAACACTCCAGCCGGAATCGCCGGGCAGCTTCTGAGACCTGACGAGGACTGTCGGCGCTCCTACGCTGTATTTCATCTTGGAACTGCCGAGCGTTGCTCCTTGACAATCGAGGCTTACCCCCGAAGCGGCCTCGCCGGCAAACACCAGCTTCCGGGTAATCACGTCGTCCGGTCTCAGTTGAAGGTCGCAGTCCACATTGATCCGATCATCCTTGCCGTCGGGCGCACTTCTCAACTTTTCGTAGAAGGCCGCATCACACATCTTCGCCCGGGCGTCCGTCGACCATCCCAAACTGAAAATCATCGCCGTGACGGCGATCATAATGGATTCATGCAAGGCCGTCCGACCGGACGCTTCCCACCGGGACCATGGCTTCAATGTCGTCTCCCTTTGCGAATGCGATGTGATTCCGGAACATACGGGCCCGCACGTTAGCCCGAAATGAACAAACTTGACCCCTCCGTCGAATTCACTCAAAACCGCTGGACAGACCAGACAGGAGGACAGGATGCCCAAAGGTTACTGGATTGCCCGCGTCGATATCCGCGATCCGGAGCGTTACAAGGATTATGTCGCGGCAGCCAAACCGGCCTTCGAGAAGTATGGCGCCACGTTCCTCGCCCGCGGCGGCGCGTTCACCGAGCTCGAGGGGAAGGCCCGCGCACGCAACGTGGTCATTGAATTCCCCTCCCATCAGGCCGCCGTCGACTGCTACAATTCGCCGGAGTACCAGATCGCCGCAAAGATCCGCCAGGAAGTCGCGGATGCCGAGATGGTTGTCGTGGAAGGCGTCTGAAACGCCGATCCAGACGGCCTCTCTGCGGCGCGATGGCACTTCACGTCGCGGAACGATTCGTCTAATAGACACCCTGAAGTCAAACTGCCCAATTCTCTCCGAGGGAGCCTGCCAATGACCCTGTCCAATCTTCCGCCGCTCGTGACCGTGTTTGGTGGATCGGGTTTCGTCGGGCGGCACATCGTGCGCGCGCTCGCCCGCCGCGGCTACCGCATCCGCGTCGCGGTCCGCCGGCCGGATCTCGCAGGCTTCCTGCTGCCGCTGGGCAATGTCGGCCAGATCTCGCTCGTCCAGGCCAACCTGCGCTACCGCGCCTCGGTCGACAAGGCAGTCGAGGGCGCGAACCATGTCGTCAACTGCGTGGGTATCCTGTTCGAGAGCGGACGCAACCGCTTCGACGCCGTCCAGGACTTCGGCGCCCGCGCGGTGGCGGAAGCGGCCCGCAATGCCGGCGCGAGCCTCACCCATATTTCGGCGATCGGCGCCGACGTGAACTCCGAATCGCAGTACGCGGTTACCAAGGGCAAGGCGGAGGCCGCAATCCTCTCGACCAAGCCGGATGCCGTGATCATGCGCCCCTCGATCATCTTCGGACCCGAGGACAGCTTCTTCAACAAGTTCGCCGCCATGGCCCGCAAGGCGCCGTTCCTGCCGCTGATCGGCGGCGGCAAGACCAGGTTCCAGCCGGTGCACGTCGGTGATGTCGCAGAAGCGGTTGCCTGCTCCGTCGACGGCAAGCTCAACCGAGGCAAGATCTACGAACTCGGCGGACGCGAGATCCTCTCCTTCCGCGAATGCATGGAGATCATGCTTGCGACGGTCGAACGCCGCCGCGGTTTCCTGAGTCTGCCGTTCGGGGTGGCTTCATTGCTCGCCGGCCTCATGTCGCTCGTGCCCTTCGTGAAGCCGCCGCTCACCGGCGACCAGGTGAAACTCCTGAAGAAGGACAACGTCGTCTCCGAGGCGGCGAGGGCCGAAGGTCGCACACTCGAAGCGATGGGGATCACTCCGGTTACCCTGGAATCGGTCCTGCCGTCCTACTTGGTGCAGTACCGTCCGCACGGGCAGTTCACCGGGGCCGGCAAGGAGGCGTGACGCCTTCTTTGAGACTCTGCCACGGCGTTGGCGTTGCACAAATGACGCAGTGGCAAAGTACCTTTGTTAACCGTCAATTCAGCAAGATCTTCTATTGAAGAAGTGACCAGCAATGCGTAGATCGTCCACCGCGTTCGGGCGCTGCGTTGTTGCGTTGACGGAACGCATACCATCATTCCGAGAGGCAGATTTTATGGGTAAGTCTATCGCACTCTTTTTTGCGTGTGCGGCACTGGTCATCATGGCAGGCTCGTTCATGGCGCCCTCGACGGGCGTAGCGGGAAAGTCGAATTGCGCACCGGCCTACGGCGTCGACCCCTGCAGCACGGCGTCGATCCCGACTACCCGCTGATCTTCACCTGTATTCTCGGGCGCCCCTGAGGGCGCCCGGTTCGGCGCCTCAGAACCCGAGAGTCAGCGCCACGAGGCCGAGACCACCGACGGCAATCCGCCACCACGCGAAAAAGGCGTATCCGCGCCTCGAAACGTAGTTGAGCAGGCTCCTCACCACCAACAAAGCCGATATGAAGGCCGCGACGAAACCAATCGCGATGAGGGCGCTGTCGTCGAAGTTCAGCGCGTTGCGGTTCTTGTAGAGATCGAGGGTGAAGGCGCCGACCATGGTCGGCATGGCCAGAAAGAAGGAAAACTCCGCTGCTGATCGCTTGTCCGCGCCGAGGAGCAGAGCGCCGACAATCGTTGCACCCGACCGGGAAACGCCGGGAATCATCGCCACGCATTGGCAAAGGCCGATCTTGAAGGCGAGCGGCGGGGAATATTGCATGGCGTCGGTGTAGCGAGGCGTGAGTACCTGCCGGTCAATCCAGAGCAGCACGAAGCCGCCGAGGATGAGCACGACGCACATCAGCACGGGCGTCTCAAAGAGCACGGACTTGATGAAGTCGTGAGCGAGCGCTCCGATGACCGCCGCCGGCAGGAAGGCAATCAGAATCGAAAGGACAAAATGACGGCTGCGAGCGCTGGAGGGCAGCGTCAACGCGATACCGACAAGCTTCTGTGCATAAACGCTGAGGATCGCCAGGATGGCGCCGAGCTGGATCAGCACAGCAAAGGTGTTGCCGGGCGAACGGAAGCCGAGAAAATGCCCGGCGAGGAGCACATGAGCGGTGGAGGAAACGGGAATGAACTCCGTGAGCCCCTCGATGAGGCCGAGAAGGAGCGCGCTGAGGATCGATTGGTCTTCCATGAAAAGTCCTTGTGGTGCCGCTGGCGAAAGGGCTGATTCGCTTGTATTGAGGGGGCCGAGAACCTATAGCTTGGAGACCGTGGCTATGGCCAGCCGTACGAGGCGGGGCAGAAGCGTCCAGTCACCATGGCGTCTCAGCAGTAGAGAATGCGGACAAAATGCCAACACTGTATCATCATCCCATGTCGACCGCGTCCCGGTTCATCCGGTTGGTCCTTTCGGAATACGGCTTCCCGGCCGACCTGGTGGAGGAGCAGACCTGGGAAAAACGCAGGGAATTCCTGGCCCTCAATCCGGCAGGAACGCTACCCGTCTATGTTGACGATAATATGCGCGCGTTGTGCGGGCCGACCGTCATCTCCGAATTCCTGGACGAGACCCACGGCGTGCTGAAGCGTGACCGGCGGCTGCTTGCCGAGGATCCGTTCCAGAGGGCCGAGATCCGTCGCCTCACTGAATGGTTCCTGCAAAAGATGGAGCAGGACGTCACCCGACCTCTTGTGCGGGAGCGCGTTCACAAGCTGCAGATTCCAAATGGTCTCGGCGGCGGAGCACCGGACTCCAAGGTGCTGCGGACAGCCCGCAACAACATCCGCCAGCACATGAAATATCTCGCCTGGCTCTCCGGATCGCGGCCCTGGCTTGCCGGCGACCGCCTGAGCTACGCCGATCTCGCCGCGGCGGCGGCGATCTCCGTTCTCGACTATCTCGGCGAGATCGACTGGTCGGAAGCGCCCGTCGTCAAGGAGTGGTATCAGCGGCTCAAGTCCCGCCCCTCCTTCCGTCCGCTGCTCGCCGAGCGCGTGCGCGGCCTGACGCCGGTTTCGCACTACGCGGATCTGGATTTCTGACGAGGAGCGGCCATGCCCGCCGACGGAGCATCGGAAAGACCGAGCGACGACAAGGCCGCGCGTCTGCGTCGCCGCCTGACCGACTTCGTCCGCGAGGAGGCTACGGCACAGGGCTTCGAACTCTGTCACATTACCGGACCTGATGTCATCCCCGAGGCCCCGGCGCGCCTGGCCGCCTATATCAAGGCTGGCTATCACGGCACCATGGAGTGGATGGAGGAGACGCGCGAGCGTCGCGCCAACCCGAAAATGCTCTGGGGCGACGTGCGCTCGATCGTCATGGTCGGCATGAATTACGGTCCGGACGAGAACCCGCGGCGCGTTCTCGAAAAAAAGGACAGGGCGGCGATCTCCGTCTACGCCCGCAACCGGGACTATCACGACGTCATGAAAGGCCGCCTGAAGGAGATTGCCGGGCGCTTCGCCGCCCGCGCGGGTGCGGACGTGAAGGTCTTCGTCGATACGGCCCCTGTCATGGAAAAGCCGCTGGCCGCCGCCGCCGGCCTCGGCTGGCAGGGCAAACACACCAATCTGGTGAGCCGCCAATACGGTTCCTGGCTCTTCCTGGGAAGCCTCTTCACCACTGCGGAACTCGACTTCGACGCGCCCGAAGCCGACCATTGCGGCTCCTGTCGCGCCTGTCTCGATGCCTGTCCGACCTCGGCCTTTCCCGCGCCGTACCGCATCGACGCACGGCGTTGCATTTCGTATCTCACGATCGAGCATAAGGGACTGATCGATCGTGACTTGCGGCCGGCGATCGGCAACCGGGTCTACGGCTGCGACGACTGTCTGGCCGCCTGCCCCTGGAACAAGTTTGCCGAGACCGCCCGCGAAATGAAGTTGAAGGCCCGCGACGACCTGCGGGAGCCAGAGATCGCCACCCTGTTGTCGCTTGATGATGCAGCCTTTCGAGGCCTCTTCAGCGGATCGCCGGTGAAGAGGATCGGGAGGAACCGCTTCATCCGCAACCTCTTGATTGCCGCCGGCAATTCCGCGCGACCAGAACTCGCGGAGCCGTGCCGACGATTGCTGGACGACGACGCGCCCGAAGTCCGCGGGATGGCCGTCTGGGCGTTGTCGCGCTTGCTTGACGGCGAAGCCTTCGAGGCCCTACGGCTCGGTCACCGGCCGCAGGAGCAGGATCCGGACGTACAGGCCGAGTGGGATTTCGGGAGATGACACGATGCGGATGATGATCTTTGGCGCAGGCTACTCCGGAAAGGCGATCGGTGTCCTTGCCGCCGCCAGGGGACATCAGGTTGCCGGCACGACGCGGAGTATCGACAAGGTGGCGACGCTCGACGAAGCCGGCATCGCTCCCTTCGAGTTCGAAGGAACATCGTTCTCCGGAAAACTCACCGAAACCTTGCGGAACGTCACCCACCTCGTCCAGTCGATTGCCCCCGGCCCGCGCGGCGACCCCCTGCTTCCGCTTCTCGGCGACGAGGTGCGAACGTATTTGCCGCGGCTCGAGTGGATCGGCTATCTGTCAACGGTTGGCGTCTACGGCGACCACGCCGGCGCCTGGGTTGACGAAGAGACGCCATGCCGGCCCGTTTCGCAGCGTTCTGTCGAGCGCCTGCAGGCGGAGGAGGCGTGGCAGGCGCTCGTTGCCGCAAGCGGCGTGCCGCTGGCGATCCTGCGTCTGTCGGGCATCTACGGGCCCGGCAGAAATCCCTTCGTCAATCTCGCCAACGGTAGCGCGCGCAGGCTCGTCAAGAAGGGTCAGGTGTTCAACCGGATCCGCGTCGAGGACATCGCCGCAGCCACACTTTTCCTTGCCGAGGCGCGCACGTCCGGCATCTTCAATGTAACGGACAACGAGCCGTGCCCGCCGCAGGACGTTGTTGCCGAGGCGGCACGCCTGATGGATGTCGAGCCTCCTCCAGAGCAGGATTTCGAGACGGCCGAGCTCACGCCAATGGCGCGTTCGTTCTACGGTGAGAACAAGCGCGTTTCCAACGCGCGGATCACCGGTCTTGGCTTCCGTTTCCAGTACCCGGACTACCGGGCTTCTCTCGGCGAACTGTGGGCCAGCGGCCGCTGGAACAAGTAGAAGCCTCGCCGCGTTTCCGTCGTTCATCGTCCATCTCGGGACCCGGACGCCTCGCAATGCCCCGGAATCTTCACATTTCGGGCAGGAAATGGGGCATTCCGCAAAAATTTTCCAAAATATTTTTTGTGAACGTGACGAACATAGGCTGAACTGGAACCGCGTTCCAATTTTCCGCTGATTTTGAACACGTTTTCTCTTTTTGCCGCACGCTCTTCATAATTTGTTCACCATGATTGAAATCACAAATGTTACAATATGTAACACTTCGTGAGTTCATAAAGGCACGTTTTTGCCACTTTTGACCCCGCCTTAGCGTTCCCACGCAAATTCCAGCTACAACGAACGACTAGGGAAATCGAACTTGAAGAATATCCGGCGCTCTATTGCCACCATTGCAGCTATAGCTGCATTCGGTGCTTTCGCCCCTGCGCAGGCTTCTGCAAACTCGTCCTGCGGTGGCGCTTCCTGGTATGCCCTTCACTCGCGCACTGCTTCCGGTGAGCGAATGAATCCTTCCCTCCTTACGGCGGCTCACAAGTCGTTCCGCTTCGGCACCAAACTCAAGGTGACCAACGCGAGAAACGGTCGGAGCGTCGTGGTGCGGATCAACGACCGCGGACCCTTCGTCCGGGGTCGCGTGCTGGACCTCTCCAAGGCAGCCGCACAGAACATCGGCATGGTTCAGAGCGGCCACGCCAAGGTTTGCTATGAGGTCATCGGCTGACGAGAGGCCACCCAAAAGGGGCTCCGTTCCGTTCTTCGTAAGGCGCGGGTGCTTGCCCTCGGCGTCGTTCGCCGCTACCACGCAGTCTTCTGTTGCAGGAGACATGACATGCGTTTGGGCGGCCGCCTTGCCGGCGCGATCGAAATTCTGGACGATATCGAGACCCGTCGCCGACCGGTCGCGGACGCGCTGAAGGACTGGGGACTGTCCCATCGCTTTGCCGGCTCGGGTGACCGCGCGGCGATCGGCAACATCGTCTACGACGCGCTGCGCATGAGGCTCTCTCATGCCTGGCTGATGGATGACGAGAGCGCGGCTGCGATCGGTTATGCTGTGCTCCTGCGCCAATGGGGCTTTACGCCGGAGAGCCTGACAAACGAACTGGACGGAGACAGCTTCGCTCCGGCAGCGCTCGGCCCGGCACAGCTTGCTGCGTTCGCCTCACGTCGGATCGAGGATGCCCCGCTGCATGTGCAGGCCGACATCCCCGAATGGATCCAGCCGTCTTTCGAAACCGTATTCGGAGAAGACTGGCTCGTGGAAGCCAAGGCGCTCACCAAACGTCCCACACTCGACTTGCGCGCCAACACGCTCAAGGCCTCGCGTGACAAGGTGCTGAAGGCGCTCGATCGCGTCGGCGCCCAGGCCGCCCAGATCGCCCGCAACGGCATCCGCATTCCCGCCGGCGAAGGCCCCTCGCGGCTCCCCAACGTGACGGCCGAGCTTTCCTTCCAGAAGGGCTGGTTCGAGGTTCAGGACGAGGGATCACAGATCGTCGCCGATCTCGTCGATCCTCGTGAAGGCGAGCAGGTTCTCGATTTCTGCGCCGGCGGCGGCGGCAAGACGCTCGCCATGGCGGCGGCCATGCACAACAAGGGTCAGGTCCACGCCTATGACGCCGACCGCAAGCGGCTCGCCCCGATCATCGAACGCCTCAAACGCGCCGGCACGCACAACGTCCAGGTCCACGACGCTATTTCCGCGATAGCCCCCCTGACCGGTCGCTTTGACCGCGTGCTGGTGGATGCCCCCTGTACCGGAACCGGCACCTGGCGGCGGCGTCCGGACACCAAGTGGCGGCTGACGCCGCGCAATCTCCAGGAACGCGTCGAGCAGCAGCGGGAAGCGCTTGCCGAAGCCGCGGTCTACGTGAAGCCGGGCGGCGAGCTCCTTTACGTGACATGTTCACTGCTCCCGGAAGAAAACGACGACCAGGTCCGTGGCTTCTGCGAGAGCCACTCGGATTTCGAGATCGATTCGGGTTTCGACGTCTGGAACCGGCTTTTTGCTTCGTCGAACGCGCGTCCGCGCAGCCGTGACGGCCTGACGCTGACACTCAGCCCCGCCGCCACCGATACGGACGGCTTCTTCTTCTGTCGCATGCGCCGCCGCAGCTGACCGCAGCGCGTCGATACGCGCCCGGAGCTCCAGCCAAGCGACGGAAATTTATTCTAGACTATTTGACACCAGTTTATTTTTACTCCAAGACGTTCGGGTCCATTTCACTCATAGGCGCCCAATCCGCCTCAGGAGATATTCATGACCCGGAAATCCATTTTTGGTGCCACCATCGCATTGATGGTCGCGTCGACGGCCATGATTGCCGCACCCGCCCTTGCCGCACCCGACGCGGCGCAGGTGCTGAAACACTACGCCGTCCTCGCGCAGGCGAAGTATGAGGACTCACTGTCCACGGCCAAAGTCCTCGACGCAGCAATCGACGCTTTGATCGCCAATCCTAGCGAGGAAACGCTGAAGGCAGCGCGCGCAGCCTGGATCAAGGCCCGTGTTCCCTACCAGCAGTCGGAAGTCTATCGCTTCGGGAATCCGATCGTCGACGCCTGGGAAGGCAAGGTGAATGCCTGGCCGCTTGACGAGGGCCTCATCGACTATGTCGACGCGGCCTACGGCACGGAGAGCGACGAGAACGCGCTCTATGTAGCCAACGTCATTGCCAATCCGCAGATCAAGATTGGCGGCAAGGAGGTGGATGCCTCGGAGATCACGCCTGAGTTCCTCGCTGAAACACTGCACGAGGCCGGCGAGATCGAGGCAAATGTGGCCACCGGCTACCACGCGGTCGAGTTCCTCCTCTGGGGGCAGGATCTCAACGGCACCGGTCCTGGCGCCGGCAACCGGCCCTACACCGACTACGATCTCAAGAACTGCACCAACGGTCATTGCGACCGTCGGGCCGCCTACCTCAAGGCGGCGTCGACCCTGCTCGTATCAGACCTGCAGGACATGGTCGCTGCATGGCAGCCAGATGGTGAAGCCACGAAGGCGGTCGAGGCCGACCCAAAGGCGGGGATTACCGCTATCCTCACCGGCATGGGTTCGCTTTCCTATGGCGAGCTCGCCGGCGAGCGCATGAAGCTCGGCGTGCTGCTGCATGACCCCGAAGAGGAGCATGATTGCTTCTCCGACAACACCCACAACTCGCATCTGAACGACGCGATCGGCATCGCATCCGCCTATACCGGCGAATACGCCCGCGTCGACGGCACCAAGATGACCGGCCCGTCACTGTCCGAGCTTGTTGCCGCCAAGGACCCGGCACTCGATGCCGAAATGAAGGCAAAGCTCGAGAAGACACTCGCGGCCATGAATGCAATGGCCAAACGCGCCGAGACGGTAGAGGCCTACGATCAGATGATCAGCGAAGGCAATGCAGAAGGCAATGCCACCGTGCAGGCCGCCATCGACGGCTTGATCGACCAGACCAAAACCATTGAGCGCGTCATTGCTTCGCTGGATCTCGGCGCGATCGAGCTCGAAGGCTCCGACAGCCTCGACAATCCCGAAGCCGTGTTCCAATGAGATGAAGGCGGGCTGCCGGACTTTCCGGCAGCCCGACATGCATATGCAAGCGACCTGCGTCTTCTCGCTCCGATCCCGGCACCGGTTGGCTTTTCTCGCCGCCGCCTCGGTGCTGTTTGCGCCGCCCGCCGGTGCTGCGGAAGTGGAGCGCAACGATCTTTCGGCGGAAGACATCACCCGCGTCGAGCATATTACGCGGCCGACCACCGACTTCTCCAAGCCGGAACGATATGAAGCAATGCCGGGTGGCGCGGCAACGTCGCGAAATCTCGTCAATTCCGATGCGTTCTCCCACGCCTCCGCCAACCTCGCCTTCTCGGAAGAAGAGAACTTCAAGCTCGGCAATGCGCTGTTTCGAAAGCTCTGGGTCTCTTCGCCCTCCTCCACCCAGGCGTCCGACGGGCTCGGCCCGCTGTTCAACGCGCGCGCCTGCCAGAACTGCCACCTGAAGGACGGGCGCGGCAGGCCACCGGAAGGCAATGCCGACGCGACATCGATGTTCCTGAGGCTTGCCCGCCCAGCCCGCACGAGCGAGGAGCGGCAAGCTGTCGCCGATCTCAAGGTGGTCAACTTTTCCGATACGACCTACGGCGCCCAGCTTCAGGACATGGCCGTGCCCGGTGTCGCCGCGGAGGGCCGGGTGGTCATCACCTACACCGAGGAGCCGGTAACGCTGGCAGGCGGTGAGATCATCACGCTGCGCAAGCCGCAATACAGCGTCGCGGACCTCAACTACGGGCCGCTCGGCATCGACACAACGCTCTCACCGCGCATCGCCAATCCGATGATCGGCATGGGTCTCATAGAAGCGATCGCCGCCGCCGACATTTTGGCGAAGGCCGACCCGGATGACCGCGACCGTGACGGCATCTCCGGTCGCGCGGCGCGCGCGCGCGACCATCGCACCGGCGAGCTCAAACTCGGACGCTTCGGCTGGAAGGCGCAGAACGCCTCGGTTCGCGACCAGAGCTCCAGTGCCTTCACCGGCGACCTCGGCATCTCCACGCCGGACACCCCGCGCCATTGGGGTGACTGCACCGAGGCACAGGACGAGTGCCGCTCCATGCAGAACGGCGTACAGACACGGCTTGGCAATACCGAAGCGCCCGATCCGGTGCTCGATCTCGTCACGTTCTATTCGGAAAATCTCGCCGTTCCCGCACGCCGTGACGTCGACGCCCCGGAGGTGCTGAAGGGCAAGTCTCTGTTCTACGGCGCCGGCTGCATCGCCTGTCACACGCCGAAATACGTGACACGGCGCAACGCTGCCAACAAGGCCCAAGCCTTCCAGTTGATCTGGCCCTACTCGGACTTCCTGCTGCATGACATGGGCGAAGGACTTGCCGACGGCCAGCAGGTGGGAGATGCCACAGGTCGGGAGTGGCGCACTCCTCCGTTATGGGGCATCGGGTTGACCGACGAGGTCAACGGGCACACCTTCTTCCTTCATGATGGTCGCGCACGTAGCCTCACCGAGGCGATCCTCTGGCATGGCGGAGAGGCCGAAAGCGCGCGCAACGCATTCGCGTCGATGACGCACGAAGCACGTCAACACCTGATCAGATTTCTGGAGTCGCTGTGATCAAATTCCTGTTCCGCTCGATTGCCGCCCTCTTCGCCCTGAGCCTTCCGGCGACCGCGCAGGAGACGTTCATACCGACACTCCAGGCGGACGTGATACCCTCCGTGCTCGAAAAGGCGGTCGATCGTTTCATCCGCCCGGGATACCGGGACTTTCGGGACAGGGCTGGAGACTTCGAAGAGGCGATGCAGGCGCTCTGCACCGCTCCGTCGCAGGAGCGATTGGACGCCGCCCGAAGCGCCTTCGACAAGAGCGTCGAGGCCTGGTCGAAAATCGAGATCGTCCGTGTCGGGCCGGCGATCGAGGCCAACCGTCTCGAACGCATTCTGTTCTACCCCGATCGCAAGAGCACGGGCCTCAAACAGGTGCAGGCACTGCTTGCCAAGCCCGACGAGAACGCCACCAAGGTCGAGACGCTCAGGGAAAAGAGCGTCGCCGTGCAGGGCCTCGGGGCGGCCGAATTCGAGCTCCACGGTACCGGCTCCGATGTCCTGTCTCAGCAAACAAACGGCTTTCGTTGCCGCTACGGAGCGGCGATCGCCGGAAATCTCGCGCATCTCGGCAGCGAGCTTGCCCAGGAATGGGACGAGCCGACCGGCATTCAGAATGCCTGGAAACATCCGGGCGCCGACAATCCGTACTTCCGGGACGACCGAGAGGCAATGACCGCTCTTCTCGGCATCCTCGTCCACGGTGCCGAGACCGTGCGCGACCAGCGCATCGAGACATTCTACAAGGGAGAGGATGCCAGGACGTCGCCCCGGCAGGCGATCTTCTGGCGCTCCGGCCTCACCTTCGCGTCAATCCGCGGCAATTTCGAAGGCATCCGCGCGTTGATCGACCAGTCGGACATGGAGGAACTCCTCGACCCCGGTTCCCGTTCGATCGTCACCTCCGTGGATTTTGTTCTCAAATCGCTGATACGCGTCGCCAGCACGCTCGACGAGGACGTCGAGGCGGCAACAGGCACGCCGGAGGAACGCTCCAAACTCGATTTCCTGCTGCTGAACAGCAAAGACCTGATCCTGCGGCTCAACGACGATTTTGGCGGCGCACTCGGTCTCGGCGCAGGCTTCTCCTTCTCGGACGGAGACTGATCATGCGGAAAAGTGCGCTCATCGATCGTCGCAGCTTCATCAAGGCGGCGGGTGTCGCCTTCCTGGCGAGCCTATCCTCCAGGGCCGCTCTCGCGCTAGATCGCGCCGACGCGGTCTTCGCCTCCGGTTTTCGCGCGCCCAACGGTACATACGGTCTGGCGCTCCTGAGCGAGAACGGCGAGATCATCACGCAGATGGATCTTCCCGGACGCGTGCATGGACTGACCTCTTGCGCGACATCCGGCAGGGTGGTCGCCTTCGCACGACGGCCCGGCACCTTCGCGATGGCCGTCGATCCGAAGACGGACATGGAGCCGACTGTCTTCGCTTGTGGGGATAACCGGCACTTTTTCGGCCATGGCGGTTTCTCGCCGGACGGGCGCGTCCTCTATGCCTGCGAGAACGACTTCGACAACAATCGCGGCGTCATCGGCGTTTATGACGCGGCGAACGGCTTCTCCCGTCTAGGCGAAGTTCCGGCCCATGGTGTTGGAACACACGACATGACGGTGAGCGGCGACGGTCGACTGCTCATCATCGCCAATGGCGGCATCGAGACTCATCCTGATTTCGGACGAACGAAGCTCAATCTCGATCATATGGAGCCGAGCCTCGTCATCAGCGACGCGAGAACCGGGGCGCTCGTCGAAAAGCACGCGTTGCCGGAGAACCTTCGCCGGCTTTCGACCCGCCACCTTGCGCTCGCGGACAACGGCCGCATCTGGTTTGCCTGCCAATACGAAGGCCCGCGCAACGACCTTCCACCGCTCGTAGGCTATTTCGGCCACGGCGAAGAACTTCGATTCGTCGATCTGCCGGAGGAGACGACAGAAGGGCTCGCAAATTACGTCGGCGCGATCGCGGTTAACCGTCGCGACAACGTCGTCGGCCTCACCTCACCGAAAGGCGGCCTCGCAGTGACGCTCGACGGCACCAAGGGCACGATCCTGCGACAGATGCGGATCGCCGACGCGGCGGGCATCGCGCCCGGCGCGGGCGGCTTTGCCGTATCGTCTTACAATGGGCATTTTGGGCGAACACAGAGCGCCGTCGCCTGGGACCAGCATATCGTCCGTCTCAGCACGCTTTGACCTTGGATGAAGCCGATCGCACCCTACATCTTCATCATGCGCTCGCTTCTGATCCATCTCGTCTTCATCGTCGTTACGCTCGGTTTCGGCCTGCTCTCCGGTCTCGCGAACCTTCCGGACGAGTGGTATCAGTCGCTCGACAAGCCGCCGTTCAATCCGCCCGCCTACGTCTTCGGTCCGGTCTGGACCACGCTTTACGTGCTGATCGCGATCGCCGGTGCCCGAATGTGGCTGAGAGCCCCCGCTTCCGCGGCAATGCAGCTCTGGTTCGGCCAGATGATATTCAACCTCTTGTGGTCCCCCTCCTTCTTCGGTCTGCAAAGCCCGGCGCTCGGCCTCGTCGTCATCCTGCCACTTCTCACCCTGATTCTCGCTTTCATCGCCAAGGCCTGGGATGTCGACCGACCTTCGGGCCTGCTTTTCATACCGTATGCGGCCTGGGTCGGCTTTGCCTCGCTTCTCAATCTTTCGCTCTTCGTGCTCAACTGATTTTCTCGTTGCCGGCGGCTTGCCTGCCTGTTGAGGGCGTGCCAATTTCGCGCCTCTCAAGGGGAATGGCGACAAATGAGTGACATAGACAGCGAGGACGTGCACGAACGCATCCGGCAAAGCTTCGCGCGGCAAGGCGCCATGGAGACGCTCGGTGCCGAGCTCACCCGCATCTCGCAGGGCGTGGTCGAAATCGAGCTGCCGTTCGACATAAAACTCACACAGCAACACGGCATCCTGCATGCGGGCGTCATCTCGGCCGCGCTTGACAGCGCCTGCAGCTATGCCGCCTACACGGTCATTGCCCCGGACGCCTCGCTGCTCACGATAGAGTTCAAGGTCAACCTGATGTCGCCGGGACGCGGCGACCGGTTCCTGTTCCGCGGCGAAATCACCAAGCCGGGCAGCACGATCATTGTTGCAGACGGTCGCGGTTACGCGGTCGGCGACGGCCCGGCCAAGCTGATCGCGTCCATGACCAGCACGCTGATGGTCGTGCGTGGACGGGAGGGGATCACCGGGTGACGTTCGAGCTGAAAACGGTTAGCGGCAAGTCGATCCTCTTCGTGATGGCCGCGGAGGCGGAGTATGGTCCTTTCCTGCGGTCGCGCTTCGACCCCCTGATGACAGGCGTCGGCCCGGTTGAGGCCACGCTCGCACTGACCCGAGCCGTCTCCGCGCTGGAGGCGGCAAAGACGCTTCCGGATCTCGTCGTCTCGCTCGGTTCGGCCGGTTCGAACACCCTCGAGCAGACGGGGATCTATCAGGTCGGGTCGGTCTCATATCGCGACATGGATGCCTCGCCGCTCGGTTTCGAGAAGGGCCGCACGCCATTTCTCGACCTTCCCGCGGTCATCGACCTCCCATTGCGCATTCCCGGCATTCCGACAGCCAGCCTTTCGACCGGCGCCAACATCGTTTCGGGAGATGCCTATCACGCTATCGGTGCCGACATGGTCGACATGGAGACCTTTGCGGTCTTTCGTGTGTGCAGCACGTTCGGCCTGCCACTGATCGGCCTTCGGGGGATTTCCGACGGGAAGGATGAGCTTCGCCACGTCGGCGACTGGACGGAATACCTGCACGTCATCGACCAGAAGCTCGCCGGCAGCGTCGACACGCTGTTTGCGGCACTCGAGGACGGCCTCTTCTGGTTCTGAAGTCGACGCGGCGTACTGCGAAATTTTCCGGATCTGCGGCAAATCAGCAATTGCCAGAACGGGCGGTTTTCATTAAAGGCTCGACATGACCCAGACAGCTCATCCCGACAGCGTTCTCATCATCGATTTCGGCAGCCAGGTGACGCAGCTCATCGCCCGGCGCGTCCGCGAGGCGGGCGTCTATTGCGAGATCGTTCCGTTCCAATCTGCAGACGAAGGCTTTGCGCGGCTGAAGCCGAAGGCGGTGATCCTCTCGGGGAGCCCGGCCTCGACGCTTGAAGAGGGAAGCCCTCGCGTACCGCAGGTCGTCTTCGACAGCGGCGTTCCAATCTTCGGCATTTGCTATGGGCAACAGACGATCTGCATGCAGCTCGGCGGCAAGGTCGAGGACGGACATCACCGGGAGTTCGGCCGCGCGTTTCTCGATATCGAGAAGGACTGCGCACTCTTCGATGGTCTCTGGCCCACCGGCTCTCGCCACCAGGTCTGGATGTCCCATGGCGACCGCGTAACCGCATTGCCCCCCGGCTTCGAGGTAGTCGCGACCTCTGCCAACGCTCCCTTCGCCTTCATCGCCGACGAGAAGCGCAAGTATTACGCCGTGCAGTTCCATCCGGAAGTCGTGCACACGCCTGACGGTGCCAAGCTCATCGCCAACTTCATCCACAACGTCGCCGGCATCAAGGGCGACTGGACGATGTCGGCCTATCGCGCCAAAGCCGTTCAGGCCATCCGCGACCAGGTCGGCGACAAGCGGGTCATCTGCGCCCTCTCGGGCGGCGTCGACAGCTCCGTCGCGGCGCTGCTGATCCACGAAGCGGTCGGCGACCAGCTCACCTGCATCCTGGTCGACCATGGGCTGATGCGCAAGAACGAGGCGGCCGACGTGGTCGCCATGTTCCGCGAGCACTACAACCTGCACCTCATTCACGTCGATGCCGTCGACAGGTTCGTCGGCGAGCTGGAAGGCGTTTCCGATCCGGAAACCAAACGCAAGATCATCGGCCGGCTCTTCATCGAAACCTTCGAGGAGGAGGCCAAGAAGCTTGGCGGAGCCGACTTCCTCGGTCAGGGCACGCTCTACCCTGACGTCATCGAAAGCGTTTCCTTCACCGGCGGACCGTCGGTGACGATCAAATCGCACCACAATGTCGGCGGCCTGCCGGAACGCATGAAGATGCAACTGGTGGAGCCGCTGCGCGAACTCTTCAAGGACGAAGTCCGCGTACTCGGCAAGGAGCTCGGCCTGCCCGACTCCTTCATCGGCCGTCATCCTTTCCCGGGTCCGGGCCTCGCCATTCGCTGCCCCGGCGGCGTCACCCGCGAGAAGCTGGACATCCTGCGCGACGCCGATGCGATCTATCTCGACGAAATCCGCAAGGCTGGTCTCTATGACGCGATCTGGCAGGCCTTCGCCGTGCTGCTGCCGGTGCAGACCGTCGGCGTCATGGGCGACGGCCGCACCTATGAGTTCGTCTGCGCGCTGCGCGCGGTGACCTCGGTCGACGGCATGACGGCCGACTTCTACCACTACGACATGGAATTCCTCGGCCGCGCCGCCACCCGCATCATCAACGAAGTCCGCGGCATCAACCGCGTCGTCTATGATGTAACCTCGAAGCCGCCGGGCACGATCGAGTGGGAATGAAATAACACAGATCCCGGGTAGTCGGCGGGAAGGATATTCCTGCCGAACCCAGTCTTCGTGAACGCTTGCCCGTACGTCACACCGTCTGCGTGAGACGATCAGCCTTCGATCGCCAAAGTTGACGCATGTCAACGCGGATCGCAATGTCAGCGCGTAGAGTTCAGCTGCTCTTCGAGCAGGTGAACATCGAGCGAGGGCGGCCGGCATGACGCGGCAGATCGAGCGAACGGTGACAGTCATTCGCGGCATAAGGGCTGCTTCTCTTGCGGTCCTTGTCGTCCTCTGCGCAAACCTTATGGGGACGGCCGTCGCGTTCGCCGATCGTAACTCCCCCCAGTTCCACCGGGGGGCATGCGAGGGATCCTACCCCGGATGGCTGCGCGGCGTGGTCGACGGATACCACGATCTATCCCTGAGCTCCGTCAAGGACCCCTCAAGCGTCCTGCAGATGGTTCCCACTCCGGAAGAGCTTACGTCGGCCGACGAACGCCTCGGATACGGCGAGGGCCTCAAGGAGGGCTTCAAGCTCGGTGTCAGCTACGGCGTGGAACTTGGAAGGGCGGCGCGCACCACTGAGTCCGATGCCGAGACAATGGGCCAAATGACGGCCCGGTTCCAGGCATTCGTACAGGAACATTGCGGTGACCTTCTTGCCGCATTGGACTGGAAAATGACCTTTATGAATACAGCTGAAACGTCGACTGTCGCCACCCTGAACGAAGCCCAGCTGGCCATGCATCTCGCGGCGACGGCCAACCAGTTGGCAATCAGCGCTGAAAGGATGGCTCGTGGGGCACAGGAGGCGGAGGCAAAAGGTGACTTGCCTGCGGCGTTGAAGTTCCGTGCCACTGCGCAGTCTTCTGCTCAAATGTCCGCAAGTTTTGCCCAGATGGCCCGAAGCCATGCGGCAGCCGGTCGCGAGGAAGCCGTTCAGGCCATCATCGATGCGGAGGCCGCTGCGGAGAGAGCGAAGAAGGCTGTCGACGGCGCGGGCGGCTAGCCGCACAAGGCGCCCGAGCGAACCTCGCCGCTGTCGCGCGCCGTCTCACGTCGCGCGTTCGAGCCCGCGGATATGGTTGCGCAGCATGGTCGCCGCACGGTCGAACTCCTTCTTCTTCAGGGCATTCACGATCTGACGATGCGCAAGGCTGGAGCCCGGCTGCCAGCCGGCCGAGCGGGTTGCCGAGAATATGATCCGCGAATTGGCAAGCTGAAGATCGTCGAGCATCGAAAGGAGCTTCGGCATCCGGCACGGCGCGACGAGTTCGCGGTGGAATACGCGATTGGCTTGCTCCCACTCAACCATGGTCTGCGCCTGATCGGCCGCGATGAGCGCCTTCTCAATCCGCTCGAGGCAGGCCGCGTTCATGCGGGGCCCGGCAAAGGTGAGTGCAAGACTTTCCAGTGCCGCCCTGATCTCGACCGTCTCCTGGATCGCGGCAGGATCCAGCGGCGCGACCCGGACCCCTCGGCGAGGCTCGGCGACGACTAGCCCGCGTGACCTCAGCAGCTGGAAGGCCTCCCTCGCCGGTACATGGCTCGCCTCGAATTCCTCCGCAATCCTATCCTGACGCAGAGGCGAGCCCGGAAGCAGTTCCCCGGCAACGATCCGCTCGCCCAACACTCTCGCGATGCGTTCCGCGACCGTCTCCGCCATCGTTGCCTCATAGATAATCTATATTAATTGTCGTTGACGGTCCGCGATTTTGCAGACAGCCTGACTCCATGAGGAGATTTAATAGATAATCTATTATTTGCCAAGCCTCGACGTTGGAAAATACGCGGAGATGCAGCCATGCACGATCTGAACCGGCAACAGAACACAACCATCGATGGCTCAGGTCCGGCCTGGACGTTCGAGGACGCCCGCGCCCTCTACCTGCAGCCATTCAACGATCTGCTCTTTCAGGCGCACAGCCTTCACCGTGAAAATTTCGATCCCAACCGGCTGCAGTTCAGCAAGCTCATCAACATCAAGACGGGTGGCTGTCCCGAAGATTGCGGCTACTGCAGCCAGTCGTCGCATCACGAGGCCGGCCTGAAGGCCTCGAAACTGCTCTCTTGCGCGCAGGTGCTCTCCGAGGCGCAAAAGGCGAAGGACGCCGGAGCGACGCGCTACTGCATGGGAGCCGCCTGGCGTAGCCCGAAGGCCCGCGACGAGGCGGCGATCGTCGCCATGGTGAAAGGGGTCAAAGCACTCGGCCTCGAAACCTGCATGACGCTCGGAATGTTGTCGCCCGAACAGGCGCAGACCTTCGCCGAAGCAGGCCTCGACTACTACAACCACAACGTCGACACCTCCGAACGCTTCTACCCCGAAGTCATCACGACCCGTCGATTCGAAGAGCGGCTGGAAACGCTCGCCCATGTCCGAGAGGCAGGCATCAAGGTCTGCAGCGGCGGGATCATGGGGCTCGGTGAAAGCGAGGACGACCGCATCGACATGTTGGTCACGCTCGCGAACCTGCCGTCTCCGCCGGAGAGCGTGCCGATCAACATGCTCATTCCGGTACCGGGCACAAAAATGGCCGATGCGGCGCCGGTCGATCCGATCGCATTCGTCCGCATCGTCGCCCTTGCCCGGTTGCTAATGCCCCGGTCTCATGTGCGCCTGTCGGCCGGGCGTAGCGACATGTCGGACGAGCTGCAGGCTCTCTGCTTTTTCGCTGGTGCGAATTCGATCTTCGTCGGGGACACCCTGCTGACGGCGGCCAATCCCGGGGAGGACAAGGACCGAAGCCTCTTCCGCCGGCTGGGCCTGACGGCCGAGGACAACCGCTGATGCTCGAGCAGCTGGCTCGCTACGACACCAAGCTCAGGCAGCTCGAACAGAAGGATCGCCGCCGCCGGCTCTGCGCCGAGGCCGGCGTCGACTTCTCGTCCAATGACTATCTCGGCCTCGCCGCCTGTCCGAGGCTGGCGGCCGCAACGATGGCAGCCTTGGAGCGTGGCGTACCGCTCGGCGCCGGCGGGTCACGGCTGCTGCGCGGCAATCATGAGGAACATGAGGCGCTGGAGGCCGAGGCAGCAGCCTTCTTCGGCAGCGAACGAGCGCTCTATTTCGGGAGCGGTTACGCCGCCAATCTTGCTGTCCTCTCCACATTGCCGCAGCGCGGCGATCTCGTGCTGTACGACGCCCTCATCCATGCGAGCGCGCATGCGGGGCTCAAGGCGGGACGGGCAGAAGCCGTGGCCGTTCGGCACAATGATGCCGACGCCTGCGAGGAGGCGATCCGGCGCTGGCGACAGGGTGGTGGCATCGGTACGCTCTGGATCGTGGTCGAGAGCCTCTATTCGATGGACGGCGACCAGGCACCACTTCAGGACCTGATGGCGATCGCCGATCGCCACCACGGATTTCTCTTGGTCGATGAGGCCCATGCGAGCGGCGTATGGGGACCGGGTGGCCGCGGCCTTGCGGCAGATCTCGAAGGGCGGGAGAACGTTCTCGTCCTTCACACCTGCGGCAAAGCCCTCGGCGTTTCAGGCGCAGTCATCGCCGGAAGCGCCATTTTGCTCGACTATCTCGTCAACCATGCCAAGCCCTTCATCTATTCGACCGCGCCATCGCCGCTTCAGGCGGCCTCTCTCCGCGAAGCTCTCAGAATACTCCGCGAGGAACCGGAAAGACGACAGCGCCTCCACCGCCTCGTTCGTCTTGCCGACGGGCTCAGCGCCGGTCTCCTCGGCGCATCGAGTGGTTCCCAGATCCAGCCGGTTGTCGTCGGCTCGAACGGTCGGGCTGTCGCTCTTGCCGAGCGACTGAGGCGGGATGGCTTCGACGTGCGGGCAATTCGACCGCCAACCGTCCCGGCCGGAACGGCGCGACTGCGCATCTCGATCACCTGCAATGTCAAAGAGGATGACGTCCGCGCGCTCTTCGATCATCTTGCCGCCGCACTTGCGGAGATATCGTCGTGAGCGCGCGCTACGTCGTCACCGGCACCGACACCGGGATCGGCAAGACGGTCTTCTCCGCCGCACTGACGGCCGCACTCGACGGTTTTTACTGGAAGCCCATCCAATCCGGCCTCGACGATGAAACGGACAGTCAAACCGTCGCCCGCCTGGGGGGACTCGCGCAGAACCGCATCCTGCCGGAGCTCTGGCGGCTTCGCACGCCGGCTTCGCCGCACATCGCAGCTGAAATCGATGGCGCCAGTATCGATCCGGACGCGATCGATCCTCCGGCGGTCGATGGCCCACTGGTGATCGAGGGCGCAGGTGGCCTGATGGTTCCGCTGACCCCGGACCGGCTATTCATCGACGTCTTCGCGCGTTGGGGGCATCGCGTCATCCTCTGTACCCGGACACGTCTCGGGACAATCAATCACACGCTGCTTTCGATCGAGGCTCTGCGGTCACGGCAGATTCCGGTTCTCGGCGTCGCGTTTGTCGGCGATCCGGAGGAGCGCGTGGAAGAAACAATCGTTCACCTCGGACGGGTTCGGCGCCTCGGGCGAATGCCGTTCCTTACTGATCCGAATCCGTCGACGCTCGCCCGCGCCTTTCGCGACCACTTCGACCTTTCGATCTTCGAGCCGGAGAGCAGACCATGAATGCTGCGAAATCGTCGCCTGTCTGGCACCCCTTTACCCAGCACGGTCTGGAGCAGCCCTTCAAGCGGATCGTAAGGACCGAGGGCTCCAGCCTGATCGACGAGGATGGGCGGCGGCTTTTCGACGGGATTTCCTCCTGGTGGGTGATTACCCATGGCCATCGCCACCCGGCGATCATGGCGGCAATCCGCGCAGCGGCAGACAACCTCGACCAGATCATCTTCGCCGAGTACAGCCATGAACCGGCCGAAGCGGTAGCCGCCGGCCTGATCGAACTTGCGCCGCCCGGCCTCACCCATGTCTTCTACTCCGACAGCGGCTCCACCGCGGTGGAGGTCGCCATCAAGATGGCGCTTGGTTATTTCCATCACCGCGATGAGCGAAAGGCCCGGATCATCGTCATGGAACACAGCTACCACGGCGACACGGTCGGCGCGATGTCGGTCGGTGAGCGCGGCGTGTTCAACGCGCCCTACCAGCCCCTGCTGTTCGATGTCGGCCGACTCCCCTTTCCCGCGACCGGTCACGGACAGCAGACGCTCGACGCGCTGGAGCAGCTCTGTCGCGGTGGCGACGTGGCCGCCGTACTCGTCGAGCCCCTGGTGCTCGGCGCCGGCGGGATGAGACTCTATGCCCCTTCGGTTCTGGCCGAGATCGCCGCCATCGCCAGCCGTTCCGGCGCGCTCCTGATCGCGGACGAGGTGATGACCGGCTGGGGTCGCACCGGCACGTTGTTCGCCTGCGAACAGGCCGGCATCACGCCGGACATTCTCTGCACGTCGAAGGGGCTCACGGGCGGCGCACTGCCGCTTGCCGCTACGCTCAGCAAACCGGAGATCTTCGACGCGCACCGCTCGACGGATCGAAGCCGGACATTCTTTCACTCCAGCTCCTATACCGCCAATCCGATCGCCTGCGCCGCGGCATTGGCCAATCTCGACATCTGGCGGCAAGAGCCCGTGAAAGAACGGATAGCCGTGTTGGCCAGTTTGCAGGGCGAAAAGCTCGCCCGTTTCCGCAACGACCCGCGTTTCTCGGAGGTACGGCAGATCGGGACGATTACGGCGCTCGATCTTGCAACACCGAGCACCGGCTACCTCTCCGACGTCGGGCCGAGATTGCGTCGGCTGTTTCGCGAAAGAGGACTGCTCATCCGCCCGCTCGGCAATGTCATCTACCTGATGCCACCCTACTGCTCGTCCGCCGAAGAACTCGACCGTGCCTATGCCGCAATCGACGAGTGCGTCGACCTGATCCGGAGCGCCGACCGATGATGCGGTCGAGCCGGATGGCCGGTTTCGGCCACAGCGTTCCCGAACGCATCGTCGAGAATTGCGAGATCGAACATCGGCTCGGCCTGGAGGCCGGCTGGATCGCGAGGCGAACCGGCATAAGGCGCCGCCGTTGGGCGGAGCCGCAGGATAACCTCACCGCGCTTGCGGCCCGGGCGGCTGAGGATGCACTCTTGAGCGCCGACGTGGACCGGCGCGACATCGGCCTGACGCTGCTTGCGACCTCGACACCCGATCATCTGGTGCCGCCGTCTGCTCCGTTGCTCGCTTACAACCTCGGGCTTACCCGTTGCGGCGCGGTGGATCTTGCCGGGGCCTGCACCGGGTTCCTGCAGGCGCTGGCACTGGCCGACAGCCACGTGGTGCGCCATGGCAGACCGGTGCTGGTGGTCGCGGCGAATATCCTGAGCCGCCGGATCAACCCCGATGAACGGGCATCAGCCGTCCTCTTCGCCGACGCGGCCGGTGCCGTCGTACTTGCGCCTTCGGATGACACCGACCGAGGATTGCTCTCCCTCGATCTTGCCAGCGACGGCAGCCAGTACGGCCTGATCGGAATCCCGGCGGGAGGCAGCTCGCTACCTTTCCGGCCGGACCTTCCGGACGACCAGTGCCGGATGAGCATTCGCGACGGAAAAGCCGTTTTCGCTTCCGCCGTCAGGATGATGTCGGAAACGGCCACGGCGGCCGTCGCACATGCGAGGCTGCAAATGACCGACGTGACCCGCTTCATTCCCCATCAGGCGAATGCCCGCATGACGGACGCGCTTTGCGAAAAGCTCGCGATCGGAAAGGACAGGACCGTCGAGACGATCGCCGAATTCGGCAATTCGTCGGCGGCAACGATCCCGCTTTCGCTCTCGATCAGCCATCGGAATCATCCCCTCGCGCGCGGAGAAACCCTGCTCTTGAGTGCCGCGGGCGCCGGCATGACCGGCGGATCCCTTGTCTGGCGAATATGAAGCGCGGCGGCCGGACAGTAACTGCGGAGGCATTTTCTCTGCGTTACGCGCGGTCACGCTCGCGCGGCAATTTCCTGGCGCGGCTCGGAGGTGCGGAATGTAGGCGGTTCCAGGCGCGACGGAACTGTCGCGTCGACGCGAAGCCCGCCCGCTCCGCCACGCTTTCCATGTCGAGCCGCGTGCCTACCACGAGCTCGTGCGCCAGGGCGATACGCATGCGGTTGACATAATCGCTGACGCTCATCCCCGTATGCTCATTGAACAGGCGCGAGAGATTCCGAGGACTCGTAGCCGCCACGCGGGCGAGTTCGTCGACCGACCAGTCCCGCGCGGGATCGGTCGCCACGGCGTCCTGCGCGCGATGGATCGCCGGATGAATGTGATTGCGCCCCTCGAGCCAGGGCGAGATCTGAGGATCGGCACCACCGCGCCGCAAGTAGACGACGAGATAACGGGCGACGGCGAGCGCCGTCGCGTGCCCCGCCTCCTTGGCCACGATGTGCAGCATGAGGTCGATGCCGGCGGTGATCCCGGCACTCGTCAGCCGCTCTCCGTCCTCGACATACAAGCGGTTCTCCTTCACCCGCGCCGTCGGCGCGAGCCGGATCAACTCGGACGTGGTCTCGTGGTGGGTGGTGCAGTCGTAACCATCGAGAAGCCCGGCGCGGGCAGCGAGCAACGCGCCCGAACAGATCGAGACAAGCCTCCGGCCGGGACCAACGGCACGTTTCAGCCAGGCGACGATTGCCGCTTCGAGCCGCGCATCGTCGGCGCGGCTGTTGAAGGCTTGGCCGAGCGGCTTGTCGGCAGCACCCGAGACAACCACCAGCGAACCTTCCGGCAGATTGTCCGGCAGAGGCTCGATCGCCGCAAGATGCAGACCGATCGAGCTCCCGACCGCCGGCGCCGGGCCGATATAGTGAACGGAGAAATGTACCTTGTCCTGGACGAGGTTGGCCTTGCGCAGCACTTCCATCGGACCGGCGACATCGAGGAGCAGCGCGCGGGGTGGCACGACCATATAGACCGGAACATCCCTGCGATGCTGCGTGTCGATTGTCATGCGGCAACCTTCTCGGCAAGACCGGAAAGGGCTTCCTGGACGGTGGCGATGCGGGCGAAGCGGCCCGCAAGCACGAGCTCGGTGCGGGCTCGGATCTCGTCAGCGCTCCACTCGCGACTGCCGGCGTCCGTCATCGGGAAGGTGAGCGTCGCCTCGCTGACATAATCGACAGCGTAGCCGAGGTCGGAGGCGTGGCGCGTCGTGGTTTCACAGCACTGCTCGGTGCGGATGCCGGAGATGATCACCTTGCGGATGCCGTTCCGAACGAGCCAGACGTCGAGGCCACTTCCGACGAGCGCGCTGTGACGCCGTTTGCGAAAGACTGCGTCCGGCTGGATTGTCAGTGGCTTCAACGTCGTGACGTTGCCGGATGCCTCCGAGAACGGCCCTTCGTCCTCGACGTGGAAAATCTGCACCACCGGAACGCCCGCAGCCTTGGCACCATCGATCAGCGCCTGCTGGCGGGCAATATAGCCGGCGAGGCCGTCTTCCCGGAAATACGGCCGGTGGCGAAAGGACTCCTGGGCGTCGATGACGATCAGGGCGACATCATGTGCGGACATTTCATGCATCTCCATGCGTTGAACATAGGGAAATCCTAGCGACATTCACACGGAGAAAAATTCCCCTTACTGACAAAGATGGGACATTTCACGCCAACTTCTCAGCATCAGCACGGACAAAGTTCGTCAGGTGTTCCCGGCGAGCCAGTCCCTCAGGGCGACGGCGTTGTTGCGCACCTCGTCGCGCGCGGCGTAGAGCAGCGTGATCGGTCCCTCGTCCAGATGATTGCGGAGGACATCCGCGGCGGACTTTGCCGCAGGCGCCTTCAGCTCGGCGAAATAGGCGGCGCGGAACTCCTCCCAGTCTTCCGGTTTGCCGTGGAACCGCTTGCGCAACGCGTCACTCGGGGCAATGTCCTTCAGCCAGAGATCAGTGCCGGCCTTTTCCTTGGCGATCCCGCGGGGCCAGAGCCGGTCGACAAGAATGCGCGTTCCGTCCGTATCGGCCGCGGGCTCATAGACGCGCTTCAGCATGATCTTTGCCATGGTCGGCAATCCTCCCTTCACCCACGTCGTCGAGTATTGAGGCGCAAACGGGCAACACTGTCAAAGCCGTTTCCTGCCGTTCCGGTCATTTGAAAGGCCGTGACGTTTTGCTATGCCATGGCCATCAGAATCGGGACGGCGACCGGCCCGAAGGCGCAGCAGGACGGCACATGCGAGTTACGCTCTACGGCATCAAGAACTGCGACACCATGAAGAAGGCGCGTACCTGGCTGGATGAACAGGGCATCGACTACGCCTTTCACGATTACAAATCGTCCGGGATTGACCGCGGCAGTGTCGAGCGGTGGTGCGATGCCGCCGGCTGGGAAACCGTGCTGGAACGACGTTCCGCAAGTTGCCGGAGGCGGAAAAGGGCAATATTGGCCGAGAGCGGGCGATCGCGTTGATGCTTGAGCAACCATCGATGATCAAGCGGCCGGTCCTGGAGACCGAGGGACGTGTACTCGTCGGCTTCAAGCCGGACCTCTATGACAATTTCTTCGCCGGCTGAGGTTCCCGATGTCCAAAACCACGCGCGCAACTCAGGTACTGGCGAAAGCGGGCATCGCCTTTTCCGTTCACCTCTATGACTACGATCCGGACGTCGAACGCATCGGTCTCCAGGCGGCTGAGGCGATCGGCGAGGAGCCGCGTCGCGTGCTGAAGACGCTGATGGCCGAGGTCGACGGCAAGCCGGCCTGCGTCGTCGTGCCCTCTGACCGTGAGGTCAGCATGAAGAAGCTCGCAGCGGCCTTCGGCGGCAAGTCGGCGGCGATGATGAAGCCGGCGGATGCCGAGCGGCTCACCGGCTATCACGTCGGCGGGATCAGTCCCTTCGGCCAGAAGAAGGTCGTGCCGACCGCCATCGAGGAGAGTGCACTCGCCGAGCCGCATGTCTACATTAATGGTGGCCAGCGCGGCGTGCAGGTCCGCCTCGATCCGAAGGACGCCCAGCGGGCACTCAAGGCGATCGCCGCCGCCGTGATCGCGTGACGAGGGCCCTCTTGTCTGGCCAAGACAGGCGATGAGCCATTCCGGGCACTTACGCGCACTTCAATTTCGCCGCAAAGACCTCTAAGTCTTCGTGTGACATGTTCCAACAGAATGGCAGGTTTCCCATGACAATTGCGCCCGATTTCAACACCACAGTCGATCCGGCAAAGCTCGAGAAGCTGGCCGAAGTGGCCGTCAAAGTTGGCTTGAACCTGCAGAAGGACCAGGAACTGGTCATGACTGCGCCGCTCGCTGCCATGCCGCTCATCCGGCTCATCACCAAGCACGCCTACATGGCGGGCGCGAGCCTCGTCTCCACCTTCTACTCCGACGAGGAGACGACCCTTTCCCGTTATCGGCACGCTCCCGACGCGAGCTTCGACCGGGCCGCCGGCTGGCTCTATGACGGCATGGCGAAAGCCTACGCCAGCGGCGGCGCACGGCTGGCGATCGCCGGTGACAACCCCATGCTGCTCTCCGGCCAGGACCCGGCAAAGGTGGCACGCGCCAACAAGGCGAACTCGATCGCCTACAAGCCGGCGCTGGAGCACATCTCCAACTTCGACATCAACTGGAACATCTGCTCCTATCCGAATCCGTCCTGGGCGACGCTCGTATTCCCCGGGCTTCCGGTCGATGAGGCCGTCCGCAGGCTCGCCGATGCGATCTTCGCCGCCTCGCGGGTCGACCGCGACGATCCGGTCGCAGCATGGGCGGAACACAATGCCGAACTCCACAAACGCTCCGCCTGGCTGAACGGCGAGCGCTTCGCTGCGCTACATTTCACCGGTCCCGGCACCGACCTGACGGTCGGGCTTGCCGACGGCCATGAGTGGCACGGCGGCGCGTCGGTCGCCAAGAACGGGGTCACCTGCAACCCGAACATTCCGACTGAAGAGGTCTTCACGACACCGCACGCGCTGAAGGTGGAAGGCCATGTGTCGAGCACGAAGCCGCTGTCGCACCAGGGCACGTTGATCGACGAAATTCAGGTTCGGTTCGAGGGCGGCCGTATCGTCGAGGCGAAGGCCTCAAAGGGCGAGGAGGTCCTGCTGAAGGTGCTCGACACCGACGAAGGCGCCCGCCGACTCGGCGAAGTGGCACTGGTGCCGCATTCCTCGCCGATCTCGGCCTCCGGCATCCTGTTCTACAACACGCTGTTCGACGAGAATGCCTCCTGCCACATCGCGCTTGGCCAGTGCTACTCCAAGTGCTTCCTCGATGGCGCCTCGCTGACACAAGACAAGATCGCGGCACAGGGTGGCAATTCCTCGCTGATCCACATCGACTGGATGATCGGCTCGGACAAGGTCGACATCGATGGCGTCAGGATTGACGGAAGCCGCGTGCCGGTGATGCGCAGAGGCGAGTGGGCCTGAGGCTGCAATCGCTTTCGGCAGGCGGCAGAAGCGCGCACTTCGCCGCCTCGAGAGCTCGAGCGTCAGTAGTGATAGATGATCCGGCCGCCGTTCATCGCGGTCTGGACCCAGATGACATTGTGCAGGGCGATGCCACGCCGCGACAACGCCTCGCCGAGGATCGGGTCGCTTGCCGCTTCCGCCTGAGCGGCGCGCATGAGTGCCGCAGAGGGATGTCGCACGAAGAGCGGAACATCCCCGTTCCTCCAGCGATAGCCCGCACCGACCTGCACCGCCGTGACACCGTCGTTGTATACCTTTCCGAACAGGATCGACGCGAGTTCGGCATCGCCCGCAAGTGCAGGCGTACCGACGGCCAGCGAAAGACCCGTGAGAATTATTCCCGCTATCCGCTTCATGATCTCATACTCCTCGCGCGACGGTCGGCATAAACGCAGCCAACGCCTCCGTGTTTGCTGACGATACGGATACACATAGGAAGTCCGAAGGGCGTTTAAATGGCGGCGATGCGGGCCTTCCCATCAACCGAGGAAAAGTCCGTCGCTGATGCAGACCGGCATCACTCGCTCCGCTGTCACCTCAAGACGCTGGTACGGACTTCGTCGCCGGTAGCGGCGACGCCGTCGCCCGTTGAGCGAGCCAGACGCTCGCCAGCACGACGAGGAACCCGAGGAATTGCATCGGCGACAGGCCCTGGTCGAGAATCAGCCAGCCGAGCAGGGTGGCGACCATCGGCGACAAAAAGCCCAGAGAGGCGACCGCCGACGGCTCCAGCCGCACGAGACCCCGAAACCACAATATGTAGGTGAGCGCAGCGCCGATCAGTCCGAGATAGGCGATGCCGGCGATATTCGTGAAGGAGAGTGCGGGCAAAGACGGCTCCAGCGCGAAGGCAAGGGGCACCAGAAGCAAACCGCCCGCCGTCAATTGCCAGGCCGTCGCCGTCAGGCTCGATACCGGCGGGCGCCAGTGACGCGTCAGCACCGTGCCCGTCGCCATGGAAACGGCACCACCCAGTCCCGCGGCAATACCGATTGGGTCAAGCGCCGCCTTGGGCGTCAACACCAGAAGGCCGACACCGACAAGCCCCGCAAGTCCCGCGATGATGGCGGCCGAGCGCACCGGTGTCGTCAGCACGAGACGAGCGAGCCCTATGACGATCAACGGCTGGACCGCACCCACGGTCGCAGCGACACCACCGGGGAGCCGGTATGCGGAGACGAAAAGCATAGCCCAAAAGATCGTAAAGTTGAGCGCGCCGAGCACCAGCATCCGCCACCACCAAAGCCCGCTTGGAAATTGACGCACGAGCATAAGCAGGACGAGCCCCGCCGGTAACGCCCGCAACATGGCCACCGTCAGGGGGTAGCCGGCGGGGAGCATGGTCGTCGTCACGATATAGGTGCTCCCCCATATCGCCGGCGCAATTGCGGTAACGGCAACTGTCGTGATGTCGGTGGATCTCGCCATCGGCTCTGCCCTCCTGTTTAGGGAACGGCATGCTTACGCCGATTTATCTTTATAACAAGATATATTCACGCAGTTGTGATGGTGGACAGAGAAGGGTCGAACGCGTGTCACGCTACATCTGGTCACCCCCACTCGGCGGGACAAATGCCTCGTGCTGGTCAGAAAAGGCTTCCCTGGCCGGTCGGCGGCTCGCTCTTCTTCGGAGACCTGGTCGACGGAGGTCCGGTTCTCGCCTCGCTGACTGAGGCGGCAGCGGCTTCCCCCGATTCTCCGGTGACAGCCGACACGCGGCCGTCGGCGAATTCGATGGCGATCGCGGTCCCCGTCGTCAGTGCGGCGGCTCGGGACACCGGACGATCACGGGCGTCTCGAATGACGGCGTAGCCGCGCATCAGAACATTCTTGTAGGAAAGTGACTGCAGCATGCGGTCATGCGCTGTGATCGCATGCCGGCGCTGCCGGGCCTCCGTCGTCACGGCGGCATCGGCGCGAGCGACCAGCCCCGCCAGCCGGTCGCGGGCACGCCCCGTCTGTGACTGCAGCCGCGAGGGCATGGCCGTGAGCGCGGCATCACACCGGCCGAGCCGCATCTTCAACCGATCGACGATCCGCTCGACAATCCGCTCTGCGAGCGAGGCGCGTTCGTTGAGACGCTGACGCCGCTCGACAATCCGCCTTGCCAGCACGTCGGCGCTGAGCCGCGAGGCGGTACGCTCGAAGCTGCGGCGCTTGTTCATCGTGTTGAGTTCGAGACTGCGCCCGAGGCCACCTGCGGCTTCATCGAAGCGGCGGCGCGGCAGTGCCAGCAACTGGTCGAGTGACGGGAGGGCGCGAGCAAGCGAACGCAGGCCCTGTCGCCGATTATCCATCTGGCGGCTGCAGGCGCCGGAGAGCCTTGCGCCAAGATTCGCCACCTGCGCCTCCAAGTCGGCCTTTACAGGTACTGCCATTTCGGCAGCACCTGTCGGCGTCGGCGCCCGCACATCCGCGGCATAGTCGATCAACGTCCAGTCCGTCTCGTGGCCCACTGCGGAAATCAGCGGGATCGCACTTTCGGCTGCAGCGCGCACGACGATCTCGTCGTTGAACCCCCAGAGGTCCTCTAGGCTGCCGCCGCCCCGCGCCACGATCAGAACATCGGGCCGCGGTATGGACCCGCCCGGGTCGATCGCGTTGAAGCCGTGGATCGCGTTTGCGACCTCCTCACCGCAGCCTTCGCCCTGCACCTTCACCGGCCATACCAGCACGTGGACCGGGAAACGGTCGGAGATGCGGTGCAGGATATCGCGGATGACCGCACCGGTCGGCGAGGTGACGACGCCGATTACCTTCGGCATGTAGGGAAGCAACTGCTTGCGGGCGGCATCGAACAGACCTTCCGCAGCAAGGCGCCGCTTGCGCTCCTCGATCAGCGCCATCAGCGCGCCAGCGCCGGCCGGTTCCAGTGCCTCGATGACGATCTGGTATTTCGAAGAGCCAGGGAAGGTGGTGACGCGGCCGGTCGCAATGACTTCCATGCCCTCTTCCGGGCGGTACTTCAGTTTCGAGAACGTGCCCTTCCAGATCACCGCATCGATGCGGGACTTGTCGTCCTTCAGGGAGAAATAGGCATGGCCCGAGGAATGGGGGCCGCGATAGCCGGAGATTTCGCCGCGTACCCGGACGTGATCGAAGGCGCTCTCGATCGTCCGCTTGATCGAACCCGAAAGCTCCGAAACGGTAAATTCTGTGAGATTGGTGGGCGAATCATCACTGAAAAAATTGGCCATGCAGGCTTACTAGCCCAATTGACGGCAAAGATCAGCCTCGAAGCGAGGCTTCGACGGTCGAAGAGTGTTTATCCAACCACGGCTGCGTCATTCAGCCGGCAGGTCGACCCTGTAGAGCTGAAATCCTGATCCCTCCGCATGCGGCAAGGCTACGAGGTAGGGCGGAATTTCACCACGGCCAAGGGCCGCATAGAGCCCGTCCGGCTTCATCGCCGCCAAACGTTTGGTCTGTGCGTTGCCGGGACAGTAAGCGATCATGCCGACCTTTGCCCCGCGAAGGAAGGCGACGGCCTCGCTCGGAGTCGCGAGCCCGATATGCAGTTCCGTCAGCATGCCTCCCTGATTGCGATGGTAGGGAGCCGAAAGCACGCGGTGGGCAGTAAACCGCAGGATATCGGAGCCGCTGTCCGAGGGTGCCGCCACCGTGGTCGGCGGTACTTCCGTCATCGGCGCAATAGCGGCACGGCTTTCACAATCCGCTGATATCTGCGCCCCCTGCACACTTCCACCGCTTCGAAACCGGTTGGCGACACCATCCGTCCCCTCGGCGGTGAGCACACCGAGAAAGGCCCACACGCTCGGCACCGCCATCAGGGCGCCGCCGAGAAAGAAGAAGCCGGCGCTCATATTCTCGGGATCGGCATGGGCATGACGGCGGAGTTCCGAGACCAGCACGGCCAGCGGCAGGATTGCCAGAAGATTTGCGAAGACGGCGCCGCGTACCTGGATCAGGGCGATCCCCCAAGCCGCGGCCACCAGGGCGAGAAGGATCGTGTGCAGTTCGACGCGGTCGCGCAGCATGATGCGCGAAAGGCAAACCATCAGGGCGAAGAAGCCAACTGCATAGAAGCCGCCGAACGTCCCAGGCTCGCTGCTCAGCTCGCTGAGCACGGATTGTGCTTCGATCACATTGGACAGCCAGAGCTTGACCAGCAACGGATCAAGATCGGCAAGGGGATTGCGCAGGCACTGCGGTGCGAGGACGAGCGCCGTCGCAGCCACGATCACGCCGTTGCCTGCAAGCGCGGCGAAACGCAACTCACGGCGAGCTCCGCTCGCGAGCAACGCCGAAAGAAACAACAATGCGCCACCGGCTGCGGTAATCCCGTAATAGCCGACTGAGAGACTGTCACAGGTGACCTCGCCATAGCGACTCGGCGGGACGGTAGCGAAGAAGAAGACCGTTACGCCGATCGTAATCGCCAGGGCGAATGCGCGTGCCGCGGCTGCGAACTCGCGTCCGTGCCAGACCCACAGCACTGCCACCAGCAGACAGACGACGGCGACAATGGGCGTTGTCTCCGCGCCGATGGCGATCGCCAGGGCGGCAGCCGTTCCGGCCAATGCGAAGCTCCACGGCTTGTAGTCGGCATCGACCAGCATGGCGGCCATTGTGGCGATGAGGACGAACTGGACGTTGTGGTGGTCGATCGCCCCCGGCAGAAACCGGTTCGACGTAACGACCAGAATGGCCGTCATCGCAAAGGCGATCTGCATCACCTGCGGCCCGCCTATTCTTCGACCGGCGAGCCCCATCATCGCCAGCAACGGGATGGCGAGCGACAACGGCCAGACCAGCAATGCCGCGGCCTCGGCCGCAGTCTCCGGCAGGAACTGCCGGAAAGACGTAATGAGCGCAGCGATCGGCAGGTCGATCAGTCGCGACCAGTGCATCGACGTGCCTCCGCCGAGGCCGAGGCGATGCTGCACATTGTCGAACCAACCCTGCCCCGCAAGGAGATCGCGAACCACGACGAGGCGCATCACATCGTCGTTGTCCGCTCCGACGTAGTCCTTCGCTCCCGGCAGATTGAGAAGGGCGAGTGCGGAGATCGTCACCACCGCGTAGAAGAGGAGCGACAAGCCATAGCGCGACCAGAACGGCCCGCGCTCGTCTTTCGTGATGTCGATGGCCGCCATGCCGGAACTGCTCCCTCGCCGTCGCACCGGCGGGGCCGGACGGCGGAAATTTCAGATGTCACATGCCGGCGAAACCTAGCCTTAACCTTCTCAAGAAATAGTAAAACCGGGCCTCGGATAACCCGGAGCGCCGGCTGTGTTTTGCGAGTAACGAGTATGCACGTATCCGGGTCGGAAAATCTCGACATCGCTGTTTTGCTGCCCTGCTACAACGAGGCGGCAACGATCGGAACCGTCGTCCGCAACTTCCGGCAGACCCTGCCCGACGCGCGCATCTACGTCTATGACAACAATTCCACGGACGGGACGGCGCTGCACGCGGTGCTTGCCGGCGCGACCGTCTTCCGCGAGCGCCGCCAGGGCAAGGGGCACGTCGTGCGCCGCATGTTCTCCGACATCGATGCGGATGTCTACGTCATGGCAGACGGCGACGGCACCTATGCCCCGGAGGACGCCGAAGAACTCGTCCGCACACTCATCACCGAGCGCGCCGACATGGTGGTCGGCATACGCCGCGGCGTGCACCAGGATGCCGGTCGCAACGGTCACGCCTTCGGAAACCGACTTTTCAACCGCCTCTATCGTTTCCTTTTCGGGCAGGATTTCACTGATATCCTCTCGGGCTACCGCGCCTTCTCGCGGCGCTACGTCAAAAGCTTCCCTGCCGTTTCCGGCGGCTTCGAGATCGAGACCGAAATGTCGGTCCATGCCTCACGCCTGAAGCTTCCCGTCTGCGAGCTCGAACTCGATTACGGTCGGCGGCCGGAAGGCTCCCACTCGAAGCTGTCCACCTTCCGCGACGGCGCGAAAATCCTCTGGATGTTCGCCATGCTGATGAAGGAGACGCGCCCCTTCGCCTTCTTTGGTACCTTCTCCGCGACGCTGATGACAGCAAGTATCGTCTTCATGACACCGGTCCTTTACGCCTATTTCCAGACCGGGCTGGTGGAGCGCATGCCGACCTGGGTGCTCTCGCTCGCACTGATGATGATGTCGCTTCTCTTCCTCACCGCCGGCACGATCCTCGATTCCGTCGCCCGCTCGCGCGCCGAGCAGTTGCGTATCCACTACATGACGCTCACTCGCTATTCCAAACCGGCCCGCAAACAAGACCACCGGAATCAAAGCGCCCCAGCCTCCTCGGACAAGAGCCATGCCGCCTGAAGACAGTTTCGGAGAAACCAACGCATGAACCGCGAGATGACGAACCGGATCCGGTTCATCATTGAGGACCTGCTGCCGCCGGTTCTCAAGGACTCTTCCCTCTTCCTATGGGCGGCCAAACGCGTGTGGGGCGAACACATCGTGCATCTGGCCGAGTTTCGCGCGCGGGCACCCTTTCTGACCGATGAGGAATATGCTGAGCTTTATCGCAATCACCCGCGGGTGCATGCAGGAACGGACAACTCAAAGGCATGTATCGACCGCATCTGCCAGTCGATTGTCGGCGAAAGTGTTTGCGACGTCGGTTGCGGCACCGGAGCCTTGCTGACCAGCGTCCGCAACACCAACCCCGGTCTCGCGCGTCTCACGGGTGTGGATTTCGTCATCGATGACGCTGCAGCCCTGCCGGGCATCGAATATGTCGCCGCCAAAATCGAAGCTCTGCCCTTCGCCACCGGTGAGTTCGACACGGTGGTGTGCACACACGTGATCGAACACTTGCTCGACTATCGGCAGGCGATCCAGGAGTTGCGCCGCATTGCCCGCAAGCGACTGATTATCGTGGTACCGCGAGAGCGAGAATACCGCTACACCTTCAACCCGCATTTCAACTTCTTCCCCTACCTTCATTCGTTCCTGCGGGCGATGTATCCCATCCCCAAGAGCTATCAGTGCGTGGATATCGGACGTGACATCTACTACTGCGAAGACCGGCAGAGCACCTTGTGAGGTTACGCCATGCTGACATCACTTTCTCCCGGCCTCTGGTTCGCGCTGGCAGGAACCCCTCTACTGATTGCTACGGGACAAGTTCTGTTCAAACTGACCAGCGGCACGACCGGAGACCTCAGTGTCCGTGGGCTTGTCGATCTCGCCCTCAATCCGCTGCTCATTGCAGCCCTCGCGATCTACGGCGCCGGCACCCTCATCTGGATCTACGTCCTGAAGAGCGTGCCCCTTACGATCGCTTACTCCTTCATGGGCCTCACATTCTTCTTCGTACCCTTGCTCGCCCAGATATTTCTCGGTGAGAGCATTACGCCCCGCTACGCGGTCGGCACTGCGCTGATCATTGCAGGGCTGATCACGATCAACTCATGATGTCCTGATGGGCCTCCTCCGGTTCTCGCTCGCCCTCATTTGCGGCCACGCGGTCGACGCGCTACTCCTCGTGACGCTCCTGCCGGTGGTCGCTCCGATACCCGCCGCTCTTGTGATCTGGCCAGTGGGCCTAACCATGTCCCTCTGGATGAACGAAACACCTACCCTTGGTCGGATTTTCGGCGACGACATATTCAACCGCAGGCGCCTGCGACCGACAATCTCGCTGGCAAGCGCACTGAAACTCGGGCTTTATGCCGCACTCGTTCTCGACATGCCGACAATACATCCGGTCACGTTGCAAGTGCTCTGCGCAATGGCAACGTTTGCCTTCACGCTTTTTGGCTACTGGCGCTTCTTCAACCGTAATGGCTAAGATCGCCCTTACACCGGCTCCCAGCCATCCTTTTCGCTCGCACGATAGATCGCGTCGATGAACCGCTGGTTGGCGCGCGAGTTCTCCAAGGTCACGATCTCCTCCGGCTCGCCCGCCGCGGCACGCGCGAAAGCCTCTGCCTCGCAACGGTACTGGCGGCTGTCCTGGAAACGGAAGACCTGCGAGAGATTATGCGACTGGTTCGTCAACTCGACCTCTTCCGGACCCCAGCGGTCGGCGTTGAAGGGCGAGCGCACCTCGATAAAGCCGTCGGTGCCGTGGAAGACCATCAGCTGGCGGTTTGCCATCTGCGTCGAAATGTAGAAACTGAGCTCGAAGCCGTCGAACTCGGCCTTCACGCTCGAATAGATATCGGTGCCGAAGACCGGGTCGCGCTCGGTGACCGCCTGGACGCGCAACGGCTCCTTGCCGGTTGCAAACCGTGTGGTGATCGTCGGATAGACGCCGATGTCCGGAAGCCCGCCGCCGCCGAGCTCGGGTACGTTGCGCATGTTCGCCGGATCACGATTGAAATACGTAAACGCGCCCTGCACGTGGCGCAGCCGGCCGATCGCCCCCTCCGACAGCAGTGCCCTCACCTTCCGCCAGACTGGTGCATAGGTCACCATAAAGGCCTCGGAAACAATGACCTTGTTGCGGTCGCGGGCGGCGATCACCTGGTCAATCTCCTCCGCCTTCAGCGCGATCGGCTTTTCGCACAGCACGTGCTTGCCGGCATTGGCGGCCTTGATCGCCCACTCGACATGCTGCGACGTCGGCAGCGGAATGTATGCGGCGTCGATGAGATCGGAGGCGAGCATCTCGTCGTAGGATCCGAAGGCATGGGGCACGGAAAAGCGATCGGCCACGGCGCGCGCCTTCACGAGGTCACGGCTCGCGATCGCGGAAACGACGCAGTTCTCGGCGTCCTGGATCGCGGGAATCACCAGTTCCCGGGCGATCTTTGCGGTCGATAGAATTCCAAAGCGCAGCATGGGGATCCCTCCTGAAACGATGCTGCGGCAACCTATCGATTGCCACTGAACGAGGCAATGGCGCCCGGACGGTTGTCCTCCCATCAAAGAAATTCGATGGTCGATCACAGCCACCATTGCTAACCTTCCTTCTCCAACCGGGCCGCAAGAGGCCCTCCCCACGAAGCCACGGAGTTTTCCCATGCAGAAGCGTCCGCTCGGCCGCACCGGCCTTTCCATCGCCCCCGTCGTATTCGGTGGCAATGTCTTCGACTGGACTGCGGATGAGAAGACTTCGTTCGCGCTGCTCGACGCCTTTTTCGATGCCGGGTACAACACGATCGATACGGCGGATGTCTACTCGGCCTGGGTCGACGGCCATGTCGGCGGTGAGAGCGAGACGATCATCGGCAAGTGGCTGAAGCGCGGCCACGTTTCACGAGACCGCGCGGTGATCGTCACAAAGGTCGGTTTCGACAACAACGGCAGAAAGACGGGCCTCAGCGCAAAGTGGATCGCCGAAGCAGCGGAGGCCTCGCTCAAACGGCTTGGTACCGATTACATCGACCTCTATCTTGCCCACAAGCCGGACCCCGACGTGCCGCACGAGGAAACGCTCGAAGCCTTCGCGAAACTGAAGCAGCAGGGGAAGGTCCGGGCGATCGGCTGTTCGAACTTCGATGCCACGCAGCTGCAGGCCTCATTCGATGTCGCGGCCGACCAAGGCCTGCCGCGCTACGATGTCGTGCAGCCGGAATACAATCTCTACACCCGCCAGGCCTTCGAGGGGCCTCTTGCCGACCTCTGCATTGCGCAAGAGATCGGCGTGATCAGCTACTACGCGCTCGCCGCCGGCTTTCTCACCGGCAAGTACCGCAAGCCGGAGGACGTCGAAGGTTCATCACGAAGCTATCGTGTCGGCGATTACCTGAACGAAAAGGGTTTCAGAATTCTGGCGGCGCTCGACAAGGTCGCGGCAGAAACCGGCACCAGCCCGGCCACCGTCGCCATCGCCTGGATCGCCGCCCGGCCGGGTATCACCGCACCGATTGCTTCCGCAACCAGCCTGAAGCAACTCGAGAGCCTGATTGCCGCCGGAAAGCTTCAGCTTTCTGCCGCGCAGATGGCACTCCTCACCGAAGCCGGAGCATAAGATGTTCATGCCCATGGAGATACGTGACGCGCAGCCTGGGAACGAAGCCGCCTGGCGGCGCCTCTGGCACGACTATCTGACCTTCTACAAGGTTGACCTGCCGGACGAGGTTACCAGGCACACCTGGACGCGCATCCTCGATCCGTCGTCCCGCGTCGCAATGCGGCTTGCCTTCGTGGACGGCGAAATGGCGGGCTTTGCCATCCACCACTTTCACGACTCGACATGGTCGATGACGCCGGACTGTTATCTCGAAGATCTCTATGTCGACGAGCGCTTCCGCGGACGCGGCATCGGACGGGCATTGATCGACGACCTGATCGCGCTCGCCAAGGTAAAGGGCTGGTCACGGCTCTATTGGCATACTGACCGAGATAACGCGACGGCACGTAAGCTCTACGACACTTACGCCGAGGAAGACGGACATGTGCGATACCGCGTCCGTCTGTGAGCGAAAGCAGCCAGCCTACGCGCCGAAGCGGTAGAAATCCACGAACGCCCTGAGCGCCGGCCGCATCTGCCGACGCGACGGATAATAGATGTAGAAGCCGTCGAAAGACGGACACCAGTCCTCGAGGACGCGCACCAGGCGGCCCCGCTTCAACTCCTCCGCAATCCGCTGGTCGAAGAGATAGGCTATCCCGGCTCCGCCGAGACACGCCTGCAGCATGAGCCGGTCGTCCGAGAGGATCAGGGGGCCGTCGACGTCAACGACCAGTGATCGCCCTTCCTTCTCGAACTCCCAGCGGTAGATCGCACCGCTCGAAAAGCGACGCCGGATACAGGGATGTCGCAGCAGGTCACGCGGATACACCGGCATCGAGTGAGTGCAGAAATAATCCGGCGTTGCGACGACCGCGCCTGAAAGCGATCCGCTCGCCTTTACCGCGATCATGTCCTGCTCCAGGCTCTCGCCGAGTCTCAGTCCGGCGTCGTAACCCTTCGCGACGAGGTCCTCGTACCGATCCTCGGTGACGAGCTCGACGGTAATATCCGGGTAGCGCTGCAAAAACGCACCCAGCCGGGGAACGATCACGTGGTCGGCCGCAAGTCGCGGAAGGGTGATACGCAGGTTGCCGGCCGGCCTCTCGCGTATCTCGGCAAGAGCGGTCAAGGCCGCATCGATCTCGCCGAGTGCGGGTGCCAGACTGTCGAGCAGGCGCCGCCCCTCCTCCGTCGGGCGCACACTTCGGGTCGTTCGTCCGAGGAGCCGAACCCCGAGACTATCCTCCAGACGTGCCACGGCATGGCTCACCGCTGAAGGCGCGATCTTCAGCTCCTTCGCAGCGGCGCGGAAGCTCCCATGCGCGGCGACGGCGGCAAGAACAGCGAGTTGCGAAAGCTGGGTCCGGTTCATTGTTACAACAGATAGAACAAGGCGTTTCATTTTGCAGCAATTATCAGAGCGATGCACGCCAACTATTTTGAAGTCGTGCCCAGAGACCGAAGGCTCTGCGGCACCAACGTCATCCGACGACACGAAGGAGCAACAGATGAAGACACGCAAACTCGGAAGTCTTTCCGTTTCCGCCTTCGGGCTTGGCTGCATGGGCATGAGCCATGCCTACGGACCCTCCGCTGACGAGAGCGCGGCGATCGCCACCCTGCATCGTGCCGTCGAGCTCGGCGTCACACTCTTCGACACTGCGGAAGTCTATGGACCGTACAAGAACGAGGTGCTCGTCGGAAAGGCCCTGCGGCCCCATCGCGACCGGGTCGTGATCGCCACGAAGTTCGGGTTCCGCATCGATCCAGCGAAACCGTCCGACCAGATGATCACGGGTACCGACGGCCGGCCGGAGAACGTTCGCGCCGTCGCCGAGGCCTCGCTGAAGCGGCTCGGCACGGACGTGATCGACCTCTACTATCAGCATCGCGTCGATCCGGACGTTCCGATCGAAGACACGGTCGGCGCCATGGCCGATCTGGTGCGGCAGGGCAAGGTCAAGGCTCTGGGACTGTCGGAAGCGAGTGCCGCGACGATCCGCCGTGCCAATGCGGTCCATCCGATTGCAGCGGTCCAGAGCGAATACTCGCTCTGGACACGTGATCCGGAGGAGAACGGCGTCCTCGACACGTGCCGGGAACTCGGCATCGGCTTCGTACCCTTCTCGCCACTCGGCCGCGGCGTACTGACCGGCGCATTGAAGACGCTCGACGGGCTTGCGTCCGACGACTTCCGTCGCTCGCTGCCCCGCTTCCAGGCGGAGAACTTCGACGCCAATCTCTCCCTGGTGAGACTGCTCGAGCGGATGGCCGAAGAGAAGGGCGTCACGCCGGCGCAACTTGCCCTCGCCTGGGTCCTGGCCCAAGGGGACTTCATCGTGCCGATCCCCGGAGCCAGCAAAATCCCGCATCTGGAGCAGAACATTGCGGCTGCAGATGTGCCGTTCTCGGAACAGGACGTGGCCGCTCTGAGCGAGCTCCTGGCACCCGGAAAGGTCGCCGGCGCGCGCTATCCGGAGAAGATGACGAAGATGTCCGGACGATGAGATGCCGGCTTAGGCGACACCGCGGCGGTAGGCGGAGGGCGTTGTTCCGGTCACCGCCTTGAACATCCGCGTCATATGGCTCTGACTGCTGAAGCCGCAGGCCGAAGCAATCTCGGCAAGGGGATCACCGTCCGCAAGCATCCTCCTTGCCCGATCGATACGCCGGTTGAGGATGAAGCCGTAGGGCGAGACCCCGCAGCTCTGGCGGAACATGCGCTGCAGGTGGAATTCGCTCAGCCCGGCGACGCCTGCGAGTTCCCGAAGGGTGATCGCGTGTTCAAGGCGGGCCTCTATGTAGTCGATCAGCCGCCGCCGGACCACCGGAGAGAGGCCACCGCGCAGAGAGACCGGTTGCGCTCCGCCGTAACGCGGGTCAGAAAACAGGCAGGCGATCGCTGCGGTGATCGCCTCCTCCGCCCTGAGGGCGTCCCCGGTCTGCGTCGCCGCCGCCAGACGCTGCAGACTTTCGGCGAGCCGGGGCGCATCGTCGAACGTCGCCTCGGGAACGGTCATCAGCCGCGCGTCGCGGTCGAGCGTCTCGGAGAATTGCCGGCGCAATTCGTCGTCCGTGACATAGAGATGGACGAATTCGAAGGTGTCATTGATTTCCCAGTCCGAAGACGCGCCCTGCGGCATCAGGCAAAGCGCGCCCGGCCAGCCATGCGCACGACCGGCATCAAGCCGCCATGTTCTTTCGCCGCCCCGCAGATAGAGACTGAACGTGTGACCGTCCGGCCGTTCGTAATGCATGCGGTCGAAGCTGTTGCGCCAGATCGCCGTCGACTTTCCGGCGCCGAGATTCAGCCCACCGAGCCGCTGGGTGCGGGGTGAGGAAGAAAGCATGCTGTAGACTGACGGGCGTTGCTGCATGGAAAGCCTGTTGTAGAAACGAGCCCATTTTACAGCAAGTTCGACGGACGACCACACGGAAGTCGTGACTGCGGCTCCCTTTCGATGCAGTTCGCCGCAAGATCGTGCAAGCCCGGACACCGGAATGGTCCTAGGTGTGACCCGAAATTCAGGGAACCACCATGACCAATTATCTGCTCTTTTCCTCCACCGTTCTGATCTGGGGCACAACCTGGATCGCCATCGCCCTCCAGATCGGGCCTGTTCCGGTGCTGGTATCCGTCTTCTATCGTTTCGCCGCCGCCGCGCTGATCCTCGTCGGCGCCTTGATCTTGACCCGCCGGATGAAAGTTCCGCCGCTGAGACAGCAGCCGTTCATTCTGGCACAGGCGCTCTGCCTCTTCTGCTGCAACTTCCTCTGCTTCTATTACGCTGCGGCCTATGTCCCGTCCGGCCTGATATCGGTGGTATTCTCGCTGGCAACCATCTTCAACGCCATCAACGCCCGGATATTTTTCGGTGATCGGGTCAGCCCCCGCACGCTTCTCGCGGCAATGTTGGGCGCCACTGGCCTCGTGCTGCTCTTCGGGCCGGACATATTCGTCGCGTTCAATCCGGACAGCTGGAAAGGCATCGGGCTCTCGGCGCTCGGCACGATGTTCTTCTCACTCGGCAACATGGCGTCGCGTCGCAATAGTGCAGCCGGCATCAGTCCGGTGACAGCCAACGCCTGGGGCATGAGTTATGGCGCCCTCACGCTCCTCGGCCTTGTCCTCATCACCGCAACCCCCGTTGTGATGCCGCCGGATATCACCTATCTCGGCGCGCTGCTCTATCTCTCGGTTGTCGGCTCCGTCGTCGGCTTCACGACCTATCTGATGCTGGTCTCACGAATCGGCTCGCAGAAGGCTGCCTATGCGACCGTTCTCTTTCCTGTCGTCGCGCTCACGCTGTCGAGCATCTACGAGGACTATCGCTGGACCGCGATCAGCGTCGCCGGCCTTCTTCTGACCCTTGCCGGCAACGTCGTGATGTTCGTGCGTCTGCCGATACGGGCGAAGGCGATCGGGGCAGAGCCGGGCAGAGCCTGAGCAAGAAAAGGGCGGTCGACCCGCCCTTTTCGCCTGTCCCCATCCGATCAGGCGCGCAAGGCACCGCCGGTTGTCTTTTCGACATTGGCGATGATCTTCTTGGTCAGCGCCTCGAAGTCCTCGTCGGTCAGCGTCTTCTCGACCGGCTGGATCAGCACCTCGATTGCAACCGACTTGCGGCCCTCGCCGAGAGATGCCCCCTCGAAGATGTCGAAGACGTTGACGCCGGTGATCAGCTTGCGGTCGGCGCTGCCGGCGGCCTTGATGATCGCGCCGGCCTCGACGGTCTTGTCGACCACGAAGGCGAAGTCGCGCTTGACCATCTGGAAGGGTGAAAGCTCCAGCGCCGGCTTGGTGCGGGTCGCCTTCTTCTTCGGTTCCGGTATCGCGTCGACATAGACCTCGAAGCCCGTGAGGGCGCCGGTGACATCGAGGGCCTCCAATGTCTTCGGATGGAATTCTCCGAAGTATCCGAGGATCACCTTCGGCCCCATCTTGATCGTCCCGGAGCGTCCCGGATGATACCACGACGGCGCGCCGGGCTCGATCTGGACGTTCGCCATCGGCAGCCCGCAGGCCTCCAGCACGGAGAGCGCATCGGCCTTTGCATCGTAGACGTCGACCGGCTTTCCACCGCCCTTGGCGGCGTTCGACCACATGCGGCCGGCGCCGGCAAGCGAGGCCGTGCCGCGGCGGACACCGGCAGCGACGCGGCGCTGCCCTTCCGGCGTATCATTCTCGTACGTGCCTGAAACCTCGAAGATCGCCACGTCGCCGAAGCCGCGGTCGGCATTGCGCTGGGCCGCAGAGAGCAGGCCCGGCAGCAACGACGGCCGCATGTCGGACATGTCGGCAGCGATCGGGTTTGCAAGCCGCAGTTCATGGTTCCCACCGCCGAAGAGCGTCGCCTGCTCATGCGAGATGAAGGACCATGTAACGGCCTCCAGCATGCCGCGAGCGGCCAGCGCGCGTTTGGCCGTGCGGGTGCGGATCTGCAACGGTGTCAGAATTCGACCGTTCACCGCCCCGGCGCTCGGCAACGGCGCGGGCTTAATGTTGTCGACACCGTGTATGCGCATGATCTCTTCGACAAGATCGGCCTTGCCGTCGATGTCCGGCCGCCACGAAGGAGCGGCAACCGTGACCACCTCGCCCGCGCCTTGGACTTCGAAGCCGAGACCGGTGAGGATTTCGCGACCTTCCTCGTTCGAGACGGTCAACCCCGTCAGGCGCTTTACTTCGGAGAACGGGAACTCGACCACCGTCTTCACATGACCCTTGTAGCCGGTGACCTTAGCGGCCGCCGCCGTACCCCCGCACATTTCGAGCACCAGTTCGGTGGTGCGCTCGAGGCCGGGGACCATGTATTCCGGATCGACCCCGCGCTCGAAACGGTAGCGGGCATCGGTGATGATGCCGTGGCTGCGGCCGGTCTTGGCGATGTTGATCGGGTCCCAAAGCGCCGACTCGATCAGCACGTTGACCGTGTTTTCGTCACAGCCGGAATGCTCGCCCCCCATGATGCCGCCGATCGATTCCGGACCGTTGTCGTCCGCGATGATGACGTTGGCCGGGTTGAGCTTGTAGGTGCGGGTGTCGAGCGCGAGGATTTCCTCGCCCTCGCGGGCACGGCGTACCACGAGATCGCCATTGACCTTGTCGGCATCGAAGACGTGCATCGGCCGACCCTGGTCGAAAGTCATGTAGTTGGTCACGTCGACCAGTGCGGAAATCGGACGAAGCCCGATAGCGAGAAGCCGCTGCTGCATCCATTTAGGGCTCGGGCCATTCTTCACGCCGCGAACCAGGCGGTAGGCGAAGCCGGGGCAGAGCCGCTCATCGTCGAGCACGATCCTGACCTCGACAGGCGTCTCGCCTTCGACCTTGAAATCCGGCGCCTTCGGCAGTTTCAGCTTGCCGAGACCGGAGGCGGCGAGGTCGCGGGCAATGCCGAAGATGGACGTGCAGTCGGGACGGTTCGGCGTGAGATTGATCTCGATGACCGGATCGTCGAGGCCGGCATAGGACGCGAACGAGGTGCCGACGGGCGCATCCGCCGGCAGGTCGATGATGCCGTCGTGATTGTCGGAGATGTTGAGCTCCTTTTCGGAGCACATCATGCCGTGGCTTTCCACGCCGCGGATCTTGCCGACGGCGAGCGTCACGTCGATGCCGGGGACATAAGTCCCGGGGCGGGCAAGCGCACCGACGAGACCGGCGCGGGCATTCGGCGCGCCGCAGACGATCTGCACCGGCTTGCCGTCGCCGGCGTCGACGGTCAGGATCTTGAGGCGGTCGGCCTCCGGATGCTTATCTGCCGTCAGAACCCTGGCGATGACGAAGGGCTTGTAGGCCGCCTTGTCATCGACATCCTCGACCTCGAGGCCGATCGCGGTCAGCCGCTCGCAGATCTCGTCGAGCGTGGCATCGGTTTCCAGGTGTTCCTTCAGCCAGGAGAGTGTGAATTTCATCGTTCTATCCTCCTCACGCGCTCAGGCCGCCGAACAGCGTCGGCACGTCGAGCGGGCGGAAACCGTAGTGGTTCATCCAGCGGACATCGGCATTGAAGAAGTCGCGCAGGTCCGGCATGCCGTATTTCAGCATGGCGATGCGGTCGAGACCCATGCCCCAGGCGAAGCCCTGGTACTCGTCGGGATCGAGGCCGCCGGAGCGCAGGACGTTCGGATGCACCATCCCGCAGCCGAGAATCTCCATCCAGTCCTTGCCCTCGCCGAACTTGACGATCGGCCCCGAGGAACGGTCACACTGGATATCGACCTCGAAGGACGGCTCGGTGAAGGGGAAGAAGGACGGCCGGAAGCGCATCACGACATTGTCCACCTCGAAGAACGCCTTGCAGAACTCTTCGAGCACCCAGCGCATGTTGGCGACGTTCGTGGTCTTGTCGATGACGAGGCCCTCGACCTGATGGAACATCGGCGAATGCGTGGCGTCGGAGTCCTGACGGTAGGTCTTGCCGGGAATGACGATGCGGATCGGCGGCTTCTGCGCTTCCATGGTGCGGACCTGCACCGGCGAAGTGTGGGTGCGCAGCACCTTGCGCTCACCGTTTGCGTCCGGCTGCAGGAAGAAGGTGTCGTGCATTTCGCGGGCCGGATGACCTTCGGGGAAGTTGAGCGCCGTGAAATTGTAATAGTCCGTCTCGATGTCCGGGCCTTCCGCGATCGAGAAGCCCATGTCCGCGAAAATCGCCGTGATCTCGTCGACGATCTGGCTGATCGGATGAATGCGGCCGCGCTCCGCCGGCGAGGAGCGGACAGGCAGCGAAACGTCCACCGTTTCGGCAGCAAGGCGGGCCGCAATCGCCGCGTCGCGAAGCTCGGCCTTGCGCACGGTGATCTGCTCGGACACCTCATTCTTCAGCGCGTTGATTGCCGCGCCCCGGGTCTGGCGTTCCTCCGGCGTCATCGAGCCGAGCGTCTTCAGCAGCTCGGAAATCGAACCCTTCTTTCCAAGAGCTGCGACGCGCAGCGCCTCGATTTCCGCTTCACCGTCTGCGGCGGCAATATCGGCCAGAAGGGCCGTTTTCAAACTGTCGAGATCGGACATGTCCCTTGTTCCTGCCCCTGATTGCCGGAACCGCCCTGCGGCCGGCATGACACCGAGAAAGAAAAAACCCGCGCCAGCCCTGCCAGCGCGGGTTTCCCAATCGAATTTTTAGAAAGCTTGGGAAGCGCTGGTCTTAACGAACCGCGCTTTCAAACTCGTTGGCCGAGCCGTCTTCCTTGAGGTACTCGAGGGCCTTCTTGGAGGCGGCAACGAGCGCACCGAAAGCTTCCGGCTCGCGGATGGCGAGGTCGGAAAGAACCTTGCGGTCGACTTCGATGCCGGCCTTGTTGAGGCCATCGATGAAGCGGCCGTAGGTGAGGCCGAATTCGCGGACGGCAGCATTGATGCGCTGGATCCACAGAGCGCGGAAGTTGCGCTTGTTCACCTTGCGGTCGCGGTAAGCGTACTGCTTGGAACGGTCAACCGCGGCCTTTGCGGCGCGGATGGTGTTCTTGCGGCGGCCGTAGAAGCCCTTGGCTGCCTTCAAAACCTTCTTGTGCTTGGCGTGGGCGGTAACGCCGCGTTTTACGCGTGCCATGTCATGATCTCCTTAGTAATCCAGTAGAGCCGGGTCTCAGAGACCGTTCGGCAGGTAGTTCTTGACGACCTTCTTGCCGTCAGCGTCGGCGAGAACCATGGTTCCGCGCGCATCGCGAATGAACTTGTTGGACCGCTTGATCATGCCGTGGCGCTTGCCAGCAGCAGCTGCCAGCACCTTGCCGGTGGCGGTGACTTTGAACCGCTTCTTGGCAGCAGACTTCGTCTTCATCTTGGGCATTTTGCTACTCCATTGTTTTTGTATCGAAAGGAACAGACGACGCCCCTTTCAAGCATTAGAAACGGCCACGGCATGCCCTGCCGGACCGTTCGGACGCGCGCTTATAACCGCACTCGGTCAAAAGCGCAACGGGTTCAGCCGGAGGAATCGGCCGAAAGACGTGAAAAGCCGCCGGCAGGCGGCGGCTTCGATTGCTAAGCGCGGGCTTTCACCTTACCTCGGCGCCAGCACCATCATCATCTGGCGACCTTCGAGCTTCGGTTCAGCCTCCACCTTGGCGATCGCCTGGGTATCTTCCTTCACCTGCTGCAGAAGCTTCATGCCGAGTTCCTGGTGGGCCATTTCGCGGCCGCGGAACTTCAGTGTCACCTTGACCTTGTCGCCTTCCTCAAAGAAGCGGCTCATCGCCTTCATCTTTACCTCATAGTCATGGGTGTCGATGTTCGGCCGCATCTTGATTTCCTTGACCTCGACAATCTTCTGCTTCTTGCGCGCTTCGGCCGCCTTCTTCTGGTTGGCGTATTTCAGCTTGCCGAGGTCCAGGATCTTGCATACCGGAGGTTCAGCATTCGGCGAGATCTCGACGAGATCAAGACCGGCCTCTTCGGCCATTCGAAGGGCTTCGTCCGTCGGCACGACGCCGAGGTTCTGACCTTCTTCATTGATAAGCTGAATTCTGGGGATCCTGATCTCCCGGTTTGAGCGCGGCCCTTCCTTTACGGGGGCGTCGGCTTTGAAAGGTCTGCGAATGGTCGTATTCTCCTCATTGGTTTCCGAATGCGGCACTGCCGGCCGGAGCGAAATCTCGTCTTTCCGTCGCTCTCGCAGTTACCGCGGCAAGGCTAATAACACGCTTCGGAAAGAAAATCACCTAGTGTGCTCGCAAGAACGAATCAGTTTTATGAATGCGTGGCGAGATTTGGAGTTCCTCATGACAGACATCAAGACCGAGCCCCGACTGCAGCATCTTGTTGTGGGCTCGGGCGAGGCAAGCCGTGAGATCGCGATGCTGATCCGACCGGCTTCCGATCGGACCGCCGACCCCGCGCTGATGTGGCTCGGCGGCTACCGCTCCGACATGAGCGGGACCAAGGCAGAGGAACTCGACCGCCTCGCAGCCCGCACGGGACGCCAGGCGATCCGCTTCGACTATTCCGGGCACGGCGCCTCGGGCGGCGATTTCAAGCTCGGCACGATCTCGCGATGGCTCGAGGAAGCGCTCGCCGTCCTCGACCACGCAGCACCGGAAAGTGTGGTGCTCGTCGGCTCTTCCATGGGTGGATGGATTGCCCTGCGTCTCGCCCAGGAACTCAAGCGCCGCGGGAAAGAAACGAGGCTCGAAGGCATGGTGCTGATCGCACCGGCGCCCGATTTCACCGTCGAGCTCGTGGAGCCCAATCTCAGCACCGCAGAGCGCCGATCACTGGAGGAGTGCGGCTATTTCGAAGAGCCGTCGCAATATAGCCCCGAACCGAACATCTTTACCCGAGCTCTGATCGACGACGGGCGCAACAACCGGGTACTCACCGGCATCATCGAGACCGGCTGTCCGGTGCACATCCTGCAGGGGATGAAGGATCCCGACGTGCCTTACACCCACGCGCTAAAGCTCATCGAATTCCTGCCCGCCGACGACGTCGTGCTAACGCTGATCCGCGATGGCGACCACCGGCTCTCCCGCCCTCAGGATATCGAGCGGATGAACGCTGCGATCCTCGGTGTTTCCGAAGGAAGGTGATGCATTTTAACCATAGCTGCGAAATGCCCGTCTTCAGCGTTGCTAATGATTGACTAACACGCCCGTCCCGCATTAACTCTTCGTTAACGATATAAAGGGACGGGTTCATGAGGAACGGTTCGCGCGTGCTTGCCGCGGCATTGGCGGCGACGGCATTTTTTGCGCCCATCGACAGCGGCTTTTCCGCGCCGGCGGCGCCGAAGGCCATGCTCACCGGAGCCCTCACCTCGCAGCCGATCGGTCACTATGAATTCTGCCGCAGCCACCGCGACGAATGCAATTTTCATGGCCGCGCGAACGCGCCGGCGCCCCGGATTACGGACCGTGGCTGGAGCGTCCTGCGTAACATCAATAGTTCGGTGAACGCCTCGATCACGCCGATGACGGATTCCGACATCTATGGTCGCGAGGAGGTGTGGGCCTACCCGACCGACGTCGGCGACTGCGAGGATTTCGTCCTGCTGAAACGCAAGAAGCTGATCGAAGCGGGTTTCGATCCTTCCGACCTTCTCATCACCGTCGTGCGCAAGCCGGACGGCGAGGGTCACGCGGTCCTGACGGTGCGCGCAGCCCAGGGCGACTACGTCCTCGACAACCTGAATGACGACGTCAAGCTCTGGACCGCGACGCCGTACACCTATCTGAAGAGACAGGCGAGCTTCGACAGCGGCCGATGGGTGACGATCGAGAACGGCACGACCGATCTGATGGTCGGCGCGCTGAAGTAGGCAACGCCAAATCGCACCTTCTCAGTCGCTCGACGCCTGAAGCGGGCGGAGACGCGAAAGCAGCACCATCGTCCCGGCGGAAATGCCGGCGACGCAGAGCAGAGACAGGATCGCGGCACCCGCCCCGGCTCGTTCGCTGACGAACACGATCGAAACCGGTGCGGCGGCGGAAAGCACCATGCGCACCCCCGAGAGAACTCCCATCGTTCGTCCGTAGCCCGCGGTGCCGAAATAATACAGCGGCAGCACGCCACGGACGATGGACGTCAGCCCCTGACCCGCACCGTAGACGACGGCAAAGGCGATCGGAATTGCCACGAGCGGCAGTGCGAGCGACGACGACAGGAGCGCGAAGGAAAAGAAGAGTGCACCAGACGCGACGAGCGCCGTCGTTACAGGGGTGAAGAGCCGACGTTGCGAATACTCGATGAGTCGTGCGAGCACCTGTGACGGCCCTATCAGGCTGCCGGCGAGCGTCGCGACGGCCGGAGAGAATCCGGCGGCGCCAAGCACCACGAGCAGCGAGACACTCACCGCCGAGATCAGGAAGCCGCCGGAGGCAAGGCTGATCGCCATCAGCGCCATCTGCAGCCCCGCGCCGCCGTCCTTTGTACTCCTTTTCCCTTCCACGGTCGTTCGCGCTTTCCGCGGCGGGCGATAGGCAGGAACCGCCAGATGTACCGGCAGCGCGAAGAAGAGATTAATGGCGGCGAGAACCAGATAAACGTCCCGCCAGTCCATCAGGGTCAACAGCCACTGATCGAGCGGCCAGAATACAGTCGACGCGAAGCCGGCAATCAGCGTAACCAGCGTAACGTGGCTCCTCGCCTCCTGGCCGTAGCGCTGGGCGAGCGCGGCAAAGCCGGCATCATACTGTACGGCGAAGGCGACGAACTCCGCGAGAAAGGTAATGGCCGCAAACTGCCACGCGTTCTGCATCACGGCATAAAGTACAAGCGCGAGTGTCGCAGCCAACGTTCCAAGTATCATGACCGGCCGCGCCCCGAAGCGGTCGATCGAGCGTCCGAAGATCGGCGCCGAAACCGCCCCAGCGAGCAACCCGGCTGAAAACACTCCGAAAACAAAACTCGTTTCCCACCCGAAATCGCGCGCGATCGCAGGAGCGAGGACTGAAAAGGAATAGTGGAGCGTTCCATAGCCGACGGTCATGGAAACGCCCAGACCGATGGTCAGGGGAGACGGTTTCATGGCAGGCGGTCAGGCTAGCTGCGTCGTCGCAAGTTGGCAACGGCCGCCGGACCGTAAAGCAAGACGGCATTCCGCCGGACGCCGCCTGTCGGGCGCCGTCCGGATGGCGGGTTAGCTGTTGCCGATCAGGATACCTGCGGCGAGCACGAGCGAGCCGCCGAGCACGACCTGCATGGCTGCGCGCAGGAACGGCGTTTCCATGTACTTGTTCTGGATGAAGGCAATCGCCCAGAGTTCGATGAAAACGATCACCGCCGCCGTGATCGTCGCCGTCCAGAAGTGCGGGATCAGATAGGGCAGTGCGTGGCCGAGGCCCCCGAGGGCCGTCATGATGCCGGAAGCGAGACCGCGCTTCAGCGGCGAACCGCGTCCGGAAAGCTTGCCGTCGTCGTGCGCGGCTTCGGTGAAACCCATCGAGATGCCAGCGCCGACGGAGGCCGACAGACCGACAAGAAAGGTCTGCCAGGTATCACCGGTCGCGAACGCCGCCGCGAAAATCGGCGCCAGTGTGGAGACGGAGCCGTCCATTAGGCCCGCAAGACCCGGCTGAACATATGTCAGGATAAACTGCCGTCGGGCGGTCTGAGCCTCTTCATGAGCGACCTCGGCCGGAACATGTTTTTCGCCGAGCATGCGGGCGGTTTCTTCATGTCCCTGCTCGGCCAGCGCCAGATCGCCGAGCAGACGGCGCGTTGCGGCATCGCTCGTCCGTTTCGCGGCCTCGGTGTAGAAGCGATAAGCCGATTGCTCCATCGCCTCCGCCTCGTCGCGGATTTGCTCAAGTGTTTGATTTGCCCGCAGCCAGTCGGGCTTGCGGGTGTAAAAGTCGCTGACATGTTCGCGGCGGATCAGGGGAATGCGCTCGCCGAACCGCTGACGGTGCATCTCGATCAGCATGTTCCGGTGGGAATGTTCGACCTCCGCCATATCCTCGAACACCTTGGCGGACTGCGGGTACTGGGCTCGCAACTGATCGGCGTATGCAAGATAGATCCGCGCGTCGTCTTCCTCGGAGGAGATCGCAAGGGCCAGCATCTCCTGCTCGCTCAGGCTCGCGAACGAGCGTTTGGAAGAGGATGGGAAGAATCGACCGAGCATGAATATCTCCATTTAGAATAATTCTAACTTACCTATTCCGGCAACGGGGTCAAGGGTCGAGCGCCGTCGTTCAAGGGGCATATCGCCGCATTGCGCTGAGCGTCTCACGCTCTAGATGCGCGGAGTAGATTCGCGCCCATGTTACTTCTCGTGGAGCGCCTTACATTTGACAGGTATCAAAATGATTCAGAAGAGACAAACCGGGGGAGGTTAATCCATGACCATCGAACTGACCGCCCGCGCAGCGCATGTTGCCGGCATACGCGAGCGCGCCCAGGCCGAGATGGAGCGCCGCGGTGTGAACGCGGCATTCATCGACCTGCTGGTCGAGACCTTTTACGGCCGCATCCGCGCCCATGAGCATCTGGGACCGGTCTTCGAGCACCGGCTTGCCGGCCGTTGGCCGGATCACCTGGCAAAGATGAAGAGCTTCTGGTCGTCGGTCGCATTCAAGACGGGGACCTATGGCGGCAAGCCGGTCCAGGCTCATCTCGGCGTCGAGGGCGTCTATGAGGGCGTGTTCGCCGAGTGGCTGACACTCTTTCGTGCGACACTCGACGATATCGCGCCGAGCGAAGAAGCCGCGCAATGGTTCATGGCGACCGCCGAACGCATCGCCCGAAGCCTCGTATTGGCGATGTTCTACAATCCCGCGCTCGATGACCCTGCGAACAGGCGACTCACATCGACGCAGTGAAGAACGGCCACCAGTCGATTTCAAACGCACGGCGGCCCGCTTGCGAAATCTTCATAAAAGAATGTCGCCATCGCCGACCGAAATTTGCGCGAACGGCCTTGCACCCACGACGATGAGGTGATTTATCCCGCGCCGGGAGAGAGGAAGATTTTACCCTATAACGACTATAAGGCTTCCCATCATGAACCGTCGCACGTTCTTCAAGCAGGCCGGCACCGCCGGACTGGGTGCCGCCTCGGCCGTGGCGCTTGCCGCACCCGCGATTGCGCAGCAGAACCCAAAACTCACCTGGCGCCTCGCCTCATCCTTCCCGAAAAGCCTCGACATCATCTTCGGTGCCGCGGAGGACATTGCACGAAGCGTCGCGGAAGCAACCGACGGCAACTTCACCATACAGAGCTTCGCCGCCGGCGAGATCATACCGCCGCTGCAGGCAGCCGATGCGGTGGCGGCCGGCACCGTCGAGATGGCACATACCTGCTGTTACTACTACATCGGCAAGGACCCGGCGTTCGCCCTCGGCACGGCGATCCCCTTCGGCTTGAATGCCCGCATGACCAATGCATGGTTCACCGCCGGCGGCGGCAATGACCTGCTCAACGCCTTCCTCGCTGGCTATAACCTCTATGCATTGCCTGCCGGCAATACCGGCGCACAGATGGGTGGCTGGTATCGGAAGGAAATCAAAAGCATCGAGGACCTGAAGGGCCTAAAGATGCGTATCGCCGGTCTGGCCGGCGAGGTGATGAGCAAGGTTGGTGTCACGCCTCAGCAGATCGCCGGTTCAGACGTCTATCCTGCGCTCGAGAAGGGGACGATCGACGCCACGGAGTTCGTCGGGCCTTACGACGATCTCAAGCTCGGCTTCTACAAGGTCGCCAAGTATTACTATTATCCGGCGTGGTGGGAAGGCGGGCCGGCGGTTCATGCCTTCTTCAACCGCGAGAAGTTCAACGAACTGCCGAAGAACTACCAGCGCATTCTCTCGGATGCCTGCGCAAGCGCCAACGCAAACATGCTTGCTCGCTATGACGCATCGAATGCCGCGGCCCTGCGCAAGCTGGTCGCCGAGGGTGCCCAGTTGCGCGCCTTCAGCTCCGATATCCTCGACGTCTGCCACAAGGCCGCCAAGGAAACCTACGCCGAGCTCAGCGCCAAGAACGAGAACTTCAAGACGCTCTACGACAGCCAGCAGGCCTTCAAGCAGGATGCCTATCTTTGGGCGCAGATCGCGGAGTACAGCTTCGACACCTACATGATGCTGCAGCAACGCGCCGGCACACTCTAGCCGGCGGCGCTAATTCACTGCGAAGCGAAGGCTCCTGACGCGCGTCCGGGGCCTTTCTCGTCTCACCGACGCACGGCGGCGGCGGAATGTGCTGCCCGACAGACCCAGCCGAGGCGGAGCCCACGACCGGCTGGGGGGTGGGGGTTGGACGCGGGCTCCTAACCACCTCAGGGGGTGGCTGGGCGGACCATATCAGTTGCACGCGTGGCGTTTAGCCCTTCCTCGCGAATGCACCGCTATTTCAACGGAGCTCATTAAAAGCAGTCTAACGATCGGGCTGAGACTGTCTCTATTCGAGACAGGAACGAAGGGAGGAGGAAGGCCCTCGCCGGCTTCGGGTCTGTCCGGCATTCGAAAGAGACACCGCTTTTGCCAGCAACCGCCGAAGAGAGCGTATTTCCCGTGACCTCCCTTCGGATGGCAGAAATCGTCAGTTTTCCAGCCCTTTGAGCACGTTGGCGACGTTGTGCCCGATCTGCGGAACGCCGTATCCTCCTTCCATGACCGTCAAGACCGGCAGACCGGCGGCGGCGATCATCTCGCCCATGCGAAGATAGTCGTCGCTCTTCAGTTTGAAGAAACTGATCGGATCCTCCTCGAAGGTATCGACGCCAAGTGAAAGGACGATCGCCTCAGCACCGCAAGAGCGGATGCGCGTTAGCGAATCCGCAAGAGCGGACGACCAGACATCCCATGCCGTGCCGGAGGGCATCGGATAGTTGGCGTTCAGTCCTTCACCGGGTCCCTCGCCTGTCTCGTCGGCATATCCCATGAAGAACGGGAAGGCGTCCTGCGGCTCCCCGTGGAGCGAGGCGAAGAAGATGTCACCGCGGCGATAGGTTATGTCCTGCGTGCCGTTGCCGTGGTGAAAATCGACGTCGAGGATCGCGACTTTTCCCGCACCGCTATCGATCAGGCGCTGGGCGGCAACGGCGGCATTGTTGATGAAGCAGTAGCCGCCAAAGAGATCAATACCGGCATGATGGCCGGGTGGGCGGCAAAGCGAGAAGGCGAAGCGGTTGCCTTGGGCAAGCCAGTCGGCGCCGGACAAAGCCACGTCCATCGAGGCAATGGCCGCCTCATAGGTGCCGCCGGAAATCGCCGTTTCGGCGGAGTTGGCATAATAGCCGACGGCACCGTCTATGTTCTTCGGAACCCGCCCGGTCTGGCTGCGGCGGCAAGGGAAGGACGTGGCTATTGCCTCGCCTTCGACGCCTTGCGCCTGCCAACGTTCCCAGCAGGTGCGTAGGAACTCCAGATAACCAGCGTCGTGGACCTTGAGGGCTGTCTCAAGTCCATGTTCTTCGGGCGCGGCGACATCGGCAAATCCCGCCTCCTTCACCGCAGCCAGGATCCATTCTGCACGGAACGGGCCCTCGAAGGGCTTGACCAGCAGGCCGCCATGCAACTCCGTCTTCGCATCCCGTAGCTTGTGCTTCTCCGAATAGAAAACCCGCATACTCGCGCCCCGTTGTCGATATGGGACGCACGCTAGCCTTGCGGCCGAGGGCTGGCAAGGCGGGGACGGAGGCCAGCTGCCTCTTCAGCCGTTCCAGAACCGGACCACGCCCGATGTGGACCTCGGGCAATCCAGACCCGACCGATCATGAAGTTCTCGGCAGCCTCATCATCACTCGACGAGGTTGATTTCCTCAGTCTCGCCGCCGGAGCAAACGTAGCAGCAGTCACTGCAGCTCTCGGCATTATCTGGTCCGGTTCCCCAGTAGGTACCACGGTCACCGGAAACCCAGGCGCCGTAGCAGATCGATTCACCCTCGTCGCAGGAAAGCGGAATCTGTTTAGTCTCGCCGTCATCGAGATAAAAGACCTGATTGTTCCCCGGCCAGACATAGTCGCGATCCTGGCTGTAAAGTTCGACTTCCACCGCGTTCGGATGTTCGTTGCGCATGACAAAGGTGACATCGGCGGCAAGCGCAGGCACAGCCGCGGAGAAAAATATACTAGCCGTCAGAAGAAGACCCGCAGGCCTGCGTATTGCCGAAGCGAAAGGCGTCATAAGATATCCCCCAGTTCCCGAGTGTTTTCTGCCAACGAATCGCTAGCATGACGATCCGGCCTTACGGGAGAGGTGAAACAGCGCGGAGTGCGCCCTTTTTTGGCACAACCCGTGACTCTGGTTCAGCCTTCAGAGCCAAAGCAGTCTGGGCCGATCACACGTCTGCAGCCGGGGTGAGACGTTTGTAGAAGATCGTGGTCGCGCAATAGCGACCGTCAGGAAACAAGGCGTAGTCCGGAACTACACCGGAACGTACCCAGCCGAAGCGCTCGTAGATTGCCTCAGCCGGCTCTCCGGTCGCAGTGTCCAGAACGAGCAGCCAGCGTCCGCGTTCCATCGCCTCCTGCTCGGCAGCCATCATAAGCAGCCGCGACAGACCGCGACCGCGGGCGGCGCGGTGCACGAGAAGCTTCATCAGGTCCGCCCGATGAGGCTGGTTCGGCTTCAGCGCGAAACCGACCTGCACAGTCCCCATGACACGCCCGACGTCGTCCTCGGCAACGAGAAGCAGCACCTCATTCCGACCGACAGCGGAGGCAACTCCCCGCCAATACGCCACCGCGTCGGCATCCGCCAACGGCGCCATGAAACCGACCGAGGCGCCGCCGTCGACACAGTCGCAGAGCACGTCACAAAGGTCGGGGACACGGGCAAGCGCTTCTTCTTCTTCGTTCAGCAGGCGAATGAGGGTGGACATGAAAGGCTCCGGGAGAGGTTTGCGTCAACGTGGGCCGAGGTCGATGACCACGGCATAGCGGGCGGGTTTGCCGGTCGGGTTGCGAAAAGCATGCACCTCACCGACGTTCATGTGCAGACAATCGCCGGCAGCCAGGCGATAGGTCCGTTCGCCGACCGTCAATTCCATTTCGCCCTCGAACAGCCACACATGCTGCCATTGGGTGCGGCTTGCCGGCTGGCTGCCGAAACGGACCTCCGCCGCAGGCGGAAACTCGACCTCGACGACATCCACCCGTGCGCCGGTCCCTGCCGGCGCCACCGTCCTGCGCAGATAGCCGCTTTCCGGATCGCGCCAGATCGGCTGGTCGACACGGCGCGCCAGAGGCTCGGACGCGTCGCCGGCGGTATCGAAGAAAACCGACAGCGAAAGGCCAAGCGCCGAACAGAGCCTCGCCAGCAACACGGCCGTCGGGCTCGCCTCCGCGCGCTCGATCCGCGAGATCATCGCCCGGCTGACGCCGGACATTTCTGCAAGCTGGTCGAGCGTCAACCCGCGCTCGCTGCGCAGCGTTCTGACGCGCGTTCCAATCGACCGGGCGAGCTCTTCCTCAGCATCTTCCATTATATAAGATCTATATGATCTCATATTGGAGTCAAGAGAGCTCGTCGACGCATTCAGGTGTCGAGCGCTATCGCCAGTTTCGCCAGAAGGCGCCCCAAGTCTGCCTTTTCTTGCTCGTCGAGGCACTTCAGCAGATCGGCCTCGACCGCCATGTCGGCGCGAAATGCTGCCTCAGCCCGCTCGCGACCGAGAGTCGTCAGTTGCACGGGAAGGCTGCGCCCGTCCTCGGCGCTCGGGGGTCGCTCGACGAGGCCGGCCTTCTCGAGACGCGCGAGCCTCGGGGTCAGGCCACCCGATGTGATCATCAATTGCTGAAAAAGCTCTGTCGGACGAAGACGATAGGGAGGGCCCGACCGAAGCAGCGTCGCGAGCACGTCGAACTCACCTGTATCGAGCCCATGCTCGGCAAACACCGCCTCGATGGGCGGCCGAACCTTCAGCGTTATCCACCGCGCGCGACCGAGAATCGCCATGCCGACCGTGTCCAGGTCCGGGAGCTCCTTTGACCACTGGCGCCTGCGCACGCCAACGTGATCATGCTGCAGATCCTGCTCCGAAGCAATTTGTCTTGCCATAAAGATATTTCCTCATTATCTTTCCAGAAAGATAAAGCGGCGCGAGGCTCTTCTCAAGAGAAAGATACACCGCGAAGGCACTTCGGACCTGGAACCGAGAGAGGAGAACGACCGATGAAAGAGGAAATGATCGCCCTTTGGGCCGGGCGCGGCCTGTCGCTGATTTTCGTGCTGTTCATGCTCGGGGCTTCCGTAGCGCCCAAGTTACTCGGCATGCCGGTTGCGGAAGAGACGCTCGCGGCCCTCGGCTGGCCGCCCGGTTATGCGAAGATGATCGGCGTCATCGAACTGACCTGCGTGGTGCTCTACCTGTTTCCACGTACCAGCCTGCTCGGCGCGGTGCTGATGACCGGCCTCCTCGGAGGTGCGATCGCGACACAGTTGCGCGCCCAGAACCCGCTCTTCACCCACGTGCTCTTCAGTTTCTACATCGCCGCCTTCATGTGGGGCGGACTGTGGCTACGCATGCCGGCCGTACGGGCGGCTTTGCCCTTTCTGCGCTGACCGCGTCAGCCCCCGACCTGACGGATCCAGTCAGGAAGGTTGTAGTAATTGGATATCCGCGCGACCTTGCCGTCCCGCAGTTCGAAGAAGGCTCCGGCCGGAAGAACGTATTTCTGGCCATTCGCTTCGGGAAGCCCCTCGTCCGTCACGAGGTATTCGCCATTGACGATGAATTCGGCGGCGCCGCGCCGTCCGTCCGCGCTCGTCATGACCACCATGTCGGTGAGTTCTTCCCTGTAGCAGCGGTTCATATGTTCCATGAAGCGTGCGAAAGCGGCCTTGCCGACCTGGCGCTCACCCTGATTGATGTCATGAACGACGTCGTCGGTCAGCAGTGCCAGAAAGGCTTCCATGTCGCCGGCGTTGAAGGCTTCATAGTAGGCGCGGATCGTGTCGGCAGCGGTCATGGGCATTCCTCGTGGAGAAGCGGGACTTGGATCGAAGGTTCCGGGACGGTATAACCGCTCGCAAACGGACTGAAAACACTTCATGGCCCTCACGATCCAATCCTTTTCCGGCGGCGACGTGGCCGCGTTCGTCGATGACCTCGCACGGTTGAGGATCGCCGTGTTCCGGGATTTCCCCTACCTGTATGACGGCGACCTCGCCTACGAGCGCAACTATTTGGCCACGTATTCGCGATCCGAAGGCTCAGTCTTCGTACTTGCAATCGATGACGGTCAGGTCGTCGGTGCGGCCACAGGAACCCCGATGGTCGGAGAAACGGACGAGGTGAAGGCACCCTTCCTGGCCGCCGGGCGCGACCCGGCCGAGCACTTCTACTTCGGCGAAAGCGTGCTCCTCTCCGACTATCGCGGCCGAGGCATCGGCGTGAAATTCTTCGAAGGCCGCGAAGCGCAGGCGAAAAAACTCGGCCTGCGCTATACCACCTTCTGCGCCGTCGAGCGCGCTGCAGACCATCCGCGAAGGCCCGCTGACTACGTGCCTCTCGATTCTTTCTGGACGAAGCGCGGGTACACCCATCATCCTGAACTTCGAACGACCTTCTCCTGGCGCGACCTCGACGAGGCCGAGGAAAGCCCGAAGCCCCTCTCTTTCTGGATACGGGACCTCCGTTCATGACCAAGATCACGCTTGCCAGTTGCCAGTACAAGATCGACCTGATCGAGACATGGGAGGATTACGTCCTCCACCTCACCCATCTTGTCCGCGCAGCGGTCGACAGCGGGGCAAAGCTCTTGCTGCTGCCCGAATATTCGGGCCTCGTGCTCGCCGGCCAGCTCGACCCGCAGACACGGTCGCACCTGCACGGCTCCATCGCCGGCATCCAGCCGATGATCCCGGACTGGCTCGAACTGTGCGAGAAACTCGCCCGCACCCACGGCATCGTCCTGCAACCGGGCTCGGCGCCTGTGCGCGACCCCGATGGAGAATACCGCAACCGGGCCTGGCTCTTCGGTCCCGACGGGCTGATCGGCCACCAGGACAAGATCATCATGACCCGCTTCGAGCGGGAACAGTGGGGAATTGCGGCAGGTGAGGAAGGGCTCCGCAGTTTCGAAACGCCTCTCGGCACGCTCGGCATCCTCATCTGCTACGACAACGAATTCCCGATGCTGGGCCGCAAGCTCGCGGACATGGGTGTCGAACTTGTTCTCTCGCCGAGCTGCACCGACACCCTGGCCGGGGCCTATCGCGTTCGTATCGGCGCGCAGGCGCGAGCATTGGAAAACCAGATCGCGGTGCTCGTCTCACCGACAGCAGGCAATGCGCCATGGTCCCCCGCCCTCGACGAGAACAGGGGGCGTGCGGCCCTTTACGTTCCGCCGGACTACGGCATGCCGCCTTCGGGTGTCTTTGCGGAGAGCGAGAGCGACGATGTCAACGAAAGCCGGTGGCTGATAGCCGAGATCGATCTTGCAGAGGTGTTGCGACTGCGAACCGAGGGCCAGGTCGCCACGCGACGCGATTGGCCCGAACAATTTGCCGTTTGATCGAGCATTTGTGGGCGTCTCGCCGAACTTCCTGCTAGTCGGCCCCATCCGTCACTGCTATATGCGCTGCCCATGAGCACATCGTCCCGTACGCCCCTTGACCATATCCGCAACTTCTCGATCGTGGCCCACATCGACCACGGCAAGTCGACGCTGGCCGACCGGCTGATCCAGACCTGCGGCGGCCTCGCCGAGCGCGAGATGTCGGAACAGGTTCTCGACTCGATGGATATCGAGCGCGAGCGCGGGATCACCATCAAGGCGCAGACCGTGCGCCTGCACTACAAGGCGAACGACGGTGAGACCTATGTGCTGAACCTCATCGACACCCCCGGCCACGTCGACTTCGCCTACGAGGTGTCGCGCTCGCTCTCGGCTTGCGAGGGATCGTTGCTCGTCGTCGACGCCTCTCAAGGGGTCGAGGCCCAGACGCTCGCCAACGTCTATCAGGCGATCGACAACAATCACGAACTGGTCACCGTACTCAACAAGGTGGACCTGCCCGCCGCCGAGCCCGAGCGGATCAAGGAGCAGATCGAGGAAGTCATAGGCATCGATGCTTCGGAAGCGGTGCTGATCTCGGCCAAGACCGGCCTCGGCATCCCCGACGTGCTAGAAGCGATCGTCCACAAACTGCCGCCGCCGAAGAGCGAAGGCGGCGAGAAGGCGCCGCTCAAGGCGCTGCTGGTCGACAGCTGGTACGACACCTATCTCGGCGTCATGGTTCTGGTGCGCATCCTCGACGGCGTGCTGGTGAAGGGCCAGCAGATCCGCATGATGGGCACAGGCGCGAAGTACACGGTCGAGCGCGTCGGCGTGCTCACCCCGAAGATGGTCAATGTCGACAGCCTCGGTCCGGGCGAGATCGGCTTCATCACCGCCTCGATCAAGGAAGTCGCCGATACCCGCGTCGGCGACACGATCACCGACGATAAGCGCCCGACGGCACAGGCCTTGCCTGGCTTCAAGCCCGCCCAGCCTGTCGTGTTCTGCGGCCTGTTCCCGGTCGACGCCGCCGATTTCGAGGACCTGCGCGCAGCCATGGGCAAGTTGCGTCTCAACGATGCGTCCTTCTCCTTCGAGATGGAATCGTCCGCTGCCCTCGGCTTCGGCTTCCGTTGCGGCTTCCTCGGCCTCTTGCATCTCGAAATCATCCAGGAGCGCCTGGAGCGCGAATTCAACCTCGACCTCGTCGCCACCGCCCCTTCGGTTGTCTACCAGATGACGCTGACGGACGGCACCGAGAAAGAACTGCACAACCCGGCCGACATGCCGGACGTCGTGAAGATCGCGGAAATCCGTGAGCCGTGGATCAGGGCGACGATCATGACGCCGGACGAATATCTCGGTGGTATCCTGAAGCTCTGCCAGGACCGCCGCGGCATCCAGACCGAACTCACCTATGTCGGCAACCGCGCGATGATCACCTACGAGCTGCCGCTCAACGAAGTGGTCTTCGACTTCTACGACCGGCTGAAGTCGATCTCCAAGGGCTATGCCTCCTTCGACTACCACATCCTCGACTATCGCGAGGGCGACCTCGTCAAGATGTCGATCCTCGTCAACGGCGATCCGGTTGACGCGCTGTCGATGCTTGTCCATCGCTCGGCCGCCGACCGGCGCGGCCGCGGCATGTGCGAGAAGCTGAAGGAGCTCATTCCGCCGCACATGTTCCAGATCCCGATCCAGGCCGCGATCGGCGGCAAGGTCATCGCCCGCGAAACCGTGCGCGCGCTCCGCAAGGACGTGACGGCGAAGTGCTACGGCGGCGACGCCACCCGCAAGCGCAAGCTGCTCGACAAGCAGAAGGAAGGCAAGAAGCGCATGCGGCAGTTCGGCAAGGTCGAAATCCCGCAGGAAGCATTCATTGCAGCGCTGAAGATGAACGACGAATAAGGGCAGCCGCCCTCGCCGAGACATGATTCTGCCGCCCGCCTCTTTCGAGGCGGGCGGCTTGTTGTTTCTATCGGCCCGACTCAGGGCTGCGAGCTACCTGCAGGCGGGTTGGTCGGCACGGTTGCCGGAGCCGCGGGTGTCGTCGGCTGAACGACCGGTGCGGTGTCGGTCGCAGACGGCGGCGTCGAGGACGTCGTCGACTGGTCGACGCCGGGCCCGCCGCTCATCAGCGACCACACGACGAGGCCAAGGACAATGGCCGCACCGATGGCAGCCCAGGTCCAGGTGCCGCCGCGCGAGGTCCGTGGCGGCGGGTTCCTGACGCCCGGCGGGTCACGATTGAGGTCTGGATCATGGGTCATGGCACTTCCTCCTCTCGGTCCTGGAAGGAAATGCAGATCGGCGCGAATGGTTCCAACAGGCCGGCGCACCGCACTTCGCGGAGCGAGCGCACAGGTCAGCGTTCCTCGCGGCATGGCCTAAGTCTGTCGTCCAACCGCTTACTCGGCCGCGCCGCCGAACTGCTCCCAGGCGCTCATCGCATGCGCCGCATACATCAGCGACGGTCCGCCGCCCATATAGACGGCCATGCCGAGCGTTTCTTCGAACTCCGCCTTGGTGGCACCGAGCTTCACCAGCGCATCGGTATGAAAGCCGATACATCCGTCACAACGCGTGGCAATCGCGATCGCCAGTGCCACGAACTCCTTGGTCTTCTTGTCGAGCGCCCCGTCGCGGGTCGCGGCCGACGCCATGGCGGAAAAGCCGGCCATGACGTCAGGAATGTCCTTTCGCAGTGTTTTGGTCTGGGCGGAGATGTCCTTGGTGATGTCGGGATAGTATTTCGTGACCATCGGGGGAGCCTTTCCTGTTAACACATAGCGATATGCCTATGCCTTAACCGGAGGTCAACGCCTCAGCCTTGAGGAAGATCAAATCCCGACGAGATTGCGGACCTCCGGGCCGCCGTCAGCCTCCAATCCGCTCCGGAGTATAGCCGGCCTCGCGGATCGCCGCCTCGGCTTTCACGGCATCTCCGGCAACACGAACCTCGTGCGAAACGAGATCGACCGAAACCTCAGCGCCGGGCAGCGCGTCGGCGAGTGCGGCCTTCACGGACTTGGCGCAGTGGCCGCAGGTCATGTCCTCGACACGGAAGAGATTGGGTTCGCTCATGCTGTCTGTCCTTTCTCTGATGCCATTTCGGCACGGTTACCATCAGTGATGCACTCTTCCACCATGGGAAGGTCAAGCGAAAATCGCGACTGTCCTGCAGGATCTTTCTCGACGTTGTCAGGCCGGGCTAGTGCCCCCTGCGTTGCGCGTCCGGACCGGCAAGATCAGCAAGAATCGGGCAGTTGGGCCGATGGTCGCCCTGGCAGCAATCGGCCAGTTCGGTCAGCGTGGCGACCATGGACTTCATGGCCGCGATCTTCTCCTCGAGGTCGGCGATGTGGGCAAGTGCCACCGTCTTAACCTCCGCACTCGCGCGACTCTTGTCGTCCCAGAGCCGCAGCAATCGCTCCGTTTCCTCGAGCGAAAAGCCGAGGGAACGGGCGCGGCGAATGAACCGCAGGCGATGCACTTCCTCTTCGCCGTAAAGACGGTAGTTCGAGGCCGTCCGGCTCGCCGGCCGCATGAGGCCAATCTCTTCGTAGTACCGGATCATCTTGGCGGAAACGCCGGAGGCCTCGGAGGCTTCACCAATATTCACGTCTCGTCCTCCTCATCAGGAAAGCCGGGTCACCTGCGCCCGCTTCAAGCGGAGCGCATTGGTGACCACGAAAACGCTCGACAGGCCCATAGCACCGGCCCCGATCATCGGCGACAGCAGAAGGCCGAAGGCAGGGTAGAGCAGACCCGCGGCCACTGGGATCAGAAGAACGTTGTAGCCGAAGGCCCAGAACAGGTTCTGCTGAATGTTCCGCATGACCATACGGCTCAGTTCGATCGCATGAACGACCGAGCCGAGATCGCCTCCGACGAGCACGACGTCCGCGCTTTCGATGGCCACATCCGTCCCAGTTCCGATGGCGAGGCCTGTATCCGCGCTCGCCAGCGCCGGCGCGTCGTTGATACCATCACCGACGAAGGCGACCGTGAGCCCCTTGGCCTTCAGGTCCCGGATGACGTTCACCTTGCCTTCCGGCAACACCTCGGCGATCACGTCGTCGATGCCGGCGGCGTGGGCGATCGCCTCAGCCGTTCCGCGGTTGTCGCCGGTCACCATCAGCACCTTGAGCCCCATTGCTTTGAGCGCTGAAACCGCAGCCGGACTTGTCTCCTTCAGGGGATCGGCAACGGCAATCGCGCCGGCGAGTACGCCGTCTACGGCCACATAGAGCGGGGTCTTACCCTCGGCGGCAAGCCGACGAGCGGTATCTGAAAAGAGTTCGACCGAAAGTCCGAGTTTGGCCATGAGCCGGTCAGCACCGGCCGCTACCTCACGTCCGGCCACGACGCCGGTGATGCCGAAGCCCGGCACTGCATCAGCCTTCTCAACGGCAGCCGGCGCGAGCTTGCGGGCCTCTGCCGCCTTGACGATCGCCTCGGCGAGCGGATGTTCCGATCGCGCTTCCAGGCTCGCCGCAAGCATCAGGACCTCGTCGTCGGCGAAGCCGTTCGCCACAACGAGATCCGTGAGCTCCGGCCGGCCTTTTGTGATGGTACCGGTCTTGTCCATGACGACGACATCAGCCTCGCGCAGCTTCTGCAGTGCCTCGCCTTTGCGAAACAGCACGCCCAGCTCCGCCGCCCGCCCCGTGCCGACCATGATCGATGTCGGCGTAGCAAGCCCCATCGCACAGGGGCAGGCGATGATCAGCACCGCAACCGCCGCCACCAGACCGTAGGTGTAGGCGGGTTCGGGCCTGAGGAACAACCAGACCACGAAGGTAAGTGCGGCGATCGCCATGACTACCGGCACGAACCAGCCCGTCACCCGGTCGACCAACATCTGGATCGGCAGTTTCGATCCCTGCGCTTCGCCGACCATACGAATGATCTGCGAGAGCATGGTATCGGCGCCGACCTTTTCCGCGCGGAAGCGGAAGCTCCCACTCGTGTTGATCGTGCCACCGATGACAGTCGCACCTGCGCTTTTCTCGACAGGCACGGGTTCGCCGGAAATCATGGACTCGTCGATATAGGAGCCGCCGTCGATCACGGCGCCGTCAACCGGAATACGCTCGCCGGGGCGGATCACCACGACATCGCCCACGATGACGGCCTCCGTCGCGACATCGACCGTGACGCCGTCGCGTTCGACACGAGCCGTCTTCGCCTGAAGGCCAGCAAGTTTGCGGATCGCCTCGCCGGTGCGACCCTTGGCGCGCGCCTCCAGCAATCGGCCGAGCAGAATGAGCGTGACGATCACCGTCGCCGCCTCGTAATAGATGTTGCGCGCTTCGTAAGGCAACAGTTCGGGCGCGAACGTCGTCACGAGCGAATAGCCATAGGCCGCCGACGTTCCAATGGCCACGAGTGAATTCATGTCCGGTCCGCCACGCAGGAGCGCAGGAAAACCTTTCAGATAGAAGCGGAGACCCGGCCCAAGCAGAACGGCAGTCGCTAGGGCGAACTGGATGTAGTTCAGGAGATTTCCAGGAAAGATCTCCATCAGCGTGTGATGCAGCGGCGGGTAGAGATGGCTTCCCATCTCCATGACGAAAAGTGGCAGGGTCAGGATGAACGCAATAACGAAATCACGGGTCAACGTGCCGATCTCGCGGGCGCGCGCCGCCTGCGCGGCGTCACCGTTGTCAGTGTCGGCGACAAGCTTGGCGCCATAGCCTGCCTTCCGGACCGCGTCGAGCAAGGCCGGGACCTGGGTCTTGCCTCCAAGCACGGAGACGGTGGCTTGCCCCGTTGCTAGATTGACCGCGGCGCCCTCGACGGCCGGCACGGCCTTGAGCGCCTTCTCGACCCGCCCGACGCAGGAAGCACAGGTCATGTCCTCGATTTCGAGTTCGACCGTCTCCGGCTTCGCCTCGTAGCCGGCAGCATGAATCGCCGTGAGAAGCTTCTCCGCCGAGAAGCCGTCCCGCGGCTTCACCGTCAGGGTCTCGGTCGCGAAGTTGACGACGCTCTCGGCCACACCGGGCACAGCGGCGGCCGCCTTCTCGACGCGTTTGACGCAGGACGCGCAAGTCATGCCTTCGATAGGCACCTCGATGGGAGCGGCGCGCGATGACATTTGGTTCCGTCTTGTCGGCAGTTCGTTCATGATTTTCACCTCTGCCATCCTAGATGGACCTTCCCATCATGGGAGGGTCAAGAGGCAAAAGCGAAATTTTCCGAAGATTCGATAACCAGGCCTGACAGAGGAGAAGGCGCTATGTCCTTCCGCACGCTCGTTGCCGGCTGCGCCTCGCTACCGGTTCAGGATTCTCCAACCCTGAGGGGCCAGTCGACAATGTAGTCCTCGAAATCCTCGACCGGCACGACCTCCTCACTCACGGTGCGACCACGGACCGAAATTCCGGCCCGGTGAACCGTCTCGCGATCACCGGACACCAGATAGTGCCACCAGTAGAGATCCTCACCCTCGGAGATCAGCCGGTAGGCGCAAGTGGGCGGCAGCCACGAAATCGTCTCCACCTCGTCGAGGGTGAGACGAATGCAATCGGGAACCGTGGCCTGACGGTTCTCGTAGTCCTTGCATCGGCAGCTGTGGGCGTCCAGCAACCGGCAGGCAACCGAGGTGAACGCGACTTCCCCGGTATCCCAGTCTTCAAGCTTGTTGAGACAGCAAATCCCGCAGCCGTCGCAGAGGCCTTCCCATTCCTCTGCCGTCATCTCCGCAAGCGTCTTGCGTTTCCAGTAAGGGATCTCGTTCATCATCGTACCTTGCGGGAGCGGCTGCGTGGCGCCGCTTTCTTCTTGTTCTTTGGGCCCGAATGGACCATGTATCAAGTCTATGCCGACGGCTCCATGCCTCGACGCCCTCCTGTGGCGTGCGGCGGCGGCCTCGTCAAGCTTTCAACGCGTCGTCAACGGGGAAAGTTCTAAGGTGCAGGAGCCAGAACCGCCGAAAAGGAGACCGCGCAGGAAGAGCCATATCCTGCTGCGGATCGATTCCTGGATCGACTCGACCGTGTGGAATGCTGGTTTCGCCGCCGGCGAGGCCTGGGAGGAGATTACCATCTTCTTCCGCCGTTTCCGCGTGCACGGATGGAAACGGGCGGTTTTCGAGGTGTTGGGCGAAGCCATGACTCTCGGCACCGCGGGCAGCGTGCTGCTGCTGGCGCTCGCGATGCCGGCCTTCGAAGAAACCAAGAAGGACTGGCGCAACCGCGGCAATTTTGCCGTCACCTTCCTAGACCGCTACGGCAACCAGATCGGCCATCGCGGCATCATCCACGAGAACTCGGTGCCGATCGATGATCTGCCCGATCACCTGATCAAGGCGGTGCTGGCAACCGAGGACCGCCGCTTCTTCGACCATTTCGGCATCGACTTCCTGGGCCTCGTCCGCGCCATGAACGAGAACGCGCGCGCCGGAACGGTGGTCCAGGGTGGATCGACGCTCACGCAACAGCTCGCCAAGAACCTCTTCCTGACGAACGAGCGCTCGCTCGAACGCAAGATCAAGGAAGCCTTCCTGGCGCTATGGCTCGAAGCCAATCTGACCAAGAAGGAAATCCTGTCGCTCTATCTCGACCGCGCCTACATGGGCGGCGGAACATTCGGTACGGCGGCGGCAGCACAGTTCTATTTCGGAAAGAACATCACCGAGGTCAATCTCGCCGAATCCGCCATGCTCGCAGGGCTCTTCAAGGCGCCGGCGAAATACGCGCCGCATGTAAACCTTCCGGCGGCACGGGCGCGTGCCAACGAGGTTCTGTCCAACATGGTGCAGAGCGGCATTATGACCGAGGGGCAGGTGATCGGTGCGCGACGCAATCCGGCAACCGTCGTCGACCGCGATGATGCCGAAGCACCGGATTACTTCCTCGACTGGGCTTTCGATGAGGTACAGCGGATCGCCGCACGTTTTCCGGAGCATTCGCTGGTGGTGCGAACGACGATCGACATGGGGCTGCAAAAGGCGGCCGAAGCCTCCGTCTCCTCCAGCTTGCGCGAATACGGCGAGACCTACAATGCCAAGCAGGCAGCCCTGGTGCTGATCGAGAACGGCGGGGAGGTTCGCGCGATGGTCGGCGGCCGCGACTACGGCGAAAGCCAGTTCAACCGCGCCACCAAGGCGCTGCGGCAACCCGGTTCGTCCTTCAAGGTCTACACCTATTCACTGGCGATGGAATCAGGCCTTACCCCGGACTCCCCAATCGTCGATGCTCCGATCTCATGGGGCAACTGGAGCCCACACAACTACGGCAACAGCTATGCGGGACGGATCGACATCAAGACTGCGCTCGCCAAGTCGATCAACACCATTCCCGTCCGGCTCGCCAAGGAAAAGCTCGGGCCAAAGGCGATCGACAACATCATGGCGGAGGCCAAGAAGTTCGGTATCGAGACGCCCATCCGCAAGGACGTGACGATCCCGATCGGGACCTCGGAAGTCACCGTACTCGACCAGGCCACGGCCTACGCCGTGTTTCCCACCGGGGGTTATCAGTCGCGCCGTCACGGCATCGCGCAGATCATGAACTATGACGGCGACGTGCTCTACGATTTCTCGCGGGACGAGCCGCCTCCGCAGCGGGTGCTCTCCGAAACCGCTGCTGCCTACATGAACCAGATGCTGACACGCGTTCCCTATGTCGGGACCGCGCGCCGGGCTGCTGTCGACGGCGTGTTGACCGGCGGCAAGACGGGCACCACGCAGGCCTATCGCGACGCCTGGTTCTGCGGCTTCACGGGGAATTACACGGCTGTCGTATGGTTCGGTAATGACGATTATACCTCGACCAACAACATGACCGGCGGTTCGGTCCCGGCGATGACCTTCAAGAAGCTGATGGACTATGCACACCAGGGCATCGAACTGCGTGCCATTCCCGGTGTCGAAAATCCGACACCGGACTCCTCCTCCACCAAGGTTGCCGCAAAGCCGAAGGAGGGCGATCCCGCGGGCCTTCCCCCCCTCACGAGACCCCGGTCCCTGTCGGCGGAATCGACAAAACTTATTCGCGAGATCGGCCGGATGCTGAAAGATGCTGATCCTGTCAGCCCTCCCCGCAAGGTCGCATCCGCCGCCAGCCGCGATCCGGGATAGGCACGAAGAAAGTAGCCCGGGAACGTTGGTGGCGTTTGAACTTCAAGGGTTTGAATGGTACCGCTTGCAGCCAGATAACATGGAATTGGTCGACAAGGTGTTCCGGGTTCCTTTCCTCATTGCCGTCGCGCTGGCCATCGCTTTCGGCGGAGGCATCCTCTCGGCGATCTGGGCACTGCAGGCATCGGCCGGCTTCGGGGCGATCCGATTGGGTGTGTGGCACGCATTTCCGGAGGCCCAGACAGCTTCGGCCGATCCCTATGCCCGATCACATCGGGCCAGAGCCGGACGACTTCTCTACGGTTCGGCCGAAGGCCTGGTCTTTACCGCGACGGAAGACCCGCAAGGACGACGGCTCAACACCGGGTGCACTTATCGCCTGCACGGCCGTACGCCGACCGCACGCACCTGGACGCTCTACGCGGCAAATGCGGCCGGCCGGCCGCTACCGACTCCCGCTGCATTGCCCTCCTCCTTCAATGCCAGAACGGTGCTGCGGCACCAGGACGGCAGCTTCGAGATTCTGGTCTCGCCCGAGCCTCAGCCCGGCAATTGGTTGACGCTACCACAAACAGGCTCCTTCTCGCTGGTGCTCACTCTTCTCGATACGCCGGCGGCCGGAAGCTCCGGCCTGATCGGCCTCGACATGCCGGAGCTGGAACGGATCGGGTGCGACAATGGCTAGGAAGCTTCTCTTTGCAGCCGCGACGGGGCTCGTCGGAGCGGCACTGCTGCACATTCTCATTATCCTCGCGCTTCCGAGCTTTACCGGCAAGGACGCCTATACGCGGGTGCAAGCGGAAGGGCCGGAAGACACCTTCTACAGCCTCCCGGATACCGCCGAGGGCGAGAGGCTTGCCAATCTCGATCCCTATGTGAAGATAGCGGTCTGCCATTTCGACGTCACAACCCAGCCGGTCAGGCTTCTTGCGGGCAAGGGCCCCGGCTTCTGGTCACTCGCCATCTACGACAGCCGGTCCGACGAGGTCTTCAGCATCAACGACCGAACGTCTGTAGACGGTGGCGTCGATGTACTCGCCGCTTCGACCGTCCAACTCGGGCGGATACGAAAGGCCCTGCCGGACTCTCTTTCGCAGACGATCACGGTCGAGCTCAAGGACCCGCTCGGCTATGCGGTCCTGCGAACCATGGCTCCTCAGGCGAGTTTCGAGGAAAGCGCGAGAGAATTTCTCGCGGGCGCGGTATGTACGCCATTCTCCAACTACTGAGAGCGGCGATTTTCTCTCCACCGATCGGAGCGATCAGTGGGGCAGCGGGTCCTTCCCCTTCGGCTGAGGTGCGCGCTGCCCATCGGTGAACAGGTCGTTGGTGCGAATGAGATGTCCGTCGCGGTACTCGTAACGCACACCTGTAAAGAGCAGGATCACCGCCTCGTGATGCTCCACCCGCCGCTTCGGCTGGCGTGCCAGCCTTTCTTCCAATTTTACGATCTCCGCCATGCTCGTCTCCATTTCCAGGCCGAGAAGGATGAAGAAAACGATTTCACCCCGCCCTCGGTCCGAGGGCCGGCACAGCCCGGCAGCGCTTCCTTGTTGGGTCAAAGCCGGGTCATCTGCGCCTTTCTCAAGCGCGAACCGACGATGGGACGATACTCACTGCCCACCAGACGGGGCACGCCTAACACGTGTGCCTGCAAGCGAATCGGCGTGCAGCTTCACGACTATGGCCCAATTCACGCACAGCTTAGTTAACAGCTTGCTAACAAATTTGTTCTAGTTTGACTCACATCTGTTTTGCGTAAGGTTAAGGTCTTGTCGTGGTCGATCGCTTTCGGGAACTCGAGAAGCCCCAGGGGTTGCGGAAGAAGGACGTTGTTCTGATGGCGACCGTCACCAGCTTCGAGAACGTCCGGCATCCGAGGAAGAGCGAGTTGAGACAATTCGCTGAACTCTTTGCGCCGCTCTTCCAGGCCTCCTCCGAAGACGCCCGGCGTCAGGCGGTCGCCGCACTGTCGCAGAACCCGAACATCCCGCCTACCGTGGCGCTTTTCATCGCCTCGCAGCCGATCGCGGTCGCAGCCCCCTTTCTCGCTTCGTCACCGTGCCTTTCAGACGATCTCCTGATCATGATCGCACGGACACAGGGCGCTGCGCATGCCCGCGCCATCGTGCGCCGGCAGTCGCTTTCGCCCACCGTCATTGACGCACTTGTCGGACTTCGTCACAGCATGGGGCCGGACCGATCCGACGGTGACGAAACTGTCTCGCAGCAAGCTCGACCGGACCACAGCGAAGCACTGCGCGAGCGCATCAAGCGGCTTGCAAATCACCTCAACGCCGCTGCTTCCGATCGGCTGGGTGTGCGTACCATCACGTCGATGCAGGAGGCATTGCTGGTCCGCTTCGCCCGTAACGGCGAGGCGGATCACTTTTGTTCGACGCTTTCCGAGGTACTTTCCGCAAGCCGGTGGCTCGCCGAACGCATCATGCTCGACATTTCCGGTCGCCAGCTCGCCGTGACATTGGCGGGCGTCGCCATGCCATCCCGCGAAGCGGTCTTCGTGCTTGAACACCTCTACCCTCACCTTCGCGAAACCGCGGACGAGCGGACTCGCGCGCAAGCGCTGCTCAAGGATCTGGATCCCGTCGAATGCGCGGATCGCGTCGAGGCCTGGCGCCGCGCCGACAGCTACACCTACCGCCAAGGCGCCGCTGCCACGACCATGTCTTCGAGCGCCGGCGGCGCGGAACGGATACCGGCCGACCCTGCAGCGACTCGGATCAAAGACCCTGCATCGGGCGGCGTCTTGCCGGACCGCCGCCACACGGCGATCGTCGGCGACAATCACGCCCGCAAGGTGCTCAGGGCGCGGCAACGTTAGGCGGCACCTCGGCCATTCGGATATACCGTGGCGGAGGGCCCGGATTGCGCCCCTTCGGCGATGGCCGGCGTCAAGTCGCTCCAGCTTCAGATCTGGCGGACCCAGGCACGGGCGATCTCGAGGCCGGCAGCATCCGCCTGAGCGCCATGTGTGGCGGCATGCTCGGAATGGCGTGCAAGCCATCCCGGCTCCTTGCGCTCGACGTGAGCCGGAAAGAGCCGGATCCATTTCTCGACGACCGTTTGGTTCGCCTCGAAGTGGAACTGCATGCCGTAGGCGGCCCGGCCGACGCGGAAGCCCTGGTTCCTGGCGATATCATTCTCAGCAAGACGGATCGCACCCTGCGGGAGCGTGAACGTGTCGTCGTGCCACTGGAACGAAACGAATTGCCGGCCTAGATGGCCCAAGACTGGATCGCTCCTCGCGCCGTCGGCCAGCATGATATCCCTCCAGCCGAATTCGGGTGCGGCGCCGATGAGGTTCTCGCCGCCATAGGCGCGCGCGAGCACCTGGCTACCGAGGCAGATGCCGAGGACCGCCTTTCCGGCCTCGCCGAAACTCCTCATCACACCGGCAAGCGCCGGCAGATACGGATGGGTGTGATCGTCGCGGGCATTCTGTTCGCCACCGAAGACCACCAGAGCGTCGTGGTCATGGACGTCGGCCGGCAGAGGTTCGCCGGCAAAGGCACGGATCACGTCAAGCTCGGCTCCTGTCTCGCGGAGCGCGACCCCGACCAGCCCGTGTTGGGTTGAAGGCATGTTCTCGACAATAGCCACGCGCATGCTTGCGATCCGTTCCGATTCAGATAGAGCCAGCGTCAGATGACCATGACGGCGCGGCAGGTTCAAGAGCCTTGAACCCGAGACGTTGAGCCGGTGGACCACCCGCGGCCAGACCGATATCATCGCCGAAAAAAGAGAGAGACATGTCGACCAAACCCCGCATCACCATTCTTTACTGCACCCAGTGCAACTGGCTGCTGCGCGCCGGCTGGATGGCCCAGGAGCTGCTTCAGACATTTCCCGACAGTCTCGGCGAGGTGGCTCTCGTCCCCGGGACCGGCGGCAATTTCGAGATCCGGATCGACGGAACCCTTGTCTGGGAGCGCAAACGAGACGGCGGCTTTCCCGGACCGAAGGAACTGAAGCAGCGAATACGCGACGTCATCGAACCGGGCCGCGATCTCGGCCACGTCGACCGGGCTGGCCAGAGCCCGAAGAACGCGGGCTAGAGAAGGCCGAATGTACACCCGGCCTTCTTCGCGGTTCGGCCCCGCTCACCGATAGGGTGAGCGGCAGATGTGGAAGTAGCCGTCGTAGCCGAGATAGCGGTTCGTCCGCGGATTGTAAGAGCGATAGCGCTCGAGGCACCACCGCACGTGATTGTCCCAGGAGCGCGGCACACGGTAGATCGGAGGCGGAGGGGGACGACGATAATGCCAGTAGGGTGGCGGGGGCGGAACCGGACGGTAATAAGGTGGATCCGGCTGGTAAATCGGCGGCGGCGGTGGTGGTGGCAGCCAACGCGGTGGCGGCGGATGGCGCCACGTGTCGTAGCAGCCGTAGCGATCACAGACGACCGCCGCCTGTACGACATCGGTGGATGCCGCTTCCCGCCCGCCGGGTATTGCAGGCATCGTGGCGCTGGCCGGCGCAGGCAGCGCACTTGCTGCAGCCAGCAGGCCGCCAAGCAAGAAATTCCGGATCCTGTACATGAGCGTCTCCCCCGTCCTCCGCCTGTCCGGACACCACCCGGTCGGGGGCGCAATGACAGGTCGATCCGAACGATCTGTTCTCCACCTGCCCGATCTTGGGGGCGATCATGGCTTTTCGAAGACGCCCCCCGAAGCGCTGTTCCACGCCAGCGCACCGACCACAGGTCGCCCATCGTTTCGCGGAGAACCAACGGCACATGGAGCCGCCGCACAGCTTTCTCGACCGATGACACGAAAACTTCAAAATGCCTGTTGACAGCAAGAGGCGACCCCCTTACATGCGTGACCGTCGCCCAGATGGCGGAATTGGTAGACGCGCAGGTTTCAGGTACCTGTGCCGCGAGGCGTGGAGGTTCGAGTCCTCTTCTGGGCACCAAATTCCCCTTTCAAGCCGTAGCTACGGCGTTGAAAACACGAGAAAAGCCCGGTTCGTCCGGGCTTTTCTCGTTTCTGACGCCAGTGAGACCATGCGGCGCCCGCACACGGGGAGAAGTCGTTCACCGCGGGCTGAGAAACCTCGTGTCAGTCCTTGCGAGCGGGCACAGGGCGGGCGGCAAGCGGTGGGCGCACCAAGGCTACGACGTACGACGTCACATAGCCCACAGCCACTCCGACCAGAACGCCGAACGACTTCACGAGTGCATCCTCGACGTGGGCGTGTCGTGTCGGCGAGATCATCTGCAGAATTTCAAAGAGAACGGCACCGCCGATCAGCAGCAAGCCCACTCGCTTCCAGTGATCCGGGTAAGCCAGCACGAAGAGCATCGCGACTGCGGCAAAGGCGGCGGCGCGATCGAGGTTGACCGTCGTCAGAGTGTGTGGCCTGAGACCAATCGGACTTATCGTGACGAAGAAGACGGTGAAAAGGAGGGACCAGGCAAGCACCCTCGATACTGATGAAAACTTGAACATCCCCGCAACCTAGACCCATGCCGAGGCGGAGGAAAGGCCTGCACGGAAAGGCACCCTTGCTTTCCTCGCAAGGCTCGCACCCCAGATGCAGGCACTTATTTCTCGATGTTGCGCGGATTGACACCCGGATACCAGGAGCCGGTCAGCGGTGGATTGCGGCTCTCGAAGGTGACACCGTCGCGGGTGCAGCGGTAGACGAGCACGGGCAGACTGTCGGAGAAACCGACATCGTCCCGGTTGCGAAAGCTGCGGGTTGCTGTCGTGCATCTGTATTCCGGCTCCTTCTGCAACACATCCGGGGCCGTAACGCCGGGCAGATCCTTGAAATAGCCGGAGGGGTCGACCAACCGCCTCTCGTCTGCAAGACAGGACGGTACGGCGACAATGACACCCAGGGCAGAACTCAGTACTGCCGAAACAATCTTCATGGACCTGCCCTTCCGGTTTCCTGCCGACGGCTGATCTGCAGATCGACAGTCAGGTGTCATATAGGAGCCGGAGCCGGCAAGCGTAAGACCGCCACCGGGGCGCACGATCATGTGACGGGCCTGCGATAACCGGTCGGAACGTCATAGAGCCAGGCGATACGCTTCACCGCGGCCTCGAAATCCTCGCGCGCAACGGTCATGGTATGACCGTTGGCGTGAAGCAGGGTCTTCTCGTCTTCCATGATTGCCACATGGCCTTTCCAGAAGACGAGATCACCGCGTTTCAGATCGCCGCGTCCGATCTCGACGCCGAGTCCGGCGGCCTGCATGTCGGTGTCGCGGGGCGCCGAACGGCCCGTCATCATCAACGACAGCTGGACGAGACCGGAGCAATCGATACCAAAGCCGGAACGTCCGCCCCACAGGTAGGGTGTTTCAAGAAAGCGGGCGGCGATGGCCACGTAGTCGTCGCTCGCATAGGTGCCGATCGGCAAGCAGTGCCCCGCCACGATCGCCCGCCTGTCCGCGACCAGGAAGTAGCGAGTGCCCCGGGTCTCGGCCTCGCCCACGACCGCGACGCGACTTCCCATCGAAAGGGCAGCAGAAGCGGGGAAGCGCAGATCCGCGCCGGGATACAGAAAGGTACGGGGGACGACTACATGATGGGTCGGTGACGCGTCCGGGGGTGCAAGCGCTCCGTCTGGCAGGTAGCCGACATAACCGTCACTCGCTGCCTTCACCCATGCCCAGCCCTCGGCGCGGTCGAAGACCGTCACCTCTTCTCCGAAGAGAACCTCCGTGTCTATGCCTGATGCTGGATCCGGCTTGGGACGAAGGCCTGAAACCGGCGAGACGATCCTGGCCGGCTCACCCGTAACGAAGCGACGGGCGGCGACCTGCCCCTCCAGCCTCTTTTCAGCCAAGTCCTCGCGATAGGCGTTCAATCGTCTGTCCAGTGCCATAAGACCCTCTCAAAGCGCCAGCGCTCGCCCCTTTTCGATGACGAGGTCACCGAAGTGCTCGAGGTAGAGTGCACCACCAACGGTGCGCTTGATAACGACGTTGCGACGATCACGATCATCCCGCACGCGCTCGACAAGGCCCATCTCTCCCATGGTATCGAGCGCACGGGTGATCACCGGCTTGGTCACGCTGAGCGCTGCCGCAAGCCCGCGCACCGTGTGAGGCGGCGGTACGAGGTAAATGTGCAGGAGAATCGCCATCTGCCGAAGCGTGAGATCGCGATTGTCCTGCTGCACCTGCTGCAGCGTCACCCTGTGCCACAGGCTCAATGCCTCGGTTGCGGTCAGTTCCACACTCATCCGACGTCATCCGGGTTCACGACGCACTCTTTTCCGGCAATCGGCCGTCGTTGGCAAGGCTCGCTGTTGGGTAAGCGCCCGCCGCGTCATCGAACGCTGGAGCGCAGATAGCGGTAGAGCGCGCGGATCGCCTGGGCCTCGCCACCGACCGGAGAATGCGGACGCTCCGAAGGCGCCCAGCCGAAGATGTCGAAATGGGCCCAGCTCCTGGCGCGGCTCACGAACCGCTTGAGAAACAGGGCTGCCGTGATTGCTCCTGCCATGCCGCCGGCCGGCGCGTTGGTGAGGTCGGCGATCTGGCCCTTGAGGCTCTTGTCGTACCCCATGTAGAGCGGCATCCGCCACAGCGGATCGTCGGTTTCGAGGCTCGCGTCGATGAGTTCGGCGGCAAGTTCCTCATCGTCTGTGAAGACGGGCGGCAGGTCCGGCCCGAGCGCCACGCGCGCCGCGCCGGTCAAGGTCGCCATGTCGATGAGGAGATCGGTTTCCTCTTCGTCCGCATAGGCGAGTGCATCGGCGAGGATCAGCCGCCCCTCCGCGTCCGTGTTGTCGATCTGTACGGTCAATCCCTTGCGGCTGCGATAGACGTCACCGGGGCGGAACGCATTCCCTCCGATGGAATTCTCGACGACAGGGATGATGACACGCAGGTCGACCTTCAGCTTGGCGTCCATGATCATCAGCGCCAGCCCCAGGACATTGGCTGCGCCGCCCATGTCCTTCTTCATCAGCAGCATCGATGAAGCAGGCTTGATGTCCAGACCGCCGGTGTCGAAGCATACTCCCTTGCCGACGAGAGTGACGCGGCGATGTCCGTCCTTGCCCCAACGCATCTCGAGCAGACGCGGCGCCTCGGCACTCGCCCGACCCACGGCATGAACCAATGGGAAATTCGCCTTCAGGAGGTCATCGCCGACAACGACCGACACCTCCGCCTTGTAGTGTTCGGCAACCGACCGGAACACACGTTCGAGCTCGACGGGCCCCATGTCGTTGGTCGGTGTGTTGATGAGGTCTCGCGCGAGAAAGACACCGGCAAGTTGCCGTTTGATGTCAGTCGCGTCGGCATCCTGCGGGATCAACAGCTTCGGCCCGGACTGAATCTCCTTGCGATAGCGGTCGTAGCTGTAGCTGCCGAGGCCGTAGCCGAGCGCCAGGCGATTGGCCGTGAGGGGCGCGGTCTCGATGTGCCAGTCGCCGGCAGGAAGCTGGCGGGCGAGCTTGCCGGCGAGAAAGGGCGTCGCCGAAGGATTGGTGCCGAGGCCGAAGAGCGCGCCTCCGAGATGGCCGTCGGCCGTCGGAACGAGAAGCAGCGCCCCCGCCTCTGCGGTGAAGCCCGCCTTGCGCGCCCAATCAAGCGCGATCGGATCGATCGTGCCGGTCTCGACATGGGCGGGCGTCACGGCGAAGATCGGAAGGGTCTTCCCGCTCTTCGTGCTGAAGGGGCTTTTTCGGTCGATATATTGGTAGGGCGCCATGGATGCTCTTTCTGCGGAATCAGTCGAGGGTGCCGACATTAACGCTCCGTTAGGGTTAACAGATTATTGCTGGTCACATGTTGCGTCGGATGTCACCTGCAGGTTCTGCCGACGCCGGAAGTGCCGCATCAGGGGGAAGTGAATCATGGGGGCCAGGAGAACCACATCACGTCGCGTGACGATGACCGCCAAAGTCTGCATTCTTGCGCTCGCGACAGTCATGGCCGGTTGTGCGACCACCGCCAAGAAGGACCCGACCGTCACCGGGTCAATCCCCACGCTCACCAAGCCGGTCGAGACGATGACGGCGAGCGAACTCGCCGCCGCCGCCGAGCGGATCGGCTCGGCCTATGATCGTAACCCCAAGGACAGGCAAACGGGTCTCACCTACGCCAGCATCCTGATGATGACCGGCCGCGATACCCAGGCGCTGGCCGTGATGCAGCAGGTGGCAATCGCTCATCCCGCCGACCGAGACGTACTCGCCGCCTACGGCAAGGCGCAGGCGGCAGCCGGCCAGATGGAGCAGGCATTGTCGACCATATCGAGAGCACAGACGCCCGACCGGCCGGACTGGCGGCTCTATTCCGCCGAAGGCGCCGTTCTCGATCAGCTCGGCCGTTCTTCCGAAGCTCGCAGCCGCTATCGCATGGCTCTCGATCTCAAGCCGAACGAACCGTCCGTGCTTTCCAATCTCGGCATGTCATACGTGCTGTCCGGCGACCTGAGAACGGCAGAGACCTATTTGAAGTCGGCGTCGCAGCAGCCGACCGCCGACAGCCGCGTTCGCCAGAATCTCGCCCTGGTGGTAGGCCTTCAGGGACGTTTCGACGAAGCCGAGCGTATTGCGCGCCAGGAACTCGATCCGCAGCAGGCCGAGGCAAACGTCGCCTACCTCCGCTCGATGCTCGCACAACAGAATTCCTGGAAACAGCTTGCCGCGAAGGACGCCGACACCCGGACCAACTGACGCGGTCATGACGGGACCACCCGAGACTTCACCAGACGCGTGAGGAGATTCCCTCTGCGGCAAGCCGTGTGCCGAGGCCAGCCATGACCGCACCGGCACTTCGGTCGATCCAGACCTTTGCACGAGCGTAGGCGCGGCGCGGCCCACTCGCGGAAAAGACAAGCGCGACGAGCAGATACCATCCCGCTTCTACACCGAAGAGCATCGGCACCAGTGCAAGCATCAGCCAACGCTCCGGCTGGGCGGGAAGAAGTGCGGCGAAAATACTGCCGTAGACGATAACGGTCTTGGGATTGCTGAGCTGGGTGAGAAGGCCGGCCACAAGAACGCCGCCAAGCGACGTTGCCCGCACCGGTCCACCGTCCTCAAACACGAGCGGGGCGGACGCGTGCCGAAAGATGCGCAAGCCGAGATACACAAGATAGATGCCACCGAGTATCTTTGCGAGTACGAAGACTGCTTCGGCCCGCAGGAGGAGTGCGCTCAGACCAAGCAGCGCCAGTCCTCCGAGGCACGCACCCCCGGCACCCATGCCGAGCGCTGCGGCAATACCAGCCGCCCGTCCCTTTGCTATTGCTGTGCGGCTCACCAGAATGAAACTCGGTCCGGGGCTTATCGCTCCAATCAGGATCGCGCCGAGAATACTGAGGAAGATCACTTGAGACGACATGGGACAACTCCAGAAGTTGGATGTTTGTGCCCAGGCGAGCGGCGTTCGTTTCGCCCGCGCTCCCCGATGGTCATCCATCTCTGTCGCCAGTCGCGCGGGTGACAATAGATAGCGGCTTTCGTCACCAGTCGCAATCTGCTTGCCTCAGAAGCGGTCGGACACCTGAATGCCTGCCGGTCCGAGAATGACGGCGACGAGCACCGGCAAGAAGAAGAGGATCATCGGCACCGTCAGCTTGGGCGGCAAGGCGGCCGCCTTTTTTTCTGCTTCGTTCATGCGCTCATCGCGGCCCTCCTGCGCGAGGACGCGAAGCGCCTGCGCGACCGGCGTCCCGTAGCGCTCGGCCTGGATCAGGGCCTGGGTAACACTCTTCACGCCATCCAGCTGGGTGCGGTTGCCGAGATTTTCCAGTGCCGTTCGGCGGTCCTGCAGGAAGGAAAGCTCGGCGGTCGTCAGAACCATTTCCTCCGCGAGCTCCGGCGACTGAGTACTCATTTCGTCAGAAACACGGCGCATCGCAGCCTCGATGGAGATCCCTGACTCGACGCAGATCAGCATGAGATCAAGGGCATCCGGCCAAGCGCGCTTGATCGAGAGCTGCCGCTTGCCCATGCGGTTGGAGACGTAGATGTTGGGCAGATAGAAGCCGATATAACCACCGACCACCGTCACCAGCATACGAATGGCAAACGGCCTTTCTGCGAGATTGCCGAGCACGAAGATCCAGACGGCCGTCAGCGTCAGTGTCAGGAAAGGCAGAAGAAACCGAGCAACGAGAAAGATGTTGAGAGCGTTCTGCGAGCGGAAGCCCGCGGCTTTCAGCTTGTCCATCGTGGCGTCGTCGACCAGCGCCTGCCGCAGGTTGAACTTCTCGACGATCTGGCGGACGGAATGGTTATGGGCGGCACGAAGGCTTGTCTTGCCGCGCGCGCCGTCTGCATTCATGCGGGCGCGTTCGCGGGCTCGGATCTGATCCCGTTCGGTCGACACCGCCTTCATGCGCTTTTCGAGGTCGCCGCGCTCGAGATAGGGAATGGCGATCGTATAAAGCGTCGCAAAGACCGCGATGGCCACCAGAACGGCGACAACCAGCGCCGGGTCGGTCAGTCGAGCGGCGAGATCCTGCGTCATGGCGTGCGTCCTAGATGTCGAAATTGATCATGTTGCGCATCACCAGGATACCTATCGACATCCACACCGCGGAAATGCCGAGAATCATGTGGCCGCGGGGATCAGTGAACAGGATCATGATGTAATGGGGCGAGGTCAGATACACGAGAAGTGTGACGATGAACGGCAATGCACCAATGATGACGGCAGAAGCTTTCGCTTCCATGGAGAGCGCATTCACCTTGGCCTTCATCTTCTTGCGCTCGCGCAGCACGCGCGAGAGGTTGGCGAGTGCCTCGGAAAGATTGCCGCCGGCCTGGGACTGAATGGCAATGACAATCGAGAAGAAATTGATCTCCTGCAACGGCATGGTCATGATCATGCGTTGGCAGGCTTCCGGGATGCTCAGGCCGACCTGCTGGGACTCGACTACGCGGCGGAACTCGCCCTTCACTGGCTCCTGCCCGTCGGAGGCGATCAACCTCAACGCATCGTTCAGGGGCAGACCGGAACGGATCGAGCGAACCATGACGTCCAGCGAATTCGGAAACTCTTCCAGAAACTTCTTCTGGCGGCGGCGAACGAGAAAGCCGACGATCCACCGCGGCAAGCCGAGCCCAGCGACGAATGCCGAACCGAGCGTGACGAGCAGCGGCATGCCGGACAGGAAGGTGAGGACGAGCACAGCAACACCGAAGGCTGCACTCAAGAGGTAGAACTGCGTGAGCGAGATGGACAGCCCGGCCTGAACGAGGCGCGACTTGATGTCGGCCTTCGCCATCTTCCTGTTCTGCTCCTGCTGTTTGCGCTCGAGATCCTTGAGCGAATCCTGAACGGACTTTCGGCGTTTGGAAATTTCCTGTACGCGGTCCCGTGCCGCCTTGATCTTCGCCAGATCGGTTTCAGCCGACTTGACACGGCTGATACGGCTTTCCGTCTTCTTTTCGACCTCGATCCGCGAATAAAGCACGCCATAGGCAAGTGCACCGGCAGCAACCGCCACCAGGGCTATGATGAGCAAAATGGTAGGCTCGAGTCCGAACATGAGCGTCAGACCCCCTTGCTCTTCTGTTCCATGGCGTCGAGAGCGGCGGCAAGCCTGCGCTCTTCATTGTAGTAGCGTGCGCGGTCCCAAAAATGCGGCTTGCCTATGCCTGTCGAGACGTGGCGCCCGATGATCCGGCCATTGGCATCCTCCCCCTCGATCTCGTAGCGCACGAGGTCCTGAGTGACGATGACGTCGCCTTCCATGCCGATCACCTCGGTAATATGAGTGATCCGGCGTGAACCATCGCGCAAACGCGCGGCCTGGATGATGACGTCGATGGAGCCGGCGATGATCTCTCGTACCGTCTTCGCCGGCAGGCTGAAGCCACCCATGGCGATCATCGATTCCATTCGGCTCAGACACTCGCGCGGCGTATTGGCGTGGATCGTGCCCATGGAGCCGTCGTGGCCGGTGTTCATCGCCTGAAGCAGGTCGAACACTTCCGATCCGCGCACTTCGCCGACGATGATACGCTCGGGCCGCATGCGCAGGCAGTTCTTCACGAGATCACGCATGGTGATCTCGCCTTCACCCTCGATGTTCGGCGGGCGCGTCTCAAGGCGGACAACATGCGGCTGCTGCAGCTGGAGTTCGGCGGTATCTTCGCAGGTGATGACGCGCTCGTCGGTGTCGATATAGCCGGTGAGGCAATTGAGAAGCGTGGTCTTACCCGAACCGGTACCGCCGGAAATGACGACGTTGCAGCGAACACGCCCAATGATCTGCAACACGTCCGCGCCTTCGGGCGTGATCGCACCAAACTTCACCAACTGGTCGAGATTGAGCTTGTCCTTCTTGAACTTGCGGATCGTGAGCGCCGGGCCGTCGATCGCGAGCGGCGGCGCGATGACGTTGACACGGGAGCCGTCGGGCAGACGCGCGTCGCAGATCGGACTGGATTCGTCGACGCGTCGACCGACCTGGCTGACGATGCGCTGGCAGATGGAGAGGAGCTGCGCATTGTCCCGGAACCGGATATCGGACTCGATCGTCTTACCGCCGACTTCGATGAAGGTCTGTCCGGCGCCGTTCACCATGATATCGGCGATGTCGTCTCTCGCAAGCAACGGTTCGAGCGGGCCGTAGCCGAGCACGTCGTTGCAGATGTCCTCGAGCAGCTCCTCCTGCTCCGAGATCGACATCGCGAAGTTCTTGATCGTGATGATGTCGTTGACGATGTCGCGGATTTCTTCGCGCGCGCTTTCGCCGTCAAGTTTTGCCAGCTGCGACAGGTCGATTGTGTCGATCAGGGCAGAAAAGACCTGGCTCTTCGTGTCGTAATAGTCCTGGGTGCGCGCCGGCCGCTTGCGGCCGGCGGCAGGCGCCTGCATCGGTGGAGGCGTCACCTGCTGACGGCGCGTCGCGTCCTGGGCGACGGGAGGCGCTTCCGCGATGATCGCGCCGGCCGACGACGTACTCTCGGAAACCGGGGCAGGCGCCACAGGGGTCGCAGCCATACCTGCACCAGGGCCGGCCTTTCCGAATCCGTCGCCGCGTCTGCCGAACATAGCCACTTTACGTCATCCCCACGCTTGAACTTACTTTCTGCCGAGAAGTCCCAGGACCTTCCCGAGACCCCCCTTCTTCGGTTTCTTGATCGTCGCACGCCCCGTCACGAGGTGCGCGATCTGCGAGAGCGTCTCGGCCGTCGGAGACTTCGCGTCCGTCTCCGAAATCATCCGCCCACTGTTCGCCGCGTTACCGAACAGCTGCGCATCGAACGGAATGATTGCGATCGGTTCGATCTCCAGCGGCTCGAAGAAATCGCTCGGCGCGATCTCGGGCCGCTTCGGCATGCCGACCTGGTTCAATATGAAGTGAGGCGGCTTGTCGTTGGGACGCAGCTTCTTCAGTGCATCAAACATGTTCTTCGCGTTGCGCAGGTTGGCGAGGTCCGGCGCGCAGGTGATGACCACTTCATCGACCTCGGAAAGGACCGTTCGGGTCCAGTCCGACCACGCATGCGGCAGATCGAGTACTGAGACGGGCGCGCTCCGCTGCAGGAGTTCCAGCAGCGGCTGAAAGGCGTCGCGCGAATAGTCGTAGGCTCTGTCGAGGAGCGAAGGGGCAGCAAGCAGCGAAAGATGCTGCGAGCAGGTCGTGAGCAGACGGTCCAGGAACACCTCGTCGAGACGTTCCGGTGCAAAAACGGCTTCGGCGATACCCTGCGCCGGATCCTGGTCGAAATCGATGTTGGCCGTACCATAGGGCAGATCGAGGTCGGCGAGGATCGTCTCCGTGGAGAAGAGGTTCGATATGCCGAAGGCGCAATTGTGTGCGATGGTCGAGGAGCCGACGCCACCCTTGGCGCCAATGAAGGCGACGGTGCGCCCGAGCGGTTCGGCATCCGGGTCGACGAAGATCGCGGCAATAGAGGAGATGACCTCCGCCATGGAAACCGGGCCGACGATGTATTCGGATATGCCGTTGCGCATCAGCTCCCGATAGAGGGGGATATCGTTGTAGCGGCCAATAATGACGACCCGGGTGGTCGGATCGCAGACCTCGGCGAGCGGGGCGAGCTCCGCCAGCAGCGTGGACGACGGCGAGTCCGTCTCCAGAATGATCAAGTTCGGTGTCGGAGAGGAGGCGAACATCGCAGCGGCAGCGGCAATGTTGCCGCTGGTGATCCTGAGGCTCACCTTTGCCATCCGCCGGTCCTGGGCGCATTTTTCCATGACGCCGCGCGTGCTCTCCGCGATGCAGAAAGCGTGAACCGAGATGCGCGGCAGCGGACGCAGGTGCTCCAGATCAGCCGCAATTGCTGTCGGCTCGGCGTCCTGATTCTCACGAGAGCCTGTCTCGATATCGTATTCAATCGCGTTCATGCGTTTCCCCTGCCCCCGTATCCACTGCGCCGCCTACTTGGACGCCGTGTCCTTGCCTTCCCGGTAGAGACCAATCACCTTCGAGCGGCGAGCGGCGTCGATCGGGGCCACGCCGCGCGGTGCGATCAGATCCATGGGATTGGCGACTTGCGCTGCGAGATTGTTCTGGGTGGCGCAACCGAAGTTGTGCCAGTTGCGGTTCATGACGGTGTTGTCGGCGAGATCTTCCGGCCACTGGCCGCACTCATCGGTTACGGCTGTCGAGGCGACGAAGCTCAGACGAACAGGGGCAGCATCGCCGGAGGCCGCAGCCTGGTACGTCGTTTCGATGATGCGCGGTGCCGGGATTCCCTTGCCAACCAGTTCGGCGCGGATCTGCCTGCGCATGATCGATGCGGCCGCCGCGTTCGGAGAGCCCTGTGGGACCATAATCTGGATCGTTCCCGTCGACATGCTCAGGTAGTCCTGAGCGAAACCCGCGATCGTATCCTTCGTGTTGATCGTGAGATTGCGGTCTCCGGAGGCGATCGGGATGTCGAGCGTGTGCTCCACCTCGGTGACGGTGATCGGATGGCGGGTCCGGTAATCATCCGGAATGGAGCCCGTAGTCATACCGTCGCGGTTGGCGCCACACCCGGAAAGAACCATCGTCGCGCCGGCGATGACGGCGGCCAATGCGACCCTGCCGAGACGGGGACTGATCCTTGCTGGCGTCGATGCAGGCATGGTCTTGTGTCTTTCTTTCGAAGCGGAAGAAGCGCTGTTCTCAGACATCTGCATCTCCGATCACTTGTAGATGAAGCCGACGGTGCCGTGATATCGGCCGGTCACGTCCGCTTCCTTGCGGCCGTAGACCTTGTTGACGCGGTTCAGGAAGAAGGTCGCGCCGTCGTTTTCCGGGTTGAAGTTGTCGTCGGGGCGGGCGAGCTGGTTACGGGCAACCGGCCGCACGAGATAGGGCGTCGCGATGATGACCAGCTCAGTTTCGTTGCGCTGGAAATCCTTGCTGCGGAAGAGAGTGCCGAGGATCGGCACCTTTGATAGCCCGGGAAGACCGGACATCGCCTGGCGGATATTGTCCTGAACGAGGCCAGCGATCACGATCGAACCGCCGGACGGCAGTTCCACAGAGGTCGAGGCCTCGCGGCGTCGGATCGACAGGTAGGTCGAACCGGGGATACCACGGGAGGTGTTGCCGGTCACGACCGAGGCTTCGTATGTCGGTTCGGAAACGTTCGTCTCGATCTGCAGGCTGATGCGGCCGGGCGCCAGCACGACAGGACGGAAGTTGAGCTCGATCCCGTAGTTTACTGTGTCGGTCGTCCGGGAAACGGTGGTTTGGCCCGTATCTGCATCCGTGGAGACCTCTTGTTCTGCCGGAAGGCGGAATTCGCCACCGACATAGAACTTGGCGCGCTCGCCCGAAATCGCCGTCAGGCTTGGTTCGGCAAGCGTGCGCATGACGCCCGCCTGCTCCATGGCATTGAGATAGCTGCTGACCGCATAGCTGCCGATTGAACCGAACGCGGTCGGGAGAACACCTCCGATCGCGTTGGAGACGTTGACTGCGTTGCCGAGATTGGCCGGGTTCTGGAAAGATATTCCGCTGCTGCCGTCGGAAACACTTCCGTTGAAACCGAGCTGCTTCAGAACCTGCCGGCTGACTTCGGCAACCGTGACCTTGAGCGTCACCTGGTCCTCGCCCTCGATGGTCAGCAGGTTGACGATCTGCGAGACCTGCCGATCTTCCGCGAAGATGGCAACAGCCCCGTCGCCACTGCTTCCGCTTGTCGCCGTCTCGTTGCGGGTGGTCGCCTCGCCGCCTTTCAGGAAGGCGCGAGCCAGCCCCTCTGCCCGCTCCGCGTCCTGCGGGGTGCGAACGGTACCCGTCAGCACGATGTTGTCGGATACGATCTCGACCTTGATGTCGGATTCGGGGATAAACCGGCGAAGGTTGTTCTCGAGGCCTGCGATATCCCGCTCGATCTCGATGTCGAGGCTGACGATCTCCTCACCATTCGGTCCGAAAATGAAGATGTTCGTCTGACCGACTGCCTTGCCGAACAGATAGATGCGCCGGGACGTCCGGGTCACGGCATCGGCCATCGACGGGTCAGCGACCAGGATGTCGTGAGCGTCGGTCGGCAGATCGACGACGAGGGCCTTGTTGAGGCCGAGCTTGACGGTACGCCGCGCGCCGGCACCGACCCTGGATATCGATATGACACTCTCAGATGCGGCCGATGCGGCCGGCAGGTCGAAAAGGCCTGAAGCAATATTACCCGGCATGCCGGAAAACGCCATGGAGAAGGCGATGCCGCCGGCGAGCGAGGCCCGGATCCTGTGTCTGAAGTCTGTCACCTTGGCGTTCCCGTTCATTGCATCTTTACCTCGGCGTCCTTCACGACATTGCCGTTCTTGATCACCTGGATCGCGGGCATTCCGGAGCTGCCGCTCAACAGGTAGTCGGCGGCAGACGTATCTTCTTCCTGGGCGTCGGCCACGGAGCGCAGCGCCAGCGACAGACGATCGGCCATCTGCTGTGCGACGGTTATGACCTTGGCCTGGTCGGGTGTCAGCTCGAGCGTGGCCGTGGTGCCGATCACCGATTTGGAGCCGTCGTCCTTCTCCTCAACCTGTTGGTCGATGGCGAGCACGCGCACGTTGGCAAGCACCGTCTCGGTCAGATAGTTGCCACTGCCATTGCCGCTCTTGTCCGAGCGGACCATGATCACGTCGACGCGGTCGTTCGGGAGGATGAAACCGCCGGCGCCGGTAGCGACCGAGATTTCCGTCGAGACGGCTCGCTTGCCGGACGGCAGAAGTGACGACATGACACGGGCGGAGGAGTCGGCGATCTTTTCGCGCCGGATGGGTTCGCCCTCGAAAAGCGGCATGCGCACGATGACGCCGGCGAGCTCCGTCAGAGCCTGCGGGCGGTTGCTTTCCGTTATGAAGCCTTCAACGACACCTGATGACGGCCAGGCCATCCAGTGCATCGACTTCTCGTCCAGCCGGGAACCGACCGGCAAATTGGCCGCCGACACGAGGACGTTGACGGTCTCTTCCTTCTGCATCACCGCCTCGGTCTGCTGCATGATGACCGTCTTCGGTCCCGACATGCGCATGGCGAGCATGCCGGCGGCGCCGGCTGCCACGACGGCGACTGAGAGAATGATGACACGGGCGGGCTTCATGATCGATCCTTGAGGGACTCAGAGAATTGCCCCCTCAGAATGATCAGGAATTCGTGTAATTATGGTTAACGACCGACTTACGCGGATGGTTAACGAAGGCTTTCCAAAGCCTGCAACATCAGCGGCGATTGCGCGTACGCAGATAGCCCCCCGATGGCGATCGCTATCCCATAGGGAATCTTCTTGGCCGACAGGATCGAGTGTGGAACGGGAAGCCCCAGGGCAATGACCAGATTGGCCTGGGCGCGCAGCATAAGGATGAGGATCGTGAGCGCGCCGCCTGCGTATCCGACATAGGCGAGAAAAACAACGAGCGACTTCGTCAGGCCGAACCAGATTGCGGCAGCGGTCAAGAGCTTGGCATCTCCTCCACCCATGACGTTCAACGCGAAAAGGACAAATCCTGCGGCAAAGACGAGAACGCCTGCTGACAGGTGCAGCGTGAAATCAGACCAGCCAAGCCCGACAAAGGGCGCGACGAGAAGGAAGGCACCAAGAAGGATCGCCGGGATGCGATTCGGAATGGTCATCTCGAAGAAATCCGTAAATGCCGCCAACGCGAGGCAGATCGGAAACACTACGAAGATGATTGCTTCAACCATAACTAATATCCTGACGCTCGATCCATCCTATGCAGTCAGCGGTGAAGAATTGCTGAAAGGTCGTCTACAAGAACACTGCCATAAAAAAAGGCCGCCCTGTAGGGCGGCCCTTGGATCTGCTCAAACCAGATTATCAGCTCGCCGTAGCGTTGAGCTTGGTCGAGATGTTGTGGAACTGGGTGTTCAGCTTGTTGCCGAGCGTCGTGGCACCAGTGATGAGGGCGACGGAAATGAGGGCGGCGATCAAGCCATATTCGATGGCGGTCGCGCCGGATTCGTCTTTCAGGAAACGAGCGAAAATCTTGGACATGGGTCTCTCCTAACTCCGCAGAGGGTTGTTCAGCACTTCCTGCAACTGTTCGCCGTTGCTCGGATGAGTGCAAACTAACGCTGGCCCATTGCCATCGGCTTAAAAAACTACGTTACCAAAGGCTGAATTCGCGGAAGCCCGAGGTTTGGTAAACGACGGCTTGCCGTATTTCGGCGCATTCGAGAAAATGCTCCGCAACCGCCGCATGTAACGGGATAAAGACATGCTGGCGGCGCGACGCCACTCCGGACGACAAGGCCCCAATGGTCATTCCGACTTGTCCCGTTCGTGAACAATGTTGGCTTTGCGCGTCCGGTGGACCCAGAAATCTTCAGGGGTTACGGGCAGCGGTATTCGGCATGCGTCGATTTAACCGTTCATTCACCAATCCCGAGCATCCTTAGGAAGGCGTTTCGCTACCCATAGTGCACAGAAGGCCCGCAGGTATGATCCTCCGTATCGGTTCGTTTTCGATTGTCGTCGGCATGCTGGCGGCCGGTCTGGCCACGCCGGCGCTTTCCGCAGACGAGATGATGCGTGTCTATATGAATCAGGCGCGGGTCCTCAAACTCGATCGTCCGGTCAGCAAGGTCATCGTCGGGAATGCCGAAGTTGCTGATGCCACCGTTGCCGATGCAAAGACCATCGTCCTGACCGGCCGCGCCTTCGGAACCACCAACCTCGTTCTCCTCGATGCCGACGGAAACGCGATTGTCGACGAGCGCATCCTCGTGTCCATCGACGAAGGCAATACCGTGCGTGTCTTCAAGGCAACTGAACGTACCGTTCTCTCGTGCACACCGAACTGCGAGATCCATGCTCAGGTTGGCGACTCTTCCGCCGCTGCCCAGTAGATCACTGACCGGCGGCATTCCGAAGAATTCACTAAATTTTCCGAGGCTCGCGCAACCAAAAATCAAGGTTTCGCGGCGATGATGCCCGCTTGACATCCAGACACTGGTCGAAAGCGATGAATGCAGGCACGAGTGACATGAGCGGCGGCTTGGTCGAGCGGCAGCGCAAGAAAGGGATATGGCGGCGGTTTCGGCGCTCGCGCGACGGTGCCGCGGCGATCGAGTTCGCGATCCTAGCCATCCCCTACTTCATGATCATCTTCGCCATTCTGGAGACCTTTGCCGCGTTTACGGCCGAGCAACTGGTCACCAACGCCGCAAATACGCTGGCCCGCGAGCTGCGTACCGGCAAGATCACCTATAATCTCGGACGAACCACGGACAAGACGTCGGTGGAGTTTCGCCAAGCGTTCTGCGACGAGATCTCGATCATGATCGCGTGCTCCGCAACCGAGGTTTCGACGCCGTCCTCGCTCTATCTCGATGTCCGGACCTTCACCAAGTTCAGCGACATTCCGACTACGATCCCGCGGGTTTCCACGGCGGCCTTCGCCGATATCGACACGTCCGCATTTGCATACAGTCCAGGTGGACCAAAATCGATCAACATGCTGCGGGCCTACTATCGCTGGACCGTTCTCACCGACCTCGTCCGTCCTTACATCACGACCGTCCGCCCTGTCGATGGTTCGAGCTACTTCCTGATCGTCGCGACGACCGCCTTCCAGAACGAGGACTATCCGTGAAAGCTCCCGGCCACTGCAGCAAGGAACACGAGTGCACCTCCTTCACCCGCAGGGTCTCACAGTGTCTGACCCACGCATTCGGGCGTTTTTCCGCCGATGAGAGTGGCATGGGCGCAGTCGAATTCGCCCTTCTCATGCCGCTTCTCATCTTCGTGTACCTCGTCTCCTTCGAACTGACGATCGGCCTCAGCGTCAACAAGAAGGTTACCAATGCCGCAAGCGCGGTAGCCGATCTCGTTACCCGCCAGACAAACGTCGACAAGACCTATCTTGCATCCATGGACGACGTGGCGCAGGCGATCTTCGTGCCCTACGGAGCAAGCGGCCTCAGTCTTAAGATCACCGGTATCAAGATCGACGGCAGCAGCAAGGCGACCGTCGCGTGGTCATGGGCGAACGACGGAACGACTCCGTACGCCGCAGGCAATGCTATCACCGTGCCGTCCAGCATGCTTTCTGCCGATACTTTTCTCGTCCATTCCGAACTTACCATCCCCCATGAGCTTCTCATGTACCTGCCGAACATGTCCGGCAGCGAGATCAAGAGCATTACGCTCGGCAAGGACTTCTATTATCGCCAGCGCGTCGGCACCGAGATCACCTGCTCCGATTGTTGAGCGCAGCGCCGCGGGCAATTTGCCAAGCCGCCCTTCAAGCGCTATGCATGCGCTTTGAATACAAGGCTTTCTCTGCTGCATTTCGACTGTCGATCGCGGCAGCTTCGGGTGGACAATGGCACGGGCTTTTCTTTTCGTACTCGATTCCTTCGGCGTCGGAGGCGCACCCGACGCCCGTGACTACGGTGACGACGGTGCGAATACGCTGGGACATATCGCTGAGTTCTGTGCGGCGGGAGCCGGCGACCGCAAGGGCTTGCGCTCAGGGCCACTCTCGCTTCCCAATATGTCGTCGCTGGGCTTGGTGACGATAGCGAAGCTGGCGAGCGGGCGGGCCCCGGCCGCGATGCCGATGCCAGACCGCGTCTTCGGGCTGCATGGCGCGGCCAGCGAAGTTTCACGCGGCAAGGACACGCCATCGGGTCACTGGGAAATCGCCGGCACGCCGGTGATGTTCGACTGGGGCTACTTTCCGGCCGAGGGCGATGCCTTTCCGCCGGAGCTGGTCGAAGCGATCTGCCGGGAGGCGGAGCTACCCGGCATTCTCGGAAATTGCCACGCCTCCGGAACGGAGATTATTGCCCGCCTCGGGGAGGAGCACATCCGGACCGGCAAGCCGATCTGTTACACATCGACGGATTCTGTGTTCCAGATCGCCGCCCATGAGAGCCACTTCGGCCTCGAACGGCTGCTGAACCTCTGCCGCATCGTCCGCAAGTTCGTCGACCCGCTGAATATCGGCCGTGTCATCGCGCGGCCTTTTGTCGGCGAAACACCGGCGACCTTCGTGCGAACCGGCAACCGCAGGGACTTCTCGGTGCCGCCGCCGGAGCCGACGCTTCTTGACCGGATCGTGGAGGCGGGCGGAAAGGTGCATGCCGTCGGCAAGATCGGCGACATCTTCGCCCATCAGGGTGTCAGCGATCTTACCAAGGCGAACGGCAATATGGCGCTGATGGACGCAACGCTCGACGTCATCGATCGCGCCGAGGATGGCGATCTCGTCTTCACCAATTTCGTCGACTTCGACATGCTCTACGGGCATCGCCGGGATGTACCCGGCTATGCGGCCGCTCTCGAGGCATTTGACCGACGGCTGCCGGAAGTTCATCGAAAGCTGCGCCCCGGCGACATGGTGGTACTCACCGCCGACCACGGCTGTGACCCCACCTGGCGGGGAACAGACCACACTCGCGAACGCGTGCCGATCATGGCTTTCGGTCCGGGCATCAAGTCGCGCCTGGTCGGCATTCGCAGTACTTACGGCGACATCGGCGAGACGGTTGCCGCCCATCTCGGAATTCCTGTCGGACGGCACGGACGGAGTTTTCTTTGACATTGCATCTTAAGAAGGCAGAGCTGCACTGCCATATCGAAGGCGCGGCTCCGCCGTCGCTCGCCCTTACGCAGGCCGAAAAATACGGCATCGACACGGACGGCTTCATTCGTGAAGGTGTCTATGTCTGGAACGATTTCACGAGCTTCATCGCCTGCTACGATGCGGTTGCTTCCGTCTTCCGCACGGCGGAGGACTACGCTCTTCTCGCCGAAACCTATCTGATGGACCTTGCTGCGGCGAACACGATCTACAGCGAGCTCTTCATTTCGCCGGATCACGGCGAGGCGGTCGGACTGCCGGCATTGGACTATATCGAAGGCTTGGCTGCCGGCATTCGGTTGGCCAAGGAGAAGACCGGCATCGAATGCCGGATGATCATCGTCGGTGAGCGCCATCTCGGCCCTGAAAATGTTGTCAGCCGCGCGAAATTTGCCGCGAAGCTCGATCATCCGCTCGTCACGGGCTTCAATATGGCAGGCGAAGAACGCATGGGCCGGGTCGCCGACTACGCTCCTGCCTTTGACATCGTGCGCGAGGCCGGACTCGGCATCACCATCCACGCCGGAGAACTCTGCGGCGCCTTCAGCGTCGCAGATGCTCTGGAGATCGTTCGCCCGACCCGCATCGGCCATGGCGTCCGGGCGATCGAGGAGCCCGATCTCGTGAAGAGGCTTGCCGATCTGGGTACAGTCCTGGAGGTCTGTCCCGGCTCGAACATCGCGCTCAAGGTCTTCCCGGACTACGACAGCCATCCCTTGCGGGAATTCGTCAACGCCGGTGTCCGCGTCACCTTGAATTCCGATGACCCACCGTTCTTCCACACGTCGCTCGTGCAGGAATACGAGACGGCATCGCGCGTAATGGGCTTCACGGACGAGGAAATCAACGCGATGACGCGGACTGCGATCGAGGCTGCCTTCGTCGACGAAGAAACGCGCAAGGTTCTCCTGGCACAACTCGAACCCACCCCGATGGCACGCGAGTAACACCTGCGAAATCTCCGTGCCGCGTCCCCCGCGAGCATTCCCGCGCGATCGGCCGGCTACAGCTGGGGATGATCTTCCAAAACGTCGCACTCCCCTTGCGGCGCGTGCCTGGAACGTGGAAAACAGTCTGATGCGCAAGACAATAAGAGAAGGCACAACCATGGACGGCGTCAAAGTCATCGATCACCCGCTCGTGCAGCACAAGCTGACCATCATGCGCCGCAAGGAAACTTCTACGGGGAGCTTCCGCCGGCTGCTGCGGGAGATCTCCACACTGCTCTGCTATGAGGTCACACGCGACCTCGAACTGAAGATGGAGACGATCGAGACGCCGCTGGCCGAAATGGAGTCGCCTATTCTCGAAGGCAAGAAACTTGTGTTCGCTTCTATCCTGCGCGCCGGCAACGGCTTGCTGGAGGGTATGCTCGAACTCGTGCCGTCCGCCCGTGTCTCGCATATCGGCGTCTACCGCGACCACGAGACGCTGCAGCCGGTGGAATACTACTTCAAGGCCCCCGAGGACATCGCGGAGCGACTGATCATCGTCGTCGACCCCATGCTCGCCACCGGAAATTCCTCGATCGCCGCTATCGACAAGCTGAAGGAACGCGGCGCCCACAATATCCGTTTCCTCTGCCTTCTCGCAGCGCCCGAAGGGATCAAGAACTTTCGTGAGGCGCATCCGGACGTACCTGTCTTCACCGCGGCAATCGACAGCCACCTGAATGAGAAGGGATATATCGTACCGGGACTGGGCGATGCTGGCGACCGGATGTACGGAACGAAGTAGAATTAGACCAAACTTAACCATCGGACCGAAAAGCGGTCGCCTGGACTTCTCCGGCGGCCGCTTTTCGTCGGCGTGTTAGCCAGTTCTTCAGGCGACTTCACGAACACTTGTGGCCATTCCGGTTCCATCGTGGAATCACGAGAGTGGTGACAAGCATGCTGATGCGCAGTCTGATGTTCGTGTTTCTCTCGGGTGTCGTCGCCCTGCAGATGTCGTCTTCCTTCGAGAGCTGGCAGAGCAAACTCGAGAACGCTCCCGTGGCGAGCGAAATGGCCTCCGTCAAGAACGCTGCCCTTTCGCCCGGCACATCGGTCCTGAAGGCAGATGCAGCGGGTCATTATCGCGGCCTCTTCAAGCTCAACGGAAAACCGGTCGAGGGGATGGTCGACACCGGCGCGTCCGCTGTCGCAATCAACGAAAGCACTGCCCGCCGTCTCGGCTACAGCGCCGCCTCCCTTGATTTCCGCTATTCGGTGAACACGGCCAACGGCCGGAGCGAGGCAGCAATCATCAAGCTGAGACGTGTCGAGGTCGGCTCAATCAAGGTCGAGGACGTTGAAGCCCTCGTGCTGCGCGACGATGCACTCTCCGACACGCTGATCGGGATGAGTTTCCTCAGTCGCCTGAGCAGCTACAAGGCGGAGCGCCGATCATTGACCATGGCTCGTTGACCGCCGGTCGAAACACCGAAAGCCTATGCCATCCTTTTCAGAATGACGGGCCTCGTGGGCGGATCCTCCTGCGCAATGGCATAACTTGCCTGCACCGTCTGGGCGGCACGTTCACCGCTGTCATGATCGGCGGCGTGGACGGTCGCGATCATGTCTCCCTTCGAGACCCGCGTGCCGATCGGCAGCAAGCCGCTCAGCCCGACGCGGGGATCAATCGAGTCGGAGGGCTTGGTGCGGCCACCACCGAGTGCAACGACAGCAAGGCCGAGTGCGCGTGTATCGCAGGTTGATATCCAGCCCTCCCGGGCGGCCAAGACCGGGATTTCGATTGCTGCTGCAGGCAGATGGACATCCGACCGCTCGATGAAGTCGGCAGGCCCGCCCAGTGCGCGGACCATCCTGCCAAAGACCTCTGCGGCTCTTCCCGAATAAAGCGCGCCGCGGCAACTCGTCTCCGCCGTCGCAGCATCCGGTGCCAGCCCTGCATTGACCAGCATCTCCGCGGCCAGGGCCAGCGTCACCGTCTCGAGCCTTGTGCCCGCCTTCCGTCCCAGCAGAAAATCGACGCAGTTTCGAACCTCGATCGCGTTGCCGGCACAATCGGCGAGCGGCTCGTTCATATCTGTCAGCAAGGCCGATGTCTTGAGGCCGGCGCCATTTGCCACACGAACGAGGGAGCTTGCGAGCTCTTCGGCCTCGGCGAGACTCGTCATGAAGGCGCCATTGCCGACCTTGACGTCGAGCACCAGCGTCTGGAGCCCCGCCGCCAGTTTCTTCGACAGGATCGACGCCGTGATGAGCGGAACGGATTCGACCGTCGCCGTCACGTCACGTATGGCGTAAAGCCGCCGGTCCGCAGGGGCGAGGTCGCCGGTCTGGCCGATGATCGCACAGCCGACCTCTTCCACCGTACGATGGAACGTGGCGGCATCCGGCATGACCTGGTAGCCCGGAATCGACTGCAGTTTGTCGAGCGTACCGCCCGTATGGCCAAGGCCACGCCCGGAAATCATCGGGACCGCAAGACCACAAGCGGCTGCGATCGGCGCAAGCATCAGCGATACGTTGTCGCCGACGCCTCCGGTTGAATGCTTGTCGGCGATCGGTCGCCCCACTTCGGGCCAGGCGAGGACCTCACCCGAATCACGCATCGCGACTGTCAGGGCGACGATCTCTTCCGCCGTCATACCGCGGAAGAAGACCGCCATGGCGAAAGCGGCAATCTGGCCTTCCGACAAGGTGTCATTGCTGAGAGCGGCGATGAATTCCGATATCTCTCCGCTCGTCAGCACGGCGCCGTCGCGCTTGCGACGAATAACTTCCTGAGGCAGCATCCGTCAGTACCCCGCCCTTTCTTCAAGGGACTGGCCCTCGCCGAGGATCGAGAGAATGTCGTCCAGAAGCCCCGACGCCCCGAACCGGAAGGTCGACGGCATAACCCAGTCGTCCCCCATGATGGTCCGCGCATGCCGCAGATAAAGCGCCGCATCGGCAACGCTCGATACGCCGCCCGCCGGCTTGAAACCTACCTTGCGCCGGCTGTCGCGGATGGCGAGCAACATGATGTCGGCGGCCTCCAGTGTGGCATTCACGGCGACCTTGCCCGTTGATGTCTTGATGAAATCGGCCCCTGCGGCAATCGCAAGCTCCGATGCACGGCGAATGAGGCTCGCCTCCTTTAGCTCTCCCGTTTCCAGGATCACCTTGAGAAGCACACGCTCACCGCAGGCAACCCGAATGGCCTCGACCATCTCCGTCACCGCAGCCTCGTTGCCGGCGATCAACGCGCGATAGGGGATGACGAGGTCGATCTCGTCCGCGCCGTCATCAATGGCGTCCGCCGTCTCGGCCACCACCTCGGCAACCGAAAGCTCGCCCGAGGGAAAATTGACGACGGTCGCGATCCTGACCGGGTTGTCTGCACCAAGAATCGCACGCGCCTGGGCCACGAAGCGCGGCCAAATGCAGATGGCTGCGGTGTGGCCATACGCAGTCTGCGCCTTGGCGCAGAGTTCGACTATCGCCTGCGGCGTGCACTCATCCTTGAGGTTCGTCAGGTCCAGCAAGGACAACGCGACGGCCGCATTCGCTCTCAGTTCATGGATTTCCAAGATCAGCTCCTTCGCTCGCGATCATCGCCTTCAGTACTGCCGCCAGTCGCCTGCCGCCGATCGGCGCCATGTCCTTGGTTTCTTCATGGCTGAGTTCGGCACCCGTCATGCCGGCACCGTAGTTGGTGATCACCGACGCCGCAGCGACACGCAAGCCGAAAAAGCGGGCGAGGATCACTTCCGGCACGGTGGACATCCCGACGGCATCAGCGCCGAGTATCCGCGCCATGCGGATTTCCGCCGGCGTTTCGAAGCTCGGGCCAGAGAACCACATGTAGACGCCGCTCGCGAGCGGGACGTCGACCGCGGCCGCCGCGTTACGCATCGCCGCGGCGAGTTCGCCGTCATAGGCGGATGTCATTCCAACGAAGCGTTCGTCGCGCTCCTCGCCGATCAATGGATTTCGGCCGGAGAAATTGATGTGATCGGTGATCTGCATCACCGAGCCCGGCGGCAGATCCTCCCGCAGCGATCCAGCGGCGTTGGTGAGGATCAGCGACTGAACGCCCAAGCCCTTCAAGACCTGGATCGGCAGGCGCATCGCACCGGCATCACCCTTCTCGTAATAATGGACGCGTCCGGCGAGCATGATCACAGGGACACGGTCCAGCCACCCCGCCACCAGTTCGCCGGCATGACCCGAGACGCCGCTGACGGGAAAACCCGGCAGATCACTGTACGAAATGCGCACCGGATCGGTGACCTCGTCCACCAGCGAGCCGAGACCGGAGCCGAGAACGATGCCATAACGCGGCATCAGGCCATTCAGTCTCTCGACAAGGAGATCGATGACATCCCTCATCCAAGGCTCTCCGTCTTGAACGCGAAAGGCAGAAGCTCGTCCATCGTCAGCGTCTTCTGTACGCCGCCGTCATCGCAGAGATAGATGCGGGTTTCGGGTCCGGCGAATTCGGCGATCTTCTGACGGCAACCGCCGCAAGGCGGGCAGAGCGCCAGCTTTTCGGCGATGACCGCCATTTCGACGATCTTCCTGCCGCCGCCCATGATCATGCAACCGATTGCCGTCGGTTCGGCACACCAGCCTTGGGGAAAGGAGAGATTCTCGATATTCGCACCGGCATAGACCTTCCCGTCGTCGGCGCGGATCGCTGCGCCGACCGGAAACTTCGAATAGGGCGCGTGGGCATATTTCATCGCATCGCGGGCTGCCTCGAAAAGATCCTTGGACATCTCAACGCTCCTTTACATAGGGTACGCCACCGGCCTTCGGCGGATTTGCCGAGCCGATGAGGCCGGCGAGCAGCACGCAGGTCAGGATATAGGGCAATGCCTGGAAGATCTGAACCGGTACCTCGCCAATCCCCGGAACCGACTTGCCCTGCATGAAGTTCGCGAGCGCATCGAGGAAGCCGAAGAGGAGACAGGCGAGCATGACAGGCACCGGACGCCACTTTGCGAAGATCAGCGCTGCAAGGGCGATATAGCCCTTTCCGGCCGACATGTTGTTGATGAAGGCCGCCGACTGCGCGATCGCCAGATAGGTGCCCGAGAAGCCACAGAGGAAGCCGGCAACGAGCACGGCACGGTAACGCAGCCACGTCACCGAAATACCGGCCGTGTCAACCGCGCCCGGGTTCTCGCCGACGGCGCGCAGACGCAGACCGAAACGCGTGCGGTAGAGTACCCACCAGGAGAGCGGAACCGCCAGGAAGGCGAGATAGGTCAGCAGGTTGTTACCGGAAATCACATTCGCATAGAGCGGCCCTACGAACGGTACCTCGCGGAGCGCATCGGCGCCCGGAAGCATGATCGGGCCGAAGCGGGCGTCGGCGGGCAGGCCGGGCGTTCGACCACCCTGGCGGAACCAGGCCTGGCCGAGGACGGCAGTCAGGCCGGCGGCCGCGAAGTTGATCGCAACGCCCGAGACGATCTGGTTGCCCCGATTGGTGATCGACGCAAAACCATGCACCAGCGAGAAGGCAAGCGATACGGCGATCCCGCAAGCGAGGCCGACCCAGGGTGAACCGGTTGCATAGGCAGCTGTCGCGGAGGCAAATGCCGCGGCGAGCATCTTGCCTTCGAGTCCGATGTCGAACACGCCTGCGCGTTCGGAGAACAGTCCGGCGAGTGCCGTGAAGATCAACGGGATGGAGAGACGGACTGTCGAGCCGAGAATGCTGACGAGAATATCGAAGTAATCCATGACAGCAGCCCTCAACTTCTCGCCAGTTGCTGATAGATGCGAACGATCGCCGGCCGGAACATGTATTCGAGCGCGCCGGCAAACAGGATTACCAGACCCTGGATGACAACGATCATGTCGCGGGTAATGTTCGGCATATCGAAGGAGAGTTCGGCTCCTCCCTGATAGAGAATACCGAACAGGATAGCTGCAAGCACGATGCCGACCGGATGGTTGCGCCCCATCAGCGAAACTGCGATCCCGACGAAGCCGGCGCCGCCGACAAATTCGACCTGCAGACGGGCCGATGCCCCCATGACCGGATTGAGAGCCATCATGCCGGCAAGTCCGCCGGAAATCAGCATGGTGATGACGACGATCTTCACGTACGGAATGCCGGCATAGGCGGCGGCTGATCGGCTGATTCCGAGGGTTCGCATCTCGTAGCCGAACTTGGTGCGCCAGATCAGCACCCAGACCACCGCGCCCATCACCAGTGCAATCAGGAACGAGACGTTGAAAGGCGCCGGACCGAGCTTCAGCCCGAACAGAGCCATCAGCCAGTCAAGCTTCGGCAGCTGTCCGCCCGGGAGAAAGGTTCTCGTTTCCGGTGCCATCTTGCCGGGCACGATCAGCACGTTGACCAGAAGATACACCATCAGCGCCGCGCCGATGAAGTTGAACATGATCGTGGTGATGACGATATGGCTGCCACGCTTGGCCTGCAACCAGGCAGGAATGAAGGCCCAGGCGGCGCCGAAGACGGCCGCTGCGGCCACTGCGAACGGCATAGTCACATACCACGGCACATAGTGGTCGAGGGAAAGCGCCACCAAGGCCGCACCAAGTCCACCGACATAGGCCTGGCCTTCCGACCCGATGTTGAAGAGGCCGGCATGATAGGCGACCGCGACGGAAAGGCCGGTGAAGATGAAGTTGGTGGCGTAAAACAGGGTAAAACCGATACCCTCGCCGCGGCCGAGTGCACCCTGCAGCATCAGAACCAGTGCATCGTAGGGATTTTCACCGATTATCCAGACGACGAGACCGGAGACCAGAAAGGCGAGAATGAGGTTGATCAGCGGCAGCAGCGCGTAGTTGATCCAGTTCGGAAGGGGTACGGAAGCGGTGCTCATCTCAACCTCAAGCGGCAATACCGGCCATCATCAGGCCGAGCGTCTGTTCGCCGGTATCCGGCGTCTTCTCGCCGACGATCTTGCCGGCGAACATCACCAGAATACGGTCGGAGAGCGAACGGATTTCGTCGAGTTCCACCGAGACCAGCAGCACGGCCTTGCCGGCATCGCGCGTTTCGACGATACGACGATGAATGAACTCGATGGCGCCGATGTCGACGCCGCGCGTCGGCTGTCCGACGATCAGCAGTTTGGGGTCGCGCTCGATCTCACGAGCGACGACGATCTTCTGCTGGTTGCCGCCGGAGAAATTGGCGGTCTTCAGTCGCGAGTTCGGCGGCCGGATGTCGTATTTCTCGATCTCGTCGAGAGCGGCACGGCGCACAGCGTCGGGATCCAGGAACAGGCCTTTGCCATAGCGCTCGTCGTGATGGTAGCCGAGGATGGCGTTCAGGCTCTCCTCGAACGGAAGCACGAGGCCCATGTGGTGACGGTCCTCGGGAATATGGGCCAGTCCGAGACCGCGCAGTCGTGCCGGATCGAAGCCGGCGACCGGCTCGCCGTTGATCAGTATTTCGCCGGAGGTCGGTTTGCGAATTCCGGTTATAGCTTCGAGAAGCTCGCTCTGTCCGTTGCCTGCGACACCCGCGATGCCCACGATCTCGCCGGCGCGGACGTCGAAGGAAACGTCATCAACCATGGTGACGCCGCGGCTGTCCTTGACAGTCAGGTTCCTGACCGAGAGGAATACCTCGCCGGGCCTGGCGGCTCCCTTTTCGACATGCAGGAGCACACGGCGACCGACCATCAGTTCGGCGAGCTCCTCGACCGTCGTCTCCGACGTCTTGCGGGTCGCGACCATTTCTCCACGCCGCATGACCGAAACCGTATCGGTGATCGCCATGATCTCGCGCAGCTTGTGCGTGATGAGAACGACCGTCTTGCCCTGATCGCGCAGCACTCCGAGAATCTTGAAAAGGTGATCGGCTTCGGAGGGCGTCAGCACGCCCGTCGGCTCGTCCAGGATCAGAATCTCGGCGCCGCGGTACATGGCTTTCAGGATTTCCACGCGCTGCTGCAATCCGACCGGCAATTCCTCGATGACAGCGTCCGGATCCACCTCGAGCTCGTAATCCTCTTCCAGCTTCTTCAAGGCAGCCCGCGCGGCCTCCGTTCCCTTGCCGAGAAGCGCGCCCCCTTCCGCACCGAGCATCAAGTTCTCGAGGACCGTAAAATTCTCGACCAGCATGAAATGCTGATGCACCATGCCGATGCCGGCAGCGATCGCGGACTGACTATCACGGATGGCGACAGGTCTTCCATTGACGTGGATCGCGCCGCTGTCGGCCTGATAGAAGCCATAAAGAATCGACATCAGTGTCGATTTGCCAGCGCCATTTTCGCCGATGATGCCGTGGATCGACCCCTTGGCAACCGTCAGGTTGATATTCTTGTTGGCATGCACCGCGCCGAACTTCTTGTCGATTCCGATCAGTTCGATCGCAGGCGCCTGACTCGTTGCGTTCATTCCGGGTCCCCTAGACATAGTAAGGGCGCAGTGCGGTCGAAGAGACCGCCCTGCGCCCGCAGTTCAGATCACTTCGGGCAGGAATTGTCCGACATGTAATCGTGAACCTTGACGGTTCCGGCGATGATGTCGGCCTTCGCCTTCTCGACAGCCGCCTTCATGTCTTCGGTGACGAGCTTGGCGTTGTTGTCATCCAAGGCGTAGGCAACGCCGTCTTCCTTGACGCCGAGGGCCTGGGTGCCGGCGGCGAACTTGTCAGCCTTGGCATCGGCATAGGCGTTGTAGACGGCGAGGTCGACACGCTTAACCATCGAGGTCAGCACCGAACCCGGGTGCAGGTGGTTCTGGTTCGAATCGACGCCGATCGACAGCTTGCCGTTATCCGCCGCCGTCTGCAGCACGCCGAGACCCGTCGCCCCCGCAGCCGCGTAGATCACGTCCGCACCCTGGTCGATCTGGTTCTTGGTGAGTTCACCGCCACGCACCGGATCGTTCCACGCGGCACCGGTCGTGCCGGTCATGTTCTGCAGGACCTCAATGGACGGGTTGGCCGCGCGGGCCCCCTGCTCGTATCCGCATTCGAACTTGCGGATCAGCGGGATATCCATGCCGCCGACGAAGCCGACCTTGCCGGTCTTGGAGGCCATGCCCGCCAGAATGCCGACGAGGTAAGACCCTTCCTCTTCCTTGTAGACTACCGAGCGAACGTTCGGCAGATCGACGACGGAGTCGACGATCACGAACTTCGTATCGGGAAACTCGGCAGCAACCTTTTCGATCGCCGAAGTCCAGGCGAAGGAGACGGCAACGACGGGGTTGTAGCCCTTCGAAGCGAAGTTGCGGATCGCCTGTTCGCCCTGGGTATCGCCCGTCGGCTCAAAATCACGGTAGTCAATGCCGGTCTCGGCCTTGAACTTTTCCGCGCCGGCATAAGCTGCCTCGTTGAAAGACTTGTCGAACTTGCCGCCCGTACCATAGACCAGCGCCGGCTTGACATCTGCTGCAAGCGCTGTTGCAGACATGCCCGCCAAGGCAATCAGACTCAAAAGGGTTTTCTTCATTGCTTAGCCCTATTCTTTCTTTCTAATTAACATATTGGGTCCTCCCGCAAGCGCTTCGACACCCACGACTGCGGAACCACCGACCCGCCCAATGGGTCCCGGCTGGCCAGCATCCTTGCATGGCTTTTGGAAAAATTCATCCGGTTTTTTTCAGTTGGTAAAGATTCGTCGACGCGCCGTGCGACGGGCGCCACGGACGCGAAAAATCAAACCAGATCAAAGCGGTGACGCCACCTGCTACGCGGCGGGACAGGTCACACCGATCCCCTTCAGGCCGCAATAGCCCCCTGGGTTCTTGGCGAGATACTGCTGGTGGTAGTCTTCGGCGTAGTAAAACTCGGGAGCAAGCGCGACCATTGTAGTAACGGTGTTCTTGCGGTCCGCCGCGATCAGCGCCTGCTGAAACCCGTCACGCATCCTCTGCGCACGCTCGAAGTCTTCGACGGCCTCGACAAAGATCACCGAACGATAGGTAGTTCCAATGTCGTTTCCCTGCCGCATGCCCTGGGTGGGATCGTGATTTTCGAAGAAGATCTTGAGAAGATTTTCGAGCGGAACTGCATCGGGATCGTAGACAACCTTGACCACCTCGGCATGGCCGGTCAGTCCCGTCACTGTTTCCTGATAGGTCGGGTTGGGCGTGAAGCCACCCTGGTAGCCCGCGGCCGTCACCCACACGCCCGGCGTTTGCCAGAAGAGGCGCTCCGCCCCCCAGAAACAACCCATGCCGAGATAGATGGTCGCCATGCCGTCCGGGTAGGGCCCCTTCAGAGGTCGACCATTGACGAAATGGGTCGTTGCCGTCGGAATGGGCGACGACCGACCGGGCAAGGCTGCCTCCGGCGTCGGCATCGTCATCTTCTTGTTGAACATGTCGATCAGGAACATCTGAATCTCCATTCTGCGCCCGAGAACGGCGCTGTGGCTCAGGCGGCAAAACGCCCCGCGGGCGACCGCCTCTTGTATCCGATCATCCACAGCATCAGCGAGAGGGCGAGAAAGACTGCGAAAGCCGGGAGCGGCAGAAGCCAGCGTATGGCAAAGCCCCAGGCATTGGGTCCCCACTCGCGCTGTACCGTGTCGCTGACGACACTCAGCGTATTGGGGCTCAGCTCGAGCCAGGCGATGCCGAGCGGCGTAACCATCACCTCGGAGGCGGAGACGGAGGCGATCGAGTCCAGGATACCCGCCACAACGGCGATGCAGAGCGCGACCAGGCTCAGGAAGCGGAACAAAAAACGTATCAATCTCTTCTCCGCCGGTCCGCGCATCCGTACCGCGACACTTTAGGGCGCACTGTGATGATTACATAGGGTTTCGGAAGGGCAAGTCAAAATTCTGTCAGATTCAGGTTGATCCCGGACGAATCCTCGGTATATATCGCGCCCGACCGGCCGCATTGCCTTCTTCGGCATACTGGCTGTCAAACGGACAGGTGGCCGAGTGGTTTAAGGCGCACGCCTGGAACGCGTGTGTACGTGAAAGCGTACCGAGGGTTCGAATCCCTCCCTGTCCGCCATCTCCCCTTAATCTTCCTCTACGCTTTCAAGCAAACGGCAGGCCTGAGCCTAGATAGGTTGACCGACGACGAGCTCCGCGAAGCGTGAGAAGAACTCGCCTGCGAGCTTCTTGGCCGTCGAGTCGATGAGCCGGCTACCGAGCTGGGCGATCTTGCCACCGACTTCGGCCTTGACGTTGTAAGTGAGTATGGTTGCAGCCTCTCCATCCGCCGCAAGTGCGACTTCGGCGCCGCCCTTGGCAAAGCCCGCGATTCCGCCTTTCCCCTCGCCGCTGATCGTATAGGAGCGTGGCGGGTCAAGGTTCGAAAGTGCAACAGCCCCTTCGAACTTCGCCTTGATTGGACCGATCTTCAAAACGACCTTCGCCGACATGTCGGTATCGCTCGTCTTGTCGAGGCTCTCGCAGCCGGGGATGGCCTGCCGGAGAATTCCGGGGTCGTTCAGGGCCTGCCAGACGGCGCCGATCGGCGCCTCGATACGTTCCGTTCCGCTCATGTCCATCGGCCGATCCTCCCGTTTCGCAAGCTCCTCACGTGCAGTTTACAGGCGCCTCGATCCGCTTGGCAAGGCGGCGATCAGACGACGACAGGCTGTTCGACCCGACCCACGCCGCCGAAGAATTTCAGGTACCGTTCGATCTCCGCGGAATCGCCAGTCGCCTTGCGCGGATTGTCGGAGAGTTTGACAGCCGGTCGGCCGTTGGCCTCGCTCACCTTGCAGACGAGCGAGATGGGTTTCAGGCTCTCGATCTCGCGCGGCGCACAGCCTGCAAAGTCGTTGGTGAGATTGGTTCCCCAGCCGAAGCTCATCCGGACCCTGCCCTCGAAATGCCGATAAGTGTCGACAATCGCATCGACATCGAGCGCATCCGAAAAGATCAACAGCTTCTGGCGTGGATCGCGGCCCATCTTCCGCCACCACTCGATGATTTCCTCGCCACCCTCGATGGGCGGTGCGCTGTCAGGGCGAAACCCGGTCCAGTCGGCAACCCAGTCGGGCGCATCGCGCAGGAAGGCCGCTGTGCCGAACGTATCCGGCAGCACGATCAGCAGGTTGCCGCCGTAGAGCTGCTTCCAGTCGCGCAGCACCTGATAGGGAGCGGCTGCGAGTTCGGCGTCGTTCCGTGCAAGCGCCGCCAGGACCATGGGCAATTCGTGGGCGTTGGTGCCGACCGCCTCGAGGTCGGAGTCCATCGCGAGCAGGACGTTGCTGGTGCCGGTGAAGGCGGGGCCGATCCCCTCCTTCAGGGCTTCGACGCACCAGCGTTGCCAGAGGAAACTATGCCGGCGGCGCGTACCGAAATCGGAGATTCTCAATCCCGGGAGGTCACGCAGGCGTTCAACCTTCGCCCACATCTTGGCCTTGGCACGGGCATAGAGTACGTCGAGCGTAAAGAGACCCAGCGACTTCATGACGGCACGCGAGCGCAGCTCATTGATGATCGAAAGCGCCGGAATCTCCCACATCGTGGTCTCCTTCCAGCGTCCATGGAAGTGCAGAACGTACTGACCGTTCTTCTTGGACAGCTCGTATTCCGGGAGTTGAAAATCGGCAAACCAGCTCAGAAACTCCGGCTCGAATATCTGCGACTTGCCGTAGAACGTGTTGCCGGCGAGCCAGATCGCCTCCTTCTTCGTGAGGCGCAGCGAGCGGGCATAATCGAGTTGCTCGCGCAATTCTCCCTCGTCGATCTCGTCGGCGAGACGTACGGTCGTCGTCCGGTTGATCAGGCTGAAGGTGGCGTCGACGTCCGGATACTGTTTCCAGATCATCTGCAGCATCAGAAGCTTGTAGAAGTCGGTGTCGATCAGGCTTCGGACAATGGGATCGAGCTTCCAGGTGTGGTTGTACACACGGCTTGCGATATCGGTCTTGGTCATCGGATGTCCGCCCTGCCAGGAACGGCCGGGTCAGGCCGCCAGTTCACGAGCCGGCCAGAGGGTCGACTGCTTCCGACGCAACCTTATCGAAAAAACCGCTGCCAAAGTCCATAGCAGAACGGAGACTTATGCCTGCCGGCCACGACGCGGCCGGGGCCAATATTCCCCGCAAACACATGGCCGAGGTCAGTAGCCCGCCTTGCGGTCAACGACATGCTGGAGCGGCATGCCCGATTCGAACCGCTCGATCTGTTCCTCGACATGAGCAAACAGGGCCTTGACGTCGGAGGCGGCGGCTGCGTGCGGCGTTACAATCACGTTTTCCATGCCCCACAGCGGGCTTTCCGTGGAAAGCGGCTCCTGTTCGAATACGTCAAGCGAAGCTCCCCCGAGGACATCGTTTTCAAGCGCGGCAATAACATCGGCCTCGACCTGGCTGCCGCCCCGCCCGGCATTGATGAAGACCGGCTTGCCGAGCGCACCGCCCTGACGCAGCCGGGCGAACAGACGCGCGTCGTAAATGCCCCGCGTATCGGGCGTGAGCGGCAACAGGCCGACAAGGATGTCGGTCCGGCCGAGGAATGCATCGAGGCCGGCGGCATCGAAGGTCTCGACACCTTCGATCAGCTTCGCGGTACGGGACCAGCCGATGACGTCGAAGCCCATGACCTTGAGTTTTCGGACTGAGTCCTGACCAAGAACGCCCAGCCCCATAACGCCGACGGTCAGATCGCGCGCCTCCGGCTGCGGATCGATTTCGCGCCAGACCCGCGCTCGCTGCTGCATCGCATAGGCCGGAACGCGGCGCAGATGGGCGAGCGCCTGCAGCACGACCCATTCGCTCATGCGGTCGGTCAGGCTGCGATCCACGAAGCGCACAACGGGCAAGTCCGGCAAGTCATAGGCCGAGAGAATGTGATCCACACCGGCTCCACCGGAGAAGATCACTTTCAGGCCGCTTGCGCGAACGAAGAGCTGCGGGTCCGGCTTCCAGACCACCGCATAGGGAATGCCGCTCAGATCGCGACCGGCATTTTCGGGCAGCGCCATATCGATGACTTCGCGGCCGGCGAAGGCGTTCGTGAGCGCAGCCATGACGCTGGCACGGCCGAACTTGAGATCAATGACGACGGGGCTCTTCTCGGCCATGGGATACCTTATCCTGCTACTCACTGATTGCGGCGGTCCTGACCGCCTCGAGATTGAAGGCCGCGGCGAGCAGAGCCCGTGTGTATTCGTTTTTTGGCGCGCCGAAGATGTCCGCGGCCGGCCCCTGCTCCACCACCTGCCCTGCGCGCATGACGATGACGTCGTTTGCAAGCGCCTTCACGACGCGCAGATCGTGACTGATGAAGAGGTAGGCGAGGTCGTGGCGCTTCTGCAGGTCACGCAAGAGGTCGACCACTTGCGCCTGTACGCTCATGTCGAGCGCAGAGGTCGGTTCGTCGAGCATGACGAAACGCGGCTTCAGCACCATGGCGCGGGCGATCGCTATGCGTTGACGCTGGCCGCCGGAGAACTCGTGCGGGTAGCGCCACCGGGTCGCGGTGTCGAGCCCCACTTCCTCGAGTGCCCAGCAGACCCTTGCATCGCGCTCATCCGCAGAAAGATCGCGTTCGTGAACCTTCAGTCCCTCGGCAATGATCTCGCCGACCGACATGCGGGGGCTCAGGGAACCATAGGGATCCTGGAAGACGATCTGCAGGCGGTTGCGCAATGGACGCATGTCCTTGTGCGAATAGCCGTCGATTTCCTGGCCGATGAAGCCGATGCGCCCCGTCGAGGAAATCATGCGCGCGAGCGCCAGACCAAGTGTGGTTTTGCCCGAACCGGATTCGCCGACCACGCCGAGCGTCTGCCCGGCCCGGAGCACCATGTCGACACCATCCACCGCCTTGACGTGATCGACGACCTTGCGCAGGAAACCCGCCTTGATCGGAAACCAGACACGAATGTCCTTGCCTTCCATCACGATCGGCTTGCCGGGATCGGTCGGCGGAGGCTCGCCGCGCGGCTCGGAGGCCAGGAGATGACGCGTATAGGCATGCCGCGGGTTCGAGAAGATTTCTTCAACGGGACCGCTTTCGACGATACGTCCCCCGGTCATGACGCAGACGCGATCGGCGAACTTGCGGACAATGCCGAGGTCATGGGTGATGAATAGCATCGACATGCCGTGGGTGGCCTTCAGCGAACGCAGGAGCTCGAGGATCTGTGCCTGAACGGTAACGTCGAGCGCGGTCGTCGGCTCGTCGGCGATCAGCAGCTTCGGACGGTTGGCGAGCGCCATGGCGATCATCACGCGCTGGCGCTGCCCGCCCGAAAGCTCGTGCGGATAGGCGGCAAGTCGCTTCTCCGGATCACGAATGCCGACCTGACGCAACAATTCCAGCGTCCGGTCGCGCGCCGCCGATCCGCTCGTCGCCTGATGCAGGGCGAGTACTTCGCCGATTTGCTTCTCTATGGTGTGGAGCGGATTGAGCGAAGTCATCGGCTCCTGGAAGATCATCGTGACATCGTTGCCACGCACACGACGAAGATCAGTCTCTGGAAGCTTCAGCAGGTCACGACCCTCGAAGAGGATCTCGCCCGACGGATGGCTTGCCGCCGGGTAAGGCAAAAGTCGCAGGACAGAGTTCGCCGTTACGGATTTGCCGGATCCCGACTCGCCGACCAAGGCGACGACCTCGCCCGACCGGACGTCGAAGCTCACGCGATCGACCGCGAGCGTTTCTCCGTCGCCCTGGCGGAAGGCGACCGAAAGGTCCCGGACCGAAAGAAGCGCCTCCATCATTTGAAGGCCTTTCTCGGATCGAAGGCATCACGCACGGCCTCGCCTACGAAGATCAGCAGCGAAAGCATGATCGACATGGTGAAGAAGGCGGTGAGACCGAGCCACGGCGCCTGCAGGTTGCGCTTGCCCTGCGCGATAAGTTCACCGAGCGACGGAGAGCCGGGCGGCATGCCGAAGCCGAGGAAGTCGAGCGAGGTGAGCGTGGTGATGGAGCCAGACAGAATGAACGGGAGGAAAGTCAGCGTCGCAACCATCGCATTGGGAAGGAGGTGGCGGAACATGATCGTCCAGTTGCCCACCCCTAGCGCGCGGGCGGCATTCACATATTCGAAGTTGCGGGCCCGCAGGAACTCGGCGCGGACGATCCCGACGAAGCTCACCCACGAGAAGAGCAGCATGATGCCGAGCAGAACGAAAAAGCCGGGCGGCAGGATCGCCGCGATGATGAGCAGGATGTAGAGCACCGGCATGGACGACCAGATCTCGATGAAGCGCTGCATCAGGAGGTCCGTCCAACCGCCGAAGTACCCTTGCACGGCACCGGCCGTGACGCCGATGACTGCCGAACAGAGGGTGAGCGCAAGACCGAACAGCACCGAAATGCGGAACCCGTAAATCATGCGGGCCGTGACGTCCCGGGCCTGATCGTCGGTGCCCAGCCAGTTGAGGTTCCCGAGTACGCAGCCCGGATCATCGGCGCCCAGCGGATAGCCTTTGCAGCGCTCCTCCTTGCTCATCAGCCAGAAGGGCGGCGTCGGCGCCGAATGGGGAATCTCGGAGTTTACCGTGCGATAGGAGTAGCGGATCGGCGGCCAGACCATCCAGCCGTTGGCATTGATCTCGTCGGCGACGAAGGGTGAACGGTAATCAGTGACCGCCAGGAAACCGCCGAACTTCTCCTCCGGGTAGTCGACGAGAACCGGAAACAGGAGTTCGCCCTTATAAGAAGCAACGAGCGGCCGATCGTTGGCGATCAACTCGGCAGAAAGACTGAGCACGAAGAGGATCATGAAGATCCAGAAGGACCAGAAGCCCCGCCGGTTGGCCTTGAAGTTTTCGAGGCGCCTGCGGTTGGTTGGAGAAAGCCAGGGCTTCCTGCCCGGCCCCACGGTACCCTTGACCGCGATCGGTTCGGAAACGGACATCTCAGACGTCCCTCCGTTCGAAATCGATGCGCGGATCGATCCAGGTATAGATCAGGTCCGAGACGAGGCCGACGAAGAGGCCCATCAGCGAGAAGATGTAGAGCGTGGCAAAGACGATCGGATAGTCGCGATTGACCACCGACAGATAGCCCAGACGGCCGAGGCCATCGAGCGAGAAGATATTCTCGATCAGCAGCGAGCCAGTGAAAAAGGCCGAGATGAAGGCGCCCGGAATGCCTGCGATAACGATCAGCATGGCGTTGCGGAAAACGTGGCCGTAGAGCACCTGGCGCTCGGAGAGCCCCTTGGCGCGTGCCGTGATCACGTACTGCTTCTTGATCTCGTCGATGAACGAATTCTTGGTGAGCAGGGTCGTGGTGGCGAAGGCCGAAAGCGAGAGTGCGATCAGCGGCAACGTCAGGTGCCAGAAATAGTCGACGATCTTCTCCCACCAGGAAAGCTCGGCGAAATTGTCCGAGACGAGTCCGCGCAGCGGAAACCAGTCGAAGAAGGAACCGCCGGCAAAAAGCACGATCAGCAGGATACCGAAAAGAAAGCTCGGAACCGCGTAGCCGATGACGATGACCCCGGACGTCCAGACGTCGAAGGGCGAGCCGTCCTCCACCGCCTTCTTGATGCCGAGCGGGATCGAGATCGCGTAGGAAATGAGCAGGATCCATACACCGAGAGAAATCGAGACGGGCATCTTCTCAACGATCAGGTCGACGACAGACGTGTTTCGGAAGAAACTTTCTCCGAAATCGAAGCGAATATAGTTCCACATCATCTCGGCGAAGCGTGTGAGCGGCGGCTTGTCGAAGCCGAACTGCTTCTCCAGCTTGGCAATGAGTTCGGGATCGAGACCCTGCGCACCGCGATATTTCGAACTCGTTTCGTCCGCCCCGAACTGCTGCTGGCCGACGAGATCGCCGCCGCCCGTCAGGCGCTGGTCGGCGCTGTCACCCTGGCCCGTCAGTTGTGCGATCACCTGCTCGACGGGCCCGCCGGGTGCGAACTGTATGACCAGGAAGGAAATGCCCATGATGCCGACGATAGTCGGGATCATCAGGAGCAGTCGCCGCAGGATATAGCCGCTCATCGAACTGATGCTCCGGTCGGGCGGAGGCTTCTCACGCCAAAATCCGTCTCATGCCCTGCGATCAACTCGTTGGTCCTTTCCCGCCACGGCCTCACTCGGCGAGTGGCGATTCGCACTATCCATTCCTAGCCGGTCAGGGGAACGGCGCAAGCCCTGCCCGTCATTGCGCCGCACCTTTGGCCCACCAGATCTGGGGAAAGCCGATGCCATAGGCCGGGAGCGGTTCCGGGCGCCCGAACTTGTCCCAGTAGGCGATTCTGGACGATCGCATGGTGTAGGAAGGCACGACATAGTTTCCCGTCAACAGAAGCCGGTCGAGCGCCTTCACCGTCGCAACCAGCGTCTTCCGGTCCTTCACGAACGCGATCTCATCAACGAGCTTGTCAATCGCAGGATTGCTGATCCCTGCGTAGTTCCGGGAACCGGGCACGTCGACGGACTTCGACCCCCAATATTCGCTCTGCTCATTGCCAGGGTTGAGACTTTGCGCCCAGCCCAGATAGATCATATCGTAGTCGAAGCTGCGGACACGATTGGTGTACTGCGAAGCGTCGACGGTTCGAACAGACACTTCCACGCCGATCTTCCTCAGATTATCCGCAAAAGGCAGGGCGACCTTTTCAATCGTCGGCCCGTTCAACAGGATTTCGAAGGAGAGCGGAACACCGGTAGAGGCGAGGACCATCCGCCCGTTGCGCAGCTCGTAACCCGCTTCCTTCAGAAGGCCGATCGCCTTGCGCAGATTTTCTCTCAGCTTCGCCGGATCTCCGCCGACCGGATTGCTGTATCCCGTCGAAAACACCTCGGGTGGCACAGCGTCCTTGAGCGACCGCAGGATTTCCAGCTCCTTGCCGTCCGGCAGCCCTTTCGACGCGAGTTCCGAACCGTAGAAATAACTATCGATCCGCTGGTATTGGCCGAAGAAAATCGTCCGGTTCAACTCCTCGAAATCAAAGGCGTAGTTGAGAGCTTTACGAACGCGAATATCCTCGAATTTGTCCCGACGCATGTTCGGTATGAAGCCCATCAGAATGCCGGAAGTCTTGTATTCGTTATCCAGCACCTCGCGCTTGACGCGCCCATCGGCAACGGCCGGGAAATCGTAGGATCTTGCCCAGCGCATCGCTGAATTCTCGGTCCAAAAATCCACGTTGCCCGAACGGAAGGCTTCGAACTCGACATCGATATCCGCGAAGTAGGTGTAGGTCTGGCCGCGGAAATTGTCGTAGCCGATGTTGACGTTGAGATCCTTGCCCCAATAGTCGTCGCGAAGTTCGTAGCGGATCTTTGCACCGGGCGAAAAAGCAGCGATGCGGTATGGGCCGGACCCCATGATCGGCTCGAGAGTGGTCTTGGCTATGTCTCGAGGCTTGCCATCAGCCCCCTTGGCCTCCCACCAGTGCTTCGGAACGATATCGAGTTCACCGATGATGACTGGCAGTTCGCGGTTGTTCTTCTCATCGAAGGTGAAGGTGATTTCCCGCTCGCCCGTTTTTTCCGCCTTCAGCACGTGGCGGTAGTAGTTTGTGTAGAGCGGATTGAGTTCCTTGAACTTGTCAAAGCTGAAGACGACGTCCTCGGGTGTGACGGGGGCGCCATCCGCCCATTTCGCCTCCGGGCGCAACCGGAACTTCACGAAGGAGTAGTCGTCCGGAAAGGCGACGGCCTCGGCAAGAAGCCCGTAAACTGCATCGACTTCGTCCATCGAAGGTTTAAGCAGGGTTTCCGTGACGAGCGACAGACGCGGCGTCAGCCCCGCGGCCAGTTCCCCTTTGTCGAGCACCGGATTGAAGCTGTCGAACGTGCCCGATGCGGAGAGATTGAGATCGCCGCCCTTCGGCGCGTCGGGATTGACGTAGGAGAAGCGTTGGAAATCCTTCGGGTATTTCGGCGGCTCGATCACCGAGATCGCGTGGCGCCATTCAAGCTCCTCGGCAGTCACGCCCTCCGGCGCGGCGAATAACGCCGATACGAGAGCGAGAATGCCCGTTCCGACAAGAGCCAACTGCATGCCAAATCCCCCCTTAATTCTATAGAGTTTCGACCACCATAAGCAAAACAGCGGCAAAAAACAGGCCTCGGACGATCGCGGCGGCAGAGAGCGCGGCAGGTCACGGATTCACCAAACTCCGAATCCACGTTACACTTGACGGCAAATCACCTGCGGCGGCCAGCACTGGCTCTCGGCGGATTGAGGATATGAGATTGCAGACGAGAATGAGGCTGATCCGACTGGCGGCGATCGCGATAGCCGCACCGCTTCTTACGCTTCCGGAAAGCGGAAAGGCCTCCGAGCAGGTAACGGCCAAGCAGATCTTCGGCGGCATCGAGCTTCCGAGCCGGGCAGCGCCGGCGCCTTACGGGTTCTATTCGAAGGGGTGCATTTCCGGCGCTGTTGCGCTTCCCACCGACGGCCCCACATGGCAGGCCATGCGGCTCTCGCGAAACCGTCGCTGGGGGCACCCGCTGATGATTTCGCTGCTTGAACAGCTCGCGCACGATGCGCCCAAGGTCGGCTGGCCGGGTCTGCTCGTCGGGGACGTCTCGCAGCCGCGCGGTGGGCCGATGATGAATGGCCACGCCTCTCACCAGATCGGTCTCGACGCCGATATCTGGCTCACCCCGATGCCTGACCGCCGGCTCAGCGCGCAGGAACGTGAAGACCTTCCCTTCACCTCCATGCTGCGCAAGGACAAGTTTCTGACCGTCGATTCCCGGCTTTGGACGCCATCCCATGCGCGCCTCATCATGCTGGCGGCGAGCTATCCGCAAGTCGAACGCGTCTTCGTCAATCCCGCAATCAAGAAGAAGCTCTGCGACACCTGGACCGGTGATCGCTCGCTGCTCGGCAAGGTGCGGCCGATCTACGGTCACGACGCGCATTTTCATGTGCGCATCAAGTGCCCGGTCGGCGCGAGCGGATGCAAGTCCCAGGCGGCACCTCCGCCCGGAGACGGCTGCGACAAGTCCCTTGCCTGGTGGTTTACCCCCGAGCCCTGGGCGAAACCGAAAACGGATCCCAAGAAGCCCGCGCCGAAACCGCGGGAGATCGGTATTTCCGACCTGCCGAAATCCTGCGTCGCAGTGCTGAAGGCTCCTTCTGTCCCGAGTGAAGGCGAGGTGACATACAGCGGCGCCGCCACTCCGGTAGCCGCTTATGCCTCGGCACCTGCAGCGAACACACCCGCCGCAATGGAGGCAGGCGATCCGGCAGACATCGTGCCGGCAGAGGTTCCGATTCCGCTGCCTCGCCCCCTCGGCCAGTGACGTCTTCTCGCGTAGGTCGGCGCCACCTTTTCAAGGCGGCAATCGTGCTATAGAAGGCTTTCAAATCGATTTAAACCCAACCGGACCGACCAATGCCCGAGCGCCAATGCATCGCCCTCATCGCGCATGACCAGAAGAAGGACGAGCTCGCCGAGTTCGCCCGCCGCCATGCGCGGACGCTTTCCAGGTTCCGCATCGTGGCGACAGGTACCACCGGCGGAAGAGTGGCCGAGGCATGTCCGGAACTCGACGTCGCGCGCATGAAGAGCGGACCTCTCGGTGGCGACCAGCAGATCGGTGCGATGATCGCCACCGGCGAGGTGCAGATACTCATTTTCTTCGTCGATCCGTTGACCGCAATGCCACACGACGTGGATGTGAAGGCACTGATGCGGCTTGCCACCGTCTACGACATTCCGATGGCGTTGAATCTCGCGACCGCCGAGATATTGATGAGCGCAAAGAAAAACTGACGCAGCGCCCGATTTGGATCGCAGGAGCCGGCCTATGCCCAAGATCATCGAAAACGAGCAGCTTACTTTCCCCATCCTGATCGGCGACATCGGGGGAACCAATGCGCGCTTTTCGATCCTCATCGACACCTATGCCGAACCTCGGCAGTTTCCGATCGTCCACACGGCCGCCTTCCCGACGATCGAAGAAGCGATCCAGCAAGGCGTGCTCGACAGGACCTCGATCCAGCCTCGCTCAGCGATCCTCGCGATCGCCGGCCCGATCAATGACGACGAGATCCCGCTGACCAATTGCGACTGGGTCGTCCGTCCGAGGACGATGATCGAAGAGATGGGGTTCGATGACGTGCTGATCGTCAACGACTTCGAGGCGCAGGCGCTCGCCGTCGCTTCACTCTCCGACGAGAATCGCGAGCCGATCGGCCCGCTCTCCGCAAGTCCCATCGCCTCCCGTGTCGTGCTGGGGCCCGGCACAGGTCTCGGCGTCGCCGGACTGCTGCATGCGCAGCACACCTGGTTTCCGATCCCGGGTGAAGGTGGGCACGTGGACGTGGGCCCGCGCAGCGACCGCGATTTCCAGATATTCCCGCATTTGGCGCGGATCGACGGTCGCATCTCAGGAGAACAGCTCCTCTGCGGTCGTGGCGTCGTCAACATCTATGACGCGATCTGTGCGGCCGATGGCGTGGAGCCGCGATGGACCGACCCGGCCGACGTCTCGACACACGGACTGGCCGGCAGCGACGTACAGGCTGCCGAGACCCTCTCGCTCTTCGTGACTTATCTGGGTCGGCTTGCCGGGGATCTCGCCCTCATCTTCATGGCCCGGGGCGGCGTGTTCCTTGCCGGTGGCATTCCCCAGAAAATACTGCCGGCGCTCAAGCGTCCGGAATTCCGCGCCGCCTTCGAAGACAAGGCCCCGCACACCGGGCTGATGCACACGATCCCGACCTTCGTCGTCACTCACCCGCTCGCCGCGCTGTCAGGCCTCGCGAATTTCGCACGGACGCCTGCAAATTTCGGCCTGGCGACCGACGGCAGGCGCTGGCGCCGCTGACGATCAAAGGGGGGCATCCGCTTTTTTGTGGCCAACGGGGTTGCGACTGGCTATAGAGCGCCTAGGCCACAGCGTCCGCGGGTCCGGACGCGCAGTTCCACGGGGAATGCCTTTATTTGGAAGCCAGCAGGACACACAAGACGCCCGTCAGCTCGAGCAGCATCACAACCGTTCTGAAGCGTATCATCGCCGAGAACGGCCGCGATCACGTTAAGGGCTACATCTTCGCCGTCCTCTGCCTTGCGGTAGTGGCGCTCACGACCGCGTTCACCGCATGGATCATGGAGACGGTGGTGAACGAAGCGTTCGCCAACCAGAGAGCGGACATCGTCTGGCTCATCTGCGGCGCCATTCTCGGCGCCTTCATGCTGCGCGGCCTCGCAAGCTATGGGCAGGCGGTCACTCTTTCAAAGATCGGCAACAACATCGTTGCCCGCTATCAGCGGCGTCTTTTTTCGCACCTGATGACCCTGTCACTCGGCTTTTTTAGCGAGTCCCGCTCGGCTCATCTTGCGGCGCAGATCAGCCAGAACATCAACGGCATCCGTGATGTCCTCAATCTTACGGTCACGTCGACTGCGCGCGACCTGCTCACCCTGATTGCGCTGATCGGCGTCATGTTCGCCAAGGACTGGCTGCTGACACTGATCGTCTTCGTCGTGGCGCCCCCCCTGCTCTACGCGCTGCGCTACCTCTCCAAGCGGCTGCGCGCGGCGACGCGCGAGTCGATCATCTTCAACAGCCACGTGCTGGGCGCCATGCAGGAGACGATCCAGGGCATTGCGATCGTCAAGGCCTTCACGATGGAAGAAGAGCTGGACCGCAAGGTCCAGGGCACGATCGCCGCGGCCGAGCGCCGCGCGAACCGCATCGCCCGGCTCAGCGAACGAACGTCACCGCTCACGGAAACCTTTGCGGGGGTCGCCATTTCCAGCGTGCTTGCCTATGCGGCGTTCCGCTCGATCTATGGCGGCGTGCTGCCCGGCGCCTTCTTCTCTTTCATCGCGGCGCTGCTGATGGCCTACGAACCGGCGAAGCGGCTCGCCAAGCTGCAGGTGCAGATGGAGCGCGCCGTCGTCAATGCTCGGATGATCTACGAAATCCTCGACATGGAGAGCCCGCAACGCGACAGGCGGGACGCAACCGAACTCAAGGTCGGCGAGGCACGTATCGAATTTCGTAACGTCAAGTTCGCCTATGGCAACAACGAGCCGGTGCTGAAGGGCATCGACTTCGTCGCCGAAGGCGGAAGGACGACGGCGCTCGTCGGCCCGTCCGGTGCGGGCAAGTCGACCGTCATTACGCTCGTTCCGCGGTTCTACGATCCCGCAGAGGGTGAGATTCTGATCGACGGCCAGAACATCGCTTCAGTGACCAAGGCATCGTTGCGCAGGCACATCGCCTACGTATCGCAGCAGCCCTATCTCTTCGAAGGGACGATCCGCGACAACATCCGCTACGGCCGGCCTGAAGCGACGGATGCGGAGATCGAGGAAGCCGCCCGCCTCGCCTACGCCCACGACTTCATCATGGCTCAGCCAATGGGTTACGACACCCCCGTCGGGGAAAACGGCGTCACACTTTCCGGCGGTCAGCGGCAGCGGCTGTCGATCGCCCGCGCGCTGGTTCGCAACGCACCGATCCTGCTGCTCGACGAAGCAACATCGGCACTCGACACAGAATCGGAAGCGGCCGTCCAGAAGGCTCTGGACGAGGCAATGACCGGACGCACGGTCATCGTCATCGCCCACCGGCTTTCAACGATCATCAAGGCTGACAAGATCATCGTAATGCAGGGCGGGACGATCGCCGAGGAAGGGACCCACCAGTCGCTTGCACAGCGTCCCAACGGGCTCTACGCTCGGCTGAACCAGCTGCAGCCGGGCAGCAGCAACAACGAATTCTTCTGAGGTCGGACCACCCCATGAGTGATGCCATGAAACTCGTCGTCGTCGGAGCCGGTGGCCGCATGGGCCAGACGGTGCTGCGCCTCATCCAGGGGACGGAAGGTGCCGTGCTTCACGCCGCCGTCGAGCGTCCCGGCTCGCCGGCGATCGGCAAGGACGCCGGGGAACTGGCCGGGCTCGGGTCCATCGGAGTCCCGGTGAGCGACGATCCACTCGCCGCCTTCGTCCATGCCGATGGCGTGATCGATTTCACGTCGCCAGCGGCCAGCGTCGAATATGCCGGCCTCGCCGCGCAAGCGCGGATCGTCCATGTCGTCGGCACGACCGGCTGCACGGCGGAGGACGACGCGAAAATCGCAGCGGCAGCGCGCCACGCACGCATCGTCAAGTCCGGCAATATGAGCCTCGGGGTCAATCTGCTCTCCGTCCTGGTGAAACAGGCAGCACAGGCGCTCGACGCGGCGGGCTGGGATATCGAGGTGCTGGAAATGCATCACAAGCGCAAGGTAGACGCGCCGTCCGGGACGGCGCTTCTGCTCGCACGGGCGGCCGCCGAAGGGCGCGGTATAGACCTTGCAACTCATTCCGTCCGTGTGCGCGATGGCCATACGGGGCCGCGCGAGGATGGCAGCATCGGCTTTGCGACACTGCGGGGCGGCTCGGTGATTGGCGAGCACACCGTGCTCTTCGCCGGCGAGGGCGAGACGATAACGCTCTCCCACAGCGCCGGCGATCGTTCACTTTTCGCGCGCGGTGCGCTGAGGGCGGCGCTCTGGGCGCGTGACAAGAAGCCCGGCCTCTATTCCATGCTCGATGTTCTCGGGCTTTCTTCGTCCATCTAGATATTTCCTGCGGAGGATTTTCCCATGAGCGGTACTCTCGTGCTGGTTCGTCACGGCCAGAGCGAATGGAATCTCAAGAACCTGTTCACCGGATGGCGCGATCCGGGGCTGACCGAACTCGGCGTCCAGGAGGCTGAAGCCGGGGGGCAGGCTCTCGCCGATTACGGGATCAAGTTCGACATCGCGTTTACCTCCGCATTGTCGCGGGCGCAGAAGACTTGCGAAATCATCCTGAACAAGATCGGCCAGCCCAGCCTCGAGACCATTCGGGACGAAGCGCTGAACGAACGCGACTACGGTGACCTCTCAGGTCTCAACAAGGACGACGCCCGTGCAAAGTGGGGCGAGGAACAGGTCCATGTCTGGCGACGGTCCTACGACGTGCCGCCTCCGGGCGGCGAGAGCCTTCGCGACACCGGCGCCCGCGTCTGGCCTTACTACATGACCGACATCCTTCCGCGCGTGCTGCGCGGCGAAAAAGTTCTGGTCGCAGCCCACGGCAATTCGCTGCGTGCGCTCGTCATGGTCCTCGACCGTCTCTCCAAAGAGCAGATCCTCAAGCTCAACTTGGCGACCGGCGTGCCGATGGTCTACAAGCTCAATCCGGACTCGACCGTCGCCAGCAAGGAAGTGCTCGGCGACATGTCCGGCGCCCACTGAGGCGCCGCTTCGCCGGTCAACTTGCGATCGTGAACTGGACGCGGTCAGCCGGAAACCGGGTGACCGCGTACTGTATCGGGACTCCCGAAAGATCCGTATTGACGGCCCTCGTCACAAGCAGGATCGCTCCCGGCGTGAGCTCGAGAGCCGCAATGTCAGCGGCTTCGGCATGGGTCGCGGAAATCTCGGTAACGGAGCGCAGATAGTCGCCCAGCCCCAGCGCCGCGAGTGCTTCCGTGATCGAACCGCTGCGGGCGAAGACCTCGCCAATACCCTTGAAGCGCTCGGCGGGAAACCAGGCGGTCGAGCGCGATACTGCGCGGCCGTCGGCTTTGCGCAGCGCCTCCAGCCGGATAACCGGCGTCCCCGCCTCGAGCGCGAGCCAACGGGCAACCTCCAGGTTAGCCGGCTCTATTTCCGACGACAGCAGTAATCCCTGCAGATCGCGCGCCTGATCGCCTATGCCCTCGGTGAACCGAGTCCTACGCGAGATCGGAAAATTGAAACGTTCCTTGCGAACGATCAGGGTCCCGCGCCCCTGCACCGCCTGCACGATGCCCTCCTGCGCCAGCGATGCAAGGGCGCTGCGCACCGTGTGGCGATTGACGCCGAACTGGCCGGCAAGCACCATCTCCGGCGGCACCATGCCGGTTTCGTCGAATTCTCCCCGCGAAATGGCTTCTCGGATTCTGTCGGCAATCTGACGCCAGAGCGCGACGCCCGCCTGTCTTTCCACTCGTTTCAAATCCGTCATGTCACACGCTTGTCACGCTCGTTGGATATCCATAATCTCAGTTGTATGGTTGTCTATATTAATAGACATTTTGGAGCCTGGCAATGGATGTCAACAAACAAAGTGTAGCGGGCGAGGCAGGTGGCGATCGCAAACATGCAATCGACCTGCTCAGCCGTGCAAGCCGCGCAGAACTGACTGCCGCCTGGGCGGCGCTTTCGCTGCAACCGAGCGTCCAGATGCTGCGGGGACCGGAGACCGGACTTGTCATGGTTCGGGGCCGCATCGGCGGCGGCGGCTCGCCCTTTAACCTCGGAGAGGCGACGGTCAGCCGTGCGACGGTACGATTGGCAAACGGCATCGTCGGCTTCGGCCATTCGCTCGGCACCGATCGCGAAAAGGCGAGACTTGCGGCCATCTTCGACGCCCTCTGGCAACAGGCCGATACGCGTGACTTCGTGGAGGCGCACCTGCTGTCGCCGATTGCCGCCCGCATCGCTGCGGAAGACCGGCGCAAGACCGAGGAAACCGCGGCCACGCGCGTCGATTTCTTCACGATGGTGAGAGGAGAGGACTGATGACTCTCAGAACAGAAGCGCTGACCGGTGGCTACATCGACCCGGTCCACGATGCGCAAAGCACGTTTCGCATGTTGATGGATGGCATGGCCAGGCCGGGAACGACAAAGACCATCGTTCCGCCCGTCGAGCCGCCCGCCCCCTTGGGTTCGGCGGCGGGCGCCATAGCGCTCGCACTCTGCGACAACGACACGCCCGTCTGGCTTTCCGCCAGTATGGCGAAATCGCCGATCGCCGAGTGGATCGGCTTTCACACGGGTGCACCGGTAACGCGCGAGAAATCGGAAGCACGCTTCGCCTTCTTCGGCGCAGGCTCGCCCGTCACATCCTTCGGCCTCTTTGCGCTCGGCAGCCAGGAATATCCGGACCGGTCGACGACTGTGATTATCGAAGTCGCCGGTCTCGAGAGAGGTCCTCGGCTTACCCTGACGGGGCCGGGTATCCGCGAGAGCGTGGAGATCGCACCCGTCGGCCTTCCAGATATGTTTCTCCGGCAATGGGCCGACAACCGAGCGCTCTTTCCGCGCGGGATCGATGTCGTCCTGACGGCCGGGCGACAGGTTCTCTGCCTGCCGAGAACCTGCAACATCAGCATCGGGGAGATCTGACGAATGTATGTCGCCGTCAAAGGTGGAGAAACCGCGATCGCGAATGCCCATCGCCTGCTGGCAGACCGGCGTCGCGGGACCCGCGACCTTCCGTCCGTCACGATCGACCAGATCAGCGAGCAGCTTGGCCTTGCCGTCGATCGTGTCATGGCGGAAGCCTCGCTCTACGACCGCGCGCTCGCTGCGCTCGCCATCAAGCAGTCGCGCGGCGATCTCATCGAAGCGATCTTCCTCCTGCGCGCCTATCGCACGACGTTGCCCCGCTACGGCTACTCGGTTGCCATAGACACTGCGGACATGAAGATCGAGCGCCGCATCTCTGCCACCTACAAGGATCTTCCGGGCGGGCAACTCCTGGGCCCGACGTTCGATTACACGCATCGCCTTCTCGATCCGGATCTGATGGGGGATGGGGCGGTTGAAGAGCCGGCCCTCAAGGATAGTGAGTCCGAAAGAATAATGCGGGTCTCGGAGATCCTGGCGGAAGAAGGGCTGGTCGAGCCCGACGGCGACATGCCCGAGGACCACGTGACGGGCGACATCACCCGCGAGCCGATCGATTTTCCGATGCCGCGTGACCTGCGCCTTCAGGCACTTGCCCGTGGCGACGAGGGTTTCCTGCTTGCCCTCGGCTATTCCACCCAGCGCGGCTACGGCCGGACTCATCCCTTCGCCGGCGAAATTCGCATCGGCGAAGTCGAGGTGGAGATCGACATTCCCGAGCTCGGCATTGCCGTCTCGCTCGGACGCATTCAGGTGACCGAGTGTCAGATGATCAACCAGTTCAAGGGATCGGCGAAAGCACCGCCGCAGTTCACGCGCGGATACGGACTCGTGTTCGGCCAGAGCGAACGCAAGGCGATGGCCATGTCTCTTGTCGACCGCGCCCTGCGCGCGGACGAATTCGGCGAAGACATCGTCGCCCCAGCACAGGACGAGGAATTCGTGATCTCACACTCCGACAACGTCCAGGCGACCGGCTTCGTCGAACATCTGAAGCTGCCGCACTATGTCGACTTCCAGGCCGAACTCGAACTCGTGCGTCGCATGCGGGCAGAATACGAGGCCGGCCGGTCCAATCGTTTCACCGACAAGGAGGCTGCGGAATGAGCGCCGTTCCAGAGCTCGCCCAATACAATTTCGCGTATCTCGACGAACAGACGAAGCGGATGATCCGGCGGGCGATCCTGAAGGCGATCGCGATCCCCGGCTACCAGGTCCCGTTTGCGTCGCGTGAAATGCCGATGCCCTACGGTTGGGGGACTGGGGGCGTGCAGGTCACGGCCTCGATCATCGGCGCCAACGACGTGCTCAAGGTAATCGACCAGGGCGCCGACGACACCACCAATGCAGTGTCGATTCGTGCCTTCTTCCAGAAGGTCGCCAATGTCGCGGTCACCACGCATACGCATGAGGCGACCATTATCCAGACACGCCACCGCATCCCGGAAAAGCCGCTCAACGAGAACCAGGTGCTCGTCTATCAGGTGCCGATCCCGGAACCGTTGCGCTTCCTCGAACCGCGCGAGACCGAGACCCGGAAGATGCATGCGCTCGAGGAGTACGGGCTCATGCACGTGAAACTCTACGAAGACATCGCCAGGAACGGCCATATCGCGACGACCTACGCCTACCCGGTGAAAGTCAACGGCCGATACGTCATGGATCCGTCCCCGACGCCCAAGTTTGACAATCCGAAGATGCACATGTCGGACGCCCTGCAGCTCTTCGGAGCCGGACGCGAAAAGCGCATCTATGCGGTACCGCCTTACACCGAGGTGGTGAGTCTCGACTTCGAGGATCACCCCTTTGAGATCCAGAAATTCCATCAGCCGTGTGCGCTCTGTTGCGCAGAAGGCGTCTATCTCGATGAGGTGGTGCTCGACGATCGGGGCGGGCGCATGTTCGTTTGCTCGGACACCGATCACTGCGAGGAACGACGTGAACAGGGTCATGTCGGACACTTGCTCGCCACGCAGAAGGAGGTCGCGGAATGACCGATACACCGCTCCTGAAAGTCCGCGACGTCTCGAAATTCTACGGCAACCGGATCGGTTGCAGCAACGTGGCCTTCGACCTCTGGCCCGGGGAAGTGTTGGCAATCGTCGGGGAGTCCGGTTCAGGCAAGACCACCCTCCTCAACTGCCTTTCGACACGGCTGATGCCGACCACCGGCACCGTGGAGTACCATACACGCGACGGCAGCTATCGCGACCTGTATCACATGAGCGAAGCCGAGCGGCGCTTCCTCATGCGCACGGACTGGGGCTTCGTCCACCAGAACCCAGCCGATGGGTTGCGCATGACTGTGTCTGCCGGAGCCAACGTCGGCGAGCGGCTGATGGCGATCGGCAATCGACACTACGGCAACATTCGCGAAACCGCCGGTTCGTGGCTCGAGCGCGTCGAGATCAGCAACGACCGCATAGACGACCAGCCGCGCGCCTTTTCCGGCGGGATGCGTCAGCGCCTGCAGATCGCCCGCAATCTTGTCACCGCCCCACGCCTCGTCTTCATGGACGAACCGACAGGCGGCCTCGATGTCTCGGTGCAGGCGCGCCTTCTCGACCTCGTCCGCGGCCTCGTCAACGATCTTGGCCTTTCGGCGATTGTCGTCACGCACGACCTGGCGGTCGCGAGGCTCCTCTCCCACCGCATGATGGTGATGAAGGATGGCATGGTGATCGAACAGGGCCTCACTGATCGTGTGCTCGATGACCCCCGCGAGCCCTACACGCAATTGCTCGTCTCCTCGATCCTGCAAGTCTGAACGGAAAGCGCCATGGCAACGCCCCTCGTCGTCTCCGAAGTCTCGAAGAGCTTCACCATGCACCTGCGCGACGGCATCCGCCTGCCGGTCGTCGCGAACGTCTCCTTCTCGATCGCCGAAGCCGAATGCGTCGTCCTCGGCGGCCCTTCAGGCATCGGCAAGAGCTCGATCCTCAAGATGCTCTATGGCAACTATGCCGTGGATGCCGGACAGGTGCTCGTGGAGCACTGCAGTCACATTGTCGACATAGCGACCGCCGATCCGCGCATGATCATGGACATCCGCCGCACCACGGTGGGCTATGTGAGCCAGTTCTTGCGGACCGTCCCACGTGTCGCCGCAATCGACGTCGTCGCAGAACCCCTGGTCGTTCGCGGCACCGGCGTGGATACCGCGCGCATCCGTGCCGGCGAACTGCTGGAACGGCTCAATCTGCCGCAGGACCTCTGGCAACTGCCGCCTGCGACCTTCTCCGGCGGCGAGCAGCAGCGAGTGAACATCGCCCGCGGCTTCATCACCGATCATCGCATCCTCCTTCTCGATGAACCGACGGCCTCGCTCGACGCCACGAACCGGGCCGTGGTGGTGGACATGATCCGCCAGAAGAAGGCGGACGGCGTCGCCCTGCTCGGGATCTTCCATGACGAGGAGGTGCGCGAGGAGGTGGCCGACCGCATTCTCGACGTGACCGCGTTCTCGCCGAGAAAGGCAGCCGCATGAGCAAGAAGCTCGGGCACGATCCGCTTGTTCACGAGACCGCACATGTCGTGAACTCGGTACTCGGAGGCTATACCGAGATCGCCGAGCGCTGCCGCCTCGATGAGGTGGAACTCGGCGATTATTCCTACATGATGCAGGATAGTTCCGCCTGGTGCACTACCATCGGAAAATTCGTCAACATCGCCGCGGCAGTGCGCATCAACGCACCCAATCACCCGACGTGGCGGGCGACACTGCATCACTTCACCTACCGGGCGGCATCCTATTTCGACGGTGCGGAGAATGACGAAGAGTTCTTCGCATGGCGTCGCGAGAACCGTGTGGTGATCGGCCATGACGTATGGATCGGACATGGGGCGACGATCCTTCCGGGTGTTCACGTCGGAAACGGTGCCGTGATCGGTGCTGGAGCCGTCGTTTCCAAGTCCGTTGCGCCCTACGCGATCGTCGGCGGCGTTCCCGCCCGGCTCATCCGCGAGCGCTTTCCGGAAGATGTCGCCACCAGAATGGAAGCGCTCGCCTGGTGGGACTGGAGCCATGACCGGCTGCACATCGCTCTTGAGGATTTCCGGCGGCTGGATGGTGCTGCCTTTGTCGACAAATACGGGAAATCGTAAGTCTCTTCAAAAGGATATCAGATTTTACAATACCTACACAAATCTGACATCCGCACTTCATCCCCGTCCGATACAGGCTTTACCAATCACACGCACAGAAGATCGGAAGCGCCAAGATGAGATTTGAGCTGAAGAACCTCACCCGCCGCTTCGGGGATAATGTTGCGGTCAATGCCGTCAGTCTCGATATCCCGCAGGGACAGATGGTGGGGGTAATCGGTCGCTCCGGCGCCGGCAAATCGACGCTGCTGCGGATGATCAACCGCCTCGTCGACCCCTCCTCCGGGTCCATCCACTTCGGTGACGCGGAGGTCTCGTCACTGCGGGGGCGGACACTACGCAACTGGCAGCGCGACTGTGCGATGATCTTCCAGCAGTTCAACCTTGTGCCTCGGCTGGACGTCCTGACCAACGTTCTGCTCGGTCGGCTGAACCACCGTTCCACCGCGCTGAGCATTCTCAACTATTTCACACGCGAGGAACGGATCATGGCGATTGCCGCCCTCGAAAGGCTCGGTATCGAGCAGACGGCACTGCAGCCGGCCGGCACGCTTTCCGGCGGCCAGCAGCAGCGCGTCGCGATAGCGCGAGCTTTGATGCAAAGACCGAAGATGGTGCTCGCCGACGAACCGATCGCCTCGCTGGACCCCCTGAACGCCAAGATCGTCATGGACGCGTTGCGCGACATCAATGTCCGGGAAGGCATTACGGTCATCACGAATCTACATACGCTCGATACGGCCCGTACGTACTGCGACAGGATCGTCGGCATGGCACACGGATCGGTGGTCTTCGACGGCCGGCCGGAGGCTCTGACGGCGGACACCATACGGCAGATCTATGGTTCGAACCGGGACGGCAGCGGTGTCGACGAGGGTGTGACGTCGACGAGCATCGAGATCAAGCGTCCGAAGGCGATGACCGATGTCCTGCCGGCTGCAGGATTTCGCCCCCTTGCCGCCGCCGATGCCTGAGCGGCCCCAGATCGTCCGCACAAGAGTTACTTCCACCACCCTATCCGAGTACCGGAGAAACAGGAGAGACCCATGTTGAAGAAGACCCTTCTTGCCGCCGTCGCGCTCGTCGCCGTGGCCGGTGCAGCTGCTGCGGAAGACCTCAAGGAATTCCGAATCGGCATCCTCGGTGGCGAAAACGAAGCCGACCGCCTGCGCAATTTCCAGTGCATGGTCGACAAGCTGCCGGCCGCCATCGGCGTCGAAAAGGTCGCGCTGTTCCCGGCCGCTGACTATGATGGCGTAATCCAGGGTCTGCTCGGCGGCACCCTCGACTACGCAGAGCTCGGCTCTGCCGGCTATGCCAAGGTATACCTTGCCGACGCAAAGGCTGTTGAACCGATCCTCACCACCGTTCAGACCGACGGCTCGATGGGCTATCACTCGGTCATGGTTGCCCGCAAGGACAGCGGCATCACCAAGCTTGGGGACATGAAGGGCAAGAAGCTCGGCTTCGCCGATCCGGATTCAACGTCTGGCTACCTGGTTCCGACCGTTACCCTGCCGGAGGCTATCGGCGCCCCTGTCAAGGAATTCTTCGCTGAAACCGGCTTCGGCGGCGGACACGAAAACCTCGTTCTCGAAGTGCTCAAGGGCACCTTCGACGCCGGCACCACCTGGGCCTCGGGCGTCGGCGAATTCAAGGACGGTTACACCTCGGGCAATCTGCGCAAGATGGTCGACAAGGGCATCCTGAACATGGACGACCTCGTTCAGCTGTGGGAATCGCCGCTGATCCCGAACGGTCCGATCGTTGTGCGTTCGTCCATGAACGACGACATGAAGACCAAATTCAAAAACTTCATGATGGGCCTACCGAAGTCTGACCCGGCTTGCTTCGCTGCCATCCAGGGTGGTGACTACGCCGGCTTCGCCGAGGTCAATGTCGACTTCTACAAGCCGATCATCGACGCCCGCAAGGCAACCATCGGCGGCTGATATCCTGATACCGAAAAAGGCCGCCGGGTGCGTGAGGCATCCGGCGGCTCTTGTTGAATGCACGTCGCCGCCGCGACGACGTGATCAAAAGCGGACCGCCTGCCATGAGTTCCTTCACCTACAAACCCGCGCTCAGCGAGAAGGGCGCGCTCATCGAGAACCATTGGCAAGATCTTGCCAGAGGCCGTCGTTTCTACACGATGCTCTCGTTCACGGTGCTCGCCCTGGCGCTGACGGGTTCGCTCTGGTTTGCCAACGAAACCAATTCGGGCAAGTTCTTCGACCGGCTGCCGCATCTCTTCGACTTCGTCGGCGACCTGATGCCTCGCGACGGCGTCGAAGTCTGGCGCGCACTCCTCGACCTGCCCTCCCCCTATTTCGACGGGAGCCTCAAATACGACTATCTTGAAGGCCGTTTCTACGTCACCGACAGCCTCTACATACCCGAGTACGTCTACAAGATGACGGAAACGCTGAATATCGCGTTGCTGTCGACGATCATCGGGTTCGGCTTCGGCTTCCTGTTGTCGTTTCTTGCGGCAAAGAATATGACGCCCAATTCTTGGGCCCGCGTTCCCGTGCGGCGTTTCATGGAACTGCTGCGCGCCTTTCCCGAGATCGTTCTCGCCGGCTTCTTCCTGGCTATCCTCTCGCTCGGTCCGATTCCGGCGATCATCGCGGTTTCGATCCACACGGTCGGCGCGCTCGGCAAGCTCTTCTTCGAAGTGATCGAGAACGCGGACATGAAACCGGACGAGGGGCTGAGGGCGGTCGGTGCATCGTGGCTGGAACGCGCCTGGTTCGGCATGGTGCCACAGGTCATGCCGAATTTCGTCAGCTATTTCCTGCTGCGCTTCGAAATCAACGTGCGCGCCTCCACGATCATCGGCGCCGTCGGCGGCGGCGGCATCGGGGAACAGCTGCGTCTTTCGATCAGCCGCGGTCACGAGGCGAAGACGCTGGCAATCGTTCTCCTGCTCTTCGCGACGATTATTGCAGTCGACCAGCTTTCGGCCTGGCTGCGCCGCAGGCTCGTCGGCGATCAGGCCTTCCAGGCAGTGATATAGGAGCGAACCGTGAAAACGATGAATGTCTCCGAACTCGAAGCCGTCGCTGCTCGTCATCCACAACTCCTCTTGCCGTCTTTCTGGTCACGTTTCCGCTTCGCAGTGATCGGAGGAGCCATCGCCCTCTACTTCGTGTTCTGCTGGTGGTTCTTCGCCATCGGTCAGGTGCTCGGCACTGCCAACTGGGGCATCGCCGCCACCTATCTCGCCGACTGGATATCCTATGAGGTCCGGCCGGACATAGTGGTTCGTGCGGACGGGACAATGCAGATCGAGTTCTCACGCTACGATCCGATCGGCCCCAACCCCCAGCCCGAGTGGCTCGAGGCTGAGCGCGAAACGATTACGCGCACGGTGGAAATTCCGGCGACGGCGATGCAAGCCAAGCCGAAATCTTCATTCAGCTTCGTCGCTCCAAGCAATGCAGGCAAGCAGCAGGAGATTGCCGAGGCTCGAACAGAAACACGTACCGAAGAGGTGGTTACCCATGCGGTCGTGTCCATGAACTCGACCGACTGGATCGACGTCGTGCCAGAACATGTCGAGGTCCATCGCGGAAATGAAAAGCTTGACATCACGCTCAGCAGCAACGGCGGTGTGAGAGCTGATCGCGACTTGCCCGCTTGGGCGACGCAGCGCGCGCCTGGCGAAAAGATCGTTCTCGCCTTCGGTTTCTCGGGCTGGGCGGAAATTCGCGACGATGCGGTTAAGATCCACAAGCGCTTTCTCGGATGGGAAAACTTCTTCTTCGATATCGACTCGCCTTTCTTCGGCAAATCGGCGGGAGAAGTCTTCCAGCTGCTGCTGTTCGGAGAGCGCCTCGACCCGAACCGCAGCAATATCTCGCTCGCTCTGGAAAATTTCCTCTACAATCCCTCCTGGCAGCATCTCGATGTCTGGACCAAGCTGCTGCAGACAATTGTCATGGCCTTTGTCGGGACTCTCTTCGCGACGATCGTTGCCTTTCCGCTCTCGTTCGTTGCCGCCCGCAACATCACGCGCAACCGCATCGTCAACCACGCAGCCAAGCGCTTCTTCGATTTCCAGCGCTCGGTCGACATGTTCATCTGGGCGCTGTTCTTTACGCGTGCATTCGGTCCTGGACCGCTTGCGGGGATTTCCGCGATCTTCTTCACCGATACGGGAACGCTCGGAAAGCTCTACGCAGAAGCGCTCGAAAACATCGACGACAAACAGCGCGAAGGTGTGAAGTCCGTCGGTGCAGGCCCCTTGGCTGTTCAACGCTTCGGTGTGCTGCCGCAGGTTCTGCCGGTCTTCGCCTCCCAGGCGCTTTACTTCTGGGAGTCTAACACCCGGTCAGCCACGATCATCGGCGCCGTCGGTGCCGGCGGTATCGGCCTGAAGCTCTGGGAGGCGATGCGGACCAATCAGGACTGGGAGAACGTCGGCTACATGGTCCTGCTCATCCTCATCGTCGTCTTCATCTTCGATTCGATCTCGAATGCCCTGCGTTCGCGTCTCATCGGCAGGCGGTCGACTTCATGAGGCTCGCCACCTCGCCATTGCTGTGCATCCGGCATCGGTGCCTCGCAAATGCCACGGCGCACGCTTTACTCTCGCTGCAGTAGCAGTCCGAAGGAATCAGTCTTTGCGTTACGCGCTCTATTTCACACCGCCCGAACGGGACCCGCTGACGCTGGCGGCGGCGCGCTGGCTCGGCCGCGATCCGTTCAGCGGAGAACTTCTGCCGACGACGGAGGCCGAGGGATTCGATGTCGAAGAACTGGTCAACCTTACCGCGGAGCCGCGACGCTACGGTTTCCACGCAACGTTGAAGGCGCCCTTCTCTCTTGCAGCAGACCGGAGCGAAGACGAACTCATCGATGCGTTCGAACGCTTTTGCAGGAAGGCACCGGCCTTCACGGTCCCCTCGGTTCTGATTGGGCAACTCGACCGCTTCTTCGCACTCGTTCCGGAGCAGCCGTTCCTGCCGCTGCAGGCATTTGCTGCCGAGGTTGTCGACGCCTTCGAGCCCTATCGCGCACCGTTGAACGACGCGGATATCGCGCGGCGCAAGCCGGAGGCCTTGAACGAGGCTCAGCGCTCCAATCTTGTCCGATGGGGCTATCCCTACGTCATGGAGGAATTCCGCTTCCACATGACACTGACCGGACCTGTCGAACCCCGCCGAGCGGCGGCGGTGCGCCGCCTTCTCGATGCCAGCTTCGCCGACTTCGTCGGCCGTCCGCTCAGCATTTCCGGTCTCGCCCTCTATGTCGAAGAAGAGCACGGGACTCCCTTCACCATTCATTCCTGGCTGCCTTTGTCCGGCGCCTGATCGAAAGGACAACCGACCGATGACCATCGAATCCGTGTTCACCAATGCCCGCATCGTCCTTAAGGACGATATCATTTCCGGCACGCTTGTCGTTCGCGACGGTCGCATCTCCTCCTTCTCGGAAGGCAAGTCGACCGTCGGAGAGGACATGGAAGGCGACTACATCATTCCGGGTCTGGTCGAACTGCACACAGACCACCTGGAAGCGCACTACTCGCCGCGGCCAGGCGTGCGCTGGGACAAGATTTCGGCGATCCAGGCGCACGACGCACAGGTCGTGACCTCCGGCATAACCACAGTCTTCGACTGCCTGCGAATGGGTTCCGACGAGGACGGCGGCTTCATGAAAGGCGAGATGCGCGAGATGGCAGACGCCATTCAGACCGCCGGGCGCGAGGACCGGCTGCGGGCGGAGCACCTTCTGCATCTGCGCTGCGAGGTTTCGGCTCCGGACGTCCTGGAGCACTTCTCCGATTTCGAGCGCGACCCGCACGTGCGTCTGGTCTCATTGATGGACCATGCGCCTGGGCAGCGCCAGTTCCAGACGATGGAGCAGTACACGCTCTACTACAAGAAAAAGCGCGGCCTCTCGGAAGATGCCTTTGCGCAGTTCGTCGCGCGCCGTCAGGAATCCTCCGCGCGCTATGCTGCCCCACACCGCGATGCCCTGGCCAAGAACTGCACCGAACGCGGCATCACCATCGCGAGCCACGACGACGCAACGCTCGACCACGTTGACGAGGCGATCGGCTACGGCGTCAAGCTTGCAGAGTTTCCGACCAGCTTCGACGCGGCCGAAGCCTCCCACAAGGCGGGCATGAGCGTGCTGATGGGAGCTCCGAACATCGTGCGCGGCAAATCGCACTCCGGCAACATCGCCGCCCGAGATCTTGCCGAACGCGGCGTTCTGGACGTATTGTCTTCCGACTATGTGCCGCTCAGCCTGCTGCACGCTCCTTTCGTACTTGCCGACGCACTGCCAAACCTCTCTCTGCCGCAGGCGCTCGCGATGGTGACGGCGACACCCGCCAAGACGGTGGGACTGTCCGACCGCGGTCGCATTGCCGAGGGGCTCCGCGCCGATCTGGTCCGGGTGCGCCGGCGGGCAGGTGTGCCGGTCGTTCGTGCGGTCTGGCGAGAAGGACGGCGGGTCGCCTGATGACAAATGGAGCGTCGATGTCCCCTCTCCCGGAATCTTTCGGGACGTTCGTGGCGGTCGTCGGGCCGAGCGGTGCGGGCAAGGACAGCCTGATCTCATATGCTCAAAGACGTCTTGCGGGGCGACCGGACATCCACTTCGTCCGGCGCCTCATCACACGTGACAGCGAGGCCGGCGGCGAAGATCACCTCGCCGTCACCTCGGAGGACTTCGAGGACATGCGTGAGAACGGAGGCTTTGCCGTTCATTGGGACGCCCATGGTCTCCGCTATGGGATACCGGCTTCCGTCAAAAATGAATTGGCTCTCGGGCATGTGGTCGTCGCCAATGGCTCCCGCTCGGCGCTCGACGACTTCGCCGAGGCCTTCCCGCGACTGCTCGTCGCGAACATCGTCGCAAGGGCGGATATCCTGGCACATCGGCTGCAGCAGCGCGGCAGGGAGGGCGAGGCCGACGTCAGCAAGCGACTCCAGCGAGGCCCGCTGGCAATTCCCGAGGGTTTTCAAACCGTGACAATCGACAATAGCGGCGCTCTCGCCGATGCTGGCGAGAAACTGACGGGAATACTCATGAATTTGCTCGCGGAGCGCACCGGCGTCGCCTGACGTTCAGTCAGGATCTCCAAGCCGCTCGATCGCCGCAAGCAAGTCCTGCCCGTGGACGAGCGAGAGCCCCGCCGCCTCGATCATCTTCGGCATGAGCAGCCATTCCAGCGTCCAGGCGCTGCCCGACCGCTCCTGTTCGTGGACAAGCGCGTGATGAACGCCGGCGAGCAAGGTTGCATTGTAGCGCGCGAGCGCAACAAGTATTTCGGCCCTCACCGGGTTCTGCTTGTGCGGCATGGCGGAGGAGCCACCACCTCCCGAGATATCCGCCTCGTCGATGCCGTTCTGGACCATGAGCGCGAGATCCTGCCCGATCTTGCCGAAGGCGCCGGTGAGACGCGACAGGAAGCCGGCAAAATCCGCGATCCGGCCCCTGTCCGTATGCGGCACGTAATCGGGGACGAAAAGCCCGAGATCGAGGGCCATTGCCTGCCGTATCGCGGAGATCCGGTCTCCGAATTTCTCCGACGTCCCCGCCGCACCTGCGAGCGTGAGGATCAGGACACGTTCGCGCTGGTGCCGCAACTCCGCAGCCAGATGTCCGAGGGGGCTCTTCCAGGCTCTCAGCCGGTCACCGACAGTAATTGGCACCGCCACCTGCATGCGCGTCCGCGCCAAGAGCCGATTTCCACCGAAGCACGACTCGAGCACATCGAACTGCGAGCGAATACTTATTAGCCGGCTATCAAAAACATCAAAAACGGAGGCGAGCTTCAGGGCCGCGGCGGTGTCGATGACATCCTGACTGGTCGCACCGAGATGGATGAACCCGCCATGCGGCTCGCCGGCCGCGCGGCGCAGCTGACGGACCAACTCCGGCACCACCACGCCATCGCGTGCCGTCGCACTCGTCAGCGCTTCCATGTCTGGAACGAAACGCGCGCAGACGGACTCGATGGCCGCCGCGGCTTCCTCGTCCACCATACCCGCTGTCGCCTGAGCCCGCGCAAGCGCCGCCTCGAAGCGCAGCATGGCGCCCACGTCCGCGTCAGTGCCGAGCAAACCGGCAATTTCACCGTCACCGAGCAGGCCGTCGAGATAGGTGATCCCGGTGAGCATGGTCACACCCGTTCCAGGGCGATCGCGATACCTTGACCGACCCCAATGCACATCGCAGAAAGAGCATAGCGACCGCCTGTCAATGCGAGCTCGAGCGCCCCCGTGCCGGTGATGCGGGCGCCGGACATGCCGAGCGGATGTCCAAGCGCGATGGCCCCACCGTTGCGGTTGACCCGCGGATCATCATCCGGGAGGCCGAGCTGGCGAAGCGTCACAAGCGACTGGCTTGCGAAGGCCTCGTTGATCTCAATGACATCGAACTGCGCAACATCCATGTCGAGACGAGCCATCAGCTTCTGCGAAGCGGGCGCCGGGCCGATGCCCATGACCCGCGGAGGCACGCCGGCCGTTGCCCCACCGAGGATGCGGGCGACCGGCGTCAGACCATGCCGGTGGGCGGCCTCTTCCGAGGCGATGATGAGAGCTGCGGCACCATCGTTGACGCCCGAGGCATTCCCTGCCGTAACGGTGGCCCCATCCAGCTGGTTGACGGGCTTCAGCCGCGCGAGCGCCTCCAGACTCGTGGCGCGCGGATGTTCGTCGCGATCGACGACGACATCCTCCCCTTTTCGCTGCGGAACGGTCACGCCCGTAATCTCCTTCGACAGACGACCGTTCGCCTGGGCAGCCGCCGCCTTTGCCTGGCTGCGGACCGCGAAGGCATCCTGATCCTCCCGTGCAACGCTGCACTCGATTGCGACATTGTCACCCGTTTCGGGCATGGAGTCGACACCATACCGGCTCTTCATCAGCGGGTTGACGAACCTCCAGCCGATGGTGGTGTCGTAGATCTCCGCATGGCGGGAAAAGGCGGTGTCCGCCTTTGGCATGACGAAGGGCGCGCGGCTCATGCTCTCGACGCCGCCGGCGATCATCAGGTCCGCCTCGCCCGATTTGATCGCGCGCGCGGCGGTAATGACCGCGTCCATACCCGAACCGCACAGGCGATTGATGGTGGTGCCGCTGACCGACACCGGTAATCCGGCGAGAAGCAGCGACATGCGCGCCACGTTGCGATTGTCCTCGCCGGCCTGATTGGCGCAGCCGAAGATCACGTCATCGACGGCTTCCCAATCGACCGAGGCATGGCGCTCCATCAGTGCCTTCAGCGGCACGGCGCCGAGATCATCGGCCCTGACCGCCGACAGGGCACCGCCGAAGCGGCCGATGGGCGTCCGGATATAGTCGCAGATAAAGGCGTCGGTCATGATGAAGTCCTTAGAGTGCCGGCACGACAAGGTCGGCGACCGGACGGTCGGTATGGAGTTTCGCGCCGGTCATGGCCTGGAGTTCGTCCATGGTCATGGCCGCCAGCTTTTCCCGCACCACGAACTTGCCGCCGACAATGTCAATGACTGCATGGCTCGTATAGACACGGGTGATGCATCCAACACCGGTCAGCGGAAACGTGCAGCGCTCGACAAGTTTCGGCTGACCATCCTTGGTGACGTGTTCGGTGATCACAAAGACCTGCTTCGCTCCGTGTACGAGATCCATGGCTCCACCCACCGCGGGCACTCCCTTGGAACCGACACGCCAGTTCGCGAGATCGCCATTCTGGGCAACCTGGTAGGCCCCGAGAATGGCGACATCCAGGTGTCCGCCACGTACCATGGCGAAGCTGTCGGCATGGTGAAAGAAAGATGCTCCGGGCTTCAGCGTCACCGCCTTCTTCCCGGCATTGATGAGGTCCCAATCTTCCTCACCTTCCGGTGGCGGCTCACCGAAATTCAGGATACCGTTTTCCGTGTGGAAGATGGCTTCTCGGCCCTCCGGCTGATAGCGGGCGACCATTTCCGGAAAGCCGATCCCGAGATTGACATAGGCGCCGTCGGCGATGTCCTGCGCGGCACGCCAGGCGATCTGGGCGTTGGAGAGCTTCTTGTCTTCGCGCGCAACGGTCGTCATGCGTAGGCCACTCCGGCTCGTATGAGCACTTCTTCCTGCTGTGGATTTGCCACCTCGACGAGGGCGTTCACGAATATGCCGGGCGTCACGACATGCTCGGGATCGATGCCTCCGGCGGGCACGATCCTCGAGACCTGCGCGATCGTTCTCGCTGCCGCCATGCACATCAGCGGATTGAAGTTGCGGCCGGCCTTGTTGTAGGTGAGATTGCCGTGGGTGTCGCCGAGTTCGGCCTTGACGATCGCAAAATCGGCCTTGAGCCAGCGCTCCTGGACATAGTGCCGACCGTCGAATTCAGCGACGGGTTTGCCTTCCGCGAGTTCGGTACCGTAGGCGGTCGGCGTATAGAAGGCCGGGATGCCGGCACCGCCAGCGCGGATACGCTCGGCAAGCGTGCCCTGCGGAACCAGTTCGAGCTCGATCTCGCCGGCGAGATACTTTTCCGTGAAGGCGCGCGGGTCGGACGAGCGTGGAAAAGAACAGACCATCTTTCGCACCATGCCCGCATCGATCATGGCCGCAATGCCGATGCGGCCGTTGCCGGCATTGTTGTTTATGACCGTCAGGTTCTTCGGCCCCTTGTCGATCAGGGCGTGGATCAGCTCGATCGGCGCCCCGGACCCCCCGAAGCCACCAATCATCACGGTGGCGCCGTCACCGATTTCGGCAACGGCTTCGGCCACATCTGCAATTGTCTTGTTCATTTCAAGGCCCCTTCCGGCCCGTCCGGCAAGCACCGGCGATGTCGCGTGCCGGCTTGCCGAAAATGACGTTTGCGGGTTCAGATGTCGAAGAACACCGTTTCGTTTTCGCCCTGGAGATGGATGTCAAAGGTGTAAGTGTCGCCGTCACGGGCAGCGATCAGCGTCGGGACCCGTACCTTGTGCTCGATGCGCACCAGCACCGGATCAACGGCATTCGCTTCCGCTTCGTCGGCGAAATACATGCGCGTATGAAGGCCAATATTGATGCCGCGGGCGACGATCCAGAAGGTGATGTGGGGAGCCATGAGCCGACCATCGCGAAACGGCACGCGCCCCGGCTTGATCGTTTCGAAAATGTACTCGCCAGTCTCCATGTCGGCCGGACAGCGGCCCCAGCCGGCAAAGTTCGGATCTGCCTTTCCGCGCGTTTCCGAAGGGCTGTTATAGAGCCCGTCGGCATCGGCCTGCCAGATCTCGATGAGCGCGTCCTTGAGCGGCGTGCCCGATCCGTCGATGACGCGGCCGCGGATTGTTATGCGTTCGCCCCTTGCGCGTTCGTTGTAGAGCGGACCGGCACCGAGGTCCTTTTCGAATACCCCTTCGATGCCGGTAAAATTGGGCGTGCAACCGATATGTACGTAAGGACCGGCCGTCTGCGACGGTGATTCCTTCAGATAACCGAGCGGCTGAACCATCTCAGTTGCCCTCCTTGCGATTGTCGAACATCGTCGAACGCCGTCCGCGCAGGACGATGTCGAACTTGTAGGCGCGCATGTCCATCGGGATCGTCGCGTTGAGGTCGAGTGGTGCAATCAGACGCCTGATCGCTTCCTCATCGGGAATCGTCTTGACGATCGGGCAGATCCAGATCAACGGGTCACCCTCGAAGTACATCTGGGTAATCAGGCGCTGGGCGAAGCCGTGGCCGAAGATCGAAAAATGGATATGCGCGGGGCGCCAGTCGTTGACCCCGTTCGGCCAGGGATACGGGCCCGGCTTGATCGTCTTGAACCAGTAGTTGCCGTCCTCGTCGGTGATAGTGCGCCCGACACCACCGAAGTTCGGGTCGAGGGCCGCGAGGTAGGTCTCCTTCTTGTGACGGTACCGTCCTCCAGCATTTGCCTGCCAGAACTCGACCAAGGCACCAGCAACACCCTTGCCACGCTCATCGAGCACTCGCCCATGCACGAGAATGCGCTGGCCAATCGGACTTTCGCCGGGGCGCGCATAATTCTGGATGAGATCGTTGTCGAACTCGTTCAGCATGTTATGGCCGAAGACCGGCCCAGTGATCTCGCTCCTCGTCCCCTCCAGCGAAATCAGCGCGCGCTGGGGCGAGCGAAGAACCGTGGTCTTGTACCACGGCGCATAGGCCGGCGGATGCATTTCGCGGTCGCGGGGAAAGAATGCCCCCGTCTCAGGCATGGTGTTCTTCACGTCTCTCCTCCATCCCACCGTTCGACATTTCCATCTCCTCCAGCGTCGCCTTGGCTACCTTGATCGCGTGATTGGCAGCCGGCACACCCGCATAGATCGCCACATGGAGAAGCGCCTCCATGATGTCTTCCCTGCTGGCGCCGGTGTTGGCGGTCGCACGAACATGCAACGCAACTTCCTCGTGGTGGCCAAGTGCGGCCAGCAGCGCGATGGTGACCATCGAGCGCTCGCGCTTGGTCCAGGTTGACCGAGACCAGACATGGCCCCAAGCGGCCTCGGTAATGAGGTCCTGAAAGGGCTCATCGAAGGCGGATCTCTGTGCCTCGGTCCGGTCGACGTAACCGTCTCCCAACACGCGCCGGCGTGTGGCCATGCCCTCGCGATAACGGGGAGACTTGTCTGCGGCCTCGTTCATGAACGTCCTTTCATGCCTTCCTGACAAAGGGTTCGATCAACGCGGCCAGCCACTGTGGCTGCTCCACGCAGGGGATGTGACCGCATCCTTCGATGACTTCGAAGCGGGCACCAGGGATCATGTCGGCCATGCCGCGGACGAGGTCCGGGGGGGTGGACCCGTCCCGATCGCCGACGACGCAGAGCGTCGGAACGGTGATCGTCGGGGGGATCGCGGAAAGGTCCGTATCGCGGATCACCTCACAAGTGCCGATATAGGCTGCCGCTGACTGTCGCTCCAACATCAGGCGATAGCCGGCGAGGTCCACCCGCCGCTCCTCATGGAACGAACTCGTGAACCAACGCTCCATGACGCTGTCAGCAATGCCGGCAAGACCGCTCTTGCGGATCGCTTCTATCCGGCCGTCCCAGGCTTCCGCAGTGCCAATCTTCGGTGCCGTGTCGCAGAGCACCAGCTTGCGCACCAAATCCGGTCGTTTGCGCCAGAGACCCTGCACGACCATTCCGCCAACCGAAAGGCCACAGAAGACCGCTTTGTCGATGCCGACATGATCCACGAGGCCGACAAGATCGTCGACGAGATCCTCCATTACGAACCCGGCAGCGCCCAGACCGGTAAGTCCGTGCCCGCGGGAATCATAGAGGAGCACGGAGACATCGTCGCCGAGTTCATCGAAGAGCGGCAGCCAGATGCGGAAATCGGTCCCCAGCGAATTCGAGAAGACAATGGTATGCCTGGCACCGGGATCGCCGATGAATTCATAGTGAACCGTAATTCCGTTGATCGCGGCAAAGGCCATGACTTTCTCCTCTGAGTGGAAAGGTAGCTAATGATTTTTGTTCGGTAAAATGATATTTTGGCCAAATTCCATAACCAGATCGGCATGATTCATGGACGCAAGGATCAAGTTTCGTCACCTGCAGACCTTCCTGGAAGTGGCCCGTCAACGCAGCGTCGGCAAGGCCGCAGACGCGCTCGCGATCACCCAACCGGCAGTGACACGCACCGTCCGTGAACTGGAGGACATTCTTGGAGTGTCCCTCTTCGAACGCGAAGGCCGCGGAATCCGCATCTCCCATTTCGGCGAGATCTTCCTGAAGCATGCCGGTGAAAGCCTTGCCGCCGTGCAACGCGGAATGGACTCCGTGGCACAGGCCCTGAAGTCGGAGGGCCCCCCTGTTCGGATCGGAACGCTGCCGACCGCTTCGGCGACCTTCATGCCAGGGGCCGTGGCACAGTTTCTCGCAAGCGGCACCGGCAGCCAGGTGACGATCGCCTCAGGCGAGAACAGGGCACTGCTCAGTTCGCTGCGGCTCGGCGAGCTTGACCTCGTGGTCGGCCGGCTGGCGGCGCCGGAGGTCATGACAGGCCTCTTCTTCGAACCGCTATACACCGAGGAAGTCGTACTGGTCGTGCGCGCTTTGCATCCGTTGCTTGCCCGGCGCAATTTCACCCTCAATGCGCTCGCGAGCTTCGTCGTCCTGATGCCACCGTCCGGAGCGGTCATCCGCCCCTTCGTCGACCGGCTTTTCCTCACCAACGGCATCCCGGAGCTCCCGCGCACGATCGAAACGGTTTCCGACTCCTTCGGTCGCGCGTTCGTCGCACGCAATGATGCCGTCTGGATCATCTCGCGCGGCGTCGTCGCAGATGAGCTTTCCAGCGGACGGCTGGTTGCTCTCGATATCGACACGAGCGAAACACGGGGCGCCGTCGGGTTGACCACCCGCGACGGGGTCGAGCCGAGTGCGTCACTCTCGTTGATGATGCAAGCGATTCGTGACCACGTGTCAGCCCAGCAGGGACACCTCTAACGCCGCTCAGTGCGCCTCGTCCCAGTTGGTCGCCGCACGGGCGTCAACCTTCAACGGCACCTTCATCGAGATCGCCGGCATGGCTGCTTGCTCCATCACGGACACGATCAGCGGCATCGCGCCGGTGACCGCTTCTTCTTCGACTTCGAAGATCAGTTCGTCATGCACCTGCAGCAGCATGCGCACGCGCTCTGCAAACCCTGCGGCCGCGAGCGCCGGCTCGACCTTGATCATCGCGCGGCGGATGATATCGGCAGCCGATCCCTGGATAGGCGCGTTGATCGCCGCGCGCTCGTTGAATGAGCGGACCTGGGGATTGGAGGATTTGATCTCCGGGTAATGCGCGCGTCGACCGAAGATGGTCTCGACATAGCCGTTTTCGCGAGCAAAGGCCTTGGTCGATTCCATGTAGTCCTTGATGCCGGGGAAGCGCTCGAAATACTTCTTGATGTACTCACCTGCCTCCGAGCGCTCGATGCCGAGCTGGTTGGCGAGGCCGAAGGCGGAGATGCCGTAGATGATGCCGAAGTTGATCGCCTTGGCGCGACGACGCACCTCGGCCGGCATGCCTTCGACGGGAACGCCGAACATCTCCGAAGCGGTCATCGCGTGGATGTCGATGCCATCGGCGAACGCCTGACGCAGTTGCGGAATGTCGGCGACGTGGGCAAGCACGCGAAGCTCGATCTGGCTGTAGTCGGCCGAGACAAGGCGGTGACCTGGCGTCGAAATGAAGGCGGTCCGGATCTTCCGGCCTTCAGCGGTCCGCACGGGAATGTTCTGCAGATTGGGCTCGGACGACGAAAGCCGGCCGGTGGTGGTTGAAGCAAGCGAATAGCTGGTATGCACGCGCTTCGTCTGCGGATGCACGTAACCCGGCAGCGCGTCCGTGTAGGTGGACTTGAGCTTGGTGAGCTGGCGCCAGTCGACGATCTTGCGCGGCAGCTCGACGCCGGCCGCAGCCAGGTCCTCGAGCACTTGCGCGGACGTCGACCATTGACCGGTCTTGGTCTTCGACCCACCCGGCAGACTCATCTTGCCGAACAGGATGTCGCCGAGTTGCTTGGGCGAACCGATGTTGAAACGCTCGCCGGCAAGCTCGTAAATCTCGGCTTCGTAAGCCGCAGCCTTCTGGGCAAGCTCGCCGGAGAGGCGCGAAAGAATCTGGCGATCGACGGTGATGCCGCGCTCTTCCATGCGCGCGAGAACCGGGATGAGCGGCCGCTCCAGCCGTTCGTAGACCTTGGTCAGGCCATCGGCGGCAAGCCGCGGCTTCAGCACCATCCAGAGCCGCAAGGTGACGTCCGCATCCTCCGCCGCATAGGCGGTCGCGCTGTCGATGTCGACCAGGTCAAATGTCACTGACGACTTTCCGGAGCCCGCGACCTCCTTGTAGGCGATCGGCGTGTGGCCAAGCCAACGCTCCGAAAGCGCGTCCATTCCGTGATTGGTGCGGCCCGCCTCGAGGACATAGGAGATCAGCATCGTGTCATCGAAGCTCTCGATGACGATGCCGTGCCGCTTCATCAGCAGGTAGTCGTATTTTAGGTTCTGGCCGACCTTCAGGACCGAAGGGTCTTCCAACAGCGTCTTTAGGGCAGCGAGCGCCTCGGCCATCGGAATCTGTCCGTCGGCATGGCCTCCGCCCAGCAGATCGCCGACACCCGTCTTGTGGGCAAGCGGTACATAGGCCGCACGGATCGCCGTTGACCCAGCGGAGTGCGCGTTGTCGGCAATCGCCAGTGAGAAACCGACGAGTTCGGCAAGCATCGGGTCGAGCGAGGTCGTCTCCGTGTCGAAGGCAACGAGGCCAGTTTCGCGTGCAACCGCAATCCATGTCGCCAGCGTCGGCAGATCACGAATCGTCTGGTAGCCGCCGATATCGATCGTCTTCCCGTGGAAAGCGTCCGCGCGGACTTTGGCAAGATCAGCAGGCGTCGGGCCGCTGGGAACGGCGGCCGATGCGATTGCCGAACCCGCGACGGGGGACGCAACGGCCGCGGCTCCGTTCTCAGCCGGCCGTTCACCGGCGTCGAGATCAGGTCCGTGTGCAGCCGAACCCCACTCGATCTTCACCGGCGCCGGCTCGATCGCGCTTGCATCGCAGCCGCAAGCCTCCGCCACGCGACGGGTCAGGGTATTGAACTCCATCGTCTTGAGAAAGCCGATGAGCAGAGGGCCGTTCTGGTTTTCGAGCACCAGTTGGTCCAGCGGTACATCAAGAGACACGTCAGTACGAAGGGTGACGAGCGTGCGCGAAAGCCGCGCCAGATCTGCATTTGCGACGATGTTCTCGCGCCGCTTCACCTGCTTGATCTCGCCGGCCCTCGCAAGCAGCGTATCGAGATCACCATACTCTTCGAGCAGCTGGGCGGCCGTCTTCGGCCCGATTCCGGGGATGCCTGGAATGTTGTCCGTCGAATCGCCGGTCAGCGCCTGCAGGTCGATCATCTTCTCAGGCGGCACGCCCCACTTCTCGATGACATCCGGGATGCCGATCTGCTTGTCCTTCATGCTGTCATACATGTGGACATTGGGGGTCACGAGCTGCATCAAATCCTTGTCGGAAGAGATGATCGTGACGTCGGCGCCGACGGCCTCCGCCAGGCGCGAATAGGTCGCGATAATGTCGTCGGCCTCGAAGCCTTCCTTCTCGATGCACGGAAGGTTGAAAGCACGGGTCGCCTCACGGATCAGTCCGAATTGCGGCACCAGGTCCTCCGGCGGCGCCGAGCGGTTCGCCTTGTACGCGTCGTAGAGCTCCTTGCGAAACGTCTTGGAGGAATAGTCGAAGACAACGGCGAAATGGGTGGGCGTCACGCCGACGGAAGTATCGCGCGCATCCGTCAACAGCTTCCAGAGCATGTTGCAGAAGCCGGCGACTGCGCCCACCGGCAGGCCGTCCGATTTTCGGGTGAGTGGCGGCAGGGCGTGGAACGCCCTGAAGATGAAACCCGAACCGTCAACGAGGAAAAGATGATCGCCTTTTTTCATAGACGCATGGATAGCCTGCGAGGCCGCAAAGGTCCATTGCAGTTTGTTGAACCTCGCCTATTCTGGATCGGCGACAGGCCGCCGCAATCCGAGGGAAAGACAATGAACCAGATCATCAGAACTTACATCTTCTATGGCCTGATCATGTCGCTGTACGCCGCCATGTCGTGGATGCTAGGAGATTCCGCATCGCTCATCTTCCTGAAGGCACTCGGTAGCGGAATGTACCTGCTGTCACAGGAGGGACTTCGCGCCCATTTTCCCGAACAGCATGACGCGACACGCAGTCTGGCGACATGGATCGAATTCAAGCTCCTGAACGCCGTCTTGTTCGGGACCGTGATTACATTCCTCAATTTCAGGCCGGACGCACCACTCGACACCACTTTTCGCGGCTTCGTGGTCGCCGCAGGCGTGATGGCAGCGCTTGATATCGGCTTCCTTCTCTACAGGCGCCGGAGGCCCGAACGACCTTCCTGAGAATCTTACAAATTTGTAATCCAGCATTCCCTTGAAAAGCCGCATTCTGCATCTCATCTCTTGGTCATCGGCGACTGATCACGCCGTAGTCTGAAAGAGGCCCGTCCCCCGCCGCTTCAGACTTGGGCAAAGGCCTTATCCCCCTCTCCGGGCCTTTGTCCCAGCTTTTCGGCGAAGCCGCCGTGGCCCCTCCTCCAAGCCACGGCGGCTTTGCTTTTGCCGATGATCATCGTTCGACACATCAATTTGTCGTCTGCCAGCCTCGTCACCCGACATGGTTTCGGCTATCGTCCGCCCGATTCAAACGACAGGACAGGATGATGAGCGACATTTCCGCCGTACTCGACTGCGCCGACAAGGCGCTTCCCCAGAGCCTCGACAGGCTTTTCGATCTCGTCAGAATCAAATCGATTTCGACCGACCCTGCCTACAAGGCGGATTGCCGCAAGGCGGGGGAATGGCTGGTGCGCGAACTGACGGCGCTCGGCTTCGACGCCTCGGTCCGGGACACGCCCGGCCATCCGATGGTGGTGGCGCATCATGCTGCGGCGTCACCGGATGCACCGCACGCCCTGTTCTACGGACACTACGACGTTCAGCCCGTCGACCCGCTCAATCTTTGGGAAAACGATCCGTTCGAGCCGGCGATCAAGGAGATCGAAGCCGGCCGCAAAGTGATCACCGGTCGCGGCACCTCCGACGACAAGGGGCAGTTGCTAACCTTTGTGGAGGCATGCCGAGCCTACAAGGAGATCAACGGGACGCTCCCGGTCCGCATCACCATTCTTTTCGAGGGCGAAGAGGAATCGGGATCTCCTTCGCTGAAGCCGTTCCTCGCCGCGAACGCCGAGGAACTGAAGGCCGACTTCGCGCTTGTCTGCGACACCAGCATGTGGGACGGTGAAACGCCGGCGATCGCCGCGGCGCTTCGCGGGCTCGTCGGAGAGGAGATCGTCATTTCCGCCGCCGACCGCGACCTTCATTCCGGCCTCTTCGGAGGTGCCGCGGCAAACCCGATTCACATTCTCGTTGACGTGCTTGCGGGCCTGCATGACGAAACGGGCCGGGTGACGTTGCCCGGTTTCTACGACGGCGTCGAAGAAACGCCCGCCAACATCAAGGCCTCGTGGGAAACCCTCGGCCGCACGGCCGAAAACTTCCTCGGCCAGGTCGGGCTTTCGGTCCCGGCAGGGGAGAAAGGCCGCTCCGTGCTAGAGTTGACCTGGGCGCGCCCCACGGCCGAAGTCAACGGAATCACCGGTGGCTATACCGGTGAAGGCTTCAAGACGGTTATTGCGGCGAAGGCCTCGGCCAAGGTTTCCTTCCGGCTCGTCGGAGACCAGGATCCGGCAAAGATCCGCGAAAGCTTCCGTGCCTATGTCCGCTCGAAGATCCCGGCGGACTGCTCGGTCGAATTCCATGAGCATGGCGGTTCGCCGGCAATCCAGCTCTCGTACGATTCGCCGGTGCTGACGAAGGCTAAAAACGCACTGTCGGAAGAATGGCCGAAGCCGGCCGTGGTCATCGGCATGGGTGGCTCAATCCCGATCGTCGGCGATTTCCAGAAAATGCTCGGGATGGACTCGCTGCTGGTCGGCTACGGGCTGACCGACGATCGCATCCACTCGCCCAACGAGAAGTACGACCTCAAGTCCTTCCACAAGGGCATCCGGTCGTGGATCCGCATACTGGACGCGCTCGCGACGAGCGCCAGGTAGCCGAAAAAGCAAAAGGCCGGGGACGACCCGACCTTTTCTTCCATTTCACCGGTCCTGCCAGTACATCCGTGGTCAGGACCGGAAATGGGTGATGCCTCGCTTCTCGGCGCGTTCAACTTGCGCCGACCGACCTCATGACGACGATGCTGTCGCCTCGAGGTTAACATGAGGTTAATACGAGCGATCTTGAATGCTCGGCACCGCCTAAGCTTTATTGATGTCACATCGATTGTTCTGGAAACTGCAATGAGCCTTCAGTCTGTCAAAGATTTCTTCAGCCGCCACGCCCCCGAGATCGCCGTCATCGAAACGGAAGCAAGCTCGGCGACTGTTGCGCTCGCCGCCGAGGCGCATGGGGTGGAACCCGACCAGATCGCCAAGACGATCTGCCTGCGGATCGGCACCGAGCCGGTGCTCGTGGTCGCTGCCGGAACGAAGCGTTTGGACAATCGCAAGTTCAAGGACCGGTTCGGTGTCAAACCGCGGATGCTCGATGCCGAGGAGGTGCTGGCGACCACCTCTCATCCGGTCGGCGGAGTCTGCCCCTTCGGGCTGCCCTCGCCGATCAAGATCTTTTGCGACGTTTCACTTCAGGTCTTCGACGAGGTTGTCCCAGCAGCGGGTGCGACCAACGCGGCCGTTCGGATCGCCCCGCAGCGCCTGACTGCGCTGACGGGGGCGGAATGGGCCGATCTCTGCCAGTGATCGGCGCACGCGGTGAGAACGACTAGTGCCTTGAAAGACATAGATATTCGTCAGGCCCTTCTTTAACCTCCCCTTAAATCGCCGCATTTAAGGTTGAAGGCGGCCGCGATTAGACAAGGTGCCGATGTCGCCTCTGGACGGTCGCTACGACGCCCGGGGACAGATGACGGCGGCGCCAACATCAGGAGCACTACCGGCAGCGAATGGCAGGACGAGGCAGAGCGGACAAGCGTGTTGAGCCGACCTTCGAAGGAGGGCGCGGTGATGATGATTTTCGGCTGTCTGCCGGCGACCGCATCACACGCGGATCCTCTGCCGGGAAGGGCGGCAGCAAGCCGAGATCTCGCAAGCCGACCCGGTCTCGTCCGAAGCGCCAACGCGAAGGGGGGCTGAGTGGCCTTCTGCGCAGAATAGTCTACTGGTCGGTCGTACTCGGGCTATGGGGCGGCATCGTCTTGGCCGGGATTGTCGCCTATTACGGCGCACGGATGCCGAGCGCGAGCACCTGGTCGATTCCGGAGCGCCCCCCGAACATCAAGATCGTCTCCGTCGAGGGCGAGGTGATCGCCAACCGCGGGATGACCGGCGGCGAGGCTCTCGCGCTCGAGGACATGTCTCCCTACATTCCACAGGCGGTGATCGCGATCGAAGACCGCCGCTTCTACTCCCATTTCGGCGTGGACCCCTTCGGGCTCGTCCGGGCGATCATCAACAACGCTCTGCCCGGACGCGGGACCCAGGGTGGCTCCACGCTGACGCAACAGCTTGCCAAGAACCTTTTCCTCTCGCCGGAACGGACGATCGAGCGGAAGGTGCAGGAAGTGTTGCTCGCCTTCTGGCTCGAGCACACGTACACCAAGGACCAGATCCTCGCGATGTACCTGAACCGCGTCTACTTCGGTTCCAATGCCTACGGTGTCGAGGCGGCGTCGAGGCGCTATTTCAACAAGTCGGCACGCGAAGTGAACCTTGGCGAGGCTGCGCTGTTGGCGGGATTGCTGAAGGCGCCATCCCGGCTGTCGCCCGCGCGCGATCCCGAAGCCGCAGAGGCTCGCGCCCAGGTCGTTCTCGGCGCAATGCGCGAGGCCGGTTTCATCACCGACGACGAGATCAAGACGGCCATGTCGCAGCCGCCTACCCGCGCGAAGCGTTACTGGTCGGGTGCCGGCCAGTACGTGGCCGACATGGTGATGGACGACGTGCGCACGCTGGTCGGAGCGGTCGAGGACGATCTGGTCGTCGAGACGACGATCGACATGTCGCTCGAAAAGAAGGCGGAAGCGGCGCTCCTCGACACGCTCGCTCGTGACGGCGAAAAGTCGAAGGCGTCCCAGGCAGCCCTGGTTTCGATCGACGGCACCGGAGCGATCCGCGCCCTCGTTGGTGGCAGGGACTACGCCGAGAGCCAGTTCAACCGCGCTGTCAAGGCGAAGCGTCAGCCGGGGTCCGCTTTCAAGCCGTTCGTTTATGTCTCCGCACTTGAAATCGGACTGCGGCCGGAATCGGTCCGCAACGACGCGCCGATCAGGATCGGCAAGTGGACACCGGAGAATTATGACCAGAAGTATCGCGGTCCGGTCACGTTAACTTCCGCGCTCGCCAACTCCCTGAACACCATCGCCGCCGAACTCGTGATGGAGGTCGGCCCCGAACACGTGGTCAAGGTCGCCCACCGCCTCGGCATCGAATCCGAGTTGCAGGCGAATGCGTCGATCGCGCTCGGAACCTCGGAAGTGTCGTTGCTCGAACTTACGTCGGCCTATGCTCCTTTCATGAACGGCGGCTACAAGGCAACCCCGCATGTGGTTCGCCGCATCACGACACCCGACGGCAAGATCCTCTATGAAAATGACTACGCCAATCCGCCGCAGGTTCTCAGCGAGCAGATCGTCGCGGCAATGAACATGATGCTGACGCATGTCATCGAGGACGGTACAGGCAAGAACGCACGCCTGAAGGGCTGGCCGGCTGCCGGCAAGACCGGAACCACGCAATCCTTCCGCGACGCGCTTTTTGTCGGCTATACCGGGAACCTGACGACGGGCGTCTGGTTCGGAAACGACGACGGCACCTCGATGAAGAAGGTGACGGGCGGCGGTCTGCCGGCGAAAGCATGGCACGAGTTCATGACGGACGCTCATTCGGGTCTGACGCCGATGCCCCTCGGCGGCGCACCCTACGAACCGCAAGACATGCAGCAGCAGCCGGAACCGCTTTCGATCGGCTCGATCATTTCGGAGGTCTTCTCACCCGCCGAGGAACGCTATCCCGCCGTTCCCGCAGCCCCCGTCTCGCCGGCCGCGGCGGAGGGCAATGCCCCGGGGATGCGGCAGGCGCCGATTCCGCCCGGCGAAGTAGGCCGCGGGGATGCGACACCGCCGCAGGCCGCTCGGCGAACGACACTTCTCGACATCATCATGGGACAGTGAGCGGCAAGCTGCATCAAGGTCCCCGACGGCTGGCACCCGCCACGTCCGGTACCGGCGAAAACCGCCTCCCGCGGTGACGCCCAATCTGTTCTTTTTACTGGATTACAGCCGATTTGGAGCCTTGCAGTCGGAAAAACCGCTTCTTATATACGCGACATAACCGCAGACGAGACTGCGATTTTAGGACCATCCACGTCGAGGGGCTGTCAGGGGAATGCCTGTTCGGGGTTCCGACAGCTTGCTTCAAGGAGAGAATGACATGGCAAAAGTAATCGGTATCGACCTTGGAACGACCAATTCCTGCGTCGCCGTGATGGACGGCAAAGACGCCAAAGTTATCGAGAATTCCGAAGGCGCGCGCACCACGCCGTCGATGGTGGCATTTACCGATGATGGCGAGCGCCTGGTAGGTCAGCCGGCAAAGCGCCAGGCCGTGACCAATCCGACCAACACGCTTTTTGCGGTGAAGCGACTGATCGGCCGCCGCTACGAGGACCCGACCGTCGAGAAGGACAAGGGCCTCGTCCCGTTCCATATCGTCAAGGGCGATAACGGCGACGCGTGGGTCGAGGCGAACGGCAAGGGTTATTCCCCGTCTCAGATCTCCGCCATGGTCCTTCAGAAGATGAAGGAAACGGCCGAATCCTATCTCGGCGAAAAGGTCGAGAAGGCCGTCATCACCGTTCCCGCCTACTTCAACGACGCCCAGCGTCAGGCAACCAAGGACGCCGGCCGCATCGCGGGCCTCGAAGTCCTGCGCATCATCAACGAGCCGACGGCGGCCGCATTGGCCTATGGCCTCGACAAGAAGGAAGGCAAGACGATTGCCGTCTACGACCTTGGCGGCGGTACCTTCGATATTTCGATCCTGGAGATCGGCGACGGCGTCTTCGAAGTGAAGTCGACCAACGGCGACACCTTCCTCGGCGGTGAAGACTTCGACATGCGTCTCGTCGAATACCTCGCCAACGAATTCAAGAAGGACAACGGCATCGACCTGAAGAACGACAAGCTTGCTCTGCAGCGTCTGAAGGAAGCGGCCGAAAAGGCGAAGATCGAGCTCTCCTCGGCGCAGCAGACCGAAATCAACCTGCCGTTCATCACGGCCGACGCTTCCGGTCCGAAGCACCTGACGATGAAGCTCACCCGCGCCAAGTTCGAAAGCCTGGTCGACGATCTCGTCCAGCGCACCGTTGCACCGTGCAAGGCGGCCCTGAAGGACGCGGGCGTTTCCGCCAGCGAAATCGACGAAGTGGTTCTGGTCGGTGGCATGAGCCGTATGCCGAAGGTTCAGGAAACCGTAAAGCAGCTATTCGGCAAGGAGCCGCACAAGGGTGTAAACCCGGACGAGGTGGTCGCCATGGGTGCCGCCATCCAGGCCGGCGTCCTGCAAGGTGACGTCAAGGACGTCCTGCTTCTCGACGTGACCCCGCTGTCGCTCGGCATCGAAACGCTTGGCGGCGTCTTCACCCGTCTGATCGATCGCAACACGACGATCCCGACCAAGAAGAGCCAGGTCTTCTCGACGGCTGATGACAACCAGCAAGCAGTGACCATCCGGGTGTCGCAGGGCGAGCGCGAGATGGCGGCCGACAACAAGCTGCTCGGTCAGTTCGACCTCGTCGGCCTGCCGCCGGCTCCACGCGGTGTGCCGCAGATCGAAGTCACTTTCGACATCGATGCCAACGGCATCGTCCAGGTGTCTGCGAAGGACAAGGGTACCGGTAAGGAACAACAGATCCGCATCCAGGCCTCCGGTGGCCTTTCCGACGCCGACATCGAGAAGATGGTCAAGGACGCCGAGGCGCATGCCGAGGATGACAAGAAGCGTCGTGCAGGTGTCGAAGCGAAGAACCATGCCGAAAGCCTGATCCATTCGACGGAGAAATCGCTGAAGGAATATGGCGACAAGGTTTCGGAGAGCGACCGCAAGGCGATCGAAGATGCCATCGCCGCCCTCAAGACCTCTGTCGAGGCTTCCGAGCCCAACGCCGACGACATCCAGGCCAAGACCCAGTCGCTCATGGAGGTTTCCATGAAGCTCGGTCAGGCGATCTACGAAGCCCAGCAGGCGGAAGCCGGCGAGGGTGGAGCATCTGCCAAGGGCGATGACGACGTCGTCGACGCCGACTACGAGGAAGTCAAGGACGAAGACGCGAAGAAGTCCGCCTGATGCGGAGGCCGACGAAGCGTCTGACACTCGAGAGGCTGGCCTTCGGGCCAGCCGCATTTTCGTTGATCCTCTGCGCGACGGCGGTGACCGCAAGCGCTGAAACCGCTGCTCGCCCGGAAGATGTTTTTCGCAAGGTTAGCACCGCGGAAGCGAGCGTTGTGCGCGCACTCGGTCGTCGGGACAGCAATGCGCTGGCGAAAACCGTCGGTGAATTGGGTCAGCTTATTGACGCCGCCCTGAAGCGCCGTGAACAAGGGCAGGAAGCGACCGCCTGCGACATGGCTGCGCATTCGCTTGCGTTCGCGGCGGTCTCTGCCGCCGAGGGCCTCTCCAACCAAGGAGAGGGCCGGCGCGTTCTCTTTCAGGATGCGATATCGGCAGCAGCGGATTTCCGTCAGGATGTGCGGGCGTGCGAGAAGCTGATAGGAAGGAACACCAGCAGCCACACGAGTGTGGAGAAGGCCTTGAGAGCTTTGTAAGACCATGGCAAAAGCAGATTACTACGAAACCCTCGGGGTTGGCCGCACCGCGGACGAGAAGGAACTGAAGAGTGCCTTTCGAAAGCTGGCGATGAAGTATCACCCGGACAAGAATCCGGGAGACCAGGATGCCGAGCGGAAGTTCAAGGAAATCAACGAAGCCTACGAGACGCTGAAGGATCCGCAGAAGCGCGCAGCCTACGATCGCTTCGGTCATGCGGCGTTCGAGCAGGGCGGCATGGGCGGCGGCGGTTTCCAGGGAGGCGGCTTTGCCGGCGGCGGTTTCTCCGACATTTTCGAAGATATCTTCGGCGAGATGATGGGCGGTGGACGTGGCGGACGAGCCCGTTCCAGCGGCGGCCGCGAACGCGGCGCCGATTTGCGCTACAACATGGAAATCACCCTCGAGGAAGCTTTCACGGGCAAGACGGCGCAAATCCGCGTGCCAACCTCGATTACCTGTGACGTCTGCACGGGGACCGGGGCAAAGCCGGGAACGAAGCCGACGACCTGCGCCACCTGCCAGGGTAGCGGCCGGATTCGAGCCGCCCAGGGCTTCTTCTCCATCGAGCGGACTTGCCCGACCTGTCACGGTCGCGGTCAGACGATCTCCGACCCTTGCACCAAGTGCTACGGACAGGGCCGAGTCACCGAGGAGCGCTCGCTCTCCGTCAACATACCTGCCGGCATCGAGGATGGAACGCGTATTCGTTTGCAGGGAGAAGGTGAGGCAGGATTACGGGGCGGCCCTGCCGGAGATCTCTACATCTTCCTTTCGGTCAAGCCGCATGAATTCTTCCAGCGCGACGGCGCCGATCTCTATTGTTCGGTCCCGATCTCGATGACGACCGCTGCGCTCGGCGGCACGTTCGATGTGGTCACGCTCGACGGGACGAAATCGCGCGTAACGGTTCCCGAAGGCACGCAAGCCGGCAAGCAGTTTAGACTGAAGGCGAAGGGAATGCCGGTGCTGAGATCGTCGCAGACGGGTGATCTCTACATCCAGATCCAGATCGAGACACCGCAGAAGCTCACCAAACGTCAGCGCGAGCTGTTGCAGGAGTTCGAACAGATCTCGTCGAAAGAAAACAACCCGCAGTCCAGCGGCTTCTTCGCCCGGATGAAGGACTTCTTCGATACGCTCAGCGACTGAGCACGAAGGTATGCAGACGTTGGAAAGGCCGGGGGATGCGTTCTCCCGGCCTTTCTTGTTCTTGACCATTGGTCAGTCACCTATGGGCGCGGCAACCGGGCGACAAACCAGCCGAAGTGTCGCTGAATCGCCGGCGCGATACCGTAGATGATCGAGAAGACCATCACCGGTGCGATCACCAGCGTACGTTGCCAGAGGGGCCAACTCTCGGTCAGCGGCAATACGATATAGAGCAAGGTCGTGATGAGCGGATAGACGGCAGCCAGCATGATCACTGCGAGGCGGAACTTCGAAGGGACCGGCGCCCTGCCGGCCTGGGCGGAATTGACATGTGCCATGAGAAACTCCATATGAACGGAACGTTTCGTTCTATATAGAAACGGACCGTTTCGTTCAAGTGCTTTTTTGTGCTATCGTCGGACATCGAAATGGCTACAGCGATGAACGACGACCAAGATCTCACCAAACGCCGCACCTCGATCGGGGCCCAACGCAATCCGGCGAGCCAGGAGGCGATCCTGCAGGCTGCCGCCGAAATTCTTGCCGAGCACGGACCGAAGTCATTCTCCATTGAAGCTGTCGCCAAGCGCGCGAAGGCCGGCAAGCCGACGATCTACCGGTGGTGGCCGAACAAGGCGACCCTCCTTCTCGACGCCTACCATCGTCAGAAGAACCCCCATCTGCATGCAGATTCCGGTGACCTGCAACGTGACCTCACCTGGTTCCTGACGGAACTCTTGGCCTTTTGGCGTCGAGGCGGCAGTGGCGCGATTTTCCGTTCCGTGATCGCCGAAGCGCAGACTGATCAGGCCGCGTGCGAGGCGCTGGCGGCCTATCTGGCGGAGCGCCGCAAACATTTGGGAGCGCAAATCCGGGCGGCTCAGGCGCGCGAGAATATCGGCGCAGAAGTGAACCCGGAACTCGTAGCGGAAATGCTCTCGGCCTTTGCCTGGATAAGGCTACTGACCAACCGCCTCGAAATTGACGAGGAAGAGGCTGGAAAGGTGGTAAAGACCATTCTCGACGGCATCCGGGGTCGAGGATAACCTGTCCGCGATCAGTAATGCGGCGGCCGGGTGATCGCCGGCGCGTCGAGTGATTGTTCCTCCAGCGCCAGAAAGCGTTCCGTCAGCCTGTCGAGCTTGGCACGGGTCTGCTCGACGACCTTCCACTGGCTGGCAAGCTGTTCGGAAAGCTCCTCGATCACCCGTCCTTGATGGGCGAGCATCTCCTCGAGACGCATGATGCGGTTCTCTTCTTCTGACATGGCACTCTCCGCCTCGGGTTGGTCTCACGCGTTCATGCAGAAAACCGGCTCGATGAGTCAATTGCTCCCGTCCGAGCTAACGTTGTTTCTTCTTCCTGTAAGGCATCAGCATGATCGCCGAGGCAGTCACGGCCGCGGTGAAGGTCAACGCCAAAGGGGCGCCGATGAGGACTGCCGGCAGGATCGGATTTTGCGCATGAACGATCCGTGTGCCAAGCCCGCCGACGTCAAGCCATATCAGAAGGACGGTAACGCCAACGCCCAGAAGGGCGCCGAAGGCGGCATTGAGCGCGAGGAAGCGCAGCATTTCCCAATGATCCCGGCGCGCCTCCTCGGGTGTCAGTTCGTCGCGATCGGGCATCATAGGCTACGCCTTCAGGTCTTCGTGCTGCTCATTCATCTCGTTTCGATAATATATGAGGGTGGACTTGGATCGCCACCGGCAGATCGTCGCGCCGTCCCACGTGCTCGTGCAGGGCGGAAAATTGACGCTCGTCCTTGCCTTCGCAGGACATTCCGCCTAGGTCGTGGGGAACACTGAAACCGGCAACGATGACGCATCGAGTTTTTCTCCGCGAGCTGAAGCTTACCGACTTCCGCAACTATGCGAGGGTGTCGCTGCCGCTCGACAGCCGCCATGTCGTCCTCACCGGCGAAAACGGGGCCGGCAAGACCAATCTCATGGAAGCGGTCTCCTTTCTCTCTCCCGGCAGGGGGCTTCGCCGCGCGGCTCTTGCAGATGTCGCGCGCGTCGGCGCAGCCGGTGGGTTTGCGGTCTTCGCCGACCTCGAGGGAATGGAGGGTGACGTCGAGATCGGCACCGGCACAGATGGCGGAGAAGACGCTCTGGTGCGGCGCCTGCGCATCAACGGCACAGTCGCAAAATCCGTCGATGAACTCACCGATCACCTCCGCGTGCTCTGGCTGACACCCGCCATGGACGGTCTCTTCACCGGTCCTTCGGCCGATCGGCGGCGGTTCCTCGACCGTTTGGTCCTGTCGCTCGATCCGGCGCACGGCAGACGCGCGAGCGATTTCGAGCGGGCGACGCGCGGGCGCAACCGCCTCCTCGCCGAAGGGCGCTTCGACCCTGCCTGGCTCGGCGGCGTTGAACGACAAATGGCGTCCCTTGGGGTGGCAATGGCGCTCGCGCGCCAGGAGATGCTGGGTTTGCTCACGGCCCTCGTTGACGCCCAGGATCTGTCCTCGGCATTTCCTTCCGCCAGCCTTGCGCTCTCCGGCTTCCTGGACGATGAAATTGCCGCTCCGGCGATCGATCTCGAAGACCGCTACGCGGCAATACTGGCGGAAGGACGCTACCGTGATGCCGCCGCTGGACGAACGCTCGAAGGTCCTCACCGCAGCGATCTTCTCGTGCGTCACCGTGAGAAGAACATGGAGGCCGAGCGCTGCTCTACGGGAGAACAGAAGGCGCTGCTCGTCGGCCTGGTGCTTGCCCATGCACGGCTCGTCGCCAATATGACCGGACACGCGCCGATCCTCCTTCTCGATGAGATCGCCGCCCATCTCGACGAGGGTCGACGCGCCGCGCTGTTCGACCGTATCGATGCGCTCGGCGGTCAGGCGTTCATGACGGGAACAGACAAGTCGATGTTTTCCGCGCTCGGTGACCGAGCCCGGTTTGTCACCGTGAACGACGGCCACCTCAGCGTCTGACCGGGATACTTTCTCCGCCACGCAAAGCGTGCCATCATCCACTCATGGAAGCACTGACCCCCGAAGAGATATCCCGTTACAAGCGTCACATCCTGCTCTCCGAAGTGGGCGGAGTTGGACAGCAGAAGCTCAAGAGGGCACGCGTGATGGTCGTCGGTGCCGGCGGCCTGGGTTCGCCGGTTCTCCAGTACCTCGCGGCAGCCGGCGTCGGCACGCTCGGTATCGTCGATGACGATCGCGTCTCGCTCTCCAATCTGCAACGGCAGGTGATTCACGACAGCGGCACAATCGGCGAGATGAAGACCCGAAGCGCCGCGGAGGCAATTGCCCGGCTTAACCCGCACGTCACGGTCCTTTCCTACGAGGAACGGTTTTCAGCCGACATGGCGGAGCACCACCTTGGGCGCTTTGACCTCCTGATCGACGGCTCCGACAATTTCGACACGCGCTATGCGGCCGCCGATGCGGCCGAGCGCGCGCGCGTGCCGCTGGTTACCGGGGCAGTCGGTCGCTTCGACGGATCGCTGACCGTGCTGAAACCTTATGAAGCCGGCCCTGATGGCCTCGCCAATCCGACCTATCGCGACCTTTTCCCCTCCGCTCCGCCACCCGGGTTCGTACCCGCATGTGCAGAGGCCGGAATCATCGGCGCCCTCACCGGCGTCATCGGCACGCTCATGTCCATGGAAGCGATCAAGCTCATTACCGGCATTGGCGAGCCGCTCGTCGGCAGGCTCTTGCTGTATGATGCTCTTGCCGGACGCTTCGACACGGTTCGCTACAAGCGCCGCGCACCATCGGGCAGTTGACCAAGGGGGCAAAGGGGCTGCAATGGCAATCCAGATAGCGCGTATCGATGACCACTTCGAACGGTATGACGAACTGCTGCAGGTCATTCTCTCGGCCTTCGCGTACATGGAAGGCGTCGTTGATCCACCCTCCTCCGCGACACGGCTGACGCCTCAGGTGCTACAAGACAAGAGTGGCAGCGAAATCGCCTATGTGGCTCTCGAGGGCGATCAGATCGTCGGCTGCGTCTTCCTGCGACCGGAGCCGCCGGAGACGCTGTATGTCGGGAAGCTGGCCGTCCTGCCGGATGCGCAGGGAAAAGGCGTTGGAGCTCGGCTTTTGATGCTTGCAGAGCAAATAGCGCGGGCGGAGGGCCTTTGCGCCTTGCGGCTGGAAGTGCGGGTCGAGCTCACCCGCAACCGGAGCTATTTTGCAGGCTACGGTTTCGTCAAGACGGCCGAGAACCGGCATCCAGGCTTCGACCGAACGACTTCGATCGAGATGCGCAAGGCGCTCTCGTGACTCTTACGCCCGACCGGGCAGAACCCGGTTCGGTGGTCGGTGCCCGTCGAAGAAGGTGCGAATGTTGATGATGACCTTGTCGCCCATGTCGATGCGGCCTTCGATGGTGGCGGAGCCCGTATGGGGGAGAAGCACGACCTTGCCCTCGGCTGCAAGCTTCACCAGCTTCGGATTGATCGCTGGTTCATTTTCAAAGACGTCGAGGCCCGCGCCGGCGATCTTGCCCTCGCGCAAACACTGGATCAAGGCGGATTCGTCGATAATGTCGCCGCGAGCGGTGTTGACGATGTAGCTGGTCGGCTGCATCAGCGCGAGCCGGCGTGCCGACAGAAGATGGAAGGTGGCAGGCGTCGACGGGCAGTTGACCGAGACGATGTCCACACGAGCGAGCATCTGGTCGAGACTGTCCCAGTAGGTTGCCTCGAGCGCTTCCTCGGTTGCCGGATTGACCCTCTTCCGATTGTGGTAGTGGATAGAGAGGCCGAACGCCTTGGCGCGGCGGGCAACGGCGGTACCGATGCGCCCCATACCGATGATCCCGATCCGCTTGCCCCATATCCGGCGTCCGAGCATCCAGGTCGGCGACCATCCCGCCCAGTCACCAGGATTTTCGATCAGGATTCGTGCGCCTTCGACGAGCCTGCGTGGCACGGCCAGAATAAGGGCCATGGTCATGTCGGCAGTGTCTTCTGTCAGCACGTTCGGCGTGTTGGTGACCGTGATACCCTTGCGGGCCGCAGCGTCGACGTCAATATGGTCGAAGCCGTTCGAGAAGCTGGCGATCAGCTTCATCTGAGGACCGGCCTGCTCGATCAGTGCCGCGTCTATCCTGTCGGTGACCGTCGGCACGAGAACATCGGCCGTCTGCACCGCAACCACCAGCTCCGGCTGCGTGCGGGGTCTGTCATCTATGTTGAGCTCGGCATCGAAGAGTTCGCGCATGCGGGTTTCCACAGCGTCCGGCAGTTTCCGGGTTATGTAAACCTTCGGTCTTTTCTTGTTCGTCATGGGAACGTTCGATACCTTGTTCAGAGGTCATTAACCAAGTGCGATGATAATCCCACCACTCAGGGCAATTTCTACCAAACCCGCCAGCGAAGACAAACAAAACTCGCAACGGCGGACTTGGGTTTTCGTCGCAGAGCCGCCATGGCGGCGCGAGCCCACCGGAGAGATCCCGACCTCGTTGGATGATGGAACGACCATGCGTGAACTTGTGCTTCGAATCGGTCTTGTTGCAAGTCTGGTCTTCGCAGCGACCGTCGCAGCTCCTGCAGCCGCCGGAGCCCAGGCGTCGAAAGGCCTGAGCGGCCTGCCCCTTCCACGTTTCGTCAGCCTCAAGGCCAAGCGCGTCAACATGCGCATCGGACCGAGCACCGACTACGCGGTCTCTTGGCTTTATCTCAAGTCCGGGCTGCCCGTCGAAATTATCCAGGAATACGACAACTGGCGACGCATCCGTGACGCTGACGGGACCGAGGGCTGGGTGAACCAGTCGTTGCTTTCGGGTGAACGAACGGCAATCGCCGCACCGTGGATGCGTGGCGACAATGTCTATGTAAACCTGCGGCGCGATTCGCTGCCGACCGCGGCCGTCGTGGCCAAACTGGAACCAGGCGTCGTCCTAACGCTGGACGAATGCAACGGAAACTGGTGCCATGCCGAGGCAAACGGCGTCGAAGGCTGGGTCTCGCAGGCGGAGATCTGGGGCGCCTATCCCGGCGAAGCCTTCAAATAAGCCCGAGTTCCCGGCCGGCCTGCTCCAGCGAGATCAGCGGGCGCGGGCCGATCTGCTGGATGACGACACCGGCGGCAAAGCAACCGAGACGTCCGCAGTCATAAAGCGAGCGCCCCTGCGTATAGCCGTAGAGGAAACCGGCTGCGAAGAGATCGCCCGCGCCAGTGGTGTCGACAAGCTCATCGATATGCATTGCATCGACCCGGATACGTTCTGCCCCCTTCACGATCACGGCACCCTTCTCACTCATGGTAACGGCCGCCAGCTTGCAGTCCCGGGCCAGTCGCTCCAGTGCAAGGTCGAAATCGTCCGTTTCGTAGAGCGCAAGCACCTCCTGCGTGTTCGAAAAGACGATGTCCACCGTTCCCGAGCGCATGAGATCGAGAAATTCCGCGCGGTACCGATCAACGCAAAAGCTGTCGGAGAGCGTCATCGACATCTCGCGCCCATTTTCATGAGCGATGCGCGCGCAGTCGAGGATGGCCTGCTTCGCACGCGGCGGATCCCATAGATATCCTTCGAAATAGGTGACCTTCGATGACGCGACGACCTCCGCCTCGACATCCTCGGGCCCGAACTCGACGCAGGCGCCGAGATGAGTGTTCATCGAGCGCTCTCCGTCACTGGTCACGAAGATCATGCTGCGCGCGGTCGGCGGATTGTTGCCCTTCGGCCGGGTCTCATAGTGGACGCCCTGGGCGCGGATGTCGTGAATGAAGATCTTGCCAAGCTGGTCGTCGGCCACCTTGCCGAAATAGGCAGCCTTGCCGCCGAGATTTGCAATGCCGGCGGCGGTATTGCCCGCGCTGCCACCCGAGGCCTCTACCGCCGGCCCCATCAGAGCGTAGAGCCTCTCCGCCCGCTCCGCATCGATCAGGTTCATGGCTCCCTTGGTGATCTCGTTTTCCGTCAGGAACCTGTCGTCACATCTGGAAATGATGTCGACAATGGCGTTGCCCACGGTGAGCACATCGAACTTGACCATGAAATGCGGATCCCCTCTGAGACATGTCCGTCGGAGGTCATAGCGTTTTTTCCGCGGTTGGGAAGGCCAAACGCCAGCCTGCGACGATTTCACGACGTCACACGGCCGTTACATGGGGCGGCTAGAACTCCTTACGCGCCGAGATGCGATTCCCCGTCTCCCGGCATGCCACCGAACGGAGCGATCATCTCCGGACACCGGATTGCCGCCGGCCACGGATGTACTGGCGGCGTCGCAATCCGGCAGTTGGTGCGGCAATGCCACAAAGCTCATAGATTAGCGTCCGGAAACGTACACCCTCCGGGCTTACGACTGGTCGTCGTGGAACTGCAACGTTAGAGTGGCGCGTCTTCCACCTCCCCTCCGAGAACATCTCCCCGAATGCCCGAGATTACCCTTAACGTCCTGCCGGTCTTCATACTCATTCTGATCGGGTGGACCCTGGTCAGAACGGGGCTGCTCAAAGACGAACTCGGAGATTCGCTCGGAGAGTTCGTCTTCAAGGTCGCGGTCCCGGTTCTACTCTTTCGAACGATCGCCGAGGCCGACTTTCACGGCGCCTCTCCTTTCCGACTCTGGATTGCCTATTTTGCCGGCGTCGGGGTGACCTGGACCGTTGGTCATCTGATCGCAACGCGCATCTTTGAGCGCGATGCGCGTGTCGGCGTGCTCGCCGGGGTTTCCTCAGCCTTTGCAAACAACGTCTTCATCGGACTGCCACTCGTCAGCCGCATCGTCGGCAGTGATGGCATCGTCGCGCTTTCCATTCTGCTCGCGGTCCATCTGCCACTCATGATGATCATCGGCACGGTTCTCATGGAGCAGGCCGAACGAAAGATCAGCGGCGGCAGTTCACGTGGCCTGCTCGCCATCCTCACGCAGATTGGCGGCAATCTTGCCCGCAACCCGCTGGTCATCGGACTTGCAGCCGGCGTCGTGGCTCATGTCTCCGGCCTGCAGATCCCCGGCGTCCTGGACGGCGTGGTCAACCAGATCGCTGCGATGGCCGCGCCGACGGCACTGCTTTCCCTCGGCATGGCCCTCAACAAGTACGGAATCTCCGGGAACTTCCGCATTGCCGGTGCCACTTCGGCGTTGAAACTGCTGTTGATGCCCGCCTGCGTTTGGGGGGCTTGCCGCTTGGTTGGCCTCGGTCACGAGTGGACGATGGCGATGGTGCTGACGTCCTCGGTGCCGACCGGTATCAATGCATGGCTGATCGCTAACCGTTTTGGCGTCGGGCATGGCCTCGCCGCCTCGACGATCACCCTGACAACGGCGGCCGGCGTAGCAACCGTCAGCTTGTGGGCCTGGCTACTGAGCTGAGCGGTTGCGTCAGGCGAGTGGGCGAAAATAGCTGGGTTACAAACGAAGATGCCCGGCGCAGGGCCGGGCATCATTTCCGAGATCGCTCGAGAAGCCGATCAGTTCGTCGGCGTCGGAAGCGGAGCCGGCGCGTCAGACAGGGAGCGCAGATAGGCTATGAGATCCGCGCGTTCCTTTTCGTTCTTCAGGCCGGCGAAACCCATGGCCGTGCCGGCGACAAGCTTCTTCGGCGCGGTGATGAAGTGATTCAGGTTGTCATAGGTCCAGGTGGTCGAGCCGCCCTGCGAAAAGTCCTTCATCGCAGCCGAGTAACCGAAGCCCTCGTGCGAAGCGACCGGGCGGTCGACCACGCCGTAGAGGTTCGGACCGACCTTGTTCGGTCCGCCCTTGGACGCATCATGACAGCTTGTGCACTTCTTGAAGACCTTTTCGCCAGCGGCGGCGTCGGCGGTTGCCAGCAGGGTCGCGATCGGGGTTTCCGCAGCGGCTGCGGCCTCGGCACCAGCTTCAGGCTGCGCGGCACCTTCAGCGACGATGGCGTAACCTTCCTTTTCCGGCTTCTCCGAGCGGAAGATGCCTTCAGAGGCGATGGACACCGTCAACAGAACGAAGACGGTCCCAAGCAGAGCTCCAACGCCCATGTTCACATATGAGTTCATCTGCAAACGCTCCCCATGCAGCCGGCGGTCACGAACCGGACGATCTTGAAATCGGGCGGAACCTATGTCTTTTGCTTGACAGTTGCAACACGATTGTGGTCCCGGAATTGGGACTTTTTGACACTTTTCCTGCGGGATTAGAAGGGCCGGCAATGAACAAACCCGTTTTCGAGAAGACACTGGTATTGATACCGGCCCGCATGGCATCGACCCGTCTGCCCGGCAAGCCGCTCGCTGACATCTGTGGCCAGCCGATGATCGTACAGGTCGCGCGTCGCGCTCGCGAAGCCGATGTCGGGCGGATCATCGTGGCGGTCGACGATCCCCGCACCTTCGAGGCGGTCGAAAAGGCCGGCTTCGAGGTCGTCATGACCCGCGCGGATCACCCCTCGGGCTCGGACCGCATCTATGAGGCGCTGACCAAGGCCGATCCGGACGGCCAGGTCGATACCGTCATCAACGTACAGGGCGACCTGCCGACGATCGAGCCCGAGACAATCCGTGCAGCCCTCCGGCCACTCGAAAACGATACAACCGACATCGCGACCTTGACCGTCGAGATTACCGACGAGGAAGAAAAGACCAATCCGAATGTCGTCAAAGTCGTGGGCTCGCCGCTTTCGGAAGGCCGCCTTCGGGCGCTCTATTTCACCCGTGCGACCGCTCCCCATGGCGCCGGACCGCTCTATCATCATATCGGTCTTTACGCGTACCGCCGTGCGGCACTCGAGAAATTCGTTTCGCTGCCACCCTCACCGCTCGAAAAACGCGAGTCGCTCGAACAGTTGCGGGCGCTTGAAGCGGGTATGCGGATCGATGTGGAGATCGTCAATTCGATCCCGCTCGGCGTCGACACCCCTGCGGATCTCGACAAGGCTCGACAGATTCTCGCTGCCAAAGACAACCAGTAACGGACTCGCCATGACGAACAAGACCAACAAGATCGCATTTCAGGGCGATTTCGGCGCAAATTCCGACATGGCATGCCGCGACATGTTCCCGGACATGTCGCCACTTCCCTGCCCAACGTTCGAGGATGCCTTCGTGGCCGTCGAGAACGGCGACGCGGACCTCGCCATGATCCCGATCGAAAACACCATCGCCGGGCGGGTGGCCGATATCCATCACCTGTTGCCGGAGTCCCGCCTGCACATCGTCGGCGAGTACTTCATGCCCATCCGATTCCAGCTGATGGTGCTTCCCGGTGTTGCGAGGGACGAGATCCGCACGGTGCACAGCCATATCCACGCGCTCGGACAATGCCGCAAGATCATCCGCAACAATGGCTGGAAGCCGGTCGTCGCCGGCGACACCGCCGGTGCGGCAAAGCTGGTCGCCGAAACCGGCGAGCGATCCATGGCAGCCCTTGCACCGCGACTTGCCGCCGATCTCTATGGTCTCGAAATCATTGCCGAGAATGTCGAGGATACCGAGAACAACGTCACCCGTTTCGTCGTCCTGTCCCGCGACGAGACCATTGCCAAGCGTTCTTTGCCTGACGAACTCATCGTCACCACCTTCATCTTCAATGTCCGGAACATTCCGGCCGCACTCTACAAGGCGCTCGGCGGTTTTGCGACGAACGGCATCAACATGACGAAGCTGGAAAGTTATCAGATCGGGGGCAAGTTCGTGGCGACCCAGTTCTATGCGGATATCGAAGGCCACCCGGATGACACGCCGGTCATGCAGGCCCTGGAAGAACTGCGCTTCTTCTCGGAAAAAGTCCGCATTCTCGGCGTCTACAAGGGCCACCCGATGCGGGGCAAGCTCTAAGTCCGCTCTCCCCTGGACCGCACGATTTTCGCAATTTCCGGGGGACGCCTCAACGGGGCCAGTCCAGCCAGTCCCGCAGCAGACGATTGGCGATCGTTCCCTCGATCGGCGTCGTCCAGCCGTTGGCGGCGCGCGACGCCATCATCTCTTCGACCTCGGTCCTCGTGAACCATCGGCAGTCGGCAAGCTCGAAGGTATCGCGGCTGACCTCGCTGGAAAGCGCCTCGGCAAAACACCCGATCATCATCTGATGGGGCATGGGCCAGGGCTGCGAAGCGTGATAGCGTACCCGGCCGATCTCGATTCCCGCTTCCTCGTAGGTTTCGCGGCGAACCGCATTCTCGATTGTCTCGCCCGGTTCCACGAAGCCAGCCAGGCAGGAATACATGCCGTCCGGGAAGCGATGATTGCGACCAAGGAGGCACAGATCGCGCGTCTCGTCGATCACCAGCATGATCGCGACCGGGTCTGTCCGCGGGAAAATCGTGTGGTCGCAGGCCTGACAGACCCGTTTGTACCCGCCGATTCGGCCTTCCGTCGCGCTGCCGCAGCGGCCACAAAACCGGTTGTCCATGTTCCACTGAAGAAGACTGAGTGCCTGCGCCGCCTCGCCCTGCAGATCCTCGCCGACCAGGTCGTCGCGAAAGAGCGAACGGGCGTCAGCAGCCTTGTAGTGATTGGCGAGTTCCTCTGCCGCACTGCGCACGGGCACGGCGAGCCGCGGCTCGCCTGTCGGCTGGAATCCCAGGAGAACAGCGTTGTCGAAGTCGGGATCAAGCTCCGGCAATTCATAGGGCGCGAACAGCGGATCAAGAACCTGCCCGTCGTGCTTGAGGATGAGCTTCGGCCCGGCGAATGCAAGAATGTGGGCGCCTTCAACCGCGAGCGCCTGCTCCAGGCAGTCCTCTTCCCGGTGTTCGCTACATCGGTCGAGCCCATTCCTGGAAAAGGCGGTAAGCGTGCTGGCTTCGGGATGCGGAGTGTCGAGATCGAAGATGGATTTGCTCATGACTGAAGGGCTTCGAGAAGCTTCCGTTTGAATTCACCGCAAGGCTGCGCCTCATAGGGAACGGCCGAACCGTGTCCCCAGACGGGGCCCGGCCAATTCGCGTCCCCTTCGAAGCGGGCGATAACGTGAACATGAAGCTGTCGAACAATATTGCCAAGAGCGCCGACGTTTATTTTGACAGCGCCAGTCGCCCTCTTGAGCGCGGACGCCACCAGATTCTGCTCGAAGGTCAACACTGCCTGGTCGAGCGGCGTGAGGTCGAAGACCTCGCTGACATCCGGACGTTGCGGCACGAGGACGAGCCATGGCCAACGGCTGTCGCGCATGAGCCGGACATCGCAGAGGCCGAGCAGCGTCAGGCGCTCACTGTCGCGCGTCAGTCTCTCATCGAGCTCGAACTTGACCAAGAATGCCTCCTTTTCCAGCGTTTCTCCATAGATAGCAGTTTTTTGGCGGCTTGGCTTGCATTTGCTTCCGTAATTGCCGATATGTGCTCTCGGGAGGTTGGTGGTGGACGAGCCACTCGCCAACCGGGTCAGGTCCGGAAGGAAGCAGCCCTAACGAGCCCGGCACGGGTCATCGTGCCAGCCTCCCACCTTCCGTTCTACATGGCCGGCAGGATGAAGGGTCGAAAGACCCGAACGGGACGACTCTAACGCTGGCAGGAGCGATGAGCGACTTCGAGCCGACAGCAGCACATGCAAACGGCGGCGCCGCAGGATACAGAGTCCTGGCCCGCAAGTATCGTCCCAAGGATTTCACCGATCTGATGGTCGGCCAGGAGCCGATGGTCCGCACGCTCACGAATGCGTTCGAGACGGGTCGTATCGCGCAGGCCTACATGCTGACGGGTGTTCGCGGTGTCGGCAAGACGACGACCGCCCGTATCCTGGCGCGCGCGCTGAATTACAAGACTGCAGAGATCGACAAGCCGACGATCGACCTCAAGCTCCCGGGCGAACATTGTCAGGCGATCATGGAAGGTCGTCACGTCGACGTCATCGAAATGGACGCGGCCTCGCATACCGGTATCGACGACATCCGCGAGATCATCGAGCAGGTTCGCTATCGCCCCGTCTCGGCCCGCTACAAAGTCTACATCATCGATGAAGTGCATATGCTCTCGACGGCAGCCTTCAACGGCTTGCTGAAGACACTCGAGGAGCCGCCGGAACACGTCAAGTTCATCTTCGCAACGACCGAGATCCGCAAGGTGCCGATCACCGTGCTCTCCCGCTGCCAGCGCTTCGACCTGCGGCGCATCAGTGCGAGTGATCTGGTCGGCCTGTTCTCGACGATTGCGGCCAAGGAAGGCATCGTCGCCGACGAGGAAGCCCTTGCGATGATTGCGCGTGCTGCCGAGGGGTCGGCACGCGACGGACTCTCGCTGCTCGATCAGGCGATTGCCCACGGCGGCGGGACGGTCAAGACGGATGCGGTGCGCGCGATGCTCGGGCTTGCCGATCGTGCCCGCATCGTCGATCTCTTCGAACATGTGGTGCGCGGCGACGTCGCGGCTGCGCTCTCCGAGTTCGGCAGCCAGTACGAGTCGGGCGCCAGCCCGACGGTCGTTCTGACCGACCTCGCCGACTTCACCCATCTCGTGACACGGCTCAAATACATACCGTCGGCGGCTCAGGACGCCTCCCTCAGTGAGGTGGAGCGCGTTCGCGGGGCCGAGCTCTCGACCAGCATCAGCGTTTCGACGCTCTCCCGCATGTGGCAGATGCTACTGAAAGGGATCCCGGAAGCGGAAAATTCCGCGCGCCCTGCCGGTGCCGCGGAAATGGTCATTATTCGGCTTGCGCATGCGGCTCATTTGCCATCGCCGGAAGATGCTGCGCGCCGGCTTGCAGAATTGGCGGAAGGAGGCCAAGCCGGCAGCCATTCCGCTGCACCCTCGGGAGGCAACGGCGGTGGCGCCCAGGCGTCCTATCGCACGGCTGCTGTCGCCGGGCAGATGCCGGATCGCGCGATGCAGCCAACTGCACCAAGACCGACCGCCCATCTCCAGAGTGTGCCGACACCTGAATTGCAGCCAGTTGTCCTGGGGCGCATCGAAACAAAGCCGACACCAGTCCCCAAAGTTCCCGTCAAGTCGCTTGAGGATATCGCCGAGCTCTGCACACAGAACCGTGACCCGAAGCTCAAGGCTCTCCTGCGTTCCTATGTCCGGCTCGTGGGTCTGGAGCCCGGGCGCCTCGAGATCAATCTGCCACCCGAAGCGCCGAAGACGCTTGCAGGGGACCTGCAGCGGCGACTCGAGGAATGGACGGAAATCCGCTGGATGGTCATCCTGTCGCGCGAAGCCGGCCGGCCGACACTTGCGGAAACCGAAAGTTCGAATCGCGAGGCGAGGCTCCTCGATGCACGCCAGGATCCGGACGTGGCGGCGATCCTGACCCGCTTCCCCGGGGCGAGGATCACGGACGTGCGCATTCGTGCCACCGGCAACGAGGATGAGACGCTGGACATCCCTTCGGCAGCCGAGTCCGCCGAGGGCGACATTCTTCCGGGCGACGACATCGAATTCTAAGACGGCATTCGCCAATATTTCAGGGAGACGGACGATGCGCGACATCATGGGCATGATGGGCAAGGTCAAGGAAATGCAGGCCAAGATGGAGAAGATGCAGGCGGAGATCGCCGCTCTCGAAGTCGAAGGCAAATCCGGCGGCGGTCTTGTGACCGTGACGATGACCGGCAAGGGCGAGCTCAAGGGCCTCAAGATCGATCCTTCACTCTTCAAGGAAGAAGAGGTCGAGATCCTCGAGGACCTGATCGTTGCCGCCCACAAGGACGCCAAGGACAAGGCCGAAGCCGTAATGGCGGAAAAGACCAGGGAGATGACGGCCGGTCTCCCAATCCCGCCCGGCATGAAGCTGCCGTTCTGATGCGATATCTGATCGTGGCAGCCGTGCGGCGATCGGCTATTCCTCCGCACTTCGTCTTCCCACTGGCGAGGGCTGCGTTGAAGGCATTTCCGTTTCGCGCAGATATTCGCTAGAAACCGCTCATGGCAAAGCGAGTCACCGGCCCCGAAATCGAGAAACTGATCCAGCTGCTGGCGAAGGTGCCCGGGCTCGGACCGCGCTCCGCCCGCCGGGCGGCGTTGCATCTCATCAAGAAGAAGGATCAGTTGATGGGACCGCTGGCCCACGCGCTCGGCGACGCCTACGACAAGGTCAAGATCTGCTCCCACTGCGGCAATGTCGATACGAGCGACCCTTGCACCGTCTGCACCGACGATCGTCGCGACCAGACGGTGATCATCGTCGTAGAAGACGTCTCCGACCTCTGGGCGCTGGAGCGCGCGGGCGCGATGAATGCGGCCTATCACGTGCTCGGCGGCACGCTGTCGCCGCTCGACGGCGTGGGACCGGATGATCTCAACATCCGCGGCCTTATCGACAGGGTGTCCAAAGGCGGCATCCGCGAGGTCATCATCGCGGTCAATGCGACCGTCGAGGGACAGACGACCGCTCACTACATCACCGATCATCTGGCGGGGCTGGACGTCAAAATCACCCGTCTCGCCCATGGCGTTCCCGTGGGTGGTGAGCTCGACTATCTGGACGAGGGAACGTTGTCGGCGGCACTGAGGGCGCGCACGGCGATCTGAAATCTGCCCCAATTGCGGGTGATGCGAGGTTCCATGAGACGACACTCCGCCATCCTCTTCCTCCTTCTGCAGCTCCTTTCTCCGCTTCCCGCCGCAGCACTCGACAAGGGCGCAATCGAGGCGAGGTTCCAGGCGTGGTTGCAGCAGGATCTGTGGCCGCTCGCGCAGAAGTCAGGCGTCAGCCGTAACGCGTTCGAGCGCGCGACTGCCGGCCTCCATCTCAACTGGAACCTGCCGGATCTTGTGCCGCCGGGCAGCAAGCCCCCGAAGGAACGCAAGCAGAGTCAGGCGGAGTTCTCTTCACCGGGAGCCTATTTCTCGGAGAAACGGCTGCAAGGACTTGCCGCCACCGGTCGCAGTCTCGCGACGCGGCACGCCCGCACCCTTCAGAAGATCGAGACGACCTACGGCGTTCCGGGATCCGTCGTGCTCGCGATATGGGGACGAGAAACGGGCTTCGGCCAGGCGAAACTGCCCTATCCCGCGGTGGAGGTGCTTGCAACCAAGGCTTTCATGTCGACCCGCAAGGACCTTTTTCTGCGCGAGCTGATTTCTGCCCTTCACATGATCGATGGTGGCGATGTCAGCGCCGGCGAGATGATGGGCTCATGGGCCGGGGCCCTCGGCCAGCCGCAGTTCATGCCGACGAGCTACCTCGAGCACGCGGTCGATTTCGACGGCGACGGCCGTCGCAACATATGGGCTTCCGTTCCCGACAGCTTGGCCTCCATCGCCAACTATCTCGTCCACAAGGGGTGGCAGAGGGGACGCAGCTGGGGTTACGAGGTCGCCATTCCGGAGGGCGTCTCCTGTGCCCAGGAAGGGCCGGACCGTGCACAGCCTCTCTCCATCTGGGCGGCAACGGGTATCCGACGCATCTCGGGCAAACCGTTTCCGGACCGTGAGGCGACGGCTTCCACGATGATGCTCGTCCCAGCGGGAACGCATGGACCCGAATTCCTGGTCACACCGAACTTTTACGTGCTCAAGGAGTACAATAACTCCGATCTCTACGCGCTCTTCATCGGCAATCTCGCCGATCGCATCGCCTATGGCAGCGGTCCTTTCGTCGGCAAGTGGGGTGACGTCGGCAAGATGCTGCGCTCCGACGTCCTGGCCATGCAGGAGGCCCTCGTCGCGAAAAATTACGATGTCGGCAAGGTCGATGGCCTGCCCGGCTACAAGACCCGCAGGTCGCTCGGCGAGTGGCAGGCGAAGGGCGGTCTGCGGCCGACCTGTTTCCCCGACGAGAGCCTGAAGGCGAAGCTTCGCTGACGATCCTCAGTGCGGCTCGATGTGCGTCTGGTGGAAAACGTCATCGGCCGGCGGAATACCCTGCCGCTCGATCATCCGATGAACGCGGGGCTTTGAAGTGCCCCGGTGAAGAGCAAGCAGGCGGTCGCTCGTTTCCGCGTCCGCCTTTGTCCGCCGCTGGTTATGACGCACATAATCCACCCAGGTCGGCGTGTGATAGGTCTCGGTCCAGACCTCCGGATTTTCGAGATCGCGCATCAGCGCCCAGTTGCGGGCGCCGTCACGAAGACGAATCCGGCGCCTTTCAACCATCAACGAAAGGAATTCGTGCACGTCGTCATCGTCGATCTCGTAACCGATCTGCACGACGATGGGACCGCTGCGCGGCTTTACGTCGAGCCGGAGTTCCGGCTCGTTGAAGCGGTTGAGCGGATCGAGATCGAGCGATGCAAAGGGCGGCATTGGCAGCCGGAACCCGATTGCGACGCCGACAATCATCACCAGTGCAGACGCAAGGAGAGCATGTCCGACGCTGTTGGTTTCGGCCACGTGACCCCAGAGCCAGCTGCCGGTCGCCATGCCGCCGAAGGTAGCTGTCTGGTAGAGCGAGAGTGCCCGACCGACCACCCAGCGCGGCGTGGAGAGCTGCACGACCGTATTGAAGAGCGAAAGTGCGAGGACCCAACAGGCACCGGCAAGCAGAAGGGCCGCCCCGGTGAGCCAAGCCGACCCGCTGATGCCGACGACTGCGGTACTAAGGGCGAAACCTGCGAACGACAATCGCACGATGTCCTCGCTCGAAAGGAGTTCCCGTAGCCGGGCACTCGATAGTGCACCTGCGATCGCACCTGCGCCAAAGGCGCCCAGCAGAATGCCGTAGGTGAGCGGCCCACCTGCGACCATGTCGCGGGCGACCACCGGCAGGAGCGCGAGGATCGCGACCGCCGTCAGGCCGAAGACGAAACTGCGGAAAAGCACCTTCATAATATTCGGCGACATCGCGACGTAGCGAAGTCCCGCAGAGATGGCGGCACCCAGCTGCTCGCGAGGCAAGGTCGTCTGCGGAACTTCCGGACGCCAGCGATAGAGCGCATAGGCGAGCGGCAGGTAGCTGAAGGCGTTCACGAGGAAGGCTGCAGCAGCGCCAAGTGCGGCGACGATCATGCCCCCGAGCGCCGGCCCGACACTTCGGGTAATGTTGAAGCCCATACTGTTCAAGGCGACGGCAGCCGGGAGATCGCTTCGCGGCACCATATCGCCGACGGAGGCCTGCCAGGACGGATTGTTGAGCGCCGTGCCGCTGCCGATCAGGAACGTAAAAAACAGCAGCGACCACGGAGAAATCTGTCCGACAAAGGCAAAGGCGGCGAGCAAGACCGAAACGGCCAGCATGAAAAACTGCGATAGCAGCATGACCTTGCGGCGATCAAAGCTGTCGGCGACGGCCCCGGAGAGCAATGAGAACAGCATGATCGGCAAGGTGTTGGATGCCTGCACAAGGGCGACCATATTCTCCGAGCGGGAAATGGACGCCATCAGCCAGGCTGCTCCCACGCCCTGGATGAGACCGCCGAGATTCGACGAGATGCTTGCAACCCAGATCGTCCGGTAGAATTCGTTCTTCAGTGGCGCCAAGGGCGATTTGCGGTCCGACACGTCCTGTTCACCTGCGACTTTCGAAGCGGAGCGGGCCACTATATGCAAATCTGAAGCACGCTGCCTATCTCTCGCGATCTCGAACGAGAAAATAGCACCGGGACGACGTGGTTCCTCGCAAAGCTTGCATTTGCGCGCAAGCAAGCGTATATCGTGCCTAAATTCTTGATCGATAGATGAAGAGTGGGGCCGCAAGGACCCGCTCTTTTTTGTTAGCGGTCGGGAAAGCTGCAGAATTCATCCAGGAGGATGACGCGTGTCGGAACAAGTACCGGCGCCGCAGGACCGCGAGCCGCGCATTGTCACGGAAACCGGTCTGGATCGGCGCATCGCTGAAATCATTGAGCCCGTGGCCGTCGCCATGGGCTTCAAGCTTGTGCGGGTTCGGCTCCTGAACCAGAACGGCCTTACCCTCCAGATCATGGCCGAACGCAACGACGGCACCATGACGGTCGAGGATTGCGAAAAGCTCTCGATGGCGGTTTCGCCGGTTCTCGACGTCGAAGATCCGGTCGACAAGGCCTATCATCTGGAAGTATCCTCCCCGGGTATCGACAGGCCGATGGTGCGCAAGTCCGATTTCGAACGCTGGCAGGGCCATCTCGTCAAATGCGAAACGTCGATTCTGGTCGACAACCGCAAACGGTTCCGCGGAAAGATCACGGCAGTGGACGGGGACGGTTTTACCATCGAGCGAGACCAGATCGCATATGGCGAGGAGCCGCGCGTAACCATTCCGTTCACAGCGCTGGCGGAAGCGAAGCTGATCCTGACGGACGATCTTATCCGCGATGCGCTGAAGGCCGACAAGGCCGCTCGAGCCCAGGCCGCGAACCAGAATGACGACGAAACCCCGATAGACTAACCGCCTCGAGGGCCAGGCCCCGGCAGTGAAGACGGAGACATAAGACAATGGCAGTCAGTGCTAACCGGCTCGAGCTCTTGCAGATCGCTGACGCGGTCGCGCGTGAGAAGGTGATCGACCGCGAAATCGTGCTTGCCGCTATGGCCGATGCAATCCAGAAAGCCGCTCGCTCGCGCTACGGCTCCGAAACCAACATTCGCGCCGATATCAACTCCAAGACCGGCGAGATCCGTCTGCAGCGCCTTCTTGAAGTTGTCGAGAAGGTCGAGGACTATTCCACGCAGATCGCTCTCGAGCTTGCCCGTGACCGCAATCCGGACGCCAAGATCGGTGACTTCATCGCCGATCCGCTGCCGCCGATGGATTTCGGCCGCATCGCCGCCCAGTCCGCCAAGCAGGTTATCGTGCAGAAGGTGCGCGAAGCCGAACGGGATCGCCAGTACGACGAGTTCAAGGATCGTGTCGGCGAAATCGTCAACGGTACCGTCAAGCGTGTCGAATACGGCAATGTGATCGTCGATCTCGGCCGCGGCGAAGGCATCATCCGCCGCGACGAGATGATCCCGCGCGAGACCTTCCGCTATGGCGACCGCGTGCGCGCCTATGTCTACGACGTACGCCGCGAACAGCGCGGTCCGCAGATCTTCCTGTCGCGTACCCATCCGCAGTTCATGGTGAAGCTCTTCACCATGGAAGTGCCGGAAATCTACGACGGCATCATCCAGATCAAGTCGGTTGCCCGCGACCCGGGTTCGCGTGCCAAGATTGCCGTCATTTCGAATGACTCGTCGATCGACCCGGTCGGCGCATGCGTCGGTATGCGCGGCTCGCGCGTCCAGGCCGTCGTCGGCGAATTGCAGGGCGAGAAGATCGACATCATCCCGTGGAGCCAGGATCCGGCTTCCTTCATCGTCAATGCGCTGCAGCCTGCCGAGGTTTCCAAGGTCGTTCTCGACGAGGATGCCGAGCGCATCGAGGTCGTCGTTCCGGACGAGCAGCTTTCGCTGGCCATCGGTCGTCGCGGCCAGAACGTCCGCCTCGCCTCCCAGCTCACCGGCTGGGACATCGACATCATGACCGAGCAGGAAGAATCCGAGCGTCGTCAGAAGGAATTCAACGAGCGGACCAACCTCTTCATGGATGCGCTCGACGTCGACGAGATGATCGGTCAGGTGCTCGCCTCCGAAGGCTTCGCCCAGGTCGAGGAGCTCGCCTATGTCGATCTCGACGAAATCGCGTCGATCGAGGGCTTCGACGAGGACACCGCCCAGGAAATCCAGTCGCGCGCCCGCGATTATCTGGAGAAGATCGAGGCGGAAATGGACGCCAAGCGCAAGGAACTCGGCGTTTCCGACGACCTGCGCCAGATCGACGGCATGACGGCCCAGATGATGGTCGCCCTCGGCGAGGACGGTATCAAGACGATCGAGGACTTTGCCGGCTGCGCAGCCGACGATCTCGTCGGCTGGAGCGAGCGCAAGGATGGCGAGACCAAGAAGTTCGAAGGACTGTTCTCGAAGTTCGACGTTTCTCGCGCGGAAGCCGAAAACATGATCGTTCAGGCCCGGTTGGCGGCCGGCTGGATCACCGAGGAGGATCTCGCCGCTGAGGTCGTGGACGAAGAAGTGGCCGAGGACGAAGACAAGGCCGAATGATGCGAGGCGATGCGCCGGAAGGCTTGCCGAATGACGATGTCATTGAGAGTGCGGACATGAACGGCCGCACGTGCATCGTCACGCGGCAGAGCGGAACGCCGGAGACGCTGATCCGCTTTGTCGCCGGTCCAGACGGCAGCGTCGTCGCGGATTTGAAGCGGCAGCTTCCAGGTCGCGGATGCTGGGTTTCGGCAAGCCGCGAGGCGGTCGACAAGGCGGTAGCAAAGAAGCTTTTCGCGCGCGCGCTGAAGGCGGATGCGAAGGCTGATCCTGATCTCGGCCAACGTGTGGACCGCCTGCTCGTCGCCCAGCTTGCAGGGATGATGAACATGGCTCGCAAGGCGGGCCAGTTCATCACCGGCAGCGCCAAGGTCGACTTGGCGGTTCGCAGCGGCGAGGCCATCGCGGTGTTTCATGCGGCAGATGCCGCAGCCGACGGTGTGAGAAAGATCGACCAGGCACGCAAGGCCTGGCACCTCGGAATGGAAACCGATGCGGAGATACCCTCCTTTCGTCTCCTGTCCGAGGCGGAAATGGAAGAACTGATGGGCCAGAATGCTTTTATCCATGCTGCGGCGCTTGCAGGGCAGGCGGGTGAAGGTGTAGTGAAACGCGCAAACCTGCTCAAGACGTATCGCGGCGGCGCGCCGCAAACGACGGGTGGCGCCGGCCAGAAACCACAATGACGCGGTCACCGGCTCGGCCGGCCACTGCATGGATGAACAGGAATTAGCGACGCGGTCGATGCAGGACATCCGGCCGCGCTCGAAGGAACGGGAACGGAATGACCGACAACAAAGACGACAAGACACTCAGCGTAACGGGCAAGAAGACTCTCACCCTGAAACCTTCGGGGGTGAGCCAAGGTACCGTGCGCCAGGATATCGGTCGCGGTCGCACGAAGGCGGTTGTGGTCGAGACGCGGAAGCGGCGCCTGACCCGCCCCGAAGACGAGAAAGCCTCCGCTCCTGTCCCGCAGGCACGCCCCGCAGAGCCGGCTCCGGCTGCCCCGCGGCCGGCCGCGCCCGCTGCTCCGCGCGTTCACCAGCCGAGCGCGCCGCAGCAGCGCCCACCGCAGCCGCAACAGCCCGTTCGTCAGGAGCGCCCGAGAGGTGCCGTCCTTCACGACCTGTCCGCCGGAGAGATGGAAGCGCGTCGCCGCGCCCTCGTGGAGGCGCAGGCTCGCGAGGTCGAGGAAACCAAGCAGCGCGCCATCGACGAAGCGCGCCGCAAGGCGGAAGCAGAAGAGGCTGCCCGCCGTGCCGCCGAGGATGCCGCGCGTCGTGCGGTGGAAGTGAAGGAAGAAGGGACGCAGGCACAGGAAGCCGAAGCTCCGGCACCGGCAGCAGTTCCTGTTCGTCCTGCCGAAGTTCGTCCCGCGGCCCCGCGCCCCGCAGCGCCTTCAGCTCCTGTCTTCGGCCGCAGCCGGAAGGAAGAGGAAGAGGAAGAGGAACGCGGCGCCGCTCGTGGCCCCGCGCGTGGCAAGGTTGTCGCGCCGGCCCCGGCAAAGGTTCCCGCCCGGCCCAAGGGTGAAGAGGATCGCCGGCGTGGAAAGCTGACCGTCACCACGGCCGATGTGGACGAGGAAGGCGCGCCGTCGCGCGGCCGTTCGCTCGCATCGATGCGCCGCCGCCAGGAAAAGTTCCGCCGCAGCCAGATGCAGGAACCGCGCGAGAAGATCGTGCGTGAGGTCGTGCTGCCGGAGACCATCACCATCCAGGAATTGTCGCAGCGTATGTCCGAACGCGCGGTCGACGTCATCAAGTACCTGATGAAAGAAGGCCAGATGATGAAGCCCGGCGACGTCATCGACGCCGACCTGGCAGAAATCATCGCAACCGAATTCGGCCACACCGTCAAGCGGGTCTCCGAGTCCGACGTCGAGGAAGGTATCTTTGACGTTGCCGACGAGGAAGGCGAACTGCTTCCGCGTCCGCCGGTCGTCACCATCATGGGCCACGTCGACCACGGCAAGACCTCGCTGCTCGACGCCATCCGCAACGCAAATGTCGTGGCAGGCGAAGCCGGTGGCATTACGCAGCACATCGGCGCCTATCAGGTCGAGCAGAACGGTCAGAAGATCACCTTCATCGACACGCCCGGTCACGCCGCCTTCACTGCGATGCGTGCCCGTGGCGCGCAAGCGACCGACATCGCCATCCTGGTCGTTGCGGCCGATGACAGCGTGATGCCGCAGACGATCGAATCGATCAATCATGCCAAGGCGGCCGGCGTTCCGATCATCGTTGCGATCAACAAGATCGACAAGCCGACGGCAAATCCGCAGAAGGTCCGCACGGAACTGCTGCAGCATGAAGTCTTCGTCGAATCCATGGGCGGTGAAGTTCTCGACGTCGAGGTTTCGGCGAAGAACGGCACCAATCTCGACAAGCTGCTCGAGGCCATCCTGCTGCAGGCCGAAATCCTCGACCTCAAGGCCAATCCGAACCGCACGGCCGAAGGTACGGTCATCGAAGCCGAACTCGACCGCGGCCGCGGCGCCGTCGCGACTGTCCTCGTGCAGAAGGGTACGCTTCGCCCCGGCCAGATCATCGTCGCCGGCGACCAGTGGGGACGCGTGCGTGCGCTCGTCAACGACAAGGGCGACCACGTCAAGGAAGCCGGTCCGGCCATGCCGGTCGAGGTTCTCGGTCTTTCCGGCACGCCGGCAGCCGGCGACAAGTTCGCCGTTGTCGAGAACGAGGCCCGCGCTCGCGAAATCTCCGAGTACCGTCTGCGTCTGGCACGCGACAAGGCGGCGGCCCGCCAGTCGGGTTCTCGCGGTTCGCTCGAACAGATGATGAGCCAGCTTCAAACTTCCGGCATGAAGGAATTCCCGCTGGTCATCAAGGGCGACGTGCAGGGTTCGATCGAGGCGATTGCCGGCGCGCTGGACAAGCTCGGCACCGAGGAGGTGCGTGCGCGCATCGTCCACTCGGCGGTCGGCGGCGTCACCGAGTCCGACATCTCGCTTGCCGAGGCGTCGAACGCTGCCATCATCGGCTTCAACGTCCGCGCAAACACGCAAGCCCGTCAGGCGGCTGAACGCGGCGGCATCGAGATCCGCTACTACAACATCATCTACGACTTGGTGGATGACGTGAAGGCGGCGATGTCGGGTCTTCTCTCGCCGGAACGGCGCGAGACCTTCCTCGGCAATGCGGAGATCCTCGAGGTCTTCAACATCACCAAGGTCGGCAAGGTCGCGGGTTGCCGCGTCACCGAAGGCAAGGTCGAGCGTGGCGCAGGTGTACGCCTGGTACGCGACAACGTCGTCATCCACGAAGGCAAGCTCAAGACGCTCAAGCGCTTCAAGGACGAAGTCTCGGAAGTACCTGTCGGGCAGGAATGCGGCATGGCCTTCGAGAACTACGAAGACATCCGTGCCGGGGACGTTATCGAGTGCTTCCGCGTGGAGCACGTTACGCGCACGCTCTAAAGCCGGCGATCACAATCCGAACAAGTTGCGGGCGCCGGCGATCCGGCGCTCGCTTTGTTTAAGGCAGGATGACGATGACCAGACCAACCTCTTCCGCTCCATCCCAGCGCATGCTCCGCGTCGGAGAACAGGTTCGCGCCGCGATCACCCAGGTTCTGCAGCGCGGCGAAGTACGCGATCCACTGATCGAAAAGACCGTGATTTCCATCTCCGAGGTCCGCATGTCGCCGGATTTGAAGATTGCCACGGCCTATGTGACGCCGCTCGGCGTCCCCGACCACAATGCGGTCATCGATGCGCTGAACCGCAATGCGAAGTACATTCGTGGCCGCCTCGGCCCGCAACTGCGGCAGATGAAGTACATGCCGGAAGTTCGCTTCCGCGATGATACCAGTTTCGACAACTACCAGAAGATCGATGCGCTGCTGCGCTCGCCCGAAGTCAGCCGAGATCTCGACGCCGACCGAGACGACGAACAAGAATAGAGACGCATGTCCAAGCCTCGCAAGCCCAAGGGCCGCCCCGTTTCGGGCTGGCTGATCCTCGACAAGCCTGCCGATTTCGGTTCAACGGAAGCGGTTTCCAAAATCAAGTGGCTGTTCAACGCCCAGAAGGCCGGCCACGCCGGCACGCTCGATCCGCTCGCCTCGGGCATGCTTCCGATTGCGCTCGGTGATGCGACGAAAACCGTTCCTTACGTCATGGACGGCAGAAAGATCTACGAGTTCACCGTCACGTGGGGCGAAGAGCGCTCGACCGACGATCTCGAAGGCGACGTAACGCAGACATCCACGGCTCGGCCGACCGAAGAGGCGATACGAGCGCTACTGCCACGGTACACCGGCGTCATCTCGCAGGTGCCTCCGCAGTTCTCTGCAATCAAGATCGCAGGCGAACGCGCCTATGACTTGGCACGTGACGGCGAGACCGTCGACATCCCGTCGCGCGAAGTCGAGGTTCACCGCCTGACATTGCTGAAGTGCGAGAAGGACCAGGCACATTTCGAGGTGGAATGCGGCAAGGGCACCTATGTGCGCTCGCTTGCCCGCGACTTCGGCCGCGACCTCGGTTGCTACGGCCATATATCTCTCCTCCGGCGCACCTATGTCGCCCCCTTTGCGGAAGAGACCATGGTTCCGCTGGCGGACCTTGTCGCACTGGAAAAAATCGAGGACCGCGACGAGCGGCTGGCGGCGCTGGACGAATTTCTCATCGACACCAGCGAGGCGCTCGCCGCCTTGCCGCAGATCAGGGTGAGCGAGGATCAGGCGCATCGTCTTCGCATGGGCAATCCGATCATCCTGCGCGGTCGCGATGCACCAGTTGCCGAGCCGGAAGCGGTGGCACTTGCCGCTGGGAAGCTGGTCGCGATCGGCGAGATTGCCGGTGGAGAGTTTCATCCACGGCGGGTTTTTACCTGAAGCGGCAGCCTGTAATCAGCGCTTCCAATTCTCGCCTGAATGGTTTATAGGCAGCGCCAGCATGGCGGTCCGTCCACCTGCTTTTCATGGCCAATGCTGGACGACATCTCGGCATATGGCGTCTTCTCTCCTGACATTGAAAGGATACTGCGATGTCGATTACTGCAGAGCGCAAGGCTGCCCTGATCAAGGAATATGCGACCAAGGAAGGCGACACGGGTTCGCCGGAAGTACAGGTCGCGATCCTGACCGAGCGGATCAACAACCTGACGGAACATTTCAAGGGCCACAAGAAGGACAACCACTCCCGCCGTGGCCTTCTGACCCTGGTTTCCAGCCGTCGTTCGCTTCTTGACTACCTCAAGAAGAAGGACGAGGCCCGCTACAACGGCCTGATCGCTCGCCTGGGCATTCGCCGCTAACATGTTCCGGCGGACTTCCTTGCGGAGGTCCGCCGGCTTTCTATCGGGACTAATGTCCCGAAGGCCCGGCCGGAGCGAGACTGCTCCCGGGCAGCAACATAGGGCGGGCCGGATGGGCCGGTGCCGCCAGAACCAACCGATGACCTGTCATGGGGCAGGATTGCCGGGTGCTTTTGCCAGGATGGTCTGGCACGCGCAACGAGGCTTCGGCTTCGAGAGCGCGCGGGGCGTGATGGCGCGGAATATCGTACCGCTGACGCCATGAGCCACCTGAAGAGCTTCCTGCTGTCTTGCCCGTGATACGTCAGCATTCCCGCGGCCGCGACGGCCTGTTCCGCAAGAAGGAACATGAGCGCTGCTTTCCGCGGAGAAGGAAAAGACAATGTTTGACATTCATAGCGTAGAAATCGAGTGGGCAGGCCGCCCGCTGAAGCTCGAAACCGGCAAGATCGCCCGTCAGGCCGACGGCGCCGTTCTCGCGACCTATGGCGAAACCGTCGTTCTCGCCACCGTCGTTTCGGCCAAGGCGCCGAAGCCCGGCCAGGACTTCTTCCCGCTCACCGTCAACTACCAGGAAAAGACCTATGCTGCCGGCAAGATCCCGGGCGGTTACTTCAAGCGCGAAGGTCGTCCTTCCGAGAACGAGACGCTCGTTTCCCGCCTGATCGACCGTCCGATCCGCCCCCTCTTCCCGGAAGGCTACAAGAACGACACGCAGGTCGTCGTTACCGTCATCCAGCACGACCTCGAAAACAACCCGGACATCCTGTCGATGGTCGCCACCTCGGCTGCACTCACGCTCTCCGGCGTACCCTTCATGGGCCCGGTCGGCGGCGCCCGCGTCGGCTACATCAACGGTGAATATGTTCTGAACCCGCATCTCGACGAGATGGACGAATCGAGCCTCGATCTCGTTGTCGCCGGCACGCAGGACGCGGTGCTGATGGTCGAATCGGAAGCCAAGGAATTGCCCGAAGACGTCATGCTCGGCGCGGTCATGTTCGGTCACCGCGGCTTCCAGCCGGTCATCGATGCGATCATCAAGCTCGCCGAAGTCGCTGCCAAGGAGCCGCGTGAATTCGAGCCGGAAGATCATTCCGCGCTCGAAGCCGAGATGCTCTCGATCGCCGAAGCCGAACTGCGTGACGCCTACAAGATCACGCAGAAGGCCGAGCGTTACGCCGCTGTCGATGCCGTCAAGGCCAAGGTGAAGGCTCACTTCCTTCCGGAAGAAGGCGAAGCCAAGTACTCGGCCGAAGAAGTCGGCGCCGTCTTCAAGCACCTGCAGGCGAAGATCGTCCGCTGGAACATTCTCGACACCAAGAGCCGTATCGACGGTCGTGATCTCGAGACCGTTCGCCCGATCATCGCGGAGGTCGGCCTCCTGCCGCGCACCCACGGTTCGGCCCTCTTCACCCGTGGTGAAACCCAAGCCATCGTCGTTGCCACGCTCGGCACAGGCGAAGACGAGCAGTATGTCGACAGCCTGACCGGCATGTACAAAGAAAACTTCATGCTGCACTACAACTTCCCGCCCTACTCGGTCGGTGAAACGGGTCGCATGGGCTCCCCGGGCCGTCGCGAAATCGGCCATGGCAAGCTCGCCTGGCGCGCAATCCACCCGATGCTGCCGACCGCCGAGCAGTTCCCCTACACGCTGCGCGTCGTCTCCGAGATCACGGAATCGAACGGTTCGTCTTCGATGGCGACCGTCTGCGGCACCTCGCTCGCTCTCATGGACGCCGGCGTTCCGCTGTCCAAGCCCGTCGCCGGCATCGCCATGGGCCTCATCCTCGAAGGTGATCGTTTCGCCGTTCTTTCCGACATCCTCGGCGACGAAGACCACCTCGGCGACATGGACTTCAAGGTCGCCGGCACGGCGGATGGCATCACTTCGCTGCAGATGGACATCAAGATCGCCGGTATCACCGAAGAGATCATGAAGGTTGCACTCGGCCAGGCGCAGGGCGGTCGCAAGCACATCCTCGGCGAAATGGCGAAGGCCATCACCGAGAGCCGCGGCCAGCTCGGCGAATTCGCGCCGCGCATCGAAGTTATGAACATTCCGGTCGACAAGATCCGCGAAGTCATCGGCTCCGGCGGCAAGGTCATCCGCGAAATCGTCGAGAAGACCGGCGCGAAGATCAACATCGAAGACGACGGCACCGTCAAGATTGCCTCGTCCTCCGGCAAGGAGATCGAGGCTGCCCGCAAGTGGATCCACTCCATCGTGGCAGAGCCGGAAGTTGGTGCAATCTACGAAGGGACGGTCGTTAAGACCGCGGACTTCGGCGCGTTCGTCAACTTCTTCGGCGCTCGCGACGGTCTCGTCCACATTTCGCAGCTCGCTTCCGAGCGCGTCGCCAAGACCACGGACGTCGTCAAGGAAGGCGACAAGGTCTGGGTCAAGCTCATGGGCTTCGATGAGCGCGGCAAGGTCCGCCTGTCGATGAAGGCCGTAGACCAGACGACCGGCAAGGAAATCGTTGCCGAGAAGAAGAAGGACGAAGGCGAGGCTGCCGAATAAGCACGTTTCGTCCCCGATCCGAGGCGCGGGAGAAATTCCGCGCCTTTTTTGTTCGCCGAGAGAGAAGACCGAGCCATGAGCCGCGATGCCCTGAAGACCCTGTTCCACCCCTTCGCTTCCGACGTGTTGCCGATGCCGCAGGCAGGAGAACGCTTTCTCTTCCTCGGTGCTGAAGCCGGAATTGCCCCTCCGAGCGGCTTCGCGGCGGCGGTGGTCGCGGTGCAGGGGCTACGCCCGTCCTTCCTCCAGTTGGAGGCTGCAGGCGCCGAGCCACTGCCTCTGCCGGAGGGAGACGGCTACGATGGCGCTCTGGTCCTTTGCGGAAAGCATCGCGGCGAGAACGAGAACCGGATTGCCGAAGCGTTGAAGCGTGTGAAGGCGGGTGGCCTCGTCGTCGTGGCAGGCGGCAAGGAAGATGGCGTTCAGCCGCTACGCAAGCGCCTTGATGCACTTGGGCTCGTCGTAGACCATATGCCGAAGTACCATGGTGTGGCGCTATGGTTCGTTGTTCCCGAGGAGCGGTCGGCGGCGGTCGGCGTGCTCGAGGCGGCCCATGTCACGGTTGACGGCCGTTTTCGCACCGTTGCCGGCATGTTCTCCCACGACCGCATCGATGCCGGTTCAGAGCTGCTCGCAGGCCGCCTGCCGGAAAACTTCGACGGCAATGCTGCCGATCTCGGAGCCGGTTGGGGCTATCTTTCCGTCATGCTTGCGGAGCGCTCCCCCCGAGTCAACCGTATCGACCTCTTCGAAGCCGATTACCAAGCGCTCGAATGCGCCAAGGCCAACATGGCGGCGAACTGCCCGGACGTCTCTGCACGTTTCTTCTGGCAGGATCTCGCGCGCGAGCCGATCAGGGAGAAATACGACCTGGTCATCATGAATCCGCCCTTCCACGAGGGACACGCAGCCGAACCATCGCTCGGCAAGGCGTTGATCACCGCCGCCAGTCAGGCACTGCGTGGTGGCGGAACGCTGATGCTCGTCGCCAACCGCGGCCTTCCCTACGAGGCGACTCTCGGCGAGCACTTCCGCGAACACGGAGAGACCTGCCGCAACGCCCGCTACAAGGTTCTATGGGCCAAGAAATAAGGGCCTGACGGCTCGGTCCCATGAAACGGCAGAAGCCCGGTGCTGCGATCAGCGCCGGGCTTCTCTATTCTTCGTCTTTCCGGAAATTTATTCCGTGTCGGCCTTGTTCAAGAGATCGACAGTCGGCATCGACGTGATGTTGTAGCCGGAGTCGACGTAGTGGATCTCTCCGGTCACGCCACGCGAGAGGTCGGACAGGAGGTAGAGAGCAGAACCACCCACGTCTTCGATCGTCACCGTCCGGCGGAGCGGCGAATTCTTCTGCTGCCAGGACAGCATCGCGCGGGCGTCGGCGATGCCTGCACCGGCAAGTGTGCGGATCGGACCGGCGGAGATGGCGTTGACGCGGATGCCGCGCGGACCATAATCGCCGGCGAGATAGCGCACGGACGCCTCCAGCGCCGCCTTGGCCACACCCATGACGTTGTAGTTCGGCATGATGCGAACCGAACCACCGTAGGTCAGCGTCAGCATCGATCCGCCGTCTGACATGATCTCGGCGGCACGCTTGGCAATCTCCGTGAACGAGAAGCAGGAGATGACCATCGTGCGCACGAAGTTCTCACGCGAGGTATCCGCGTAGAGCCCTTTCAATTCGTTCTTGTCGGAGAAGCCGATCGCGTGAACGACGAAATCCAGCGTGCCCCAGCGCTCCTTCAGGGCCGCGACAACTGCGTCGACGGAAGCGAGATCCTCCACATCGCAAGGCAGGAGGAAATCCGAGCCGAGTTCGGCAGCAAGCGGCTTCACGCGCTTGCCCAAAGCTTCACCCTGGTAGGTGAAGGCGAGTTCGGCGCCGGCACCGGCAAGCGCCTTGGCAATACCCCAGGCGATAGAGTGGTTGTTCGCGACGCCCATGATAAGGCCGCGTTTTCCCTGCATAGAGGCAATCATTCCGTTATCCATTGTGACGCTGGAACACGAGCGTGGCGTTGGTGCCACCGAAGCCGAAGGAGTTCGACAGAACGGTGTCGATCTTGGCGTTGTCGATCCGCTTGCGAACGATCGGGACTCCGTCGAATTCCGGGTCCAGTTCGCTGATGTGCGCGCTTTCGCCGATGAAGCGCTCCTGCATCATCAGAAGCCCATAAATCGACTCCTGGACACCGGCAGCGCCCAGCGAATGACCAGTCAGCGACTTGGTCGACTGGATATGCGGGATCTTTGCCCCGAACACTTCGCGGATCGCGCCGATTTCCTTGGAGTCACCGACCGGTGTCGACGTGCCGTGGGTGTTGATGTAGTCGATCTCCCCCTTCACCGTCGAGAGTGCCTGCCGCATGCAGCGGATGGCGCCTTCACCCGACGGTGCGACCATGTCGTAGCCGTCCGAGGTCGCTCCGTAACCGACGATTTCCGCGTAGATCTTGGCGCCGCGGGCCTTGGCGCGTTCCAGCTCTTCCAGAACGAGAACGCCGGCGCCGCCGGCGATGACGAAGCCGTCACGCGAGGCGTCATAGGCGCGTGATGCACTGCCGGGCGTGTCGTTGAACTTCGAAGACATCGCACCCATGGCATCGAAGAGGTCCGACATGGTCCAGTCGAGATCCTCATGGCCACCGGCGAACATCACGTCCTGCTTGCCCCACTGGATCATTTCGGCCGCATTGCCGATGCAATGCGCCGAAGTCGAGCAAGCCGACGAGATCGAGTAGTTTACGCCATGGATCTTGAACCAGGTGGCGAGCGTCGCCGACGCGGTCGACGACATGGCCTTAGGCACGGCAAACGGGCCGATGCGCTTCGGGCTGTTGTTCTGGCGGGTGATGTCGGCTGCCTCGACGATGGTGCGCGTGGACGGACCGCCCGAGCCCATGATGATGCCGGTGCGTTCGTTACCGCTGATATCGGATTCCTCAAGCCCCGAATCAGCGATCGCCTGCTTCATCGCGACGTGGTTCCATGCCCCCCCCTGAGAGAGGAAACGCATCGCGCGGCGATCAACAAGATCGGTGGGGTCCAGCGTGGGCTTCCCCCAGACTTGGCAGCGGAAACCGTGCTCGGCAAAATCGGGAGAGAAGGAGATTCCGGACTTCGCATTGCGCAGGGATTCCGTAACCTCTGCGGCGTCGTTCCCGATGGAGGAAACGATACCCAGACCCGTAACAACTACCCTTCTCATCTCAACAGACCTTCTCGTTATCACAATTGGACGGTGCCTGAGATCAGGCCGTCTTATCCTTCGACAAACCTACGCGAAGGTCGGTCGCCTGGTAAATGATCTCGCCATCCGCCTTCAGCCAGCCGTCGGCAGTCCCCAGCACGAGGCGGCCGCGCATGACCCGCTTGAAGTCGATGCCGTACTCCAAGAGCTTGGTGTGAGGACGGACCATACCCTTAAACTTCACCTCACCGGTGGAGAGCGCCATGCCGCGGCCCTCTTCACCCAGCCAGCCGAGAAAAAAGCCAGTCAGCTGCCACATGCCGTCGAGCCCGAGGCAGCCGGGCATGATCGGATTGCCTTGGAAGTGGCAGGGAAAATACCAATCGTCCGGGTGGACGTCGTATTCGGCGCGGACATAGCCCTTGTCGAATGCGCCGCCGGTTTCCGAGATGTCCGTGATACGATGGACCATCAGCATCGGTGGCAGGGGGAGCTGCGCATTGCCGGGGCCGAAAAGCTCGCCGCGACCACAGGACAGGATTTCTTCGTAGTTGTAGCTGGATTGTCTCGGTTTCATTCTTCTTCGTCGTCCCCAGGCTTGCGCGAATGTTGGACCCATAGAGCAAGATAGGGACAAAATGAAGTCCCACAATCGCCCCTGTCGGCCGTTGGACAGCCTTGCTCTCGCCTCAAGCCGCATATTTCAGCCGTGGCCATACAGGAAGCATCGCGGCGCGGCCAGAGTCAATCGGAGGAAAATACCGTATCTCCGGCGCCCTGCCGCCGTATACCTGCACTGAAGTATTGAAAGCCTCCCGCTTAGAAGTTATATCGCTAAACAAGAAGACCAGCATTCGAGTAGAACCGGAGAGCAACTCCATGATGGCAGAACGCCTCAAGGAAACGGAAGCGAGACTGCGTCGCTCTGGGCTTCGTCCCACGCGCCAGCGCATTGCGCTCGCCAGCCTGCTCTTCGCCAAGGGTGATCGACACCTGACGGTCGAGGAACTGCACGAAGAAGCCCTTGCGGCTGACGTTCCCGTGTCTCTTGCGACCGTCTACAACACCCTGCACCAGTTCACGGAAGCCGGCCTTATCCGCGTGCTCGCCGTCGAAAGCGCCAAGACCTATTTCGACACCAACGTCTCGGACCATCATCACTTCTTCATTGAGGGAGAGAACGAAGTCCTCGACATCCCGGTGAGCAATATCGTGATCGACAACCTGCCGGAACCTCCCGAAGGTCTGGAGATCAGTCACGTCGACGTGGTCATCCGCCTGCGGCAAAAGGGCGCGTAATCCCCCTCATCGCAATACGTCCTCCGGCGACCTGCCGGGCCTCGGTTTGTAGCGTGGAAAGCTCCAGCCGAAGCGCAGGGCACCCCCGCGAATCGCGAATGCCGTCAGAGCACCAGCCCCGGACGCCACGAAAACCGGCGCTCCAGCGACTGTCGCTCCAGTAAATACACATGCTCCGGCAAGGCCCGCCGTGACGTATATCTCGGGACGAAGCAGAACCGAAGGCTCGCCGGTGATGATATCGCGCAGGATGCCGCCGGCTGCTGCCGTCAGGGTGCCAGTGACGATCGCCACGGTCGGCGAGCCGGAGGCCGCCAGACCTTTGGCAGCGCCCATGACGCAATAGGCCGAAAGCCCGATGGCATCGAGCCAGATCAGCAGTCGATAGCGAGATTCGAAGAGGTGTGCGGTGAAGAAGACCAGTGCACCCATCGACACGCAGACGAGGATGTAGCCGGGATCGATCACCCAGAAGACCGGCAGACTGCCGAGTACGACGTCCCGCAGCGTGCCGCCGCCAATGCCCGTTACGGCAGCGAGGAACAGGAAGCCGATCACGTCGAGTTCCTTGCGCGATGCCGACAATGCGCCAGTTGCGGCGAAGACGGCCACGCCTGCGTAGTCGAGAAAGCCGAGCAACGTCATCGATAGCCTTTCTGAGTTTCACCTCGGGTCAGGGCGGCACAAGCCAAGGACGTCATCATGCCGGTCGATTGGCCTCTCATTCGTTCGGACGGTTGCCGTGAAACAATTGCTGCTTGCCTTCCTGCAAACTGCGCTTCTGCTTGGCGCGCCTCTTGCGGCCACCGCTCAGCAGAGTCTCGTCAGCGATCCCGAGATCTACGAGAAAGACCACTTTCGCTCCCAATGCAAGGTCGTCGAGTTTGGCGATGGCTTCATCCGACGACTTGACATCAACAACGACGGGATCATTGACGCGATCTCCGACCACGGCGCGTACACGTGCGACGGTGAACGTGGACCGGCCTGCAACGAGGACGGATGCCCCCACAATTTCTACGTCCAGGTCAAGGAGGGCGGCTACCTGCTGATCGCAACCGCGCAGGTCTACGGCTACGACTTCGTCAAGCGGTTCGGCAACATGGTCTTCGTTTTCAAGATGCATCCGCGCTTCTGTGAGCGAACCGACAGCGCTCCGTGCGAGATGACTGTTCGCGTGCGCGGCACGAAATTCGTGACGATCAGCAGGAAATAGTTCGACGATAGACACTACGGCAACACTGACGCCGTCCGTCCAGTCAGATAATAGGCCAGAAGGCCGATCCACTCGCGCATGGCAGTGGCCGTTTGCTGGGCGTTGAGCATCGGCTGCGTGAAGTCGAGGCGCAGGATGGCGCTTCCGCTCGTTCGATAATCGGTCGGCCACGGTGTCACGTCTATCCCCGCCTTGCGGAACAGCGCGAGAGATCGCGGCATGTGGAAGGCGGAGGTGATCAGAAGACATCCCCGCAATCCCGGATCGGCCAACAGCCGACTGCTGTTGACGACATTCTCGAAGGTCGTTCGCGACGCCGACTCGCTGATCAGGCGACTTTCGCTGATGCCGAAGCCGGAAAAGAAACGCCGGGCGGCGGCGGCGTCACCCTCGTAAGCGCCGCTGAAAGAGCCGTCGCCTCCGGAAACAAGAATGCGCGACTGCGGAAACTTCAATGCAAGGCGCAGCGCTTCGACGAAGCGATCGGCGGCCTGATTCAGCTCAAAACCGCCCCGCGTGGTCGTTACCTCTGTCTCGAAGGCGCCACCGAGGACGATCATGCAACCAACTTCCTCCGGGTCCCGCACCGGTCGCGGAATTTGCGCCTCCAGCCGTTGCAGAGCCACAGTCCCGGCAGAGGTGTAGAGCGTCACGAAGAGCAGGGCCAGAGCCGCACCGAGGAAAAGAAGTCCCGCCCGCGATCGACGCGCCGCAACACACGCAGCACCGGCAAAGGCGGCAAGGAATGCGAGGGACAGTGGCTGGGCGACGATCCAGAACAGCTTCGACGATAGGAACATCGATCTATTACCCGTTCGATTTTGGCAAACCGCAAATGCCAGGTTAGCTCAATAAGCTTCGCTCAAGATAACGAAGCGAAAGTAGTCTGAATAAAGTGATCCAAATATGAAGGCGTCGGGCCGGAGATTCCATGCGCTTCGCAATAGACATTCTGGATGAAGCCGGAAACAATCGAATCTATGTCGGTGTCCCGCTCGGTGTGGACGAGGGCAAGCTGCGCGTCCAGTTGAAGGATCGCGAGGCACGCTTCGACGTCACACGCATCACCGACTGGTGCCAGATCGACAGAGGTCAGAGCAACGGCCGCGGAGAACTCCTCGGCTAGAGCATTTCCGGCTAATTCGGAGTCGTTCTGACGGAGCGAATTTGCGGCAAGACCAAGCGAAGACGCGAAGAGCATATCCATCGATATGGTCGAGCGGCTCCGCGCCGGTATTGACGCAAAATCGCCCGTCTCTTCGGGTTTCCGATTGGCGGGCGCCCGATGGCGATCCGGTCTTGCCCGATGGCGGGCATCGCGCTGCGACCGTGTCACCACCGAATCGCACACGCCAATCGAGAAACAGAACCGACCCCGAATTTGCCGGAAATGCTCTAGCAATGAAGCGCATGCGCGCATCGTCGTCCGCATCGCCTTCTCGTCACCTTCCTGACGACAAGATCCCGAACGGAATGTATGGCTGATTGCTCGCAACGCGACGATCGCATACCCCAGAGGCACTGGAGCGTTACTCGATCGCGGAACGAGTGCCCGACGCCTCACTTCCAACGGGGCGCCGACCCATCCGCACAACTCAGCGCGGATAAACAGGCGTCTGAAAAATCAGATAGAGACTGCGGGAAAAACCGGGCAAAGGGTCAACGGTCTGATGCTCGGCATCAAGCATAGATCGTCCCGCATCTCGGCGACCGTTCTTCAAGGCAGATCGTTAAAAATGGAAGGTTTGGTGGAGCTAAGCGGGATCGAACCGCTGACCTCTTGCATGCCATGCAAGCGCTCTCCCAGCTGAGCTATAGCCCCATCAAGGGTCCGGCATCTGCCGGTTCCGGGAACCTTTCGGGCTTCGCTGCCCGGCGGGTGGCGGCTTATTACTTCCGGATTCGGAAGATGGCAAGCCGAAAAATGACCGGCCCGGAAACTTTTATCTCCGGGCCGGTAAACACATGATCAGACGTCGTCGTCGTCGCCGGCCACACCGATGATGCCGGTCATGTCCTCGTCGTCGTCGTCCTCATCCGCCTCGAGGAAGGTGTCGTCGTCGTCATCACCGAGTTCGACCTCGTCATCGCCGAGGTCCGGCAGATCATCGCCCGAACCGGCGTCATCAGCATCTTCGAGCGAAACCAATTCGACATCCGTATTCTCGGTATCGACTTCCGCGACTTCCTCCTCCTCGGCCTTTTCCATGATCGAAGCAACGGAGGTTTCTTCGAAATACGACAACGGCCAGGACTTGCCGGTGTAAGGTGATACGATCGGATCCTTGTTCAGATCGTAGAATTTCTTGCCGGTGTCGGGGCAAGTGCGCTTAGTTCCAAGTTCTGCTTTCGCCACTGTTAAAGCCTCTTGAATTCCTGAAGAATAACGGCGTTCGTCGCCAATCCGGCATTCAACCGGTCAAACTGTTAGCCGGTCCCCTTAATCGTTGCAATCTCTCCTGTCAAAGGCAATCTTCGCCTGCAGGTTTCCAGCATTTTGGCACGGCGGGGATGACCATTCGCGCCACATATGGTAACGACCCGGCGTTTCAGCAACTCCGCCGCAGCATCCGCAGCGCGCCGGCCCCGCGCCGACCCTCAGAGAGCCGCAAAGGACGCCCAGTATCGAAGTCGTCTTTCTCCGACTTCATTTCCTGATGACGAACATGGGCGTGACGATCGAAGCGCTCGAAAGTGAACCTGCATGACCTCTTCCTTTACCATAGCCATCGATGGTCCGGCAGCCGCAGGCAAGGGAACGCTCTCCCGCCTGATCGCGGCGCATTACGGTTTTCATCACCTTGACACGGGCCTCACCTACCGCGCCACGGCAAAGGCTCTTCTCGACGCCGGCTTGCCGCTCGACGACGAGACTGTTGCCGAAGAGATCGCACGCGGACTGGACCTCTCGGGACTCGATCGAGCGATCCTTGCCCGGCACGAAATCGGAGAGGCTGCATCCAGGATCGCAGTCATGCCTGCCGTTCGTCGTGCGCTCGTCGAGGCGCAACGACGCTTCGCGGCCAAATTGCCCGGCACCGTGCTCGACGGCCGGGATATCGGCACGGTCGTCTGCCCGAACGCGCCGGTGAAACTCTACGTCACGGCCTCACCCGAGGTGCGAGCCAAGCGCCGCTTTGACGAGATCGTCGCCGGCGGAGGCTCGGCGGTCTTCGACGAGGTTTGCGCCGACGTAAAGAAGCGCGACGAGCGCGACATGGGACGGGCCGACAGCCCGCTGCGGCCCGCCGAAGACGCGCACTTGCTTGATACCTCAGAAATGAGTATAGAAGCGGCGTTTCACGCGGCCAAGTCGATAATCGATGCTGCCTTGGCGCAGAAACAGGGATCTGGAAGCCGGTGAGCCGGCTCCATATATGACGGATTTCGCCGACATCGTCGTCCCCGCGCCGGACAGCCCCAAGAGGGCGGGCGAGATGTATGGCAAGTGCAACGCTAACCCCCGGCGCAGACCCGTGCCCTGATGTGGCACGTTTAGGAGATTTCATGTCTGTTTCTACCCCCACGCGGGAGGACTTTGCCGCCCTCCTCGAAGAGTCCTTTGCCAAGACCGATCTTGCCGAAGGCTATGTTGCCAAGGGCATCATCACGGCAATCGAGAAGGACGTCGCCATCGTTGATGTCGGCCTGAAGGTCGAAGGTCGCGTTCCGCTCAAGGAATTCGGCGCACGGGCCAAGGACGGCTCGCTGAAGGTCGGCGACGAAGTCGAGGTCTATGTCGAGCGCATCGAAAACGCGCTTGGTGAAGCCGTTCTTTCGCGCGAAAAGGCTCGCCGCGAAGAAAGCTGGGTCAAGCTCGAAGCCAAGTTCGAAGCCGGCGAACGTGTCGAAGGCGTCATCTTCAACCAGGTCAAGGGTGGCTTCACCGTCGATCTGGACGGCGCTGTCGCGTTCCTGCCGCGCAGCCAGGTCGACATCCGCCCGATCCGCGACGTTACCCCGCTGATGCACAACCCGCAGCCCTTCGAAATCCTCAAGATGGACAAGCGCCGCGGCAACATCGTCGTTTCGCGTCGTACCGTTCTGGAAGAATCCCGCGCCGAGCAGCGTTCTGAAATCGTTCAGAACCTCGAAGAAGGCCAGGTTGTCGACGGTGTCGTCAAGAACATCACCGACTACGGTGCGTTCGTCGACCTCGGCGGCATCGACGGCCTGCTGCACGTCACCGACATGGCGTGGCGCCGCGTCAACCATCCGTCGGAGATCCTGTCCATCGGCCAGCAGGTCAAGGTTCAGATCATCCGCATCAACCAGGAAACCCACCGTATCTCGCTCGGCATGAAGCAGCTCGAAGCGGATCCGTGGGACGGCATTGCCGCCAAGTACCCGGTCGGCAAGAAGATCACCGGTACCGTCACGAACATCACCGACTACGGTGCGTTCGTCGAGCTGGAACCGGGCATCGAAGGCCTCATCCACATCTCCGAAATGTCCTGGACCAAGAAGAACGTTCACCCCGGCAAGATCCTGTCCACGAGCCAGGAAGTCGACGTTGTCGTTCTCGAAGTCGACCCGTCCAAGCGCCGTATCTCGCTCGGCCTCAAGCAGACGCTGGAAAATCCGTGGCAGGCCTTCGCCTACAGCCACCCGGCCGGCACCGAAGTTGAGGGCGAAGTCAAGAACAAGACCGAATTCGGTCTGTTCATCGGCCTCGAAGGCGATGTCGACGGCATGGTTCACCTGTCGGACCTCGACTGGAACCGTCCGGGCGAGCAGGTCATCGAAGAGTACAACAAGGGTGACGTCGTCAAGGCTGTCGTTCTCGACGTCGACGTCGAGAAGGAACGCATCTCGCTCGGGATCAAGCAGCTCGGCCGCGACTCGGTCGGTGAAGCTGCCGCTTCCGGCGACCTGCGCAAGAACGCCGTCGTTTCCTGCGAAGTCATCGGCATCAACGATGGCGGTATCGAAGTGAAGCTCGTCAACCACGAGGACATCACTTCCTTCATCCGTCGTGCCGATCTCTCCCGCGACCGCGACGAACAGCGTCCGGAGCGTTTCTCGGTTGGTCAGGTTGTCGACGCTCGCGTCACCAACTTCTCCAAGAAGGATCGCAAGGTCATGCTGTCGATCAAGGCTCTCGAGATCGCAGAAGAGAAGGAAGCCGTCGCTCAGTTCGGTTCGTCCGACTCCGGCGCTTCGCTCGGCGACATCCTGGGCGCCGCACTCAAGAACCGCGGCAACGCCGAATAAGCGCTCGCGATTTCAAGAGAACGATAACCCGCCGGTCTATCGACCGGCGGGTTTTCTTTTGCCGAACTGCGGAAAACCACCCGTCAGGACAGCATCGACATGGTGAGGTAATGCGCCAGTACCGTTTCGCCGCCGAGAGCTGACACCGGATCGGCGATTGCTTCGTCATCGACTTCTTCATCGACGTCGTTCTCGCCGTTTTCCTCCGATCCAGTGGTCTGCCCTGAACCAGGCTGCTCTTCCGACCCGTCTTCGCCTCGACGGTCATCGTCCCTATCCTGCTCGCCGCTTCGGCCGCGTTTCGCCGCCTCCTCAGAGAAGACGGCATCATCCGCGAAAAGGGCGTATCCAAAGAAGGGGAAGGCCGGACTATCCCGCAGCAGCGCTGCCGCAGGCATTCGCCCTTCCGCGGTCGCCGGAGGCGGCGCCGGAGCGTCTCCCGGCAGCGCCGATTGCGCGCGGGCTTCCCCAATCTCGTCGCCGCCGGCTTCCTGACCCAACGATGCCGCTGGCGTGGATGTCTCCGCCTTGCGATCCGGCGCAGCGGCCGCGATCGCCTTGCGGGCAGGTGTTTCGGCAGGCCCGGCCGTTTGCTCCTCATGCTCCAGCACATGCTTGAGCAGGCGCGCAAGGGTCGCGATGTCCGGATCACCCTCTGGTTCCTCAAGCCAGCCAGGGAATCCCGGGCTCAGACCTGGAGGCACAACACCTTCCCCGCCTTCTGGATAGGGTCCCGGAGGTAGCCTGTTTCGCACGGCTGCAAAGGCGCCATCCGTCTCGATCGAGGCGGGCCACCTCCGCGGTTCGGACGTGCGCATCCGGACATCACCTGATCGCATGGTCTGGTCGCGAACAATGTCGCCGGCGTCACCGGCAGGAGCACGCTCGCCCGGTTCTGGGCCTTGTAGAGCCACTGTTCGACTGGCGTCTGGTTGCGGCAATGACAGTTGCCGACCGGCTGAAGCAACCGGTGGCGTCTTCGAACGCGGTTCATCGAACACAAGCGGCCCATATTCCTTCGCCCGGCCCGGCAATTCCTCGCGCGTTGCCGTACCTTCGATGTTTCCGGCCGACGGTGCTGCGGCCGTGACTCCGCGGACGGCTCCCGCCTCCCGCTGGAACGTTGCTTTGGCAGCAGCCTTCCCGTCTGCCATATCTATCTCGGCTCCGGATCCTTCCAGCGAAGCGGCGTGCGACGGCGACGCTCGTTGCGGCACGTACGATGGCGCCAGGCGGGTGGACCAGGGTGCCTGCTCGCTATTCTGCCTGTAAGATGATACCACGCGCCCCGCTGCGGGATCGGGATCGTTCCCCCGGCTCGCTTCGAGGGCGATCGCAATCGTCGCAGCGTCCAGGCCTGCAGGGTTGCGCAGAGCGGAAAGGACCGTCTCCAAACGGAGCCCCTTTGCCAGTTGTGCGAGCTGGCTCCCCAAGGCGCTCCGTTCCTCCTTCGGGAGACCGTTGATCGCCAATAGAAGGCGCACGACAAAGCTGCCATTGCTCTCGTTCTCTCCGCGAGAGAGACCAAGTCTTTCTCCCAAGCGATCGGCAAGCCCAGCCAGGTTACCGGCAATGCGCTCTTGGGCCGAAAGGACGAGGATTGCCAGTCGTCCCTCGAGCGTTGGGCTCCTCTGGGAGATTGACGCCGTGCCGAGCTCCGCCGAAGGCGAAGGAGACGTCATCGTCCGGCTTGCCTCGCTTCTGCTCACTGGAAGTGGTGTATCGGCCATGGAAGAGTGTATGGCGCTCGCGGCGGGCAGCATCGGCACTTGTCTCGCATCAGAAAACGGGGGCGGGAACCATAGCAGTGTCGCGCCGCGCTCATGCGGGCGGATGGCTGGTCGCCGGGTGCAGCGCGTTTCACGCCGAAGGCGGGGTATCCATCAGACCGATGCGATTCTAAGAAACGTCCGTTAACGAAGCGTTAGCCATAAATCCGGGCGATTGTGCTTGCCTCGTTCGAGTTTGCAGGCGACTCTGCACCGGTTCACCTTGCCGAGGAAGGAAGCATGCCTCTGCGTCCGCCCCCTCTGTCGACCTCCGTGGCCGGCGGCAGTCCGCTCAGCGCCCTCGAATACGAGCTCATGGCTGAAAAGGCCGACGCCTTGGCTCGTGCGGGAGTGAGCGTCGAGAAGGCGCTGGAGGCCCTCAGAGCCTGTCCAGCCATCCCGGAGAATATCAGCGAGCGCCGGAGGCTTCTCGAAGAGGCCGCCGACCTCGTCTGGTCATTTCTTGTCCAGCGGGAAATCTGCGGCTTTCGCAGCCAGGCCGATGCGATCAAGCGCTATGATATCCCGCACGAAGTGATGATCCGGTTGGGTGCCGCGAGCAGGCCCACGAAGTGAAAGCGACCTTCGTCAGACTTTCCAAACTGCCCGCTGATGGCGGGAGCTGGGAACGCAGCTCGCCAACCGCAAATCAGCTGTGTGCGAAGATATCCGTCTCTTCCCATCCGAGAAGATCGAGTTTGGCCCGTGTGGGCAGGAACTTGAAGCATGCCTCGGCATGCTCCATCCGGCCGTCTCGGATCAGGCGCTCGGTGAGCTTGTCGCGCAATGCGTGCAGATAGAGCACATCGGACGCCGCATATTCGAGTTGCGCTGGCGAGAGCATTTCGGCCGCCCAATCGGACGATTGCTGCGCCTTCGAAATATCGACCTCGAGCATCTCCTTGAGATTGTCTTTGAGACCGTGGCGATCGGTATAGGTGCGCGAGAGCCGCGAAGCGATCTTCGTGCAGAAGACCGGTGCGGTCGTTACGCCGAAGGTGTGGAAGAGAACGGCGATATCGAAGCGCCCGAAGTGAAAGATCTTCTGGCGTTCCGGATCGGCGAGCATCGCCACGAGATTGGGCGCCTCGGTCTGTCCGGCCGCGATACGAATGATATCCGCCGTCCCGTCACCGGGTGAAAGCTGTACAACGCAAAGCCGGTCTCGCCGCGGCACCAGTCCGAGCGTCTCGGTGTCGATGGCGATCGCGCCCGTATAGCGGCCAGCATCGGCGGCGGATATGTCACCTTCGTGATAGCGGATCGTCGGGGCCATCCATGTCTCCAGCGTGAGCAGTTGTCTTGTCCGGCTGGCTATAGCCCAAAGCGCGTCGTCGCTCTACCGGTTTCGTAATGTCACGATCGCCGCGGTCGACTGACAGGTCCTTCTTCGGTGAGCTCGACATAGGCAAGTGTCTGGTCAAGATGGCTGGCTCGCAACGAGAGCAGCTTCTCGGCATAGCGTAGCCGGATCGTGGCATATGCCGGGTCATCGGCGACGTTCTGCAGTTCCATCGGGTCCCTCGCGAGATCGAAGAGCAGAGGCGACAGGCCTGCGAAGTGCACGTACTTGAATGCCTCGTCGCGAATGACGGCGAGATTGCCGCGACTGGAAGGGAGGCCGAAATGGTCCTCTGCAGTGCCCGTTGCGACCTCGCGGAAATCGAACTCCCAGAAGGCGGCATCGCGCCAGCCGGCGGGTTGCGCGTCCTCGATAAACGGCAGAAGCGACGCGCCGTCCTGATGGTTGCGCGGTTCAACGCCGAGGCGTTCGCACAGGGTGGGCATGATATCGGCAGCTGAGGTAAAAGCGTCGACCTGCCGCCCGACTGCGGTCGCCTGCGGGTCTCGGACGACAAGCGGAATATGGTAGCTTCCCTCATGGAAGCCGCCCTTTCCGAGAAGCCAGTGATCCCCCATCATCTCGCCGTGGTCGGAGGTGAATATGATGATCGTCTCGTCCCAGCGGCCGCTTTCGCGCAGGGCGGAGAATATTCTTCCGAGTTGGGCATCGACTTCGGCAATCATGCCGAAATAGACGGCACGAATGACATCGAAATCCTTCTTGCTCCAATCGGAAACAAGTCCCGAAGCGCCATAGACGAAGCTCGACTTGCCGAGGAACTGGTGACCATAGGCAAGCAACGGGTGAAGCGCCCGTTCGTCCTCGCGCCGGGCCGCCCTCGCATAGGCCGGGCCGTCGCCAGGTACAAACATCTCATTGTAAGGAGCCGGAACGCAGAAGGGCGGATGTGGCCGGAGAAATGATACGTGCGCAAACCAGGGCGTGTCCTGTTGGTCCATCCAGCGGAGGAAACTCTCCGCGAGGAAGGCTGTCTGCGTCTCCTCCGCGTCATAGTCCGGCGCCCCGTTGTTCGCATCGCAACCGTCTTTGTCTCCCGTCCGGTGAACGTCGCGGGTGAACGCCGCCCCATGTCCGCGGCTCCGGAGCCAGCTCAGCCAATGCTTCTCGTTCTCAAGCAGGATCTGGCCGGTCGTAAAGCCGGGCAAGACTCCCTCGTAAGTCGTCAGATGCGGATCGTTCCGATGAAGCGTCCTCGGGTCGGGCGAAACGTCGGTGTAGCCAAAGAGGGTTGGATCGTAACCTGCGCGCCGTGCCGCCAGCGCAATGTTGTCGAAACGCGCGTCCAGCGGCGAACCATTGCGGCAGACCCGATGATTCATCTGGTAAAGCCCCGTGTAGATCGAGGCCCGTGCGGGCGAGCAGGGGGCGGCGCCAGCGTAATGCCGCCGGAACAGGACGCCCTCCGCCGCCAGTCGATCGACATTGGGTGTCCGCACCACCGGATGACCGACCGACGAAATGCAGTCGCCACGCCACTGGTCGGCGGTCACGAGCAAAATATTGGGCTTCATGCGGGAAACACTCCGAACGATGTATAACAGCGAGCCGGCAGCCGTGCCGTTCGCCACAATCCTCTCGATCATCACCTCTGGCAAACGGAAAAATGCACGTGAAACACGCGATAGGAGGTCCGGCGACGGGCGAGCCATGCGTCTTTGGCAGGTGGGCAACGACGCAGCCGCCCGTTTTCTTTCCCGCTCAGCCGAATACCCTGTCCGACATTCGCCTTTCTCGGGCCCGATGATGACTGGACACGCAGCGCAGATCACAAGCCATGCATCGATCGCAGTGCTGCGTTGCAGCAAATGCGCTGTTCATCCAAAGCGATACGGATATACTCCAAATCATCGAAGCGACGCACTCCTCCTCCCAGCGTCGTCAGATAGGATCGGCAATACTCCTCCTCCTCCCAATTGCCGATCAAGTTTGAGAGCCCAGCGCACCTCCTCCCGCGCTGGGCTCTTTTCATTTTGCCGGCCAACTTCATCATCCTGTAACCTTTGCATTATCCGGGCGAGCCGTACCTCGTTCCGCCGCAGGAACCTGCGGGCAGTTGAGCGCGTTCGCTGCTCGACCTATAAGGACGTCGAGACCAAGCGACCACAGCGGGAGGATCAGAAGGGCATGGCTGTAAAATTCGGAACGAGCGGGCTCCGCGGTCTTTCGACCCAACTCGTGGGAAGCGTGTCCGCGCTCTATGCCACGGCCTTTGCCCGGTTCCTTGTCGGCTCGAACCACCTGCCCGCCGGCGGGGTGGTGGCGGTGGCTCGCGACTTCCGCGAATCGAGCCCCGAGATTGCTGCGACGGTCATGGCGGCGATCCGTCGGGCAGGTCTCGTCCCTGTCAACTGCGGCTGGATTCCGACGCCCGCGCTCGCACTTTACGCCCAGAAGATCGGTGCGGCGGCAGTCATGGTCACCGGTTCACATATTCCCGCCGACAGAAACGGGATCAAGTTCTACCGGCCGGACGGCGAAATCGACAAGGACGACGAGGCGGCCATCACCCGCCTTGCGACAGAGCTTGCGCGTGACGAAGCCGCCAACAGGGTCGAAAGAGGAATGGGCGAAAACCAGGAAGCCGCGGCGACGGAGTTGTTTCTGGAACGCAATCTCTCGGTTCTGCCAAGCGGTGCACTCGAAGGGCTGCGGATCGGCGTCTATGAACACAGCAGCGTCGCCCGTGACATGATGACGACTGTCTTCGGGCAATATGGCGCGACCGTCGTTCCACTCGGTCGCTCCGAAACGTTCATCCCGGTCGATACCGAAGCGGTCTCCGCAGAGACGGAGGCCTTGCTCCTGAAATGGTCTGTCGACCACAGGCTCGACGCGATCGTTTCGACCGACGGCGACGGTGACCGCCCGCTGGTGGCGGACGAAACCGGGCGCCCACTCCGTGGTGACCTCCTCGGGCTGGTCACTGCACATTACCTCCATGCAACGACGGTCGTGACGCCCGTTACATCCAATTCCGGCATCGAGTCGATCGGTGGATTCGAGGTGATTCGAACCCGCGTCGGCTCTCCTTTCGTCATTGCCGAGATGAACAGGGCGCTGACCCGAGGCGACAAAGGAGTGATCGGCTTCGAAGCCAATGGTGGCACGATGCTGGGCTCCGCCTTCGAGCTCGATGGGCGAGCCATCGCGGCCTTGCCGACCCGCGACAGCTTCCTGCCGGCGCTGGCAATCCTCGGATCTGCCGTCGCGAACGGATGGTCGCTTTCGCAGCTCGTCGACAGGTACGATCTCCCGATTGCCCTCAGCGACCGAATTGAGAATTTCGCCGCCGAGCGAAGTGCCGCTTTGATGGACCACCTGCGGCACTCGAGTGAGACACTTTCAAGTTTCCTTGCACCCATCGGAAAGGTGAAGTCGTCGACTGACATTGACGGACTTCGTGTCACGCTCGACGACGGACGAGTGATCCACTTCCGCCCGTCGGGGAACGCACCCGAGATGCGCTGCTATGTCGAGGCGCCGACGGCGGAAGCGGCGCAGGGGCTGCTGCGAGAGGGGCTTGAAGCCATTCGGGCCTGGCAACCCGCGAACTGAGTGCTCTATTCCCGCTCCGGCGACGATATATCGGCTACCTTTCCCGACGTGGTCGACTCGGTCCTCTTCGAAGGGGTCATCGACGGCGAGCTTCTGGTGGGCAGCACGTCTCGGTCGGGAGAACCGACGAGGACGTTCTCCGACCTTCAGCAGCGGTTGAATCGCAAGAGCGTATCATCCCGCCTGATGCAGGACTATCCGGCCTTCCTGCGCGCTTATGACGTATTGTTCGAAGGGAAGGAGGATGTCCGTGGAGAAGTGTTCCTCGCCTGACGTGAACGGCTCACGCGCCTGATCGATCAGGCGCCGGAGGAGCGTTTCGACCTCTTACCGATTGCGCCCTTCTCGAGCTGGGAGGAACTGGAAAGACACCGACGCAATCCTCCCAATCCGGTCATCGAGGGCGTCATGATCAAACGCCTCGACAGCACCTACCAGGCGGGACGCGTCAAAGGTCCGTGGTTCAAGTGGAAACGCGAGCCGCTGAACGTCGATGCCGTGCTGATGTACGCGCAGCGAGGGCACGGCAAGCGCTCCAGCTACTATTCAGACTTTACGTTCGGCGTGTGGGCGGCGGGCGAGGACGGAGACACGCTGGTCCCCGTCGGGAAGGCCTATTTCGGTTTCACCGATGCCGAACTGGACGTGCTCGACCGTTACGTCCGCCACAATACCGTCGACCGCTTCGGCCCCGTACGGGCGTTGCGCGCCGAGCCCGACCATGGCTTCGTCGTCGAGGTCGCCTTCGAGGGCATCAATCGTTCGACCCGGCACAAATCAGGTGTCGCCATGCGTTTTCCCCGCATTGCGCGGTTAAGGACAGACAAGCTGCCGCGCGACGCTGGCCGCCTGGAAACGCTCGTGAGGCTGCTCGGCTGACGGGTTTTATCAAGCGTCGCTACCAGGCAAAAGCGCAGACGAGCAGAAACCCGGTTGCACTCGGGCGGACATGGGTGCATTTTCGTCTCACACGCGATTACCGAAAGAAACGAAAGGCAACCGAAATGTACCTTACTGGTCGGCAGGCCGAGATCGTCGAAATGGCAAAAGCCAATGGGCGCGTGCTCGTCGAGGAGTTGGCGCTACGTTTCTCCGTGACACCGCAGACGATCCGCAAAGACCTGAACGACCTCTGCGACGCGCGTGTTTTGTCACGTATCCACGGCGGAGCGACACTTCCGTCCGGCACCGTAAACATGAAATACGAGGCTCGCCGGCAGATCGCCGCCCAAGAGAAGCAGGCTATCGGCGTCGCCGCCGCGAAGCTCATTTCCAACAATGCCTCGCTATTCATCAACATCGGCACGACGACGGAAGCAGTCGGAGAAGCTCTCGCGGGCCATCAAGAACTGATGGTCATTACCAATAATATCAACGTTGCCAATAAGTTGAGACTTCTTCCAGCGATTGAAGTGGTCATTGCCGGCGGCGTCGTCCGCGCTTCCGACGGCGGTATCGTCGGGGAGGCAGCCGTCGATTTCATCCGACAGTTCAAGGTCGACTACGCCGTGATCGGGGCCTCGGCCATCGATGCCGACGGTGCCCTTCTCGACTATGACTTCCGCGAAGTGAAAGTGGCGCAAGCGATCATAGCCAATGCTCGTCACGTCATTCTCGTTGCGGATTCGACGAAGTTCGAACGCACCGCGCCCGTCCGTATCGCCCATCTTTCCCAAGTCCATACCTTCATAACCGACCACTGCCCTCTCGAATCCATCCGTCGCATTTGCTCGGAGAACAATGTCGAACTGATCGAAGCTCCAGCCCCGGGCAGCGCAGCATAGAAGCGCGAAAACTTTCGTTTGACATTCGATTTATTTTCAATTTAATTGTCTTGTGTTTTCGCAATTGCGCTAATTTGTGCAATGCGCAAAATTTCGGGGAAAATGGTGGTCCAAGGGCTTTACGACATCTTCGTTATTGGCGGCGGCATCAATGGATGCGGTATCGCGCGAGACGCTGCGGGGCGAGGATACTCGGTCGCGCTGGCGGAGATGAACGATTTCGCTTCGGGTACCTCATCCGGCTCGACGAAACTGATCCATGGCGGATTGCGCTACCTTGAGTACTACGAATTCCGCCTCGTGCGGGAGGCGCTGATGGAGCGCGAAGTGCTCTGGGCCATGGCACCTCATATCATCTGGCCTTTGCGCTTCGTCCTTCCCTTCCAGAAGGGCGGCATTCGCCCCGCCTGGTTGATCCGGCTCGGCCTTTTCATCTATGACCACCTGGGTGGGCGGAAGCTCCTGCCTGCAACGGCGACGCTCGACCTACGCCGAGATCCGGCCGGCCGGCCCCTCAAGCCGCTGTTTGGCAAGGCGTTCGAATATTCCGACGGCTGGGTGGACGACGCTCGCATGGTCGTTCTCAATGCCCGCGACGCCGCCGACCGCGGCGCCCGCATCTTCAACCGCTCCCGCGTCGTATCCGCGCGACGGACCGCAGACTGCTGGTCGATAGACATCCAAGATCGCGAAAGCGGAACTGTCACCACTGTCAGAGCCCGCATGCTCGTGAATGCCGCCGGCCCATGGGTCGACAAGGTGCTTTCCGAGGCTGTCGGCAACAAGGGGGCGCACAATGTCCGCCTTGTTCAGGGGAGCCATATCGTCGTCAGGAAGAAATTCGACGACCCGCGTGCCTACTTTTTCCAAAACCCCGACAATCGCATCATTTTCGCGATCCCCTACGAGCGCGACTTCACGCTGATCGGCACGACGGACCGCGACTATACCGGCGATCCACGCGACGTGAAGATAACGCCAGAAGAGGTCAACTATCTCTGTTCGGCGGCAAGCGAGTACTTCGCCGAACCGATTCGCAGTGACGACATCGTCTGGGCATATTCAGCTGTTCGTCCGCTCTACGACGACGGAGCAAGTAAGGCGCAAGAGGCGACCCGGGACTACGTCCTGAAAGTCGAAGGGAATACGGGCGAGGCGCCGCTGCTCAACGTCTTCGGGGGCAAGCTTACGACCTACCGGCGGTTGGCCGAGCACGCAGTAGAGAAGATCGGCGAGAAGATCGGCGTCAAAGGAACACGGTGGACCGCGCGCAGCAACCTGCCCGGCGGCGACTTTGCTCCGACCGCCTACGCGGCGGAAGTGCGCAGGCTCAAGGAACACTATCCATTCCTCAATGAGCGCCACGCAGAGCGCCTCGTCCGTTCCTACGGTACGCGTGCGCATGACTTGCTGGGCAGTGCGAAGACAATAGCGGATCTCGGCCGGCACTTCGGCCACGACCTCTACGAGTGCGAAGTCCGCTGGCTCATGATACAGGAATGGGCCCGGACGTCCGAGGACGTGCTGTGGCGGAGGACGAAGCTGGGGCTCAGGCTCTCGCAGGAAGAAGCGAAGAATTTGGAGGAGTACATGGCTGCCGTTCCGGCGAAATTGGCCGGATAAGGCGCATGTGGTCCCGTCGGTGAGGAGGCACGGGAACCGTAATGCTCGAACTGCGGAATGCCGCGAAGGTGGTGGGCGGAGACTTTCACATCCACCCGACCGATCTTGTTCTTGAACGAGGTACGTTGAATGTCCTTCTAGGGCCAACGCTCTCGGGCAAGACATCATTGATGCGCCTGATGGCAGGGCTGGACAAACCGACGAGTGGCGCGATTCTTTTCGACGGCGCCGACGTGACTGGCGTGCGCGTCCAGAACCGCAACGTCGCAATGGTGTACCAGCAGTTCATCAACTATCCTGCGCTCACGGTTTACGAAAACATCGCCTCGCCGATGCGCATTGCCGGCAAGGATGCGGCAACCATCGACCGCGAGGTGCGGCGGGCGGCCGATCTCTTGAAGCTCACGCCCTACCTCGACCGGACACCTCTCAATCTTTCCGGCGGCCAGCAGCAGCGCACGGCGCTCGCGCGTGCGATCGTCAAGAATGCGAGCCTCGTCCTTCTCGACGAGCCTCTTGCCAACCTAGACTACAAGCTTCGCGAGGAACTTCGCGAGGAACTCCCGCGTATCTTCGCCGAATCGGGCGCGATCTTTGTTTACGCGACGACAGAGCCGTCCGAAGCGCTGCTTCTCGGCGGCAATACCGCGACGCTTTCGGAAGGCCGTATCACGCAGTTCGGCCGAACCATCGACGTCTATCGCAAACCGACCGATCTCGTCACCGCCCGGACTTTCGCCGATCCGCCGTTGAATACGCTTGCGGTTGTGAAGTCGGGTGGCATGTTCCGCGTCAACGATGCCGATGCGTTTACGGTTCCGGCGCATCTTTCGCCGATCGCCGACGGCCCCATGACCATCGCCTTCCAGCCACATCATCTGTCACTGCAACCGTCTACTGCGGCGGTGCAGCTGTCGGCGCGGACACAGATCTCCGAGATCGCCGGCTCCGAAAGCTTCGTCCACGTCGGCTTCATGGGCGCCCGATGGGTCGCCCTGATGCACGGCATTTACGACATCGACCCGGATCAGGTCGTCGAGCTTCATCTCGACACCCGCCATCTGATGGCCTTCGCCCTTGACGGCAGGGCAATCGGCCTGGCCGACACGACTGCCTGAGGAGAGCACAAATGGCAAAGATCTCCCTGGAACACATTCGCCACGCCTACGGCCCGACACCGAAGTCCGAAAAAGACTACGCGCTGAAGGAAGTGCATCATGAATGGAATGACGGCGGCGCATACGCCCTTCTCGGTCCTTCGGGTTGCGGCAAGACGACCTTGCTCAACATCATATCGGGACTCCTCAGACCGTCAGAGGGACGCATCCTCTTCGATGAGCTCGACGTCACCAACCTTTCGACGCAGCGCCGTAACATCGCGCAGGTCTTCCAGTTCCCGGTCATCTACGACACGATGACGGTCTACGACAATCTCGCCTTCCCCCTGCGCAACCGACATGTTTCCGAAGCCGAGGTCGACAGCCGCGTGCGCGAGATTCTGGAGATGATCGACTTGACGGACTGGGCCAAGCGTACGGCGCGAGGCCTTACTGCCGACCAGAAGCAGAAGATTTCGCTCGGCCGCGGCCTCGTTCGCAACGACGTCAACGCGATCCTCTTCGACGAGCCGCTGACGGTCATCGATCCTCATATGAAGTGGGTTCTGCGTTCTCAGTTGAAGCGCCTTCACAAGCAGTTCGGCTTCACCATGGTCTATGTGACGCACGACCAGACCGAGGCGCTCACCTTCGCCGACAAGGTCGTCGTCATGTATGAAGGCGAGATCGTGCAGATCGGAACGCCGGTCGAGCTGTTTGAACGGCCGAGCCACACCTTCGTTGGCTATTTCATCGGTTCGCCGGGCATGAATTTGCTGCCGGCGAAAGTGAATGGCAATTCGGCCACGGTCGGGGACCAGACGATCGTGCTCAGCACGGCTCCGGACGTCGGCGCGGCGAACAAGGTCGAACTCGGCATCCGCCCTGAGTTCGTACGCCTGGGGCGCGAGGGCATGCCCGTCGACATCGTCAAGGTCGAAGATATCGGCCGCCAGAAGATCGTTCGCGCCCGTTTCGCAGGCCACTCCGTGGCGATCGTCGTCCCGGAGGACACCGAGATACCCGCCGAGGCGCGGATCACGTTCGAGCCCGCGAGAATAAACATCTACGCCGACTCCTGGCGTGTCGGGACGGAGGGCTGATCGATGCAGAAAACATGGAACAACAAGGCCTGGTTTCTGGTACTGCCGGTACTTGTGCTGGTCGCCTTTTCCGCCGTCATTCCACTGATGACCGTGGTCAACTACTCGGTTCAGGATACCTTCGGCAACAATGAGTTCTTCTGGGCCGGCACCGACTGGTTCATGGAAATCCTGCATTCCGACCGCTTCTGGGACGCGTTGCTGCGCAACCTGATATTCTCGCTCGTCATTCTGGCGATCGAGATTCCGCTTGGGATCTTCATTGCCCTCAACATGCCGAAATCCGGCCTCGGCGTGCCGGTCTGCCTCGTGTTGATGGCCCTGCCACTGCTCATCCCATGGAACGTCGTAGGCACCATCTGGCAAGTCTTCGGCCGCGTCGATATCGGGCTGCTTGGTCGTTCGCTTGAAGCCCTAGGCCTCGACTACAACTATGTGCAGGACCCGACCGACGCCTGGATTACCGTCATCGTCATGGACGTCTGGCACTGGACGAGTCTGGTCGTATTGCTCTGCTACGCTGGCCTGGTCTCTATCCCCGATGCCTACTACCAGGCCGCCAAGATCGACGGCGCGTCCCGCTGGTCCGTATTCCGCTACATCCAGCTTCCGAAGATGAAGCGCGTGCTGCTTATTGCCGTGCTGCTGCGCTTCATGGACAGCTTCATGATCTATACGGAACCGTTCGTCGTCACCGGTGGTGGCCCCGGCAACTCCACCACCTTCCTTTCGATCGACCTCGTCAAGATGGCGGTCGGTCAGTTCGACCTCGGCCCGGCCGCGGCGATGTCGATCATCTACTTCCTGATCATCCTGCTGCTATCATGGATCTTCTACACGGTCATGACCAGCCATGACGCGCAGAACTAGGGTGGAGACGAGACAATGAGTGCTACAAATACCCGCAACGGCTTCTCCTGGGTCATCCCGACGCTCTACATCGTCTTCCTGATCCTGCCGATCTACTGGCTCGCAAACATGAGCTTCAAGGAAAACGCGGAGATCATCGGTACCTTCTCGCTGTGGCCGGAGAATCCGACCCTTCGGAACTACAGGGTAATCTTTACCGATCCCTCCTGGTACAGCGGCTATATCAACTCGATCATCTACGTCGTGCTGAACACGGTGATCTCGGTGACCGCGGCTCTGCCGGCAGCCTACGCCTTTTCACGCTACCGTTTCCTCGGCGACAAACACCTGTTCTTCTGGCTGCTGACCAATCGTATGGCTCCGCCCGCTGTCTTTGCACTGCCTTTCTTCCAGCTCTATTCAGCCTTCGGGCTCATCGATACCCATATCGCGGTCGCAATTGCTCACTGCCTGTTCAACGTGCCGCTGGCGGTGTGGATTCTCGAAGGCTTCATGTCTGGTGTGCCGAAGGAAATCGACGAAACTGCCTATATCGACGGTTACTCTTTCCCGAAGTTTTTCGTGAAGATCTTCATGCCGCTCATCGCCTCGGGCATCGGCGTTGCGGCATTCTTCTGCTTCATGTTCTCGTGGGTCGAGCTGCTGATTGCCCGCACGCTCACCACGACCAACGCCAAGCCGATCGCCGCAACCATGACTCGTACGGTGTCAGCGTCCGGGATGGACTGGGGCGTACTCGCTGCGGCAGGCGTCCTCACCATCATCCCCGGCGCCTTGGTGATCTATTTTGTCCGCAACTACATCGCCAAGGGCTTTGCCCTGGGCCGCGTCTGAGGAGAAAACCGTCATGAACCTCTCGTGGATGGCATGGACGCTGCCGACGGCGCTCTTCTTCGGCTCCATTCTGCTTCTGCTGATCACAATGGCGATCTGGGAGTATCTCTCCCCCGGCGGAAATCCGCGGGTCGGCATCCTGCACTTCGAAACGACCCGCGGAGACCGACTGTTCGTTTCGCTGCTCGGGTCAGCCTTCATACATCTCGCTTGGCTCGGGCTCGTCGGCCCGAACCTCTGGTGGGCTCTCGCCCTGTCTGCGGTCTACGCAATCGGCGTCTTCCGTTTCGTCTAGGGCAAGAAAGATGGGCGCGGACACCGCGCCCGGCATTCGCATCTGCAATCGCAAACCCTGGGAGGATATAATGCGACGGCACTTTATGACGACTACGGCAGCCATGCTGCTGGCACTGACCGGCACCGCCTTCGCCGGAATGGATGAGGCAAAACAGTTCCTGGACAAGGAGGTGGGCGATCTCTCGACGCTGTCGCGCGCCGACCAGGAAAAGGAAATGCAGTGGTTCGTCGATGCGGCGAAGCCCTTCGCCGGCATGGAAATCAAGGTTGTTTCCGAAACCCTTACCACACATGAATACGAGTCCAAGGTGCTGGCTCCGGCCTTCACCGCCATCACCGGCATCAAGCTCACCCATGACCTGATCGGCGAGGGCGACGTTGTCGAGAAGCTGCAGACTCAGATGCAATCGGGCGAGAATATCTACGACGCCTACATCAACGACTCGGACCTGATCGGTACCCATTGGCGCTATCAGCAGGCCCGCAACCTGACCGACTTCATGGCCAACGAGGGCAAGGACGTCACCAACCCCGGCCTTGATGTCGACGATTTCATCGGCAAGTCCTTCACCACGGCGCCGGACGGAAAGCTCTACCAGCTGCCCGACCAGCAGTTCGCAAACCTTTACTGGTTCCGCTACGACTGGTTCAACGACGAGAAGAACAAGGCGGATTTCAAGGCGAAGTATGGCTACGACCTCGGCGTTCCGGTCAACTGGTCTGCTTACGAAGACATCGCCGAGTTCTTCACCGGCCGCGAGGTCGACGGCAAGAAGGTCTATGGCCACATGGACTACGGCAAGAAGGACCCGTCTCTCGGCTGGCGCTTCACCGATGCCTGGCTCTCTATGGCAGGTAACGGCGACCGAGGCATTCCGAACGGCAAGCCTGTTGACGAATGGGGTATCAAGGTCGACGAAAACTCGCGTCCGGTCGGCTCCTGCGTCGCTCGCGGCGGCGACACCAACGGTCCCGCGGCCGTCTATTCGATCCAGAAGTATCTCGACTGGATGAAGGCCTATGCACCGGCTGCTGCCAACGGCATGACCTTCTCCGAATCCGGTCCGGTTCCGTCTCAGGGTGAAATCGCCCAGCAGATGTTCACCTATACCGCGTTCACGGCCGATTTCGTCAAGGAAGGCCTGCCCGTCGTGAACGAGGACGGTACGCCGAAGTGGCGCTTTGCTCCGTCGCCGCACGGCGTCTACTGGAAGGACGGTATGAAGCTCGGCTATCAGGATGCAGGCTCGTGGACACTCATGAAGTCCACGCCTGACGACCGCGCCAAGGCCGCATGGCTCTACGCCCAGTTCGTGACCTCCAAGACTGTCGACCTGAAGAAGAGCCATGTCGGTCTGACCTTCATCCGCCAGTCGACCCTCGACCACCAGTCCTTCACCGACCGTGCGCCGAAGCTTGGCGGCCTGATCGAGTTCTATCGCTCGCCGGCTCGCCTGCAATGGTCGCCGACCGGCACCAACGTTCCCGACTATCCGAAGCTTGCACAGCTGTGGTGGCAGGCAATCGGCGATGCCTCCTCGGGTGCGAAGACTGCGCAGGAGGCCATGGACTCGCTCTGCGCCGAGCAGGAGAAGGTCCTTCAGCGCCTGGAACGTGCTGGCGTGCAGGGCGACATCGGTCCGAAGCTCGCGGAGGAACACGACCTTGAGTACTGGAACAAGGACGCCGTCTCGAAGGGCAATCTCGCTCCGCAGCTGAAGATCGAGAACGAAAAGGAACAACCGATCACAGTCAACTACGACGAACTCGTCAAGAGCTGGCAGAAGTAATCGGAATCCGGCACACTGGGCGCTGCCCGTGTCACCAACGACAAGAGCCGCCGGTGTGTAACAGCACCGGCGGTTTTCTACATCTCCCAACGTGCCGGGTTACGATGCCGCAGGGATGGTCGAGATCCCGCGCAACATGGAGGGCGATATGAAATCTAAATCAATTGCAGTGCTTATCCCTGTCGTTCTCGCCGGCGGTTCCCCGGCGTCCGGTGCGGAGTGGCAGCATTATGTCAATGTGCGCTTTGGGACGAGCGCGGACGTGCCGTCGAGCTTTCTCCGGGCACCGCCTCCGGACAACGGCGACGGGCAGCAGTTTAGGAGCTCCGACGGAGGCAGTGTCACGGTTTTCGGCGGCATGAATCCGATGGCTGGATCGCTTGCCGACTACCGTCGTTTCCTCAAGGATGTTCTGGAGGATGACGGCTGGACGCTAAGCTTTACGCCCGAAGGTCGCACGTGGTTCGTCCTTTCCGGCAATCGCGACGGCGAGATTCTTTATCACCGCGTCGAACACCGGACAGCCTGCGGGGCGGACCTGTTGCACCATATCGAATTCCGCTATCCCGGCAATCGAGCGACGGCCTGGTCCGCGATCGTCGAACGCGGAGCGGCAACGCTGGACGGTCCGTGCGAGTAGTGTCCGGCTCGCGGCTTGACCTGTGTCGATTGCTGTTCCGGCGTCCGTGCCGATAGGCATTGACCTGCCCCTTTGACCAACTTCGCTTTATGTTTTCGGTTTGGGGTTAGTGTGATCACGAACGAAGTTGACGGCGCTGCAGTTCATTGGGTTACGGATCTGGCTTTCAGGTTTGAGATCGATAAACGCCAAAAGCCCCACGAGGGGGCTTTGAGGGATTTCTGGGAAGGTTGGTTGCGGGGGCTGGCTTTGACAGTTGGCATAAGAGAGCCACACCTCTGACTTCCTTCGGCTTTTGCGAGACCGAGGATGCCGAACAGCTCGCCGCGTAGCTCCGCATGCACCTCGCCCCGCTTGTCGCCGGGGAAGAGCACGATCTCGCCGATCAGAGAGCGGAGTGCTTCGGAAGCTTCGCGCCCGCCGTGCGGATCGTTGAGAACCGCGGTGAGACGCTCCACCCTGAGCCGGTAGAGATTGCCAATGTTGGGATGAATGTCCGGGACATTGTCGGGGATGTCGTTCAGCCTTGTCGTGATCTCCGCCTTCTGCCGCTCCAGATCATCCATGCGCGCCTTCATCGACGGCTGGTACATGCCGTCCTCGATGGCTGAGATGATGCCGGCAATCGCCCGCTCGATCTTGATGAGCGCCTTGCGGTCCTTCTCCTGGGCGATGCGGCGCTTCTGGTTGAGCGCATTGGTTTCGGCCGCATAGGCTTTGACGGCTTCGGCGACCGCTTGCGGCGAGACGAGCTTTTCCTTGAGACCGGCAAGAACACGAGCCTCCAGCTTGTCGCGCATGATCGAACGATTGTTGGTGCAGGTACCGCGCCGATGATGGTTGAGGCAGGAATAGCGGTTCGGAACGATGACCCCGACCTTGCCGCCACAGCACCCGCAGATGAGAAGGCCGGAGAGAAGATGAACCGGCCTGTTGGTCAAATGCAGGCGCTTCATCCGTGCCTCTGCCGTCGCTGCCTGGTTCGATCCGAAGAGCGCTGATATCTGCTCCTGTCGTGTCCTGACAGCATTCCAGAGGTCGTCATCGACGATCTTCAGGTGGGGCACTTCCTTCCTGATCCACTCCTCTTCCGGGTTGGGACGGGAGATGCGCTTTCCCGTGGACGGGTCCTTGACGAAGCGCTGGCGGTTCCAGACGAGAACACCGGCATAGAGCTCGTTGTTGAGGATGCCGGTGCCCCGGCTCACATGCCCCCGGATACTGGTGTCGCCCCATTGCCGGCCAAGGGGACCGGCGACACCTTCGCGGTTGAGGTCGGTGGCAATGGCCTTCGGGCTCTTGCCAGAGGCAAATTCCCGGAAGATGCGCCGGATGACAGTGGCTTCCTCGGTGACGACCTCGCGATCTCCCCGGAGCGGCTCACCATTGGCGTCGGTCTTCTTCAAGACCCTGTAGCCATAGCAGAGCCCCCCACCGGCCTTGCCGTTCTCGACCCGACCCCTGAGTCCGCGATGGGTCTTCATGGCGAGGTCCTTGAGGAAGAGGGCATTCATCGTACCCTTCAGCCCGACATGCAGTTCAGAGATTTCTCCCTCGGCCAATGTGACGATCGTGACGCCGGCGAACCTCAGATGCTTGTAGAGGGTGGCAACGTCCGCTTGATCCCGGCTGATGCGGTCCAGCGCTTCGGCCAACACCACGGTGAACTTGCCGCTCTGCGCGTCACGGACAAGCTGCCGCAGACCGGGCCGCAGGATCGTGCTGGCGCCGGAGATGGCAGCGTCCTCGTAACGTTCTGTGATCTGCCAATGCTCACGCGCCGCGTAAGCATTGCAAAGCCGGAATTGGTCCTCGATCGAAGCCTTGCTCTGACCGTCCGAGGAATAGCGGGCATAGAGGGCAACACGGGTCATGGGCATGTCTCCTTGTTGATCGCGACGCTGGCGGCATGTTCAGCGGCATTCGCAACGGGCTGCATCCGTAGACGATGCGGGCGCGGCAGCCGCGCCCGCACTCCGCCTTTCCTGCTTCCCGGCCGAACGCCGGAGTAAAGACGGCCGGTCAAGGCTGGCGCGGTACGCGCCACCGCGTCAGCGGCCTGGCCTTGAGGGGACGGCTTTGCTCTGGCCCGTTTCAGCGGAACCAGGCAAAGGCCCCAGTCGGCTCTGCCGCATCAGTCGACGGAACCGGCCTGCCCTGCCCCCACCTGTGGTTCGGTGATCACCTCGACCACTTCTCGCAGGCGGATGAAGTCGCCGAGCTTGCCGTCGAGATCGTTGAAAAGGGAGACGAGCGCCTGCGGCGTCACCGGCACCGTTTCCATGCGGACGATCTTCATGTCCGGTAGCGGGTCATTGCGATCCTTCTCGGCAAGCAATTCCCTGCGAAAGGTCACGACGTCCTGCCGCGCCATATCCTGCGTGTCGCAGAAGCGGCGGCTGGTCCTCGTGAGGTCACCGCCGTAGACATAGGTGTAGAAACTGCAACTCGATGCCTGCTGTGAGTTCGACATGACGGTTTCCCCTTGTTGCAATGACAAGGGGTCGCGGATGCAGATCGGACAAAAGTGGGCCTGTCTGCCCCGGTGTCGTTCGATCGGCTTCCTGAGAGCATTCGCGGTTCGCCCCCGCGTCCATGCTCATTGACCCCTGGGATCGGGGAGTTCGAAACCGTGCAACACGGCCCTGTGGCCTTTAGTTCGGAGAACCTGTTGCATACGTCACAGGCTCCTATGGTGTAGCCGCGCTTGCCTCAGCGCCCAGTTGAATAGCGCTTATCATCTCTGACGTCACGCACCAAACGGAAGAGAACGCCATGAGTAAATCATACGATTATTTTGTTGGCCTCGATGTTTCGCAAAGAATGACGTCCATTTGTGTCATCGATATCGACGGCAAGAAATTCTGCGAGGGAAAATGCAACACCCGGCCCGAAGACATTCGTGGCTGGCTGACCAATCGGGTTGACGCCGACAAGACGATGAAGATCGGCCTTGAGGCCGGCAGTATGAGCAGCTGGCTCTATAGCGGACTGGTGAAAAGCGGCTTCGACGTCGTCTGCATGGAGACATTCCAGGCTCGCCGGTTTCTGGCCACCTATCGCAACAAGACCGATAAGAACGATGCCCGTGGTCTGGCGCAGCTCGTCCGGATGGGTGGTGAAGACTTCCTCAGAGTTGTCAGCATCAGGTCTCAGGCATCGCAGGAAACGCGGGTACTTCTGGCGATGCGCGACCACCTGGTCAGCCAGAAGGTCGGTCTTGAAAATCATATCGCCGTTGACAGAGTCAGCTCTCAGTGGAAATCAACAGCCGGTTTGATTACATTGGCCACAGTGGCTGCTCTTGGATGTCGGAACTAGCCGGGGTCGGACTTGGTCAGGCCCGAACTTCGCGCTCGGGCCGGTTGTAAATGTCATCGAGACGGACGATGTCGTCTTCGCCCAGGTAGTCGCCCAATTGGACCTCGATGATCTCGACCGGGGTCTTGGTCAGGTTCTCGAGGCGATGCACCGCCCCTTTCGGGATCACCACCACGCCGCCGGGCTTCACCTTGAGCACCGTATCGTCGACCGTGATCGTGGCGGTGCCCTCAATCACCACCCAGCGCTCGGCGCGGTGGTGGTGATATTGCAGGGAGAGCCGCCCTTTCGGGTTTACTCGGATACGCTTCACCTGATGCGCCGTGCCGCGGTCGAGGCTCCAGAACGCCCCCCAGGGACGCTCCTCGTGAAGGGGCGCATCAGCAGGCACGGCCGAGGCGTTGGCGGGGATGATCGAATGGATGGTCATGGGAGTGCTCCTATTTGTGAAGTGGTTACCAGCCGATGCCGCAGAGGTTTGCGGGCTGATCCGCGCGCGATTTCCAAAGACGGGCGACGTCGATCACCGGTTTGTCGGTTGCAGCGGTCAGCGCGCGGTAGGGTGGGTGGGCCTGCGTGACGATGACTGCGTCAGCCTCGGCCACCGCCGTAGCGGCGTCCTTGGCAAGCATTCCGCCGAGGGAGGTCGCCAATTGCCCGAGCCCCTTCGAGCCATGGGCGACGTAAGCCAGTTGCGCCTCGATCCGGGTCTCGGCAGTGATCGCTGGGTCATGGGCCACGACCGCGACGCCTGCCTCCAGCAATTCGGCCATCACCTCGAGGATGGGGCTTTCGCGCAGATCGTCCGTTCCCGACTTGAAGGCGAGACCGAGGACCGCGACCTTCCGCGCACCCGTCGCCTTCACCAGCCGCGCGGCCTCGGTGATCTGGGCCGCGTTCGACCGGTCAAGCGCGGCGATCAACGGCAGATCGACACCCAACTTGCCGGCGATGTGCGTAACCGCGCGGACCTCCTTCGGCAGGCACGAGCCGCCATAGGCGAAGCCGGGCGTCAGGTAATAGGGCGAGAGGTTCAGCTTGGTGTCACGGACGAAAATCTCCATGACTTCGTGGCTGTCGACCATCAGCGGCTTGCAGAGCCGGCCCACTTCGTTCGCAAAGGTGACCTTGGTCGCGTGCCAGACGTTGTCGACGTACTTCACCATCTCGGCCACCTCGATCGACGTGATGATCGGGTTCGCGTCCACGTCCGCATAAAGCTGCGCCATCAGGCTGGCTGTAGCGGAATCGGTGACGCCGATCACGGTCTTCGGCGGCGTGTGAAAGTCGGCCACGGCGACACCCTCGCGCAGGAATTCCGGGTTGAAGCACACGCCGAAGTCGTGTCCGGCCTTCAACCCCGAGGACGCCTCTATCTCGGGAACCATCACGCCCATCGTCGTCCCCGGAGGGATCGAGCAGCGCATGACCACCACATGGAAGGCACCCTTGCGGCGCAGGCCTTCGCCGATCGACCGCGCGGCTGCGCGGATGTAACAGTCGTCGCAGCCACCGTCCTCGGCCGTGGGAGTGCCGACCGAGACAAAGGTGATGTCGGTCTCCGATACGGCGGCAGCCAGGTCGTCGGTTGCCGAGATCAGGCTCGCCTCGACCCCCTGCGACAGGAGCCGCTCGAGGTCATTTTCATGGATCGGCGAACGCCCCTCGGCGATAGCGCGCACCTTCACCGGATCGACGTCGACGCCGATGACGCGGTGGCCGAGGCCGGCGAGGCAGGCTGTGGAGACCGCGCCGACATAGCCGAGGCCCACGACCGAAACGGACGGGCGCGCGGGCACACACAGGGTGGGATGAAATGCCTTTTCAGTGGGTTGGTACAGCATGGCGATGTCTCCATTTGCTCTGGAGAAGTTGTCGCAGATGATTGGTCGCAAAGCCTGCGCGCCCCGGGATGGCTCGAGGGGCAAGGGGGTGGGACGATTGACCGTAGGGCGAGCCGGCCTGCCCGCTTCGGCGCATGGACCGATCCGAACGGATGAGCGCGCTTACCCCTTCATGCTGCCGGAAACGTCCGGCGACGGCGAACGAGGTGCCACCCAGCGACATGGTGAGGCGCAGCGAGACGTCTCCGATAGACATCTCCCGATGCCAGGACCTCGCGCCCGGCGACCTCGACCACCCTCCCTGCGCGCCGGCGGGGCCGCTGGGAGGAACAAGAAATGATGTCCATGCCGGCCCATGTTGATTGCCGCTGTCGGTAGAATGGCCCAGGGCCACGGGCGCGGGTGAAAACCCGTCTCTTCGACAGGCTTCCGCAGTGCTGCAACCTCGACCGCCTTGCCGGGATCGGGGAAACGTCCCGGAAAGCTGAGGCAGGTGCGTCGGCGTCCGTGCCGCCGACCTCTGGGCGCCAGGATATAGCCAACGGGCAGGACCGGTACGACAGTGGCAATGGTACGGAGTTCGAACGGCCGGAGATCGGGAATGACCCGGGCGGGCGCAACCTCCACCACCTCATGAAGGACGCGCGGGTGGGAAGAGAGGCATCGAGATAAACAGGAACGCTGCGCACCTGCCACAGCACCCTGGCGACAGGCCACGGGTCAGCGCCTAATACCCCTTCGGCGCCGACTTCACCGGCCAGAGGACAACCGCCCAGCGGCTTCAGAACAGCCCTGCTTCCTTGGCGATCATCGCGGCCTGGGTGCGGTTATGGGCACCGATCTTGCGGTAGAGCGTCTTGACGTGAATCTTTACGGTCGGTTCCCGGATACCGAGGTCGCGGGCAATTTCCTTGTTCGCCTTGCCCTCGCACAGCCTCTGCAGCACCTGCAGCTCGCGCGCGGAGAGCATTTCGGCAAGGGGATTCGTCGGCGTCAGTTCGGGGGTAGCGGTCATAAAGTCGATCGGAGCATATTGCTCGCCCATCGCCATGAAGCGGACTGCGTTGACGAGCGACTTGGCGGGAAGTGTCTTCGGCAGGAAGCCCGCAGCCCCCATCTCCAGCGCTGCCTCGGCCACCTCGCGCGGCGCGATCCCTGACATCAGCGCGACGTGTGCGCCCTTTCCCTCGGAGAGAACGCGCCGGAGCCCCTCAAGTCCGTTCATTCCCGGCATCCCGTAATCCAGGAGGATCAGGTCAAAGGCTTCGCCTCCCGCGACAGCGGCAAGCGCCGAGTGAAGATCGCGGGCGGGCGTGACATCGATCTTTTCTTGTCGGAACCAGAGGTCGAGCGTGTCGCGCAAGAGATCATGATCGTCGGCGATGAGAACCCGCATGGCTACTAACCCTTTGGTTGTGCCCTGAGTATGGCAGTTTCGGCCGTTTTGACAAGCGTGGCGCGATCAATGGGCTTGGCAAGGACCGCATCGAACCGAGCCCCGCTGCGACCCGCAATGCCGGCAAGGGCCGTGACGAGGATCACCGGCATGGTCGGAGCGAGCTTCCCGATGGTCTCGGCCAGTTCGGCTCCTGTCATGCCGGGCATGTCGTAATCGGTGATCACCAGATCCCAGGCCGCCGGATCACTCTCGACGGCGGCGATCACGTCGGCGGGTACGGTAGTGGGCGCGACTTCGGCGCCTGCGGCTTCCAGCATCGCCGTCAGCACGTCGAGCACATCTTTCTGGTCGTCCACGACGAGAATGAGGCGTCCTTCCAGCTGCCCGGTCAAACCCTCGACCGCTGCGCGGGCGGCCACCGTGGTCTCGCTCCCGACGGGCCAGAGAATGTCGAACCGGGTGCCTGCACCGGGCGCCGTCTCAAGCCGGATCGCGGCCGCATTCGCCTTGACAACCGAAGCGACGATCGCGAGGCCAAGACCGGTGCCCTTGTCGCCCTTGGTCGACACGTACGGCTGGAAGGCGCGCTGGGCGAGATCGGCGGGCATGCCAGGGCCGGTATCCGTGACAGTCAGGCAGGCATAGCGGCGAGACGGGTCGGGAGAACCAACGGCGAAAGTCCCGGTCAGGCTGGCCGGGCTGGCCTCGGACAGGGTCACGGAGATCTTGCCGGGTTGCCCCTGCATCGCGTCACGGGCGTTGATCACGAGGTTCAGCACGATTTGCAGGATGTCAGTCGGATCTGCCACCACCTCGACCGCCGCCGCGGGCAATGACAGCGACAGGCGGTGCGGGGCTTTGAGGCTTGCGCGTGCGAGGTCCGTCGCCTCTCGCACCAGCTGACGCAGGTCCAGGCGCCGGCGGTCGGATGGGCGGGCGCCGAGGGTCAGAAGCCGTTTGACCAGACCGGCGGCCTGTTTCGTCGCGACCTCGATCCGGCGTGCCCCGGCCGCAATGATGCTGCCCGATTCGGCCGCCGTCTCGATCAGCGACGCGCTGCCCGAAATCGTGGCGAGAAGGTTGTTGAAGTCATGTGCGAGACCGACCGCCATCTGTCCCACCACCTCGCGCCTTTGGGCGAGGTGCAGCTCCTCCCGCAACCTTTCGCGCTCGGACGCCTCGCGACGTCGCACACTGACATCTCGGGTGATGCAGAGGATGCCACCATCCTCTTTCAGCGTGAGCGACACATCCTGATCGACCGGCTGCCCGTCAAGCCTCCGGCCCATGATCTCGCCCGCCCAGCTGCCTTCCGCAAACAGGCGCGGCATGGCGTTGGCGACCATCCAGGCCGCCTCGTCCGGCGCGTAGAGCATCGACCAGGGCTTGCCAATCGCCTCGGCCTCGTCCGAGAAACCGAACATCCCGAGATGCGCACGGTTCATGTAAAGGAAACGTCCATCCGCGTCCGTGATCGCGATCCCGTCGTGGCTGGCCTCCATGGCCGCCGACCGGTCGGCGAGCGCGCGCTGTTCGGCACGTTTCAACGCGGTGATGTCGACGCGAACGCCCACCCGGCCGCCATCCGGCGTTGCCTTCTCGAAGATGCGCAGCCAGCGCCCGTCAGTCAATTGCCGCTCGATCTCGCTATAGGGTTGGCGGTGCCGGGCAAGGCGGGCGGCCAGCCATTCCTCTTCCCGCCCAGCAGCCTCCGCGTACTGGCCTTGCGCAAGCCCGTATCGCAGGATGCTTTCGAAGCTGGCCCCCGGCACGATTGCAGGAGCTGAACGGGCATAGATCTCGCGATAGCGATCATTGCAGATGACGAGCCGGTCGTCGGCATCGAAGAGCACGAATCCATCCTGCAGAACCCCAAGGGCGGCCTCCAGCGTGTCCCGGGCCTGTGCCGCCCCGCGCGCGGCCTTCTGTAGCGCCTCGGCATGCATCCGCTGTTCCGTCACATCGGTTTCCACGGCCATGAAGCCACGAAGATTTCCCGCCACATCCCGAAGAGGCTGGATGTCGAGCGCGATCCAGTAGGCTCGCCCGTCGCGCGATCTGTTCAAAATCTCGGCCTGAGCCGCCTCCCCCCTGTCCAGCGCACTCCGCAACTGGGCCACGGTCTCAGGATCGGTTTCGGCCGTCTGCAGGAAGCTGCCGGCGCTCCGCCCCTTCACTTCGTCAAGCCGCCAGCCCGTCGTCCGCTCGAAGGCCGCATTGACCCATTCGATCCGCCGCTCGGTATCGGTGACGACGACAAGGTTCGTCGTCCGCCGGGCAATCTCGGACAATCGTTCGATCTCAACCGTCTGCTTCCGGGCCTCGGTGATGTCACGCAAGACGAACAGATAGCCTTCCGTCCCCATCGCCGCGGCCGAGAGCTGCCACCAGTGCTCCCTTTCGCCCACAAGCGCGAAGGGAAAGCTGCGCGTGCCCGGCACCTCGCCCGCGTCGATCTCCGCCAACACCTTGCGGCCCTCCGCCGCAAGCTCGGCGGGCAACACCTCTTCCATCTGCCGCCCTGCAAAGGCGGCGCCGACCGCATCCGGGACAAGGATGACTCCGGAATGCCAGGTGACGAACCGTCCTTTGCGGTCGAGCTCGACAACAAGGTCGGGCATGGCCGCAAGCACGGACGAGAGCCGGGTACGCTGCGCCGCTGCCTCCGCATAGGCTTCAACGAGCAGCGCCTCGGCATCGCGGCGCGCAAGGACCGATGCGATGACCTTGGCGACCGAGCGCACAAGGTGCACCTCGCCCGGCAGGAAATTGCGGTGCTCGCGCACCGCGTCATAACCGACGAAACCCCGGAAAGTGCCATCCTGGATCATGGGCACGGTCAGAAGCGAGCGGATCCCCTGTTCCACAAGAATGTGTTTCTCGGGCGCGTCATCACTCATGGCGGCCACGTCGGGGATCAACACTTCGCGGCCAGCGTCGAACTCCTTGCGCCAGTGTTCGATCATGCTGGCGGGAATTTCCTGCAGCATCTCGCGTACGGACTCGATCCCCGGGGCGCACCATTCGTGAGTATTGTCAATGAAGTCGCCTTCGGGGCGGAGGCGGAAGACATAAACCCGGTCAGTCCGGGTCACTGCACCCATACGGCCAAGCGCCTCATCGATGGCGGCATCGGCTCCGGCCAAGGGCGCGCCCAGAAGGTCGTCGAGAATGCCCACCACTTCGCCCTGCATGTCGGTCAGGCGGGCAAATGCGCGATAGACGGCTTCCAGCGGCGCATCAAGCACGCCCGTCGCCCCCGGTTCGACCGCGCGCCCTTCGATCAGCGATACGAGGAGCGCGTTTCGCCGCGCCTCGCGCAGCGCGATCAACCGCTGCGCCGCGAGCGTCGCCACCCTTTCGAGGAGCCGAAGGTCGGCAGGAGAAAACCGTCCTTCACGCTCGCATCCCAGCATCAGCGCGCCGGAACCCTCCCCCGGAATCAGGAGCGGCGCTATCAGGACCGAGGCATAGCGGCCGATCTGGCCCGGCAGCTCCCGCCCGCCCGCAAGCGGAACGAGCGAAGTCAGTCGGCGGGCGCGGTCGAGGAAGCCAGCCGGTAACGGCAGCATGAGGTCGGCATGATCGGCTCGCGCCGAAGCCGAAATTCGCACGCCGTCGCCCGTCGCCTGCAGAAAACAGGCATCGAAGATGTCGAACCCCCGTTGCAGGACACCCAACAAAGCCTGCATCGCCTCGGCCGCGCCCGACTTGCCGGAGAGCGACACGAGCACCTCGGACAAGATCGACTGTTCCTTCAGGGTCACCGCCTCGCGCGCTCGAAGCGCCTGGGTTTCGGCAAGCGCCGCTCGGACAGCCTCCGTCTCCAAAATCAGCCGCTGGTTCGCCTCATATAGCTCGCGGCTCTTCTCTTCGAGCAGCGCCTCGGCTTCTACGCGCGCCCGCTTTTCCCGGTCGTAGCGCGCGCGCGAAACCTTGGGTGCGGCAGTGCCATCGGTCATGTTCCAGACCCCAGACGGATACGGAACTCCGCCTCGGTCATGCGGGCGTCGAGCCGATCCGTCCGCGTAATGCTCGCCGTCTCACCGAAATGGCTTATGCAGGCCTCGATGAGACCCTGGCAAAAATCGGCCAGCGGGCGGGGCGAGCGATAGGTGAGGTCCAGCGCATCGGGACCCCTACGGCGGACATCGAAGGTGGGCAGATCGGCGTCGGGGTGAAGCTTGAGCACCTCGACATGGATTTCTTGCTCAACCGCAGCCAGCATGTCGAGACTGCCTTTGCGACCAGCAAAGATATGCGGGTAGCTCCGGGAGAAGCTCTTCATCATCCAATGACCGAAAAGCCGCTGCAGTTCTGCTTCTGCGATCCCGCTTTGCTGCGAGAACCCCTTGATAAGGGTCATCAGCTCCTCGCAAGGGTACCTGCCGACGCTTGTGTAGGCCCCTCCGGACGGCAGCGCAGCGCGGTCGATCACATCGTCTACAACGCCTTCGCCCAACGTATCCTCAGCCATCGCGAGAAGTTCGATGAACACGATCCCTTTCATCCCTCTACTCCACAAAGGTGGTGCATGAGATCATCAGGTTGCTGTGCTTCGCCGGGCGGCCGGTCGGAACACCCTGTTCGCCGAAGGTGAACATACCAAGCCAGGGCACATCGCCAAGCGCAGCATTGATGCCGGCGCGAACCTCATCCATCCGGTGGCGGACGGCCAGCATGCAGCCGCCGCAAAAGACCACCAGCGCACCCGACAGCTCCCCGCCGGCCTCGTCGCGCGCCTGTCCGGCCACACGCCCCGCGCGAGCGACAAGGCTGTCGGCTGAGCCCTGCATCTGCCAGAGACAGTCGCCTTCCGCCACATCGGCGAAAAGGTCGAGCGATCCGTCGGGATGAGCGACGGCGGGATGGGCAAGGAGATGGAACGGAACCCCAGCGACGTCCCGGGTCACCCGGCCAAGCGGCCAGAGCGTCGAGGCTGCGAGGATCGAGAGCGGTTCGGCTCCCGCCATCGGCACCGTGTGCCCCGTCCAGCGGTGATAGACCTCGGCGGCCGGACGGCCGTCGATCTCCCGAAGACGACGTCCCTCCACCCGCGTGACACGGCCGCTTTCGCCGGTTGGCGCATAGCCGCTCTGGTAAGCCGAAGCGAGCGGCGTGGACGGGAACAGCACTGAGATCACTACACCGTCGGCGTGCGTGGCGAGGGGACCGAACTGCGTCCATTTCCCGCTAACGTCATTGTCGGCCGCACTGCCGCCGACAATGGGGGTCCTGGACCCGACGACGGCGCGGATTCCGGCGATGACCAGCTCCTCGCGGCCCGGAGCCACGGTGAGCCAGACGAGGTCGGGGACTTCACCGGACCGGCCAGCCGCCGCCAGCGCGGCTTCAGTCACCAGCCGTGCAGTTCTCCCGACATCTGCGCCAAGTTCCGCCGAAGCAGTCCCGTAACTTCCCGCCCGGTCCCATATGGCAAGCGCACCGACCGCACTGCCGCTGTCGATGTCGACACCTGTCTGCGACATGATCCCGAGACAGGAGGATCCGCCGTGCACTGCCCCAGCCAGACGCCGCGCGCCGGGGGCCAGTGCCTCGGCCGGCATTCCGATGGCAAAATGCAGCGCGACGAAATCAGGCGGCCCGTGACGGCCGATCTCCAGTCCCGCCGCAATGTCTTCGACCGCGCGCGCGGGATCGTCCGTGCAAGATTGAGCCGTTCTGATCTGCATGCCCGCCTCCATTCGCGCCAGAGTAGCAGAGCGACTCCACCTGTCCAAGTACGCCGACGGAGAGGGCAACCTATCCGAACGGATAGGTTGCCCCCGTATCCGCTGCCCTCAGTCGGAAGGCAGGACCCATCCTGTCACTCGGCCGCGATGCCATGGAGAAAACGTTCCGGGCCGGCGGCAGCGACGGGCGACCGGGCAAAGCCTTCCGCCTGTGTGGCGTGGCGAGCCTTCAGCCGGGCAACCGCCTCCTTCACCTCCTGGACACGGGCGCGGGGGGCAACGAGGATCGCATCCTCCATCGCCACCACGATCATGTCCTTCAGCCCGATCGCCACCACCTCCAGGTTGGTGGTGTCGGATCTGAGCAGACTGTCCGCACAGCCGATGGCAGTCACGTCCCCGGTCGTCACCAGGCCATCGACCGTCGACGCGCATTCGCGCCATATTGCGTCCCAGTCGCCCAAGTCCGACCAGCCCGCGGCGAAGGGGACGACACAAAGGTTCGCCATCCGCTCCATCACCGCGAAGTCGACCGAGACGTCCTCGGCCTCGCCCCAGGGCCTCTCGGCCAGATGGAGCTCGCCCAAGTCCCGCTGCGCCTCCGCCAGCGCCGCCGAGACCGGTGCGATCAGACCAGGCGAAAGCGTCGCGAACGCACTGATCAGCGTGCCGGCCGTCGCCAGGAAGATACCCGCATTCCAAAGGTAGTTGCCGGCCGCCAGCATCACCTCGGCCAAGGGAGCCTCGGGCTTTTCGACAAAGCGCCGGAGCGGTAGCGGCCGGGGAGAGAAATCGCCGGCGTCGGCCGCAAGCTCCAGCCAGCCGTAGCCGGTTTCAGCCCGCGTCGGGCGGATGCCGAAGGTCACGATCCTGCCCGCTTGCGCGGCCTCGACGCCGGCCCGAACCGCAGCCCTGAAGGCTGGCGCATCCGGGATCGCGTGGTCTGATGGCGCAATCAGCATCAGCGCACCGGGATCCGTCGTCGCCAGATGGAAGGCGGCCGCGAGGATCGCAGGCGCCGTATTGCGCGGGCAAGGCTCGACGATCAGGCAGGCCGGGGTGATCCCGGCATCTTGGGCCTGGTCCCGCGCCAGGCGCAGGAGCGGTGAGGCTGTCACCACCAGCGGCGCGGCCCAGCCATCGCCGGAAAGCCTGAGAAGCGCGTCCTGATAAAGCGTCCGTTCACCCATCAACCGGGTGAACTGTTTCGGCATTGCCTTTCGAGACAGTGGCCAGAGCCGGGTGCCGGAGCCACCGCACAGGAGAACGGGAGTGATCGGGGTCATCGTCGGGCCTTTCGGGTTGAGGATTGCACTGCCCTCGTACCATCTGCCTGCCCCGGCCTGCCAATGCGCGGCGGGATGCAATGGCGCCGCGGTTGCGTCCTTTCCTCTCCTTTCGGATAGGTACACCGATCCGCCGGCGCCCTGCGCTGACCGGTCGCGGGGCTTACCTTCAGCAGGACGGGCGGCTTTACTAGGCATCATCCCATGCTCACGAGGTCCCCAATGAACGCCCGTTGCCCGACGCCCCTGCCCAACCTCACCTGCTTCAAGGCCTATGACATCCGGGGCCGACTTGGGAGCGAATTGAACGAACACTTCGCTCACAGGATCGGCCGGGCCTTCGCCGAGGTGCTCGACGCCCGCCGCGTTGTCATCGGTCGAGACTGCCGTGCTTCCTCCGAGGCTCTGGCCACCGCTGTGATCGAAGGGCTTCTTGCCGCGGGGGTCGAGGTCATCGACCTGGGCCTCTGCGGGACCGAGGAGATGTATTTCGCCACCACCCACTACGGCGCCTGCGGAGGGATCGAGGTGACGGCCTCCCACAATCCGATGGACTACAACGGGATGAAGCTTGTCGGGCGCAGTTCGGCCCCGCTTGATCCGGCGACGGTCATGCCCGCCATTCGCGCGCTTGCAGAAAGCGGCCAGTTCCGCCCCCGCCGCCACGGCGGCAGAGTGACCAATGCCGAAGGCTCGCGTGCTGCCTATGTCGCCCGGGTGCTGTCCTTCGTCGACGTGACCGCGCTACGCCCCTTGCGTATTCTTGTAAACGCTGGAAACGGGGTCGCCGGACCGACCTTCGACACCCTCGCCAAAGCGTTGCAGGTCTCGGGTGCACCACTGGAATTCATCCGGTTGCACCACGACCCGGACGGCACCTTCCCGAACGGCATCCCGAACCCGCTCCTGCCGGAGAATCAGCCCACGACGGCCGGCGCCGTGATTGCACATGACGCCGATTTTGGCGTGGCCTGGGACGGAGATTTCGACCGCTGCTTCCTCTTCGATCACGAGGGCCGCTTCGTCCCCGGAGAATACGTCGTGGGCCTGCTGGCCCAGGTCTTCCTTGCCAAGGAGCCCGGCGCGACCATCGTGCACGATCCGCGCGTGCAATGGAACACCCAAGCCGTCGTCGCGGCCGCGGGCGGCAGGGCCTATCCCTCGCGCACGGGGCATGCCTTCCTCAAGCAGGCCTTGCGCGATACCGGCGCGGTCTATGGCGGAGAAATGTCGGCACACCACTATTTCCGCGACTTCATGTCCTGCGACAGCGGCATGATCCCCTGGCTTCTCGTGGCCGAGCTGATGGGCCGTACAGGACGCAGCCTTGCCGACCTGCTGGCAGAGGCCCGCGCGGCCTTCCCATCCTCGGGAGAAATCAATTTCCGCGCGACAGACACTGCCGCCGCGACGGCCCGTGTTGAAGCCGCCCTTGCCTCGGAAGCCATGGCAATCGACCGGCTCGACGGCCTCTCACTCAGCTTTGCTGATTGGCGGCTGAACCTGCGCTCTTCGAACACCGAACCGCTCCTGCGCCTGAACATCGAGACACGGGGAGACATGAAAGGCCTTCAGATGCGCGTCGCACAGGTCTCCGGGCTCATCCACGACTGACCTACCCGAACGGATAGGGTTACCCACCCGCTGTGCCGCCGGGCCATACTCCTGCGGCGCGGCATTCGGTGTCTGCCCATGCTAGAACGCGTTCGAACAAAGCCAAGGAGACAGGCAGTGGCACCCGGCAAGGACCGTCAAAGCGAAGACAATGCGAAGGACGCTGTTTCCGCCGCCGGCGCGACCACGCCCGGCTTTTCGATCTCGCACGAACGCCCCGCCCCCGAGACGGAACCCCATGTCATCGCCCCCCTGATCGTGGCCTTGCCCGATGGCCGCCGCCTGACTGCGCGGAAATGGTCGCTCTCCGGTATCCGCGACGAAATTCTTTCGGCCGAAGACCTGACCGGCGCACGGCTGATGATCCCGTTTCAGGGCATCGAAGTCGGTTTCCCGGTGCGTCTCGCCCCCTCCGCCGATGGTTCGGTCTGGGCCTTCGAGGGCCTTACCGGTCGCCAGCGCGAGGCGCTGGGGCTCTTCTACCGCAACCTGATATCCGGCAAGATGGCCGCGACCGATGAGATCATCACCGCACTCGACACGCCGGTCGATCTGATCCCGATGGGCGAGACCGAAGAGGAAGAGGCCTCAGGCAAGGCCAGGATGAAGCCTCGTCCCCTGCGGATCGTCTGGAACATCGTCTACTACGTTGCCCTCTTCGCGGTGGTCGTCGGATACCTCGGATCGTTTGCCTGGGAGCGGCTGGACCATGTGGCCCTCTCGAACGCTCGCTACATGGCCCCCATCCTCGAAATCGCCGCCCCTGCGAACGGCTTTGTCGCCGGAGTGATCGTGCCAGAAGGCACCCCGGTTCCCGCCGGGGCGGAACTGATGCGCCTTTCAGACCCGGAGACCGACAGCGGCCTCGCCGAGGTGCGTAGCCAGCTTGCGCAAGCGAAGGACCGGCTTGCCGACGTCGACGCGCGCCTCGCAGCCCACAAGGCGCAACGCCCCGTGGCCCGCCGGGCGGCGACCGACCCCTCCGCCTTCGACGCTGGTATCTCGGTCACACCGGGCGACTACCACGACACCCGCCTGAGGCTGGAACAGGAGCGGCGTCTCGTCGAGCTGGAGCTCCGCGCTGTCCGGGCCGACCGGGCGCGACTTGATGAACGTAACCGTGCACTGGTGATCCATGCTCCGGAGACGGGCACGGTCAGCCACATAATGGTGCAGGGGGGAAGCTACCAGCGCGTCGGCGCACCCCTTCTGGTCTTCGAAACCGACGCACCCCGACAGGTTCTCGGCTGGCTCGACGCCTCCGAAGCCGCCCATGTCTGGCAGGGAATGCGAGCCACCGTCCGGTATTCAGTCGCGGGCGAGACGCACAGCGCCCCCGCGACCGTCACCACGATCGAAGCCGGGACCGACCCACTGCGACCCGACGCTTACGGGCTTCTTGTCCGCCTGGACCTGCAAGGCCTTACGCTCGCCGAGACCCGCACCCTTCTGCCCCATAACGCAGCGGTCGAGGTTCGCCTGCACCGCGATCTCGCCCGGCGCTGGTTCGGGATCGGGGACTGACGATGCAGGTTCCGCAGGGCCACTACGCCTTTTCCAAGCACCTGAACGCGTGGCTTTCCGACCTCCGCCGACCGGCGCCCCGCGGCTTCGCAAGGTGGACCCCGGCCTTCCTGACCCACTACGCCGCACTCTGGGCCATGATCGCCGCGCTTGCCACCCTCACCCCCAACCGCTTCTTCGATCCCGACCTCCGCCACATTACCATTGCCCTCGGGCTCCTCGGCACCTGGCGCTTCGGCTGGTGGTTCACCCACGCCGTCCGCGCCGAATACTACCGCAGACTGAAATGGCCACCGATGCGCCGCGCTGCCTCGGCGCTGTGGGCCGCGGGCTGGCGACCGCGCCGGCTGCACATCCAGATGACGACCTATTACGAGGAGCCTGCGATCACGCGCGCCGTCATCGGCTCGATCCTGGAACAGATCCGGCGCGAGCGGATCCCGACCTCGCTCTGGATCGGCACGGGCTCGGCCTATGACGAGCTGATCATCCGAGAATATGTCGAAACCCACGGCGCCGATCTTCCCCCGGGCATGGCCGAGCTGATCTTTGTCCGCCAGAACCAGCCGGGCAAGCGGATGGCCATAGGCCTCATCTTGCGCGGCATCGCACGGCGGGGCGTGAACCCGGACGACCTTGTGATCTTCATGGACGGCGATGCGGTCTATGGCGGGGACGTGCTGGAAAAGACCCTTTCCATGTTCGGTGCCGACCCCGAATTGCAGGCGCTCACCACCGATGAGGAGGTGCTGTGCTACGGCCCCCGCTGGATCGGTGCCTGGCTCGAGATGCGCTTTGCCCAGCGACGGCTGGCGATGCAGAGCCATGCCGTTTCGAACCGCGTCCTGACGCTCACCGGCCGGATGAGCGTCTTCCGCGCCCGCTACATCGTGGATGCAAGGTTCATCCGCACCATCGAGGCCGACCATCTGGACCACTGGCTATGGGGTCGGTTCCGCTTCCTCTCTGGCGACGACAAGTCGACCTGGTACCACCTGCTGTCGAAGCGGGCGAAGATGATCTACGTTCCCGATGCAACCGTCTACACGATCGAGGTCATCAAGGGTTCGGGCCTCGAACGCATGGTTCAGAACTTCCGGCGCTGGTCCGGCAACATGCTCCGAAACGGCGCCCGCGCCATCGCCCTTGGCCCCCGCACCGTGCCCATTTTTATCTGGTGGTGTGTCGTCGACCAGCGCATCGCGATGTGGACGATGATGGTCTCGCCGATCATGGCCGTCTTCGCGACAATGTTGGAGCCAATCTACATCTGGAATGTGCTGATCTGGCTTGTCGCCTCTCGCCTCTTGCTTTCGAGCTTCCTGTACACCTACGCCCGCAAGCCCGACCTTTCCTGGCCCTTCATCCTCTACTTCAACCAGTTCATCAACGCGGGCGTGAAGATCTACATGATCTTCCATCTCTCAAAACAAAAATGGTCAAACCGCGGCAACCAGAGCGCAGGCGAAGGCGAGGGCCTGAAAGAGCGCATCGCGCTCTTTCAGCTCGTCACGACCGTGGCGGCATTCGTTACCGGCCTTGCTGTCTATGCGGGAGTGCTGTCTTCCAACTGATCTGTTGTCAGGTTTGGGTGAGGCGGGAAGTCTTAGCTCGACTTTGTACATTGCGCGGCGAAGCACAGTGCCTGTATCATGCGCTGGGCTTGATGGGGTTGTCTAATCGCAGTTGGGGCGTCGAGATTGAATTTCTCTGTAGATCGCTGCCGGGTGCCTAGTTGTCTTCGCGGTCGACATCAGGCACCGCATGATGGAGCTTCGCGGGACGAGCCTTCAATGTGGACGACGCATTCAGCTGAGACAGCGATGCAACCCCATCAACGGAATGGCTCGGCTCACGTCCCGGCAGGGGCGCTTCAAGCGCTCAGCTTTTGAGCCCTATTCGATGCTATGCTGTCACTGTCGCTCCTGCGGTTGGATTGAAGAGCTCTCCGGTCTTGAGCATGGTGTGCATGATGACCGCAAGCTTTCGTGCGACAGCTACAGCAGCTCTTTTGAAGCCGGGTGACGACTACAACGCCGCGCAAGCGTTTGCCAATGGACTCCATGAAGGTCTTCCTGACCTCGACGGGATCGCCTATCGCGCGAGGCACAATAATGGTCAGATTTGTTACGCGCTGTTCGATCGCGTCGCGCCCGATAACCTGCTGATCACCGATAGCCGCCGATTCATTGATGAGCACGCCGTGACCGACGAGTTGATGCGCAAACACAATGCAAGCTGGGACCCACTCTCTCCGTTGCCGCCGCTTTGATCCATGTCACCAGACTGCGCTGGCCCAAGCCCTGCACGGGTACTCTTTGATCGAATCCCTCACGCCACGCGAAAGACTGTGACGCTGGCCGACTTCGGAATGACAGCTTTTCCAGTGCGTTAAACGCAAAAACCGCCCCTGGATGACAGAGGCGGTGCGCGAGATCGGCGGTTAATCGCTTGTTATATGGGTGTAATGAGCGACTTATGTGTCCGGGCTGAGAGATAGGTGACGAATTGTACCGGAGACATGGGTAACACTTTTCGCTTTTTGCGGGAGGTGTTGATGCCGTGGAGAGAGACTTCGGTGATGGAGGAACGTCTTCGTTTTGTCGCCCGGCTTCTTGAGGGCGAAGGGATGAGCGAGGTGTGCCGGGACTTCGGCATATCCCGCAAGACTGGCTACAAGATCTTCAATCGCTACAGGCAGGACGGTCTGGAGGCGCTGACGGACCGATCCCGGCGTCCGGTGCGCTATGCCAATCAACTGCCTGATCAGATCGAGGCGATGATCACCGCATCGAAGAAGGACAAGCCGCACTGGGGAGCGCGTAAAATCAGGGAGCTCCTGGTGCGCAAGCTTGCAGGCGACGTGCGCATCCCCTCGACAAGCACGGTGCATGCGGTTCTCGATCGCCACGGGCTGGTCGCCCATGCCCGCAAGCGCCATCGCAACAAGGCCCAGGGCACGGACCTGTCCCATGCGCTCGTCCCCAACGATCTGTGGTGCGTCGACTTCAAGGGCGAGTTCAAACTGGGGGATGGCCGATACTGTTACCCGTTGACGGTGACCGACCAGGCGTCACGCTATCTTCTGGCCTGCGAGGCCTTCTCGTCGAACAAGGAGCTTCCCGTCTTCGAGGCTTTCCGCCGGCTGTTTGCCGAGCGTGGCCTGCCGGGCGCGATCCGCAGCGACAACGGCGTCCCCTTCGCCAGCCCGAACGGCCTCTACAATCTGTCGAAGCTTTCCGTCTGGTGGCTCAGGCTCGGCATCGCCATCGAGCGCATAAAACCGGGCCATCCGCAACAGAACGGCCGGCACGAACGCATGCATCTGACGCTCAAGAAGGAAGCCACCCGTCCAGCGGGAATGAACATGCTCCAGCAGCAGGCGCGATTCGACGCTTTCATCAGCGAATTCAATACGGAACGGCCCCATGAGGCGCTCGACATGAGAACTCCGCAAGACATCTACACCGCCTCCGCGCGACCCTATCGAGGACTGCCGGAGATCGACTATCCGTTCCACGACAGAGATGTCCTCGTGACCACGTGCGGGCGCATCTGCATGCATCGCAAGAAGATCAACATCTCAATCGTAGCTGATCGTCTCGCCGAGATCGATGAGCCCGTCGCCATCGGAATCATTCAGCGTGCCAGTCTTCTCGATCGTCATGCCCGGCGTCTGGTCCGGCGGAACGACGACAGTGTCCGGAGGGCTGTCGATCGGCGGTCCCGAGGGCGGCGTGCCAGTGCCGGTTGCGGTGTTCTCCACCCGGCCGGCGTCGATGTCGGCCTGCGTCGGCGTATAGGTGGCGGTGAAGGTGACGCTCCCGCTCGGCGCCAGCGTCTGCGGACCGGGCGTCACCGACACACCGGCATTGGTGAGCATGGGGTCATTGACGGTGACATTCGTCAGCGTCACGTTGCCGGTGTTGCGAACCAGGAACGAGTAGCTGATCGTCTCGCCGAGATCGATGAGACCGTCACCGTCGAGGTCGTTGAGCGTGCCGGTCTTCTCGACCGTCAGCGCCGGAGCAGCCGCAACGTCGGTGTCGGTCGCCGTATTGTTGCTCGTATCGGGGTCAGGCACGGCAGGCGGATTGGTCACCGTGGCCGTGTTCACCAGATCGCCGGTAAAGTCTGCGGGAACTGTCAGGATCAACCGGAAGGTGACGGAGGCACCCGCCGGCAGACTGACCTTCGCGTCACTGATCGCGCCTGTACCGCTTGCCGTTCCGCAGACGCCGCCATTCGTTGCACTGCCGCAAGTCCAGGTCGCCTCGGTGACGCCGGCAGGCAGCGGATCGCTTACCGATGCGTTCTGAACGCCGAACGGCCCGCTGTTAGAGACCACCATCGTGTAGGTGACGCTGGTGCCCGGCGCATAGGTGTCGCTGCCGTCGGTCTTGGTGATCTGCGTGTTCGCGGGAAGGCTGACCGCCGTGACCGGGCACTTGGCGCCGTCGCCGACACCCGCTGGCGCGTCCGAAATGAGTGTCGCCACACCCGTCGCAATGTCGAACTGGTAGAATCCGCCGCTGTTGTAACGGCCGAAAATACCGTTCGAGGCGCTGATCAACGACCCGAAGCCGGCGGTTGCGGACAGGCCCGACGGCCCGATGGCAGTCACCGCTCCGGTGTTCGGATTGATCGAATAGACGATATCCGAAACCTGGTCATGCGTGTAGATGAGCCCGTTGTACCAGGCCAGGTCCGAGTTCGCGATAGAGCGGTTGAGTGTGATGCTGGTGGCCGCACGGGTGGTCAGGTCGACGCGCCACATAACGTTGGTGGTGGAATTCTCCTTTACGTAGTAGTAGCCGTCCGGACCAATGACGCCCGAGGCTATCCCTCCCGAACCGTTATTGATGCCCCCGCCGACAATGGGGCCCTGATCGCTGACGGAGCCATCGCTGCCGATCCGCAACAGGCGGTACCTGCTCGTAGTGGTGTCCCAGCGCGTCGCGTAGATGTAGTTGCTGGCGACGTCGTAGCCCATCGCATTGTAGCCTGGGCTGTACACTGCACCGATGCCGGGGAAGGTGAACGGGTTGGTGCTGGTATCGGCCTTATGAAGCCGCGTGGGCGCGCCGATACCGAAATACATGGTCGAATCGCACACGAAGTTCGGCTGAGCGCCGAAGGTGACCGAGGTGCTGCCCGGAGGGTTGACACCGACGACCGACGTGATGTTGGACGCGTCGTTGGTATAGGTCCCGGCGGAACTGGACGTGACCGGCACCGTCGCTGTGCACGACGCCATGCCGGCGGTGAGATTTCCCGAGACATCAATGGTCGATCCACCGACGGGAGCCGTGACGACGCCCGAAGGGCAGTTCGTGCTGATCTCGTCGGATGCCACCCTGAGGCCGGCGGGAAGGGCATCGGTGAAGGACCACCCTGTCTTCGACCCCAGTTCACTCGTGTTGGTGATCGTGAATGTCAGGGTCGAAACTCCGCCGACGGCGACGTTGGTCGGACCGAACTGCTTGTCGAGCTGTGGTGTCGTGTCGAGAACACTGATGTTGTCGAAGGCATGATCGTTGCCGACGCCGGTGGCCGTATTGTTCACCATCCGCACGCCGAAGGAGGAGCCGCTGATAAGGACAGCGCCGTTTGACGTATAGGTGCCCGTGCTGACCGCACCCGCAGCCGCCACGCCAACCGCTGGGACGTTCTGAGTCGTTCCACTGGTGCAGGCATTGATCTGCGATCCGGCCGGGCTCGCGACGCCGCCATCATTTACCAGAGAGAACTGCAGCAGAGGGGCAGCAACGCTGCAGTTGACCGCAGCCACGTCGACGCTGAACGACAGAAAACGGTTGTTCGTCGGGAACGGAATATTTGTCGCGGTCCGGAATTCCACCTGACCACCGGTGAGAGTGGCTGACGAGGTGAAAGCCGAGACCGCATAGTTCCCCTGCGCGGCAGTCTGGCTCTGGCCAGCATGCAGGCCGAGCGCCCACGAAAGCTGCTGCGTCCGGTTCCATGCGTTTTGACCGCCGCATTCGGAGACTTGCGTCGCGCCGTCGGTCGGCTGGTTCGCCGAGGCGATCCAGCCGTTGCAGTTCGTCAGCCAGTCGGGGTCGGCCGAGTAGGTCTGCCCGGAGGTGCTGGTATAGGCATTCAGCTTGACGACCGGCGTCGAGCCGGGCCGGTTCTGAAAATTGTCGCTGTAGATTGCGACAGGGGATTGGGGTTGCCCGGGCGTTCCCGGCTGGGCGAAGGCCGGGCCGGCGGCACAGACCGCGCCGAGCGCCGCAAGCACGTATATCGGGGAAGCCGAAACACCGCGCTTCGGCGAAGCCAGGTGAAAGAAACGCGATGAGCCACAATTCGAAAACGAAGTTGTGGCCCGCAAAAATCCCGAAATCTTCATTTGTCGCCCTCAGTTCAGCGACTCGGTACGCCGGCGCCGCGCCACCTCCCCCGAGGGGACGCGCAGAGCGTTTCCGGCGCCGAGTCATCAATTGACGCGAGCAGACATGAGGGCCCTTCTCAGGTCTTTCGGGAAATGTTCGTTCTTTTTCAAAAAATACCGATGCCGGCAGGAAAGGACGATGTTGTCACTTTTGCGCCACGGCGGTGTCGCCCGCGAAGTTGCGCGACCTATGGGACCGTTGCACCTCTGCGGGTGTACGTTGCCTGTGCTTGCGCATGGATGACGTGAGGTGACTCTGGTTTGAAAAGCCGCTCAGGTAGGCGGCCTCCGCGACCGACATGTCGGGATCAGAGAGGAGGTTTTCCGCATAGTCGAGCCGCATGCCCAGCACATACTGGTGGGGGCTCTGGCCGAATGTCGCCTTGAACAGCTGGATAAAGCGGCCGGTAGAGAGCCCCGCCAGAGCCGCCAGCGCCGGAACCGACAGCTTCCTTGCGAAATTCTCCTGCAGAAAACTCTGCACCTCCCGCGCCGCCCGCGGATCCAGCCGCCCACGAACATCCTCCCGCCTGCTGCTGCAACTGTAACGCCGGAGAATGTGAAGGCCCAGCACCCTGAGCAGCGCATCGAGAGACAGGCCATTCGCGCCGGCTTCGCGAATCAGCTCGTCCCTGAGCAGCTTTGCGAGCGACAGGGCGACGGCATCGGGTTCACGATAAAGACCCGGGGCCAGGCTCGACGACGCCAGGTCGGCCTCGCTGCCGGCGATCTCGTGCATGATCTCATCGCCGAGCGATACGATGACTCCTTCGCATGGCTCCGACCATCGCAGCTGGCATTCACAACCGACCGGCGCGACCACAATCGTGCCACAAGGTGTTCGTAGCGTCGCCATGTTGCCGTCCCCCACGGCAATCGCGAGATCCCGCGACGCGGCGAGAAGGACAGCCACGAAATGTCCCTCGGCCGAGAGCTCGAAGGAGCCTGCCGGGGAACGAAAATGCGATGCTGCGCCGTATGCGGTCGCCGCGCCGACCCCGATATCGGGAGGAACAGAAAGGTGGAAGCCGTCAGCTCCATCTTGATTGGAGATGGTATCTCTATTCGCCTCGACGGCGTCGCTGAGCATTGCCTGCTTACCCCTCGTGGTACCTGGAAAGCATACTCGGCCGAGTGAGCACATAGATTTCAGGCATCCAGATCGGCTCCAGGGTTCCCAAAAAGCTGACTATAAAACTGCATGAAACGGCAACCGCCCACAACCGTAAATCTACGTGGGTAAGTTCCGTGCGGCGGCTTACCGTGCCGCGCGGCGACCTCTCGCGACGTTCATCCGCAACCCCGACGACCTCTCTCCCGCGTCACGGCGTTGCGCCCGCGACAGCTCCGATTTGCGCGGATTTTCCTGCGCTTTTCACGTTGAGCCGGGCGAAACCTCCCGTCATTCCCTGCCGGCGAGGGGTTGATCGCGGGCACGAGGCGATGCTGCCCATGAACAGAATCCGGCCCTGGAAGTTTGCTTGCAGCGGCGTGCCCGAATCTTCGAAAACGTTTTCAATTCTTAAGAAAGCACCAATCGAGAAACTTCACGTACTGTCACGCATTTGTTGCTGTATTGATCTGGGTCATTGCGGGGCAGCAAACGCGCGAAGTATCGTTTATGCTAGCGGAGGTGTTCGCACTCGTCGGTGCCGGAGTGCCGCCGAATATAAGAAAACGTAAAGGTGGAGGAATAATGCTGCGTCGCACTGAAATGTTGTCTCGTCTGTTGTAGAGAGTACGCGATGGCCAAAGAAACATGGACGTGCGACTCTTGTGGCGACGTGCTCAGCGACACAGGGGATAACCCTTGGAAACGCCTGAACGTTTCGATTATCCGGCACAATGGCAAGCCGATTATCGACGAAACCGTCGAACTGTGTCCGACGTGCCAGCGCAAATTGCTGGACGGGCTCCGCCCAGTACTCGCGAGAGTGGCACGCCGGCGAGGCGATGATTCAGCGAGCCCGAACGCGCCCTAGCGGGTCGCGCAGTGCCCAGTGGCAGGACCGAAATCGCTCGGTCGCATCAAAGCGACCGAGCTTGGCTGCCTTGTAACCGGAGGCAGACTGATGATGTCCGTGGAGATGGTGTCGCGGTGGTCACCGGTGTTTTCCGGTAGGGTCGGGTTGTTCGAGCTCAACCTGACGGAAAGACCGCCGACGACCGACGACATAGATCAATATCTCGACCGTGCTGGCCGGACAGAAGCCGGGAATCCGAGAGGTCGACGACGGTATTCGGCTCGTCAGCTTCATGCACGACGATCTGGGATATGTCGACCTTGAGCAGAGGACCTCGCAAACCATCGACAACCCGTTCGGCACGCGGTGGTCAGCCATGTCTTAGGTACACGATGTGACCTATGTCTTCAGATTGGACGTGGGGAAATTGATAGCGGGAGAGCGCTCCCAGCACGCCGCCGCGACAATTTGGAATTTGATCAAGATCAGTTGCGCGAATACGGTCGCCCGGAAACCCGCAGGCCAGATATCTCCGCAGGCGCGCCTTGTCCAAGACCACGAAGATCGAGAGCGACCCCGCCCGCCGGCGGCTGATGCAAATGGCACACCGCGATCGCAGTGCCATGGCGATAGCGAGCGGCCTGTCTGTTCTTTCGGCTTTGCTCTGGCTGCCGCAGGCTTGGCTGGTCAGCCGGCTCCTGGCGGCATTGGTGGAGGGGAGGGCGCCGGTGCCGGGCGCTCCCGTCGCTGCCGGTGCCTTCATCACCCTCGGGGTCCTGCGCCACCTCCTCGACGTTCTGGCGGGGCGGCGGGCCTTCGGTATCGGCCAACGGTTGATCGAGCGGGAGCGGTTCGATCTCGTCGAGCGGGAGAGCCTTGCATCGCCCCTGATTGGTAACGGGCAGACGTCGGCCGCCCTTGCGACCCTGCTTGCCGGCAAGCTCGACGCCCTTCTGCCGTGGGCGAGCCGCTATCGTCTCGCCGCTGTCAGGGTTGCGATCATTCCTGCCGTCATCCTGGTCGTCGTCGCATCGATGTCCTGGCTCGCCGGCATGGTGCTTCTCGTCGCCGGACCGTTGATCCCGGTGTTCATGGCGCTTATCGGGATCGCGGCAAGGCAGGCGAGCGAGAGGCAGATGGCCGCCACCGGAACCCTCAATTCCACGTTGCTCGAATGGCTGAATGCCGCGGCCGACATCCGCCTGCTCAACGCCGAGCAGCAGACGGTCGACCGTTTCCGCCAATCGGCGGAGACCCTGCGGTCGAAGACCATGGAGGTCTTGAGGATCGCTTTCCTTTCCTCGACCGTGCTGGAACTCTTCTCGGCGATCGGCATCGCGCTGGTCGCCGTCTATGTGGGTTTCGCCCTGCTCGGAACCTTTTCTTTCGGTGCCTACGAAACGCCTCTGACGGTGGCGGAGGGTATCTTCATCCTCTTGCTGGCTCCCGATTTCTTCCAGCCGTTGCGCGACCTTGCCGCCGCCTGGCACGACAAGGCAGCCGCACTGGCTGTCGCGGGCGAGCTCGCCGAACGGGATCGCGAACCGGCTCCGCGCATCCTCGGGCGTGGCGCAAGAGCCGACAGCCGTCCTGCGGGCGCGTTGACGATCGCAACCAGGGGGCTCCGTTACGAGGCAGGGGGACGAGAGATCACCTTCCCCGACATCGAGATCATGCCGGGCGAGAAGGTGGCGATCTCCGGTCCGAGCGGGGCCGGCAAGACGACCCTGATCGGTCTGCTGTGCGGGCTCGCGCGGCCGTCCTCGGGCCGGGTCGAGATCGGCGGCAAGCCGCTCGGAGACGACCTCGCTGATGCCTGGAGAGGTACGATCGGTTTCGTTGGCCAGCATCCGCACATGCTGAACGCGAGCCTGCGCGCCAATATCGCCCTCTCCGGTGAGCGGCTCGACAGAGCCGGGCTCGATGCGGCGCTCGCCGCCGCGGCTGCCGACGGTGTGGTGGCCACCCTGCCGCGGGGTGCAGACACCCGCCTCGGTGAAAACGGCAGCGGCGTTTCGGGCGGGGAGGCGCGTCGTCTCACGATCGCGCGCGCCATCTATGCGGATGCAAAGGTCGTCTTTGCCGACGAGCCGACGGCGGACCTCGATGCCGCGACGGCCGAGCAGGTGGTGGAGGCGTTGGAGGCGATCGGCCGGCAGGGCGCGACGCTGGTGGTCGCGACCCATGATCCGCGTCTCATCGCCCGGTTCGATCGGGTGATTGCCCTGGAGGGCGGACGATGACGGCGCTGTTCAGGGTCTTCCGGCGCATCTGGCGGCGACGCCTCGGCGCATTGGCCGTCGGCATCCTGCTCTCGGTCGCCGTTCTCGGAGCGGGGCTGGCATTGCTTGGTCTCTCCGGCTGGTTCATCACCGCGGCAGGCATAGCGGGCCTGGCCGGTGCCGGCTTGACCTTCGATGTCTTTCGACCGAGTGCGGGCGTGCGCTTCCTCGCCCTCGGACGAGCGGTCGCCCGGTACGGTGAGAGGCTCGCCACCCATGGTGCGACGCTCAAGGGGCTTGCCGATCTGCGCGTGGCCTTGCTGGAGGCCATGCTCCGCAAGCCCGCCGTTCTTCTGTCCCGCCTGCGCGGCTCCGAGCGGCTCAACCATCTGACGATCGATGTCGACGCCCTTGACGGCGTCGCCTTGCGGCTCGTCATGCCGGCGGTCGCGGCGGCGATTGTGCTTGCCGCGACGTTCTTCCTGATCGACTGGCTCGTCCTCCCGTCGGTCGCGGTTCTCGAGGTCGGCAGCTACCTCGTCGGTCTCGCCGCCGCACTCATTGTCGCGGCGCGCGCTTCGCGAAAGCCTTCCCGGTTCGCACAGCGCTCGGCGCAGGCCTTGCGCATGCGGTTCATCGACATGATGCGCGGCCGCACCGAGCTCGCGGTCAGCGGCCGTCTGGAGGACTATCGCCGATCGGTCCTCGATGCCCATCACCGGATGCAGCATGCACAGTCGCGGATCGACCTGGTCGAGCGGATATCCGCTTTGCTTCTCGGTCTTGCGGGCAGCGTTGCGGCCGGCGGCGCGCTGCTCGTCGGTGGGCTTGCGGCGAGCCATGGACACATCGATCCGGCGAGCGCGGCGCTGGGTTTCTTTGCGGCGCTGGCACTCGTGGAGACCGCAGCCCCGCTTGCGCGCGGCATCGCCGAGCTCGGCAAAATGACGGATGCGGCGCGGCGGATCGAAGTCCAGCTCGCGGACGAGCCCGAACCATCGCCGCAAAAAACGGCATTGTCGCTGGTCGCTTCCGGCGGCGCGGCCATGCTTTTGGGCCGCGGACTGGTCTATCGCCGCGGAAACCGCGTGCTTTTCGAAGGTCTGGATGTCTCCGTCGGCCGCGGAGAGACGCTGGCGCTCGTCGGCGAAAGCGGTTCTGGAAAGACCACACTTCTCAACATCATCCGCGGCCTCGTGGAGCCCACGGAAGGTATCGTCTGTCTGGAGGGTCTGGCGATCGCAGACCTCTCGGAGGTGGAGCGCGCAGCACGCATCGGCTACCTGCCGCAGCGTGCCACGCTGGTCAGCGGCACGATCGCCGACAATCTGCGCCTCGCGGCGCCGGCGGCCGGTGACGACATGCTCTGGGAGAGCCTGCGGATCGCCGGCCTCGACGAGGTCGTGATTGCCAAAGGGGGGCTCCAGTACTCTCTGGGCGAGGGCGGGCAGGGTCTTTCAGGCGGCGAAAGAAGGCGCCTCGCACTCGCCCGGATGCTGCTGCGTCGGCCCTCGATCATCCTTCTGGACGAGCCGACCGAGGGGTTGGACGTCGAGACCGCCTGCGATATGCTTGCGCGGCTGCGTTCGGCATTTCCGCGAGCCGCGATCGTGGTCGCCGCCCATCGTACAGAGGAACGCGCCTGGGCCGGTCGCGCGCTTGAAATACGTTCTCCGTAGGCGCTTCCGGCACCGGTTTTCCGGGGGCAAACGACGTTGATCCACCTCATGGACGATACCCGGGTCATGGATATGATGGCCCATATCCTTCCAAGCTCAATCCTGAGACCAATCGAGAGCAAGATCATGGAAATCGACATAGTCGAGCTGTCACGCCTGCAATTTGCGATGACGGCAATGTACCACTTTCTCTTCGTGCCCCTCACACTCGGCCTTTCCATTATCGTCGCGATCATGGAAACGGTCTACGTCATGACGGACCGTCCGATCTGGCGACAGATGACGAAGTTCTGGGGCACGCTGTTCGGCATCAACTTCGTGCTGGGGGTGTCCACCGGCATTACCATGGAATTCCAGTTCGGTATGAACTGGAGCTATTACAGCCATTATGTGGGCGACATCTTCGGTGCGCCACTGGCGGTCGAAGGGCTCATGGCCTTCTTCCTCGAGGCGACCTTCGTCGGCCTGTTCTTCTTCGGTTGGGACAAACTCTCCAAGCGTGCCCACCTGGTCGTTGCGTGGCTCGTGGCGATCGGCTCGAATCTCTCTGCCCTCTGGATCCTGGTCGCCAACGGCTGGATGCAGAACCCGGTTGGCGCTGAGTTCAATCCCATGTCGATGCGCATGGAGATGACCTCGTTCTTCGACGTCGTCTTCAATCAGGTCGCACAGGCGAAGTTCGTCCATACGGTCTCGGCCGGCTACGTCACCGCCTCTGTCTTCGTGCTCGGCGTCTCCGCCTGGTACTTGCTGAAGGGGCGCCACACCGAGCTCGCCCGCCGGTCGATCGCGGTTGCGGCCTCCTTCGGCCTCGCTTCTGCACTTTCCGTCGTCGTCCTCGGCGACGAATCCGGCTACTCGGTCACCCATGACCAGAAAATGAAGCTCGCGGCCATTGAAGGCATGTGGGAGACGCAGCCGGCGCCGGCATCGTTCACCCTCGTCGGCATTCCCGACCAGGCGGCGCGCGAAACCCATTACGCCGTTCACATCCCCTATGTCATGGGCCTGATCGGCACGCGCTCGCTGACCGGTGAAATTCCCGGTATCTCCGAACTCGTGCAGCAGGCGGAAGATCGCATCCGTTCCGGTCAGATCGCCTATGACGCACTGATGACCTACCGCGCCAGCAAGGGCGTGGTCCCGGATGAGGTTCGTGCAACCTTCGAAGAACACAGCAAGGACCTCGGCTTCGGCTTGCTTCTGAAGCGCTATGTGGACGACCCGCGACAGGCGAGCGAAGACCAGATCAAGATGGCTGCCAACGACACGGTACCGACGGTCTGGCCGCTCTTCTGGGCCTTCCGCCTGATGGTGGCGCTCGGTTTCTCTTTCATCGCCGTCATGGTCTGGTTCTTCTGGATGGCCTCCTTCCGCAGGATGCAGTTCCCACGTATCGCCCTGTGGCTCGCCGTCATCATCATCCCGACGCCGTGGATTGCCGCCGAGCTCGGCTGGTTCGTCGCCGAATTCGGCCGCCAGCCCTGGACCGTCGACGGTGTCTTGCCGACGGCGCTCTCCGCCTCGCATCTCTCGGTGACGGAGCTCTTGATCACGCTCGCCGGCTTCGTGCTGTTCTACACCGTGCTCTTCGTCATCGAGATGGGCCTGATGCTGAAATACATTCGCAAGGGACCCTATCTCGACGTGCCGGAAACCGATCAATGGCAGAAGCGACACCGCGAGCGGCTGACAAGCCCGTCTGCTCTCACCCAACCTGCGGAGTAAGACCATGATTCTTCATCAACTCCTCGATTTCGAACTCCTGCGTGTGATGTGGTGGGTCCTGCTCGGCGTGCTGCTCGGAGGCTTTGCGCTCACCGACGGCTTCGACATGGGTGTCGGCGCGCTCCTGCCCTTTGTCGGCAAGACCGACACGGAGCGGCGCATCGCCATCAATACCATCGGCCCCGTATGGGAAGGCAACCAGGTCTGGTTCATCCTGGGTGGCGGGGCGATCTTCGCGGCCTGGCCACCGCTCTATGCGGTGAGCTTCTCGGGTTTCTATCTCGCCATGTTTGCCGTGCTCGCGGCGCTCATCCTGCGGCCGGTCGGCTTCAAGTACCGGTCGAAGCGCGACAGCGCGGTCTGGCGGAGTGCCTGGGACTGGGCGCTGTTCGTCGGTGGCGCCGTGCCGGCCCTGATCTTCGGGGTCGCCATGGGCAATGTCCTGCAGGGCGTGCCGTTCCGCTTCAACGAAGACCTGATGATCTTCTACGAAGGGTCCTTCTTCGGTCTGCTCAATCCCTTCGCGCTGCTCGCGGGCCTCGTGTCGCTTGCGATGCTCGTCATGCACGGTGCGGCCTGGCTGCAGTTGAAGGCCGAGGGACCGGTGCGGGAACGTGCCCGGATGTACGGCTCCGTTGCCGCGGTCGTGACCATCGTCGCCTACGCGCTTGCAGGTGTCTGGATGGCGTCGGGGATCGCCGGTTACGCCATCGTCGGCTCTCCCGTCACCGACGGCCCGTCCAACCCGCTGCTCGGCGAGGTCGCGCGGTCGCCCTCCTGGTTTACCGCCTATGCCGCACAGCCGTGGATTGCGGTTGCTCCGGTTCTCGGGTTCGTCGGCGCGGTGCTGGTGTTCCTGGGGTTCAGGGCCGGGCGCGAGGTCTCGACGCTGCTGTTCTCGAAACTTTCGATCGCCGGCATCATCGCCTCGGTGGGACTGACGATGTTCCCGTTCATCCTGCCGTCCTCGCTCGATCCGAAGTCGTCGCTGACGGTCTGGAACGCGTCCTCATCGCATCAGACACTCTTCGTCATGCTGGTGATGGCCGTGATCTTCGTCCCGATCGTGCTCGCTTACACCGCCTGGGTCTACAAGGTGTTGTGGGGCAAGGTGACCGAGGCCGAGATCACCGACAACAGCAGCACCGTCTACTGAGGGAGAAACAACGATGTGGTATTTCGCCTGGCTTCTCGGCCTGCCGCTCGCCGCGATCTTCGCGGTCGTCAACGCCATGTGGCTCGAAATGCAGGAAGACCGTGCGGTGTGATGGGCGGCTCGCCCGAAGACGCCGACACCGCGGTGTGATGAGTTGAAGGCGGGGCGGCGTTTGCCGCCCCGCTTTCGGAGTGATCTGGTAGTTTCGGGGCAATAGTTCATCGATCCGATTGATCGGATTGTCTGCAATGCGCGTGAGGACATCGCGCAGACAGGCCTCAGGGGCGATACCGTTCAGCTTTACGGCTTCGGTGAGAGAAAGAATACCTCACGCCCACGCACCACCGCCTGGAGGCTCGGGCGAATCCCGAAGAGCCGGGAGATCACCCCAAGCTCTTGAGATAGATCGACAGCAGTTGCGTCTGCGAGGAAATGCCGAGCTTGCGATAGACGTTGCGGCGATGAACCTTAACGGTTCCGGTCGAGATGCCGAGCCGAAGACCGATTGATTCCGACGAATGCCCTTGCAGGACGAGTTCGACGATCGCGGCTTCCCGGTCGGTCAGATTGAGATCGCGCCACACCCGATCCACGGAGGGTTGGGCAGCCTTGCGCCCGCTTCTGCCGCGCTTGGCGATAGCAAGGTCGAAGCGCCGACCGAGGTCGGGCCAGGCGTGGCGGACGAGGGCGGCCACCACCGGTTCCGCCTTCTTCAGCAGCGCGAATTCGGCAGCGGAAAATACCCCTGACTGCTCCCGCCGCATCAGCGAGAGAACGACCGTGATGCCGTTGTCGAGCGCGACGAAGAAGCCGATTTCTTCGGCCAGTCCCGTCTGGGCATAGTAGCTGCGGAAGTATTCGCTGGAGAAGAACCGGTCTGGCGCCAGCTCCCGCATGCGCCAGACACCGGGCTTCGGTTGCTGCGCTGCCCTGTAGAAGGGATCGAGCAGATAGGGTCCGGCCTGGTACATGCTGACGAAGACGACATGCTCCTCGGCCGTGAAGGTGCTGTAGAGATCGATCGGACGTTCCTGCCCGCGATAGGCGAAGACGACGATATAGTCGAAGCGGAGCAGGCTCTTCATCAGCTCATGGAAGGCGAGCCCCGCCGCATCCTCGACGGGAGCCCCTTGGCCCACCAGTCGCCCCATGACTTTGAACAAGGCTTCAAGATCCATGCCGACATCCACCCGATTGCAAAAAAGAGCAGCAGATGCTCCTGGGGTATACACCCTCCACATCCGGAAACGGCTTGGAATACCTCTTTCGGGGTATATACCGCAATCGACCGGCTTGAATAGGTTTGACGCAGACGGTGTGAAGCTGGGCGATCGCGAGAAGACCCGGCATTCAGAAAAACAACCGCGGGGAATATGACGTGACAGCGCCTTCGACGAACGACATCGAGTTTCGTTCGGTCGCCAAACGCTATGGCAGCGTGACGGCCGTATCGGACATCAATCTGGCCGTGCCGAAGGGTGCGTTCGTAGCCCTGCTCGGACCGTCGGGTGGCGGCAAGACCACGTGCCTGAGGATGATCGGCGGCTTCGAGCAGCCAAGCGAAGGTACGGTGCTGATCAACGGCCGCGAGATGAATGGCGTGCCGCCCTATCGTCGCCCGGTCAACATGGTCTTCCAGCACTACGCGCTGTTTCCGCATTTCAACGTCGAGGAGAACGTCGCCTACGGGCTGAGGCAACAGCGGCCGAAGCTTGGTGCCGCCGAAATCGCCAACCGGGCGCGCGAGGCGCTGGAAATGGTGCGGCTCGGCGGCTTCGAAAAACGCCGCGTGCATGAGATGTCCGGCGGCCAGCAGCAGCGGGTGGCGCTGGCCCGCGCCATCGTCAACAAGCCCTCGGTGCTGCTGCTGGACGAGCCGCTGGCGGCCCTCGACAAGAAACTGCGCACAGCCATGCAGATCGAACTGCAGACCCTGCAGCGCGAGCTCGGCATCACCTTCGTGCTCGTCACCCACGACCAGGAAGAGGCGCTTTCGATGAGCGACATGGTCTGCGTGATGAACGCCGGCCGCATCGTCCAGATGGACAGGCCTCAGGCAATCTACGACCACCCGGCCGATCTCTTCGTGGCCGATTTCGTCGGCAAGACCAATCGCATCGCCGCCACGCTGGAGGCCGACGGAACGACGATCAGGCTCTCGAACGGCATGGCGCTGGGACGCGACGACAAAGGAACGATGGCACCCGGCGCCGTGACCGTCGCGTTGCGTCCCGAGGCGATCGACCTCGTCCGACAACAGCCGACGCACGCCGGCGGGCTCGCCGGCACGGTCACCCACCGCATCTTCCTCGGCTCGACCGCCGAATATCAGATCGACGTCGACGGGCTGGGCGATTTTCTCGTCACGGCCGACCGGCGCAGCGTGCAGGAAAGCGATCTCGTCGAACCGGGCGAACGGGTCGTTTTGACATTCGATCCCGGCAAAATGCATGTCTTTCCGACCTGAGGAACGGCCGTACTTGTCAAGACAAAAAAGGGAACAGCGTTATGACAAAGTGGTACAGAGAGAATGCCCCGGTGACTGCCGAGCAATTGAGCGACGAATGGATGCGCCTGAAGCGCGGTTCCGTTTCGCGCCGTCACTTCCTCGGTGTTACTGGCCTCGGCCTCGCCGCAGCTGTGCTTGGCCGCCAGCCTGGTGCCTTCAATGCCAATGCCTATGCCGGCGATCTCGGCACGACCATGTCGCTCGCCACCTGGCCGAACTATCATGATCCCGCGACCTTCGAAGCCTTCACTGCCGCGACCGGCGTCGCCGTCGAAGTCAATGTCTTCGGTTCCAACGAGGAAATGCTCGCCAAGCTGCAGGCTGGCGGCACCGGATGGGACCTCTTCGTGCCCACCAACTACACCATTTCGACCTATGTGAAGCTCGGCCTGATCGATCCGCTCGACATGTCGAAGCTGCCTGCCTTCTCTCAAGCCAGCCAGTCGCCGCGCTTCACGTCGGAAGGCGCCGTCGACGGCGTGACCTACGCCGTGCCGAAGAACTGGGGCACGACGGGCATGGCCGTCAACACCGCCAAGATCAAGACCAAGATCACCTCGTGGAAGGACTTCTTCGAGGTGGCCCAGACCGAGGCCGACGGGCGCGCCATGGTTCATGACTACCAGCTGACCACGATCGGCAGCGCGCTGGTCTCGCTCGGCTATTCCTTCAACTCGATCAAACCGGAGGAACTGGCCAAGGCAGAAGAACTGCTGATCAAGGTCAAGCCGCATCTCTACGGCATCAACAGCGACTATCAGCCCGGCATGCGCGGCACCGACGCCTGGATGACCATGTGCTGGACCAATGACGGTGCGCAGCTCAACCGCGACATGCCGGAAATCGCCTACATTCTCGGCTCCGACGGCGGCGAGATCTGGACCGACTTCTACGCGATCCCGAAGAGCGCCGCCAACAAGCCGGCCGGCTATGCCCTGCTTAACTTCCTGATGACACCGGAAAACGCCGTCAAGGAGCACATCGCCAATGGCGCCCCGACCACCGACAGCCGCGTGATGGCCCTGCTGCCGGCCGACGTGACGTCGAACAAGATCGTCTATCCGGACGAAGCATCGCTCACCCCGCTGGAATTCGGCGCGGCCGTGACGCTGACCGACCCGGCCCGTGCCGAGCTGATGGCACGGTTCAAGTCTGCTTGATGGTCTTGGCCGGGTAGGGGTGAAAGCCCCTGATCCGGCCGCCACCACCTCTCCCCGCTTGCGGGGAGAGGGCCGGGGTGAGGGGCAAATCCTCGCTCGATACCTGCCGATCATACACATCAGGACCGCCGCATGGCTCTTGCACCGGACACACGAAAGAGACTGATTACCGCCACGCTGGTCGCGCCTGCGGCCATCTGGCTGTTCGTCTTCCTCGTCCTGCCCTTCATGGCCATCGTCGTCTTTTCGGTTGGCGAGCGGGCGCCCGAAGGCGGCTACCAGGCGGCCTTCACCTTCGCTCAGTTCGCCAACCTCGGGTCGCGCGCCGCTGCCTTCCGCAACACCATGCTGATTGCGCCGCTCGGCGCCTTTCTTTGCCTGATCGTCGCCTATCCGGTTGCCTATTACCTGGCGATCAAGGCCAGTCCGCAATACCGGCTGCTGCTGGTCTCGCTGGTCGTCGTGCCCTTCTGGACCAGCCTGCTGGTGCGCACCTATGCCTGGATGTACATCCTCGGCTCGCGCGGCATCCCCAACCTCCTGTCGATGATCGGCATCGAGGACGTTCGGCTGCTGAACACGCCGGGCGCCGTGCTGCTCGGCATCGTCTATGGCTACCTGCCGCTGATGATCATGCCGATCTACGTGAGCCTCGAAAAGCTCGACCGCCGGCTGCTCGAAGCCTCGGCCGATCTCGGTGCAAGACCGGTCTCGACCTTCTTCGGCGTCACCTTGCCGCTCTCTCTTCCGGGCGTCATGACAGGCGTGGCGCTGGTTACCATCCTGCTTCTCGGCGAATACCTGATCCCCCAGCTTCTCGGCGGCGGCAAGGTGTTCTTCATCGGCAATGCGCTGGTCGACCTCTTCCTCCAGTCGCGAAACTGGCCGTTCGGTTCGGCGATTGCCGTGACGCTGGTGGCGGTCGTCGTCATCGTTCTCAGCGTCGCCATGCGCATCGCCTTCAAGATATCTGGCTCAAGACAGGTGGATCTCGTCTGATGCGCGCGCTCGTCACCTCCGTCTACCTGTTCCTCTATGCACCGATCGCGCTCGTCGTGCTGTTCTCGTTCAATGCGGGCCGCAGCGCTTCCGAGTTCACCGGCTTCTCCACCATCTGGTACGGCAAGGCGCTCACCAACACCTTCCTGATCACGGCTCTGCAGAACAGCCTGCTGATCGCGTTCACCAGTGCCGGGCTGGCCGCCGTTTTCGGCACCATGGCAGCGCTCGGCATGGAGCGGCTTGGCCCACGCGGGCGTGCCATCTTCGACGGCCTGTTCGCCGCGGCCATCGTCGTGCCGGGCGTGGTGATCGGCATCGCCACCCTGGTGGCGCTGGTCGAGGTCTTCTCCTTCGTCAACCCGGCGCTCGCCTCGATCTGGCCGGGCGAAAAGCCGCCGCAGCTCGGGCTTGGCTACGGCTCGATCGTCGCCGCGCACGGCCTCTTTTCGCTGGCGCTGGTGACGATGATCGTCAAGGCGCGGATCGCCAGCCTTGGCCGCGACATCGTCGAGGCGTCGAGCGATCTCTATGCGACGCCCTTCACCACCTTCCGCGAGATCGTCCTGCCGCAGATTCTGCCCTCGGTTCTCGCCGGCTTCCTGCTCGCCTTTACCTTTTCCTTCGACGATTTCATCGTCGCCTTCTTCGTTGCCGGCTCCAAGACCACGCTGCCGATTTATGTCTTCGCGTCGATCCGCCGTGGCGTCACGCCGGAGATCAACGCGATTGCCACGTTGGTGCTGGTCGCCTCGCTCTTCCTCATCCTGACAGCTCGCACGCTGATGCGGGACAAAAAAACGCATGCCGGGGAGTAACCCATGATCCTGAAAGACCGCGTCGCGATCGTCACCGGCGCCGGCTCCGGCATCGGCCGGGCGGGCGCTGCCATCATGGCGCGCGAAGGCGCCCATGTCGCCGTCGTCGACCGCAACATCGACGCTGCGGAGACCGTCGTAGCCGAAATCCGCACGACGGGCGGCAGCGCCGAGGCGCTCGGGCTCGACGTCACCGACGACGTCGCCCTTGAAGCCGGGCTGTCGGCGCTCATGGCCCGCCATGGACGCATCGACATCCTGCACAATCACGCCGGCGCCCAGGTCGCCGGCGACCTCGAGCATGTCGCTATCGAGGGCTTCGACCGCTCGTGGAACCTCAATGTCCGGGCGCACTTCATGGCCGCTCGCTTTGTCACGCCGATGATGAAACGTCAGGGGTCCGGCGTCATCCTCAACACGTCGTCATCGTCCGGCGTGCTCTACGACCGCGAGATGATCGCCTATACGACGACCAAGCACGCCGTGATCGCCATGACCCGCCAGATGGCCGGGGACTATGCGCGGTTCGGCATTCGCGTCAATGCGCTCTGCCCCGGCTGGGTCGACACGCCCTTCAACATACCCTTCATCGAGCAGATGGGCGGCAGAGATGCGATCGAGGCCTATGTGCGCGAAAAGGTGCCGATGGGCCGCTGGGCAAGCGTCGAAGAGATCGCCGAATCCGTCCTCTTCCTTGTGTCCTCGCGCTCGTCCTACATGACCGGCCAGATCCTGGTGGTCGACGGCGGCGAAACCGTTGTCTGACGGAGAGCGCACGCAGCGTCATCGTGACGAAACCTCACCGGAGAAAGTCCGGTTGCGGACTTGTCTAGAAATTTCTGGCGTATTTGTAGACGGTGTTGCGCGACACGCCGAGCGTCCGCGCCGTTAGGCTGATGTTGTTGCCGTTGCTGCGCAGCATCTCCGTGACTTCCCGGCCGATCTTGGTGCGCAAGGAATGGGTCTGACGGCCGTCGCTGTCTCCCGGGTGGCCGAGCAGGTCGAGAACATCGGGAGGTGCGATCCTGTTTCCCTCGGCGGCCATCACCAGCTGCAGCAGGGCCGAGCGCAGTTCGCGCATGTTTCCGCGCCAGCCGAATGCCGCCATCAGCGTCGCGGCGGCGGGATCGATCTGCGTGCCCGGCGAAATCTCCGCCAGCATGCTGTCAAGCACGGCGCCGAAATCGGTTCGGTCGCGTAGCGCCGGCAGCTCCAGACGAATGACGCCAAGGCGATAGAACAGATCCTCCCGGAAGCGCTTGGTGGCGATCGCCTCCTCGAGGTCGACATTGGTGGCGGCGACGATCTGGGTATCGACCTTGCGCACCTGATGGCCGCCGACCGGGCGGACCTCGGAACTGTCGAGGAAGCGCAACAGCGCCACCTGGCTCGACAGCGGCATGTCGCCGATCTCGTCGAGGAACAGTGTGCCGCGATCGGCGGCGACGGCCAGCCCCTCGGCGCCCGTGCGCTGGGCTCCGGTGAATGCGCCGCCGACATAGCCGAAGAGTTCGGCCTCCAACAGATGCTCGGGCAGCGCGCCGCAATTGATGGCGATGAAGCTCCCCTGGCGCCGGCTTGCCTTGTGGATATGGCGTGCCAGCATTTCCTTGCCGGTGCCGCTTTCGCCGCGGATCAGGAAAGGCGGCTTGAAGCGGACGGCGCGCGCTATCTTGTCCAGTTGCTGGCGCACGACCGCGTCGTTGGCGACGAAGTCGGGCTTTGCCGACGGCGGAAGGCCGCCGACGGCCGCATCGGCGCCGGCTGGTTTTCCGGCTTGGGGCAGGCGCTTCTCGAAGCTGTGGCGATTGCGCCAGTGGACGGCGTAGCGGCTGCCGAAACCATCGCGCAGCGTCGGCTGTCGGCTGTTCGACATCTCCGCCAGAGCCAGATCGAACGGAGTGTCGAAGATGGCGTCGAATTCCGTGCCGGGGCGCAGCGAGATGCCGCGCAGGATTTCCCGTGCGCGCTTGTTGACTGCCACCAGCCGTCCGCTGGCATCGAACGAGACAAGCCCGCCGCTGACCGAATTCAGCAGTTCCCAGCGGGAATGAAACAGCACGACGATGTGCTTTTCCTGCTGGGCAAGAAACAGCGAGTTCTCGATATGGGTGGCGGCCATGCGCATCAGCGCCAGGGTATGGCTGTGGCGTGCGCTGCAATCGGACGAGGCGTCGAGCACGCCGGCAAGTTCACCGTCGGAATGCAGGATCGGCGCGGCAAAACAGCTGACGTCGGAATAGGCGGCGAAGAAGTGCTCCTCGCCGTGAACGATCAGCGGCTGGCGACCGGCCGCGCAGGTTCCCAGAGCATTGGTGCCGCGCAGGCTTTCCTTCCACACGGCGCCCGGCACGATGCCCCGACCCGGTCTGCTGGACTGGAAGTCACCGTCGGCGATGGTATCGAGCACCGTTCCCTCGGCATTGCCGAAGGCAATCAGGAAATTGCTCCCGGCAATCTGCTGATAGAGCGAGTGCATTTCGGCCACGGCAAAGCGATGGGTCAGCTCATCGCGCTCGCGCAACTGCTTGAGCTCCCGCATGCCAATCTGGAGCGGTGGCGGCGTCACCCGCGGATCGAGCCCGGATTCGATGCAGCGCTGCCAACTCTCGGCGATCTGCGGGTTGACGAGATTGCCGTCGACCTGACCACCCTGCATCAACGTGATCCTGAGCCTCTTCAGGCGCTCAGTCCGTGAAAGCATTTGTCTGTTCCCCCCGGACAGCGCCTCTCCTCAGGCTTTTCAAGGTTTTTTTCCTTCTTGTCCTGACCTCAGTGGACCAATTTTCGTTCCCGCTGGCAAGTGTTCATGATTTGAACAGGCGAAGTCCCGCCGCTGTTGCGGGCCTGAACATCATGCGCTGCCGCGAGCGCACTGCACCAAAACTTCATCTCTATGATTTTGCTCATCTCTCTCGGATGAACAGGCAGTTGGCACGGCGACTGCAGTGAGAAAGGCGAAATGACAGTGCGCCGAGTGAGGAGGCTTAGGAATGAAGGCAGCAGTTCTGCACGAATATGACGAGAAGCTCGAGAAGAGCGAATTCGTAGTTTACGAGGATGTTCCAGATCCCCGTATCGAGGGGCCAAACGATGTGATCGTGCGGATCGGCGGGGCGGGCGTCTGCCGCACCGACCTGCACGTCATCGAAGGTCTGTGGCGCAACAATTCCGACGTTCAGCTGCCCTATATCATGGGGCACGAAAACGCCGGATGGGTCGAGGAGGTCGGTCCGGGCGTCACACACTTCAAGCCGGGCGATGCGGTGATCTGCCATCCGCTGGTCACCTCGGGCCATTGCCTCGCCTGCCGGCGCGGCAACGACATGCACGCCGAGGAGAGTTCCTTTCCCGGCATCAACGCCAATGGCGGCTACGCCGAATACCTGCGGACCGGCGCACGCTCGCTGATCAAGCTGCCGAAGACGCTCGCGCCGAAGGATGTGGCGCCCTACACCGATGCCGGCCTCACCGCCTACCGCGCCTGCAAGAAGGCCGCTCAACATCTGCTGCCGGGCCAATATGTCGTAGTGATCGGCGTCGGTGGGCTTGGTCATATCGGCGTCCAGGTACTGAAATCGCTCTGTGCGGCGAAGGTCATCGCCGTCGACCGGTCGAAGGAAGCGCTGGAGCTTGCCGCCAAGTGCGGCGCCGACGAACTGGTGCTCGCCAATGGCGAACAGGTCGACAAGGTGTTGGCGCTGACCGGCGGCTGGGGCGCCGAGGCGGTCATCGACTTCGTCGGCGAAGGTAGCGCCATTACCGAAGGTCTGGAAATGACGCGAAGTGACGGCGCCTACTACATCGTCGGCTATGGCGGAAAGCTCGAAATTCCCACCATCGACATGATCACTTCGGAAAAGCGCATCGTCGGCAATCTCGTCGGCACTTATCCCGAACTGGTCGAACTCATGGCGCTTGCCGATCAGGGCAAGGTCCATCTCGCAACGGCGGAATACCGGCTGGCCGATGCCAATCGCGCCCTGCTCGACCTTCACCACGGCAAGATTCATGGCCGCGCGGTGCTTATTCCTTGAGGAGGAGCCGGATTTCGCCGGCAAGGACTTTAAACCTGGGAGAGAGAAAAAATGACATTGAAGACATTGCTTCTGACCGCCAGCACGCTTGCGCTGGCGGCCGCCGCGGCACCCGCCATGGCGGCCGACTACAGCCGCTTCGGTATTCCGTCCGACCTGCCGGGAACCTGCTCCTACGAGGCGATTGACGCCAAGGACTATTCCGGCCGCACGCTCAACATCATCACCCATGCCGTTCCGGTGATCGGCGAGCCGACGGCACTCCATGCCAAACAGTTCGAGGAACTGACCGGTGCCAAGGTGAACGTCGTGCACGTGCCGTTCGGCGACCTGTTTCAGCGCATCCTGATCCCATTCCAGACGGGACAGAATGCCTATGACGTGCTGTTCTACGGCTCGCTGTGGATCGGCGACCTCAACCCCTTCCTCGCCCCCGTTCCGGATGTCTATCGCGAGTCGACCGGCATGAAGGACGTGACCCGCAACTACATCGACGTCGCCAAGTGGGGCGACCAGATGGTGCAATATCCGATCGACGGCGACCGGCATTATCTGAAATACCGCGCCGACGTGTTCGAGAACGCGGAGATGCAGGCGAAATTCAAGGAGGCGACCGGCCGCGACCTGACCGTGCCCGCCACTTGGGAAGAATATAACGAAGTCGCCAAGGTCTTCTCCGGCTGGGACTGGGACGGCGATGGCAATCCCAATTACGGCTCGGCGGAAGTCGCCAAGCGCGACGACCTGATGTTCTCTGCCTTCATCAGCCGCGCGGCTCCCTACGCCAAGAACCCGAACGTCAAGGGCGGCTTCTTCTTCGACCTCGAGACCATGGAACCGCTGATCAATTCGCCCGGCTTCGTGCGCGGCCTCGAACTGTTCGTCGCGGCCTCGAAGGACTGGGCGCCGGGCGGTGCCAATTTCGGCCTCGGCGACGAAATCTTTGCCTTCGGCGGCGGTCAGTCGCTGATGAGCTATTCCTGGGACGATGCCTTCGTCCAGGCGCAGCAGGCTGACAGTCCGATCCGCAACAAGGTGGCCGCGGCTCCGCTTCCGGGCGCCCGCGAGGTCTGGAACCGCAAGACCAACCAGTGGGACAAGTTCGAGGAGCCGAACCGCGCGCCCTACATCACCTGGGGCTGGACTTCGGCAGTGTCGGCCAAATCGAAGAACCAGGACATGGCCTTCGACTATCTGTGCTTCTTCTCCAACGAAGCCAACACCCTGTCCGACCTGCAGGTCGGCCGCTTCGGCGTCAATCCCTACCGCACCAGCCATTTCGATCCGGCGCTGTGGACCGACAAGCTCGGCTGGGATGCCGATCTTGCCAAGAGCTATGTCGAAACGCTGTCAGGCATGGACACCAGCCAGAACCGCGTCTTCGACCTGCGCGTTCCCGGCGTCAACCAGTTCATGACCTCCATGGCGACGGGCGTCGCCTCCGCGATCGCCGGCCAGGCGACGCCGCAGGCGGCGCTCGACCAAGTGGCCAAGGAGTGGAAGGACATCGTCGACCGTATCGGCGTCGACAAGGTGCGCGAGGCCTATGCCCGCGTCGTCGCGCTGGAAGACAACCAGTAACTCCAGGACCGTCGAAAGGGGCGCATCCGAAGCGGTGCGCCCTTCTCCTGGAAAAGGCATGCCGCCGTCCCGTGTCCGTCGACCGGGGGTCGATGTGGCCGTGAACTGAGGAACGAACCGCGTGTATGGGCTGTCGCGCTACAAACTCTTCTTCCTGCTGCCGGGGCTTCTCACCCTGCTGGCGATCATCCTGTTTCCACTGATCTTTACCATCCGCGTGAGCTTTTCGGGATGGGATGCCGCAAGTCCGGGCCTGAACTTCATCGGCGGCTCCAATTACGGGCGCATTTTCAGCGATGCCCGTTTCTGGGAATCGCTCGTCCGGCTCGGCTTCATCGCCACGGCTTGCGTGCTGCTCGAATATGTCATCGCGTTCGCGCTCGCTCTGCTCGTCTGGCACCAGGTACGCCTGAGGCGTCTCACGCGGGTCCTGTTTCTTATTCCGATGATGACGACCCCGGTGGTGATGGCTGTCATCTGGCGCACCATCTTCCACGAATCCCTCGGGCCGGCCAACGACCTCATGCAGTTTCTCGGCATCGGCAATGTCGCCTGGTTGACAAGCGCCGGCTGGGCGACGGTGGTCGTCATTCTCGTCGATGTCTGGCAGTGGACGCCGTTCATGTTCCTGCTGCTGACGGCGGGCCTGCTATCCCTGCCAAAGGAGCCGTTCCTGGCTGCCGCGATCGATGGGGCCGGACCGATCCGAACCTTCTTCAACGTGACCTTTCCCGCCATGGCGCCGATCTCGGCCGGTGCCGTGATCATCCGTCTGATCGAAGCGTCGAAAATCATGGAGACGATCTACGTCGTCACCTCAGGCGGACCCGGTACGGCCACAGAGACCTCGAGCTACTACATCTTCATCCGGGGTCTGCGCGACTTCCAGATCGGCTACGCGGCGGCGCTGTCGATCACCTATCTGGTGATCATGATCGTGCTCTTGACGATCATCGCCAAACTTCTCGCCAGATACCTCGTCAAGTCGGGAGTCTGATTCATGCCGCGCCTTTTTCGCATCATCAAGACGGCGGCGATCCTCGGATGGAGTGCCTTCGTCATCGCACCGTTCCTGTGGGCGCTGACAACCTCGTTCAAGACCGCCAACGGGGTTACTGCCGGGCCGACCTATCTGCCCTATGTCGACTACGAGCCATCGCTCGCGGCCTGGAAGGGCCTGTTCGGATCGGGCGCCGGCAGCATCGACATCGTCGGGCCGTTCGCCGCCAGCATGATCGTGACGCTGTCGGCCAGCGCCATCAGCCTGGTTCTCGGAACGCTCGCCGCCTATGGATTGTCGCGCTTCGTCTACAAGGTGGGACCGATCGGCAATAACGACCTCACCTTCTTCTTTGTCTCTCAGCGGATCATGCCACCGGTGGTGCTGGCCATCCCGTTCTTCCTGATGCTCGGCTTCTTCGGCTTGCTCGACACGATCCTCGGCTTGGTGATCGTCTACATCGCCCTGCTCCTGCCGATCGCCGTCTGGGTGATGGTCGATTTCTTCAACAGTATTCCGCGCGAACTCGACGAGACGGCGATGATCGATGGCTGCACGCCGATAGAGACCTTCTGGCGGGTGATCCTGCCGAATTCGCTGCCCGGCCTGGTGGTCGCCGGCATTTTCTGCATCGTCTTCGGCTGGAACGACTTCTTCTTCGCCTTCACGCTGACCTTCACCGAGACGCAGTTGCTGCCGGTGGCGATCGTCTCGCTCAATTCCTCGGTGACGCCCTGGTGGAGCCTTTCCGCCTCGGCGCTGGTCTCGGTGGCGCCCCTGATCGTGGTGGCCTTCCTGGTGGAGCGCTACCTCGAAAAAGGCAGCCTCGCCGGCGCACGGAAGTAGGAGGCATGATGACCTACGCAATCCGCAATCTGACCGTGGCCGAGGGGAATGCCATCCATGTCGACGGGCTGAACGTCGATCTGCCGGCCTCCGGCGTCGTCACCGTCATCGGCCGCACGCTCTCCGGCAAGACGACCTTCCTCAAGGTGCTGGCCGGGCTGCAGGCCGTGCGCTCAGGCAGCCTCGTGCGTGACGGGGTCGATCTCCTGAAAATCCCGGCCTGGAAGCGCCGGGTCGGCATGGTCTACCAGCAGTTCGTCAACTATCCGCACCTGAACGTGCGCGACAATATCGTCTTTCCGCTGAAGCGGGCCGGCTGCCCGTCGTCAGAACTCGAGGCGAAACTCACCTATGTGAGCGACTTGCTTGGCCTTCGCCCCTATCTCGATCGGCGCCCGGCGGAGCTTTCCGGCGGCCAGCAGCAGCGCGTGGCGCTTGCCCGGGCGCTGGTGAAGGACACCGATTTCCTGCTGCTCGACGAGCCGCTGGTCAACCTCGACTACAAGCTGCGCGAACAATTGCGCGACGAGTTCCGCCGCATCTTCCGCGACAGCAAGGACCGGCTGGTCGTCTACGCGACGACCGAGCCGGCCGAGGCGATGATCCTGCAGGGGCACGTCATCATCCTGCACGAAGGCAAGGTGATCCAGACGGGCGACTACCGCGACGTCTTCCACTATCCCGCCAACACGATCGCAGCGCAAGTTTTCAACGATCCGCCGATGAACCTGCTCGAAGGCGAGATCGCGGGCGGGCGCCTGATCCTCGGGCCATCATTCAAGACGCCGCTGCCGGAGCATTTTTCGACGCTTGCGCCGGGTCGCTACATCTTCGGCCTCAGGGCGACCGACCTGGCGCTCCACGGAGACTTTTCCGCGACCGTGGCGCTCGCCGAGGTCAACGGCTCGCTGACCGTGCTGCATCTCGATCTCGACGGGCGCAATCTCGTACTGGAGGAGGAGGGCGTACATCTCTTTCAGCCCGGCGACAGGATTGGATTTACCCCGGACAGCACGCGCTTCTACGCCTTCGATGCGGCGACCGGCACGCTGATCGCCGCCCCGCCGCGCAGAAGCGTCTCCGGCCAGAAGGATTGATTGCATGGCAAAGATCGAACTCAGGGGCCTTGGACATTTCTATAATACCGTCGACGGCAAGCCGAACTATGCCCTCCATCCGCTGGACCTGACCTGGGAGGACGGCGGCACCTATGCCCTGCTCGGCCCTTCGGGCTGCGGCAAAAGCACGATGCTGAACATCATTTCCGGTCTGCTGACGCCGAGCGAAGGCAGGGTGCTGATCAACGGTGTCGACATGACCTCGGTCGGCGCGGTGAAGCGCAACATCGCCCAGGTCTTTCAGTTTCCGGTGGTCTATCCGTCGAAGACGGTGTTCGAGAACCTCGCCTTTCCGCTACGCTGCCGCAACAAGCCGAAAGCCGAGATCGACCGGCGCGTCAACGAGGTGGCAAGCCTGCTCAATCTGGACGAAGTGCTGCGGAAGCCTGCACGAAAGCTCACACCCGACCTTAAGCAACTGATCTCGCTCGGGCGAGGACTGGTGCGCGACGACGTCGCGGTCATCCTGATGGACGAACCGCTGACGGTGATCGATCCGCAGCTGAAGTTCAGCCTCAGGCGCAAGCTGCGGGACATCAGTGCCCAGCACGGGCACACGCTGGTCTATGTGACGCATGACCAGAACGAGGCGATGACGCTGGCCGAACAGGTCGTGGTCATGGATCATGGTCGCGTGGTCCAGATGGGGAGCCCCCAGGTTCTGTTCGAGGAGCCAGTGCATCGTCACGTTGGCTATTTCATCGGCTCGCCGGCGATGAATTTTCTCGACGGCACTGTCCAGGCGGGCACGGTGTCGATCCTCGGACGTGAGGTCGGAGCGCTCCGCTCTGCTGAAGGCCGTTCGCTGAGCGAGGTGGTGGTCGGCATTCGCCCGGAATTCGTCACGCTTGCCGACACCCCGCAAGCAGGCACATTGCCTGCCACCGTCACCGATGTGCAGGACATGGGCTGCTTCGCGATTGTCAGCGTCGACCTCGGCAATGGCACCATAGTGAAACTCCGCACGCCCGATCGCGTTCCGGCCGTCGGCGCCCCAGCCCATCTTGTTTTCGAGCGCGACAAGGTGCGCTTCTACAGGGACAATTGGCTCGTGGCTTGAGCCGGACTTTCATGCAAAGAGAGGCTCGGCGTTCCCGTCGGTAGCCTTCTCCTTGAAACGCTTCACCAGTAGAGCTTGCCTTTTTCGGGCTTCGAACGGAGCGGAAACAAGGAGAGTTCCTCGACGCTTGCGTGGAGGAGCCAAGCAGGTTGTGCCAGAGTTAACATGAGCGCAGCTTACTTCGCGACAAAAAGCGGTAAACCCGACCGTTTGCTATTGATATGCGTCAAGTCGCGTGTCTCGAATGATGTTACTTCTAACAAAATGGAATTCTTCCGATACAATTGCATTTCCAGATGAGAATCTCGAGCGTGCCACACAACCAGGGAGGTTACCATCATGCTCTACAGTGAGAAGTTCTTCGCGAGTGCTGCGGTAACGGCAGCGTTGTTGCTAGGCTCCGTTTCTGCCGCTGCGGCGTTCACGGCTTGTCAGGTGACAGACACCGGCGGAATTGACGACAACAGTTTCAATCAGACGGCGTGGAAAGGCGTTCTGGACGCGAAGGAAAAGCTTGGCGTCGAAGGCAGATACCTCGAATCGCAGGCTGAAACCGATTACGAAGCCAATATCAATTCCCTGCTTGGCGGGCAGTGCGATATCATCATCACCGTCGGCTTCCTGCTCGGCGATGCGACCAAAAAAGCCGCCGAGGCGAATCCGGATCAGAAGTTTTCCATCGTCGACTTTTCGTACGATCCGCCAATCAACAATGTGGTAGGCCAGGTCTACTCTACCGATGAAGCAGCGTTTCTCGCCGGCTACCTTGCCGCGGGCGTTTCGAAATCCGGCACGATCGGCGTCTTCGGAGGCATCAACATTCCGCCGGTGACGATCTTCATGGATGGGTTCTACCGCGGTGCAAACTACTACAACAAACAGAAGGAAACGAAGGTTGCCGTTCTCGGCTGGAACCCCGAGACGCGCGAAGGCCTCTTCACGAACAACTTCGATTCACTCGATGACGGACGCGCCTTCGCTCAGAACCTCTTTGATGAAGGCGCAGACATCGTGCTGCCGGTCGCAGGTCCCGTGGGCCTTGGTTCAGCGGCGCTCGCCGATGAGCTCGGGACAGACAAGCTGAAGATCATCGGTGTCGATGCCGACCTCTATCTGACCGACCCGCAAAAGAAGCATGTCTATCTCACATCGATCACCAAACGCATGGATTCGACCGTTTACGCGGTCATCGAAGCGGCAATGAAGGGCACCTACAAGGGCGGCGTTCTCGTCGGATCGCTTGAAAACGACGGCGTGGGGCTTGCCCCCTTCCATGACATGGAAAATGCAGTCTCTGCCGAAATGAAGCAGGAGCTCTCCGACCTTCGCAAGGCGATCATCGACGGCACGATCAAGGTCAACGAATAACCCGATCGCACCTTTCCCGTCGCCTGTTGCCAGGCGGCGGGTACGGTTTCTTGCGTCGGCCTTGGGAGAGAGCGGCAGTGGACATCGAGCTAAAGGGGATCACCAAACGCTTCGGTCCGGTAATCGCCAATTCGAATGTGAATCTGACGATTCGCGCGGGGGAGGTGCTTGGGCTCCTCGGCGAAAACGGTGCCGGCAAATCGACGTTGATGAATATCTTGAGCGGGCTTTATGCCGCCGACGAGGGCCAGATCCTGATCGATGGCAAACCCGTCGTGTTCCGGGGGCCGGGGGATGCGATCGCGGCGGGGATCGGAATGGTGCATCAGCATTTCATGCTGGTTCCTGTATTCACCGTCGCGGAAAACGTCATTCTGGGCGTCGAACCGACCGGCAAGCTCGATTGGCTCGATCTGGCGACCGCCCACGACAAGGTCAATGAAATCAATGGAAAATATGGTCTGGAGGTTGATCCCGGCACCCGTGTCGAAGACCTTCCGGTCGGACTTCAGCAGCGCGTCGAGATCATCAAGGTCTTGTTCCGCTCGGCCGATGTCCTGATCCTGGACGAGCCGACAGCAGTTCTGACCCCGCAGGAGGTCACCGAGTTCTTCGAGATCGTCAAGTCACTGCGCGACGCCGGCAAGGCACTCGTCTTCATCACGCACAAACTGAACGAAATTCTTGAGATCGCCGACCGCATCAGCGTGTTGCGCGACGGCCAGATCGTCGGCGAGGGCGACCCCAGGACGCTGACGGAGGCGCAGCTTGCGGAAATGATGGTCGGCAGGCCGGTTGTTTTCGAGGTCGAGAAGGCGCCCTATGCGCCGGGCCGCACGCTTCTTGACGTCAGCGAACTGACAGTCTTGAGCGAGGACGACAAGATCGCAGTCGACCGCGTCAGTTTTCAGGTCAAGAGCGGTGAAGTCGTCGGCATCGCCGGCGTCCAGGGCAATGGCCAGTCGGCACTGATCGAGGCATTGACCGGTCTCCATTATGCCGCCAGCGGCAAGATACTGTTCCTCGACAAGGATATTACGCACGCGTCGGTTCGTGAACGTCACCGTATGGGTATGGCGCACATTCCGGAGGACCGGCAACGAAGCGGCATGATCTCGAATTTCACCGTCGCAGAGAACATGGTGCTCAACACCTATTACGACGAACGATATGCATCCGGCCCGAATATCCGCTGGCCTGACGTGTTCGAGAGCGCAGCGAAGTACGCTGTCGATTTCGACGTGCGCACGCCTTCGGTTTTTTCCAGGGCAGGCAGCCTGTCGGGCGGCAACCAGCAGAAACTCATCGTGGCGCGCGAACTGGAACGAGAGACGTGTCTGGTCGTCGCCGCGCAGCCGACACGCGGCCTCGATGTGGGTTCCATCGAATATATCCATGGCCGGCTGATGCATGCCCGCGACACAGGAGATGGCGTATTGATCGTCTCCTCCGAACTGGATGAGATCCTGTCCCTGTCGGATCGGATCCTTGTGATGTTCAAAGGTCGCTTTGTTGCGGAATTCGATGCGACCAAAGGTCCTGTCGACAAGAACGCCGTCGGGCTCGCCATGGCAGGAGCACAGGCATGACCGTTCAAACCAGCAGCGATACGCTCTCTGAGAAGCTCCTGCAGCGAGCGGCACCGAGCCGTGCCGAGTACGAGGACCTCGTGGTCGTGCCGATCTTCGCGTTCATCGTCGCGTTGATCATCGGGGCTCTGGTCATGCTGGCGACCGCGGTCGATCCGGCGACGATCGGCCGCTCCTACATTGCACTACTGGAAGGCTCGGTCGGTTCGCTCAACGCCGTTTCAGAGACATTGACGGCAGCTGCACCGCTTGTCCTGGCCGGCCTCGGCCTTGCATTGGGCTTCCGGGCGGGCCTCTTCAATATCGGTGCGGAAGGACAAATCATCGTTGGCGGGCTCGTGGCTGCAATCGTAGGCTTCAGTATCGAAGGCTTGCCATGGGTCCTGCATCTGCCGCTGACGCTTTTGGCCGGAGCGTTTGCCGGTGCCGCCTATGCGTCGATTGCGGGATGGCTGCGGGCCGCCACGGGCGCGCATGAAGTGATCTCGACGATCATGCTGAACTTGATCTCCTACCGCCTGCTTGACTACATGCTACGACTGCCCTGGGTCCAGAAGGCGGAACGGGCCGATCCGATTTCCAAATCGGTCGTGGAAAGCGCGGAACTTCCGCGGCTGCTCGCATGGATTGATGCGAACCTCCGCGTCCATGCCGGCCTTTTTCTCGTGGTCGCGGCCGTCATCCTGATCTACTGGCTGCTGTTTCGTACGAAACTGGGATTTGAGTTCCGTGCAAGCGGCGAGAACGCCGATGCCGCACGCTATGCCGGCATCCGCGCGCCGCTCATTATCGTCACCGCGATGGGGTCGGCCGGCGCACTTGCGGGGCTCGCCGGCGCGAACCAGGTGCTGGGCGTTCTCGGCCGCGCGACACCGGGTTTTTCCGCCGGTATCGGTTTCGATGCGATTTCGGTTGCTCTGCTCGGACGTTCCCATCCCGTAGGCGTCCTGTTTGCCGGGCTGCTCTTCGGCGCACTGAAAGCGGGAGGGCGTCAAATGCAGGTCGATGCCGGCGTCAGCATCGATCTGATCGGCATCATTCAGGCCCTGATCATCGTTTTCATAGCTGCACCTCTCCTGGTGCGTGCGATCTTCCCCTGGGGATTTCGAAAATCTGTCACGGATCAGAAGGATAGCGCGGCATGACCATGGCAGCGCCGCATTCAACCTCTTCCGCGCGCGACATCGATACGCGCAAGAACCGTCAGGCGTGGATATCGGGCGCCACGCTCATCGCGCTGTCCATTCTCGTGACAACCGTGTTCAGCTTCGAAACGACCGGCAACGCGGTGTTTCGACTGTCGCGTCCGTCCGATACCTGGGTTCTTCCGGATCTCGTGGTCGCCGCCGCCCCGTTCAACTATCTGGCGGCAGCGGTTCTGGCCTTCCTGGGCGTGCGCCAGTTCTTTCGTGGCGGGGCGAGGTGGACCGCGCTCTCGATCGGATTCGGACTGGTTCTTGCCGTCGCCGCCTTTCTGGTCTGGGCAACTGCGGGCAAGTCCTTTTCGCTGACCGGAATGCTGCAGGCCACGATGGTGAGGGCAGTGCCTATTGCACTTGGCGGATTGGCTGGCGTGCTGTCCGAGCGGGTTGCAGTGGTCAACATCGCCATCGAGGGCATGTTGCTCGCCGGCGCATTCACAGGTGCGCTGATGGGATCCTTGATCGGCGGGTTCGGCGGATTGATCTCTGCGGTCATTGTCGGCGGCCTCTTCGGGCTTATCCTTGCTGCCCTCGTTGTCACCTACCGCATGGATCAGATCATTGCCGGCGTCGTGATAAACCTGTTTGTGCTCGGCCTGACATCTTATGTCAGCAGCCAGGTCTTCCAGGAATACCGCTTCTTGAACGACGCCCCCGTGTTTCGCGCGTTCAAAATCCCGTTTCTCGGCGACATACCCGTGATCGGCCCCATGCTCTTCCAGCAGAATCTCTTCGTCTATGGCGCCTTGGTCATGGTTGCCCTCGCTACCTACTATCTCTTCTACACGCGCCACGGATTGCAGGCCCGTGCAGTGGGCGAGCATCCGCGCGCGGCCGATACGCTCGGGATCAATGTCTATCGAACCCGCTATGTGAACGTCGTCATGGCCGGCATGGTCGCGGGCTTCGGCGGGGCATGGTTCACCCTCGGCTCGGTGGGTCGCTTCGACGAAAACATGACCGGCGGGCGTGGTTTCATCGGCCTTGCCGCCATGATTTTCGGACGTTGGCATCCCGTCGGCGCGCTGATGGCCGCACTGATATTCGGATTTGCGGATTCGTTGCAGCAAAAGCTCGCCCTGCTGCAGACCCCGATCCCATCGGAATTTCTTGCCATGGCGCCCTATATCGCGACGATCATTGTCGTGGCGGGGTTGATCGGCCGTGCAAGGCCTCCCGCCGCGGATGGAAAGCCCTACATCAAGGAATAGCGCGGGAACGGGCAAAGCGATGCTGGTCGGCGTTGACGGTCCAGTTGCCGTTTTGGCGGTGCGGCATTGGCCAACCGGCGGTCAGAGCCCTCCGATAGCGCCAGGATCACAATCATCGACGGTCGCGGGCGGCATTTCCATCAACGGGAGCTTTGGAAATGTCGATCCGCCGGCGGTCGTCGTTCATTCTTCCCTCAGAAGGGCCAAGGTCCCGCAAACGTCCCGATTGGCAAGATATCGGAGACGAGGCCACTTCGTGGACCTTCAAGCCAGGTGTGAAGCATCACGGCGCCTGGTTCCAGGATCAGCGAATTGACTGCCTCCGGCTGAACATCCCGATGGACGGCATGGGCGGTCGAGGGCGCAATCTGGCAAATGACCTTGCCGATGTGCGTGGTCATCGCCCGATGCACGTGACCCGAGATCATGCGCACAGGCCCGGGATGGGCCTGCAGCCGGTTCATCAGCGCGGCCCCATTGCGCAAGTTGTCGGCATCCATTGCCGATATGCCCGAGAACATCCAGGGGTGATGCGTCGCCACGATGACAGGACGTTCGCCCAGCGCAGTCAGTGTCCGGTCGACGAACGCGAAGCCCTCATCCGACAACATCCCGTGATGAGCGCCATCCAGCAGCGTATCGAGCCCGATGACCACGAAGGGCCCGAAGTCGCGCTGCCACTGGATCGGGCCGGATTCCGGCATCCAGTCTGTTCCGATAAAGGCCGAGCGCATCTCCGCATGCCTGTCGTGATTGCCGGGAATGGCAAGCCATGGCAGTTCCAGCGCAGACATGATCTCGAGGAAATGGTCGTATTCCTCGGCAGTTCCATGGTCGGTCAGATCGCCGGTGAGGATCGCGCAATCGACGGACCCGAGCGCCGGAAGGCGTGCATTGATCGAAGCGACGGCGTTGGCGAGCGCAGTCGCCGTATCGGAATGGCCGCAGGCAAGCTGCCCCTTCGCAACAATGTGGGTGTCGCTGATCTGGATGAAGGCGGGCATCAGGCGGCGTCTTTCTCTTCTTCGAGGGTCAGAATGGATTGGGGAGCGACAGACAGGCGGACGGTTTCGCCGAGCTTCGGGGCACACAGCCCTTGGTGCAAGCAATAGAGCGGTTCGTCCGACGCGCCTGACAGCGCGATACGGTAATGCGTGCCGAGGAAGGTCACCGTCTCGACCTGGGCCGCAAGAGGACCATTGGCATCGATCTTCACGTCCTCGGCTCGCACGAAGGCCGTCTTGCCCTCGGCTGCCGCACAAAGGGTCAGCACGCCGCCGCGCAGATGTAGCCGATCGCCTGCGATCGTGCCGCCCAGCGGCATGGCATTGCCGATGAAGCGGGCGACGAAGGGCGTCTCCGGCGCACGGTAGAGCGCTTCGGGTGTTCCTACCTGCGCCACGCGACCCTGTGACATCACCACCACGCGGTCGGCGATCGCCATGGCCTCGTCCTGGTCGTGGGTGACGAAGATCGCCGTGATTCCGAACTGGCGCAGAAGCAGGGCCAGTTCGTCGCGCAACTGCACGCGCAGGGCGGCATCGAGTGCCGACAGGGGCTCGTCCAGCAAGAGAAGTCGCGGACGCGGTGCGAAGGCTCGTGCAAGAGCGACACGCTGCCGCTGGCCGCCCGACAGCGCGGAAATTGGGCGCGCCCGGTAAGGCTCCAGTCGGCAGAGCGCGATCACGTCATCGACCCGTGCCTCGATCTCGGCGCGCGGCAGCTTCTGCATCTTCAGCCCGTAGCCGATATTGGCGCCCACCGACATGTTCGGAAACAGCGCATAGGACTGGAATACCATACCGACCTTCCGCCGTTCGACAGGCTGGGAGGTGATGTCCTCGCCCTTGAAGCGGATCTCTGCGCCGGGATCGGCCGTCTCCAGCCCTGCGATAATCCGCAGTAGCGTGGTCTTGCCGCAGCCCGAGGGGCCCAGCAACGACACGATCTCGCCCTCTGCGATATCGAGATCGGTTGGAGAAAGGGCTCGCGTGCCGCCCGGAAAGGTCTTTGCGATATTGTGCAGATGCAGTGTCATTGGCTGATCCTCTGGGCGCGCGCGCTGGCCCATTGCATGGTGACGAGAAGTGGCACGATCATCACGAAGAAGATCAGCGTATACGCCGAGGCGATTTCCAGGCGCATGGAGGCGTAGCTGTCAGCCAGTCCTACCGGCAGGGTCTTCAGAAAGGGCGTGTGCAGCATCCAGGTCAGGTTGAACTCACCGATGGAAAGGGTAACCACCGTCAGCGCGCCGGCGAGAATGCCGGGCAGGGCATTCGGCACGACAACGTCGACAAAGCGCCGCACAGGCCCGGCCCCGAGACTTGCCGCTGCCTCCTCAAGTGTCTTCAGGTCGATTGCCGCAAGCACCGACTGCACGGAGCGCACCATGAAGGGCAGCGTATAGAGGACGTGCCCGACGAGGATGAAGGTCCAGCTTATCCGGAACTCCTTGAACGTGCCATAGAGCTGCAGAAGCGCCAAAGCCAGCGCCAGGCCGGGTATGGCCAGCGGCAACGAGATGAATTCTTCCATGGCGCGGGCGATACGGCCCGGATTGCGCGCCAGGACATAGGCGGCGGGCACGCCGATGACCAGCGTGACGGCGAGACATGCGAGCGAAAGGCCGAGTGAAAGGAAGGTGCTGGGTGCATAGAGCTCCCAGACCACGGCGATCCATTCGAGTGTCAGTCCCGACCGCAACCCCTGGAAATAGTTGACGGTCAAGCCTGCCAGCACGGACTGGATCGTCGGCACCAGCAAGAACGCCGATGCGAGCAGCGTGACCGAAATTTGCACGATCTTACCTAAGGATGTCATGAGCTCAGCCTCCCGCCGCGACGCCGGCGCCTGAAAAGGACCGGGCGAGGAACAGGATGGTCCATGTCGCGAAGCCGAGCATGACCGACAGGGCCGCCGCCATGGCGATGTTCGCCGACAGTGTGAATTCGGTGTAGATCACCATGGGCAGGACGTCGATATTGGTGGCCAGCGTGAAAGCCGTTCCGAAGGCGCCCATGGCGGTGGCAAAGGCAATGGCGCCGGCTGCGACCAATGCCGGTGCCAGTTGGGGGATCAGCACATCCCGCATGACGCGATACGGCGACGCCCCCAGCGTGCGGGCAGCTTCCTCGAGCGAAGGGTCGATCTTTTCTATCGCCGCCATCACCGTCAGCAGGACCCGCGGGATGGAGAAATACAAATAGCCCAGGAAGAGACCGAGCGTCGAATAGGCGAAGATCATGTGACCCGGCAGGATCTGATTGAACAGGCCCTGTCGCCCGCCGAGGAGGATGATCATGAAGCCGACGACCACGCCGGGAAAAGCCAAAGGCAGCGTCAGGATCGACAGGAGCACGGCGCGACCGCGAAAGCGATTCCGGGCAAGGTAGAGCCCGGCGGTGGTGGACACTGCAAGCGCCGCGACTGTCACTAATGTCGATACAAGCACGGTCTGCACCAAGGTGGCCGTGTAGCGGGGAGTCTGCAGAATTTGCAGATACACCCCCCAGCCGGCATTGCCCTCGCCGGAGGCCAGGACGAGCCTCACCAGCGGCAATGCCAGGAAGGCGAGCGAGAAGACCGTCAGCGGAACGAGGCAAAGGGCCAAGAACTGTCGGGAAGACATCCGGATAGCTCCGATTCTAAAGTGGGCAGAGCGTCGCCGCTCTGCCCGTTGGCGGATTACTTGACTTCAGCGAGGTAGCGTTCGCCGAATGCCGCCTGGGCCTTTGCCATTTCGGCATAGTCGACCGGGACCGCGCGTTCATACTCGGTGTCGGGCAGGAAGCGTGCGGCGACCTCGGCCGGAAGGGCGACCGGGCGGGCGGGCTTGAGGTAGGCGTTGGCCCAGATCGCCTGTCCGTCGTCGGACAGGATGAAGTCGAGCGCCTTCTTGCCCGTTTCGGCATGCGGCGCGCCAGCGACCAGGCTCATCACGTAAGGCACGCGGATGGTGCCTTCGCACGGCATCACGAATTCGAACTTGCCGTTTTCCTTGTATTTGGCGCGGTAAGCATTGAAATCGTAGTCGAAGAGGATCGGGATTTCGCCGGAAACGACGCGGGCGTAGGACGTCTGCTTCGGCACGATCGGGCTGTTCGCCGCCAGTTCCTTGAAGTATTTGAGCGCCGGCTCGAAATTGGTCAGGTTGCCACCGAAGGCCTGGTTTACCGCGACCGCACCGGCATAGCCGACAAAGGCAGAGGCGGGATCGAGATAGCCGACCATGCCCTTGTATTCCGGCTTGGTCAGGTCCGCGAAGCACTGCGGCACCGGAGCCCCGTTGAGCGCATCGACGTTCACGAAGAGACCCAGCGTGCCGTAGTGCACTGCGAACCACTTGCCTTCCGGATCCTTCAGCCCCTCGGGGATTTCGTCGAACCCTTCTGGCTTGTAGGATTGAACCACGCCCTCGCTCGCAGCCTGGATGCCGGTGGTCACGCCATAATAGGCGATGTCGGCCACAGGGCTCGCCTTCTCGGCGATGAGCTGGCTCAGCGTCTGGCCGGAATTCTTGTTATCGTGCGGCATCTTGACGTCGACCTTCTCGTCGAGCGCCTTGAGCATCGAGGCCCAGTCCGCCCATTCGGGCGGGCAATTGTAGCAGACGGCGTCTTCGGCAACGGCAGGGGCTACGAAGGCTGTTGCGAAAAGCAACGCGAAAACAGTATGTTTCATGGGTTGATCCTTGGTTGAGAGAGGTCTTGAGCGAGGAGAGCGGACGGCGGTTGGGCGGCATCCCGACCGTCGTCACCTTATTCCGGGTTCGGCGCGGCAAGGGTTGCGCCGGCTCGGAAATGGAACGGCAGGGCTGGCGGCTGAATGGGTGCCTGCCCCTGCATGGCTTCGAGAAGCGATCGCGCCGCCTGACGGCCCATCGCCTCGGGTGATGTCTCTATGGTCGCGAGCGGCGCCTCGAGCAGCCTGCCGATCTCGATCCCGTCGAACCCTGCGACCGACAGATCCTGCGGCACGCGCCGACCCAACAGGCGGGCGGCTTTGTGTACCGCAATCGCCAGGAAATCATTCGAGGCGAAGATCGCCGTCAGAGTGGGATGATCGTTGAGAATGGCCGCGAGGCTGTCCGGCCGGCTCGCCTCGGCTTCGCTAATTTCGATCAGCACCGGGTCGGGCAGACCACGGGCCCGGCATTCGGCACAAAACCCTGCATAGCGATTGCGCGAGCGGTCGGAGGTCGAAAAGCGCAATGCCAAAAAGCCGATACGCCGGTGACCCAGGCGCACGAATTGCCGTGCCACTTCCCGCGCCGCCTCGAAGTTGTCGACATAGGCGGTGGTGAAGCCTTCGATGGGATCGTGAAACATCAGCGAAATCGGCGTGCCACGCTGCTGTGCCTGCCTTAGTGCGGCACTGCGGTCCGGGGCGACCATGGTGGCAATCAGCCCGTCCGCGTCTTTCGACATCAGTGTTTCGATGGCAGCATTGTCCGCCGTCTCGTCATAGTTTGAACAGGAGATCAGCAGCTGGTAGCCGGAATCCTTCAGCTCGGACTGAACGCCCTGCACTGCCTCGGCAAAGACCGGGTTCGCCAACGAGGGCACCAGGCAGCCGATGGTCATCGAGCGACGGCTCTGCAAAGCACGCCCGATGGCGCTGAAGCTGAAGTCGAGGTCGCGTGCCGCCCGCTCCACCCGCTCGCGCACCTCGGCGCTGGCGGGGCCGGATTTGTTCAGCACGCGGCTCGCCGTCGCCACGCTGCAGCCGGCTGCCTGCGCAACATCGCGGATCGTGACGGAGGTCTTTTGCTGCATGATCTGGTCCCGACTGGAAACGTTTCCACATTAGCCAGGCTTTGTTACAGCCCGATGACAACAGGCGGTAAAATCGGGTTGCGCGGGTCCGGCTTATGGACGACGTGTTGCCAAGTCCGATCGCTGCAGCGATCAAGCGGACCGAGAGAACCAGAGGGAAGTTGAAAGGCGAAATGACGCCGACCACACCATGGGGCGCACGCCGCACATGATTGGTGCGATCGTCCATGCCGGGCAGGAACATGTTTGTCGGCTGCCAGGCGAGCGATGCGCAAGCGGATCAGAAGGGCTCTATGCAGGTTCGTGTCCCATAGAGCCCGGTAGGCGGCAACTTCTTGTTTCAGTTCAGCGTTCGAAAGGCTCGCCGAGCGAAGCGACTCCGTTTAGTTTCAGGAGGCGTTTGTCGGCGGAGATAATGCCGAGGACGATGATGGTGACGAGGTAGGGCAGGCTGGACAGGATCTGAGAGGGCAGGTCGATGCCGGTGGCCTGGGCCGCCAACCCCATCAGGGAGACGGCTCCGAACAGGCAGGCGCCGAGGAAGACCCGGCCGGTGAGCCAGGTGCCGAAGACCACGAGCGCGATGGCGATCCATCCGCGACCGGCGATCATGCCGTCAGCCCAGAGCGGGGTGTAGACGATTGCCGCATAGGCGCCGGCAAATCCGGCCATGGTGCCGCCAAAGGCAATGGCCGCGAGCCGCACGCCGATCACCGAATAGCCGATGGCATGGGCGGCCTTCGGGTTTTCGCCGACGGCACGGATGGTGAGGCCGGTCCTTGTCCGCGACAGCAGAAACCAGACGCCGAGGGTGGTCGCGAGCGAGAGCCACACGATGATGTCTTGTGCAAAGAGACCGCCGACAACGGGAATCTCGGAGAGGCCGGGGATTGCAAGCTTCGGCAGGCCTTTCACCGTCAGGCTCTCATAGGTCTTGCCGACCAGGGCCGACAATCCCTGTCCGAGAATGCCGATCGCAAGCCCGGCGGCGACCTGGTTTGCGCGAAAGCCGAGCACGATGAAGGCGAAGAGAAGCGAGAGCAGCGCGCCTGCCACTCCGGCGGCGACGAAGCCGAGAAAATGGCCGCCGCCATGATAGGTGACGATGAAGGCGATTGCCGCACCCAGTGCCATCAGACCTTCGACACCGAGGTTCAAGACGCCGGCGCGCTCGACCACGAGTTCGCCTAGGGCTGCGAGCAGAAAGGGTGTCGCGGCGGCCAACATGCCAGCGAGGATGAAATCGACGGCGTTCATGTCGGTCTCCGGTGGGCTGTATGCGGCCATTCCAGCCGGTAGCGAACGAAGGCGACGGCCACCAGATAGGCAAGCAGCAGGCTGCCCTGGAAGACACGAACGGCGGCAATCGGCAGGTTGGCGGACACCATGGCGTTGTCGCCGCCAATATAGAGCGCCGCCATGAAAAGCGACGAGACCATGATACCGATCGGGTGAAGGCCGCCGAGATAGGCGACGATGATTGCGGCATAGCCATAGCCGGTGGCGATCGAGCGTTGCAGCTGGCCGACGGGGCCTGCCACTTCCACTGCACCGGCAAGGCCTGCGGCAAAGCCTCCGATCAGGAGGGAGAGCCAGATCGCCCGCTTTTCACTGAAACCGGCATAGCCGGCTGCGCGCGGTGCCAGGCCGCCGACGTGCAGCTTGTAGCCCATGAAGCTCTTCTGCATGAAGATCCAGGCGGCAATCGAGAGCGCCACGGCCAGAAGCAGCGAGACATTCACCCGTGTCCGCGGGATGAGCGTCGGTATTATGGCATCGTATTGGAACATTACGGACTGCGGGAAATTGAAGCCGTTCGGATCCTTCCAGGGGCCGAGCAGCAGGTAATAGAGAAACTGTGCCGCAACGAGGCTCAACATGAGCGAGACGAGGATCTCGTTGGCGTTCAGACGGACACGCCAGAACGCGGTGACCGAGGCCCAGAGCGCGCCGCCGATGGCACCGAGCAGCAGCATCGAAGGCCAGATCCAGGCGCCGGTCGCTTGCGGATACCAGATTGGAATGGCGGATGCGAAGATCGCACCGAGGATGAACTGGCCCTCGGCGCCGATGTTGAAGACCTTGGCGCGGAAACCGATGGCCAGCCCTTGGGCAATGAAGAGCAGCGGCCCCGTCTTCAGGAGGACCTCGGAGAAGGAAGACCAGGAGATGAAGGGCTCGAGCAGCATTGCATGCATGACGGCGCCTGCCTGTCGGCCCATCAGCACGTAGAGCCCGAGATTGAGCAGGATCGCGACGACCAGCGCGGCCAGCGGAGCGAGAACGGTTGCCGCCAGCGATGCGCGTTCGCGGCGCACGAGGCTCGGTAGAAGGGCACGGGCCGGTGCGCTCATGATGCCAGCTTTCCGGGTGTGTTTTCCGATCCGATCATGTAGCGCCCGATATCCTCCGGCCTCGTTTCGCGGGTCACGAGCGGTTCGCTGAGCTTCCCGTGGTGCAGGACCTGGATGAAATCGCAGAGTGCGAACAACTCTTCCAGTTCCTCCGAAATCACGAGGATCGCCACGCCCTCGTTGCGCAGGTTGACGAGACGGCGGCGAATGGCGGAGGCTGCTCCGATGTCGACGCCCCAGGTGGGTTGGGCGACGAAGAGCAGCTTTGGTGCCAGCATGATCTCGCGGCCAACGATGAATTTCTGCAGATTGCCGCCGGAGAGCGATCCGGCTTCGGCATCGGGGCCGGGCGTGCGAACATCGTAGTCGCGGATACAGTCGCGCGCGAAATCCTCCGCGAGGGGTTTGTCGACAAGACCGCGGCGGACAAGTTTTTGTGGGTGAGCGGTCAACAGGCCATTGAGCGTCAGCGACATTTCCGGCACTGCGCCGCGTCCGAGACGATCCTCTGGCACGAAGGCGAAACCGAGCTTGCGGCGGGCGGCGGCATCAAGCTGGCCGACATCCTTGCCCATCATGAAGATGCGGTCCTGCTCTCCGTTTGGAAGCGTCGTTTCTCCGGAGATCAACATCGCCAGATCGCTCTGGCCGTTTCCGGAAATTCCGGCAATTCCGATGATTTCACCAGCCCGCACCGTAAGGCTGATCTTGGATAGCGGTACGGCAAAGGGATCGTCGGGCGTATAGTCGAGGCCGATGAGTTCCAGACGCTTCTCGCCGGGGGCATTCGCCGCAGCCGGCATGGGGGGCGGCATGTCCCGGCCGATCATCATGCCGGCGAGATCGTGGGCGTCATGGTCCCGGGGATCGACGTGCCCGGTGACTTCGCCGGCGCGCAGGATTGTGGCGCGGTCGCAAAGCGACCGTATTTCCTCCAGCTTGTGCGAGATGAAGAGAATGGAGACACCGCCATCGCGCAGCTTGCGGAGCGTCTCGAACAGTTTTTCGGCCGCCTGCGGCGGCAGAACCGAGGTCGGTTCGTCGAGAATGAGGAGCTTCGGATCCGTCATCAGGCAGCGGATGATTTCCACCCGCTGGCGCTCGCCGACGGAGAGCGCATGGACATGGGCGAGCGGATCGACTTCCAGCCCGAAATCGCGGCCGAGCGCACGTGTGCGATCGGCAAGTTCCGCCTTTTTGCCCGGCATCACCAGCTGGATGTTCTCGACCACGGTCAGGGTCTCGAACAGCGAGAAATGCTGGAACACCATGGCAATGCCCTGACGTCTCGCCTCGGCAGGCGAGGCGAGCGTCAGCGGTTCGCCCTTCCAGGAGATGCTTCCGCCATCCGGCTGTTCGACCCCGGATATGAGCTTCATCAGGGTCGACTTGCCGGCCCCGTTTTCACCCAGGATCGCGTGGATCGACCGCGGCGCAACGTCCAGGCCAATGTTCTTGTTGGCCTGGACCTGACCGTAGCTCTTGGAGACGCCGCGAAGCGACAGGAGGGGCGTGGTCATGCTTACTTCGGCAGCGGCGTTGCGACACCCTTGACGTGCCAGTTCATGGCGATGATGTCGCTGTCTGGCAGGGTTGCTCCGGCTGCCACGCCCTCGCTGCCGTCGGCCTTGGTGATCGGGCCGGTAAAGGGCGAGAAACTGCCATCGGCGATCTTCGCCTCGATCTCCTTGATCTTGGTCATCGTGTCTGCCGGGATATTCGGGTTCCAGTCGACGACTTCGACGACATTGTCCGCCATGCCGAGGAAGGCGTTTTGGCCCTTGAACGTGCCGGCGAGATGGGCGTCGACCGAGGCCTTGAAGAAGGGCGACCAATCGGTGGTGACGCAACCGAGATAGGTCTTCGGCGCATACTTCTTCATCGAGGAATTGAGGTTGAAGGCGTAGACGCCGGCCTCTTCGCAGGCCGAGATGACGGACGGCGTGTCCTGGGCGTTCGAGAAGATCACGTCGCAATCCTGCGCGATCAGCGCCTTGGCGGCTTCCTGCTCCTTGGCCGGATCGAACCAGGAGTTGACCCATACGACGGAGACTTCGATATTCGGATTGACGGCCTGGGCGCCGAGCGTGAAGGCGTTGATCGAGGTGATCAGCTCGGGAATGGCGAAGGCCGAGACGGAACCGAGCTTTCCGGTCTTGGAAAGCGTGGCGGCCGCCATGCCGAGCAGGTAGGTGCCCTGGAAGTATTTCGCGGCAAAGGGCGAGAAGTTCGGCGCCACCTGGAAGCCCGAGGCGTGAAGGACGCTGACCGAAGGATCGCGGCGGGCAATCTGAAGCGCGCCGTTCTGGTAACCGAACGAGCCGGCGATCAGGAACTTGGCTCCATCGGCCACAACCTTGTTCATGATGCGGTCGGCATCCGGGCCTTCGGCCACGTTCTCGATGATCGTGACCTTCACCTTGTCGCCATAGGCCGCCTTGACCGGTTCGAGACCGACGGCGAGTGCATGGGCCCAGCCGACGTCGCCGACGGGCGAGGGCACGACGAGCGCGATGCCGAGCGGCTCGTCGGCGGCGAAGGCGGAGCGGCTGGCGAAGACGCCGGCGAGGCCGGTCGCTGCGGCCGCCTGCATCAATGTTCTGCGGGTCAGGTTGGTCATGATTGCTGTTTCCCTCTTTTTGGCTTTTCAGATCGTTACGCTGGCGAGTGCCGCTTCGGCATCGGCGAACAGTTTTCCCTCGTCGAGGCCGGCGAATTCGCCGTTTTGCCAGACGATGCGGCCATTGATCATGGTCATGTCGGTGACGGAGCCGACGCCGACGCGCGGGATCAGGCTCAGCGGATCATGGCGCGTGCCGACATAGTCCATGCGGCGGGTGTCAATGGCGAACAGGTCTGCCGCCATGCCCGGCGCCAACCGCCCTATGTTTTTGCGACCCAGCAGGCTTGCACCGCCCGTCGTGCCGTAGGCGAGGAATTCGGCCGGCGGCGGTACCGGGTGCTTGCGGCTCGACGCGGCGAGACATTGCAGCATGTAGGCCGAATGCAGGCAGTGCATCAGGTTGGAATTGTCGTTGGAGGCCGCACCATCGCAGCCAAGCCCGACCCTGACGCCGAGAGCTGCCATGGCCGGGAGATCCGTAACCTCGGCACCAACCAGATAGACCGGTTCGGGGCAATGGGAGACACCGGTGCCGCTGGCCGCCATCCTGGCGAGCTCGTCATGGGTCAATTCCCAGCAATGGGCATAGAAGGTGTCGGGACCGGCAAAGCCCATTTCTTCGAGGTAATCGACGGTGCGAAGCCCGTGGCGGGCCTCCATCACCGGGCTTTCACCTTCGCCGACATGGGTGTGCAGGAAGACGCCCTTGTCGCGCGCAAGTGCCACCGATTCCACGAAGGTCTCGCGGTAGGAATTGACCGGCTGGCAGGGGGAAACCACCACCTGGCGCATGCTGAAAGGACCGGCGTCGTGATAGACGTCGATCAGGCGCGCGCAGTCGGCGATGAATTCGTCGGTGGTTTCGAGCATTTCGTCGGGGATGGTCGATCCTTCGGATTTCGGCAGTGTGTTGCCGCCCCGGCCGGCGTGGAAGCGCATGCCGAACAGGTCCGCGGCCTCGAACTGCCGGTCGACCAGCCGTTTTCCGGCATGGCGCGGAAAATTGTACTGATGGTCGAAGGCAGTTGTGCAGCCGTGCTTGATGAGCTCGGCCATGGCCGTGACCGATGAATGATAGAAGCAGTCTTCGGTGAGGCGCGAAAAGATCGGGTAGATGCGGTCCAGCCATTCGATGACCGAAAGCGCCGTCCAGTCGAGCTCGGCGTGATTTCGCACGAAGCACTGAAAGAAGTGGTGATGCGTGTTGACGAGGCCCGGATAGACGAACCAGCCGGTCGCATCCTTGACCTCGGTACCCGCGGGCATCGTCCGGGCGCCAAGATCCTTGCCGATTGCCTTGATTGCAGGACCTTCGGTCAGCAGGTCTACCTGGCGGTGGACCACCGGGCCGGTGCCGTCGTCGACGATGACGGCTGCACAGTTTTTGAGGAGATAACCGCTCATCTCATGCCTCCGCCACTTCAGGCTCGGGCTTTAGGTCGTGAAGACGGTGGATACCGGGCATTTCGATGAACCCGTCGAGCGACCGAAGCGCGCGCGACCAAAGGCGGATCATCGGATAGGGATCAAGCAATACATTGCCGTCCGGCGCGAGTGCCACATAGGGGAAGCAGGCGATGTCGGCGATGGTCGGACGATCGGCTGCGAGGAAGCGTTGTCCGCGTTCGGCCTGCTCGAACAACCCTTTCTCCAGCTCTCGCAAGGCCGCGATGCCCCTGGCTTGGAGGCTCTCGATGTCGCCCGGAACCAGCAGCATCTGGTGAAGGCGAGCGCCGCCGAGCGAGGAGGTCAGGCGCGCGGAAAAGGCGAGCCACTGCTGCGTCTTCGCGATTTCTTCGGCAGATCCATTGCCGAGCCAAGCGGGTGCCGCCTTGGCAGCCAGATAGGCGAGCATGGCGGATGATTCCGTCAAGAGCAGATCGCCGTCTTCGAGGATCGGGATCGTGCCTGCCGGATTGAGTGCCAGAATCTCTGCACCGCGGTGCTCGGCTCCGGGGTGGAAATCGACCGGACGCAGCTCGAGTTTGACACCTGCGAGGGCGGCCATGAGGCGCACCTTGTAGCAGCTGGGCGAAAGGACGTAGTCGTAAAGCTTCATTATTGCGCCACCAGTTGCGCGCCATAGGTATACTTGTGGCGCTTCAGCCAGCGCCGATATGCTACCGAGGTCAGGTCGGCCCGTGTCGGGATTTCCATGCCGGGATCGAGCGGCAGCAGGGCCGGGATCTGATTTTCCAGGATCGAGCGGTCCTGCAGGAAGATCGTCTGCTGGAAATGGATGAGATCCGTCATGGAAGACTCGTCATCAAAGAGCGCCATCCATGGCCATACGTCGCAGAGGTCTTCTGCGAGAGGCTGCACGAAGAGCGTGATGACATCCCATTCACCCGGTCGCGGCGGGCAGGTCTTGTAGAGGATCGAACAGGTCGGTGCCGGCACACGGTACATATAGTCGGTGGTGATGCCGCCCGCTGCCGATTTTGCCGCCTGGGGCTGGTAGAACTTCACTTGGGTCGCCCAGACTTCGTCTTCCTCCTCACGGATCTCGACCTTGTAATTTTCCACTTCGGTGTGTGGTTCGGAGCCGAGGATATCCGTATGGACGAAGGGGAAATGGGCAATGTCGAGGAAGTTCTCCACCGCTCTGAGCGGCGAGCAGCGAACACGGACCACACCGACCTCGACGAGGCGGCGGCCCGGCTGGTCCCCTTCGGGGATATCGAAGAGTTCGTGCGCCGGTGTGCCGAGTGAGGTCCAGACGTGACCGTAGCGCACGCGAACGGGAAGGGCGCGACCCTTGCCCTCCGTCACCGTCGCCGCGCCATTCGCATCGAGGGCAACCGTGATGGGCTCTCCCATCAGGATAGTCTCGTAATCCGCCTTGGCGAGCTGGCTGAACAGGGCGACCGGATACCATTCGTTCAGCATTCCCATCTTGCTCATGGTCGTGCTCCTTCCACGGCGAGCGCCTCCGCGCGGCGGCGCAGGGTTTCGGCGAAGCGCGAGGCAGCGATGCGCTCCCGGGACTTCGCCCGGCGGTCCAACAACACATGCATGAGCGTCTGGCCATCGGCCTGATCGGAAAGGAGAAGACAAAGGCCGTCCGCGGCACCGGCCGGCTTCAGCAGGCCATCGGCATCTGTGCTTGCACCCGCCGCAGCTTCGATTGCGGCAATGGTTGCGGAGACGGTCAGGGACCGGAGCGGTGAGAACCCCTCAAGGCGCGGCGGCTGACTTTCCGGCGCGCCTTTGCCGACCCAGACGAAGCCATCCTGTTCGACGACCGGGAAAGTCGCGACGCGGATCGTCTCCGGCGGCGTGAGGCCCGGATGGGCGGGGATGCCGAGACAGTTGCCTGCTTTTGCATAGCGCCAGCCGTGATAGATGCAGGACAGTGCCTCGCCACGGACGAAGCCGTGGGAAAGCCGCATGCCCCGATGCGGGCAACGGTCGGCGGAAGCGGCGGCCTGCCCGGAGGCACTGCGCCAAAGTGCGATGGTCTCGGCCCCGATCCGGGCCGGCATGACCGTTCTTGCCGGAAGATCAGCAGACAGTGCGACTGGCATCCATCTGTCCGTCGTGTCGGAGGGCATGTTAAAATTTCCTAAATCAATCAAAGGAGTAGAGGATGTGTTTGGTGCGCGTGTTCGGTCTTCGACCAGTCATCAAAAGACAAAGTTGCACAACTATTGCACATTGGCAATGAGTGATGAAAAAAAGCGCACAATGCCGGAGTCCGCGAGAGTTTAGAGGATGTGGTCGCTCGGCTTTTGCCGTTGGATGCTTTCTACCCAGACGTCGATCGGCCCCAGGATGCAACCTATTTCCATCATGTCTATCAGTTCTTCGCGGCCGACAAGATCGAGTTCTATCCTGCCTGCCGAGGCGTGCGTGATGGTGGAGGAAAGCCCCAGTTTCGATGCATGACGGCCGATCCAGGGAAGAAAGGAGTCCGGCAGGAGCTCTCCGAGGATCACCATCCGCTGCCTCTGCAATTCGACTTCTTGTTTCGCCATTCGTATCGTGTCCCTACGTTCAAGGGAAAGTCACAGGAAAATCACGCTCGATGCAAGCAGATTGCCGAGTTGCAGGTGGGGCAGGGCAGGTCGATGCTGTCGCTTGAGGCCGCGAAGGCCTTTGCATCGAACCTGGAATGGGCCATGGAGCGTCAAGGTACACGCCAGAGCGGCCAGGAGGATTGATGATGGTGAGTGGTTGGGACAAAAGTCGCCTGGACCAGAGAACGATTACGCCAGCAGGCCATGGACGAAGCTGCAAACCGCACTGCTCATCGTCGCCATCGCTGGGCTGTTTGCGGGCTTGAGATTGTTCGTTTTCGGATAGTCACCGTTTGTTCGTGCCTTTCGCCCCCACGCGCTGTCCTCGTCGATCGACGGCGGAGAAGTGGCTGGCATTTTCAATGAAGGAATCAGGCCTTCATGGGACAAGGGGGCGAACATCTCTCCGGCATCATCCTTTGCGAATGGCGCCTTTCGCCCTGAACACACTACGTCTCCTGCTTCCCATGCGCTCCCTGCAGTATGAATAAGCCAACGCCTGTGCTCCACCGTAGCATTGCGAAGAGAGGACGAGCCGATCAGGCCTGCGGATGACGCACCGCCAGTGAGAAAGTACGGTAACGTATCGGCGTCTGGCGGGCATTCTTATGGATGTTCATTCGGACGCTCCGGTGGATGCCGAAGCTTGGCAACTCCGGTCTCCCCGGTCCAGCCAAAATGGACAACCGCCCGAAAGCTCACAAGTAGAGAGACCGCTTACCACTATTGGTTCGCTATGAGCTGGGCCGTCCGCGCTGTGGAAACCGGCGTCGACACAAGCCTCATGAACTTCTGGAAATCGACGGTCGGATGGCGAGATGCGTAGATCACATCGCGGCTCTTGATCGGGAAATTCTGCCCGATGATGAGGCTGTCCGCAACCGACATATCGAAACGATAGACGATCGGGTATTTGCCTTCCTTGTTCGGCGCCATACCCTTCGAGAGAAGGTCATGGAACCGTTCGGGACCCAGTAGGTCCGAAACAATCTCCGGCTCTTCGTAACGGAAGACAAAATAGCCTTTCGCGTCGATACGTTCGTCGGCTCCACCCCCGGCCAAGGCGACTGCCTCGAGAAGGTTGACGTCGTTGGCGCCGAACGGAATACGTCCGTTCTTCCAGACTTCTCCGAGAGCGGTGAACGTGCGCGGGTCCTGAGTGACGAATATCTGATCCTTCGGCTGTACGTAGATGTTTTCCGATGGATTATCGATGATCGATTGCAGCAAGGCCGTGCCGGTCTTGTTGCCGCGTGTAAGCGTCACATAAGATTCGTAGGGCTGCGTGGCTGGACCGCCTGCCTTGGCAATCACCTCCATGATCGTTTCGCCGGAGAGCCCGAGCGGTACCATCGAGGGCTTGCCCACAGCACCGGAGACCGTCACGTTTCGAGACGCCGTGCTGGCACTCGTCACGATCACGTCAGGCTCAACAGCTTTGTTGACCAGTGCACTGAGAACGGCCTGGCGCGCCTGCTCCAGCGTGCGACCGGCAAAGACCACCTGTCCAACATAGGGGATGGCTGCCTTGCCGTCCGGCTGGACGACGATGTCGATGTTCGTCTGCTTGGAGTCGGAGGTCGAAAACAGGCCGTCGGAGCCTGCCTCGAAGATGGTTACGCGCAACTGATCGCCTACACCGATCACCGCGCTCTTCGCACCACCGCCAATGCCGAAACGTCGCTTGAGGAGGCCGACGGAAAAGTTCGCAACTGTCCTCGCCGTGCGAGCGTCCACGTCGACAACTTCGAATACCGCGGCATTGGCTCGGTGCGACTCGGCGATGGATCTGCCGGATTGGGCATTGATATCCGCTGCCAAAGGACCTGCGCCGGGAAGAGCCTGACAACCCGCCAAGCCAGCACAAACAACCGCCACAACAATACGTTTCAAACTAGGTCTCCCGACAAAGACGGCCCGAAGGCAGACTGCGTTCCCATAGCATAGGAAAATTCGCCATTTCCAGCCGGAAGGCACAAATAAGAATGCACAACCAACATTTTGTGAGCGGACGTATCCTCAAAGCCTCTTGTCATTAGCGCATTTGCCGATGAGTCGAAAATGCCTGATCGCCGGCGCAACGATGAATGCGCCAGGTCCAGGGACCCCACCAACATCGAGGGCCGGTTTTACGTACTCCCCTTGCGCCCGATGTTGTAGAGGTTTCCAGACTGGGATGTAGCAGCCGAAGCTGTTACGAAACCGTGAAGACGGTGTGCATCAATGTACCAAGACGGGATGCGACGCAGCGATCCTTACAGATGACCGCGCTATCCGTCGAGGCGATCACGCTTGAGCGTCGTGCGGCGACGTATCTCGCCGTCCCCTTTCTCGCTACGACCGAACCCGATGACTGCGGGGCTGCGGTGTCCGGACGGCGGTCCCGCCCAGCCACCAGGTCCCGAGTGCATCGAGGAGCGGCACGAGGGCCAGACCGGCAGGCGTGAGTCGCATTCAGCACCCGGTGAATAACCATCGAAAGCCGTTCGCTCGACGATACCGGCATCTTCGATGCTTTCTCAGTTCCAATGTGAGAATGCGGTGCGATACAGTCGGATTGTCGCGCCTAAGGCCGCTATTCGCCCATCCCGTGGTTTGCACGACTCTCGCGCCAAGGGCACCAAATCAGGTGCCCAGGTACGGGCCTACCCCATCTCTCCAAGCCTTGCAAATGCCGCCAGCACCGTGCGTTCGGAGCGTTCGAGATAGGCCTCCAGCGCGCGTGCCGCCTCGACCGACTTGCCCGCTTTCAGCTGCTCCAGGATCGTCGCGTTGAGGTCGACGTAAGGCGCGTGGAGAAACTCCGGATCCTCGAGAAGGCCGAAGCTCAGGCGCAGTTCGGCGGCGATCTGGCCGTAGAAGGCGTTGAGCCTAGTGCTATCGGCAAGGTCGACGATTGCCGCATGAAACGCCATGTTGGCGCTGCCGACGCCGACCCAGTCTTTCGCCTCGCGGCATTTCAGGGCTGCCTCGACGGCCGCGTGCATGCGCTGGACGGCCGGATGCTCCGGATAGGCCTGTTCGAGCGCCCGGCACTCGACCAGGCGGCGCACCCGGTAGATGTCGATGATCGAGGCCATGCTCGGCGTGGCGACGAAGACGCCACGGTTCGGCTCGTGCCGCAGGAGACCTTCCTTGGTGAGCAGGCGAAAGGCTTCCCGAAGCGAATTGCGCGAGACGTCGAGATTGTCGCTCAACGCTGCTTCCGAGAGCCGCTGGCCGGGCTTCAACTCGCCGGCGATCAGCCGCGCGCGGATCTGTTCGGCGAGCCGCTGTGCCAGGGTCAGTGCTGGATCGTGATGTGTCATCGGCCCCTTTCGGCGCGCACGCTGCGTTCTTCCGCCTCCTCCGGTCAACCCGCCCGCCCCCGGATGCCGCGCGCGTCCTGGACCTGCGGGTCCGCGCCTGTCGGGGCGACCCCATAGGGCAATATCCCCGAAGCGGCGGACGAGGCAAGGTCCGCGCCGCCCAAGCGGCAATTATGCGCAACATGAAGGCAGATTCTGCGCGTAAGCATACCATAACGCTCAACAAAATGACACAATGATGGAATCAAAAAAGAAAATTGTTCAACAATATTGACAGAATTGTGAAACGCGGCGACGCTGCGCCTGTCGAATACAGCAGACCGGCCCCACCTCCGTGCATGGGCGGGCCGTAATCATAAGGAGAGGGTTCATGGAACAGCATTCGATATCCGCAGGTGCCGGCCCGATGGCCGATGCTTCGCTCGCCACTCCGGGTAGCCAGTCGGCCAAGTCGCGTCGCGCTTCGCTCACCGCCGCCATCTTCCTGATGGCGACCTCGGCCATCGGCCCCGGCTTCATCACCCAGACGGCCACCTTCACGTCCAAGCTCGGCGCCGCCTTTGCCTTTGCGATCCTCGCCTCGATCGTGATCGACTTCGTGGTCCAGCTCAACGTCTGGCGCATCGTGACGCTGACGCGCATGCGCGCTTCCGACATCGCCAACGCCGCCATTCCGGGAACCGGCTACGTTCTCGCTGTGCTGGTCATCGTCGGCGGTCTCTTCTTCAATATCGGCAATATCGGCGGCTCCGGACTCGGCCTCAATGCCATGCTCGGCATCGACCCGAAACTGGGCGGGGCGATCAGCGCCCTGATCGCGATCGGCATCTTTCTCTCAAAGCGCGCAGGTGTCGCCATCGACCGGCTGATCATCGTCGCCGGCGTCATGATGATTGTCCTGACGCTCTATGTCGCCACCGTCTCCGGGCCGCCGGTCGGTGATGCGCTCTACCAGACCGTCCTGCCGGCCACGATCGATTTCGCGACTATCACCACCATCGTCGGCGGAACGGTCGGCGGTTACATCACCTATTCCGGCGCGCATCGTCTGCTCGACAAGGGAACGGTCGGGGTCGAGAATCTCGGCGCCGTGAACCGGGCCGCACTCTCCGGCATCGCGGTGACCGGCCTCATGCGCTACGTGCTCTTCCTCGCGATCATCGGTGTGGTCGCCAGCGGCATCGTCATCGATATTTCCGGCAAGGGCGCCAACCCAGCGGCACAGGCCTTCGAAGCTGCGGCCGGCAATGTCGGCCTGCGCATCTTCGGCGCCGTCCTGTGGTTCGCCGCCATTACCTCGGTCATCGGTGCGGCCTATACCTCGGTTTCCTTCCTCACCGCCTTCAAGCCGGACATCAGCGAGCGCGCCCGCAATCTCGCAACGGTCGTCTTCATCGCCGTCTCGCTCTTCTTCTACGTCGTGATCACCACGCCGCCGGCGCAGATGCTGGTCTTCGTCGGGGGCCTCAACGGGCTCATCCTGCCGATCGGCCTTTCGATCTTCGTCTATGCCGCTTGGGCGCGCTCCGACCTGATGGGCGGATACCGCTATCCGCGCTGGCTGCTCGTCCTTGGTGCAGCGGTCTGTGCACTCACCTGGTACATGGGTTACAAGTCGATCGGCCCGATCTTCGCGCTTCTGACGGCAACCGCATAAGGGGATTCTCGATGACCGCAATCGATCTCAACAGCGACCTCGGTGAGGGCTACGGCGCCTGGAAGATGGGCGATGACGAAGCGATGCTCGCCATCGTCTCCAGCGCCAATGTCGCCTGCGGCTTTCACGCCGGCGATCCCGCCGGCATCCTGAAGACGGTGAAGGCGGCGGCCGAGAAAGGTGTTTCGATCGGTGCTCATGTCTCCTATCCCGATCGCGTCGGCTTCGGCCGGCGCGACATGGATGTGACGAGCAGCGAGCTCACCGCGGACGTCGTCTATCAGATCGGGGCGCTCAAGGGACTTGCCGCCGTCGCCGGAACGACCGTCGGCTACGTCAAGCCGCATGGCGCGCTCTACAACCGCATCGCCCATGATCCGAAGCAGGGACAGGCCGTGATCGACGCCATCATGGCGGTCGATCCCTCGCTGGTCCTGATGGGGCTTGCGGGCTCTCCGATCCTCGACCTCGCCCGCAAGGCGGGGCTTCAGGTGGTGGCGGAGGCCTTTGCCGATCGCGCCTACCAGCCGGACGGCCAGCTCGTCTCGCGCCGGGAGCCGGGTGCTTTGCTGCACGACCCGCAGCTGATCGCCCGGCGCATGCTGCGGCTCGCCCACCAGGGAACGCTGGAAGCGATCGACGGCTCGACGATCAGGATCGATGCGCAATCGATCTGCGTTCACGGGGACAGCCCCGGCGCCGTTGCCATTGCCCGGGACATCCGCCGTGCCTTCGAGGCCGATGGCGTCCGCGTGCGTTCCTTCCTTGCGAACTGAGGGGAGGAGACCGGCATGATCTCTCTCGAATACCTACGCCATGTCGATGCAGGCCCGGCGCGGGCCGCGCGCGAACGCTATCGTGCCGGCGCCGTCGAGCTGACGTCCGGGGTGGCACCCGGTTTCACCCAGGCGAACATGATCGTACTGCCCCGCGACTGGGCCTTCGATTTCCTGCTTTACGCGCAGCGCAACCCGAAGGCCTGCCCGGTCCTCGACGTTTCCGATCCGGGTTCGCATGAGACGGTGCTCGCCCCCGGGGCCGACCTGCGCACCGACATTCCGCTCTATCGCGTCTGGCGCGGCGGCAAGCTGGCCGAAGAGACGCCGGATGCGACAGCGGCCTGGGCCGAGCACGCTGACCTCGTAAGCTTCCTGATCGGCTGCAGCTTCACCTTCGAAACGCCGATGATCGAGGCAGGCATCGAGATCCGTCACATCACCGATGGGTCCAACGCGCCGATGTATCTGACCGACCAGCCCTGCCGTCCGGCGGGAAGGCTCAGGGGCAACATGGTCGTGTCGATGCGGCCGATTCCGGCCTCGCGTGTTGCGGACGCCGCGACGATCTCCGGCCGCTTTCCCGCCGTTCACGGCGCCCCGGTGCATATCGGCGCGCCGGAATTGATCGGCATCGATGATCTCTCGAAGCCGGACTTCGGCGATCCCGTGCGCATCGAGCCCGGCGAGGTGCCGGTGTTCTGGGCCTGCGGGGTGACGCCGCAGGCAGCCGTCATGGCCTCCGGCGTACCGTTTGCCATCACCCACGCGCCGGGGCACATGTTCATCACCGATATTCCCGATTCCGCCTATCACGCCTGAGGTCCGCATGCGCTTTCTGCCCGTCAGCCTGACGACGATCCTCGTCGAGCTTGCCGATCTCGACGAGACGCTGGCCCTCTTTGCGTCCCTTCAGGCCGATCCGGTCGCCGGCATCGAGGACCTGGTGCCGGCCGCCCGCACGCTGATGGTCCGGTTCCGGCCAGAGCGGCTGAGTGCCGGCGAACTTGCCGCGGCGATCTCGGGTCGGGACCTTTCCGTCCGCGCCGCGCCTTCCGAGCACCTCGTCGAAATCCCCGTGCGGTATGACGGTGAGGATCTGGACGAGGTCGCGGCTTTGACCGGGTTCTCCGTCGAGGAGGTGATCCGCCGGCATACAGAAAGCGAATTCACGGTCGCCTTCTGTGGCTTTGCGCCGGGCTTCGGCTATCTGGTCGGCGGCGATCCGGCGCTCGAAGTGCCGCGGCGGCAAAGCCCGCGCACGCGCATCCCGGCAGGCTCCGTCGCGCTCGCCGGTGCCTTTTCCGGCGTCTATCCGCAGGCAAGCCCCGGCGGATGGCAGATCATCGGCACGACGCCCGAAAAGATGTGGGACCTTTCCCGCGATCCGCCGGCGCTCTTCCAGCCCGGATACCGCGTGCGCTTCTTCGATCTCGAAAAGCGCGACCGGAGCACGGCGGAAGCGGTAACGTCGGCCGCGACGACCGCGGAGAGGGCGTCGAACGAGACTGGGAGCGTACCCACGGCACCCGTGTTCAAGGTACTCACTGCGCCGATCCCCGCGCTCTTCCAGGATCTCGGCCGTTTCGGCCAGACGGGGCAGGGGGTCTCGGCATCGGGCGCCCTCGACCAGGGCGCGCTGAAAGCCGCGAACCGGGCGGTCGGAAACCCGCCCGGCTGGCCCTGCCTCGAAATCACCCTCGGCGGGTTCTCCTTCGAGGCAACCGGCCGCGCTACCATCGCCTTTGCGGGTGCACCTTGCCCGATCTTTGTCCGCGACGCGGCGGGCCGGGAGATCGACGCGGCCGGCTACCGGCCGATCGCGCTCGAACCGGGCGATGTCGTCACCCTCGGCCATCCGCCGGCCGGCATGCGCAGCTATCTTGCCGTCCGCGGCGGCTTCAGCGTCAAGCCGGTGCTCGGCAGTGCGGCGACCGACACGCTCGCCGTCGTCGGGCCCGAGCCGGTCGGGGCGGGTGCGGTGCTTACGCTTGCCGACGAGCGCGAGGGGCTGACGAGTGTGTCACTCACCGAGACGCCGGCCTTTGCGGCACCGAAACCCGGAGAGATCGTGACGCTCGACGTCGTTCTCGGGCCGCGTACCGACTGGTTCACCGAAGTGGGCCTCGCGAGCCTCACCGATCAGCTCTGGACGGTGACCCCGCAGTCGAGCCGTGTCGGCATCCGGCTTTCGGGCGACCAGCCGATCGAGCGCCGGGACAGTGCAGAGCTCCCGAGCGAGGGTACGGCGACCGGGGCGATCCAGGTACCGCACAGCGGCCAGCCGGTGCTCTTCCTCGCCGACCATCCGCTGACCGGTGGCTATCCGGTGATCGGCGCGGTTGCCGAATATCATCTCGATCTCGCCGGGCAGATACCGCCCAATGCGCAGATAAAGTTCCGGCCGGTCTCGCAATTCGCCGAGATCACGCCGACGGTCGGCCGAGCCGCCGCGGAAAGACAGTGAGGAGACACCCGATGAGAAAAGTCCTGATCGCCAACCGCGGCGAGATCGCCGTGCGGATCATCCGCGCCTGTCGCGATTACGGCCTGCAGTCGGTCGCCGTCTATGCCGACCCCGACATGGACGCGCTCTTCGTGCGGCTGGCCGACGAGGCCTACGGGCTTTCCGGCACCCGGCCGGCGGAGACCTATCTCGACATCGACAAGCTGATCGCGGTCGCCCGCCGCTCCGGCGCCGATGCGGTCCACCCGGGCTACGGCTTCCTCTCGGAGCGCGCGGAGTTCGCCCGCGCGGTGATCGAGGCCGGCCTCGCCTGGATCGGCCCCGATCCGCAGGTGATCGAGGCGCTCGGCGACAAGGTCGAGGCGCGGCGCATCGCAACGAGCGTCGGCGCACCGCTCGTTGCCGGCAGCGACGGCCCCGTCTCCTCAGCGGCCGAAGTCCTTGCCTTTGCCGAAGCGCACGGCCTGCCGGTCGCGATCAAGGCCGCCCATGGCGGCGGCGGACGCGGCATGAAGGTCGCCTGGAAGATGGAGGAGATACCCGAGCTCTACGAGTCCGCCGTGCGCGAGGCGACCGCCGCCTTCGGCCGCGGCGAATGCTTCCTCGAACGCTTCCTCGACCGCCCGCGGCACGTCGAGGCACAGGTCATCGCCGACAGGCACGGCAATGTCGTCGTGCTCGGCACCCGCGACTGTTCCCTGCAGCGGCGCAACCAGAAGCTCATCGAGGAGGCGCCGGCTCCGTTCCTGACCGACGCCCAGCGCGAGACGATCCACGAAGCCTCGCGCAGGATCTGTGCGGCGGCCGGCTATTCCGGCGCCGGCACGGTCGAGTTCCTCCTCGGCGTCGACGGCACCATCTCTTTCCTGGAAGTGAACACCCGCCTGCAGGTCGAACATCCGGTGACCGAGGAAACGACCGGCCTCGACCTCGTGGTCGAACAGTTCCGTATCGCCGAGGGCCTGCCGCTTCGCGTGACGGAGACGCCGGCGCCGCGAGGTCATGCGATCGAGTTTCGCATCAATGCCGAGGATCCCGGCCGCGGCTTCCTGCCGACGCCCGGCCGCATCGGCGCGTTCGTGCCGCCGTCCGGTCCCGGCATTCGCCTCGACAGCGGCGTCGAGACCGGTTCCTCGATCCCCGGCGTCTTCGATTCGCTGGTGGCGAAGCTCATCGTCACCGGCGCGACACGGGAGGAGGCACTCAAACGCGCCCGCCGGGCGCTGGCCGAGTTCCGGATCGAAGGCGTGACGACGGTGCTCCCCTTCCATCGTGCGGCCATCGAGGCCGAGGACTTCGTCGGCGTGGACGGCTTCAAGGTCCATACCCGCTGGATCGAGAACGAGTTCGCCGGACGGCTGGAGGCGGAAGCGCGGCCGGAGCCGGTCGCCGAGCCCGCGCTTGTCCGTACCCATGTCGAGATCGACGGACGCCGGCACGAACTTGCCCTTCCGGCAGTATTCTTCCAGGGTTTTGCGGCAGCACCCGCCGGCGGAAACGCACCGCAGACCACGCCCGCCGCGGACCCGTCCGTCCTCTCCGCGCCGATCGCAGGGACGCTGCAGGCCTGGAAGGTCGCCGACGGCGACACGGTGGAAAAGGGTGACCTGCTCGCGGTCATGGAGGCGATGAAGATGGAGACGCAGGTGACGGCAGCCCGGAACGGCACTTTCCGCATTGTCGCCGGAACCGGCAGCTATCTCGAAGCCGGCGCCACCCTCGGCCGCTACGAGGAGTAGAAGGCGGGCGGTGGCCGCGCTCTTCGTCGATGCCGCGCCGACCAGAGGCACCATGCCCGTCTGTTTACGGACGGTAAACAGTAATAGAACTATCTCGATTGTAGAGGGACGGTTTGCACGCAGAGATCGTGCATACCGGCTTGTATCAACGGTGACGCCTGTCTAGCGTGCTGCCAACGGTTGTGGCTGTTGGCCTCTCTCGTGGCATTACGCCCGTGGCCGGCGTCGTTTTCCTCGCCTCCGACAATGAAGGAGATACGAAGTAGGCAACGGATGCAGGCATTCAAGCTTGTCAGTGATGATGCAAGGTTCCTCTCGGCCACATCTCCTGCGGATCGCCTTTTTCATGTCGCGAAGGTACCCAGCATGAGATGCATAACAAGAGATTTGCAGTTAGCGCTCAGCCTGATTGTCGTCGCTGCCCTTTCGGGATGTGACATGTTGGGTTTTCACGAGTGGCAGTGGCGGCAGAAACTCACGGTGTCGGTGATGACGCCCGAGGGACTGAAGTCCGGCAGTTCGGTCACCTCGGCGCGTATCGAGTTTCCGCCCAAATGGACGGGCGTGGGCGATGCTGCCGGCATGCAACGCGGCGGCGTAACCGGCGAGGCCGTGGCTCTCGACCTTGGCGAGGGCCGCTATCTCTTCGCGCTGTTGCAGGGCTACACCGAATGGACGGCCTATACCGCCTTTTTCCCGGAACTGGAGGGAAAGGCGCTGCTAAAGAAAGAGATATTTCCCTATCTCGACCGACTGGTTGCCAACACCGGCCAGTCCCGCGACGTGCCTCGCGAGCACTATCCCCTGCTGGTGACCTTCGACGATATCGCTGATCCGACGAGCGTCAAACGAGTTGATCCTGCAAACTTCGAAGCCTCGTTCGGTCCCGGCTACAGGCTTAAATCCATCGCCATGAGTATCACCGACGAGTCGGTAATAGAGGGGAGAATCCAAAAGATGCTCGAGTGGCTCGGGCCATATCCTGAGCCGAAACTGAGTCCCGCGACAGGACGCACAACTGATATTCCGTTTTCCAGAAGCGTATCCCACGGCGATTTCATTCGGAGATAGATGATGCAAATTACTGAAGAACTGTTCTTGGCCATCCCATCTATGGACGCCTACAACCGTGGCTATGGGTTGGAATTGAAGACGGAATAACGGGGGTTGATGGAGAACTCGATGGATTAGGCGAAGCAGGCCATTGCATCGGGGACGCAACTGTAAAGGATGTCGATCTACCATCTGGTTCGGAAGCAGTCGGTTTCTACGCCGTCGCCTATGAATGGAACAGCCAGACCGTCATCTCCTATCGAGGCACCGACAACTACAGTGTCACCGACAGCGCGAGCGATGTCTACAATGGATGGCCGCTGGCGATCGGAAACCTGAACGCCCCGCAGGCAGCGCTGGCCACCGAATTTCTCGCCTCCGTTACCACCGAAGGGAACAAGGGCCAGGTGCGGTCACCGGCCTCGGGACTGAGGTGTTAGCCACGCATGTCCGTTGCTCCTGTTCGCGCTTGCGATATCAGGCCGCGCCGAGTGGCGGCCCGGTGAATGTCAGACCGAAACGTGCGCCGATCGCGGCCACCTGATCCATGTCTTCGGGGATACGGCAATCGTGTTCGGCCATTCCTATGGGGCGGAGAACCATCTGTCTCTCCATCGTTCAACAGGAAATCTCATCGCACGTCATGTCAGGCGGATTGTTCGAGGCCTTGGCTGACCGTGGCCCGTTCAGGCACCTCCGCCGCTTTCCGACTACGGAAGACCACCACTGCAAACAGAAGCATCGACGCGAGGGTGAGAACCGAGCCGACCTTGGCCAGCAACTCGCCTGCACCCGAAAGTGCCATGGCTATTCCCGGGACGATCAGCACCACCCCAGTGGTGGCCACGGCGAAATGCACCTTTGCCAGTACATGTTCGCCGGCCGCGGGAACGAGGTGATAGTAGATGCCGAAGAGGGCGAGCGTCACCCAGCCAACGAGATTGAGGTGGGCGTGGGCTGCCGCCAGCCTGTGGTCGCCGGTCGCGGCCATGACGATGCCCCAAATCATTCCGAGCGTCACGTAGACGACCGCCGTCATGAAAAACCAGAAGGAGATGCCGCGCATGTCCGTTGCTCCTTTTCGCGCTTGCGATATCAGGCCGCGCCGAGTGGCGGCCCGGTGAATGTCAGACCGAAACGTGCGCCGATCGCGGCCACCTGATCCATGTCTTCGGGGATACGGCAATTGTGTTCGGCCATTTCGGCAAAGAAGCCTTCGAAGCCGCCGGGGGTCATGATGGTGAGCATTCGGGCCGGCAGATCGCCGACAACCCGGAACGTGTGTTCCGTTCCGCGCGGAACGAAGACGATGCTGCCCGGACCTTCCAGTCGCCTTTGGCCATTCATCCAGAACTCCACTTCGCCGGACTGGACGTGAAAGGTCTCGTCCTCGCGATTATGGATGTGGCGGGGAGGGCCGTAGCCCGGCTGATCGAGGCTTTCGAAGATGCCGACGCGCGTCTGCGTCTGCTCCGCCGTCAGGGAGATCCTGTAGGTCGTGCCGAGCCACTGGACGCTGTAGGGTACCGAACGCGCAACCATCGAAGCCTCCCGCCGTCGTGTCATCGTGATCGATGCGGGAAAGCGTGCCAGATTGGAATCTATAATTGAAATCGATAGTTGTTATAGAATAAATTCGTCGAATGAATTTATCGAGCTTCGACCTCAATCTTCTGCGGGTGCTCGATGCCCTGTTGCACGAGCAATCCACCGTGAAGGCCGGCGAACGCATCGGCCTTTCGCAGCCGGCCGTCTCCTCCGCGCTCGGTCGTCTTCGCCATGCCCTGAACGATCCGCTCTTCGTGCGAGAGGGGCAGCGTCTCGTGCCCACGGAATATGCAAGAAGTCTCGAATTCCCTCTGCGTCACATTCTGGACGATGTCGAGGCGCTCCTTGCCGGGCCTGCCAGCTTTGATCCGGCGAAGGCCGAGCAGAGCTTCAAGATCTCCGGCTCGGACTTCTTCGCGGAAATGCTGATGCCCTCGCTTGCGAACGCGCTCTCGCGGCTGGCGCCGAAGATCCAGGTGCAACTCGTCGACCTGGTGCCTGACAATTATGTCGGGACGCTCGAAAGGCACGGCATCGACCTCGCTTTTGTGCCGAAGATCGACTTTCCGACCTGGACCGACAATGCGCCGGCCTTCCGGTCCCGCTTCGTGATGATTGCGCGCAGAGGGCATCCGCGGCTCGAGCCGGCTGAAGTCAGAGAAGGCGAGATTGTGCCGATCGGCCTCTTTTGCGATCTCGGTCATGTGGTGTTCTCGCCCGAAGGCAAGCTAAAGGCCATGGGTGATGCGGCGCTCGCACGGATCGGGCGGGAACGGCGCGTCGTCATGACCATGCCGGTCTTCGGAGGAGTCATTAATGCTGTCGCGGGCAGCGATCTCGTCGCGCTCTTGCCGGAGCAGCTCGCGCGCAAGGTGGCTCCCCGTCTGGGCCTCGCCATCTACACGCCACCCATGCCGATCAATCCGGTTCTCATCTGCATGATCTGGCACAGGCGCAACACCAATCACCCGACCCACCGCTGGCTGCGGGACCTGGTTCTGGAGCTTCTTGCCCCCCTGAACGAAGACGAGGAACGGACGTAGGCCAGCGTTCGAGGAAGGCGATGCGTGTCCGTTGTCGAGTTCTGTGGACGGCCATCCCAGAGGAGACCGTGACCTCGGCTATGTCCTCCTGCTACACCCAGTATCCGTGGCTGTTCGGGACGACTGAACCTTACGGTTAGAAGTTGGAAAATAACCTTGCAATTCTGGAATTAAATTCCATAAATACAAGGATGATCCGTAGAAGAAAAGCCGTACAGCTTCTCGAGCTGCTAAACACCAACCCAGCCGTTGCGCTTCTCGGCCCGAGGCAGGTTGGAAAGACCACGCTCGCCCTTGAGATTGGCGAAAGCCGGTCTGCGGTCTATCTCGACCTCGAATCCGACGCCGACCGGGCAAAGCTTGCAGAACCCGAACTCTATCTTTCGAATTTCGAGAATCAGCTCGTCATCCTGGACGAAGTTCACCGGGTCCCGGATCTGTTTCGGAGCCTGCGGGGGCTAATCGACCGTGGTCGTCGCAAAGGTATTCGTACCGGCCGCTTCCTCCTGCTCGGATCGGCATCTATCGATCTGTTGAAACAATCTGGCGAAACCCTCGCAGGCCGTATTGCGTATCTCGAACTCGCACCGATTGATGCGCTTGAGGTAACGGAAGGTGACCTCCAAAATCTATGGCTCCGGGGAGGCTTTCCGGACAGCTTGCTTGCCGCGAGCGATCGGATCAGTCAGCGCTGGCGCCAGGATTTCATCCGGACATACCTCGAACGCGATATCCCGATGCTGGGTCCCAGGATTGCGGCCGAGACATTGCGACGTTTCTGGACCATGCTCGCTCACCATCAATCGGGCTTGTTGAATGCAGCGGAATTCGCGCGATCCCTCGGCGTCGACGGCAAGACGGTGTCTTCCTATCTCGACCTGATGGTCGACCTGCTTCTGGTCCGCCGACTTGAGCCCTGGCACAGCAATGTCGGCAAGCGACTGGTCAAATCCCCTCGCATCTATGTTCGAGACTCCGGCCTCCTTCACACGCTTCTTGGACTGGAAGGCCTGGATGACCTCCTTGGTCATCCAGTGAGCGGAGCTAGCTGGGAAGGCTTTGTGATCGAGACTCTAATTTCCGCTATGCCTGAGGGTTCTCTGCCGCACTTCTATCGCAGCTCCGCCGGCGCCGAGATCGATCTGGTTCTAACGCTGCCTCGTCAACGGCGGTGGGCAATCGAGATCAAGAGAAGCCTCAGTCCAAAAGTTGAACGCGGTTTCCATCACGCGTGCGAAGACATCCATCCCGAGCGACGGATCGTTGTCTATCCCGGTCGTGATGCTTACCCACTCAGCGCTCAGACCGAGGTTCTTCCGTTACGTCAACTGGCAACCGAACTTGCCGAACTCGGGCAATGAGATGATGTCGAGCGGGCGAGGATCTTCGACGGTCGCAGCGCAGGTGTGATTGTTCCGGGTCTGATCGTATGTTCAGCGCTCTTCGAGCTCCGCCGGCAAGTACTCGGCTTCTCACCCCGTCCCGCGCTTTCCATCCACCCGTTGAAGGAGGGCCAGCAAGCCCTCGAGCAGGCGGGTGGGCGAGGGCGGGCAGCCGGGGATATGAAGGTCGACCGGAACGACGTCGGAGACGCCGCCCGTCACCGCATAGCTTCCGGCAAAGCAGCCGCCATCGCGGGCGCAATCACCGACGGCGACCACCCATTTGGGGGCGGGCGTTGCGGCATAGGTCCGTTCCAGCGCCTCGCGCATGTTTTTGGTCACCGGGCCGGTGACGAGCAGCACGTCGGCGTGGCGCGGCGAGGCGACGAAGCGAATTCCGAAGCGCTCGATGTCGTAGAAGGCGTTGTTGAGCGCGTGGATTTCGAGCTCGCAGCCGTTGCACGATCCGGCATCGACCTCGCGGATGGAGAGGCTGCGTCCGAGCCTGCGGCGCGCCGCCTCATCGACGGCACGGGCAAGCTCTTCGGCTGCGGCATCCGAAGGTGCCGGGCCCTTCTCGGTTAGCGGTTTCCGCAGGAGGCTCTCGAAGAGAAGTTTGCGCATGGCTTCCATCCCTCCCTAGAGATCGTGGCCCGAATAGGAACAGTTGAAGGACTTGTTGCAGAGCGGGAAGTCGGCGACGATGTTGCCTTCGATTGCGACCTCAAGCAGCGGCCACTGGAACCAGGACGGGTCGCGCAGGTGACACCGTTCGACCGTGCCGTTCGCCGCAAGCCGCAGCCAGACGAAAATGTCGCCGCGAAAACCCTCGACGAGGGCCGCGCCCTCGCAAGTCATTCCGAGGTCCGGCACGGGAACCGCGATCGGTCCATCGGGCAGGAGGTCGAGCAGTTGCTCGATCATGGAAAGGCTCTGCTCCACTTCGCGGATGCGGACCCAGACCCGCGCGTTGACGTCGCCCTCGGCGAAGACCGGGACGTCGAAAATGAGCCGGTCATAGGGCGTGTAGCGCAGCACCTGGCGCGCGTCGAAGCCGCGTCCCGAGGCGCGGCCCACATAGCCGCCGGCGCCAAACTGTCGTGCCAGTTCCGGCTTCAGGATGCCGGTCGTCACCGTCCGGTCCTGCAGCGAGGCGGTGTTGTCGTAGAGTTCGACGAGATGCGGGAAGCGTCGGCGGATCTTGGTGACGAGCGCCCGGATCGCGGTAATCCCGTCGCCTTCGAGGTCGGCGGTCACGCCGCCCGGCACGATGCGGTCGCGCATCAGCCGGTGGCCGAAGGCGGTCTCGGCGGCGCGCAGCACCGTCTCGCGCAGCACGCCGCAATGGGCGAGCATCAACGCGAAGGCCGCGTCGTTGCAGATCGCCCCGATGTCGCCCAGATGGTTCGCCAGCCGTTCGAGTTCGGCCATCAGCGCGCGCAGCCAGACGGCCCGCGGCGGGGCCCCGAAACCGATCGCCGCCTCCACGGCTTTCGCGAAGGCAAGACTGTAGGCGACCGTGCTGTCGCCGGAGGTCCGTCCGGCAAGCTGCGCCGCGCGGCCGATATCGGCACCCGCCATCAACCCCTCGATGCCTTTGTGGACATAGCCGAGCCGCGCCTCCAGCCGGACGATCGTCTCGCCGTTCGCGGTAAACCGGAAATGCCCCGGCTCGATGATGCCGGCATGGACGGGACCGACGGGGATCTGATGCAGGCCTTCGCCCTCCGCGGGCAGGAAAGGGTAGGCACGGCCGGTGTCAACCGCCGGCCCCGCTTCGCCGAGGGGCGCGCGAACGCCCCAGCGCCCATGGTCGAGCCACGGCCGCGGATCGGGCAGGCCGACAGGCTCCAGTCCGAAAAGGTCGCGGATCGTTCGTTCGAGTCGCATCGCCGGTGGATGGTGGCACGCGACGGAAGGATAGCTGCCGGTCACGCCTTCGAGGCTCACGACACCGATTGTTCCCGGTTCCTCGAAGAGCGCCATGTGCACGGCCTTCGCCTCGCCCCAGAGGCCCAGCAGCGTCCAGCGTCCCGCGGCGAGCGCTTCGGCCGCGGCGAGCCAGCCCGCTTCATCGACGACAGCCCGTGCGAACGGGTGATGTTGTTCGACCATTCGGCCTTCTAGGAGGAATTCGGCGAGTGTTGTCACGACGATCTCCCTCCCGTCAGCGAAGAAGGTTTGCGATGTGCTGGAACCAGGCGACCAGCGGCGGCGGCAGGTAGATCCCGGCGATCAGTACGAGCGCGAGATGGGCATACATCGGCAGGTAGGAGGCCTCCGCCGGCGCCGTGCTGCCGCGCGGCCGGCCGAAGGCCGCACCGGTCAGCCGCAGGAGCAGTGCGCCGAAGGCGACGAGAAGCCCGAACACCAGCAGGACGCCGAGGATCGGCTGTTTGGAGAAGGCCGAGCTCACGATGAGGAACTCGCTCATGAAGATGCCGCCGGGCGGCAGGCCGGCGATCGCCACGACCCCGGCGAGCAGTCCCCAGCCGAGGCCCGGATGCGTCTCAGTCAGCCCCCGGATTGCGGAAAGCCGCTGCGTCCCCTTGATCTGCGAGATGTGGCCGACAGCGAAGAAGATCGCCGATTTGGTCAGCGAATGCATGACCATGTGCAGGAGACCGGCGAAGTTCGCGAGCGGCCCGCCGAGCCCGAAGGCGAAGACGATGATGCCCATGTGCTCGATCGAGGAATAGGCGAACATGCGCTTGATGTCGCGGCGCCGGTAGAGCATGAAGCCGGCGAAGATCAGCGAGGCGAGCCCCATCGTCATCATCAGCGGTCCGGGCGCCAGCGCCTCGGGACTTGCCGAAAGCAGCATCTTGAAGCGCAGCACCGCATAGAGCGCGACATTCAGCAACAGGCCGGAAAGCACCGCCGAGATCGGCGTCGGGCCTTCCGCATGGGCGTCCGGCAGCCAGGCATGAAGGGGGGCGAGCCCAACCTTGGTGCCGTAGCCGAGAAAGAGGAAGACGAAGGCGATGTTGAGGAGCGCCGGGTCGAAGGCGGCTGCGTGCTGGATCAGGATCGTCCAGACCATGGCGTCATAGCCTTCCCCGACCACGGGCTGCGCCGCGAGATAGACGAGGATCGTCCCGAAAAGGGCGAATGCGATGCCGACGCTGCCGAGAATGAAATACTTCCACGCAGCTTCGAGCGCCTCGTGGGTGCGGTAGATCCCGACCATCAGCACGGTGGTCAGCGTCGCAAGTTCGACTGCCACCCACATCAGGCCGATATTGTTCGACACGAAGGCGAGGTTCATGCCGAACATCATGATCTGGTACATCGCGTGGTAGAACCGCAGGTTTGCCGGTGTCAGCCGGCCGATCTCCAGTTCATGGGCGATGTAGCTCGCACTGAACACGCTGGTCGTGAAACCGACGAAGGTGTTGAGCACGATGAAGACGATGTTGAGGTCGTCGACGAGGAGATACTGCCCGGCCTCGGGCCGCGGCGTGACGAAGAGCGAAAGCGCCGCCAGCAGCGTGAGCAGGCTCGCGACCACGTTGAGCCGCGCGGTGAGGCGGTAGCCGGGCAGGACGGCGAGCACCACGGCGGCGACGATCGGGATCACGAGGACTACACGCTCGGCGTCGAAGGCGAGAAGGGGCGAGAGCGCGTTCATTTGCGCATCCTCCCCTTGAAGTCGTCGAGGGCAGCGACGTCGACGGTGTCGAAACGCTCGCGAATGCGGAAGAGGAAGACGCCGATGACGATGAAGGCGATCAGGATCGAGAAGGCCACGCTGATCTCGACGACGAGCGGCATGCCCTTGGCACCGGTCGCGGCCAGCACGAGGCTGTTTTCGAGTGACATGAAACCGACCACCTGGCTCACCGCGTTACGCCGCGTCACCATCACCAGCAGGCTGATCAGCAGCACCGAGAGCGCGAAGGCGAGGTCTTCGCGCACCAGCGGATTGGCACCGGGGGTGACCCTGAGCATGACCACCATGGCGAGCGCGACGAGCCCGATGCCGGCGAGCATGGTCGGCCCGATACCGACGACGGTCTCGATTTCGCGGTGGATGCCGAGCTGGCGGATCATCCGGTGCAACACGACCGGAATGACGATCGCCTTGAAGATGAGCGCGATCGCCGCCGTCACATAGAGGTGGGGTGCATCCTGGATATAGGCCTGCCAGGCGACTGAAAGGGTCAGCACCAGCGAATGCAGCGCAAAGACGTTGAGGAGCGCGTAAAGCCGATCCTGATAAAGCATCATCATGCTGACGACGACGAGGCCGCCGGCCAGAAGGTGCGCTATGTCGAAGACGAGACCGTGCATCACAAGCTCCTCGATACAAAGCGCAGAAGGGTCGCGAGCAGGCCGAGCATCAGGGCTGCGCCGAGGAATTCCGGAACGCGGAAGATCCGCATCTTGGCGGTCGCCGTCTCGAAGACGGCAAGCAGAATGCCGGCGACGGCGAGCTTGACGGGATAGGCGAGTGCCGCGGTTAGGTAGGCGGCCGGTGCGTCGCCGGGGCCGGCAAGCTGGAAGGGCACGAAGATGCAGGCGATCAGCGAGACGTAGAGCAGGAGCTTCAAAGAGGCGGCAAGTTCGATCATTGCCAGATGCCGGCCGGAATATTCGAGCACCATCGCCTCGTGCACCATGGTGAGTTCGAGGTGGGTCGCGGGATTGTCGACGGGGATGCGCGCGTTCTCCGCGATCGCCACCATGACGATGGCGACGAGCGCGATGCCGAGCGAGACGCGCAGGCCGACTTCCGGTGAATTGACGAAAGCGGCGATGCTGGAAAGCTGCGTCGAACCGGCGACGAGCGCCAGCGAGAAGATGATCAGCAGCATTGCCGGCTCGGCAAGGGTTGCGATCATCATTTCACGGCTCGATCCGATCCCGCCGAAACTCGTGCCGACATCCATGCCGGCAAGCGCGAGAAAGAAGCGCGCGCTGCCGAGGAGAGCGACGATCGCAATCAGGTCCGCCGTCCAGCTGAAGATGAGCCCCGTCGCAAAGGTCGGGACGATCGCGGCCGCAACCCAGGTCGCCGCGAAGATGAGATAAGGCGCGACCCGGAAGAGCCACGAGGCGTTTTCCGCCACGATCGCTTCCTTGCGGAAGAGCCGTGCGAGGTCGCGGTAGGGCTGGAAGACCGAAGGTCCGCGGCGGCGCAGCAGCCGCGCCTTCACCTTGCGCACGAAGCCGGTGAGCAAGGGCGCCAGCGATATGACCATCGCCATCTGCAGGGACTGGATGAGGAAGGAGGAAATTACGTCCATAGCGCCACCACCAGAAGCAGGAGGATGAGGGCGACGAAGACGAGACTGAGATAGCGCCGGATCGTCAGGAATTGCAGGTGATTGAGCTTCTCCGCGATGTAGCCGACCACGCCGGTCAACGGCGCATAAAGCCAGTCCCAGATCAGGTCGCGGGTCGTGACGGTCAGTCGCGCCGGCCGCAGTTCGCCGGGGGCGGGCATGTCGACCCGCTCGCGGGCGCGGAAGACCAGCGTGCCGAACACGCGGCGGATCGGTTGTGCGAAACTGCCCGCCGAATACTGCGTCATCGGGCTCGGCTCGGGGAAGCCGCAGTCCCATGCCGGGGCCTGCCGGAGCGCCCGCGAGCCGAGATGATGAACGAGGAAGGCGGCAACCGAGGCCGAGAAGGCGATGAAGAGGAAGACCAGCAGGCCGTTATAGGAGCTGTGGGTTTCGGTGATCGGCACGATCGACAGCCAGGCAATACCGGCCTGGGACGGCAGGCGGTCGCCGAGAAGTGCAAGCGCGACCGGGGCGAGGCTATCCATGACGAGGCCCGGCAGGATACCGGCGAGGAGGCAGAGTGCGGCAAGCACCAGCATCGCGGCAAGCGAGAAGCGGTCGACCTCCGTCGCCACGGAGGCGATTGCCGTGCGCGGGCGCCCGAGGAAGGTCACGCCGAACGCCTTGACGAAGCAGGTGGCGGCAAGCGCCGCGGAGAGCGCCAACAGCCCGCCGATCGCAGGCACGATGATCTTCAGCCCCCATTGCGGCAGGTCGGGGCTCTGCAGGATCGCCTGGAAAGCCAGCCATTCCGAGGCGAAGCCGTTGAAGGGCGGCAGTGCCGAGATCGCCACGCTGCCGACGAGGAAGGCGAAACTGGTAACCGGCATCCGGTGGATCAGGCCGCCGAGCTTTTCCATATCGCGCTCGCCGGTCGCGCTCAGCACGGCGCCGGCGCCGAAGAAGAGCAGGCTCTTGAAGAAGGAGTGGTTGAGGACATGGAAAAGCGCGGCCGTGAAGGCGAGCGCCGCCGGGCCCGTCATGCCGTTTGCCGCAAAGGCGAGCGTCAGCCCGAGGCTCACGAAAATGATGCCGATGTTCTCGATCGTGCTGTAGGCGAGCAGGCGCTTCAGGTCCCGTTCCATCAACGCATGGAGAATGCCGAGGCTGGCGGTTGCTCCGCCGATCACCAGGACCAGAATGCCCTGCCAGGGTGCGGGCTGTCCCAGAAGGTCGAAGACGATGCGGACGAAGCCGTAGATGGCGACCTTGGTCATGACGCCGCTCATCAGCGCCGAGACATGGCTCGGCGCGGCCGGATGGGCGAGCGGCAGCCAGACATGCAGCGGCACGAGGCCGGCCTTCGAACCGGCACCGAGAAGAAGAAGCACGAGCACACTTCCAGCAACGAGCGGCGTATGCTCTGCGGCGCGGATCGCGGCGAAGGCATAATTGCCGTCCGACCCCGCCAGTAGGCCGAAGGCGAGCAGCAGTGCGAGCGTACCGAAGCTCGCCATGACGATGTAGATATAGCCCGCCTTGCGATTGGCGGCCTCATGGTGGTGCGCCATCACCAGCGCCCAGGAGGCGAGCGACATGAATTCCCAGGAGATGAGGAAGGTGAAGGCGTCGGCCGCGAGGATCACGAGGGTCATGCCGGCGAGGAAGGCGGGAAAGAAGGGAAGCACGCGCTGCGGTGCCTCTTCATGGTGCCCGTAGCCGAGGCCGTAGAGGCTCGCGAGCGCGCCGCCGAGCCCGACGACCGAAAGAAAGAAGGCCGAGAGCGCGTCGAGCCGGAGATGCGATCCGAGCCAGGGAAGCCCGAGCGGCAACGCCACCTCGGAAGCCGGACCTCCTGTCGCCGCGCCAAGCAGTTGCGAGACTGCGGTCGCGACGACCACCGCGGAAACGCAGAAGGCGAGCGCGTAGACGAGGGATGTTGCCCAGGCTCTCCGTCCCGCGGCCGCCCCGAGCACTGCTGTGCCCAGATAGGCGCCGACCGAGACGAGGACGACCTGGACGGGGGTCATGACGGTTCCCCCGCACCTGGGGTGCTTGCGGTCTCTTCGGTTGTTCCGCGGGACGGCGGCGCCTTCAACCGCACGCCGCGACCGCCCCCCTCGCTCGCCTCTCCGTCGTCGATCAAGGCGATTCCGGCATCGTCGAGAGCGCGCAGGAGCCGCATCAGCGAGTCGACATTGCCGCGGATGACGTGGGGGCTTGCTTCCATGCGCTGGATCGTCGGGACGGACACACCGACGAGGCCGGCCAGTTTGCGCTGGTCAATTCCGAGAAGAGCCCTGGCGGCTCGCAATTGAGCGGATGTAATCACGGTTCCGCCATCGCTTCTCATGTTTCAGCCTTGGTGTTTTATATCTACTACCAATCTATTGATGTTTCAAATCGTATTCCCGTGTCTCGCGCGCATGGCGACCTTCGGTCACGCTGGTTCTGTCGAGGGGAAGACGAGACAGGGATGTGTTCGGACGCTCGTGCATCTTGTCCGGTAGACTTTTGCGGTCTGGCTCTTCGTCGAGACACTTGCCGATCAATGAGCATTTCCGGCAAATTCGCTCCGTCAGAACGACCCCGAATTAGCCGGAAATGTCCAATATGCTCGATCGCTGTGCGGACAGCCGATGCCGACTATGGATTTCAGGCGTTGTCGTTGCGGAAGGTCTGGTCGTTTCAATTGCAGTGCGCGGTGAGGCGCCGCCCCGCGTGGCTCCGGCATCGAACGCGATGAATCCATGATCCGCCGTCGGTCGCGATGGATAATCCCCTTTGTCTGTGCCTGGTGCAACTTTATTCCTTATAGAAACTATAGAAAATATTATCATCTGACATCATCGAACGGCGCGGGAGCTGCGCCCTACCCGGAGGTTCATGATGATTACAAGAAGACAAGGCCTCGCACTTCTCGGTGCTTCCGCGGCGGCGCTCGCCATGCCGAATATCCGGACGGCCGCCGCGTCTGGCAATTTTCGCATCGGCTGGCAGAAGAACGGCGTGTTGGCGCTCGCCAAGCGCACGGGGGCCATCGAGAAGCGACTTGCGCCCCGCGGCGTCACGGTGACCTGGTCGGAATTCACCTCCGGTCCGCCGCTTCTCGAAGCGCTGGGCGCCGGCGCGCTCGATTTCGTCCCGACCGGGGACGTCCCGCCGCTTTTCGCCCAGGCCGCCGGCGGCAATCTCGTCTATGTCGGCACCTACAAGGGAACGGCGGCAGGCTCCGCCATCCTCGTTCACAAGCAGTCACCGATCCAGGCGATCGGGGACCTGAAGGGCCGGAAGGTCGCCTTCAAGCGCGGGTCGAGCGCCCATAATTTCACGGTGAAGGCGTTGCGCAAGGCGGGACTGACGGTCGCCGATATCGAGGCTCTGGATCTCACGCCTCCGGATGCCGCCGCCGCCTTCAAGACGGGCGGGATCGACGCCTGGTCGATCTGGGACCCCTATTTCGCGATCGCCGAAGCCGACCCGGACACCCGCGTGCTGACGACGGCGGAAGGCATCGTCGACAGTTGGTCTTTCTTTCTCGGCAACGGCGACTTCGTTCGTGATCAGTCCGAGGTAATCGTCGAAGTGCTCGACGAGCTCGCCAGGACCGGCGTCTGGGCTCAGGCGAACCTCGACCAGACCATCCCTGCGATCGCCGAGATCACCGGCGTGCCGGAGCCGGTCACCCGTACCGTGCTCACCCGCCGCGGCGCCGATCTCGGCAAGGTCCAGACGCTCGGGGATGAGGCGGTCGCCTATCAGCAGGCGCTCGCCGACGAATTCCACGACCTCGGCATCCTGCCGAAAAAGCTCGCCATCACCGACATCGTCTGGCGCCCGAAAGCCAGCTGACATTGTGTTCACGGAAAGGATGTTGCCATGACCCACACCCAGAAGCCGCTCGATTTCCTCTGGTTCATCCCGACATCGGGCGACGGCACCTATATCGGCTCCGACACGCTGAGCCGCCCCGCCGATTCCGGCTATTTCCGGGAGATCGCCACCGCCGCCGACCGCCTCGGCTATTCGGGCGTGCTGATCCCGACCGGGGTCGCCTGCGAGGAGTCCTTCGTGCTCGCCGCCAATCTGGCTGCGCACACTGAGAAGCTGAAATTCCTGGTGGCGATCCGCCCCGGTACTGCCTCACCTGCCTATTACGCCCGTCTCGCCGCGACTCTCGACCGTGTGTCGAACGGGCGACTGCTGCTCAACATCGTTGTCGGCGGCAATCCGCAGGAGCTTGCGGGCGACGGCATCTTCCTGCCGCATGACGAGCGCTATGCCCATGCGGACGAGTTCTTCCGGGTCTTCAACGAACTGATCGAGACGGGCAGCGCAGACCTCGACGGGCAGTACATCAAGGCGATCGGGGCAAGGCTCGGCTTTCCGCCGGTGCAGGCGCCGCGCCCGCCGCTCTATTTCGGCGGCTCGTCGGATGCGGCGATCCAGTTTTCCGCCGGTTTCGTCGACAAGTATCTCACCTGGGGAGAGCCGCCCGAACAGGTCGCGGAGAAGATCGCCACGGTCCGCAGGGCCGCGGCCGCAAAAGGTCGCGACGTCAGCTTCGGCATCCGTCTCCACTTCATCGTCCGGGAAACCGACGAGGAGGCATGGGAGGCTGCCGACCGGCTGATCTCGAGGCTCTCCGACGAGACGATCGCTGCCGCACAGGAGGCCTTCGCCAGAACCTCCGATTCCGTCGGCCAGACCCGCATGATCGCGCTCCACAACGGCCGGCGCGACAAGCTCGAGGTCTCGCCGAACCTTTGGGCCGGCATCGGTCTCGTGCGCTCCGGTGCGGGTACGGCGCTGGTCGGCTCTCCGAAGACGGTGGCCGCCCGCCTCAGGGAATACCAGGCGCTCGGCATCGATACCGTCGTCGCCTCGGGGTATCCGCACCTCGAGGAGGCCTATCGCGTCTCCGAGCTGCTTTTCCCGGAAATCGGCCTCGGCAGCCCGCGCAACCAGATCCGCTCGTCCTTCGGCGACCGGCCACTCTTCGGTGGCGGCGGCCACGGCGGCAATCTTCGGGTCGTTTCCGGCTCCTGAGGCCCAAGGAGGACGCCGCGCGGTCTCGTCCGCGCGGCAAGGCATCGAGAAGAAAGGAAAGCGATATGACCGCGTTTGACATTCCGACGAGTAGCGTGATCACACGTAGCCGTCTCGCAGGCGCCGGGCGGGCGCGGTTGCGGATCGATACGGGCAGCCTGCTGCCCTTCGCCGTTCCCGGCCTCGTTCTCCTCGTCTGGCAAATCCTCTCCTCGGCCGGCTGGATATCGGCCCGCGTGATGCCGGCTCCGACCGATGTCGCGTTCGCGTTCGTAGACCATCTGGCAAGCGGCGCGCTCGTCCACGACATCGCGGTTTCCGGCGCGCGGGCGCTTGCCGGCCTGCTGGTGGGGGGCGCGATCGGGCTCGCCCTCGGCATCGCGAACGGCGTCTCCAGGCTTTCTGAGCAGTTGACGGATACGACGCTGCAGATGCTGCGTACCATCCCTCATCTTGCGATGATTCCGCTCGTCATCCTCTGGTTCGGCATCGGTGAGGAATCGAAGCTCTTTCTCACCTCGCTCGGGGTTCTGTTTCCCGTCTATCTCAACACCTTCCACGGGGTGCGCAGCGTTGATCGTGACCTTCTGGAGATGGGCCGCATCTACGGCATGAGCGGCTGGACGCTGTTCCGCCGTGTCATCCTGCCGGGAGCGCTGCCCTCGATTTTCGTCGGATTGCGCTATGCGCTCGGGATCATGTGGCTGACGCTCATCGTGTCGGAATCGATCGCGGCATCCTCGGGTATCGGCCATATGGCGAACGAGGCGAGGGAGTTCATGATGACCGACGTGGTGATCCTTTCCCTGCTGATCTACGCCGCGCTCGGCAAGCTTGCCGACCAGATCGCGCGCACGCTCGAACGACGGATGCTGGCATGGAACCCGGCCTATCAGAAGTGAGGATACCGACATGATCCGCCATGCAGCAAGCCTTCATCACGGCCCGTCAGGGCGGGATGTCGCCGCGGGACGGGGGACGGATATCGCTCCCGCTCCTCCGGTGCCTTCCGGACCGGTTTCGATCTCGCTCACGCATGTCGACAAGCGTTTTGGCGACAATCACGTGCTGAGGGGCGTCGACCTCGAGGTTCCGGCAGGCCAGTTCCTGGCCATCGTCGGCAAGAGCGGCTGCGGCAAGAGCACGTTGCTTCGCCTGCTGGTGGGCCTGGACCGGCCGACCAGTGGCGCGATTGCGATCCGCGACGGAAACGGTGCGGCCGCGGCGAACACCCGCATCGTGTTCCAGGAGCCACGGCTCCTTCCCTGGGCGAGCGTCATCGACAATGTCGCCGTCGGGCTGCGAGACGGCGTTCCCAGTTCGGAGGCGCGTCGCGAGGCGGCGAATGCGCTGCGCGACGTGCAGCTCGCCGACAAGGCCGAACAATGGCCGGCCCTTCTCTCGGGAGGACAGCGCCAGCGCGTGGCGCTCGCCCGCGCCCTGGTGAGCCGTCCGGGACTGCTGGCGCTGGACGAACCGCTCGGTGCTCTCGACGCCCTCACGCGCATAACCATGCAGCAGCTGGTGAGCCGCGTCCGTCGTGAACTCGGCTTTACCGCGGTGCTCGTCACTCACGATGTCAGCGAGGCCGTCCACCTGGCCGACCGGGTGATCGTTCTCGATCAGGGGCGTGTGTCGCTCGACCTCGCGATTGAGACGGAACATCCCCGCCATCACGGTGATCCGGAGCTTGCCGGTTACGAGCGGCAGCTGCTCGAGGCCATTTTCGGCGAGGCGTGAGCGCCTCGCATCGCAGGCATCGGTTCATCTCCCTGCGTTCGGGTTGACGTCAGACGAGGTCGCAGGTCGTGCGAGCCGAGGCCCGGCGGGCGATGATCGTGTGGGCGATCTGGTCGGCTTGCGTGGCGATTTCGGGCACGCCGGTCAGTTCACCGAAGGTGCCGCGGGCGAGCGGCCCGGCGATGAACAGGCTGTCGACAGGATAGCCGTTGCGACCGATCGCCCTGCTTGTCCGATCGCAGGCGACCCCGAGGCCGAGGGAGTCGGCCGCCACAAACCCCAGGCGTTCGAGTTCTGCAAGCCACGGCTGCGAGGTGACGACCGAACCGAAATCCGGACCGGTTGCGACCACGGCCCAGTCGGTGACCAGTCGCTCGACCGTGCCCGCGGGTTTCTTGATCACGTCGACCGAGATCTCGTGGCGGCTACGCTCGATCCGACAGATGCGGCCGGCCCGGTGGCGGAGCAGTCCGGCCTCGAAACGGTCGTGCATGATCCTGGCGTTCTGGGGTGGCAGCCGGTAGCGGCGGGTCTCGAACTGGCGCTTCAGGTGGCGCAACAGACGCGCCTGCTCTTCGAGCGGAAGGCCGGCCCAGATTGTTTGCCCCTGCTGGCGGAGAGCATCGAACACGCTCTGCCAGGAAAGCCCCTGGCTCTCGGCCTCGGCGACGGTTGCGCGCACACGCTGCAGCAGTTGCCGTCCGCTCCGTGGGGAGAACGCTGAGAAATCGCCGAAGGGTTCGACGGCCGAGACGGACTGCACTTGCGGCAGCAGGCCCGACCGAGAGAGCAGGGTGACGACGCCTGCGTGGCCGCGGCCCGCAAGTTGTCCGACGACGTCCGCTGCGGTCAGGCCGGCGCCGAAGACGAGCACACGATCATTTGTGCGCACGTGGGATAGCCATTCGCCTTTGAGGCCGTCTGCCACCAGGCGGGGATGACCATTGAGCGCGGATGCGATGGCCTTGGGCGCTTGCGGTCCGGGCTGACCTGTCGCAATGATCAGCTCGTCGGCAACGGCGGAGGAGCCGGCCTCGCCGGTGACGAGCCAGAGGTCGGCCCGCCGCGTCACGTGCACCACCTGCTCGCGGCGGTGGACGATCCTCTCCTGTTCGATGAGTGGCGCCATCTGCGTGGCCATGAACTCGCCGAAGTCGCCACGACGTGCGAAGACGTGTTCGCCGGCGACCGCCCGGGGATCGGCCGCAAGGCGGCCGGTTCTTGCGTGCCACTCTGCGAAGGCCTCCGGCCGACCGGGGAGCGCACGCATCCTGTGGGCTGCAACGTTGAGCCGGAGCGACGGGTCCGTCGTGTCGTAGGCAAGTCCGGCGCCGATCCGCTTGCGCGGTTCGAAGATCACGACGCCGTCCTTCTCGACGCCGTCGCAGAGGGCGAGCTGCCGGGCAACCGAGGCGCCGGAAAAGCCGCCGCCGATCACCACCACGCGGCAGCGATGAAAGACGGGCGCGGTCCGCGCTCCGATCGCAGAGGAAAGCTGCAGCATCACCTTCTCCTTCCGATTCTCGCGTTGGCTAACGATATTTTCTATAAATTATATGTAAAATAGAAAGCGATGTCTACAGTTCCGGCCCGGTTTCGCCAAGAATGACCCCAAGCTTTTGAAATCCGTATGTGAAAGGATCGAAGCATGAGCAAGGAACTGTCATCCCCGGCATTCGGTGTCCTCGAGGTGACGCCTCCGCTGCTGGACAGCCCGCCCGATGCAGAGGGTCTCAGATCGGCTCTGCGTCTGCTGGCGGGTGGGGTGACGATCATCACCGCAGGCGAGGGTGACGACCGTACCGGCGCCACCGTAACCTCCGCGACGGGTCTCTCCGTCGACCCGCCGCGAATGCTCGTCTCCCTCAATCACACGTCTTCGACCTGGCCGGTGGTCGAGCGCTACGGCCATTTCTGCGTGAACCTCGTCGGTCCGCACCATCAGGCTCTGGCCAACCAGTTCGCCGGTCGCGGGGGGCTGAAGGGTCCGGAGCGCTACCGCGGAGCGGAATGGACGCGACTTGCGAGTGGTGCGCCGGTTCTCGACGACGCGATTGCCGCGGTCGACTGTGTCGTCGAAGAGGTTTTGCCGCGCCATGGTCACGTACTGGTCATCGGGAAAGTGGCCGCGATCCGCAGCCGCGGCGGTCAGTCGCTCGGATATTGCGCCGGTCGTTATGTCCCGATCCCCGAGAGCAGCGTCTTCAACGGTTGAACAGGCGGCGCAAAGTCCTTTAAATGCACAGATTTAGTGGAAATCCTTGACGGTCGCTTCATTCGCTGTGACACTCGCTGGTCTCTGACGAGAGCGAACAGGAGGATGGTTCCATGCCTGTGGGTATCCCGAATGCATCGTTCGCGGCCGCCACGAACGTCCTTGGACGCCAGGTCTTGCAGCCGAAATGTTGGCCTTGCATGGCTTTGGTGCCGAAGGTCGGGTTCCGGAGTCGTCCAGTCGGCGTTGTCCTCCGCTCGAACCGATATGCATGATATCCCTTGGGAACGCTGGGAGCGGAAGCCATGGCAACCATCACGCATCTCGAAGTACACGGGCGCGGACTTCCGGCCCGTATCACCTCTGAAGAGGAGGCGCTTTCCGTCGCCGCCAAGGCGACCGAGATCTTTGCCGTCGCCTCCCCGGATACCGTCGGCGAGTGGCTTGCGCGTTCAGGCTTGCTGGCGATTTCGGTGCCCGCGGAACTGGGCGGTATCGACGTCTCCAATGTCGTCCTGGCGGAGATCGTTTCTGCCTTCGCCCGGGCATCCGCCGAGGCGGCGACAGCCCTCACCGCCCATTTTGCCGCGCTTGAATTGCTGCGCGGCGGCGGTACGGAAGATCAGCGGCGGTCTGTCTTTGATCGTGCCCGCCAGGGCCAGCGTTTTGCGCTCGCAAGACTGCCGACCGACCTGCAAGTCCAGCTGACCGACGTGACCGTCGAAATCGGAAAGGCGGAGGAGGCGGCCGCGCTGCCGCCCGACTGGCGGATCATCTGCCTGCAGAGCCTTCAGGACAGTCCCGTCGCAATGATGCTCGCGCGAACCGGCACTGTTCGGGAGGATGTCGAACGCTCGCCTCTCGGGGCTTTTATCGGAAAGACATCAGCGCCGCATGTCGATGCGATGTTGGCGCTCCAGCAGGACGCGCTTTTGCTCTCGACGGCGCTTTCGCGCCTGCTGACCGCGGCGACGGTGCTCGGCCGATGCGAGAGCGAACTCTCGGCCCTGATCTCGCCGGATCAAGGCGCGGATGATGTGGTCGACCGGGCCGAACGCGCTGGCCTACTGGCGGTGCGCATCGAGACCCTGCGGGGCATTGCGCATCGCTGCGGCGCGCTGTTCGATCGCGCACAGGTGAGCCCGACGACGCAGGCGATCGAGGAGGCGTGCCGCGTCTCGACCATACTCGACGTCGTCATCCGCGAGACAGGTCTGCCCTGTCCCTCGGGGGAGGACCGTGCGGCGCTGCGCGCTGTGGGGAATTCGGTGCTGTTTGGCGGACGCTGACATCGCAGGACGCCGCCCAGAAGCCTTGGATCAGCTGAGCGCCGGCGCGTCGGCGAGCAGGTCCTCGCCCTTGGCGACGAATTCGGCAAGGGTCATGTTGTCGAGGATCGCCGCAATCGCGTCGCGAACTTCCGTCATCGAGATGCGTACCTGACAGCTTACCGGGTCGTCGCAGTCGTCGCAGGCCTCGAAGGCCGTGCGGCTGGCGCAACGGATCGGGGCAAGCGGGCCGTCGAGGGCGCGGATCACCGCGCCGATGCGGATCTCCGAGGCCGGCTTCGAGAGGGCGTAGCCGCCGTTCGGCCCCTTCTTCGAACGCAGCATGCCGTTGTTGCGCAATTCGAGCAGGATGGTGTCGAGGAATTTTTTCGGAATGTTGTTGCGGGCCGCCACCTCGGTGACGAATGCGGTCTCACCGGGGCCGAGACGCGCGAGATCGACGAGCGCCTTCAGCCCATATTTGCCCTTCTTGGTCAGCATTCCAGAGATTCCATCCTGAGAGGTGGCGACAAACGGAGCTCGCCATCGAAGAACTATACTATGCATATAGTTTTTAAGGAATTCCTGTGCAATGACCGATTGCGGCATTCGCCGGCGGCTCTTGCCGCAATCGGCGCGGAAAACATGCAGCTTGCTCCTCCGCAAGACGCTCTTTCGATGCGCATCCGGGTGTCGAGGGCGTGGTCCGCCACGTCAGCCCGGCAAGGGCCCGTAGATCCGCCGCAACTGCTCGACGAAGGATTTGAGTTCCGCCTCGGAAAAACGGGAGGTGAAGCGCTTCTCGTGCAAGGCGATGAGTTCGCGCGCTTCCTGCAGCACCTTTTTGCCTTCCTCGGTGAGGAAGAGTTCCTTGCGGCGCCGGTCGGTCCGGGAGGGGCGTCGTTCGAGAAGGCTGCGCGCCTCCAGCCGGTCCACGAGCGCCATCGTCGTCGCCTTGTCCATGCTGAGAAGCTCGGCGATATCGATCTGCACGACACCGGGATTGCGTCCGACGAGTTCCAGCACGGTGAACTGTTTAGGCGTCAGCGAAAGACCGGCCATTGTCTGCTGATAGTCCTGGAAGATCGCGACATTCGCCATCCTGAGGTGGAAGCCGAGGACCCGCGTCAGGCAGCCCATGTCCAGTGACGGCCCGGCCGAAGCGTTGCCGATGTCGGACGTAAGGTCCTTTTCCGCCTCCAGATTTCCCTCGTCTGCCACACCGGTCTCCCGCAAAGTCTACGATCGCGGCACTCCTATCATTTTCCACTTGTGTCGGCGACCGGTTTATATAATATGTACTACATACTATTTTGGCTCGTATGGGAGTGCGGACCCGGGAGGAGAACATGCTGCAACACGCATTCGTCGGCGCGTCGATGGATACCGCTTTCGCGCTCGGCGATCCGGTCGGCTACCGTGCCCTTGTGGGGCCGGCTCGGCCAGCAGTCTACGAGGTGGAGACCGGTCGTTCGCTGACCTATGCGGAGCTCGATGACCTGATCGCGCGGATCGCCGCGGTCCTGCTGCTGAAGGTTGCGGCGCCGGAGCCTCATCCTCGCATCGCATATCTCGGGCGCAATTCGATCATTCAGGTCGCAATCTGCCTCGCCTGCCAGCGTGCCGGTTACGTCTTCGTTCCTCTCAACTGGCGGCTCGGCCCCGTCGAGATCGGGCAGATCGTCGAGGACTGCCGACCTTCCCTCATCGTCCACGCGGCGGAGTTTGCCCATACGATCGGCGAGATCGCCGATCCGCTTCCGCCGCTGCTGCCCGTCGACGGCGAGGACGGCTTGCTTGCACTCATCGCCGAGAACCCGCGCACCGAGCCGGAAGCGCCCGTCGCCGACGGGCCCTGCATCATGCTCTACACTTCCGGCACGACCGGGGCGCCGAAGGGCGTCGTCGTGACGCGCCGCAACGCCTTCGCCGCGGCGCTCAATTTCGCACTGGTCGGGGAAGTGACGGCACGCTCGGTCGCGCTTCTCGACCTGCCGCTCTTCCATACGATCGGTCTCGTCGCGATCGCCCGCACGACGCTGATGATGGGCGGGCGGCTGGTGATCTCCGACCGGTTCCTGCCCGAACGGACGCTTGCAACGCTCGGCGATCCTTCCCTTTGCGTGAGCCACTACTTCGCCGTGCCGCAGATGGCGGCGGCGCTGCGTGCCTCGCCGAACTGGAACGCCGCCGCGCTGAAGGCCCTCCAGGCGATCTTCATCGGCGGGGCACCGCTCTCTCCGGCGCTGATCGAGACCTTCCTCGAGGACGGCATCCCGCTCGTCAACGGTTACGGCATGAGCGAGGCGGGGACCGCGATCCACATGCCGCTCGATCGCGACATGGTGGCGACCTTCCCCGGCAGCGTAGGGTTTCCGGCGCCGATGCTCGCCATCCGCCTCGTCGGCGAGGACGGCCAGGACGTCGCCGACGGCGAAGTCGGAGAAATCTGGCTCAGCGGCCCCTCCGTGACCCCCGGCTACTGGAACAAGCCGGAGGAGACCGCGCGCGCCTTCGTCGACGGCTGGTATCGCAGCGGCGATCTCGGCCGGCGGGGACCGGGCGGGGTCATCTACGTGCCAGACCGGCTGAAGGACATGTATATCAGTGGCGGCGAAAACGTCTTCCCTGCCGAAGTGGAAGCAGTGATCGGCGCCCATCCGAAGGTTCTGGATGTCGCGGTCGTCGGGGCTCCGGATCCGAAGTGGGGAGAATGTGGCATCGCCTTCGTCGTGGCTGCCGTCGCGGATGCGACGGATGAGGAGATCCTCCTCCATTGCGCCGAGCGGCTTGCCGCCTACAAGCGGCCGGCCCGCGTCGTCTTCCTCGAGGCGATCCCGCGCACTGCATCCGGAAAGGCGCAGAAGCACATCCTGCGCACCCATCACCTTCCCTCGTGAACTCAAGCATTTGCGGTGGCGACGTTCGACCCCGCGTCGATCCAGATGAAAGGACAGAGACCATGACAGAAACCGACAAGAGCAAGGCCGACCCCGTCGTCGTCGACTTCGACGGCGGTATCGCCTTCGTGACCCTCAACCGGCCGGAAAAGCGAAATGCCATGAACCCGGCGCTCAACCGCCGGATGATGGAAGTTCTCGACGATCTCGAAGGGGACGAGCGTTGCGGCGTGCTGGTCCTTCGGGGCGCCGGCTCCTCCTGGTCGGCGGGCATGGATCTCAAGGAATACTTCCGCGACAACGACGGCAAGGGGCGTCACGTGACGCTGAAGAGCCGACGCCAGTCGGGCGGCTGGTGGAACCGCCTGATGTTCTTCGAAAAGCCGACCATCGCCATGGTCAACGGCTGGTGCTTCGGCGGGGCGTTCACCCCGCTCGTCGCCTGCGACCTTGCGATTGCGGCGAACGAGGCGACCTTTGGGCTTTCGGAAATCAACTGGGGCATTTTGCCCGGCGGCAACGTCACCCGCGCCGTCGCCGAGGTGATGAACCACCGCGACTCGCTCTACTACATCATGACCGGCGAGACCTTCGGCGGCGAGAAGGCCCGAGAAATGGGCCTCGTCAACGAGTCCGTGCCGCTCACGGAACTCGAAACACGTGTCCGGCAGATCTGCGCGAGCCTGCTCGAAAAGAACCCGGTCACCCTGAAGGCAGCGAAGGACACCTTCAAGCGGGTCCGCAACATGCCCTGGGATCTTGCCGACGACTACATCTACGCCAAGCTCGAACAGATGCTCTACCTGGACAAGACGCGTGGCCGCGACGAGGGCCTTAAGCAGTTCCTCGACGACAAGACCTACCGGCCGGGCCTCGGCGCCTACAAGCGCTAGCCGGACGGGGCTCGCCCTTCGCCAACCGTCACCCCGCCTGCGGGGCGACGGTTCCGGCGGCATCGAGATAGCTGTCGAGTTCGTGTCCCGAGACCGGTGGCGAATAGAAATAGCCCTGGATCAGCACGGCCCCGAGCGCTGCCAAGGCATCCATCTCCTCCTGCGTTTCCACTCCTTCGATCACGCAGTCGAGGTGCATGTCGCGGCTGAGCGCGAGCAGCGACTTCACGATCTTGTAGCTTGCCGGGTTCTTGTGGAGGTCTTTGACGAAGCTGCGGTCGATCTTGATCTTGGTCAGCGGCAGCGCGTGAAGCCGGGTCAGGCTCGAATAGCCGGTGCCGAAATCGTCGAGCGAGATTCCGCAGCCCATCACGCGCAGTGCTTCGACCGACTTCCGCACCTGCTCGAAATCATGGGCGAAGGCCGTCTCGGTGATCTCGAAATCGATGCGGTGGCTGCCGAAGGCGCTGTTGCCGAGGATCGCGGCGATCGCGAGCACGCTTTCCTCGGTGTTCAGGTCGTGTGCCGAGAGGTTGAACGACAGCCGGGTCCCGGCGGGCCAGGTTTCCGCCGTGGCCACCGCCTTCCGCAACAGGATGCGGGTGAGACTTCCGACGAAACCGGCCCGCTCGGCAATGGGAACGAACTGACCGGGTGGTACGCACCCGAGAACGGGGCTCTCCCAGCGCGCGAGCGCCTCGAAGCCCATGGTTCTTCCGCTCGATCTGTCGACGATCGGCTGGAAGACCACGGTCAGTTCCTGTTCCAGGTCCGCCTGCCTCAAAACCTGTTCGATCAACGCTTCGCGACGGATCTGCGCGTCGAGCGCGTTCGAGAACAGGGTGCAGGTGCCGCGACGGGTCCGCTTTCCGTGGTAGAGCGCGTAGTCGGCATGGTCGAACAGGGTTTCCGGCGAGGTCGCCGCGTCCGGGTGAATGGCGACGCCGACCGAGGCGGAGATCTGCACGGTGGCGGCGGGCAGAACGATGGGCTTCTGCAACGTGTGACAGATGTCCTTGCCCAGTGCCATGACGGCGCTGCCTTCCGTCGCGTCCGTCGTCACGAAGGCGAATTCGTCGCCGCCGAGGCGAAAGAAATGCGTGCCGGAGCCGGCATTGAGGTCGGAGAGGCGCACGCCCACCTGCACGAGAAGCTTGTCGCCGGCCGAATGGCCGTAGACATCGTTGACCGGCTTGAAACCGTCGAGATCGAGGATGCCGACCGCGAGCCGTGTTCCGTCTTTCCGGGCCTCCGCGAAGACGCCCTGCAGGTGCGAGAAGAAGGCGCGGCGGTTCGGCAGGCCGGTCAGGCTGTCGAGATTGGCAAGCCGCAGGTTCTCGTTGCTCAGCGCCTCGGTGCGGACCTGCGCGTTCACCATTTCGGCGAAGTTGCGGTAATTGACCATCAGGATCACCAGCATGCCGACGCTGACGAGGGCGATGTTGACGGCGATCGCGACGAAGGTCGGCTGGCCGGTCAGGGCATAGAAGGGGATGAAGGTGCCGTTGACGATCGCCGTCACGGTCACCGCGGCCGACCGCAGGAACATCAGGCAGAAGATGCAGCTGATCACCGTGATCGACATGTAGAAGGCGAGGTGCGACTGCGCATAGGCGTCGCCATAGGGAAAGAGCATGTAGGACCAGCCGGTGAAGACGGCCGCGATGACGAAGGCCAGCCGGTTGGTACGCCGGAGCGCGTGGAGCGCTGCTTCCGGTGTCGGTTCGATACTGCGTGATGACCACCAGTGCCGGATACGGGCGAGGCTTACCACGGTGAAGAGCGCGGGAAGGGCGGTCGTCAGCCAGAGCGGTGCGGTGGCCATGTGCGTCGCGGCGACAGCCCAGGTGCTCGTCATCAGGATGAAATACATCATCGGCAGCTGCCGGGCGAAGGCGCGGTACTGCTCCCTGAGCAGCGACGGATTGTCGGAGGGCACCGACATGAAGGCGATGACGTGCGACACGGCCGATTTCAAAGGGTGGTCCGGTCCGTCGGGTTCGTGTTCGGCAAAGCGTTCGAATAAGCTCATTCAGACAGATCGCGTAAAGAAACGTTCTGCATTGTCGGCGATGGACGCTAAGAATCGGTTACGCGCCGTGGCTTGAGCCGGCGCTCTTCGGAGACAGGGGCGCGTCGCGTCGTGGGACACCTTGTGGGCGGAGGATTTGCCGGACGAGGCAGGTATTGCCGAGAAAGCCGCGCGCGGGTGTCTCCGCCAATATTTCTTCAGGGGCAGTGCTGTTCTCTGAGGCGGAGCAACAAGCGGCATCGCGCAAGATCGGAACGCGATCTGATTCCGCTAACTGACGCCACTCTCGTTCTTTGCCGAAGGCAAACACGAAAATGGAGATCTCTCCGGGCGCCCTGCCTCGACCTCGTCGAAGCGGGTGACCGGAGAAACGGGTGTCTCCGTGTCAAGATCAACACAGCCGCTCGACCTTATCGGTGGACATGGCCTTCGCGTCTCTGTTGGATCTTGGATAGGTCGTCTTGTCAGAACGAACCCGGATTGGCCGGATGTGCTCCGGTCCTTGCCGGTGTCACTTCTTGCCGCCAAATCGTCGGGTCTTGTCGAGTTTGCCCTTGGCCGATGATGTCTTTGCATCGTAGCCTTGACCGTGGTTCGTTCCGCCAAGGTGTCCGCCGCCACTGGTGTTTGCCACCTGCCGCTGCGCCCTGAGGATCTGTTGTCCTGCGTCCGTCTTTTTCATGGGAGTCTTTCCTGGTTGGAAATGAAAAAAAGGCCGGGCGAGCCCGACCTTGCCATATGGTTCTGCGATCTGTGTCCGCGACGGCGGTCAGAGACCTGAACCCGTCCAGGCTTATGCCGCCTGAAGATTTTCGGCGGCAGTTCTGCCTGAGCGCTGGTCGGTGACGACGTCATAGCTGATCTTCTGACCTTCCATGAGGTGCGTCATGCCAGAGCGTTCGACCGCCGAGATGTGGACAAACACGTCCTTCGCGCCGTCCTCGGGCTCGATAAAGCCGAAGCCTTTTGCCGTGTTGAAGAATTTCACGATGCCGGTGTTCATAACAATTTCCTCTCGCTATCGCAGGAATTTACAGCCGGCATTATGCGGGCCGCGCAGTCATCGATTTTGAAAGGGAAGGTCACATCCGCACAATTGGCACAAAAATGAAGCTAAACAGCCAAATTCGATTGGTGAGAACTATCAGTCGATTGTGTCAGGCACAAGGCGACTTTGATTTTTATTTTGTTGCACCTTTCGGAGGCGAGGCGTATCATAAATTTGTCGGCAGCCATGTTCAGGGCGCTGCTGCTTCAGGGCTGTCATGCCCCGGCCCCAACGAAAGGAGGACGCTCATGTCTTCCGAGCTGCAGTTACACCGAAACCTCTTAAGCGTAAGCGGGTCTGGATACCGTGAGAACATTCAGCATCATGAGACCGGTCCATCGAACGCCGCTGCACGGATTGTAAGGCGATTCCGGGCAGTTCTTTCGGCGCCCGACCAGGTCCTGCTGTATTCGCCATCCCTTGGGGGTTCCTGCGCCATGTCGGCCTTGCTGGGCGGGCGAACGGATACGGAAATTCCTCAAAACTGAGTTCCACGCGGCAGCCGCCTTTCCGCCTCGCGAAGCGCATCCGTCGAAGCGGCCTGCCGGGCCGCTTCCTTTCGCCAGACAGGCAACCTTGGAGAAATTCCCATGGCAAAGGGCCAAATGCGAAGTAACCGCGAGGCGCGGAAACCAAAGAAGGAAAAGGCCTCGTCCGCCCCGCCCGCCGTTTCGGGCGCTCAGGTCAAGCTGGCGAGCAGCGGATTGAGCCTCGGCAAGAAACAGCAATAGCTGCCGCGAACAGAGCAACGGGACCCTTCGCGGACGGTTTGGATCACGAGCGTTTCCCACTTCCCGATTGACCGGATCGGCTGGCTTCTGGCGGTGCTGCCCTTCCAGGGAGCGTCCCGACCTCGAGCTCCCGTCGGAACGACTCCGAATTGGCCGGAAATGCTCGGGGTTTCAGTTCATGACGGATATGGCCTGCCGTTCGGCCGAGAGTTCCTTCCGATGCTCGCTTGCGCGCGAAGGGCTGGAGGCCGCTGCGGCGGTTTCCCCGCGTGTTCAGCTTCAAAAAGAGAGGAATTGGGCGATGAAGAGTGTTGATTACCATGCCGCCGCAGGACTCTATCCCTGCAAGACCGTGCGCCGGACGAGCAGGCTTCGATACAAGAGGTTTGACAGCGTGGCGGAAGCGCTCCGTTTTGCAATCGAGGACATGCCCAGCTCGATGCTCCGGGGCTGCGTGCTCGAGGTCGACGAGGACCGCTTCGATGGAATGCAGATGCAGAAGCTCTACGAAGCCGAGGACTATCCGCTTCTCCGACGCAGCCCCTCGGGCCGTCGGCGCCCGTGACGGGGTGCGTCTATCCGGAGAATGTATACCATAAGTCGAAAACAGAAGAACGCAAAACAAAAGGTTGACGCGGATCCAGCGATCGTATATTGAGTGTTCATCGATACTTTGTTTGCTGATATTTGTTTTGGCTGCGCCTCGCGCTTCGTGACGAACTTCCCCCTTCAAAAGTCGAAAACACCGCCGTGCGTCGCCCGGCGGTAATTAACGTTGCTGAGAAAGGGCTCGTTATGGCCACTGGCACAGTCAAATGGTACAATTCCACTAAAGGTTTCGGCTTCATTCAGCCTGACGATGGCAGCGCGGACGTCTTCGTCCATGTTTCCGCTATCGAGCGGGCAGGCATGAACACGATCGTTGAAGGCCAGAAGATCGGCTTTGAACTCGAACGTGACCGCAAGTCAGGCAAGATGTCGGCGGGCATGCTTCGCGCCGCCTGAAGCTTCAGCCGCAGGTGACCACGGATGTACTGGCATCGCGGCGAAAGGTTGGAAAGGCCAGGCATGCGTCTGGCCTTTTTTCTTAACTTGCACACCGCTGCAAATTCTGAACCCGGTCCCGCTCAGGGCGGGACGCGGGGGAGCTCTCGAACTGACGAGTTCCAAAGGATGAGAGATTGAGACACCCGAACGACAACGGCTTTCATGCGCGCCGTACGGCCGCGGCCGAGGCGAAACGCGCACTATTGGAAAAATTCGCATCTGCACCCAAGGCGATCGATCCGCAGATGCGGGAACGATTGGCCGCTCGTGAAGCGGTCGCCATCGCCAGAGAGCAACGCCGGGCCGAGCGGCAAGCGATGAAAGTCGCGGAGCACGCGCGAATGCTCGCGGATGCAGAGGCTCGTGCGGCTGCAGCAGAAGCCGAGCAGGCAGCCGCCAAAGCACAACAGGACGACGTCAAGACTCGCATGATCGCAGACGAGGCGGCCCGCAAGGCGGAACGGGATCGTCGCTATGCCGCCCGAAAGGCGCGCCGGTCCTGACGACCCGAGATGCGCCCGTGATCGGGCGCGAATAACAACACCGCCGTCTGCACTTTCATGCAGCGAAGCGAGTGAACGGATGGTTTTCCGATGAACACTATGATCCAAGCCCCTGCGAAACCCGCCGAAGTCGATGCTGCGGCCTGGTTGAAAACCTTGTCGCGATATCGCCAACCACGGGCACGGCGCAGCGTCTTTGAGCTCTTGGTTACGATCGTTCCCTTCGCGATTTTCTGGTTTCTCGCATATTTCTCCATCTCCCGCGGTCTTTGGCTGGGGCTGATATTCGTCGTACCCGCTGCCGCGTTTCTCTTGCGCCTGTTCATGATTCAGCATGATTGCGGGCACGGTTCGTTTTTCGCTCGTCGCGGTATCGATGACTGGGTGGGGCGTCTGCTCGGCGTACTTACCTTGACGCCTTATGACTACTGGCGTCGCGCTCATGCCGCCCACCACGCCTCGGCCGGGAATCTGGACGAACGGGGCGTCGGCGACATCACGACCCTTACGGTTGCCGAGTATCGTTCGCTCTCCCGCATGGGCCGTCTCGGTTACAACCTCTACCGGCACCCGCTGGTGATGTTCGGCATCGGTCCCGCGTGGCTGTTCCTCTTCAAACAACGTCTGCCGTTCGGAATGATGCGATCGGGCGCCTTGCCGTGGGTGTCGACGATGGCCACCAACGCTGCCATCGCCGTACTGGCAGGCGTGCTGGTGTGGCTGATCGGAATCGGGCCCTTTGTTGCCATTCACCTGCCGATCGTGCTCTTGGCGGGTGCGGCCGGCGTCTGGCTCTTCTATGTCCAGCATCAATTCGAGACGACCCACTGGGCCAAGGGCGACGACTGGCATTTCCCGGAGGCGGCGCTTCACGGCGCTTCCCATTACGACTTGCCGCTGGTGTTGCGGTGGATCACCGGCAATATCGGCATTCACCACGTGCATCACCTGTCGAGCCGCATCCCCTATTACCGGCTCCCGGAGGTGCTTCGTCATCACCCGGAGCTCGCTTCCATCGGACGTATCACGCTGTGGGAGAGCCTGAAGTGCGTGAAGCTCGTCCTCTGGGACGAGAGAAGCCGAAAACTCCTCTCCTTCCGGGATGCCGCGCAGGTTACAGCCGGCGCGTGAATGCGTTGCAGCCGGCTGCTTGCCGGCCGCGCTTCCTCACCAAGACAACGAAAGACGACGATGATCGAACTGACACCGATACAGATACGAGGTCTGAAACTCGCAAAGGACGGCGATTTGTTTCTCCAGGACGGCAAGAAATGGACGCATCTCGACGCCACCGAAACCTATGCAAAGACGGACCGGTTCAAGGAACGACCACAGAAGGTCAAATTCCTGAAGACCAGCACGCTGAATGAACTGACCGAACTCGGTCTTCTGAAGAGGCTCAATCCCGAAGCGCAGACAGAAGAATCCGCCCACGCCATCACGATGGCGGGAAAGATGTGGCTTCTCAAGAACAAGTGACGCCCGCAAGGGAGCATTGGCCGTGCACCACCAAGACGCATTCTCGGTGCGGGTGGCGGACATCTTCTTCAGCGCATTCGTCGGAACACGAATCTCCGCCAAGCCCCTGTCGCTACGGCAGGGTCGCGGAGCTTCGGTCTTGGGTCTCAGGTCGGCGTTGCACCGCGATGGCGGATCCGTGCTGCGCGATGCCCCTGGCGGCGAGCATTCCTGGATGCCGTCACGCCGCCAGCAGGGGCGAAAAATAGGGATTCTCCAGAACCCCGGCGCCTGAAACGCTGTGGTGGGCGACGAAGCCCCTTTCTCCGAGGTCACCGTTTCGCAGCAGGGACAGGAGTCCTGCCGCGTAGCCCGCCGCGACGGACGTCATCGCGTTGAAGGGGCCGAGGGCCGGGCTCGGGCGGAACCGATAGGACGACGAGGCTTCGAGCTTGCGTGCACCCCTCGCGGAGCGCGCCGTCAGGAACATCACCAGCTCGTCCTCCTCGATGATGGGCAGACCGTTGAGCAGGAGCGAGCGCAGCATGTCGCGGCGGTTCCTGAGGCCGAGGTCGTCGAGGAGGAACTGCATGTGCTCGAGGTGCCCGGGATAGCGCAGCGTCTTGAAGGTGACGTTGCCGACACCGGCCGTGGCGAACATTGCGAGATCCTTCAATCCGCGCGAGGTCGTGAAGCCTTCATAGGTCACGCCGTCGAGCACGACGTGTTCCTTGCCCTCGAGTGGCGCGAGATGAACGCGCTCTCCACCGCGCAGCGCCTCGCAAGGCATCGTATATTCGTCGATCAGTCCGTCGATGTCCCAGATCTGTCCGTAGCCGAGGCGGTTCGTCGGCAAGCGCGGTATGGAGCCGACGCGGATCGTCAGTTCGGAGACTGGCGCACACCGGGCAACGAGGCTGCTTGCAATGTTCTCGACGAGACCCGGCGACACGCCGCAGCCATTGAGCACGACACGCTCGCCGGCGAGCGGCTCCAGCGCCTGCCGGGTGTCGGCATGTAGTGGCGAGAAATCGAGGAAATGCGTGCCCGCCGATGCCGCCGCCCGGGCGATCGCCGGCACTGCCCGCTCGGGCACGGCCGCGACCGTGACATCGCTCTGCTTCAGGAGGTTCGCAAGCGGCTCGTGCGAGCCGAGGTGGTGCAGAGAAACAGGCAGGTTCAGATCCAGCAGCCGGTCGAGAGCCTCTTCCGAAGGATCGATGACCTCTACGGCAAAGCCTCCCGCCGTGCCGAGGCAGGCGGCAAGCGCCGAGCCGATACTGCCTGCGCCGACGATCGATACGCGGAAGCCAACCATAGGTTTACCCTCTGAAGCGTGAGACGAACGCCTGAAGGCGCGGGTTCTGCGGGTTGAGAATGACCTCGTCGGCCGATCCGGATTCGGCGATGACGCCCTGATCGAGGAAAAGCACGCGATTGGCGACCTCGGCGGCGAACGCCATTTCGTGGGTGACGATCGCCATGGTCATGCCGGCGTCCGTCAGCTGGCGAATAACCGTCAGGACCTCGCCGACCAGTTCGGGATCGAGTGCGCTGGTCACCTCGTCGAGCAAGAGAACCTCGGGGTCCATGGCAAGTGCACGGGCGATCGCCACCCGCTGCTTCTGTCCGCCCGAGAGATGGCTCGGATAGGCGGCATGCTTTTCGGCGAGGCCGACCTTGGCGAGCAGGTCCATGGCGCGTTCCTCGGCTTCTCGGCGGGGCGTCTTGCAGACCACGATCGGGCCTTCCGTGACGTTCTGGAGAACGGTCTTGTGCGGAAAGAGATTGAAGTGCTGGAAGACCATGCCGACATGGCGGCGAAGCGTGCCGATGCCGATGTCGCCGTCCTTGTCTCGGAAACGGTCGCCGACCTTCTTCTGGCGAAAGAGGATCGTGCCGCCGCTCGGGATCTCCATCATGTTGAGACAGCGAATGAAGGTCGACTTGCCGGAGCCTGACGGACCGATCAGCGCCACCACCTCGCCGCGGGCAAGGCTGAGATCCAGCCCCTTGAGGACCTCGAGCGGGCCGTAGCTCTTGCGTAGCGATACCGCTTCGATGACCGGGGCGCTTGTTTCTTTGTTCATGCTCATGGTCGTACCGTTTCCTTAGTCGCTCGCCCTGAGGCGTCTTTCGATCCAGTCGGCAGCCTGCGTCAGCGGCAGGAGCATGACGATGTAGAGCCCGGCCATGATGGTGTAGGACTCCAGCGGCCGGTAGGTCTGCCCGTTGACGACGGCCGCCATGTAGGCGAGGTCGGCGACGGAGATCACCGAGACCAGCGAGGTGTTCTTGAACTGGATCACCGACTGGTTGATGAAGGAGGGCAGCATGCGCTTGATCGCCTGCGGCAGGATGATCCGCGTCATCGATTGCCAGGGGCTCATGCCGATGGCGGCGGCCGCCTCGCGCTGGCCACGGTCGATCGAGACGATGCCGCCGCGGAAAATCTCGGCGTAGAAGGCGCCGACATAGAGCGAAAGCGTCAGCATGGCCGCCACGCGATTGTCGATGGAGCCGCCGACCAGCAGCGGGAAGGCATAGTAGAACCAGAGCAACTGGACGAGAAGCGGCGTGCAGCGGAAGATCTCCTGGTAGACCCGCGCCACCGCCTTGAGAATCTTGAAGCGCGACAGACGCGCTCCGCAGGTGGCGAAGCCGATGATCACGCCGAAGAAGATCGACCCGAAGGTATAGAGGACAGTGATCCACAGCCCTTCGAGAAAAAGGTCGTAGAAGACCCAGACCGAGTGGAAATCCCATTTATAGGTCATCTTGGTCTTCTCTCCTGCAGGCGTTTCCACCGCCAGAGTGGCGGGTGTTACTGGCTCTCATGGTCGTTCCCCATCTTCTTCGTGATCCGGGACTGGCGTGGTCCAGCCACGGTTTCATGGTCCTATCTTCCGCGGCGGGCGGCAATGCAAAGCTGCGGCGGGCGCTTACCGCATTTCTTGGAAGGCGGCCGTGGCCGCGCTGTAGCGGCCGAGGATTCCGGTGAGGCGTTCGCGGTTCGCGTCCGAAACAGGCACCATCGGCAGGCGAAGTTCCGGACCGGCGAGGTTCGATAAGGCGAGTGCCGCCTTGACCGGTCCGGGATTGGACTCGATGAACATCCCTTCCGTGAGCTCGGCGATGATGTCGTTGAGCGCCAGCGCGAGGCTGGTGTCGCCGTTCTCCCACGCCTTTACCATCTCGACCATCTCGCGGGGCGCGACGTTCGCGACGACGCTCGTGACGCCGCAGGCGCCGAGAGAGAGGAAGGGCAGGGTGAGGCCATCGTCGCCGGAGTGGATGATCAGGTCATTGCCGCAGGTGCGCCGCAGTGCGGTCACGCGGCCCGGATTGCCGCCGGCCTCCTTGATCGCCACGATATTGGCGTAGCGCTCCGTCAGGGCGGCACAGGTTTCCGGGGCGATTTCGACGCCGCAGCGGCCGGGGACGGAATAGAGCATGATCGGCAGGGTCGTCGCTTCTGCCACCGCGCCATAATGGGCGACCAGTCCGGCCTGGGTCGGCTTGTTGTAGTAGGGCGTGACCACCAGCAGCGCATCGGCTCCGGCTGCTTCCGCCGCCTTTGCCTTCTCGACAGCCTTTTGAGTATTGTTGGCGCCAGCGCCGGCAACGACAAGCGCGCGGCCCTTGGCGAGTGCTGCGGTGCGGGCGATGAGCTCGACCGCTTCCTCATCCGACAAGGTAGCGGCCTCGCCGGTGGTGCCGACGGGAACGAGGCCCCTGACGCCGGCCGAGAGCTGCCGCTCGACGAGCGCGTCGACGGCGGCGATGTCGACGCTGCCGTTCCTGAAGGGGGTGACGAGTGCGGTGAAGACGCCTTTGAAGCGGTGGGCCAAATCCTGCATGTGCCTCGATCCTTTCCTGTCTCTTGTTACCTGGCCAGACTGTCGGCCAGCGTATAGCGCCCGTTGGCGCGTGGTTCCGATATCAGCCATTCGGCTGCTGCAAGTGCGCCTTCCGCGTAGGCCGCAAGCGTATGGACGCGGTAGGTGAAGGCGACCTCCGCCGAACCGAGATCGAAGCGGACTTCGTTGACGCCGACGGTGTCACCTTCGCGATGGACGGCGATCGGCGGCTCGGGCGCGGCAAATCCCATGACCTGACTGCGCGTCGCATGCAGTTCGCCTGCCAGAAGTCGCGACGTGCCGGACGGCTCGCTCTTCTTGCGCGCGTGGTAGATCTCGGCGACGGAAGGCTCCGCCGCAGCCATGCGACGCATGAAATCGACGGCGCCGAGGCGGAAGGCCTCGAAACCACGTGCGAAATTGGCGCTGACCAGCATCGGCCGGTATGCGGCGTAGCGTGCGAGCGCCTCGCTCTCCTCCGCGGAGAAACCGGTCGTGCCGATCACCATGGGAATGGGTTTCTCGCCGACCAGCGCCTGGAAGGCGAGGCTTGACGCTGGCGTCGAGAAATCGATGACGACGTCGCAATGGCTGTTCATCGCACGGTCGGCCGGCCGGTATTCGATGCTGCCGCCGGCAACCGGCGTGCCGCAGAGCCGGGACACGGGGGAGACGAAGGCCGCCGCCAGTTGCAGGCCGGGATTGGCCAGGACGAGCTCGACCAGCCTTGTGCCGACGCGGCCGGATGCGCCGAGAATGCCTACTCTCATCGTCCCGGCCCTCAATCGATCACCACCTTGGGCTCGGACATTTCCCTGAGCGCAATGCGGACCCCTTCTCGGCCGAGGCCTGAGCGTTTCACACCGCCGAACGGCACGTGTTCCGCCCGGAAGTCCGGACCTTCGTTGATCATGACGCCGCCGACCACGAGGTCGCGGGAGAACTGCCTGATGACCGCGTGATCGTTGGTGAAGACGCCAGCCTGCAGTCCGTACTCCCCGGCATTGACTTCCGCGATCGCTTCGGCCGCTTCATTGAAGGTGCGGATGGCGATGACGGGGCCGAAGGTTTCCTCCGCGATCACCGGCGCGTCGGCGGTGATCTCCGAAATGACGGTCGGGGCAAAGAGCGCGCCGGCGTGATTGCCACCGGTCAAGAGCTTGCCGCGCTTGCTGGCGATGGTCGCATCGATCCGTTCCTGGACGTTCCGCGCGGCGGCCGCATCGATGAGGGGACCCATATCGGTGTCGTCGAGGGAAGGATCGCCGAACTCGACCGCGTCGACTTCGGCGAGCAGCTTCTCCGTGAACGCCCGCTCGATGTCGCGGTGGAGATAGAGTTTCTTGACGGCCGCGCAGCTCTGGCCGGCGATCTCGAAACGATGGCCGATCGTGGTGGCGACCGCCTTGTCGAGGTCCGCGTCCGGCATGACGAAGAGGGGATCATTGCCACCGAGTTCCATCAGGCAGCGGACGAGGCCACTCGCGTTCTTCAACGCGAGACCCGCCGCCGGGCCGCCGGTAAAGGAGAGAAGGTTGATCGGCGAGCGGGCGAGCGAGAGGGCCGCGTCGGCGCCGCCGTGGACGACCTGGAAGAGATTGCGGGGCCAGCCGGCCTTTTCGGCCAGCGCGCAAAGCCTTTCGGCCGCGAGCGGCGCCTTCGGCGAGGGCTTGGCGACGACCGCGTTGCCGGCTGCAATCGCCGGGCCGAGCTTGTGGCAAAGAAGGTTCAGCGGATAGTTGAACGGGGTTATGGCGGCAGCGACGCCGACGGGTTCGTAAGTGATCGTTGCCAGCCGGTCGGCTCCCCCCTCGACGATCGCGCAGTGGAGCGCCTCGCCGTCGAGGAAGGTCGCCGCATCGCCCGAGAGTTTCAGCGTGTTCTGGGCCCGACGGACCTCGTTTCGGGCTTCGCGAATGGTCTTTCCCATCTCCGACGAGATGATCCGGGCCAGCTCTTCGGCATCCGCTGCGATTTCGGCGGCAAGGGCATTCAGCAGGCTGCGACGGAGCGCCGGCGTGGAGCGCCGAAATTCCTGCTGGGCGATCTTCGCCCGGGTCACGGCCGCGGCAATTTCGGACGGCGTGCTTTCGGCGACGTCGCCGACGATGTTGCCGTTGAACGGGTTGCGGACGGTGATCGTCGAACCGGCGTTGAGGGTCGCGACTTGGGTCATCATTGGGCCTCTTCTAGTCTTGCTGTTCGTCTCGAGGGGTCGTCTCTTCGGCACGGGCGGCGACGAGGGCGCCGATCGCCACGGGACGTGTCGGCCAGCGTCGGCCGGTCAGATCCTCAGGGGAGGGGGGCGGTCGATCGGGGGCGAGTGCTGCCATCAGGGCTGCGGTGTTGTCGGCGCAGAACCGCCCCTGGCAGGACCCCATGGCGAAGCGACCGTTGTGCTTCACTTCGCGTCCACTCGGGATGTCCGGCCCGGCACATAGCCGTTTCAGGTCGCCGACGGTGCGGTTCTCGCAGCGGCAGAGGATTGTCTCGTCCGGCAGCCGCATCAGAGGATCAGCGCCATCGACCGGCCGGAAGAGACGGGCAAGGACATCCTGCGCCCGCCGCAGTCTTGCGATTTCCCGCTCCTGCCGCCAGCCCGTGCCGGCGAGCCGTTCGAGGATTTCGCCGGCCGCACGCCGGCCGTCCGCGATCGCCGCCTTTGCGCCAAGCGCCTCCCGGCAATCGCCGGCGCGCAGGATGACGGGAAGCGACGCGTCCTTTGCGGCTTCGGGGGGAAGCCCGAATTCGTTGGGCCGAATGCCGTCGTGAAGGCCGATGCGATCGACGTCGAAGACATGCTCGCGGCCGCGGCCGTCGCGCACGACGGCGCGCAGCAGTCCCTTCTGTCGCCGCTCGATTCTGGTGATAGATGCTGCCCTCATCCAGGGGATACGATGGAGATGGACTGTCCGCAGATAGGACAGCGCCTCGGTCACGAGTTCCGGATAAGCGCAAAGCCCGATGCCGGCCGCAAACCGGCGGATGGGGTCGCCGGCCTCAATGATGGCGACGGGAGGATTGCCGAGCTTCGCCATCTGCGCGGCGACCGCAATGAGGAGCGGGCCGTTGCCGGCGAGCAGAACGCGCCCGCCTGGTGCCCGGCCGGTTTCCTTCATCATCACCTGAAGGCCGCCCGCCGTCGACACGCCGGCAAGCTGCCAGCCGGGACGAGGCAATACCTTCTCCACAGCGCCAACGGCGAGGATCACGCCTCGTGCCGCCACTTTCCGGATCTTTCCGGCATGACGATCTTCGATGAGCACGAGGCCGGCTCCGTCGATGCCGACGAAGACGCAGGCATGCCGGACTGCAACGCCACTTGCGGCAAAGTCATCGGCAAGCGCGCGCCAGCGCCGCTCGGCGCCCGTCGCCTGCCGCACGGGGCGGGCTCCGGCGATCGGCTGGCGATAGATCGCACCACCGATGGTCTCGCGTTGCTCGATGATTTCGACCGAGAGGCCGGCACGGCGGAGCTCGACGGCCGCGGCCAACCCGGCGGGGCCGGCACCGACGATCAGGACATCGACGTCAATCATGGCGCGCCCCTAAGCTTTCGACCTTCATTCCTGCACGCGCGGGCGTCAGGCAGGCTTCGCGCATCACGCCGTCGATCATCGCCAGACAGCACTGGCAGGCGCCGATCCCGCAGAAGTAGCGTGCCTCCACGGCGAGGGAGTCACGGCCGAGCATCGTGATTCCGGCCGCATCCAGTGCCGCGGCCACGCTTTCGCCCGGGCGGAATGGAATCTCCCGGCCCATGAAATCGAAGAGATGCCCACTCATGCCGCCACCTCGATGCCGGCAAACCGGGCGGGATCGAACGGGGCGAGATCGATGGACGGCTCCTCGTCGCAGGCGAGCTCGACGATTGCCTTGGCAGCGACCGGACCGAGACAGATGCCGTCGCCTTCGAAGCCCGTGCTGACATAGGCATTGTCGAGACCCGGCAGGCGGCCGATGAGCGGCAGTCCGTCAACGACCGCGGTGCGTACCCCGGCAAAGCTTCGCAGCAGCCGGACCTCGGCGAGGCCGGGAACCAGCGCAACCGCATCCGCGAGAATGCGTGACACGGCATCGAGATCGTTCGATCGATGGTCGTCGGTATCCTCGCGTGTGCCGCCGATGAGAAACTGCCCGGTGGTCAGCGGATCGATCACCAGCCCGATCCCGCGAGCGGGCTTGCCGGCGGCGGCCTTCTGGCTGCCCTTGCTGAGAAGATAGCGCCCGGACATGATCGCACCCGGCATGGCGGCGTTGAGGTGCGGTGCGCGCTCCGTGACGAGGAGCTGCCCCTTGCGCGGCGCGAGCGTGTCGCGAAGGCCGAGCAGATGCGCCGATCCGTTCCCGGCCGCGAGGATAACCGCGTCGGCCTTCAGAACGCCTTTGGTGGTCTCCACACCCTCGGCACGTCCGCCGGAGACAAGAAGCCGGCGCACCGGCTCGTCGCGGCGGACGTTTATGCCGCCGGCCGTCAGCAGGCGATGGACGATCCGGTAGCCGATCGCGTGCCCCTCATCGTGGACCTCGACCGCCATTTCGGCGCTGCGTGAGAGCACCGGAAAGCGCCGTGCGGTCTCGGCGCGAGAAAGTCTGTCGACACGCACGCCGGCGCACGAAAGAGCTTCGGCATGGGCGTGGAGCACCTCCGCCTCCTGTTCCGACGAGGCGACGATGAAGGTCGAACGGGCCTTGAAGAGATCGGCGAACAGGCCTTCGCCGGCGAGCGCGCGGTAGAGCCGGATGCCGCAGAGTGCCGCCTCCATCAACGGGCCCGACCGCTTGCTGGCGACCGAGACGGCGCCGTCGGCGGCCCCCGTTGCCGCAGCCGCGGGAGCGCTCGCTTCGACGACCTCAACGTTCACGCCGCGCCGGGCGAGGAAATAGGCGGCGGCCGCGCCGGATATCCCCGATCCGATGACGATGGCTGATGCTGGCGGGCGGAACTTCATATCATTTGACCGAGATTTTTGCGTTCGATACATCTGATATTGGCGAAGTGCGGCCTCGCCCGTCGATACAAGATGACGGCCTTCCCAGTTCACGAAATTTGTATCCGCTGGAAAGAGAAGAACCCATATGCCGAGACCGGGTATCAAGGGGACCAGCGATGGCGAAGATCAGCCTTACTCTCATCCAGACCTTCTACCAGGTGGCACGGCACGGCTCCTTTTCGGGGGCCGCACGCGATCTCAACCTGAGCTACCAGTCGGCCGCAAACCACGTCCGGCGGCTGGAGCAGATCCTCAAGGGCAAGCTCATCGACAGCGAGCAGGGGGCGAAGAGGATATCGCTGACGCCCCGCGGCCGCGCCCTCTACAATCTCCTCCATCCGGAGCTGGATATCATGCTCGAACGGCTCACCAAGCTGATCGAGAGCCAGCGCTCGTCACTTCGTGTCGGCATGCCGCAGGCCATCTTCTTCTACCTGTTCCCGAAGGTTCTGGCGCGTTTCCGCGAGAGCTTCCCGGAAATGGAGTTCGCCGTTTACGAGCGTGACACGGTGCTCGCCGAGCTCGTCAAGAACGGCAGCCTCGATATCTGTATTTCCGAGCGCTATTTCGGCGATCCCGTCGTGCCGCAGCGGCTTCTCGGCAGTTACCGGCTGAGCCTCGTCTATCCCCGCGTGTGGGGCGAGGCGCCTGCCGTGGCGGGGATCCCGGCCTGGGCGGAAGGCCGGCCGTTCGTCACCTACGAGCCGGGCCAGACACTCAGAAACCTGTCGGTCGACTTTCTTGCACGTGACGGTGCGGTCGTTCAGCCGGTCATCTCGACGTCCGGCAGTTCGAGTGTCAAACGCTGTGTCGAGGAGGGACTCGGCTTTTCGATCATCCCGTCCTGGTGCATCGGCCCCGAAGACCATACCATTGCTTCGGTCAAACTGGACACGCTGCCGGAGGTGCGGGTCTATTTCGGCACTGCCGGCTTCCTCCAGAAACATCCGATGGTCCTGAAGCTCTTCGAGGATTGCCAGCGCGAACTGGTCGGACCCGTGCTCGACCCGCCGCAGGGCGGCGACTTCCCCCGTGATACCCTTTGAGCGGCAACATACAAAAATGCCGATAAGTGTGTCCGGTTCTCTAGCATTGTGCCGCTTCCGTTCGGCGATACGCTGTCCATGGCCGCAATTGCTTCGACGGAAACCGGCGGATGCAAGGCGGGTAGACAATCGTTCTCGGGGAACAAGGGAGAAACCCAACATGCAGATTTTCGCCAAGCTTTGCAGCATGGCCGCGGTCGCGGCATCGCTGTTTGCGACATCGGCCTCGGCCGGCACGATCGACGACATCCGCTCGCGCGGCGTCCTCAGGATCCCGGCCATCCTCAACGAGGTGCCCTACTTCAACAAGGATCCCCGCACGGGCGAGTGGCAGGGCTTCGTCATCGACATGGCCAGTGACATCGCCAAGACCTTGGACGTGAAGCTGGAAGTCGTGGAGTCGAGCTGGGCGAATGCCATTCTGGACGTGCAGAGCGGCAAGGTCGACATGGCCTTCGCGGTGACCGCAACGCCGGTGCGCGCCATGTCCGTCTCCTTCTCGGATCCGACCTACTACAACAGCTTCGTGCTCGTTTCGGCCAAGGACGAACTGACGGGCAAGGCGTGGAACGAACTGAACGACCCGAAATATACCTTCGCCGTCGACCTCGGCTCGGCACAGGACCTGATGGCCACCCAGTATCTTCCGAAGGCGAACATGCTGCGCTTCAAGACGCGCGACGAAGCCATCGTCGCCGTGACCACCGGCAAGGCCGACGCTCTGGTCAACACCATGCTGAACGGCCTCGTCATCTCCAAGAAGGCCCCGACGATCGGCAACGTCAAGGTTCCGACGCCGGTCCTTTCCACACCGTCGGTCATCGCCGTCAACTACGGCACCGATGAAACCTTCAAGAGTTTTGTCTCCGCCTGGGCCGAATACAATCGTCGCATCGGCAACAACCAGACCTGGATTCTCAACAGCCTGAAGCCCTTCGGCATCGAACTGACCGACATGCCTCCCGGCTTCGGCTTCGGCGGCTGAGGCTGTCATAGACCGTCACAACCCTTCACGGTCATCCGGACGAACTGTCGCCGGCGAGCATGAAAGTGCTCGCCGGCTTCCGGTTGCATGGGCCACGGGGTAGGGAGAGGTTACGCAAACCTGCCTTGACGTCTTGGCATTACGCACTGCCGAACTCGGGCAAGGCTCCCGGGTAAAGCCGCCAAACGGCCTGGAGAGGACACCTTGATTTCGTGGTCCTCCGGTCTCGTGCCAGTCTCTTCATCGGCAGCCAAAGTGCTCTGTCGTCACGACGCTGCCTGCCGGTCGCGCAAAGTCTCGGCAGTGCACAACCTGCGATCCGGGCAGACGCGGATTCAGGTCCAGAAATGACCATTTTTTAGCCGCCGAATCGCCTTGACACATTTTTGTGCTGGACCTAACAATTTCTACCAATTGGTAAAAAATGGGGAACCCGAAAATGACCAGCGAGATCATGCTTACCCGGCGCACCATACTGGCGTCTGGCCTGGCGCTTGGCGCCTCTTCCTTCATTTCACCGTTGCGCGCCGCCGAGCCGATCAAGGTCGCCGGCATCCATGGATCGCCGGTCGAGAACGCCTGGAATTCCGTCCTTCACAAGGCGTTGCAGGACGCCGCTGCCGAAGGCGTGATCGAATACGTCTTCTCCGAAGGGGTCTCCGGCACGGACTATCCGCGGGCGATGCGCGAATATGCCGAGCAGGGCGTCAAGCTCGTCATCGGCGAGACCTTCCCCGTGGAGAAGCAGGCGCGCGAGGTGGCGGCGGACTATCCGGAAACCGCCTTCGTCATGGGTTCGAGCGGACAGGAATCGGGAGACAATTTCGGCGTCTTCGGCACCTGGAATTTCGACGGCGCCTATCTGGCGGGGATGCTCGCCGGCAAGATGACCAAGTCGAATGTCGTCGGTTCCGTCGGCGCTATGCCGATCCCGGAGGTCAACATGCTGATCAACGCCTTCGCGGCGGGCGTCAAGGCGGTCAATCCGGACGCCAAGCATCTTGTGACCTTCATCGGTACCTTCTTCGATCCGCCGAAGGCGCGTGAGGCGGGCCTTGCCCAGATCGACGCCGGCGCTGACATCCTCTTCGGCGAGCGCATCGGCACGGCGGACGCCGCCAAGGAGCGCGGCATCAAGTCCATCGGCTCGCTGATCGACTATACGCCGCGCTATCCGGACACGGTCTTCGCGAACGCGCTGTGGAATTTCCGGCCGATCCTGAATGCGGCACTTGCCGACGTCGCAGCCGGCAAGCCGACCGGCCGCGACTACACGGCCTACGGCCTGATGAAGGAAGGCGGAAGCGACATCGTCTACGTGAAGGGTGTGGCACCCGCCGACGCGGAAGCCGCAATGGAGGCCAAGCGCGCCGAGATCAAGGCCGGCACCTTCGAAGTGCCGAAGATCATGGACGCGCCGAAGTAAGCTTCGTCCATGCAGGCGGATGCAACGGCACTGGCCGGGGCGATCGCAAGCGGTCGCCTCACCAGCACCGAGGCCATGCAGGCCTCCCTTTCGGCTTGCGAGGCCCTGGCGGATCTCGGGGCCGTCGCCTATACGGACGCCGCCAGAGGTCTGGACGCAGCTTCGCGCATTGATGCTGTCGCGTCCGATGCGCCGCCGCGCCGCATGATGCCCTTTGCCGGCGTCCCGACGCTCGGCAAGGATCTCGGCGGGCCTTTCGCCGGGTTTCCGATGACGGCGGGGTCGCGGCTGATCGCAAGGCGGGGCGGTCTTATCGATTCCGACCTTGCCGAACGTTTCCGTGCCGCGGGCCTTTGCCTCTTCGGCCTCACCACAAGTCCGGAGTTCGGTCTTTCCTTGGCGAGCGAGCCGGCAGCAGGCCCGATCGCCCGCAATCCGCTTGCACCGGAACTGTCGGCCGGCGGCTCGTCAGGCGGTGCGGCCGCTGCGGTCGCGGCCGGCATCGTCGCGATCGCGCACGCGACCGATGCGGGCGGGTCGATCCGTGTGCCTGCTGCCTGCTGTGGCCTTGTCGGACTGAAGCCCAGCCGCGGCCTGATGCCGGCAGGCCCGCATTTCGGAAATCATCTCGCCGGCATCGCAAGCGAGCTTGCGGTCTGCCGGTCGGTGCGCGACACATCCCTGATCCTCTCGGCCCTCGGCGGCGAGGCGAAAGGTCCGTTTCCGCCCGTGGCGCGCAAGGACGCAGGGCAGGAGCGGTTGCGTATAGGTCTTCTCATAGACACCGGGGCGGAATTCCCGACCGAGGCGGAGCGGCTTGCGGTCGTCGAGGCGGCGGGCCGCTTCCTGGAGGTCGATGGTCACACGCTGGTTCCGGTCGATTTTTCGGCACTGGAAGCGATTGTGGCGACGAGCCGCCGCGCCTTCGCCGACATCGTCTGCATCAACCTTGCCGACACCGTCGCCCGCTTCAACCTCGACGCCTCGAAGACGGAGCGTCTGACCCAGGCCGTCATCGAACGTGGTCTGTCGCTCTCGGCGCGCGCACTGTGGCAGAGCCTGAACGCCATGGTCGTTGTGAGCCGGGATCTATGGCGCCTTTTCGACGGTATCGATTGTCTGCTTTGTCCCATCCTGTCATCGGCGCCGTTGCCGGTCGGCTCCTTCCTAACCGATCATGCCGATACGGATCGCCATTTCGAGCGGATGGCGGCCTTCGCGCCGCTTGCAGCGCTCGCCAACGCCTCCGGATTCCCGGCGGTCACGTTGCCCTTCGGCGCGGATACCGACGGCCTGCCGCTGCCGGTGCAACTGATGGCGCCGATGGGAGAGGAGGCGTTGCTGTTGCGACTCGCCGCACGGCTGGAGCAGGATGGGCGCTGGCAGCATCGCTTTCCCGTTGCAGGATTGAACGCATGAGCACCCCGGTTCTGGAAATCCTCGGCGTCAGCAAACGCTTCGGCGACAACCTCGCCAACGACGACATCTCGCTGACGCTGGAGCGGGGCGAGATCGTCGCGCTGCTCGGCGAGAACGGTGCCGGAAAGACGACGCTGATGAGCATTCTCTTCGGTCATTACATGCCCGACAGCGGTCGTGTGTTGGTCGACGGCCGGGAATTGCCGCCAGGACGTCCCCGTGCGGCGATCCGCGCCGGCATAGGCATGGTGCATCAGCATTTCTCGCTGGCGCCGAACCTGACGGTGCTCGAGAACGTCACGACCGGCACGGAAAGCCTCTGGTCGTGGCGCTTACGCCGCGCCGAGGCGCGGGAGAAGCTTCTCAATATCTCGGAACGCTTCGGCCTCAGGGTCGACCCCGATGCGCGGCTCGGGGACCTTTCGGTCGGCGAGCAGCAGCGGGTGGAAATCCTCAAAGCCCTCTACAACGATGCGCGCATCCTGGTGCTCGACGAACCGACCGCGGTATTGACGCAGATCGAGGCGGAACGGCTGTTTTCGACCCTGAAGGACATGGCCGCGAACGGGCTCTCCCTGATCTTCATTTCCCACAAGCTGGACGAGGTCATGTCGACCGCCGACCGCGTCGTGGTGCTGCGTGGCGGACGCCGTGTCGCCGAGCGCGCGACGTCGGAGACCAGCAAGGCGGAACTCGCCGAACTGATGGTGGGGCGCACCGTCATTCGGCCGGTGCGCGAGCCGTCGACCCCGGGCGAGGTCGTCCTGGAGGCGGCTGCCGTCACCGTCCGGACGGGTGGGGTGGACAGGCTCAAGTCCGTCGATTTCAGGCTTCATGCCGGCGAGGTGCTCGGCATTATCGGGGTCTCCGGCAACGGCCAGGCGGCGCTGGCGCAGCTGCTCTCAGGCATACTGCCGAAAACCTCCGGTGATTTCCTGCTGTTCGGTGACCCCGTCGATGAGCTTTCCGTCGCGGACGTCATCGCCGCCGGCATCGGGCGCATTCCCGAGGACCGCAACAGGGAAGGTGTGATCGGCGAGATGGCGATCTGGGAGAACGCCGTCCTCGAGCGGCTGCCGGCCTTCTCCCGCCGGGGCCTCGTCGACCGGCAGGCGGGGATCGCGTTCGCCGGAAAGATCATCGAAGCGTTCGACGTGCGCGGCGGTTCTCCGGCAACCCGGACCCGGCTTCTTTCCGGGGGGAACATGCAGAAACTCATTCTCGGGCGCAATCTGATCAACCGGCCGCGCATCCTTCTTGCCGCGCAGCCCGCCCGCGGGCTCGACGAGGGTGCGGTTGCCGCCGTGCACGAACGCATCCTGGAGGCGCGGCGGCAGGGAACGGCGGTTCTCCTGATCTCGGAGGATCTGGACGAGGTGATGGCGCTTGCCGACCGGATCCAGGCAATTGTCGGCGGAAGGCTGTCGCCGCCGGTTTCCGCGGACGAGGTTTCCGCGCGCAAGCTCGGCCTGATGATGGCCGGCGAATGGGAAAGCGAGGTCGCCCATGCGGTTTGAGCGGCGTGAACACAGACCGGTGGCGCTGGTGGTGGCGACGCCGCTGATCGCGATCGCCGCGGCGCTCGCCATTGCCGGCGTTCTGATCGCCGTCGCCGGGGCGCCGGTCCTCGATGCCTATTGGGGTATCCTGAAGGGAGCTTTCGGCTCCCGGCTTTCGGCGACGGAAACGTTGACACGGGCGACACCGCTGATCCTGACCGGTCTTGCCGCGGCCGTCGCCTTCCGCGCCCGCCTCTGGAACATCGGCGCGGAAGGGCAACTCTATCTCGGTGCGATCACCGTCGCTTGGGCGAGTTCGCACCTCTTCGGCGGGCTTTCGCCGGCACTGCAAATCCCGCTGCTTTTCACGCTTGGCGCCTTGGCCGGCATGGTGCTCCTCCTCGTGCCGCTCTGGCTCAGGCTGCGGTTTTCCGTCGACGAGGTCGTGACGACGCTGCTCCTGAATTTCGTCGCCGTGCTCTTCGTCTCGATGCTGATCGACACGGTGCTCAAGGACCCCATGGCCTTCGGCTGGCCGCAATCGCAATCGGTGACCGACGAGGCGATGCTGCCGAAACTGCTCGCCCGCTCGCGCCTGAATCTCGGCCTGCCGGTCGCGGTGGTGCTCGCCCTCGTGCTGCATTTCGTGCAGTCGCGCACCGTCTTCGGCATGCAGTCGCGGGCAGCGGGGCTCAATCCGCAGGGCGCGGCCTTCGCCGGGGTTCCGCTCGGGCGCACGCTGGTCGCCGTCGCCTGTCTGTCAGGCGGACTTGCAGGCCTTGCGGGTGCCGTGGAGGTGATGGGCGTCAAGGGCTACGTGACGACCGATCTCTCGCCCGGTTACGGCTATTCCGGCATTGTCGTCGCGATGCTCGCCAATCTCAGTCCATTGGGCGTCGTGCTGGCAGCGCTCTTCACCGCGACCATGTTCGTCGGCGCGGACGGCATGAGCCGCAGCATGGGCATTCCGAGCTACATCGCCGACGTGATCGTGGCGCTCTCCCTGCTGACCATGCTGGTCGCCGTCTTCTTCACTCAATACAGGATCCGCCGATGACAGAGGTTCTCGACATCGTCGCCTCCGCCGGCCTCTGGACGGCGGTTCTCCGGATCGCCACGCCGCTGATCCTCGGGACGCTCGGGGCGCTGCTCTGCGAGCGCGCCGGCGTGCTCAACCTCGGCATCGAGGGCATCATGACCTTCGGCGCCATGATCGGCTGGCTCGCGGTCTATAACGGCGCGGATCTCTGGACGGGTTTTCTGGTCGCGGCGCTCGCCGGGGGGATGTTCGGCGTGCTGCATGCGGGGCTCACCGTCACGCTCGGCCTCTCACAGCACGTGTCGGGGCTCGGCGTCACACTTTTTGCCGCAAGCTTCAGCTACTATGTCTTCCGCCTCATGGTGCCGGTCGCCGGTACACCGCCCACCATCGTTCCATTCCAGCCGGTTTCGATCGAGGGGCTCAGCGACTTGCCGTTCGTCGGCCCGGCGCTCTTTTCCCAGACGCCGCCGACCTATCTCGCGATCCTGCTTTCGCTCGCGCTCGCCTATCTCGTCTTCCGCACGCCGCTCGGTCTTGCGATCCGCATGACGGGCGAGAACCCGCACGCGGCGGAGGCGCAGGGCATCAATCCGATGGCCGTGCGATACGGCGCGGTCATTGCAGGCAGTGCGCTGATGGGCATGGCGGGCGCTTTCCTGACGCTTTCCGCCTTCAACAGCTTCTTCCCGACCATGGTGCAGGGACGCGGCTGGATCTGCATCGCGCTTGTCGTCTTCGCCTCCTGGCGCCCGACCCGGGCGCTTCTCGGCGCGCTGCTCTTCGCCTTTTTCGACGGTTTCCAGCTCCGCCTGCAGACGGTGCTGGGCGGCGTGGTTCCCTACCAGCTTTTCCTGATGATCCCCTATATCCTGTCGATTGCGGCGCTGGCACTGATGTCCCGGCACGCCCGTGTTCCGCAGGCACTGATGCAACCTTACCGGCGCGGCGAGCGCTGACCCGACGAGGCCGACCATGTTCGATCTGATCATCCGAAACGCCAACCTGCCCGATGGTTCCCAAGGTTTCGACATCGGTCTTGCCGGTGGAAAGATCGCAGCGATCGACAAACGCATCGACGCGGCAGCCCGCGAGGAGATCGACGCGACGGGACGCCTCGTCAGCCCGCCCTTTTGCGATCCGCACTTTCATATGGATGCGACGCTCTCGCTCGGCCTGCCGCGCATGAACGTCTCCGGCACGCTTCTCGAAGGCATCGCCCTCTGGGGCGAGCTGCGGCCGCTGCTGACGAGGGAGGCGCTGGTCGAACGGGCGCTGAGTTACTGCGATCTCGCCGTCACCCAGGGACTTCTCTTCATTCGCAGCCATGTCGACACTTCAGACCCGCGGCTGGTGACGGCCGAGGCGCTGATCGAAGTGCGGGAGCGGGTGAAACCCTATATCGAGCTGCAGCTCGTCGCCTTCCCTCAGGACGGGTACTATCGCGCGCCCGAGGGCGAGAAATCGCTCGAACGCGCCCTCGACATGGGCCTCGACATCGTCGGCGGCATTCCGCATTTCGAACGAACGATGGAGGACGGCCGTCGCTCGCTCGAGGCGCTCTGCCGGATCGCTGCCGAGCGTGGCCTCCCCGTCGATATCCACTGCGACGAAACGGATGACCCGATGTCGCGGCATATCGAGACACTGGCGGCCGAGACCGTGCGCCACGGGTTGCAGGGACGTGTGGCGGGCTCGCATCTCACCTCCATGCACTCGATGGACAACTACTACGTCTCTAAACTCATTCCGCTGATGGCGGAGGCCGAGATCAACGTCATCCCCAATCCGCTGATCAACATCATGCTGCAGGGTCGCCACGACACCTATCCGAAGCGCCGCGGCATGACGCGGGTGCGCGAACTGATGGCCGCAGGTCTCAACGTCTCCTTCGGGCAGGACTGCATGATGGATCCCTGGTACGCGATGGGCTCGGCCGACATGCTGGAGGTCGGTCACATGGCGATCCATGTGGCGCAGATGGGCGGCATCGAGGACAAGAAGCGGATCTATGAGGCGCTGACTGTCAACTCGGCAAAGACGATGGGCCTCGAAGGCTATGGGCTTAACGTCGGCTGCAAGGCCGATCTCGTCGTGCTGCAGGCCGCGGACGTCGTCGAAGCCTTGCGGCTCAAGCCGACGCGGCTCCTGGTGGTGAAGGGCGGCAAGGTCATCTCCCGTTCGGCGCCCCGCATCGGCGAACTCTTCCTCGAAGGCCGCCCCGCCAGCATCGACCCCGGCCGGGACTACGTTCCGCGCTCCTGAGCGGGCCATTTTCGTTCCCCTTGTGCGGGAAGAGAACCGGACGGGCGGTGAAGGGCGAGCGGATCTCCGTGCAGGTGGAGATCTGCCGGACCGAGGCGTTCTTGTCGTCGCTTTGAGCGGGTGGGTGTTCGAAGAGGATGCACGAGGCCGACCCGCTCAACGGAGATTTGCAGGATCTTTTTCTTGAGGAAGAAGAAGCGACGAAATGAATGGTTTCAGGACTGTTCGAATCTGCGTCGGGAGCCATGACATGAACACCATCCAACGCATCTTGGGCATCGTCTGATGTGCCCTCTCCCATATCGCGAGCGCTCCGTTTTCGCGATCCCGCTCCGTCAGGGAGGATATGTGGGTTGGGGCTTGTTGCGAGTGGCGCCCAAAGGAAAGGTCGTCTTTGTCTATCTCTTCGGGTCAAAGTTTGGGGACCTTCCGATCTTGGTCGCTCCGACTTCTTTGTGTCCTGCGGAGGCCGAAAAGTGCCTTCGTGTCGGCGACCTCACCGCGACCGCCGCCGCCGCGAGCCTCGTGATCCTGTTGCCGGTAATGCTGGCCGGACGTATCCTCGGTCCGTGGAGCGCGCGGCGCTTCCATCATCTGGTCCACGGACTCCTGCCGCTCGCCGCCTGCGGCGTGTTCTTCGGCCTTTCGGCGCAGACCGTCACGCTGCTCCGGACAGACGGCTTTCGCCTCGCATGGGCGAACGACGTGCGGATGGCGGCGCTTGCCTTCGCAGCCGCCTGGAGCCTGCTCCTGGTCTGGAAGATCACGGGGCGTTATTGCAAAGGTCCTCGTCGCGCCCTCGCCACGGCGGTTAGCGGCGTTGCGATCGGGGCGGGGTTGCTGCCTTGGGGGCTGTTGTTCTGGGTTTGGTAGGGGATGGGTTTATCGCTGCGCGAGCCGGTGAGGGCTGTACAGAACCGCCTTGCCGCTGCTACCCTGCCGTGTGGGTCAGTGATCGCGGAGGACGCGGGGGACAATGATATCGGTGCGAATTGCTCCGCCAAATTCGGTCGTTCTCGTCGAAGACTTGGCTGGAGGTGATGTTCCTGACTCCATAAGCCACTCGCTCGTCGTATCGACGGGCTCCTGTATTGCAATCGGGTGCAGGGCGGAAGACGATGGCGAGACTGAAATCGCTATCGACGATTCTGACCGCGTGAACCCGAGCATGGAACTTGTATTCGAGGGCATGCTGCGGACGGACAGCCTCAAGCTGGTTGTCAGGACTGTGCTCGGCACGGTTCTTCTGCAGGCTCCGGTTCCAAGCGGCGAAACGAGGGTGAGTATTCGGGCCGACGACACGAACGAGCCGGAACGCATAGTCATCGGGTTTAGGCGAGAGGCCGGTGCATCGAAACAGCATATGTGTAGTTCTAAGCCTGCCTGCTACCAAGGATAGTATCGTTCAGCGAGGGGACCTATGCCTGCCTGGATCGCGGCGCTCGCAGCCATCAGCTTCGCCAGCAATTGGATTCTCTTCGTGTATGCGCGGAAGCTAGCCCATGACGATGGAGAGACAGATGGTGCCAAACCTCTCTGGCTCGGAGGAATGTTGAATTACCGTCTGGTCGGAAGCGTCTTGAAAAAGCATTCCGAAGAGGGAGATCTCTGGGCTCGACGGGCATACCGGGCGCATTGTGTCGTAGGGGCAATTGTGCCCGTTCTCATTGCAACTCTTTTTGTGCAGCAGTTGTGGTCGCGGTGAAAAGCATGGTCATTTGGCGTCGGTCGAGAAGAATTCCGGAAGTGCGACCTCCCCCAGCTGATTGACGAGTGTGGGAGGTCAGATCGAAGATTACGATCTTCCAGTAAGTCCTGCAGTCACTCGGCCGGACTTGCAGATCCTCCTCACGCCGCCTCCTCGCGCCGGTAGCCGGTGTCGATGACGAGGTGACCGCCGAGTGCACGGGAAACGCAGGCGCACATGCGGTGGTTCTCGCGTCGCTCGGCCTCCGAGAAGAAGACGTCGCGGTGGTCGATCTCTCCCTCGGCGGCGACGATGTCGACGGCGCAGAGCCCGCATTCGCCGCGCCGGCAGTCATAGATCATCGGCACGCCCGCTTCCGTCAGCGCATTGAGCATGCTCTGGTCGGCCCGGACCTCGACGGTGCGGCCGAGACCGGCGACCTCGACACGGAAGGGCTGTTCGGCAAAGCGGCCACTGTCTCCGAAAACCTCGAAGCGCAGCCGGCTCATCGAGCGGCCGCTCTTCTGCCAGGCCGCACGGGCCGCATGGAGCATGCCGAGCGGTCCGCAGACATAGGCCTCGCCGTCCTGCGGCAGGCGGGCGAATTCGGCGACGAGGTCGAGCGAACGGCCCTCGTCGTCCACGAAGCACTCCATCCGGTCACCGAGCAGGCCTTCGAGTTCGTCGGCAAAGGCCATCTGGCTGCGCGCCCTTGCGGCGTAGACGAGGCGGAGCGGCTGCCCGCGACCGGCAAGTGCCTTCGCCATGCCGTAGATCGGCGTGATGCCGATGCCGCCGGCGACCAGCAGATAGTGCGGCGCCCGCCAGGAGAGCTCGAAGCGGTTCTCCGGCACTGTCACCTCCGTCTCGTCACCCGTCTCGCGCGTCCAGACCCAGGCCGAGCCGCCGCGGCTGTTCGGATGCCGCTTCACGGCGATCTTCAGCGTGCCGGGCGCGCTCGGGACGACCGTATAGGTGCGGATCGCGGGGCTGCCGGCAATCACCACCCTGATATTGGTGTGCGAGCCGGGGTCGAAGGCCGGCAGTGGCCCTTCGACGGCGAAGGTGACGGCCCTCACGTCCTCGGCGGGCGTTTCGACGGCAATGACCCGCGCCTTGCGCCATTCTTCTCTCGAGCGCATTGATTTCTCCTCCCGTATTTCAAAAACCTGTCCGTCGTGGCACTCAGCCCGACATCAGCGCGAGCGCCAGAACCTTGCGACGCAGGTCCGGGTTTTCCTCGAGCACGAAATCAAGATTCTGCCGCGCGATGCGTGCATGTTCGCGCGCCAGAGCCTCGGCGCGCGCGCCTTCGCGAAGCTCGATGGCCGTGACGATCGCCCTGTGTTGCGCCTGCGCGACGACGAGCGAGCGGTAGAAAGCCGGCACGTCGACATCGGTGTTGACGAAGGCGTTCGGGCTCGCAAAGGGCAGGCTGGTGATCCGTTCGAGCTCGCGGCGCATCACCTCGCTGCCGGCAAGCTCGGAAAGGAGCGCATGAAAGCGGCCGTTGAGAGCCTCGTAGCGGCCGATGTCGAGCGCCTCCGGCCCTCCTCCAAGCACCTCGTCGAGCTGCTCCACCACCTCGCGGATCGCCTTCAATCGTGCTGGCGCGGCGCCGCGCTCGGCGGCGAGCCGCGCCACCGTCCCTTCGAGCACGCCCCGCAATTCGATCGCGTCGACGATGTCCTGCCGGCTGAAGCTGCGCACCGCATAGCCGCCGGAGGGAATGAGCGTGACGAGGCCCTCCTGCTCGAGCTTCTGCAGGGCGCTGCGGAGCGGCGTGCGGGAGACGTCCAGCCGCTCGGAAAGCGCCACCTCCGACAGTCGCTCTCCGGGCTCGATCTCGCCTTTGAGGATCAGGTCACGAATGCCCAGCAGGGCCTTCACCGATTGCTGGCGCGGACCGGCCGCCCGTTCCTTCGTCATCTCTCACTCCGCTGCCATTGTCGCCGGGCCGGTCTCGGCGTCGATCATCCGGTCGATCAGCCTGCGCGCCCACATGGAGCCGGCGTCGATGTTGAGATTGTAGAACTGGTGGTCAGGATTGGCGTCGATGGCGATCTGCTGCGCTTCAAGGACGACCTCGTCCTCGCGGAAGACGCCCGCGACCCCCTCCCGCAGCTCGTGGGTGCGGGCCTGGTTGTGGAGGTCGTAATTGCGGGCGAAGGCCCAGAAGTAGAGGCAGGTCTTGTCGGTCGACGGCGTGATCGTGTTGAGCACGTAGCCGTTGACGCCCTGCGAGCGGTCGCCCTCGCGGGCACCGGTCCCGGCCGCTGCGACGCCGACGTCGATTGCGATGGTGCAGGGGGCCTCGAAGCGGATGATCTGCCAGCGGTCGACTTTGCCCGGCTTACCGTACTGCTTCTTCCAGAAGGGCGGCGGGTCGATGTTCTCCATCCAGCGGGTGATGTAGGCGAAGCGGTCCGAATGGTTCGCCTCGAACGGCGCCTCGGCGACGGCGCGGTTGCCGATCGAGGAGCCGTGGACGAAGGTCTCGTGGGTGAGATCCATGAGATTGTCGACCACCAGCCGGTAGTCGCATTTGAGCTCGATCAGCTTGCCGTCGGCGGCCCAGGCCGGGTCGTCGTTCCAGTGCACGTCGGGGATCAGCGCGGGATCGGCGAGCGAGGGGTCGCCCGGCCAGATCCAGATGAAACGGTGACGCTCGGCGACGGGATAGGATTTCACGCAGGCCGACGGATTGATGGTCTGCTGCGACGGCATGTATACACACCGGCCGGTATCGTCGAATTCGAGGCCGTGATAGCCGCAGACGACATTGTCGCCGTCTAGCCGCCCGAGCGAGAGCGGCACGAGGCGGTGCCAGCAGGCGTCGGCGAGGGCGACCGGGGTGCCGTTCTCCTTGCGGTACAGGACGATCGGCTTGTTGCAGATGGTGCGTGGCAGAAGCGTCCGCTTCAGTTCCACATCATAGGCGGCCGCATACCAGGCGTTCAGCGGAAAGCTCGGTTTGTTCATGGTCAAGTCCTCCTCCGCAGACAAGGAAGACACAATGTATACAATTCGTCAAGACGGAAGCGAGATTCCGTCTTGTGTGCTCCAGAATGTATACAGCGATATGGAATGCCGCACCGGACGCACCCGGAGATCGCCGCCCCTTATTTCCACATCGCCCGCATGCGGGCGCCGACGTCGACGCGGACCTGTCGCGTGCTGCGCTCGCCGGCGTCGGCGCCGGGGCATAGAACTCGTAGCCCTTCGATCATCTGGTCCTTGGTCTCTTGCCGCGCGCCGCCCGCGGCATGATCCTTGGCTTTCGGCGGAGGCCCTCGCCGCGCGGCCGCCACGGCGGTAAGTGGTATCGCGATCGGGGCGGGCCTGCTGCCGTGGGTACTGTTGTTTTGGGTCTGGCAGTCCGCTGATTTGTCGGTGGGCAAGCCGGCGTAAGGGCTGTACAGATCGGTCCTGCCGCTGCTACCATGCCGTGTGGGCTGGTCACGGCGAAGGCATGCGGGGGAATAATGATATCGGTGCGAATTGCTCCGCCAAGTTCGGTCGTGCTTGTCGAAGACTTGGCTGGCGGTGATATCCCCGTCTCCATGAACGGCTCGCTCGTCGTATCGACCGGCTCCTGCATCGCAGTCGGATGCAGGGCGGAAGACGATGGTGAGACCGAGATTGTTATCGACGACTGTGACCGCGCGGACCCGAGCATGGAACTTGTGTTCGACGGCATGCTGCGGACCGACAGCCTCAGGCTGCTTGTCAGGACGGTGCTTGGCACGGTTCTTCTGGAAGCTCCGGTTCCAAGCCGCGAGACGCAGCTGAGCATCCGGGCCGATAGCACGAATGAGCCGGGACGGATCGTCATCGGGGTTAGGCAGAACCGTCTGACCTGAGGTCGTGAGGCGGGATCTTTTGGCTATTTCACCAGGCCACGGCAGTATTCGGGCAGCCTGCCAGAGGCCGTCTTTGCCGGCAATGTCGTCGGAGTGTTGAGAAGGTTTTCAGGGCAGCGGGGGGATTGATATTCGCGAGAAACGGTGCTCCGCACTTTGCCGTAGTGCGCGCCGATCCTGAACCGCCGCCGCAGGGCGAATTGCTTAGAACGGCACAGCCAGCTTCCCGCTGGACGAGGATATAGCCGATTTCCGCGCCGTCCTGGTTTCGCGGGATACGGGCGGGGCTCAACCGCTGGAGTGGAACTTTTGCGAACGATGGCAGCTCGAGAATTGATTGAAGGGGCGATGGATATTCCCCTTTCGGCTACAGGGTTCAAAAAGAAATCAGCCACATGGCATCGTGATTATGCCGACGTCGTATTGATCGTAAATTTACAAAAATCGCAATATAGCACCAAATTCTACGTAAACTTTGGCATTTATGTTAAGTCCCTTGGTGGTGGCGGCGAAATAAAAGAACACCTGTGTCACGTACGTTTCAGATTGCCTGCGATCGTATCGGCGCATAATGAAGAAGTCGAAGCCGTATTCGATCTGGAAAACGAGTCACTCTCAGCTCACGAGCGTCGGGAGGCTATCACAGCGCTAATCGGGGACGTGGCATTGCCTGTACTCACAGAACTTGCGTCCAGGGAGCGTCTGGTAGAGGCCATCAACAGTGGAAGGTTGGCAAATGCCATGATCCACAGGCAGCTCAGAGAGCTGTGAGCGTTGACCGCGGACTCGGGCGAGCGTGATTATGCCAAGGCAGCCTCTTCATAGGCTTTGGCGTCATTGTTCTGGGAGACGATGCGGACACTCCCGTAGCGCGCGAATTCTTGAGAAAAGCAGGCGCTCGAAGGTTTCCGTTCTGTCATCGAAAAATAGAGACGTTGACAATGCAATGGGCCGACTCGAACGATCGCAGCCGGCCCGGACGTTCGAGGTGACTTGAGCTCAGGTGAATGCGCCAGGAGGAATGACGTGCCGAAGACCAGAGACAGGCGCAACCTCAGCGTCCCGCTGCCCCCTACTGCCACATCGCCCGCATGCGGGCGCCGACGTCGACGCGGACCTGCCGCGTGCTGCGTTCGCCGGCGGCAGTCGGCGCGATCGGCCAGCTCTTCGCCTCGAAGAGGCCGAGCATCGGTGCAGGGATGAAACGGGTGCGCGAGGCGTAGACATGGCGGTCGCCCTGCGCATTCTGCCCGTAGGTGAAGAAGCGCTGCGGCGTGACGAGCGTCAGGCTGTCGCGGGCGCGCGTCATGCCGACATAGAGGAGCCGGCGTTCCTCCTCGATCTCCGCAGTCGTGCCAACGCCGAGATCGGAGGGAATGCAGCCGTCGACGACGTTCAGCATGAAGACCGAGCGCCATTCCTGCCCCTTGGCCGAATGGATGGTCGAGAGGATCAGATAGTCCTCATCGAGGAGCGGCACGCCCGCCTGGTCGCTGGTGGCGTCCGGCGGATCGAGGGTGAGCTCGGTGAGGAAGCGCTCGCGATTGGCATAGCCGGCCGCGATCTGCTCGAGCTGCAGCAGGTCGGCCTTGCGGGTCTCGGCATCCTCGTGGATGCGGTCGAGATGCGGTTCGTACCAGGCGCGCGCCGCGCTGATTTCGTTCGGCCAGCCGGACCCCGCCTTGCGCAGGCCGAGCAGCAGGTCGAGGAAGGCCGGCCAGTCCGCGCCCGATTTCGGGGGCGCGGGGATTTCGGCGAGCGTCACCAGCGGCTCGGGATCGGCGGCGATCGTGTCGAGGATGCGACCCGCGGTCTGCGGACCGATCCCCGGCAGGAGCTGCAGCAGGCGGAAGCCCGCGACCCGGTCGCGCGGGTTCTGGGCGAAGCGCAGCACCGCCAGCATGTCCTTCACATGGGCGCTGTCGAGGAACTTGAGGCCGCCGAACTTGACGAAGGGGATGTTCGAGCGGGTGAGCTCGACTTCGAGCGAGCTGCTGTGGTTCGACGAGCGGAAGAGCACGGCCTGCTGCTTCAACGCGATGCCGCGCTCGCGGTTTTCGAGCACCTGCTCGACGATGTGGCGGGCCTGATCGGCCTCGTCCCGGACGGTCACCAGCGCCGGACGCTCCTCGGACTCCCGGTCGCTCCAGAGGTTCTTGGTGAAGCGCTCGCGCGCCTCGCCGATGACCGCGTTCGCCGCCGCGAGGATCGGCTGCGTCGAACGATAGTTGCGGTCGAGCGTGACGACATGGGCCGGCGGCGAGAAGGCCTCCGGGAAATCGAGGATGTTGCGCACCGTCGCGGCGCGGAAGGAATAGATCGACTGGGCGTCGTCGCCGACGACCGTCAGCCCGTGCCCGCCGGGTCTCAGCGCCAGCAGGATCGCCGCCTGCAGGCGGTTGGTGTCCTGGTATTCGTCGACGAGCACATGGTCGAAGCGGCCGGCGATCTCGTCGGCAAGCTCCGGCTCGCTCACCATCTGCGCCCAGTAGAGCAGGAGGTCGTCGTAATCGAGCACGTTCTGCGCCTGCTTGGCCTCGACGTAAGCCGCAAAGAGCTGCTTCAGCTCCTCCTCCCAGCCGGCGACCCAGGGGTAATGCGCCTTCAGCACCTCGGTGATCGAGGTCTCCGAATTCACCACCCGGGAATAGATCGAGAGACATGTGCCCTTGGTCGGGAAGCGGCTCTCGGTCTTCGAGAAGCCGAGCTCGTGACGCACGAGATTGATGAGGTCGGCGCTGTCCTCGCGATCATGGATGGTGAAATCCTCGGCAAGGCCGATCTGGTCCGCATGGATGCGGAGAAGACGGGCGCCGATGCCGTGGAAGGTACCGGCCCAGGCGAGCGCATCGGTCATGACAGCGGCCTTGTCGCCGAGCACCTGGCGGCAGATGCGCTCGACGCGGCGGGCCATTTCCGATGCGGCGCGGCGGGAGAAGGTCATGAGGAGAATGCGGCGGGGATCGGCGCCGTTGACGATCAGGTGGGCGACGCGATGGGCGAGTGTGTTGGTCTTGCCCGATCCTGCGCCGGCGATGATGAGGAGCGGTTCGGGCAATCCGCCGCCGGACGCGCCGACACCATGCTCGACCGCGGCACGCTGGCGGTCGTTCAGCTTCTCCAGATAGGCAAGGCTCATCAGAAACTCAGTCCCCTCATGCGCCGAGACACGCAGCGGCATGTCACCGGGCGTGGCGGAGAGAGCAACACCGCACACGCGCCGGGACATGCCCGGAGCGTCCGTGACTATGGTGAGTTGACCTTGCCGCCGCATTTCCTCGTCATCGTTCAATGCGCTGTACGAGAGGCACGCGCAGAGAACGAATTGAGAACATAGCTCGACTTGCGGCAGATGGGAAGGGGCGTCACCCGCCAGGTCGTGGCGGGTGACGGATTGCCGGCCTTGAGCCCCTCAGTATCGCAGTCAGGCCCCTCAGAAGGCCGCCGCCATGAGCTCCTTCGTATAGGCCTGCTGTGGCGCGTCGAAGATGGCTGCAGTTTCGCCTTCCTCGACGATCACGCCGTTCTTCATCACGACGATATAGTCGGAGAGCGCCCGCACGACCGCGAGATCGTGGCTGATGAAGAGATAGGAGAGACCGTGCTTCTGCTGCAGATCGCGTAGCAGTTCGATGATCTGCTTCTGCACCGACCGGTCGAGTGCAGACGTCGGCTCGTCGAGCACCAGTACCTTCGGTTTCAGCACCATGGCGCGCGCGATGGCGATGCGCTGGCGCTGGCCGCCCGAAAACTCGTGCGGATAGCGGTTGCGCGAAGCCGGGTCGAGGCCGACGTCCCTGAACGCCTGAATGGCGATCCGGTCGCGCTCGGCACGGCTGATCTGCGGCTCGTGGACGAGCAGGCCCTCGGTCACGATCTGGCCGGCGGTCATGCGCGGCGAGAGCGAGCCGAACGGATCCTGGAAGACGAGCTGCATCTGGCGGCGCAGCGCACGCATCTGCTGCGGGCTTGCCTTCGAGATGTCCTGGCCGTCGAAGATGACCCGGCCGTCGCTGTCGAAGAGACGGAGCAGGGCGCGCCCGAGAGTGGACTTGCCTGAGCCGGATTCCCCAACAATCCCGATCGTCTGTCCCTTGCGCAGCGTGATGCTGACGTCGCGAACCGCCTTCACTTCCAGTTTTCTTCGCCCGAGGAACCCGCCGCCGGCGGTGAACGTCACGGCGACGTTCCGGCCCTCGAGCAGCCTCGGAGAATCGGCAGGCACCGGCTCCTTGCGGCCGGTCGGCTCGGCGGCGAGCAGCATTTTCGTATAGTCGTGCTGGGGGTTCGAGAAGATTGCCTCGACGGGCCCCTGTTCGACCACTTCGCCGAGCTTCATCACTGCGACGCGGTCGGCGAAGCGCCGCACGACGTTGAGATCGTGCGATATGAAGATGATCGAGAGACCGATCCGCTCCTTCAGCTCGCGCATCAGGTCGAGGATCTGCGCCTGGATGGTGACGTCGAGCGCGGTGGTCGGTTCGTCGGCGATCAGGAGCTCCGGATCGTTGGCGAGCGCCATGGCGATCATCACGCGCTGGCGCTGGCCGCCGGACAGCTCGTACGGGTAGGAATCGATCCGGCGCTCGGGGTCGGGGATCTTGACGAGCTTCAGCAGCTCGATTGCCTTCGCCCGTGCCTCCTTCGCCGAGAGACCCTTGTGGTGGATCATCGGCTCGGCGAGCTGGTAGCCGATCTTGTAGAGCGGATCGAGCGAGGTCATCGGCTCCTGGAAGATCATGGTCACGCGCTCGCCGCGGACGTGATTCAGCCCTTTCAGCGGCAGTCCGAGAATTTCGGCACCGTCGAGCTTCGCCGAACCGGACGCAGAGCCGTTGGCGGCGAGCAGTCCCATCATCGCCATCATGGTCTGGCTCTTGCCGGAGCCGGACTCGCCGACGATCGCCAGCGTCTCGCCGCGCTTGACGTCGAGGCTGATGCCCTTGACCGCCTCGACCTTGCCGAGCGGCGTGTCGAACCAGACCCGCATGTCGCGTATTTGAAGCAGCATATCTGTCTTTGTCATCGTCAGCGGTCCTTGGGATCGAGCGCGTCGCGCAGGCCGTCGCCGACGAAATTGAGCGCGAACAGCGTGCTTACGAAGAAGATCGCGGGGAAAACCAGCAGCCATGATGCGGATTGCATGCTGGCGGTGCCTTCGGCGATCAGCGTGCCCCACGAGGTCATCGGCTCCTGCACCCCGAGCCCGAGGAAGGAGAGGAAGCTCTCGAGCAGGATCACCTTGGGCACGAGTACCGTGACGAAGACCACCACGGGACCGATCGTGTTCGGGATGACGTGACGGCGGATGATCTGCCAGTTGGATAGCCCCATGGCGCGGGCCGCTTCGACGAATTCGCGTCGTTTGAGGGACAAGGTCTGGCCCCGCACGATGCGGGCCATGTCCAGCCACTCGATGGCGCCGATCGCCGCAAAGATCAGCACAAAGTGGCGACCGAAGAACACCACCAGCATGATCACGAAGAACATGAACGGCAACGAGTAGAGGATCTCGACGAACCGCATCATGACGTTGTCGATACGCCCGCCGATGAAGCCGGAGGTCGCGCCGTAGGTGACGCCGATGACCAGCGACACGAAGGTCGCGAGCAGGCCGACGACGATCGAGACCTGACCGCCCAGCATCACGCGGGGCAGGAGGTCGCGGCCGTTGCGGTCGGTCCCGAAGGGGAAATACTGCCCGTTGACCCGGCCGGTGACGACGAGCGTCTTGCCGTCGTTCTGCGTCTCCTGGAGTGCGGCGCCGTCGAACTCGTCCGGCCGGTCGAGATAGCGCAGGACGCGCTCGTCGATCGGCTTGTCGGAGGAGATCGTGGCGGTGTAGGCGGAGCCCGAGACGTCGAAGGCGTTCAGGCTGACGCGGGCGCGCTCGACGGCCTTCGTCATGACCTCTTGCAGCGTCGCCTCGTGCGGGTACGGCGAGAGCGAGGGCGGCACGGCGACATAGCTCGTGAAGACCGCGTCGTAGCGATGCGGCCAGAAGACCGGCCCGCCGAAGCTGAAGACGACGATCAACAGCAGGTAGCCGAGCGAGAGCATGGCGGCGGTGTTCCGGCGGAAGCGGATGCGGGCCAGCTTCCAGAGGCTGAGGCCTTCCCGGGCATCCGTTTCGAGGGAGATTGCGCCGGGTCCGGTTTGGATTTGTGGTTCACTCATAGCGGACCCTCGGATCTAGCAGCGCGTAGAGGATGTCGACGATCAGGTTGAAGACCACGATGAAGACGGAGATAAGGACGACCGTTCCCATGACCAGCGTGTAGTCGCGGTTGAGAGCGCCGAGGACGAAATAACGTCCGACGCCGGGCAGCGAGAACACCGTCTCGACGACGACGGAGCCGGTCAGCACGGCCGCGGCGGTGGGGCCGAAATAGGAGATGACCGGCATCAGTGCGCCGCGCAGCGCATGCACGACGATGATGCTGCGCTGGGGAAGACCATAGGCGCGCACCGTGCGGATGTGGTCGGCCCGCAGCATCTCAATCATCGACCCGCGGGTCAGGCGGGCGAAGATCCCGACCTGCGGCAGGGCCAGCGCGATGACCGGCAGGACCAGATTGTTGAACCCGCCGTCTCCCCAGCCGCCTGCCGGCGCCATGCGCAGGATGACGGCGAAGACCAGCGAAAGAATGGGCGCGACGACGAAGCTCGGCACGGTAATGCCGATATTGGCAAAGCTCATGACGAGATGATCGAATGCCGAATTCTGCCGGATCGCGGCAAAGCTTCCGAGGATGATGCCGCCCGTGACACCGACGGCGAGCGCCCAGGAGCCGAGGATCAGCGAGTATGGCAGGCTCTTGGCGATCAGCTCTCCGACCGTGAAATCGCGGTAGACGAAGCTCGGTCCGAGGTCTCCGTGGAGAAGGTTTCCGAGGTAATGGAGGTACTGCACCGGCAAGGGCTGATCCAGCAGGAAGGCCTTGTTCAGATTGGCGAGAACCTGCGGCTCGAGCGGCCGCTCCAAGTTGAACGGGCCGCCGGGCGCCAGCCGCATCATGAAGAAGGACAGGGTGATCACGATAAAGATCGTGGGTATCGACGACAGCAGTCGTCGCAGGATGAATGACAGCATTGCTCTCTCCTGAAAACCGGAAACAGCAGGACAAGCCGGAGGGGTTCTCCGGCCTACGCGCAAAAACGCGAAGAGGCGGAATCCGGTCGTCCCGGATTCCGCCCGTCCTGCATGTGCTTTATTCGACGGAGAGGAACTTGGTCAGGTGCTCGTTGACGGCGTTCAACTCGAAGCCCTTGACCTTGCGGGAAACGAGCCAGGTCGAGGCGTGAACCATCAGCGGTGCGTTGCCCTGCTCGTCCATGGCGATCTGCTCGGCGTCATGGAGGATCTGCATACGCTTGGCCGGATCGCGTTCCGCGTAGGAGGCCTTCATCAGCTCGTCGTACTTCGCATTGGCCCAGTGGCCGTAGTTGAAGCTCGTGTTGGAGGAGACGAGAAGATTGAGGAAGTTCTCCGGGTCGGCGTAGTCGGCCGACCAGCCGGCGCGCGCCACATCGAAGGCGCCGCCTTCCTGCAGGTAGGCATAGTGCGACTTCACGTCGAGGTTCTGCAGCGTGACTTCCGCGCCCACGGCCTTCCACATGTCGGCGATCGCAGTGGCAACCTTCTTGTGGTTTTCGTTGGTGTTGTAGCGGATGTCGATCTTGAGCGGCTTGCCGCCTTCGCCGTAGCCGGCTTCCTTCAGCAGTTCCTTGGCCTTGTCTTCGCGGTCGAGCTGGTCGAGCGACGCCCATTCCGGCGTTGCCGCGGTATAGCCTTCCATGCCCGGCGGAACGAAGGAATAGCCCGGGAGCTGGGCGCCAGAGTAGATCTTCTCGGCGAGGAAGTCCCGATCGACGGCCATCGACAGCGCCTGCCTTACCTTCACGTCGCTGAACGGCTCGTGCCTGCTGTCGAAGACGTAATAATAGGTGCCGAGGTCGGTGCTGGCGAGGACCTGGTCCTTGCCGAGCTTCTCTTCCAGGAAGGCCTTCTGGTCCGTCTGGAAGTTATAGACGACGTCCAGTTCCCCGGCTTCGAACATGCGCTCGGTGGCGGACTGGTCTTCGGAGGGGTTGTAGATCACCTTGTCGATCTTGACGTTGGCCGCATCCCAATACTTGTCGTTCTTGACGGCGGTGATGTGGTCGTTCGGAACGTTTTCCGTCAGGCAGTAGGCGCCGTTGCAGACCATGTTGCCGGGTTTCGTCCATTCCGCGCCGAGCTTCTGAACGACGGCCGCGTTGACCGGCAGAGCCGCGTAGTGCGAGGCGAGCTGCAGGAAGTAAGGCGTCGGGCGCTCCAGGGTCACTTCCAGCGTCGTGGCATCGATGGCCTTCACGCCGAGCGTGTCGACGGCAGCCTTGCCGGTGTTGACGGCCTCGGCGTTCTTCACCGGATAGAGAATGTTGGCGTATTCGGCGGCTTCCTTCGGATCTTCCATGCGGCGCCAGGCGAAGACGAAATCGTCGGCGGTCACCGGATCGCCGTTCGACCACTTGGCATCCCCGCGGAGCTTGAAGGTGTAGACGGTGCCGTCATCCGAAATCGTCCAGCTCTCGGCGACGCCCGGAATGACTTCGCCCTTCGGATTGTAGATCGTCAGGCCTTCGAACATATCGCGGACGACAAAGCCTTCGATGTCGATGGAAATATGCGCCTGATCGAGGGTCTGCGGTTCGCCGCCATTGCCGCGTCGGATGACCGTCTCGGCGGAAGCGAGGCTGGCGGTCATGGCAAGCAGCGTGCTGGAAAGCAGAACCGTCTTGAGGGTTCGCTTGAGTGAAGCGTTCATTGTTATATCCCCTATTGTTTTGTCAGTAGATCAGCCCTGAGGAGCCGTTTTCCACAGGGTTTCATGTTCGTAAATGCTTGAATAAGCTGACTTCCTTTTGGGAGAGACAGCTAATACTTGCACGTGCGCCGACGCTACGACTTGAGTTCTGACAAAGCAAGAGGGGGTTGCGGGAGAGTCTTCGGGGCGGCCCGCACTTGTCCACAGTTGCCGATGACCTCGGGCGCGGCGTGTGGCCATATCTGCTGACGCAAGGGGAAGGGAAGGATGGGAGGCGGTGAGGCCGAATGCCGCAGGAGCCGTGCGGAGGGGAGGCTGTTTCCGATGCGGAGCGGCAAGGAGGCAAGGAAGGTCGCTCTGCCGATTCCCGCGGGACCGTCAAAAAAATATCCCGGCCGCGGGCTTTTGAAGGCCATGGCCGGGTTGTCGTCGTCTGCCGGGCAAGGATCATCCTGCCGGCTTCTTCGGTTGGCCCGTCGCCGGGCCTCTTCGCCTCAGCGGCCGAAAACGGCCTGGCGGATCTGCGACCGCGAGACGCCGATGTCCTTCAGGGACGCGTCGTCGAGACGGGAGAGTTCGCGATAGGCCTTGCGGAGGCGGAAGTATTCGGTGATTGCACTGCCGATTTTCATAGCATTTGTCCTTCGATCTGACGCCTTCTATTTAGGCGTTTGCCGAAAAAACAGGAGATCAAATTTTGCACGGGAGGCATGCGTCGGCAGCAAATCTGCGGCCTGAATCTCGCCGTGACCGCAAAATCCGGCCGTGATCGGGACTGACTCAGGGCAAGAAGGTGACCTGGACCTTGCAGGCCCTTGTGCGGTCGCCAGCCTGTTCGAAGGCAGCGACTGCCTCTTCGAGAGGGAAGCTATGCGAGATGATCGGCCGGACATCGATCCGTCGGGCGGCGATGAGGTCGACGGCCAGCGCAAACTCGCGATCGAAGCGCTGTGTCCCGACGAGCTGGAGTTCCTTTCCGACGAGCGCATTCAGGGGGAGGGTGATGTCTCCGGTCACGCCGACCTGGACGATCGTCCCGCGCGGCCGGACCGCTGCGATGGCATTGCGGAGCGCGGCCTCGGCGGCGGAACATTCGAAGGCGACGTCGAAATAGCCCTTGTCCCTTTCGTAGGCCGCCAGTCGACCGGGTTCTTTCCCGACGTTGATCGCCTGTGTCGCGCCTATTGCAATCGCGCGGTCGAGCGCGGCATCGGCAAGGTCGGTCGCGATGATCTCGGTGGCCCCCGCATGGCGCGCAGCGGCGACGGCGAGCACGCCGATCGGACCGGCGCCCGTCACCAGCACGCGCTTGTCCGCGAGGCCGCCGGCGCGGGCGACCGCGTGGAGGCAGACGGCGAGCGGCTCGGCGCAGGCTGCCTCGTCCGCGCCGACGAGGGTGCCCGCCGGCAGGCACTGGAACGCCGGCACCGTGAGCCAGTCGCGGAACATGCCCTGCGCATGCGGAAGGCGCATCGCGCTTCCCATGAACTGCATGTCGAGGCAGTGGATCGGAAGTCCCTCCCGGCAGAAGCGGCAGGTGCCGCAGGGCCGGCTCGGATTGACCGCCACGAGATCGCCGACCGAAAGGCCGGTGACCCCGGCGCCGAGGGCGGCGACATGGCCGGAGGCCTCATGGCCGGGAATGATCGGCTCGCGCACCCTGACGGGGCCGAAGCCGCCATCCTGATAGTAATGAAGGTCCGAGCCGCAGATGCCGCCAGCCGCCATCTTCAGGAGGACTTCGCCGGGCCCGGGCGACGCAACCGGCGCATCTTCGACCCTGAGGTCACGGCGGCCGTAGAGGCGTGCGAAGCGCGTCTGCATCCTCGCACCTCTACCGCAGCAGGCCGAGTTCGGTCGGCAGCCAGAGCGTGATCGCCGGGATGAAGGTGATCAGCAACAGGGCGACGAACAGCGGGATCGTCCACGGCAGGATCGCCATCGAGGTGCGCTCTACCGACAGCTTCGATATCCGCGAGAGCACGAAGAGAACCATGCCGACCGGTGGCGTCAAGAGACCGATCATCAGGTTCAGCGTGAAGATCAGGCCCATATGGACCGGATCGATGCCGTAGCGGGCCGCAATCGGCATCAGGATCGGCACCAGGATGCTGATCGCCGCGATGGTGTCTAGGAAGGCGCCGACGATCAGCAGCAGGACGTTGACGATGATGAGGAAGGTCCACCAGTTGTCCGTCAGCGAGAACATGGAGTCGGAGAAGAGTTGGGCCGCCTGGCTGACGGTCAACAACCAGGCGAAGATCGACGCCGTGGTGACGATGAAGAGCACCGAGGCGGTGGTCTCGATCGTGTCGAAGCTCGCCTTCGTCAGCGTGCGCAGGGTCATGGTGCGATAGCGCACCAGCCCGAGGAAGAGCGACCAGATGACCGCTGCGACTGCGGCCTCGGTCGGGGTGAACCAGCCCATGGTCATGCCGCCGATCAGCAGCACCGGCGTCATCAGGGCCATGACCGCGTGGAAATCGAAATACCAGTCGAGCGCGATGAGCGCGGCAAGCGCGATGAAGACGGCGATGTTGATCGACAGGCCGGCAAGAATCAGCAGGTAGACCGCGGCCGGGAAGCAGAGGACGATGGCGACCTCGAGCGAGGCCGCCCCGAGCTGTCTCAGTTCGAACGGCGTGTCCGAGCCCCAGCCCTTGCGATGGGCGAAGATGAAGACCGTCAGCATCATCAGGCCCGCCATCACGATGCCCGGCAGGATGCCGGCCATGAACAGCGCGCCGATCGAGACGTTGGCCATCATGCCGTAGATGACGAAGGGGAGCGAGGGCGGGAAGATCGGGCCGAGGGTCGCGGAGGCGGCCGTCACCCCGACGGCGGCTTCTACGGGATAGCCGTGGTCCTTCATCGCCTTGATTTCGATCGTGCCGATGCCGGCTGCATCCGCGAGCGCCGTTCCGGACATGCCGGAGAAGACGACCGAGCCGATGATGTTGACCTGTGCGAGGCCGCCCTTCATCCAGCCGACGAGGGAGAGCGCGAAATGGTAGATGCGGCCGGTGACGCCGGCGATGTTCATGAGGTTGCCGACGAGGATGAAGAAGGGAACTGCGATCAGCGGGAAGCTCTCGACGCCGGCGATCATCCGCTGGGCGGCGATGATGTCCGGGGCGACGCCATAGATCAGAAGATAGAGGAGCGACGAGACGCCGAGCGAGACGGCGACGGGCGTGCCGATGATCGTGAGGGCGAGGAAGGATCCGATGAGCAGCAGCACTTGTCACACCCCCTGAATGCCGGATTCGCTCGCCTGCTCGCGAACGGTCTTTTCGTTGATCATGTCCCTGACGAAGTTCTGCACGGAGCGCGCCAGCATCAGCGCGAAGGCGGCAAACACGGTATAGAAGACATAGCCGCGCGGCAGGTTGACCGTCACCATGCGTTCGTTGCCGACGATGGCGATATACCGCCACATCAGCCAGGTCGTGTAGGCGAAGAAGCCGATGACGATGAAATCGACCAGGAGCTGCAGCAGACGCCCGATCTTCGGTGGCAGGAAGCGGTAGAGAAAGTCCACCTGGATGTGCCGCGCCATGCGCACGCACATGACCGAGCCGAGGAACACGATCACCACGAGACAGTTCGCGGCGATTTCCTCGGTCCAGGCGAGACTGTTGTTCAGCGCATAGCGGGTGAAGAACTGCAGGAAGACGCAGGCCGCCATCAGCCAGAAGACGGCCATGTTGAGCCAGTCCTCCACCGCATAGGAGGAGAGGTCCGCCGGGCCCGCGTCCTCCTCGAAGGCGTGCGCCATCTCTTCGACGCTGACCTGAGCGTGCTGTTGTTCCTTCATCGGGAAACTCCGCCAATCTCGGGGAAGGGAGAGCGCCCGGCGACGCAGGCACCGGGCGCGATGGGCGTGTGCCGTCTTACTTGACGGCGCGGATGGCTTCCCAGTCGGCCTTGTCGTAGCCGAACTCCTCGAAGCTCACCTTCTCCATCACCGCCTTCTCGAAGTCGGACCTGTCGACCTCGGTCACGGTGATGCCCCGCTCCTTGAACTTGTCGACCAGCGCCTTTTCGCGCTCCTCGATGATCTTCGTGCTGCGCTCGGCAGCCTCCTGCATCACCTCGGTGAAGATCTTCTTGTCTTCATCGGAGAGCTTCGCCCACAGCATGCCGGAGACCACCGTATTGAGGTGATCGACGATGTGGCCGGTGAGGCTGATGTTCTTCTGGACTTCGTAGAACTTCTTCGCCTCGATCGTGGTGAGCGGGTTTTCCTGCGCCTCGACCGTGCCGTTCTGGAGTGCGAGGTAGACTTCGGCAAACGCGATCGGCGTCGTGTTGGCGCCGCAGGCGCGCGGCATGGCGAGATAGGCCGGGACGTCCGGAACGCGGATCTTTAAGCCCGCCATGTCGGCGCACTTGGCGATCGGCCGGTTGGAGGTGGTGTGGCGGGTGCCGTAATAGGTGACGGCAGCGATATGGTTGCCGCCGGAGGCCTGCTCGTAGCCGGCGGCGAGCTTCTTGAAGACGTCGCTCTTGGTATAGGCGATCAGATGCGCCGGATCGCGGAAGGTATAGGGATAATAGGTGACGCCGATCGGCGGATACTCACGCGCGGCGAAGCTCGATCCGGAAATGATGATATCGACGGTGCCGAGCTTCAGGCCCTGGTTGATGTCGGCTTCCTTGCCGAGCTGCGAAGCCGGGAAGACGTCGATCTTGTAGCGCCCGTCGGTGCGCTTGGCGATTTCTTCCGCCGCCCACGCCGATTCGGTGTGGAAGGGTTCGGATGTTTCGTAGACATGGGCCCATTTGAGCACCGTCTCCGCCTGGGCGGTGATCGCCGAGGCGAGAATTGCAGCAGTCGCAGCGAGTAGCATCGTCAGTCTGAACTTCATCTTTTTCTCCTCCCAAGTTGAAGTCGCTGAAACGTGTCGTCAAAGTCCTCCGGCCTGTCCTCCCGCCGCAGTCGCGGCTGTCTCGGACGAATGGTCTTCCCCGAAGCTCTCCGAGAGCCGGAGTTCAGATTGTTGCAGATGGTCGCACATCGCCTTGCGGGCGGCGGCCGGGTCGTTGGCGGCGATCGCGTCGCGGATTGCGCGATGCTCCTCCGTCGCCGCCTGCCAGGTCCGGCGGTTCTCGAAATAGCTCGCCAGTTTCTCGAAATAGGGTGTCATGCGCATGTCGTGCATGCTGCCGACGAAGCGGTTGAGCGTCGCGTTGGCGATAATGCTCGAAACAATGACGTGGAATTCCCGGTCGAGTGCCAGCGCCCGGTGCCGGTCGTCGACCGCCGCCGCCATCTCTTCGAGGTTCCGGTCGAGGAGTGCGATATGTTCGGGTCGGGCGAGACGGGCGGCCTCCTCGACGACGGCGCATTCCACCACGGCGCGTGCCCGCAATAACTCGAAGGGACCCTCGAAATCTTCCGGCGGCGCGCCTGCAGCCGGCGCCTTGCGCGCGGCGACATAGACGCCCGAGCCCATGCGGATGTCGATCAGGCCTTCGACTTCCAGCACGATCAGCGCTTCGCGAACCGTCGGCCGGGAGACGCCGAGGCGCTGCGCGAGCTCGCGCTCGGCCGGAAGGCGCGAGCCGGCCGGCAGCTCGCCGCGCTCGATCAGGCTGCGCATCTGGTCCGCGACCTGACGGTAAAGCCGCCGCGTCTCCATGACCGTGAACATCGATGACACCATCGCGTCAACTTTCCAATCAGGTCGTCAGGTGGTCAAGCCAATTTGGAGGTGAAGGTATACTGAGGGTGGGGCGGGAGTCAAATCGATTGCAGGGGCCCGAAGTGCAGGCTCTCCCTTGAATAGTCTCCCCAGGGTCTGCGACGCCCCGGGTGCGCTTTGTGATCGTGTCCCAGCGCGTGGTGTAGCTTAGACGACCACGGCTCATCTGGTAGGGCCGGATGAGTGTCAGCTTGCGGCCGGCAGGCTGATGATTGGATC